>NZ_JBIAWS010000010.1:0-327631 GCF_042896045.1 Streptomyces sp. NPDC001351 | reverse complement strand
TCGAAACCGGTCAAAGACATCCGGCCACTGTCACAGCACACCCCGATAGCCAACACCCCCTCCACCCACGACGAACACCTCAAGCACACCCCCCCCCACGCTTACCTCACATCCAACTCCGACCCGACCCGATCGACACCCGCCCGACCGCCACCAGCCCCCCCACCCAACACCCGACAAACAACCCAAGGAAGTCAGTAGGTTGTGCTTCGAGCCGGGGCGGGCGCGGTCGACGGGTGAGGGGCCGACGTGATCCCCCCTTTCAATGCCCGGACGTGCGACCCGTCCACGGAGCAGTCATCCAGGTCCAGCAGGCCGACACGGCGAAGCTCGGTCAGCAGGGCAGCGTGCAGGCGCGGCCACACGCCAACCTCGGTCCAGTCCCGCAGCCGGCGCCAGGCCGTCACCCCAGAGCAGCCCACCGTCTCTGCGGGGACATCACGCCATGTGACACCGGTCCGCAGCACATACATCACACCGGCGAGTGCCACTCGGCCGGGAACGCGCAGCCGCCCGGGGTGGCGATGGCGCCGTTCGGGAACAGGCGGCAGCAGCGGGGCCACCCGCGCCCACAGGTCGTCAGGAACAAGATCAGAACGCACCCCAGATACCCTGCCGACCAAGATCAGCAAGCGCAAGATCCGCAGATCAACTCATTCTGAAACGATCAGTTAGAGCATCCGCCAGTAAGGCTGTCCCGTAACTGTGAGCCGTCGCCGCCCCTCGGTGATGGGTCACCCCGCGTTCCCGGATCAGCCGAAGATGAGTTCGACGTTCTTGTCCACGCAAGACCGCAGGACGGTGACCAGCTCACCGACGTCTTCGATGCGCCGTCGCAGGACGGGGTCGCTGTCATCCGGCAGTCCGTGATCGAGGATTTCTTCCAAACGGGGCAGCATGGCCGCGCATTGAGCGGGCGTGAGGTCGGGGCCGTCGTCATCTGGGTGGTTGAGGAGTGGCTTCAGCATGGTGGAGACGCTGGACCAGTCGCGGTCTCCGCCGAAGCCGCGCATCTCGGCGAGCGCGAACCCCTCGGTCTGGGCCAGCCACTCCCTGAACATCCCGAAGCCGGTGTAGGACCAGGAGACGTCCGGGCTGGTCACGTCGCCGTCCCCGGGAAAAGCATCAGTCCCATCTCGCCTACTCCCCCTGCCGGATGGTCAGGATCCCCGAGGGGCGGGCTGTCGGCAATTGAAATGATCTCCGGATGGCTGGTGTGATCACGGCAGCGGAGACGTCTTGGATAGCCCCGTTCACCGGGCGCATCCTGCTCCGCATGGGCCCGTACACCCAGCCCTGGCTCGCCTCCCGCGACGCGGAACGCCTCAACACCCTGCTGGAGGGCAAGTCGCCCACCGTCATGCCCGCCGAAGCTCGTTCGTCTGATCGACGATCAGCTCCGCCACAGCACGCCCCGGCACCACACCGCGGCTGGACGAAGGTACCTCTTACCCGGACAAAGCCCTGGACACCTGCGCAACCCCCTCGGCCTCGCCGACACGCTGAGACACCACGGTCTGCCCGACCGCGCAGCTCGGAACACCGCCATGATGGACTCCCTGGCCGACCTGCCGCCCATGGTTATCGCTGACCTGCTCGGTATCCACCCCAAGCCAGCCGAACGCTGGGCAACGCTCCCCGGTGAGAACTGGGCCGGATACCTCGCAGCCCGCCAGGCCGAATAGCGGGGTACCCGTTCAACTGCGCCGGGGCAGTTCGGCGCGCCGTACCGCGCTGGACGCCAGGGCGATGGCCACGCCCAGGCTGGCGAAGGCGCCGCAGCCGACGAACACCGGTGCGGCACCCCAGGCTCCGATGGCAGCGCCGACGAGCGGATAGCTGAGGGGCGCGAGACCGACCATGGTGAGCATGACGACGGAGGTGACCCGGCCGAGATAGGCCGGGTCCGCCGCCGTCTGTATGAGGGTGTTGTCCAGGCTGCCGAAGATGCCCGCGCACAGCCCGATGACTGCGGCCAGCACCGCGGCGAGCCAGAGGGTAGGCACCAAGGCGATGGCGGCGGCGCCCGCGCAACCCACGAGCAGTGTGCCGGTCATCATCAAGCCGGCGCGGGGCAGCCAGCCGGCGATCGCGAGCAGTGCGGCGCTGGCTGCTGCTCCTGCGCTGAAGCTGCTGACGATCCAGCCGTAGCCGGAAGGGCCCCAGCCGCGTTCGGCGTTGAGGAGCACCATGCCGACGTTGAGGGTGCCGGTGAGACCGAGTTCGTAGATGGCGCCGGCGGCGACGAGCGGGCCGATGAGTTGGTGCCGGCGGATGTACTGCAGCCCGTCGAGCAGGTCCCGCCGCACGGTGCCGGGCCCTGGCCGCTCCGCGTCGTGCGATCCGAGGGGCCGTATCCGTACTGTCAGCAGGAGTGGCAGGGACAGAGCGAAGAGCGCGCCGGCGACGGTGAAGGCGGCCGCAGGCCCGCCCAGTCCCATGGCAAGGCCGCCGATCGGCGGGCCCGCGATCTGGCTGAGGCGCATCGACAGTGAGCGCATGCCGGTGACCCGGGCGAGCTGGTCAGGACTGGTGATGCGTGGCGGGAGGGCACCGACAGCGGGTACGAACAGCGCGTCTACGGCGCCGAAGACGAGCGCCACCGTGACCAGGATCCACAAGGCCGGCGCAGTCAGTGCGATTCCGGCGGCAGCCGCCAGGATGAGGAGACAGCGCAGCGTGTCACTGCCGAGAATCACCCGACGGGGGTCGAGCCGGTCCGCCACCACGCCCCCGCCGAGCATGAGTATCGCCCGCGGTAACGCCCCGGCGGCCATGACGAGACCGACTTCGGTAGGGCCGGCGGCCTTCTGGGCGGACCAGCCCAGGGCGACGAAGTACACGCTGTCGCCGACGAGGGAAGCGGTGTAGGCGGTGAGCCAGCGCAGTACGTTGCCGTCGCGGTGGCCTGGTGTGGTGGCATATTCGGGCAGGGCTGTCTCTGTAGTGGCCATGGCCGGCTCCAGTAGGTCGGGGAAAGGCCGGGTCAGGGCCGGAAGGGAAAGCCGTAGAGGTGCACGGACACGTGCTCGCGGTCCTCGGTGTCACCGGCCGCCTTGGCAGCTTTGCCGCGCTCGCGCCAGCGCCTTGCCAGCTCCTCAAGTTCGTCACTCATCTCGGAGAGTTCGGCGGGGGTGAGGTCGAGTAGCCACTCGGAGCTGAAGGCCGCGTCGGTCCACGCTTTGCCCCAGGCGGCCTTCTGGTCGAGATACGTGCGGTACTGGGCGACGCGGGTGTCGAAGATGCCGCGGGTCACCGCGCCGACTGCGGCGGCGCCCTCGGGCGTGTCCGCGAAGTCCGAGTCGCGAAAGCCCCAGCCCTCCTCGGATGCCACCCTCCACCACCGCTCGCGGCCGTCGGTGCCCTCGCTGCTCGCCTGGGCCACGAAGCCGTGTTCGGCCAGCTTGCGCAGGTGATAACTGACCAGCGACGGCGTCTCGTCGACATGCTCGGCGAGCTGAGAGGCGGTCGCGGTGCCCGCGGCGTACAGCATTCGGTAGAGCTGCATCCGCAGCGGGTTCATGAATGCCCTCAACCGTGACAGGTCGGTGATCTGTTCAGGCTCGTGCTTCGGTCGCATGCGCTAACCGTAGATGTGAAGCAGAAACTTCACAATAATGGCTTCAGAGTTTTCACGGCGGCAGAGTCCGGATCTGCACCGACGAGGTCAGATCCGACTGTCTTCAGGCAGCAGGCCCGTAGCGCCCCCGACCCGTCGCCGCCTCACCGAGCTCCGTCACGGTAGGCGGCGGCCAACTGCGGCAGCTCAACTAAGAATTGCGCACGCTCCGCATACCGCCACTGCACCAGTGGGCGACGTCGACCAGCCCCACCACGTCAAGCAGCTCGCCGAGCCCGCAGCCCGCGCCCACCGCATCGAGCACCTCGCCGCATTCCACGGCCGCTGAACCACCGTCCCGGCCCCGGCCGGATCACCCCTCAAGCCTGTGCGGCGGCCGTCGACACCGTTCAGGCTGCCAAGCAGCACCACCCCATCACCTGAGAGAGAGCCTTTCCATGACGGACGGCACCATCCAAACCACCACCTGCGGCTCGCCTTCCCGCCCCTCGATCGTCGTACTGTGCGGATCAACCTCGTACTGGGAGCAACTCGCCGAAGCCAACCTGTACGAGACCGCGGCCGGCCGGATCGTCCTCGCGCCCGGCTGCAACCTCAAGCAGCCCCACCCCCTGTGGGCCGACCCGGCCCAGACCGACCGCCTCAAGCAGGTCCTGGGCGACCTACACCTGCGGAAGATCGACCTCGCCGACGACGTCCTCGTGGTCAACCCCGGCGGCTACATCGGCGACAGCACCCGCCGGGAGATCGACTACGCCCGCAGCCTCGGCAAGCCCATCCGCTACACCCACCCCGTGGACGGCGGGAACGCCCGTGGCTGACAGCACGTCGATCGAATGGACCGACAGCACCTGGAATCCACCACGACGACTCCCGGCCCGGTGAGCGGCCAGGTGGTACCTGGAACGCGGCCAGCCCGTCGCCGTGCTCATCGCGTACTGCGCCCGCCGCGCTCCCAACGTCACCGGCGACTGGCTGCACCGGGCCTCACCCACAGCGCTCGACCGACAGCCCCCCATCCGAGGAACCCATGACCATCCCCCACCCGAGCCCCTACACCGCGGCCTCCAACGCAGCCGACGCCCTGCTCGCCGCGCACCCCGACCTCCCCGCCACGTCGGTGGACGTTGCCCACGTGCGCGGCCTCGAACCGGCCGCCCCGAACCAGGTCGAGAACAAGCCCGCCCTGCGGTCCTGGGCGCAGGCCCCTGAACACCACCGCCAAGCAGCAGCCGCCCCCCCGGAGCCCCGTGCCCGCCACCGTGCGGGCGCGGCGCTCCCTCTTCACCAAGAAGTCACAGATGACCATCAGCCCACCGGCGCCGGAGCGAGCCCAGCAGCTGCTGGCGCAGCTGGAGCGGTTCGGGTCCCGCGAGCACGGGCAGTTCGCCGTCGGCCAGCGCCTCCTGCAGGAGCACCCCGACCTGCCGCTGACCGGCTTTCGCGATCCCCGGCAGCTTCTCTCAGCTCATCGCACGGCCGGCTGCGGGAATGCCTTCGCCGCGAGCACCTGGTCCCGACATGATTTCCACCATGGACGAGGACAAGGACCATCGCAGGCGAACGCGGTACACGCTGTCTGAGACGGAACACGGGCAGGCCTGGGGCGTTTGTGCCGAGGCGGAAGGACTGTTCGGAGAACCCCAGCGCGGGACCTATGAGCTGTTCGGCTGGGTTCCAGAGGCAGAAGTGCACGACTGGGTCGGTAACCGAGTATGGCTTGTGCCGGACGACGATCCACGCGAACCCTGGCTGCTGCAGGACGCGGAGAGCCTGGGCCAGCTCCTTGGGACAGACAGTCTCGTACTCACTGGGCTGGACGACTACGAAGGTCCACCTGAGGGACACAGGGGGCGCGTTCGGGTGCACGACGGGAGCCGCTGGCTGGGGTTCTGCCGGGAAATCACCCGCATCCTGCCACCCAAACAGTCCGCGCCCCCGCTCGTCCTGCGGGGGCTCGCCCAGGGAGATCAGCTGCGAGCGGCACTGCTGAAGGGGACCCCGCGGGCGCTGGACCTGGAGCAAGCCGCTCTGGAGATACGGGACGACCAGGGCGAGCCGCTCACCGAACGCCTGTTGTGGAGCAGAGTCAGCGCCTGGCGCCCATCCTCCTACGGGACGGATCTGATCGACCTGGAGCTCGACGGAGAGTTCTTCACGCCCGTTCCGCAATACGCGCAGTCCATCTGGGAACGATGGCTCGCTGGTCCGCCAGACAACCAGGGTGCCTGGGCCGACCTCGATACTCGGCGCCGGTGGGCATGGCTCGACCTCGTCCGGGAGCGGGCTTGCCGACGCACCCATCGTGACCCGCCGCCTGGGCACGCCTATGAACTGGACGGTCAGCACATCACCGACGAACCGGGCCTCTACCTGGCGCTCGGCGAGGCCGTGAACGGGCCTGGCGGCTACTTCGGCGGCTGCCTCGCAGCCATTGACGACTGCCTGGGCGGGTCCTTCGGCTACACCGCACCCGCAACCCTGCTCTGGCGGAACGCCGCGACCGTACACGCACACCTGTCCCACACTCTTACACCGGACGGCGAGCCCTATGACCTATTCGCCGAGGTCCTCGAGGTCCTGGCCGAGGGCGGCATGCACGTCACCCTGGTGTGAGCAGCGGGTCGGTCGCGGGACATTGGCCACGACGGTTCCGCACTATCACGGGCCGTGTCATTGTCGGAGATGTCGTACGGCCCGCGGGCGTTGAGCAGACCGCCTCCCAGCGGGCGAACCGCTCATAGACCGTCTGCCACGGCCCATAGCGTTGAGGCAGGTCACGCCACGGAGCACGGGTACGCAACCGCCACAGCACCCCGTTGATCACCTGCCGGTGATCCCGCCACGGTCGACCCGGGCCCTGCGCCCGAACCACCGACGGCACGACCAAGACCGCCAGGATCATCGTGCCCGTCTTCCTCCAGCCCGGCGAGGACCCGACCGACATGGTCGCCTCCCCTCGTTCGCAATCCGGTAGGGAGCAGAGGCGAATCTCCTCCGTGCCCTGTCGTGCTCGCCGCGCTCGATTACGGACACGGAGGGTTGTACGGCAGCCCGGACAGGTGCAGCTTCCACTGGGCCGGCGTGAGGGTGCCCGCGGACGCGGTGCAGACCAGGTCGGCGTCGTGGCTGGTCTCAGTGGGCCAGAACCTTATGGTGCCGTCGTAGCCGTCGCTGACCAGGATGGGAGCGGTCGGGGCGAAAACGGCGGTTTCGACGGCGCGGCTGTGGCCGGTCAAGGGGATTCCGAAGGCGGTGGGGTGGGCGGGGGCGGAGACGTCCCAGAGGGGGATCGCGTTGTCCTCGCCACCGGAGGCCAGGAGGCGTTCATCCGGACTGAAGGAGAGGGTTGAAACGGCTCCTGTGAAGATGACGGCGGTTCCTCGAGGGGTGGGAGTGCCGGAGAGAGACGCTCCAGAACCGGATCTTTCCCCGGTCGCTGCCCACGGCGAGAAGATGCCCCTTCGGACTGAAAGCCATGGTCTGGCCGTACTCACTGCCGTTGAGGGGCTTTGTGCGCTTGGTATGTGTGGGGTTCCTGGGATCGCGCACGTCCCACACGGTCACCTGCCCTTCGCCAGCGTAGAGAGAGGCGAGCAGTCGCCCGTCGGGGCTGAATGCGAGCTGGTCCACCCAGCCGACCGTTCCTTTGGGGAACTGGTGGAGCAGTGTCGCGTGGCGCGGATCCGACACATCCCAGAGCCAGGAGGTGAGTTGGTTCCCGGCGGCCAGAACACGTCCGTTCGGGCTGAATGCAAGCGTGGTGTAGACGGAGTTACTCTTCGCCGCCAGGGTTCCCAGCCTCTTCGCATGGTGCAGGTCGGTGATGTCCCAGAGCTCCACTCCGACTCCATGGTCGCGAGCCAGGGCCATCGTGTGTCCGTTCGGGCTCACCGCGAGGACGTTCGGCCACGCGTCGATGTCCGCGTCGTCCGGCACCTTCTCGAACCACCCGCTGTCCAGCAGAGTGGGCCGCGATGTGTCACGGATGCTCCAGCGGCGCATCGCCCCGTCATAGCTGACCGTGAGCATGGTGCGGTCGTGCTGGCCGAAGGTGGTACTGTCAGCGATCTCGTGAAAGCCGAGGTCAAGGGGCTGTGCCCACGGGAACGCCCTGGTCATGGGGGATGTCTGCTTACCGGCCGAGGGCGTGTTCTTTCCCGGGATTCGTGGTGTGCGGGTGGAGTGTGTGAAGGCGCTCGTGGATGGGACACTGGTCCGCCTGTCCAGCACATACTCATCGAGAACGTGTCCGGACTGCGGTGTCGCATCCCGCCGGGTCCACAGCCGTTACGGTCGTCAGCTGGACGACTGTCCCGTCGCCGGCAGGCCGGTGCTGGTTCGACTGACCGTCCGCCGGTTCTTCTGCGATACCCCAACCTGCCAACGGCGGACGTTCGTTGAGCAGGTTGACGGTGTGAGCGAGCCCTACCGGGGTCCCGCGTGAATCGCTCGGCGTATGGCTGATCAGTTCGGGCCTGGCGGAACCGGAAAAGCGCCATAGCTGCAGCGACCCGTCCTGAGCACCGGCCGCGAGTAATCTCCCGTTCGGGCTGAAGGCAATGGAGTTGAACGGCCCCTTCCCTCCGCTCAACGGCTGGGACAACGGCTGACTGGCATCCTGGATCAACCGCGACCATCCGCCCACGTGGCACGTCGGCCGCACCGATGTCGGAAGGTTCGGGGGAATGGACGATGGACTCCGCGTCCCCTGCCCCCGGTGTCGGCGCCGGTGACCACGATTGCCTGGCGGCTGGCGCACATCATCGTTTCGTGCCTGGGCTATCGGGTCGGATGGTACTTCGGCGGTCAGGACGTCGACTGCCAGACATTCGCCTACGCGGGGACCGCTGACGAGGCGCTGAAACAGCTCGATGCCCCTCGTACCGGGTGCCGTGACGCACAAGACTCCGGGCCTTATCGGCGGGCCCGGAGTCTCATGGCGCGGCGGGTGACCTCGGCTCAACCTTCTTTCGCGTCCGGCCCATTGGGCTCGTCGAGGGTGCTGAGCTGGTGCCGGACCTGGTCGGCCTGCTCTGTGCGGTGCTGGGCGTGATACAGGTCGAGGGCTTTCTGCCAGGTGACGCGGGCGGAGTCGGCCCGGCCGGCGGTGAGATGCGTGTGGCCCAGGCGGTCAAGGGTGTCGGCCTCGGAGTAGGTATGGCCGAGCTCGCGGTACAGGGCCAGGGCCTGCCGGTAGTACTCCAGCGCTTCGGGGAGCCGGCCGGTGTGGTGGGCGATGTGGCCCAGGCTGTCGAGAGTGTGTGCCTCGCCTTCGCGGTCGTGGTGCCTACGGTGCGCCTCCAGCGCGGCCTCGCAGGCGCCGCGCGCCTCGGTGTGCTCGCCGAGTCGGGTGGAGTACCAGCCGACCTGGTTGAGGGTCCGGGCCGCGCGGACGGGGTTGCCTAGGGCCTGGAACATGTGGAGGGCACGGGTGGCGTGTTCGCGGGCCGGCCGGTACTCGCCCCGCCGTCCCCACGCCCAGGCCAGTGTGTGGTGGGTGCGAGCCTGTCCGGCGAGGTCGTCGGCCTGTTCGGCCAGCGCGAGTGCCTCCCGGAAGTGTTCCAGTGCCTCGTTGTGTCGGGCGAGGTCGGCGTGGGCCACGCCGAGGTGCCGGTGCGCCAGGGCGCGGCTTTCGGGGTCGTCGAGGTGGTCGGCGGCGTTGAGCGCGGCCTGCCAGGCGGCGAGGTCGTCATGGAGGTGACCGCGGCGGACGTGGTAGGCGTCCAGCGCCAGAGCGAACTGCCAGACCGAGCGATGCCAGCCCCGGGCGACGGCGAGCCGGAGGGCGGTGAGCAGGTTGGTGTGCTCGGTGTCGAACCACGCCAGTGCGGAACCCTCGTCGTCGAACGTGAGGGGCTCGACGCCGGGTCCGGGCGGACCGAGCCGCAACGGCTGGGTGTCCGGATTGATCAGCCGCTCGGCGTTTTCGGCGGTGTGCAGATAGAAGCCGAGCAGCCGGTCCAGGGCCGCCTCACGGGTGTGTGGAGAGAGGTCCTGGTCGGCCCGTTCACCGGCGTAGAGGTGTACGAGGTCATGCATCCGCCAGCGGCCGGGGACGCTCTGTTGTACCAGCGAAGCGCGCTCCAGGGCTCGCAGGACGGTGCGCGCCTTCGCGTCGGGGACGGCGGCCAGGGCGGCCACGGCGGGAACACCCAGTTCCGTGCCGGGCGCGCTGCCGAGGAGCGCGAACATCTCCGCCTCGGCGGTGGGAAGAGCGGTGTAGGACCAGGAGAGCACGGAGGAGAGGTCGGCGGTCGGGTCGCCTTCGTCCAGCGCGGCCAGCCGAGCGGTGCCGTCGCGCAGTTCATCGGCCAGCGCCCGCAGCGGGAAGCCGGGGTGCGCGGCGGCGCGTCCGGCGATGATGGCCAGGGCGAGGGGGTATCCGCCACAGTGGGTCAACAGGTCGTCCACCGCTTCGGGTTCGGCGGCCAGCCGCTCGGCGCCGAGCCGGCGCGCCAGCAGTTCTCGTGCCTCGGACTCCGGCAGCACGTCCACCGGGAGCAGATGGGCGCCGTGCGCGGTGACCAGCCCGGTCAGACGGTCCCGGCTCGTTACCAATACCGCGCACGTTGGGCTGCCCGGCAGCAGCGGTGCGACCTGTTCGAGATCATGGGCGTTGTCCAGCACGATCAGCATGCGCTTGTCGGCCACATGGCTGCGGTACAGCCCGACCAGGGCGTCGGCGTCCGCCGGGAGGAGGCCCGGCGCAACGCCCAGACCCTGCAGGAACGCCTTCAGGGCGGCGCCCGGGGCGAGCGGGTCCGCGTCGGGCGCGAAGCCGCGCAGATCGATGAACAACTGCCCGTCCGGAAACCGGTCGAGGTGCTGCTGGGCCCAGTGCAAGGCGAGCCATGTCTTGCCGATCCCGCCGGCGCCGGCCAGCGCCGAGATCACCACCGTGCCGCCCGCCGCCGCCTTGTCGAGGACGCCGGTCAGGGTGGCCAGTTCGGTGGTGCGGCCAGTGAACGACGGCGGTGGCGCGGGCAGCTGACGCGGTATCGGATCGGGCACACCCGTGCTGTGCGGACCGGACACCGCCGGGTCGACGGTGAGGATCCGCTGGTGCAGCCGCCGCAGTGCCGGGGAGGGGTCGCTGCCCAGTTCTTCGGCCAGCACCGTCCGCATGCGCTCGTAGGCGTCCAGCGCCTCGGCGTGATGCCCTGCCTGGAACAAGGCCGATATCAGTGCCTCCCACAGCCCGTCCCGGAGGGGATGCCGGGCGAGCAGCGGCCGTACTTCCGCGACCGCGTCGGCGTGGCGGCCTGCGCCCACCAGGGCCCAGGCATGACGCTCGGCCACCGCCAGCCGACGCTCACGTAATCGCACGATGTCCATCATGGGCCCCGACCCCAGTTGGAGATCCTCCAGCGGCTCTCCCCGCCACAACTCCAGCGCCCGCTCGAAGAACTCGGCCGCGCCGACGAAGTCACGTTCCGACAATGCCCGGTCGCCGCGGCGCGCCAACTCCTCGAAGGCGAGCACGTCCACCTCGTCGGGCGCCGCGGCGAACAGATAGCCCGCCGGCCGGGTGACCAGCCGCTCCCCGCCCTCGCGCAACAACCGCCGCAGTGCCGCGACATAGGTCCGGATGTTGGTGTCCGCCGACGCCGGCGCCGTCTCCCACACCGCCTCGACGAGGGCCCGGACCGTGACGACCTCGTTGGCGCGCAGTGCCAGTACCGCCAGCACGGCTCGCTGACGCGGCCCGCCCAACGCGAGGACGTCGCCACCGTGGCGCACCTCCACCGGTCCCAGCAGCCGGAACTCCACCCGATCCCCCTAGTCGCACGTCACACACCGGAAACAGACCCAGTCCACTAAAACACCGCACCCAGCGGCCGTGTACGGCATCTGTGCGCCATCTGTGCGCCCGGGAGACAACCTGGATCTGCGCGCCGAAAACCAGCACTTCGGGGCGTCAACCGGACCCGGAATCCTCGGACCTCGGGAGAACCGACATGAGGACCCGAACGAAGTCACTCGCCGGCGGAGTGGCGAGCGCCCTGACCAGGCAAGGCCCGCTGAACTCGATGACGTGAACACAGCAGGGGCATCGGCTCATCCGATGTCCCCGCAATGGCGGAGAAGTGAACCGCTGTCCCGCCGCTCGTCCCACGACCAGCAGAAACGAGGAGCTCATGCTCAAAAAGAAGATCGGTGTTCGCCTAGGCACGGGGGGAGCTGCAGCGCTCCTCGGTCTCATGGGTGCCTTCGCCGGGCAGGCCAGCGCCAGCCCCTCAATCCCGGCAATGGGGCAATCCCCCAGCATCACGCGTCCCAGCGGCTTCGCACCCACCGACGTGGTGTTCGAGCCCACCTCCGTGGTGACCGACGCTAGCTGCAAGGGGTGGATGAACACAGAGAAGCAGAACGGCAACTGGTTCGCGCAAGGGCTGGTTCAGTCCTGGAGCGGCCAGGGCTGCTACATGTACCTCGAGCGGTATCACAACGGCGCGTGGACGATGGTGTCCTCCGAGCACTACGTGGTCGACAAGGCGGACAACACCGGCTGGTACTGGGACGACTCGGGCTACAAGTCACGTGTCTGCATCTACAACGAAAGCGGCTCCCAGACGTGGAAGTGCGGTGGTGCCGTGTAAAGCGAGATCGAGGCGGTATGGGCGGCCCGGTGACCTCGTAGGCTCGCGGGTCTGACCAAGTCCTAGCCGCCCTTGCGGGCCGCCACCTTCCAGTCGGTGACGGCCCGCACTCCAGTGAATACCTCGCCTCGTCCAGCGCCCTCCACATTGATCTTGATGAACACCTCGTCAAGGTCCCACTTGCCACCGGCCTGAGGACGACGGCGCAGGGTGGGCGCGATGGGCGAAATGACAGGCCCGGTCGGTGTACAGCTTGGTGATCAGCTGCAGGCCGCAGCCACCGAGCAGCAGCCCGCACCAGAACGTGTCGTGCTCGTGACGGCGGCGGAAGGCGTCCCGCTCGATCGCCTCCAGCGGCAGCATCAGCGGCTCCTCCCAGTCCGCTCCGCCCAGGACCGCCGTCTGAATCTGCCGCCTGTCACCCCGCACGAAACCCCCGCCTTCCGCCCCAACTCATCGTGCCACCAAGGCCGTTGATCTCACAGACGACCACTGTGCTCGTGCCGTCGCACGCGGCGGGCAAGGCTCGCCGACAGCGGCCGGTCTGCCAGGCAAGCCACAGCCCAATCGAAGGTTGATCACGGCGGCCGCGATCACGTCACGTGCAACTGGCCCAGCAAGCGACCGCGGTCAGCTTGTGCCGCCACCAGGCTTGCCAGCTCACCGTCGTCTGTGAAAGGTTCGGGTGACAGGTTCGGTCACGCGGCCTGGAGGGCCAGTGTGGTCATGACGATCTCGAATTCGACGGGTGTCAGCCGGCCGAGGGCGGCTTGTCTGCGGCGCCGGTGGTAGGTCCTCTCGATCCAGGACACGATCGCGATCCGCAGTTCCTCGCGGGTGGTCCAGCTTCGGCGGTCGAGGACGTTCTTCTGTAGCAGGCTGAAGAACGACTCCATCGCTGCGTTGTCGCCGGCTGCCCCAACTCTTCCTATCGAGCCGGCCATCCGGTGGCGGACGAGAGCCTGGACAAACTTGCGGGACCGGAACTGCGAACCGCGATCGCTGTGCAGAATGCACCCGTGGACGTGCTCGCGTCGGGCAACGGCGTTGTCCAGGGCTGCCACGGCCAGGCGGGACTTCATCCGGGCGTCGATGGAGTAACCCACGATCCTGTTACTGAAGACGTCCTTGACCGCACAGAGGTACAACTTCCCTTCGCCGGTGGCGTGTTCGGTGATGTCTGCGAGCCACAGCCGTTCGGGCCGGACGCGGTGAAGTGGCGGCTCACGAGATCGTCATGCACCGGCGGGCCGGCCTTCTTGCTCCTGCCGCGCTTCTTCCCGAACACGCTCCACCAGCGGTTGTCCCGGCAGATCCGCCACGCGGTCCGGTCCGCCATCCCGGCTCCGGCGCCACGGGCTTCATCGGCAAGGAACCGGTAGCCGAACTCCGGGTCGTCGCGGTGGGCGTCGAACAGTGCGTTCGCGCGATACGCCTCCTCCAGGACAGCGGCGGCAACCGGCTTGCCCAGCCAGCGGTGGTAGGGCTGTCTGGCGAGCTTGAGCACCCGGCACGTCACCGTGACGGGCACCCCGTCCGCGGCCAGCTCTTTCACGAGCGGGTAGATCCTTTTCCCGGAAGATGTGCCTGCGGAAGATAGGCCGCAGCCCGGCGCAAGACCTCGTTCTCCTGTTCCAGCAGCTTGATCCGCCGACGCGCTTCCCGCAGTTCCGTGCTCTCCTGGCTGGTCGTCCCGGGCCTGGATCCGTCATCGATGTCCGCGCGGCGCATCCATTTCCACAGCGTCATCGGATGGACGCCGAAGTCCTTCGCCACCTGCTCGACCGTCACCCCCTGGCCACGGTTCCTCGCGACCCGCACGACGTCCTCGCGGAACTCTTCCGGATATGGCTTGGGCACAGCGACATCCTTCCCACCCACCCCACAGGGCAAGCCAGTTCAGATGACCTGCCCCGCGGTTTGGGTTCCAGCTGCGGTGGCTAACTGGCGGCGTGGATGGTGTCTTGTGCGGAGAGTAGTTCGTACTCGATGGGGGTGCGGTACCCCAGTGCTGAATGTCGTCGCTGGCGGTTGTAGAAGATCTCGATGAACTCGAAGATCGCGTTGGCCAGTTCGACCCGGGTCTTCCAGCGCTTGCGGTTGAGCAGCTCGATCTGCATCGAGGACCAGAACGACTCCATCATCGCGTTGTCCAGGCCGTCCCCGACGGTGCCGAACGACGGCAGGAGGCCGGCGGAGCGGATGCGTTCGCCGAAGACCCAGGAGGTGAACTGGGTGCCGTGATCGGCGTGAACGATCCCGCCCGGCTCAGGGCGGCGGTTGCGGATGGCCATGTCCTGCGCGTTGACCACGAGGGTGGAGTCCTGGCGTGAGTCGATGGACCAGCCCACGATCCTGCGGCTGAACGCATCCAGGACCGCCGCGCAGTAGACCCACCCTTCCCTGGTGCGGTGTTGCGTGATGCCGGTGACCCACAGCTCGTCGGGACGCAACCGATGGAACTTCCGGTTGACCAGGTCGTCGGCGGTGACGACACCACGCAGCCGCTTGATCCGCACCAGTCCGGGCAGCCCGTGGATCCCGGCCTGTGTCATCAGCACCGACACGGTCCTGCTGCAGACCCGGATGCCCATGCCCAGGGTGAGCTCGGCGTGGATGCGGCGGTAGCCGTAGGTGCCGCGGGAAGCGACGTGAACCTCTCGGTTCAGTCCGGTCACCCAGTCCCGCCGTAGCTGTCGTGGAGTGGTCGGTGTGCGCTTGTGTTTGTAGTAGTTCTGACGGGCGACGCCAAGGATCCGGCAGCACCTGTTGACCGGTGCCCCGGCATCGACGAGTCGGTCGATCACCGGGTAGAGCCTTTTGGGGCCGGCTTGTCCTCGCCAAGGAACTTCGCCGTCTGCCGGACGATCGCCAGCTCGGTTTCCAGCTCATGGATCCGCCGGCGCGCGGCCCGCAACTCAGCAGACTCGCTCGACGGCGTTCCCGGCCGCCGCACGTTGTCGATGTCGTCTTGCCGCAACCACTTCGACAACGTGACGGGATGGATGCCGAGTTACACCGCCGTCTGTTTGGCCTGCTTGCCGGCGCGGACCAGCGCGATGGCACGCGCCCGGAACTCCGGAGGATAGGGACGAGGCATGGCTGCCAGCATTCCGTGAAGGGCTGTCAGTTAGCCACCAGAACTGGAACTTGAGAGGTGGGGCAGGTCAAACCTGTCACCCGATCGTGCGGCAGATCCACTGATACCGGCGTCCGCGCAGGTCACAGGGCTAGCCACGGTGGGCTGCCGCACGTGAGTGACTTGGCTCACCACTTCCAGAAGTACTGTGTGCGACCTCGGAGACAAGAGCGCGCGGGCCGCGGCGGTAGTGTCCAGGCTGAGCACGTAGGGCATCAGAAGCAGAGGACAAGGCATGCAGGCCGCAGACCGGTACGCCCTCGGGTTGTGCGTTGGAGTCGGCCTCATGCTGGTCATCGCTCGCTTGGTGATGTCCGGGAACCGGAGCCACTGGCGAAACAGCGCATGGTGGGAACGGAGCTACGTCGCCGTACTCACAATCTTTGCGCTCTCCGAGTCGGACAAGGTCATCCGGATCGTCATGACGGTGACAGCGGTCTGTGCTGCCTACGCGCTTGGCCGGCGGAAACCATCGCGCCCATAGTTCGCATCGAGGGCACACGCCGCGGTGGCCATGCCACTCTCGTGCCAGAACGGACGCGGACTCATGGGGAACCAGGGTCCGTGGAGGCAAGTTCGGCAGACTCTGGCCAGGACAGAGAATCGGCAGGTCAAACCTGCGACCGCCCAACCTCGCCCCTAAGAAGTCCTAACAGAAGCTATTGATCATGTGACTTTCGGTGTGGATGGTCGTTGGCCTGGTCGTGGGAACACGTCAGTCGCGGCCGTGGATCGTCTCGGACGAACTGTGGTCGCTGATCGAGCCGTTGCTGCCCGTGCCAGGTCCGAAGCTGGTGGAGGGCCGGCCTCGTGTGCCGGACCGGCAGGCGTTGTGCGGGATCTTGTTCGTGCTGCATACCGGCATCCAGTGGGAGTACCTGCCCCAGGAGCTGGGGTTCGGCTCGGGCATGACCTGCTGGCGGCGCCTTGCCGCGTGGAACGAGGCCGGGGTGTGGGACCAACTGCATCTCGTGCTGCTGAAGAAGCTGCGCTCGGCCAAGAAGCTGGACTGGTCGCGGGCGGTGATCGACTCCTCCCACGTGCGGGCCGCTCGGCGGGGCCCAACAGCGGTCCCAGCCCGGTCGACCGCGCACGACCGGGCAGCAAGCCCACCTCATCGCCGACGCCCAGGGCATCCCGCTCGCGGTGTCACTGACCGGCGGCAACCGCAACGACGACACCCAACTCCTGCCCCTGCTCGACAAGATCCCCGCCGTCGCCGGGAGCGTCAGCCGGCCACGGCACCGGCCCGACGCCCTCCTCGCCGACCGCGGCGACGACCACGCCACATACCGCCGACTGCTCTGGGCCCGCGGCATACGCCCGGTCATCGCAGAGGCCAACCCCACGGCACCGACCGGGGGGCATCTTCCGCTACGTGGTCGAGCGCACAATCGCCTGGCTGCACGGCCTCCGCCGCCTGCGCACCTACTGGGAACGACGCGACGACATCCACGAAGCCTTCCTCGGCCTCGCCACCTGCCTCATCACCCACCGACACGTCCAACGCCCTTGTTAGGGCCTCTTAGGCCACATAGCAGGTTCGTCCTACGACCCCTGGGCCGTGACGTCGGTGATCTCCACCGTGACCTTCTTGCTCACCGAAGAGGTCTGGATCAAAGACGGCGTGTAGTTCAGGCTCGTCTGATCCGACAGCTCCGCCGTCTCGATGACCGGGCCGTCCTCGGCGCCGTGGATCTCGTAGGTGATGTCGTACGTTGCGGCCGGGTCGATGTTCGCGCTGTCGACCAGGAGCGTCAGATCCGGCTCCACCGTGAGATTGCAGCCCGCCGACCCGAAGCACTGCCGTTTGGTGGTCTTCAGCGTGATCGTGAAGCTGTCGGCGGTGACCTCCTCGTACGACGGGGAGGGGGATGGCGCGTCGGCCTGGGCCGCCGGATGGCTGCTAGTCGCGCTGGCCGCCGCGGCCGGCTTGCTGTCGTCTCTGGTCTGCACAACCACGATGCCGGTGCCCACGATCGCGGCGATCACGGCGGCCGCTGAGCCGATGATGACGAGGTTCGTGCGGGACTTCTTCGGCGTCGGCGGCTCGGGCGGGAAGTTGGCATCGGCGGCTGCGGCAGTTCAGTCATGGTCCCCCCATGGTTCTGGTGTGCGTGATCGGAATAATGCGGTCACGTGTGCCCGATGTGGAACAAGCACTTCCTGCCCGGCGAGGCACCCACCGCATGACGACGGCCCCGCCCCGGCCACACCCTGCGGGGCCGCAACATGCTGAGGTTCAGGACAGCTTCCACTCACCCGTCTGGTCCGCGAACCCCGAGTCCATCGCGAAGTGCACGGTGGTCACCTTCGAAGCCTTCGGCACCTCGAACACGATCCACCCCAGCGCCTTCGCCCCTGGCTTCAACCTCACGTCCGAAGACATCGACGGCCCGGCCGAGATGTCCCCGAACGTCGACTCGAACTGCTGCCCCTGACGATC
Organism: Streptomyces sp. NPDC001351; assembly: GCF_042896045.1. Classification (NCBI taxonomy): domain Bacteria; kingdom Bacillati; phylum Actinomycetota; class Actinomycetes; order Kitasatosporales; family Streptomycetaceae; genus Streptomyces; species Streptomyces sp. NPDC001351. The sequence goes on along the minus strand of NZ_JBIAWS010000010.1, from coordinate 309,863 downwards.
AGCAACCTGCGCCCCGTTCGACGGGCTGTCGCTGTAGGCGGCGGTGCCCGTGTTGACGAGCTGGAACTGGACGCCGACGAAACGCTTGCCCGCGCCAGCCTGTGTGAATTCGTCGGCTGGCTTGGCTGGGTCGACGACTTTGACGACGGTTACGTCGAGTTTGCTGCCGTCGTCGGTTCCCTTGAGGCTGATGGTGTCCCCGATCTTCGCTACGTCGGGCTTCCTGGCGTTCGCGCCGGACTTGGCCCCGGCGCTGTGGCCGGCCCGGGCCGTCGCGGATGCGGGCGTGGATGTGACAGAGCTGCCCGAGCCGCCGCTACTGGCGACCGAAATGATGACCGCGATGACGACGGTCAGGCCGATGATGCCGAGGCAGCCGAAGCCGAGGATCTTCCCGACGGGGCTCTTCTTCGGCGGCGGCGGTGCGCCCCAGCCGGGTTGTTGCGGTGCCCCCCACTGCTGCTGCGGTTGGGTCCAGCCTGGTTGAGCTGGTCGCTGTGCCCATCCGGGTTGTTGCGGGTTTTGATTGCTCACGTGCCCCCCTTGGTGCTGCTTTCTGTGCCGCGTGAATATATCCGGTGTAAGCACCACGTGAAGAGAGTGAGAGCGATTTGTGACACGAACGGGGCAGGAGGTGGGCGGGAGGTTCGAATCCGGACTCGCGCACTCCGCACGCGGCCCCCCAACTCCCGCGCCACACTGACGACATGGCGATTCGGATCGGGGTGCAGGCGGACACCGAGGAAGAGTGCGCCGAGGCTCTCGCGCAGCTCATCGACAAGGGCTATCTGCCCACCATGACGCCGAAGTTCCTCTCCGACGGCCGGTGGATGGCCCGCGCCGTGCCCAGGCCGGCTGCGCCTCCGCAACCGCCGAGCCGGTCTAGGGCCGTAGCCAGCAGTAGTGCCAGTCCGCATCCTCGTGCGGTGGCGCGCCGTACCATCGGGCCACCTACAGGGTTCCGTTGATCTCCAGCCGTGCCGGCGGGCACCCACCGTTCGTCTCCGCCACGACTTCGCAGCCCTCGGCCGGGCCGCCCTCCACGCCGAGTCGCATCTCCACGGCAGGACAACGGAAGGCAGCCCACGGCGGTCACGGAAGTGCAGAAAACTGTCCGCCGCGCCCTGGAAGCACCTACTCTCCTGGCCGTGAGCGCGATCAACTGGGGTGACGTTCCTACTTGGCTGGGGACCACTTTCGCCACGGCGGCCGCGGGCGCAGCGGTGTGGACGTTGAAGAGCCAGCGGGACCAGATCCGCGAGCAACGGGTGTTCATCAGCGAGCAGTCCGCCACGATGGAGTTGGAGCGTGCGGAGCTGCGCGCGACAGCGGAGGACCGGCGTGTGGCACAGGCCAGACAGGTGCGCATGTACCACTCACAGCAAAATGCCGACGCCGCAGCTAGAAGCATGCTTCGCAGGGATCCCGACGCTATCCCTGGCCATTGGTCGGTCGAGGTGGTCAATGACAGTGAAGCGCCGCTGCGTGACTTGGAAGTCCGGTTCGGCAGCGCGTACACCGCGGCAGAGGTCTACGAGTCCCGTGGCTCGGTCCGGGGCGAGCGATTGACGTTGCCAGTCGCTATCCTCGGAGCACGGCGACGAGCTGAGTTCCTGTCGCAGCGGTATTCGCCAGCCACGCTGCATAACAACCGGCCGACGCTGTACTTCACCGACGACGGTGAAGTCCGCTGGTCGTTGGACTCGTACGGCAAGCTAGCGGAGACGGACCAGCAGTCAGCGGAATAGCGAGCAGCAGCCCCGCCGCTTACGGGGGGGGGACAATGGTGGGGCCTCAGTGCAGTCTGGCATGCGCACCTACTTGTCGGCCCGCTCCACGGTGATCTCGACCTCCTCGTTGGCGCGCTGCTGCGCGGTGGGCGGGAAGTAGCCGCCTCCACTGGTCTGGTATGTGGTCTCGTGGCCTTGCAGCCGCTCGTCATCGGCGTCGATCGGCTTCTTGAATCCGGTGCCATGATGGCGGTCCTGTCTCTTCGTGGGATGGGAAACCGGGGCGGCCGGCTAGCTGCCAGGCGGGCGGCCACCCCGGGGCTCATGCGCTCGTGTCGCCGGTGAACAGCGCGTACAGGCGTCCAGCACCCGCCGGGCGTGCGGCAGCAGCGCCGCGCCCTCCGCGGTGAGCGCCACGCCGTGCCGGTCGCGCCGCAGCAGCTCCACCCCCAACTGCCGCTTCAGCGCCCGGATCTGCTTGCTCAGCGCGGGCTGCGAGCCTCGTCGGGTCTGGGTACGGGCGGGCTTCGTTAGCCCACCGAGCTCCCGGATTGGTGTGCATGGGGTGGTCGGCACACTCGCTGGCGGGCTGGGTGTGTCGGGCGGTTGGCCGTCCGGACGGGACCGGCCGAAGGCCGCACGCCCGGCCGAGGCGGCCAGAGCCGCCCGGCGCGGCGGAGCGCGCGTCTTGAGCAAGTAAAGAGAAGTTGGACCGATCGGGATGGTCGGGGTGGCGCGCGTGGCGGCTGGCTTGGTCGGCGCCACAGGGTTGTTGAGCTGGCACGTGGCGGCGGGGGCTGCTTTGAACTCATCGCACAGCAGTGCCAGCGGGGCACCAGCAGGCGCACGTACTGCCGCCTCCTGATCTCGGCAGTACGTGCTGGATGCGTGAAAGTACTCGTGGTCGTCGTCGGTGAGGCGCTGGATCTCCTCGATGACCCTGCAGACTCGAGTCTGCACCTTACGTCTCCACGTTCCCTCCGGCTCGCCTTTGGAGCCGCGCTAGAACGGTACGACAGCTTCCAAGAACCTGCAGAGTGCCCCGGCTGCCTTCCGAAAGTCCGGTCAGCCGACGGTGAAATCCGCCGCTTTGGTGTCCAGGGTGGTGGTGCCGTCCTTAGCAGTGGCGAAAACGGCGACATGCCAGGAACCGCGCGGGGATGAAGCGGCCTCGGCAGCGGTCACCGCGGCCGTGTACACGCACCGCACGGTGTCCGCGCCGGCGGGCTTGCATCGGGCCGACTCCGCATGGGCCATCTCCTTGGCGGTCGGCTGCTTCGCAGCAAGTCCCGACTTCTCGGGCCAGGCCAACACCTTGAGGGTCTTGACGCCGGAGGACGCCGTGACCTTGGTGGAGAAGGTGAACGAGCCGTCCCGCTCGCCGACCGGGGCGGTGTAGTGGGTGGTGTTGTGCGCGAGGGCGGGCGTCTGATCCCCGGCATACGCGAGAGCGAAGGCCCCGGCACCCGCCAGGACGACAGCACCAGCGACGACGGACAGGGCGATACGACGGGACATGGCGAGTTCTCCGTAACTCTCTCGGCTGACGGAACCCGGCGCTCTCGACCACGCCGCTGCACCGATGCTCGCGATGCGAAGCCGTCCCGGACCTGAGTACGGAAACTCAACTTGGCCTGGGTGATCGAGCCGGTCCGACCAGCCGATCACCCAGGGTCCTGAGGACCGCAACCCGCGCGCTCGCCTCGTGGCGGACGACGAACATGTCGAACCTCGCGGCCAAGACACAGTGACGCTCGAAGCGATTGATCCGCCCTACGGCGGCACACCAGGACCCCTCGCCTGGTCAACTACCAGGCGAGAGCCCTTCCCCCTCTCGACTATCTCGACGGCGCACATCCCCGTGAGCGGAAGCAGGTGGGACGCTTAGGTCATGGCCCTTACTGATCGTTTCAGAATGCGGTTGCCCGGCCGAGGCAACCGCGGTCAGTCATCGAGGCGGTGAAGGACTTGCGTGAGCTCGCCGCTCTCAGCCAGACCGACCAGGACCTCGGTCATGTTGCTGATGCCGGCGTCCCGGACGATGAGTCCGTCTGAGCACCAGAAGTAGCGGCCTCCGAGGGCTTCCCCGCTTTCGGCCCATCTCGCCATGATGACCTCGACCTGGGCGAGGGTGATCATGGTCGCGCTCCAGCGCGAGCCGTCCTTGAGGTCCACGAAGACATCGACGTTGTCCACGGCCTCCAGGCCCTCGCCCGCGTTCGGCAGGAATGCTGCCTCGAAGTGCTCCGTGTGGACGCGGTACCACGGTCCGTCCCAGATGCCCGGCTGTGTGCTGTGACTCACCGGACGAGTGTGCAAGGCTGAACGGATCACCTCAACTGCGTTCTTCTGGCACGCTTCCCGCCATGAACGGCGATCTTGTGCCTGATGACTTGTGGGCGCGCGTGGCTCCATTACTCCCGCGACACCCTGAGCGGCGGCACCGGCATGCGGGACGGCATCGGATAGCCGACCGCATCGCCCTGACCGGCATCCTCTACGTGCTGCGTACCGGAGTGGCCTGGCGCGACGTGCCCCGTCAGGTGGTGGGCTGCTCCGGTGTCACAGCCTGGCGCCGCTTGCGGGACTGGACGGAAGCCGGCATCTGGCCCCGGCTGCACGCCGCCCTGCTCGCCGAACTCCGAGGCGCCAGCCTGCTGGAAATGGACAAATGCGCCGTTGACGGCTCGCATGTCCGCGCCCTCAAAGGGGGCTTCACACTGGGCCGTCGCCGGTCGACCGTGGCCGTCCCGGCAGTAAGCATCACCTGATCGTCGACCAGTTCGGCACTCCGCTCGCGGTTTCGCTGACCGGCCGAAATCGACACGATGTCACCCAACTGATCCCCTTGCTCGACGCGGTTCCCCGAATCCGCGGCCAACGCGGGCGTCCCCGACACCGGCCCAAGTAGCTGTTCGCCGACCGCGGCTACGACTTCGACAAGTACCGGCGACTCCTTCGCGGCCGAGGGATCACTCCGAAGATCGCTCGCCGAGGTGCCCTACACGGCTCTGGCTTGGGCAAGATCCGCTGGGTGGTAGAGCGGAGTTTTGCATGGCTCCACCAGTTCAAACGGCTCCGCATCCGCTACGAGATACGCGCCGACCTCCACCAGGGCCTCCTTCAACTTGCCTGCAGCATCATCTGTTTGAGGCGACTGCGCACCGCACTCTGAAACGATCAGTTAGACCACGGCCGGACTTCCGGGGTTCCTGGCAGCCGGGTCACACACCCGCGCTGATCGTGATCCCACTGGGGCTGATCGTCACGGTCTGCGTAGCCGATGTGCTGTCACCGCCGCACATCCACTTCGGTCCGCTGCTCGTGGCGACACCAGCGATCACGGTGGCTTTCGCTGGCGCCCGGGTGACGGCACTGATGGGGGCTCTCGCGGTGGCGGCCCAGGTGCTGATCGGCGTACTCAGAGGGGTCCTGCCCACCGCCAACATCCAAGCCCAGATCACCGCCCTGATCGTCGTCTCCAGCATCTGTGTCACCATCTGCATGGTGCGGGACCGGCGTGAGCAGCACTTGCACCGGGTGCAGTCGGTGGCCGAGGCGGCGCAGAGTGTGCTGCTGCAGCCGCTGCCCACCCAGGTCGGCCCGCTGCGGATCTCTGGCCTGTACCTCCCCGCAGAGGAAGAGGCCGATCTGGGCGGAGACCTGTATGCCGCCGCACGGACCGCCGACCACAGCACTCGGCTCCTCATCGGCGACGTGGGCGGCAGCGGCATGGCCGCGATCAACAACGCCGCTCTGCTGCTCGGCGCGTTCCGCACGGCCGCCCATCGGCAGGCCACCCTCCCTCGCCTCGCCGTCCACCTGGATGGCGCGTTCCGTTGGGACGCCAGCCAGTGGCGATCACCGGCGGAGCAGGACACCAACGAGGACTCCGCCACCGCCACACTGCTCGACATCCCCGACCACGATCCGGTCGTCCACCTCTTTAACTGTGGCCACCCACCACCGCTCCTTCTGCGCGGCAATCGGCTCACTCCTCTCACGGCCGAGGCGAGCCACCTCCCGGTCGGATTCGGCGGGGTCTTCGGCATCACCGCATACGACGTCCAGACCTTCCCATTCGAGGTCGGCGACCTGCTGCTGTACACCGACGGTGTCATCGAAGCACGCAACACCGACGGAATCTTCTATCCCTTCACCGAACGAGCGCCCGAGTGGACCAAGGACGACCCCGACGAACGCTTGCGCCACCTCCAGGACGATTTGCTGGCCCACGTCCACGGACACCTCCACGACGACGCGGCCGCCGTCGCCATTCGCCGCCTGGCCGTCTGAACGCCGGGCCCCTGTGCCCGCCCCCAAGGCCACCCGACTCCCTCATCCTCACCCCGGCCAAGGCATCTCGGTCCATGGAGTGATGGCATGCCTCCCTTGACACGGGGCCCCTGTCGCTCACGGGGTCCGTTCGGTACCCCTCGAGGGCGGAAAGTAGCTGGTCAACGTGCGTGGTGGGAATCCACCCCGAACTGGCGCGACACCTGAAATGCAGAAGACCGAGGGTTCAGGTTCGGACAAGCCGCGCCGCGTGCTCAGCCTCGTCGCTCCGGACAACGCCGGGCCATGCGTTGCGGAACTGCCAGTGTGTGCTGACACCGTCCGGGCCGTCGAAGCCGGCCCGGGACAACGCTGCTCCGATCCGGCTGCGGACCTCGGCCTCAGCCGCAGGTTCGGCAGCAAAGAGCACCCGTAGTTGCACCTCGTCGCCGGAGGACTGCGTGGCGGTGTGGTGGGGCGCGAGCGGGCACGGCGGCTCGCGCTCCCAGCTCCCAGCTCCCGCAGAGTGCGACCGTTACGGCTGCTCCGAGAGCTCGCACATCGCCGCCCGCTTCGATCCTCACGACCGCCTCATGGACGAATACTTGGCGCACGCGGCCAGTATGCACCGCGGTCGTCACCGTTTGCCGCATCCAGTCCAACACCCGGCAGACACACCGAGACCCTTCGCGTTTCGGAGCGAGGCCTCTGCACATTCCGAGCCCACGTTTTCCCAGGTCATTGAATTCCGTCGGTGCGCCAACGGAACCTGCCCCGGCCTGACGCGGATAAGGAGACGGTGGGGCCGGTACGGCACGGGTACTGGCCCTAGCGGACCAGTACCCGTATGAAGGACGCTCACAGCCATGTCCGATCAGCAAGTGGCTGTCGCGCTGACAGCCGCAGCAGTCATCGCCGCAGTCCTGGCCGCCCGGGCAGCGGTCCTCCACCAGGGCGGCCGAACACAACGCGCTCGCGCTGTTCACCGGCCGCGTCGCCATAGCACACCCCACACCGGCAAGCACAAGCCTCCATCATCTCCAGCCGCGCTTTCCGACGACACCTCCTCCGCCGTTCGAGAGGCTGAGCAGCACGTTCGCCACTGCTGGCAGCAACTCCAATCACTGGTCGACCCGCCCGAATGACCGGAGCAAGACAAAAAGATGGCCAACGTCGCGGCCATGGTCTCGGCGAGCCGGCGGCGGGCCGTGGTGCCGCCGCCCAGTAGGTATAGGTGAGACGTAGCAGGGCATCCGGGGTGGGGGCCGGGGTGCCGCCCGTCGAGTCATGGGCCTTGAAGGGGTGAAAAGGTGAAGGGCTTCCGCAGCTTCATCCTGCGCGGCAATGTGGTCGACCTGGCGGTCGGCATCGTCATCGGGGCGGCCTTTACCGCCGTCGTCAACGGCTTCGTCAGCGCCTTTTTGACCCCGCTCGTGGGGCTGGCCACCGGTGCCACAGGCGACATGACCCGCAAGACCTTCACAGTAGGCGCCACCAAGTTCCCCTACGGAGCCTTCATCAACGCGGCGATCAGCTTCCTCCTCCTCGCCAGCGCCCTGTACTTCCTCGTCGTACTCCCGATCAACAAGCTGCACGAGCGTCTTGCTCCCCACAACGACGTCCAAGCCCCCAAACGGGACTGCCCCGAGTGCCTCAGCCCCGTCCCGGCCCAGGCCCGGCGCTGCGCCTCCTGCACCGTCCCCCTGCCCGCGGTACCCGCCCAGGCCGGGGAGACAACCCAACGGGCCGGGTGACCGGCCCCTGATCGACCGGTGACAGTCGGACACCCTCGGTACTCAACGCTTGGCCGGGTTGCCCCTGCAGCCGACTCGCGGCGACCGCTTTCCTCTCGTCTGACGACGAGGGTCACCCGGTCCGCCCGGAGCTGTGCGAGATCTGCGACGCGGGCAAGCCGGCGGCAGGCTCACCTGGTCCGGGTCTTTACCGGAGGCGGCGGCCAGGACGTCTCCCGGGCCGAGGAGGGTGCGGGGCTGATGTGGGACTGGACGCGGGAGGGGATGGCCGTCGACGGCTGGTTCTGGGAAGAGACTGTCCGGCCGGAGGTGAGCAGCGCCCCCTCGGTACGCGAGTTCCTGGCCGGACGGGATCGGATCAGCCGTTGCCGCTCCAGGAGCGCAGGCGGTCGGCGATGTCGTAGACGGTGAGACGTAGGGCGCGGATGTCGGAACTCCTTGAGCCACGAGGCCGAGATCAACCACGTGTCCGGCGGGAAAGGCATCCCACAGCATCTGCTCGGCTTCGGACAGACCCCGCCCAGACATAGGCCACTCCCCCACGACGCCATTCGGGCCATCCGTTTGTGACTCCCCCTCGGGGAGATGCCCCGCCCGCTACTGCAGGTTCCGACGCACACGCCGGAACTGCCGCGTGGACTTAACACCTCGCCCGGAAAGGCGCCCCCCAGCTGGCCGAGGAAACCCGCGCCAACCAACAGCTGACTGCCCGCTCCGAGCGCTGGTCGCAGATTGAGCCTGCTGGCTGTGCATGACAGGCTCATGCCCTGTGATTGATGAATTCGCGAAAGAGTACCTGCACAGCGATCTGCGAGAGATTCGCGAGGCGATGCTCTGGAAGCTCGACGGGCTCTGCGAGTACGACGTCCGCCGCCCCCTGACCTCGACGGGAACCAACCTTCTCGGCCTGGTCAAGCACCTGTCGATCTTAGAGGCCCGGTACTTCGGGGAGGTCTTCGACCGACCACTCCCCGAACCTCTGCCCCGGTGGGACGACGCCGGAGAGCACGGCGCCGACATGTGGGCGACCGAGCACGAGACACGCGAAGAGATCACTGATCGCTACCGTCGCGCTCAGGAGCACGCAGACGCGACGATCACTGCGCTCGCCATCGACTCCCCCGGCTACGTGCCCTGGTGGCCACGCCCCAACGTGAAGCTATTCAACATCCTGGTTCACATGCTTACCGAGACCAGCCGGCACGCCGGACACGCTGACATCCTGCGCGAACAGCTCGACGGCTCGACAGGGACAACAGCCGGACGCGCGACCCCGCAGCCTGACACGGCTGTCTGGGAGGCCCAAATCGCGAAAATCGAGCGGGCCGCCAAAGCAGCCGCCCTCAAGCCCGGCCACTGATGGCGATTCCTGAAAACGGCTCTGGCCGCAGTTCCGTGAACGGAGTTGCGAGTCAGCGGGAGGGCGGAATGGCAGGCCAGGGAAGCCCTTCGGGTGAGCTGTCGACTGGGCGTCCCGCCTTCACGTAATCGAGGTACTCATCCTGAACCACACCGGTGTTGACCCACCTTCCGCGCAGGGCTCCAGTGACCTCTTCGGCGGCTGTCAGGGCGGAGAGCGGGTCGTCGCGAGTCGCGACGAGGCGGCCGAACTCCTCTTTATCGTGGTCGGGGTCCAGGGGCGGGAACTCGACCAGATCGACGAAGGTCTCGTGACCGACATCTTCCCGGGTGTGCAGGAAGATGTCGTAGCGGTTCATGACCGGTCTGACCTCGACGTAGCGGATGCCGAGACGCTCAGGTGAACCGGCAGGACCGAGAAACTGCTCGACTGGTCGGCCCCTTCGCAGGGCCCCAAGGGCGAAAGACTCTGCCAGATAGCGCACGTAAGAAGCGTAGAGGGCCGGCCGGGACCTTCCGTGGTCTCATGGCTGGGTGCGGATTCGGCCTCGGAGGAGTTCGAACGAGGCCCGGCCGTGAGGCTCCTAGAGCTGGGCATACAGTCGGGCCCCATGAAGTCGCCACAACCCACGGATCCCCAAGCCGAGGCCGCACAAGGCCGTATCCCTCTATGGCTTGCCCCAGAGGACTTGCGCTGGCTGGCGCAGCACTGCTGTTGCGCCGACCACGCAACCGACGAAGACAAGGACCGCTGCGGACGCCTCCGTTTCCGGGCTAGCGCAGCCCTACACAAGCATCAGCACTCGGCATGAGCACGTAGGCCGTCACGGAACTGCGGCCAGAGCCATTTTCAAATAGCCCCATCAGGCCTGGCGACCTAGTGCTGGATTCCTCTTTCACTGGGTATGTGTCCTGGTGGCGGGGTTGTTCGGCTGCTCGGGGGCGGGTGCTGGACGGTGGTGTTACGGGCACGGCCGAGCCGTGACGAGAGCGAGGAAGGGCTCGTGCATCGGCTGGCGCGGGCGCGCAAGGCGCCTCGTGATGTGGTGATGCGGGCACGGATGGTCGAGCTGAGCTGGTCCGGACAGGCTGGAGGTGGAGGACACCTTTGCGGTCCATGTGGGGTGGGACCAGTACCTCTACCTCAGCAGCAGCCGGCCTTGCGAGGAGGCGCTGGAGCGCACCCGCGGGCTCGGGCTGTTCCGAGAACGCATGGTTGTGTCCCCGTACGCTTTCGAGGACGAGGAGGAAGGCGTGCAGCGGCCTGGAGATGATGAGTTCTGGTCCGACGTGCACCGAGCCGCCGCCACAGGTTGCGCCGGAATCCTGGAGGAGACGTATCTCGATGGCGCCTCGCGGTGGCACCTGCTCACCCGCGAAACCATTTCAGCGGTGCGTGCCGGACTGGCTCCCCGGGCCCGCCTGGCCGTCTGGCCCCCTTGTCTGGTGACATCGACGCCGTCCTCGGCGCCCTGCCCGAGGACGGACTCGTCGAAGGCGTATGGCAGGACAAGAGCGGCCGCATCCACAGCGGCATCGCCGACGAGGACGATTTTCCGGAACTGTCCGCCCGGATCTCCAGTGCCTCGGCCGCCGCGCTCCTGTCCGTATACGAGGGCGAACGTGTACCTCTGTGCACCGCTGTCATGCCCGACAACGACGGGGTTCTACGGGCTCGTTGGCGGACCGAGCCGACGCCGAGCGACCGGGACTGGGCACTTGGCCGTTGCCACGGGTGATAGGGCTAGGGCCGAATCATCCGGGGATCACCGCAGGTCATCTGCCTAGCTCCCGACAGGATTGGCGACTGGCCTCCTGTGAGCGCTACTTGACGGTGACGGCAGCTATACGAGCGGACCGCCTACGACGTGATCCGGATGCTGCCGCGCGACGGGCGCCCCGCTCGGCGACGCGATTGCGCACTACGGCCGGATCGCCAAGACCCTGCACATCCTCCGCCTGGCCGACGAACCAGGCTACCGCAAACCTCAGTGACCGCCCGCCCATAGTTCGCATCGAGGGGCAGCTGAGGCAAGGCTTGCACGGGGTGCCGTCGGCGAATTCGAACGCCGCAAACTCTCCGGCGGCACCTGCGCCCGCGCCTACGGCACCGCCTGCATCCATGAACACGCTTGCATTCGTTGCTCGCTTCTCCGGCCGAACCCGGCCCAGCGCAGCCGGTTGGAGGAGATCCGCGACAACCTCGTCGCCCGCATCGTCCAAGCTGAGCGCGAGGGCTGGCCTGGGGAGGTCGAAGGGCTCCGGATCAGCCTGGCTGGAGCAGAAGACAAGCTTGCTCAGATGGGCCGACGAGCTTCCGGTGGTACGGCGATCGACCTCGGCATGCCGGGCATAGCCACAGCGCAAGCCCCCAGGTGGAAGGAACGGCTTCGCTGCCACACTCGCTGGATGACCAGCAATGACATCAGGTTCGACTGCCGACACCGTGGCCACGGCGGCCCGCTCGTGATCGTCCCCCGCATCGACGGAGTACCACTCACCGAGTTGATCGACGGGTTCGAGATCGCCGCCGGGATGCAGCCCGCAGGTGACGCCTATGGCGGTCTGATCCCGGAGTTCTTCCGGTTCGGCCCGATGCAGGATCACTTCCTCGGACGGTCCACCAACGCGATGGGGCCGAAGACACCCATTCTCGGTTGTGAATGCGGAGAGTGGGGATGCTGGCCGCTCATGGCCCGCATCACCGCGACGGCCGACTTCGTGACCTGGGACGCCTTTGAGCAACCGCACCGTAAGAGCCGCAACTATGTGGCATTCGGTCCGTTCCAGTTCGACCGTCACCAATACGATGACGCTTTGCAAGCCCTGAGCGCGGTGATCGGCTCCGACGTCGACGACACGTGCGGATGAGCGCCACCAGGCGCGGCCTGCTGGGCTGGGCACGGCTCCCTCGCCACCGCCCACCCCGCCGACCACCGCCACACCCTGGCCGGGTCCCGACCGGAATACGCCACCGCGGCCGCCGACGCAGGGCCCGTTCCCGGCGTATGTCAGCGCCCGTCTCTACGTCAGCCTCCCGTGACACACAGGGCCTCACCGACCTAGGAGCCACCACCGGCGAAGGCCGGATGAGCACCGGCCCGCACGAGCCCCGACGCCCGGGTCAGAACGCCGTGTGCACGAACCAACGGTCCAGGAGCCCGGTGTCCCCCGATACCTCGAAGACCGGCTCCCGATGGGACCGGCGGCCGTAGAGCAGCAGCAGGAGGTCCGCGGCCGGAGCCCGGACCCCCGCGGAGTCCGCCGTCCCGGGGCCGCTCCCGCCCGCCACTGGCCGGAAGCCGTCCGGCTCCAGCTGCACCCGCCACTCCTCGCCGACCGTGCCACCGGCGTCCGTGCACCCGAACGCGAGGACCTCGCCGTCGCCGCGCAGTTCGGTCACCCCAGGCGCGAAGATCCCCGCGTACGGCAGGTTCACCAGGAACTCGTCGACGCCGTCCGCGGCCAGCTCCGGGTCGACATCGGCGTCGCGGCCGACGGCACGCTCCGCGTCCACCCGGTGCACCAGCGTCTCGAACAGCATCCTTCGGGCCCAGAACCGCGCATGCGGGTCGGCGCCCCAGGTCCACATCGCCGCACCGGGATCGGTGTCCCGCAGCACAGCCTCCACCGCGGGCACGCCCAACGTCAGCCAGTCGGCGTAGTCCCGCACGTTTTCGGGAAGCCTCAGCTCGACGTCCCGGTCGCGGGGAACCTCCTGCACCCGCCGGGACAACAGGACGCAGAACCAGCGCTGCAGCGCTCCCACGTGCCGGGTCAGATCGGCCAGGGTCCAGCCGGGGCAGGACGACACAGCGCCGGCCGGGTCGGCGTCGCGCACCGCGTCGGCGAACCGGCGAGTCTCCCTCCCGATCGCCTCACAATACGTGTCGTACGGCAGGGGGTGCCCCGCCTGGTTCGTCGTCATCTGCAGCCGCCGTTCTTTGCCGTGCACTCGATCTCGCGATCAGTGTGGCGGCTGGAGCGCACTCGAAGGTGAATCGGCCCCGGAGGTCAGTGGGCGGACAGCCCGGTGAGGGCCAGTTGGTCCGCGATCCACGGGTCGTACACTGCCTGGCCCTGCTTCAGCGCCGTTTACCAGCCCGAAGAAGCCGACGAGCCCACCGGCTACTGGATGAGCAACCTGCCCGCCACCACTCCCATCGCCGATCTGGTGCGCTTCGCGAAGATGCGCTGGCGCATCGAGCACGACTACCGCGAACTCAAACACGGGCTGGGCCTGAACCACGTTGAGGGCCGCACCTGGCGCGGCTGGCACCACCACATCGCCCTCGTCACCGCCGCCCAGACCTTCCTCACCCTGCGGCGCTACGACCCAAAAGCCCTCACAACAGCCTGAGCCTCTACCAAGTCCTCGACGCATTACAAGGCCTGCTGCAGTGCTGGACCGGCACCTGCACCACCTGCGGCCGCCCCCTCACCAGAACCAGAATCTAACGAGCACTACTAGGTCACTGACTGCCGGACGCGGCCGGCTCCTGGCGCAGCAGGTCGGACCGGGTGTCGGCAAAGTCGAACGCCCGTCGGAGGTCTTCCACGAGGGCGGGCTCGATCCGGTAGATGCGTACGCGGTCGTCGAGGTCGAGCACGCGGGTGTTGTTGTCCGGGCCGATCCGGCGCCGTACCGCGCGGACGCTGGTCAGCACCCCGCCGATCTTTCCCTGCCCGAGCTCGACCACTGTGACTGTGCACGATAGGTGGCCCGGATGGTCAAATGCATGCACAGTTCGGGGCCCCGGCGTCACCGGGTGGCTGGCGAGTGGCCCAGCACCCCTCGCGCAGCAGAGCCGTGCACGGCGCCCCATCGACAGGAGGCCGTCATGGGCGCAGGCGCCGTCAGTGGTCATGCGCAGCACACGACCTTCGGAGCGGCGCGTTCCTGCAATGGGGAGGCGAGTGGAAGGCTTGGGGCATGTCCTTGCGACCATGGCGGGACCTCCGGCGGTCCTGGCAGCCGGGTCACGCGCCCGCGCTGATGGTGATCCCTCTGGGCCTGATCGTCGCGGTCTGTGTGGTGGACGTGTTGGCTCCGCCACACATTCACCTCGGCCCTCTGCTGGTGGCGGCGCCGGCGATCACGGTGGCGTTCGCGGGCGCTCGCGTGACGGCTCTGATGGGAGTGCTCGCGGTGGCGGCCCAGGTGCTGATCGGTGTGCTGAGGGAGAGCCTGTCCTCCGCCAACATCCAGGCTCAGATCACCGCTCTGGTCGTCGTCTCGGCCGTCTGTGTCGGCATCTGCGTGCTGCGGGACCGGCGTGAGCGACAGCTGCACCGGGTGCGGTCCGTCGCCGAGGCGGCGCAGAGCGTGCTGCTGCAGCCCTTGCCCGGCCGCGCCGGCCCGCTGCGGATCGCCGGCCTGTACATTCCGGCCGAGGAGGAAGCCGATCTGGGTGGGGACCTGTACGCGGCCGCGCGGACTGATCACCACAGCACCCGGCTCCTCATCGGCGACGTCCGCGGCAACGGTCTGGCCTCGATCAACAACACCGCCCTGCTGCTCGGCGCCTTCCGTGCGGCCGCCCATCGGCAGGCCACCCTGCCCCGCCTCGCCGTCCACCTGGACGCCGCCTTCCGCTGGGACAGCAGCCAGTGGCGCTCGGGGACGGAACAGGACACCGACGAGGACTTCGCCACGGCGATCCTGCTCGACATCCCCGACCACGAGCCGGTCGTCCACCTCATCAACTGCGGGCACCCACCGCCGCTGCTCCTGCGCGGCACTCACGTCACCGCCCTCACACCGGAGGCGAGCTACCTTCCGATCGGACTCGGCGGCGCCTTCGGCATGACCGCCTACGAGGTCCAGACGTTTCCGTTCGAGGTTGGCGACCTGCTCCTTCTGTACACGGACGGCGTCATCGAGGCACGTGACGCCGGCCACCTCTTCTACCAGCTCACTGACCGGGCGCCCTCTTGGACCAATGACGACCCTGCCGAGTTCCTGGGCGCTCTCCATGACGACCTTCTGGCCCACGTCCACGGCCACCTGGACGACGACGCGGCCGCAGTCGCGATCCGCCGCCTGGCCCTCTGATTTTCGGTCCTGGTCAACCTCCGGGAGGAACGACTTTCGAAGGATGGTCAGCCAGCGGGCTGGCTACCGCGCACATAGGCCAACTACCGCGCAAATGGGCCAACCAGCGTGCTCAACGTCCACCTATCGTGCTCAGTCACACCACCTCTGCGATCACGCCGTCGACGGCGAACAGACATCGAACATTTGCTCGAATTCTGGGGTATGGTGGGTACCTGGAGAGGCGCAGGTCAGGCAGGGCGTACGTGAGGGGCAAGAGGTGCGGGGCGGTGGATTTACTCATCTGCACGTGGCCTCCGGCTATTCGGCCCGCTAGGGCGCCTCGCTGCCCGGCGCGCTGGTCCAGCGTGCTGCGGAGCGCGGGATGACGGCGCTGGCCCTGACCGACCGGGATACCGACGCGGGCACGGTCCGCTTCGCCCAGGCCTGCTCGGACGCCGGCATCCCGCCCGTGTTCGGCGTCGACGTCGCCGTCGCCCCGCACCGGCGCCGCCCGCGTTCGCCGGTCCGTGACGGCGCGCACGTCCTTGAGCCGCCGCTGCGCATCACGCTGCTCGCCCGGAACGCCTCCGGGTGGACGCGGCTGTGCCGCCTGGTGTCCGCTGCGCACGCGCAGGCCGACGTCGGCCGGCCGATCCTGTCCTGGCCCTCTTTGCGTGAGTTCGCCAACCAGGACCTGGTGGTGATTCTCGGGCCCTCCTCCGAACCGGTACGGGCCCTGGCGGCCGGGCGCCCTGACCGCGCCGAGCAACTGCTCGCGCCCTGGCGCGAGCTGGCGGGGACGGGCTGCGGCTGGAGGCGGTGTGACTGGGACGTACGGGCACTGGCCCGGGGTCGCTGCGCCTGGCTGCGCGGACCGTGGGCCTGGCCGACCAGCTCGGTGTCCGCGCGGTGCTGACGAACGCGGTCCGCAATTCTTCCCAGCTGGGGCTTCCAACGGACTGAGCCCGTGACGTTCGCTCACCTTTTCACGGGCCCCGTACGGTGAGGATCCTCGAGGTAAGCGCGCCGGCCGCAGCGCCTTCCAGTACGGTGCGCAGGGTACGGCCCATTTCGCGCAACCGTGAGTGATCAGGTTGGTCCTCCCCCACTTCTAGGAGGACCGCGGCAGCCAATTGACGGACCGTGCGCTGCTGGCCAGCGTCCAGGTCAAGCACAGGCAGCGCTTCGGCGATGGCCTCGGCCAACTCCTCCAGGGCCGCCCGGAGCGTCTCCCCGACAGTTCCAGGCGGCTGAGGGTGCGGACCGCGGCCGGCACATGGGTGGCGTCGGTACGCTGCCGACCCCCGCCCTTGAGCAGGCCGGCCTCCCCGCTTCGGCCAACGGGCACGTCCGGTTCGGCGGGCAGGGACGGGAAAACCGGCACTGGAAACGGTGCACGGCGTCCCGTCCCCCACCCAACACCTCGAACTCGACGGCCGCGGCGCGGAGATGCTCTTTTAGGTTCTGACCGAATGCGAGGAGAAGAACAGCATCGCGATCGCCCCCAACGAAGCGTGCACGAAAGCTGGTCAAAGATCGTGGGATGTCGCCAGGAGACGGTCCCTGAGTCACGGCCGGGGCCTCATGTCATGGAGCGCGCACGGGTTCCTCCGCGTCGGGCCCCTCCCAGAATTCGGGGCCGAGGGTGTCTTTCAGCAGGGCGTACATACTGTTACGGAACTGGGCGGTCACGAGCCACGGCCGGGTGAAGATTCGGATCCCTCCGACCTCGCCCGCATCGTTGAGCGTGAAGATCTCGACCAGTTGCTGAACATTGCCGCCGTCCACGTATTCGTCGATCACCACCGCGAATCCCGGCCGACCCTCAATGTCGAGAACGGCACGCACCTTGAGGTCTCTGAAACTGTGCGCCGCCGCTTTGAGGACGGGCTCGACGACAGCTTTCCCTGTCGGCTCTTCGCGCAGGATCGGGGAGTACAGGGTGACGTCCTGCGCCAGCGGCGGGACGGCTGGATGGTCCACCCAAACCGGTGGCGGCCCTTCCGGGGCATACGGTCCAGGTCCTAGGCTCGGGTCTGCGAGAGCGGGGTCTGTCTTCGCGATCACTTCGCGCAGAATGGCCATGAACGGCCACGGCCGACCGTAGACGTCGATCGCGTCAATCAGGCCCGCAGCGTCGCGCCGGGCCAGCGCGACGATCTCTGTCTCTCGTCCGCCGGGGCTCGCGCTGTAGACGACCCCCTCCACCTCATCTCCCGTGAGCCGGACAGTAGCTTCAGGCGCGGCGAGCGCCTGCTGGTACGTACCGAGCGCTGCCGAAGCCGCGGCACGACCGGCGATGCGGGGCGCAGCCAGTGGAGTCGCGAGAGAGACGTCTTCGGCAAGCGCTGTGGGGACCCGTCCCGAAAGTGCGGCGTTCAACTGATCCGACATCACAGCCCTCCTCGTAGTCACGATCAAGGCGAGCCTGGGCTTCGGGGCATACTCGGGCGCGAGGTCGTGCAGGCGCGCTCGGCGCCGGCGCCCTAAAGGCCACCAAGAACTTTCTGACGTGCCGCGGCTGTACCCAGGCGGTGTCACGGATGGGTGCGCCGCAGCTAATCGCAGTAGGTTCGACGCCGCCTTTCCAGCATGCGCCTGGAGCGTGGCGCGGGCATGTTGAAGGACATGGCCGCTCCTTTGACTGGGATCGAGCGTCTGTGCAGGTCGCGACTCCCGCTGCGACCTCCATAGCCAATCCAGAGGTTTACATGCTCTGGTGATTCGCAGCCGCCACGGGTGCTGCGATCTGTCCGCTGGCGCACTGGCGGCCGGCCGTACGACGCTTTTCGAGAGCGTCAAGCCTGATCGAGGAAAGCCCTGCAAGGGCGTCCCTTCTGCTCTTCGCTCGGGGAGGTTCCGTAGGACCAGACCCGCCACAGCGCCCCTAACGGATATGGGAGCCGTCGACTCAATTGGCGCCACACACCCGACGCAGGCCGAAGCGATGCACGAGTCATTCCACAAGGACAGCCCGCGCCGGTTCGCCCGCCCATGGTTCTCCTGGGCCAATGCGATGTACGCCGAACTCGCTCTGGGCGTCGGCGGATCGGCACACTCCCCTGGTGGGCGGCCCGCACAGCCGACTGACGCCACCGCGAGATGAGGGGACGTCAGCGCGTCACTTCGGTGCCGAGCGCCAGTCGGGCATGTCCTCGAAGTGGACGTCGTAGCGCTCCTGTTCGGGGAGCAGCGACTCGAACTTCGCCTCGCCGCGCCCAAACGCAAGAGCAGCTTCGGTCGAGCATGTAGAAGACCACATGAGAGATCTTGTGGTGGTGCGGTGGTGCTTCATCGGCGCCGGTCAGGACAACGCTACCTACAGGAGGCGAACGTATCGACCTGAACGGTGGAGGACTCCGCGGGACCCCTTCTTTGCCGGTGAGGCTTCCGACCGCTATGTCTCCCCCTGTAACGTGCAAGAAGACCAAGGGACCAATCGGGACGAAAGCTGGCAACCGTGGTGGATCCGGAGCATGGACCGGGCCCCGGGGACAAGGTCGGCTTGCTCGGGCGCCAGGTCGAGTGCGCCGTCCTCGACAGGCTCGTCGACGCCGTCCGTACGGGAGAGAGCCGCGCACTCGTGATCCACGGGCCGCCCGGCATCGGCAAGTCGGCACTGCTGGGACACCTGACGGACTCGCCGGGCGACCTGCGTGTGCTGCGCGCGGTCGGCGTCGAGTCCGAGAGGGAGCTGCCGTTCGCGACACTGCACCAGCTCTGCGTGCCCCTGGTCGACCGCCTGGAGAACCTGCCCGCCCCGCAGCGCACCGCGCTCGAGACCGTCTTCGGGATACGCGCGGGAGCGCCGCCCGACCGCTTCCTGGTGGGCATGGCGGTGCTCAGCCTGCTGTCCGACGCGTCGCGGAAGCGCCCGCTGCTGTGCCTGGTCGACGACGCCCACTGGATGGACCGCGCCTCGGCGCAGGTCCTGGGCTTCGTCGCCCGGCGCCTCCTGGCGGAGTCGATCGCCCTCGTCTTCGGCGCCCGTGAGCGCGCCCCGGATCTGCTCGGACTGCCGGACCTCGAAGTCACCGGACTGCGGGGCGCGGCCGCGCACACCCTGCTCGAATCCGCCACGCACACCCGCCTCGACCACGACATACGCAGCCGGTTCGTGGCGGAGACCCGGGGCAACCCCCTCGCCCTCCTCGAACTGCCCCGCGCCCTGTCCGTGACCCAGCTGGCGGGCGGCTTCGGACTGCTGACCACCGACACCGTCCCGGGCCTGGTCGAGCAGAGCTTCCTGCGCCGGATCGAGGACCTCCCCGAACAGACCCGGCTGCTCCTGCTGATAGCCGCAGCCGACCCCGTCGGCGATCCCGCCCTGGTATGGCGCGCCGCCGATCAGCTCGGAGTGACACCCGAGGAGGCACTCGCCGACGGCACGGACGGCCTACTGTCGTTCGACCTGCGCGTGACCTTCCGGCACCCGCTGGTCAGGTCGGCCGTGTACCGGTCGGCCACGGAGAGCGAGCGCCGGTCGGCACACCTGGCGCTGGCGGAGGCCACCGACCCACGGGCCGACCCGGACCGCCGGGCCTGGCACCTGGCGTCCGCCACGGCCGGCCCGGACGAGTCGGTCGCCGCCGAGCTCGAACGCTCCGCCGGACGGGCCCAGGCGCGGGGCGGACTCGCCGCCGCGGCCGCGTTCCTCCAGCGGTCCGTCGTCCTGACCGTGGACACCTCGCGACGCGCCGAGCGAGCTCTCGCGGCCGCGGGCGCCAGCCTCCAGGCCGGCGACCTCGACGCCGCCCGCCGCTTCGTCGACGTGGCCGGCCAGAACGCCTGGGGCGATTTCCAGCGCGCGCGGACGCACCTGGTCCGCAGCCAGATCACCTTCGCGGCCGGCCTCAACCGTGACGCGCCAGGGCTGCTGCTCACGGCCGCGCAACGACTCGAACGGTTCGACGCGGACCTCGCCCGCGAGACCTATCTGCTCGCGTGGGGCACCTCCGCGCTGGTCGCCGCCGACGCCGTCAGCCTCAGGGCGATCTCCCAGGCCATGGGAGAGCTGCCGCGGTCGACGGCGCCGCCCCGTGCCCTCGACCTCGTGACCGAGGGCTACGCGCTGCTGGTCACCGATGGCCGCGCCGCCGCCGTACCCGTCCTGAAGCGTGCGGCCGCCGCGCTCGCGGATCTGCCCGCACACGACCTTCTCAGGTGGGGCTGGGTGGCCAACGGGGTCAGCGCGGCCGTCTGGGACGACCGGGCCATGCGCACCATGTACGGCCGGGCCGTCGACGTGGTGCGCGCCGCGGGCGCCCTCACCGAGCTCCCGTTCTGTCTCGCGTCACTGGGAATGGCCACCACCTGGACCGGGAACTTCCCCGGGGCCGCGGCGATCGTCGACGAGGCGGACGCCGTCGCCGCGGCGATCGGCGTTCCCATCGCCCCGCACGTCAAGCTCCGCCTCGGTGCGCTGAGGGGCCGTACGGCCGACGTCGAGCCCCTCATCTCGGCCACGGTCGAGGACGCCGGCGCGAGTGGCCGGCTGATGGGGGTCACCGTGGCCCAGTGGTCGGCCGCCGTGCTCTACAACGGCCTGGCCCGTTATGAGCGGGCACTGGCCGCCGCGCAGACCAGTGCCCGGATCCCCGAACTGTGGGTCTCGGTCTGGGTCCTGCCCGAGCTCGTGGAGGCAGCTGTCAGGGTCGGCGAGGCGAAGGCCGCCGGCGGGGCTCTGGAAGGGCTCACGGACGCGGCGGAACCGTGCGACACCGACTGGGCGCAGGGAATCCTGGCCCGCTGCCGGGCCCTGCTGAGTGACGGTGCCTCCGCGGACGGCCTCTACCGCAGGGCGATAGAACGGCTGGCCCGGACGCGCCTGCGCCCCGAGCTCGCGCGGACCCATCTGGTGTACGGCGAGTGGCTGCGCCGTAAGCGCCGACGGGTCGAGGCACGCGAGCATCTGCGGACCGCGTACACCATGTTCGCGGCCATCGGGATGGAGGCGTTCGCCGAACGAGCCCGCCGGGAACTCCTGGCCAGCGGGGAGTCGATCCGCAAGCACAGGCTGGAGACGACCTCGGGGGACGAGCTGACGCCGCAGGAGAAGCAGATCGCGCTGCTCGTGCGCGACGGCTTCTCCAACCCGGAGGTGGGCTCCCGGCTGTTCCTCAGCCCGCGGACGGTCGAGTGGCATCTGCGGAAGATCTTCACCAAGTTGTCGATCACCTCCCGCAGGCAGCTCCGCGACGCCCTGCCCCGCAGCGCGTACGAGCCCGCACCGGAGCAGGGGTTCAGGGGATGAGCTGCTGGCCGCCGTCGACGTCGTAGGTCGCCCCGGTCAGTGCCGTGTTGGTCATCAGGTGCAGCGCCAGTCCGGCCACGTCCGACGGCCCTACGACGCGTCGGATCGGCAGGGTGGCGCGGAGCTGCTGCCGTCGCTCCTCGAGTGCTTCGCCGAGCAGACGTGCGGACAGCGGGGTGTCGACGAAGCCCGCGGCGATCGCGTTGACCCGGACCGGCGAGATCTCCAGGGCGGCGTTCGCCGTGATGACCGGGAGCGCGGCGGCCGCGATGGCCGCGACACTCAGACCCACGCCGGGACGACGGGCGTACGTGCCGGTGACGAAGGTGAGCGATCCGCCGGGCGCGACACACGTCGCACACTCCCGTGCGATGCGCAGCGAGCCCAGAAGGTGTTCCTCCAAGACGCTCCGGACC
This sequence comes from Streptomyces sp. NPDC001351, assembly GCF_042896045.1. Classification (NCBI taxonomy): domain Bacteria; kingdom Bacillati; phylum Actinomycetota; class Actinomycetes; order Kitasatosporales; family Streptomycetaceae; genus Streptomyces; species Streptomyces sp. NPDC001351. Next base: position 288,039 of record NZ_JBIAWS010000010.1, on the reverse strand, counting down.
TGCTCGAAGTCCATCTGGGCGATCGACGCGTATGTCGGCCCGCCACCCGTCACGAGGACGTGGTCGACCGGTGCGGGCAGCTCGCCGAAGAACCTTTCCAGTCCCGGGGGGTCGCTCAGATCGAGGGTCGCGGCCGAGGCTCCGAGTTCGTCCCGCGCGGTATCGAGCCGCGCCCGGTCGCGACCGGTGATGATGATCTTCGCGCCGGACGCGCGTGCCTGGCGTGCCGTTTCCAGGCCGATGCCCGAGCTGCCGCCGATGACGACGACCGTGCTTCCCGACAGATCGTTCACTGGTCCTCCCTACGGGCCCGCGCGGCGGGCGCGAGCCGGTGGTGCGGGGACACATCCTCCGGACCAGTCTCGGACGGTCCGGCCGTTCTCGCGCCCGTGGTACTCACTGGCCCACGGCCGCCCAGGGCGCCCGCCGGGGCCGCTGCCGCGCCGACGGGCCCGTGCTCTCCATCGCATGGGCCGCCGCCCCCGCCTCTGCTGGGCGGTGAACCAGTGACTTCCACGGGCGCGAGAGGCTCGGCGCGGCGTGAGGCTGGAGATGGCCAGCCACGCGGGATCCCTCGCGGTGGTGGAAGGGAGACGGCATGTCCAATCACTTCAGTGCGGCCTACCTCAAGTTCCCCGGCGACGACGCACGCCTGGACCTGACCGACCTGTACGTCTTCCCGACGCCCGGCGCCTCGGGGAGGACGACGCTGATCATCGACGTGAACCCCTTCACCACGGGGCTCAGCGCCACTCCGCCCTTCCTGATGAGCCCGGAGTTCCACCCGGACGCGGTGTACCGGATCAACATCGACAGCGACGGGGACAACCAGGCCGACGCCGCCTTCTCCACCGTCTTCACGAGGGCGGAATCAGACCGGCAGGTGGGCACGGTCTTCTACGCCACCGGCGACGACGCCCGGCGGATCGAGCCGGCAGGCGAGGTGATCGCCTCGGCGGTGCCGGTGGGCTTCGACGCGACGGCGCACCCCGTTCCGGCGGGCGACTGCGAAGTGTTCATGGGGGTGCGCAGCGATCCCTTCTTCGCCGATGCCGAAGGCGCGCTGCACGGCTTCGACTGGACCGGCGAGGACTCGTTCGCCGGCAAGGACGTGCAGTGCATCGCCCTCCAGGCGCCCGACGACATGCTCGGACCCGACCCGGCGATCTCCGTGTGGGCGACCGTCAGCGTGCGGCACGACGGCACGCTGGTCCAGGTGGACCGCGGCGGAAACCCGACCATCAACCCGTTCATCAATCCCGACTACGCCAAGGACCGGTACAACGCCGGACACCCCGCGGACGACGTCGCGACGTATCTGCAGCCGTGGTCGCAACTCCTTCAGGAGAACGGCTATCCGGCCGCGGAGGCGACGGAGGCGGCCGCCTCCGTCCTGCCGGACGTCCTGCACTACGACCGCGACCGGCCCGCCGTCTACCCCAACGGCCGCAGCCTGACCGACGACGTGTTCAGCGCCCGTATGTCCTTCCTGACCCACGGCAAGGTCATCTCGGACGGGCTGTCGCCGCACGACGACATGCTGACCGAGTTTCCCTACCTCGGACCGCCTCACCGGTGATCAGGACCGAGGTTGCCGATCATGAACATCTCCGGCAAGAAGGTCGCCGTCATCACCGGTGCGTCGCAGGGCATCGGCGCGGGCCTGGTCGACGCCTACCGCAAGCTCGGGCACCGGGTCGTCGCGACCTCCCGCAGCATCTCTGCCGCCGACGACCCGGACGTCCTCACCGTCCGCGGCGACATCGCGGACCCCGCCACGGCCGAGCGCCTCGCCGCCACCACGACCGAGCGGTTCGGACGCATCGACACCCTGGTCAACAACGCCGGCCTCTTCATCGGCAAGCCGTTCACGGAGTACTCCCGGGAGGACTACGAGGCGATCGTCGGCGTCAACCTGACCGGCTTCTTCCGGATCACCCAGCTCGCCGTCGAGCAGATGCTCCGCCAAGGCGGCGGACACCTCGTCCAGGTCACCACCAGCCTGGTCGACTACGCCAGTTCCACCGAACCCTCCGTGCTCACCTCCCTGACCAAGGGCGGCCTGCAGTCCGCCACCAAGTCCCTCGCCATCGAGTACGCGGCACGCGGTATCCGCAGCAACGCGGTGTCGCTGGGCATCATCAGAACCCCGATGCACCCGGAGGAGGACGAGGAACTCGCGAAGAAGCATCCGCTCGGGCGAATGGGCGAGGTGCGGGACGTCGTCGAGGCGGTTCTCTACCTCGACACCGCGTCCTTCGTGACGGGCGTGACCCTGCACGTCGACGGAGGCCGGAGCGCCGGTCACTGAGCGGCAGTGGGAGGCCGTGCCTACCAGCAGGGAGACAACAGGTCGTGGCATGGGTGGCGGTCGGAGACGGAGCATGGCGGGAGTGAGGCTCAGGGCACGTCGGGCCCACCGACGACCGGTCCGCCCGATCCGCCGGACGGTCTGGGCGCCCGCCCGCACGGTCCGGAGGTACCCGATGAACGGCAACCGTCCTGGGACGACCACGCTGACCGTCACCGTGCTCGTCTTCCCCGGCGTGCGGCTGCTCGATGTCACCGGCCCCGTCGAGGTGTTCACCTCGACCAACGGGTTCGGGGGCCGCTACCGCGTGCAGATCGTGTCCGAGGACGGGACCGACGTGATCACCTCGGCCGGCACCCGTATCAGTGCCGACCGTCGCGGCGACGAGATCCGCGAACCCTCCGACGTGCTGCTGATCCCGGGTGGTCCGGAGTGGAAGACGCTGATCAAGGACGATGCCCTGCTGGATGTCGTCCGTCGGCTGAGCAGGACGGCGTCCTGTACGGCGTCCGTGTGCTCGGGAGCGTTCCTGCTGGCCGCTGCCGGGCTTCTCGACGGTCGCCGGGCCACGACACACTGGCGCTTCACACGCCAACTGGCCCTGCGTTTCCCGTCCGTGCGGGTCGCACCGGATGCCATCTTCGTGCGCGACGGCAAGATGATGACGTCGGCGGGCGTGAGCGCCGGGATCGACTTGTCCCTGGCGCTGGTGGAGGAGCACTACGGCGCGGACGTCGCGCGTGCGGTCGCGAAGGACATGGTCGTCTTCATGCAACGACCCGGAGGACAGTCCCAGTTCAGCGTCCGCTCACAAGTCCCCTCCCCGCGCCAGGAGTTGCTCCGCCGAATCCTGGACACGGTGGCAGAGGACCCGGCCGCCAACCACAGCCTGCCGGCGATGGCGCGGCGGGCCGGAGTCAGCGTCCGCCACCTGGCCCGGCTCTTCCAGGAGGAAGCGGGCACGACGCCGGGCAGATATGTGGAGCAGGTACGGGTGGAGGCCGCCCAGGTACTGCTGGAGAGGGGCGACGACCCCATGGCGGCGGTGGCGCGCCGCGCGGGATTTGGTTCACCGGAGACCCTGCGCCGCGCGTTCGTACGACACCTGGGTGTCACCCCGGGTGTCTTCCGCTCCCGGTTCCGGACGACCGGCACGACCTTCAAGGACGCGGAACCGGCGGGGAGTTCGGGGTAACCGGTCATGTGGACGCCGTCCCGTGCACCGGGCGGGCGTCACGCCTCGCCGATGCCCCTGGCCGGCATCCGCTCCGCAAGTGCGGCCCGCGACTCGGGGGCGGCGAAAAGGTCGGCGAAGTACTGCGTCTCGTGCACCACGTGCCCCTCGGCGAACTCCATGACGCTGACCGAGACGGTGGGCACCCCGTCGTAGGTGATGACGCACTCGCTCACCCACAGGTCACCTCCGCCGACGATGCGGCGCAGAGTGAAGTGCCGGTCGGCGGCGTGCCCGCCGCGTTGCGCCGAGATCACGCCGCGTCCCCGGAAACGCTCGCCCGACTGCGGGTAGTCCAAAACCGCGTCCTCGGCGTAGACGGCGTGCTCGGCTTCGATGTCGCCGCGCTCCGAGGCTCGCCAGTGCTCCTTGATCGCGGCCCTGATGCCGCTGTCCGGATCCATCCTGTGGTCCCTTCAGTGAGCGCGCGGCGGGCCGTTCCCGAACGGGTTCGGAGGGCCCTCTCCACGGTAGGAGACCGGCGCCGGTCGCGCTCCTCGTCGTGGGCCCGCTGCTGTCAGTCCACGACCTGCCGGGCCGGACGACGCACATGCCGGGTGGCGTGCCGCAGGGAGCGGCCCGCCACCGCCAGCCAGGCGAGGACAACAGCCGTGTACAGCACGGCGGTTGTCCAGCCGAGCGGCGCAGACCCGGTGCGGGTGGCAAGGGTGCCGGTGGCCGTCACGCAGGCACCCACCGGGAAGATGAAGGACCACCACGTCGGCGCGAACGGCAGACCGACCCGGATCGTCCGTACCGTCAGCCCCGCAGCGAGGGCCAGCCAGAGCATGGCGAAACCCCACACCACGATGCCGCCCAGCAGCGCCAGCACCGCGGTGCCACGGGCGTAGGGGGCGGGCAGCGCACCCGATGCCACCGAGGCGAGCGCGCCCAGTGCCGTGACCGACTGCCCGAGCGCCCCCAGACCGATCCAGACGGTGGGCACCGTGGCGCCGGTGGGCACCTCGTGGTGCACCAGGCGGCCGTAGACCATGGCCAAGACCAGCAGTGTCGCGATCAGGCCGAGCCCGAGCATCGCGTAGCAGCCCAGCAGGAGGGTGAGCCGGAGCTGCCCGACCGGCGTGCGGGGTACCAGCAGCGCGCCCGTCGCGGCGGAGACCACCGGCGGCACCACCGGCATCAGCTGGCCGCCGAACGCCGCGTCCGGGCGAAGCGGTGCCGCGTGACCATGAGGTACGGCACGGTACAGGCGGTGACCAGGCCCAGTGCGGTACCGGTCAGCCACAGCACCCAGTCCACGCCCACTGCCGCGTCGAACCCGATCACGTCCTTGCCCAGCAGGAGCGCGCCGGCACCTACCGTGAGCAGCGCCATCGGCGGCGCGCCGAAGAACTGCGCCATCACCGGGTCGGCGGCGTGCGAACGGATCGCCCGCTGGCGCAGGTAGCACGCGGCCATCACGACCAGCAGGACCCCGGCGCCTGCTCACACCACTGTGGCCGCCGCTCGCAGCCCGGGAAAGGTGCGTGGCAGGGTCGCCGCGGCGTTGGCGACGATGCCCGTGCCCATCACGGCCGCGAACCAGGTGGGGCCGAGGAGCGGGCGTGCCGCCGAGCGGTCGGCGGGGGGGCGAGGGACGGGTCGGCAGGGAAAGATCCATGAACCGCACCCTGAGTTCGGGCAGGGTCGGGTCTGTTGATCATGTCCTGATGTGAGGGTGTCTCGGCACGGATCGAGCGTCGGCGGGCCGCGCGGGCCGGTGAGGACCAGGGTGTCCCACCGGTGCGACCGACGCCCTCCGCACGGGACCGTGACGAGGACAAGCGGCCTCGCGCGCAGGACGCGGGCCGGATCCCGGACGGCAGGAGTGGTCGTGATGGCGAAGGTACTTTTCGTGGTGTCCGGAGCGACGTACTGGGTCCTCAAGGACGGCACCAGGTACGCGACCGGCTACTGGGCCGAGGAGTTCGCGGCTCCGTACAAGGCGATCACCGAGGCGGGGCACGACGTCGTGGTCGCCACCCCGAACGGCGTGACACCGAACGTCGACATGATGAGCCTGCGCCCCTCCATGGCGGGCGGCGAGCAGGGAGCCCTCGAACTGGAGGAGATCATCCGCTCCGCCGAAGTGATGCGGCGGCCGCTGCAACTGTCCGTTGTCCGGCTCGAGGACTACGACGCGGTGTACCTGCCCGGCGGCCACGGCCCCATGTCGGACCTGTGGCTGGACGCCGACGTGGGCCGCCTCCTGACGGCGCAGCTCGCCTCGGGCAAGCCCCTCGCGATCGTCTGCCACGGCCCCGCCTCGATCCTGGCCACCAGGATCCACGGCAAGTCGCCCTTCAACGGCCGCCGGATCACCTGTTTCACCGACGAGGAGGAAGCGGCCGTCGGGCTGGCCTCCAGGGCGCCGTGGCTGCTGGAGACGGAGCTCAAGGAGAAGATGGGCGTCGACTTCAGTCGCGGCGAGATCTGGAAGCCGTACATGGTGGAGGACCAGAACCTCATCACCGGGCAGAACCCGGCCTCGGCCGCGGTCCTGGCGGAGCGGCTGCTGGTGCTGCTGAAGTAGCGGCGCGACCAGCGCGACCAGTGAGAATCCCTGGCGCGAAGCACCGGCCGTGCGCAGGACCCTCGTCATGTCGGCTTTTCGTCCCAGTACGGAGGCGTGAACCATGGACATGAAGCTCGAGGTCGTCGTCGTGCCGGTGACGGACGTGGACCGGGCCAAGGACTTCTACACGGCATTGGGCTGGCGGCTCGACGCCGACGTCGCCACCGATGAGAACTTCCGGGTGGTGCAGATGACCCCGCCGGGCTCGCCTGCCTCGGTCATCTTCGGCACGTCGGTCTCGTCGCAGACACCGGGCTCGGCCCAGGGCCTGCATCTGATCGTCGACGACATCGGCGCCGCCCACGACGAGCTCAAGCGGCGCGGCGCTGACCCCGGCGACGTCTTCCACGACGCCGGGGGCGTCTTCCACCACGCCGGGACCGATGCCCGTGTGCCCGGGCCCGACCCGCGGCGCAGCAGCTACGGCTCGTTCCTGTCGTTCAGCGACCCGGACGGCAACGGCTGGGTGCTGCAGGAGGTCACCAGCAGGCTCCCGGGCCGGCTGGACCCCGCCACGACGGCCTTCGCCTCGGCCTCCGACCTCGCGGGCGCGCTGCGCCGTGCGGCGGCCGCACACGGCGAGCACGAGGCACGCACCGGCGAGGAGGACCCGGACTGGCCGGACTGGTACGCGCGGTACATGGTGAGCGAGCAGGCCGGCACGGAGCGGCCGACGTGAGCCCCTCGGCCGCTGGAGCGCTGGACGGAGCCGTCGCGCTCGTCACCGGCGCCAGCAGCGGTATCGGTGCCGGCACCGCGCTCCGGCTGACCGGTGAAGGCGCGGCAGTAGCCCTCGTCGCCCGGCGCCGGGAACGCCTGCGCCGGCTCGCGGAGGACATCACGCGGCGGGACGGCCGGGCCCGGGTGGAGGCCGACCACCGAGCCCGATCAGGCGTACCGGGCGGTCCAGGAAACACGCGCGGAGCTCGGGCGCCTGGACATCCTGGTCAACAACGCCGGGGGCACGCTGCTCGGCACCGCCCTGCACACCACGATCGAGGAGTGGGACCAGATGGTCTCACTGAACGTGTCCGCGCTGCTGCACGTCACGCACGCCGCGGTCCCGCACCTGATCGACGCCGCGGCGACATCCCCGCGGCAGGTGGCCGACACCGTGAACATCAAGTTCGGTCTGAACGGCTTCACCGAGGCACTGCGCAAGGAACTCATCCTCGAGCGCGTCCGCGTAGCCGAACCCGGCACCGTACAAACAGAACTGGTGCACCACCTCGGCGAGGCCACCCGCACCGCGGCCCTCCAACAGGTCAGCGGTACCGAGCCACTGCAGGCCGCGGACAGCACAGACGCGATCGGCTGCCTCGTCACGCGGGAACGGCGCGTGGCCGTCAACGAGATGCTCGTGCGCGCCGGCGACCAGACATGGTGACCGGGCAGAGCCGCCGCGAGGCGGGAGCTGCGAAACGCAGACGGGAGACGGGAGACGGGCGCATGAAGCACGACTACGACGTCATCGTCATCGGCGGTGGCTCACCCGGTGAGCACTGCGCGGGCGCGCTCGCGGACGGCGGATTGCAAGTGGCGCTCGTGGAGCGCGAGTTGGTAGGCGGGGAGTGCTCGTACTTCGCGTGCATCCCGTCCAAGACACTGCTGCGGCCGGGCGAGGCCGTGCAGGGCGCGCGCGAGGCCGCGGCCACCGCCGAGGTGGACGTCGAACAGACCCTGGCCTGGCGGGACTTCATGGTGTCGGACTACTCCGACGCCGGACAGGAGAGCTGGCTGGCCGCCAACGGCATCGACCTGCTGCGGGGTTCGGGCCGGCTCGCAGGACCGGGTGCGGTGGAGGTGGCCGGTAGGCGGTACACGGCTGACCACGTCGTACTGGCCACCGGCGCCTCGCCGATCGTGCCTCCCGTGCCCGGCCTGCGCGAACTGGACGGCCTCTGGACCAACCGCGAGGCGACAGGTATGAAGGCGGTCCCGCGGCGGCTGCTCGTCCTGGGTGCCGGGCCCGTCGGTGTCGAGATGGCACAGGCGGTCCGGCGTCTCGGCGGCGAGGTGGTGCTCACCGGGCTCGACGACCGTGTGCTGCCGCGCGAGCCCGAGCCGCTGGGCCGGGCCCTCGGCGAAGCACTGCGGCGTGACGGCATCGAACTCGTCCTGGGCAAGCGCGCCGTCACCGCCCGCCACGACGCCGAGGACTACGTCCTGACTCTCGACGACGGGCAGGAACTACGCGGCGACAAGCTGCTGGTGGCCACCGGACGCCGCCCACGGACCCATGGCCTGGGCCTGGAAACGGTCGGCGTGACCGGCACCGACCGGGGCGTCCCCGTCGACAGCCGACTGCGCGCCGCCGAACGGCTCTGGGTCGTCGGCGACGCGACCGGCCTGTGGATGCTCACCCATGTCGGCAAGTACCAGGGCGAGGTCGTCGCCGACAACATCCTCGGCCATCCCCGCGAAGCCGACTACACGGCCGTGCCGCGCGTGGTCTATACGGACCCGCAGGCGGCGGCCGTGGGCGCAGCCGAAGGGCAGTTCAGCGCCACGGTCCCGAACTCCGAGGTCGCCAAGACGGCCGCCTACACGCGAGCCTACGCCGACGCCGTGGGCTTCCTGACCCTGCTCAGCGATGGCCGGACGTTCACCGGCGCCTATGCGCTGGGTCCGGAGGCGGGCGAGTGGCTGCAGCAGGCGACCCTGGCCGTCCGCGCCCAAGTCCCGCTGGATGTACTGCGGGACACCATCCAGCCGTTCCCGACCTTCTCGGAGATCTACGTCGCGGCACTCAACGACCTGCACCACCAGGTGGCACGGAGCCACGAGGCCGAGGGACGAGTCCCGGCATGACGCACTCGGTCCTTCCGTCCGTGCGGATGACCTTGCATGGACGAAGAGACGAAGCAAGGTGGCTCACGCCATGCGTTCCGACATCGTTCCGGGCGGGGTCTTCCCGGACTTCGCCCTGCCCGACCACACCGGCACGGTCCGTACCCTCAGCCAGCTCCAGGACCGCGACCCGCTGGTCCTCACCCTGGCGCGCGGTCACTAATGCCCGAAGGAGCACCAGCAGCATCAGGAGATGGCCGAGGTGCTCCAGCCGAAGGCGGCGGTGGCCTATACGCAGATGGCGACCATCGCCACCGACGAGCACCACACGCTGCAGGAGTTCCGCCTGCCGGTCGGAGCGCAGTGGACGTTCCTGTCCGACCCGGGCCGCATCGTCCAACGGGAGCTGGACATCCAGGAGTGCACCGATCCCGAGCACGACTCGATGATCCCGCACACTCTGGTTCTGAAGCCGGGCCTGATCGTGCACCGCGCCTACGACGACTACTGGTTCTGGGGTCGTCCCTCCGCCTAAGCGACGAGCACGGCGATCGCCGCCGCTCCCATGAAGATCCAGCGCCGACGCAGCATCCACCAGCCGTAGGAGGGCACCAGCACCGCGAAGCGGTGGAAACGCAAGAGAGGCTCGAACAAGTGGCACGTCTACGCCTTCATCGCCGACCGGCCCTTCTGGTCGCTGAAGGCGAAGATCCGTGCCATCACGGGCAGGACATCGCAGCAGGATCTTGCCCCTGTGCTGATCAGACTCACCCAGCTCATGCGCGGTTGGGCCAACTACTTCAAGCGCGGTCGCCAAGCATGTCTTCGGCAAGCTCGACGCCTTCGTGTGGTGGCGGCTGATCCGCATGCTGCGGGCCCGTCACCGCTGGAGTTGGGGCGACGTCCGCCGCCGGTTCACCACCCCCACGGGGCGATGGAAACCGATCGCAGCGGACGGGCTCGAACTGTTCCGGATTGCCTCGGTCACGGTCAGCCGTTACCGATACCGGCCCGCGGTCCTCACCCCATGGCAGCCTGCGAACCCCGTCTGCCGGCAGAGACCGTGGAGAGCCCGTTGCGTTGAGAGGCGCACGGCGGGTTCGGCGAGAGGTCCGGAGAAACGGACCCGGAGCAATCCCGGCACCGCGCTGCGGGCCTACTCAGCGACGGTCACGATCGTCTTGTTGACGCTCCGCGACTGGTTGCGGGAAGGCCACAGGTCGCGGGGGTTCCGCATCCAGCGATTGACGATCTGTGAGGGGGATCAGTGTCCAGCCTTACGGCGGGCACGGTAAGCGGCGACGGTGGTCCGGCTGGCGCAGGCGTTGGAGCAGAACCGCCGGGTGCGGTTGCGGGAGTCGTCGACGAAGAAACGCTCGCAGTCGACGGCGTGGCAACGGCCGATCGTCACGGCCGGGTCGCCGCAGACGACGTGCGCGAGTGCCGCGGAGCAACTGCGCCCGAGCCAGCTCACGGCATCCTCACCGTTGGGGGCGAAGTGCAGGTGCGGTGCGCCTTCGCCGTTGTGGTCGTCGACCCGGACAAGCGGCGGGTGTTGTTCCAGTAGGGCATTGACGGGGCCGAGCGGCCCGCCATGGGATGCGACCTCCACCGCGCGGAGCAGCCTGGGCAGGAACTCGCCGAGCCGCTCGGGGTCCGGTTCGGCGATCCGGTGCTGACGGAACATCTCCCGGCGCAGCCCGCTCGGCTCGTCGCCGTTGACGATCTCGACCGCAAGTCGGGTCAGATTCCCGATGTAGTCGACGTAACGCACTTGACCACCTACCTCCCAGCCTGAAAAGTAGGCATCATGACTACTGATGCCACCTACATAATGGGCGGCGGAACCGCCGTCGCGCGAATGCTGCACCGCATGGGCCGGTGGGACGAGGCGCTCGCCATGCTGCCGACGGACGCGGTGGCGGAGCGGGCCGAGATCCTGGTGGACCGCTACTGGTGGAGGCTGGACGGCGCCGCGGCGGCCGAGGAGGCGGTCAGCGCACTCCAGCCGTCCCACTCCGTACTCGCAGGATTCCTTACCGCACAGATCCGCTACACCCGGCTGCTTTTCAGCCTGGACCCGCTCCCCGAAGACCTGCAGCGAGCTCGCGAGGACTTCACCACCGCCACGGCCGACCCACGGCTGACCGGCTGGGCCACATTCTGGCTCGGAGTGCTCGCCGACCACATCGACAAAGATCCCGGCGCTGCCAAAACGGCCTACCGACAGGCCCTGGGGCACGCCCAGGAGCACGGCGACGCACTGCTGGAGTCCTACGCCGTACGCCACATCGGCGCCCACCTCCTGGAACAGGACCGGGAACAAGGCATCGCCCAGCTGCGCCGGTCCTACCACCTGCGAGCATCCCTCGGCGCCCGCCCACAAACGGCAGCAGCGGCCCTCACCCTCGCCGGCGAACTGCCCCCTGGAGCCGAAACCGACCAGCTCCGCGAGACATCCGCCCTGACCGCCCGCGAACTTGAACTGACCTGGCTGCTACGCACCCTTTGACGGCACCGCGTCCAGCACGTCCCCGCGAAGGCACATCACCAAGCGGACTGCCGAACCCGCGGACCCCACTTCCGCCGCCACGACACCCGCCGACGGAGGTGGGGAACCCAACAGAGCTGGTGCGTCCCCCACTCGAGCACCGCGTGGGGAGATTTAAGATTCAAGAAGCACGCCATCACCCGAGCAAGGACCTCACGCGGAGTGACAGGCGGTCAGGCCCTCAGCGCCACCACACCACACAACTTTGAAGACCCGGTATTCGTCGCCCCAATGGGCCACCACAACCCGGACCGTGCGTTCATGCCGTTGTGGAGATGGCGGTCCTCGGTAGCCTCGGAGGACGACCGCCACCGGCATACGGCGGATGTTCTCCACGGGCGATCTCCCCGGTTAAAACCCTCGGCCGCTCCGGAGAGCGGCCACCACCCGGCGCCCGCCAGAAATCGTGGCCCGACACCTGGCAGTTGAGATCCTCGGCCGCCCTGGAGGGCGACCGCCACATGCCCCTTACCGGATCGCCGCCTGTCCGGCCGAGTTGTTGCGGTCCTCCGCCGCCCCCCAGACGGCGACGGCCACGACTTACTACCGCCGCACCTGGGTGGCATGGAGGCTGTTGCTATCCCCGGTCGGCCTGGGGAGACCGCCACGTGTTCTCGGGCCTCGACCTCGGTCCGAACAGCGGGTTGCGCTCCTGGGTCGCCCCGGAAGGCGACGTGACTGGCGTCGGTGACGGAGACCCATTCGACGTCGTTGACGTTGCGATCCTCAGTCGCCCCAGAGGGCAACCTGGCGCAGGGCTGTACGGGGTCGGACAGCACAAGGCTGCGATCGTCGGCCTGCGCCGACAGTGCGGCGGAGGCCGACGCCAGGGTCACGGCCGGGTCGGCTCGGGAGCTACGGCACGGCTCCTGCCGCAGTTCATTCGGGAGGTCACTTGACGGTGACCGTCACGGTCGCCGTGCTGGTCGCGGCGGGGAGGCGCGTGGTGTCGACGGCCAGGTACTCGCCGTCGTCCTGCGTGCCGTCGGGCAGGATCTTGGGGTGCAGGGCGTAGGGCGGGGCGGGAGTCGAGGGGGACACGCCGTCGACGCCGAAGTCGCTGTCGTTGCTGACCACGACGGTGCGGCCGCCGTCCGTGGTCGCGACGCCCTCGATCTTGTCGTGGCCGAAGAAGCCTCCGGTGGGGTCGAGGCCGCTGAGCAGGCCACCGAGGTCGAGGTCGAGGCTCTTGGCGGCAGGGGTGACGCCTGCGGACTCGAGGGCCGCGGTGGCGGTCACCGTGGTGTCGGCGCCCACGTAGGCTTCGATCGTCTGCTGGGCCGGGCCGACGAGCAGGCCGCCCTTGGCCGCGTCGTACGCGGTCCCCGGCACCGTGGAGGCCGGGCCGACGTCCGTGGCGCCGGAGATGTCGATGGCGAACAGCCTCTTGTAGGCGCCGGGTTCGACGTTGCCGTCCCGCTCGTCGACGAGGAAGCGGGTGCTGCTCAGGGCGGTGATCTCACTGACCGCGCCGCTGTTCGTCTTCGGGTCGGTGAGCAGGTAGAGGTACTCGTGCGTGGCATGGGTGCGCAGGTCGTAGGTGACGATGCGCAGCGTGGTGACGTTCTTTGCCTTGACACCGCTGGGCAGGTCGGGCTGCTGGAGCGCGGACTGCATGATGCCGACGAGCGTGCGGCCGTCGGGGGTCACGGTCAGCCCCTCCATGCCCTTGTTGGGCACGCGGTGGGCCAGTTCGGCCGGGAGCGAGCCGTCGAAGGGGGACAGCCGCTCGATGGCCTGGCCGTCGCGGCCGAAGTGCGTGATGTAGGGCCCGTACTCGTCCGACACCCAGAAGGTGCCGTCGCGCAGGGCCACCAGGCCCTCGGAGTCGTAACCGTAGGGTGAGTGCGGCAGCGCGGTGCCGTTCAGGTCGACGAGGTTCTCTCCGGTGCTCGCCTGGGAGTTGACGAGCCCGTTGTACGGGGTGCCGTCGGCGGCGCGCAGCGGGATCGTCCGTTCCAGTACGGCCCTGGTGCCCGTCAGCCGGAACTTCCCGATCGCGGGGTCGAAGTGGGGCAGCGGCAGCACCTTGCCGCCGTTGGGCGCGTCCACGTTGGGGCCCCGGTCGGTGAGTCCGTAGAACTCGTCCTTCGAGCCGGGCACCGGGTACAGCGATGAACCGTAGCCCCCGGCGGTGACGGGCACGCCGCCGATGACGGCGAGGGGCTTGAGATGGGTCTGGTACAGCCGGACAGCGTCACTGATCCTGTAGGTGAAGGTGTCGGTGCCGTGATAACCGGCGTCGGGGATGTAGCGGAACGAGCCGTCCTGATGGAGGGTGAGCGTGCCGTGGGCAGTCTTCGTGTGTGCAACGAGAGTTGCCGGGCTGCCGGTGTCGTCAGCCAGTACGCCATGCCCCGAGCCGACGGTCAGCGTCCGCCCGGCGTGCACGGTGTAGGCGTCGTCGCGTGCCTGGAGCTTCGCTCCGCCGGCGCCGCTGGCGCCGGCCGGTCCGGTGCCGGCCAGGGACAGCACAACGGCCGTAGCGGCCGCGGTCACGATTCCCAGACGGTTCATCTGATCCCCTCCTCCTCGCGCGTCACCACGACACGCGAGGAGGAAGTCTGATCACTCCGCATGGCCAAGGGGCATCCGGAAGGTACAGAAGGGGTAAAGCGCAGGAGCCTCGGCAGGCCAACTGCGCCTGTGCGCGCCCCGGGCCTGGCTCCTGCTGCTGTTGGGCGCCGCATCACCTGGGCGCCGCATCATCTACAGCCTCCTGCCCGGCCGGCACCCCGTCGTCCTGGCGAGCTCATCGGCTGGGGCCAGACCAGCGAGGCACACCTGCCGTGCCAGTGCGGGCGCGGCGCGCTCCCCCTTGTCGGCCGTCAACTCGGCATCCCCCCTCACCTTCTCGACGTCGGCGCCGGAAGCCCGTGCATCAGTGCGGACATTACCGATGCACCGGTCCGGTCGCCGGTGGAGGGGTGCCACGAGGAGGGCCTCAGGGCCGGTCGGTACCTTGCGCCGGTAACCCTCGAGGACGGGCTCGGTGCTGGACCGAAAGGCTCGGGGCCTGAACCGGCACCGCCTTCAACTCACCAACGGTCTTCCGATGATGCCAGCGGCGGCGCGGGACCGGCTGCGTGCCCGGCGCCTCAAGTCGCCAACACAGTACAGGAGTCCGGCGCTGCGCTTGGCGACCCAGTCGAGGAAGGTCAGATCGTGGGCGCGGGCGTAGCGCAGGGCAGCGAGAGTGATCTCGGGGAAATGGTGTTCGTGAGCCTCGCGCAGTCCCACCGCATGGTCGTCGACCGTGGCCTGAGTCGTCGGCCGCTGGATCAGCGCCGCGATGCGCGGGCAGGACGCGACGCTGGAACGGCTCCCCGTCGACCGCCAACCCGAAGAGGCCCTGCCCCACCTGCCCGACCCACTCCACCTCGCCGAGGTGTTCCGCCTCGACGAAAAGACCGCGATGGCTGCGCGGACTCCGCACGAGCCCTGCTGGAACAGGCCGCCGAACAGCACCTTCGAGGAAACCGGTTCGACCGCGACGCACCATGAAGGGAATCATGGACGAGTGATGTCGACCGAAGCAGCAGCACTCGCCCTGCAGGACCATGCCGTCCTCTGGAGTATGGGCGAGATCCGTGCAACCGATGTCGTCACCAGCGCCTGTAATGCGCTCGTCGCCGGCCTCGACAGCCCCGCCCTGCGGATGCTTGCCGCGTGCACACGCGCGGAGGCGGATTACGACGTCCCCGATCTCCTTCCCCCAGCACTCGACGAACTGGGCCTCACCTTCTACCCAGTGGGCAGCCTTGCCGGACAGGAAGCCGCCGCACGAGCACTTGCCGCCAGAATGCTCGCCGGCGAGTTGACACCACGCGAGCTGGCTTTCCGGATCCACCAGCGCTTCGGGCACGAACTGCCCCTGGCCGAAGGACTCGCCAACCTGGACGACGAGTACGACATCCTCGAGTACGGCGACAGGACACCGGCACAGGTCGACGCCGACGTTCTGGCCGAAGCTCTCCGCCTCACTCAACATCCCCGTGTTACCCCCGAACCAACAGATCCACTGACCTGAAGCACACCCGTGGACCCCTGGGTTCACACTGAAGAGACCTCGTTTTCCGTGAACCCACGGTGCTCCGGCCTCGGGATTGGTCGGCGTCGTTGATCGTGTAGTCGGTGTTCGGCTGCCCGCTGTCGTGGATGGGGAGCGAGCGTCACGGGCTGTGGTCGCGTCCGTCCCGTGGAGCGAAGGCTGTGAGGGCGTCGGCGTCGGTCGCGCGAGCGTGCAGGAAGTAGTCGGCCCATTCGGTGATGTCGGGGTAGGACGAGTCCTGGCTGAGCTGGGTGGCTGCGGCTTGGAGGTCGAAGTGCGTGGTGCGGAGTTCGACGCCCGGGCCCAGGAGGGCCCAGTGTGCTCCGGTTCGTCCGTAGGGCATGCCGAGGCTGCCGGGGTTGATCACGAGTCGGCTGTGGGCGAGGCGGACGAACGGCATGTGGGTGTGGCCGCAGACCACGGTGCGGATGTCGGCATCGAGTCCGTTGAAGACTTCCTGCCATCGGTCGAGTCGGGAGTCGACCAGGACGACCTGCTCGTCGTCGCGGGGGGTGGCGTGGCAGAACAGCACCTTTCCCAGGCCGCTGACGGACAGGGAGAGTGATCGTGGCAGCGAGCTGAGCAGGTCGAGATGGTCCTCGCGGAGCTGTTCGGCTGCCCAGGGGGCGATCGGATCGGGGATCGTTTCACGTTGCCCCCGGCGATATTCGAGGAGTTCGCGGTCGGCGTTACCGCTGATCCAGATGACGCGGTCGCCGAGGCTGGTCAGCAGGTCGAGAACCTGGGTCGGTTGCGGGCCGGCGGTGATGTCGCCGGTGAGCACGATGTGATCGGCGGTGCTGACGTCTGGTTCGGCCAGTACTGCCTTCAGGGCCGGCAGGACTCCGTGGATGTCGGACAGGACGGCTACTCGGTTCAGCATGGTCACCACTGTGGGGCGAAGGCCGCCGAGTGGATTGATCTTTCGCCCGGCGCGTAGTTCAAGGGGGCCGTTCAGCGTGAGTGGTCGCCGGGTGCGTAGTTCTTCCAGGGGGCTCCGGCTTCGGTGGCGATGCGGGTGGTGCTCTTGTCGTGGCAGCCCAGTGCCTGGGCGATGACGGGCGCCGGGGCTTGGAGGACAAGCTGGCGGATGGCCGAGGTGCGGCCTTTCTCGGCCGGGACGCCGAGTTCGCGGAGCGCGACGCGCAGAGCGCCGGGGTTCATCGGCTGGCTCGGGCGGCGGCCGGGGAAGAGCCAGGATGAATCCTGGTTGATGGCAGGGGTGTTGGCGGGCAGGACCTGGAGGCAGTCGAGCAGGAGGGCGGCCACCGGCTCGGGTACTGGGGTGGGCGGGTCGCCGAGTCGGAGTGCGACGTGCTGGCCGTCGTGGACAACGTCGTCGGTCACCATGCGGACGATCCGGCTGACGGGCTGGACGAACAGCAGGACCAGACAGGCGGCGAGCCGGGCTCCGGCGAACTGCTGTCGTCGGCGAGGACCCGTTGCAGGGCGGTGATGCGCTGGTGTTGGCCCATCGGGTGGCGGTTGGTAGTCGGGCGGTTCGGGATGGTCAGCCGCGGCATGCGGCGGGTCTGTGGTGGTTGTGACCGAGCCCGACACCGTGCGCGGTGAGCCTTCGCTGCCTGAGCAGATCAGGACGCGTCGGGACTTCGCGGCTGCCTTGACGCTGCTGCGCGACGAGGCCGGCCTGTCGGTCCGTTGATGTGGCCAGGCGCACGGGTGTGCAGGGTGAACACAGCACGATCGGGGACTGGTTCGCGGGCAAGAGCCTGCCGTCCAGGTCGTCCGTGGAATTGCTGGAACGGGTACTCGCGGTCTGCGGGGTGGGCGACGAACGGGTCATCCAGCAGTGGATCAGTGCCTGGCGGCGGGTACGACCCCTGCCTGGACCGCAAGCGCGCGACATGGAGCCTTACCGGGGTTTCGCCCTCTACGCAATGGAGCACGCCGAGTGGTTCTTCGGCCGGGAGAACCTGATCACGGAGCTGATGCGGTGGGTGACCCGCAGGCATCCCGCGGGCGGAAATGTCCATCTGGTGGTGGGCGCCTCCGAATCCGGCAAGTCGTCGCTGCTGCGCGCAGGGCTGATCGGCCCGGCACAGTGAGGCAGTGCCGGACTGCTCCTGGTGGCCGGTGCTGCTGACACGCGGGGCGCGCACACTCGACGAGCTCGCCGACCGCTTGACGGTCCTCGGCGGCCCACACCGCATGGCGCCGTCACGAGCCTGACCTGCCAGGCCCTGCACGTCACCGACGGCGTGCCGCCCGAACCCCACGGCCCAACGGCACACCTGGAGGATCTGCAGGAAACCCTCGCCGCGTACACATGCAAGGACGGACCCGACCTCACTGACGTCGTCCTGCGTGTGGCCCCTCTCGGTCCTGAGCGCCCCCGCGCGTGGCTCTCGGGTCTCCTCACGGGCACTACGGCTGCCGGCTCATGCACAGCGATACCGACAACATCGGCCACAACAAGGAAGCGACGCTGCTGTGAAGGAGCGGGACGGCGGACAGGTGGCGGAGCACCATCGCCGCAGCCTCCCAACTCGGCTGCCACGAGCGCGCGGCCGTGGCCCGCGCGCCTACGGCATGCCGCTCCTGCAGTGCCCGTGGGTATCCAACGTGGCAGGGCAGAAAGGGGAAGCGGTGTTTGTCGATCAACTGGGCACACTACTGGCGGTGGCCGTCGGAGCCGCAGGCTCATACGCAACGACCACGCTCACCGAGCGGGCGCGGTGGCGCCGGGCTCAAACCGAGCGATGGCACGAGAAGAAGTTCGACATATACGCACGCTACGGCAATGCGCTCAAGGAACAGATCTGGATCACTCAGCGGGTCGGGGCGGCCCTTGGGTACCCGAACGTCGTGGATCCGCTGGAGCCTGTCGAAGGGCTCCGCCTGCTGGCCGAGGCTGAAACGCGGCGGGCCACGATCTGGGAGTCGGTTCTGCTGGTCGGGGATGCAGCAACCGTCGCAGCAGCCCGCTCCTGGCATGAGGCGATTTGGACTCTTGAACTTCACGTGCGAGAGGAGCGTAATGACTCGGACGGCTGGGCTCGTGACTCCCGTCGTGTGAGCCAGAGACGTGATGCCTTCTACGCATGTGCACGACGCGAACTGGGAGTTGCCGGACCGCCCCCGCCGTCCGGGAACTGGCCTCGGGCCTGGCAAGACGATCAGAACGCCGGATAGGCGGACCGACGTCCCACCAGCTTCCCCGCTATGACCGGCGCAAGCAGCCGCACGCGGGCATTGCGTGCGCCATCCACCTGAACCTGCGGCAAGTCGGTCGTGCGCCTGTGCGCGGCATGCCGCGAGGTAGGGCCGGGCGGTGGTGGGGGAGCATCTACTCAGCCGTCGCCCGCCCGTGAAGGATCGTCATGAGTTCTGCCCTCCGCGCCGTGCCGCCCGTCCTGCTCACCTGCCAACTGGTGGCGGGCTGTTCGTCCGTCGAGCTCGGCACGTCGGCATCGTCCGGGAGCCGGAGTCCGGTGGCGGGGGCGTCGGGATCGGCTGTGCCGTCCGTTGCGTTCGGGTCCATCCGCCAGTCATCACTCATGCCAGGGACGCGGGCTCAGGGGGCCAGCCGGGCGCGCAGGACGTCGGCGTCGGGGTGGCCCAGGTCTTCGAGGATGGGCAGCGCTCGCCGCCAGCAGCGGTGCGCGGCCGGGATGTCGCCCGCGTCCTGGTGGGCGTTGCCGAGGCGGATGAGCGTGTCGGCCTGGGGATGGCGAGCGCCCAACTTCTCGTACAGGTCCAGCGCGTTGTGGTAGCAGGCGACGGCCTGCTGGTGTTCGCCGAGGTGTTGGTGGGCGACGCCGAGGCTGTCCCAGGTGTCCGCTTCGCCGTGCCGGCTGCCGACCGCGCGGTGCAGTTCGAGCGCCTGGGCGCAGGAGTGCAGTGCCTCGTCGTGCTGGCCGAGCTGGGTCTGCATCCAGCCGATCGCGTTCAGCGCTTCCGCCTGGCCCGCCCGGTGTCCGGCCGCGTGGAACAACGCGTAGGCGGCCTTGCCGTGCTCCAACGCCTCCGGGTTGTCGCCCTGCTTGTAGGCGACGATGCCGAGGTTGTTGTAGCTGCGGGCCTGGCCGACCAGATCGCCGAGCGGCTCGTCCAGTTCGAGCGCGCGGCGCAGGCTGGCCCGCGCGTCCGGATAGCGGCCGAGCCGGATGTAGGCCCGGCCCAGTTCACGCAGCGACCTTGCCTGCCCGTGCGGTTCACCGGCCCGTTCAGCCGCGGCGATCGCGACGAATTGGGTGTCGACCAGCTGTCTCCAGTGCCCTGCGCGGATGCAGAAACTGGCCACGCTCCAGGCGAGTTGCCAGGCGTGGGTGTCGAAGCCGGCGCCGGCGGCGCGGTCGATGGCGGCTGGGAACACCGCGTGCTCGGCCGTGAACCACTGCCATGCCTGCTCGTCGTCGACGAGTTCGTCGACGACAGCCCCGGGCTGGGGTTCGCCCAGTGGCAGCCGGTCGTTGGGCGGATGGAGCAGCAGCGCTGCGGCGTGCGCGGTGTGCAGGTAGTGGTCGACCATGCGGTGCATGGCGGCGTGACGCGTCTGCTCGGACTCGTCCTGGTGCGCCTGGCCGGCCGAGTACGCTCGCAGCAGGTCGTGGTAGGCGAATCGGCTGGCGCTGGGTTCGATGAGCAACTTGGCCCTGGTCAGCTCGGACAGGGCCACGCGGGCCTGATCGCGGCCGGTTCCGACGAGGCTGGCGGCCGCGGACACCGAGACGATGGGCCCCGGGTGCAGGCTCAGCAGCCGGAACATCCGGGCCGCCTCGGCGCTCAGAGTCCGGTAGGAACAGGAGAACACCGCGCTGAGGTCGACGCTGGTGTCACCGATGTCCAAGGCGTGCAGCCGATCGCGCACATCCCGCAGCTGCTGGGCCAGCTCGGTCAGCGACACGGCTGGGGTGAGGGTGGCTCGCGCGGCGACGATGCTCAGCGCCAGCGGCAGGTGCACGCATAACTCGATCAGGTCGTCGACAGCCTGCGGTTCCGCGGCGAGCCGTTCCGGGCCCAGCCGGCTCGCCAGCAGGTCATGGGCCTCGGTGGTGGTCATCAGGTCCAGGGGGATGGCGCGTGCCCCCTCGCTGACGATCAGTCCGCCGAGGTGGTCACGGCTGGTGACCACGGTCAGGCACTTGGCCGAGCCCGGCAGCAGCGGCCGGACCTGGCTGGTGTCGCGGGCGTTGTCCAGCACCACGAGCATCCGCCGGTCGGCCAGCTGGGATCGGTACAGCGCCGCCTGCTCGGCCAGAGCGGCCGGGATCCGCTGGGCCGGCACCCCCAGCGCGCCCAGGAGACCCCGGATCGCCTCGGCCGGCTCGACCGGCTGGCTGCCGGGGTCGAAACCCCGCAGGTTGACGTAGAGCTGCCCGTCGGGAAACCGGTCCGCGACCTGGTGCGACCAGTGCACGGCGAGTGCGGTCTTGCCCACGCCCGCCGTGCCGTTGATCGTCGAGATCACCACGGTGTCTTCCCCATCCAGCAAGCTGGTGAGCTCCTTGAGCTGGGACGCCCGACCGGTGAAGCCCGCCACCGCACACGGCAGCTGCCGCGGCACCGCGGCACTCGGTCGGGGCGGCGCCAGGGACGGCATCGTGGTGTCGTTGCGCGCCGCCGCGAGCAGCTGCTCGCGGCGGCGCGGATCGAGTGCGAGGGCGTCGGCGAGCTGGCTCACCGAGGAGAGCCGCGGCTGTCGCCGCCCTGCCTCCAACACGCTGATCGAGTGCACCGACACCCCGGACCGGACTGCCAGTTCGTCCTGCGTCCAGCCGACCGAAAGCCGCCAATCACGCAGAAGCTCCCCAAAGGCACTACCGCCCATTCCCTCCCCCTGGAAACGGTCAGCTACTGAACCCGCACGGCCTGTCGGACCATACCTGGTCCGACAGGCCGTGCGGGTTCAACTTTGCTGTGCCTGTGGGGAGCAGGACGCTTCTCGGCCACCCAGCCACCGAGCACCGCACGTTCATGCTCCGACAACACCAGCTCCGCCAACCGCAGCACTGGACGCCCCATGCGTATCAAGCGACGCACCAGCAGCTCAGGCCACTACTGCGAGGCCGGCGTGGTCCGTTCGGCCAAGGATGCCGGCGCGGAGCCGGCACCCTTGGCCGCTGAAGGACTTACCGGGTCAGTAGCCGCACTTCTGCAGGCCGGCCCGGATGCCGGCCTCGCCGTCCACGTAGGGGGCGTAGGTCCACGCGTAAATGTGCAGCGAGTACCCGAGGTGGTTGTAGTACTCGGTTTTCGTGTGGTACCAGCGGTTTCCCTGGTCCAGCATCTTTCCCTTGTCGCTCCAGCAGTCGACCTCGATACCGTCCGTGACGTTCGGATTCGCGTTGTAGATGAGGTCCTGCTGAGTGGCCTTGTCGGCGTTGTCGATGACGTTGTAGTCGTTGTACAGCCCCACGTTGTGCCCGGTGGTCAAATGGATTCCCATATCCGTGATGGCCGCGTTCGCCGGCGCGGCAGCCAGCAGCCCGCCCGTGACCACGGTACCGACAAGCGCCGCGGCCGCCGCCAACTTCTCTCCCATGCGCATAAGCCTTTTCTCCTGACCGGATAGCGACATCGCCGAGCGATCACCGCACGGCGAAACGAGACTGTTCCCCTCTGCCGACAGGAAGCGGCCGTGCCCCGTTTATCCCGCCCCTGCCGTCGAACAACATCGTCTCCGCCCCAGTTCAGGATCTCCATGACGGCAACTTGACGTTCGCCTGTCGTTGGCGCCGTCAGCAGCGTTCGGCGATGCGCCCGGCGGACTGCTCCGCCAGCCCAGCATCGCCTCGTTCAGCTGCAGCGACAGGTTCAACCCCGACATCGCCCCCGTCCCGCCCGGGGCGTGCGCCGACGAGATCCGAAACCTGCTGGAGGCACTCCAGGACGCCGCGTAACCCACGCAGGCACAGACAGCAGCTCGCGGAATCCGGCACGAGTGCAAGGCGGCGCCCTGAAGGACCTGGCTGCAGGCGGACGACGAACGCCAGCAATGGATTCCTGCACGTTGCCGGAGCGGGCGAGGCAATAGCCACAGACTTCGGATCCCGGCTTCGACACTGAATGCAAAGAGATGGGCTTCCCGGGGCATCGGTGTCAATGGTGATGATCCGGCATCCCTCGGCGACGCGTTCGGCGGTCCACTCCCTGAACTCATCCGCCCGCCAGGAGGACAAAGCCACCGGCGGCTCGTCCAGGAGAAACAGGGTGCCGGGACGGGCGAGGTGCTCCTGCGCCGGAGTTTCACCAAGCCGCGCAATGCCAAGATGAGAGACGAACAGCCCTCCACGAAAACGTTGCTGGCCGTGCTGCTCGATGTCCAGGCATCGCGCCAGTACCCGGCTACTGGAACGTACCTCGGCGGCCTCGCCACCATTGATGTATGGGCATCCGGTAGCCACAGCCACTGCCTCCAACAGCCTGCATTTCCCGCTGCCATTGGGACCCACGAACAGTGCGATACCTACCGGCAAGGTGATGCCACGCTGCAGCTTGCCCGACGGGGTCCTCGACACGGCGGCACCGACCCGCGTACCGTACGGCGTTCAATGAAGCCCGGCGGATGCACGGTCACCATCGCCTTCGACCTGACGCGGCCCGCCGCCTCGCGGGGCTACATCGCGGTCAGCGCCGTCCACGGACGCGACCGGTGCACTTCCTCAGCGGCAACCCCGAACGTGCACTCTTCGACGATGTCGCCCGCCAGGTGACGGAGGGGAAGATGCGGCCGGCAGTGGACACGGTCTTCCTGCTGGAGGAGACAGCATCGGCACACCGGGCGCTGGAGGCGGGCGGGGTGCGCGGGATGCCGCTCGGGCCGACCCCGCTCGGCCCAGCACGACCCGGCGGTGGGTCGGATCCCCAGCGGACCGTACTCATCGAACGCGAACACCCGGTCGGGGAAGGGCGCCGGCACCGGCTCGATGCGGTCCAGCTTGCCGCCACCGACTCGGGACCGCCCCGCCTTGGTGCCGTCAACTATGCCGATTCCCGCCCTGGCATCCGGCTCGGCCATGCCGACCCCACATCCTGCTACTCATGGGTTTCGGCCTGCCCCCGTTCTACCGTTCACCGGCTGCCGGTGGTGCGCGCCCACCGCCTCGTTCTGTGGTGCGTTCGATGCACGCCTGGCTGACGCTTCATGGTGGCCACTCCCGCCAACGCGGCGAGCACGGCGTCGTTGGCCTCCCGGCTGCCGACGGTGAGCCGCAGTCCCTCGCCGGGATAGTGGCGCGCCTGGACTTGGGCATGGGTGAGTGCCGCGGCACCTTCGTCGACCGGATCGGGGGCTGCGAGCCAGAGGGAGTTGGCGTGGCCCGGGCGTATGTGCCAGCCACGCTGGAGGAGTTGGTGGTGGAGCCGGTTGCGTTCGGCGATGATGGTGTCCACGCGTCGGCGCAGTTCGTCGGTGGCGCGAAGCGATGCCTGCACGGCCGCCGTCGCCACTGCGTTGATCCCGAAGGGCAGTTGTTGCCGGCGGATTCGTTCCACCAGGTCGGGGGCGCCGAGTCCGTAGCCGACCCGCAGGGCGGCCAGGCCGTACGCCTTGGAGAAGGTGCGCAGGATCAGCAGGTTGGGGTGGCGACTCAAGAGGGTGGGGGCATCCGGCGGATCGGCGTCACGGGCGAACTCCACATACGCCTCGTCGAGGAGGACGGTGACGTGCCGGGGAACCTGACGTAAGAAGGCCGACAGTGCGTCGGCGGCGACCAAGGTCCCGGTGGGGTTGTGCGGATTGCACAGCACCACGACCCGGGTGCGATGGTCGAGCGCCGCCAGCAGGGCATCCAGATCCTGGCATCCGTCGGGCGCCAGGGGTACGGGGACGGTTTGAGCACCGACCATGGCGCCCAGCAGGGGATATGCGTCAAAGTTGCGCCAGGCGTAGGCCATTGTGTCGCCAGGCTCGACCACAGCCTGCAGCAACTGAAGGGCCACTCCCACCGATCCGCTGCCGACCACGACACGGTCGGGGCTCATCTGACACCATGCGGCGATCCGCTCGGTGAGGTCGTCGGGATAGAACTGCGGGTACCGGTGGGCCTGTGCAACGGCACGTTGCATCGCCTTGCGGACCGAGGGCAGCGGCGGGTACGGGCTCTCGTTCAGGGCCAGTCGGTGCAGCACGGGCATGTTCATCCGTCAGCCCTGCCCGCCGCGCCAACACACGGCAACGGCACCGGCGAAGTCGCCTGCATGGGCGAATCCCCCGAGAACCACCAGGTCACCGTCCGCGACCCGGTGTGACCGGATCGCGCGGTCCAGGGTGATCGGGATCGCCGCCCCGAAGAGATTGCCGTACTCGTCGAAGGTGTTCAGATGCCGTTCGGCGGGTAGTTGCAGCGCTTCTCGCCAGTTCCGCAGGAAGGTGCGGTTGGGCTGGTTGGTGATGAGGACGTCGATGTCGGTGGTCGCCACGCCGAGCCGCCGGCACAGGTCAGTGACCACCTCCGGCACGAGGCGGTTGCCGCGTGCCAGGACCTTGGCGACGCTGGAGTCGGTGAAGCCGATGCGCAGCTGGGACTCGCCCGGCTCCCAGTATTTGCGGCCGTCGTCGACCGCTACGGTCATGTCCCCGGCGTACTCGCCGATATGCCGGGTCTCCACGTCGAGCACCGGGCTGTCGGCCGATGTCGTCACATAGCCCACGCCGCAGCCGTCGCCCGGGATCGCGGCCTGGGCGAGCCGGCGTACCTCGGACTGCGTGAAGCACTGTCCCGCGGCGCTCTGCGCATTGCAGATCAGCGCGGTCTTCGCGTCGGTGGTGCTCAGGATCTGCCGCGCCAGCTTCATCATGTACACGAAGGACGCGCAGCCCGCGTTGGCCACGTCGATGAGCCACTCCGGGTTGAGGACCAGCCGACGTGCCACCTCGGTGCCGGCGCCCACGAAAGGCAGGTCCGGCAGCTGGCTGTGCACCAACAGCACGTCCACACCTCGGATCTCGTCCTTTCCATGCCGTTCGATCAGGGGCTGCACGGCGCGCTCGATCATGTCCGCGTTGGTCTCGTCCGCTGCCACGTGGTGCCGCATCGGCGGGACCTTGAACATGGGGTGGCTGCGCAGCTTGTCCTCGGCTCCGGGGTACTCGGTGTAGAAACCCGCGGGGACCGGCTCGCCGGGCAGGTAGCTTGCGACGTCGGTGAGGCTGACCGTGGTCACTGCGCCACCGCCCTCACCGGAGCCACGCTGACCGGCAGACCATTGCGGTGGCGGTGTTCCAGGATCGCCTTCAGGTTGTTCATCTCCACGGTGTGCCCCGCGTAGAAGAGGTCCCAGAAGTCGCCCACCCAGGGGCGGTCCGGGTGAGGAGCCAGGTCGGGGCTCGGGTTGTCGTAGTAGTACGGGTGCCGGCAGTTGGTCCAGGTGATCACCGATCCCGGCTTGTCGAGCACCT
The DNA here is from genome assembly GCF_042896045.1 of Streptomyces sp. NPDC001351. Classification (NCBI taxonomy): domain Bacteria; kingdom Bacillati; phylum Actinomycetota; class Actinomycetes; order Kitasatosporales; family Streptomycetaceae; genus Streptomyces; species Streptomyces sp. NPDC001351. The sequence goes on along the minus strand of NZ_JBIAWS010000010.1, from coordinate 262,164 downwards.
GGCGAGCCGGCACGACGCGCATCAGGTAGATCATCCACAGCTTTTCGCCCTGGTCCCAGGAGCAGTGGTAGTCCACGGTCATTGCCTCGGGATTGGCGACCACCTTGCAGTAGATCCTGGTGTCGTCCTCAAGCCGGTCGTAGCCTGCCCACAGCCCCGGTGTATCGGCGGGCGCGAAGTCCCGCAGGCTGCACGTCCACTCCTCCAGGTGGTGGCCCTGGCGCAGGTAGTCGTAGACCTGCTCCGGGGGGCAGTCGACGTACTCGTGGATGGTGCAGTACTGCCCGTAGACCTGGTGGTGGGGGTAGACGGCATGGGTGAGCTCCATGCAGTGCGCGGTCAACTCCTCCTTGCCGGGGTTCTCGATCCGCATCAGACCGGGGATGTCAGCCAACGTGGACGACGCCTCGCTCATAGGAGCTCTCCTTGCTGTCGGTGGCTTCGGTGCCTCGGGTGGCTTCGAGGAAGGACTGGAAGGGGCGGAATGGAGGGATCTCACCTGGGTCGCAGTCCAGCGCGACGAACGCCGGGCCGCCGTCCACGTTGCTGCGCAGCAGAGCACGGCGCAGGTGCGCAGCGTCGTCGGCTCCTGTGACCTCCAGGGACGGGAAGGCCGCGGCCATGCCGGCGGCGAGGTCGGTCCGGGAGAAGAGGTCGTCGCTGCGGACGCCGCCCTGGAGGTACTCCTCACGCACCGCGCACATGGCGTGGGCGTTGTTGTTGAAGACGACGAAGGTCACGGGTGCGGCGTACTCCACTGCCGTGTGCACTTCCATCCCGTGCATGAAGAAGGCCCCGTCCCCGGCGAGTACATAGGTGCGTCGGCCGGTGGCGAGCGCGGCGCCGATTGCGGCACCGAAGGTGTAGCCCATGCCTCCCATGCCGACCGCCAGCACGAAGCGGCCGTGGCGCGGTGCCGGGAGCAGATGCACCGCACTGGCCCCCGCGTTGCCGGCGTCCACGAAGACATGCGCATCGTGCGGGAGTGCCGCCTCCACCGCGGCGACCGCCTGAGCGTAGGGGATGGTTCGGCCTCGCGCCTGTGCATCCGGGCCCGGTACGAGCGTGGGAAGCGGGCCGGCGTGCCGAGGGCAGGCGCGTGAACGTGGCGGGAGCCGGTCGGTCACCGCGCGCAGCGTGTCCGGCAGATGTCCGATCAGTGCGGTGCCCGGCACGAACGGTGGTTCGGGATCCAGGCATACGACTTCGGTGGCGGCCAGGGCCCGTTCAAGGCCCCCGCGTGCCAGGACCGGCAGCCGGGTGCCGACCAACAGGCACACGTCCGCCCGCCGCAGACAGTCTTCGACGTTGGCATGGCCCATCACGCCGGCCACACCTGCGAATCGGGAATCGCTGTTGTCGAAGACGTCCTTGGCGTCGGGGGTGACCGCGACCCACGCGCCCAAGCGCCGGGCCAGTTCGGCCACCTGCGCACGCGCGTCCGTGGCGGCGACGCCTTCACCGGCGATGACGAGGACGCGGTCGGCCCGCCGAAGGGTGTCCGCCACGGCGGTGACGGCCACCGTGTCGAGCAGCACAGTCGATGCCGTCGGCTGCGACGTCGGCATGCTCGGCGTCTGTGCCGCGCCGCGGCCGGGCAACTGGATCCGTGCCTGCTGCACGTCCTTGGGCAGCAGCAGGACCGCCGGGCCTCGCGGATCAGTCTGTGCCGCCGCCACGGCCCGGGGCAGCAACTCCGTGAGCGAGTCCGCGTCATCGACCCGCGCGCAGAACCGGGAGACAGGTGCGAAGACCTCCCGGGCATCGAAGGAGCCCGCCTTGCCGCTGGTGTCCTGGAACGCCCCGTGGCCCTCCTGGCCGGTCGGCGGCTGCCCCACCAGGGCCAGCACGGGTACCCGGGACGCGTACGCCTCGGCCAGGCCAGGCAGGAGATTCAAGGCACCACCACCCGAGGTGGCGGCAACGACGCCGATGCGCCTGGTGGTACGGGCGCATCCGTCAGCCATCGTGACGGCGGAGAACTCGTGTTTGGCGACGACGCCGCGGACGGTACCGGCGCGGTGAAGTGCGTCGTACAGGTCCTCGATGTTCGCGCCACCGACCCCGAACACGTGGGTGGCGCCGGCCCGGGCGAGCTCCCCCACCAGATAGTCCACCAGGCGTACCGTTCCTGCCTCGGGTAAGTCCGCGGTCGTGGTCATACAGGGCTCCTGTCCGTCTCGTGGTGCGGGTCGATGAAGCCGGAGGGCGAGATGAGCTGAAAGCGGTGCCGGTATTCCTTCGGGGTGAGTCCGAGGTTTCGCCCGAAGGAGCGGAAGAAGGTCTCGGTGGCGCCGAATCCGCAGCGGCGCGCTACCTGACAGATCGTCAGATCAGTGGTTTCCAGCAGCTCACGGGCGCGGGCTATACGCGTTCGCTCGATGTACTGGCCGGGGGTCGTGCCCGCCTCACGCCGGAAAACGCGGGCAAAGTTACGCAGGCTCATGTTGGCTCGCCGGGCGATCTCGGCGACCGGTAAGGGGTTGTGCAGATTCTCCAGAATCCACTCCTGCGCAGCCCGGATCGGCGGATGGTCGGCCAACTGGGCGTCGAGGACGGCGCTGAACTGCGCCTGTCCTCCGTGCCGCTTGAGGAACAGCACCAGATACCGTGCCGTCTGCAGCGCGAGCGCCGCACCGTGATCGGCCTCCACCAGAGCCAGCGCCATGTCGATCCCCGTCGACACACCCGCCGAGGTCACAAAGGGGCCGTCCCACACGAAGATCGGCTCGGCGTCCACCGTCACGTCCGGATAGCGGTGGGCCAGCGCGTCGCTGTACGCCCAGTGCGTGGTCGCGCGTCTGCCGTCGAGGAGGCCGGCCTCGGCGAGCAGAAAAGAACCGCCGCATACGGAGGCAACCCTGCGGGACCGGGCCGCTGCCTGACGGATCCAAGAAACCAACGCCGTTTCCTGGAGCGCACTGTTGAGGCCCCACCCGCCCGGCACGAGGAGCGTGTCGATCGGGCCCTCCCCCGCCTCCAGCGGCGAGGCCCCCACCATCATTCCGGAGCTCATCCGCACCAGTGGTGCTTCGGCGGAGACGAAGTCGATCCGGTAGGGGGCTCCCGCCGGGGCGAGAAACCGGTTGGCGGTATCGAACACTTCAATGGGTCCGGTGATGTCCAGCGCCATTGCGTCCGCGTACATCACCACCACAACACGTCGCTCAAACACGATCACAGCCTGTATCGACCCACGGACTGGCTGCAATGACAGATCATTGACGTATCCGGCCATCGCACACGCCCCGAGTGCGAAAAGCCAGCGCTGGCCAGGCAGTTCGGACCGTAGGCAGACAGCGCCGGGTGAGGCAGCTCACAGGGCGCGGGCTGTGCCACCACTCCCCCGGCGGATGCCGACTCGACGGGATCTCAGCGAATGTCGGCGACGGCTGAAAACTGGTTCCGGATCACTTTCAGTGCCGGGGTGACGTACGCGTGGGCGCCGCCGAGGGAGATACGGAAACCCGCGGCGAGTTGAGCCAGGGGGTCGTGCCGCAGGTGCGCGAGAGCGATCACCGCATGCTCGGACAGCCGGAGTTTGCAGTGTCATTCGCCCTCACGGGCGACGATCAGCATGGTCACCCGGTCCAGCAGTGCGTGCGGCAGGTTCGAATGCGGCAGGATACGGGACCAACAGGGCTCCTGATCCGGAGCGTTGAGATCTAGACACCTCTCTCAACGGCACGGGATCCCTGACTGCTGCCTACGGTCCCGCCGCCACCCGTCCGGGGGCCACCCTGAAAGCCCCCAGTTGTTCACGGACCTGGGAGGCACCCAGATCTGCGGCCGGGTTGTGTTCACGAGTTTCGGGCTCTGACACAGATCTTGGGGAACGATGGCGGAGGGTTACCCAAGCAGATCGTCGTGTGAAGCGGTGTTCGTCTGGTTGCTGTGGCCAAGATTCACTCTGCGAGCCGGACAGTGCATGCCACGATGAGCCCATGAGTGATGAGCACCGCGGTCTACTTGCCGAGAAGACACCCTTCCCCGACGGCCTTGATGATCGGCTGCATGCCCAATTCACCTTTCTCGTTGAGATCGACCAGCTCAAAACCATCCTCCGTCAGTCTCCCCTCGCGGCGGCGGACCGCCGTGAGAACGACGCGGAGCACTCGTGGCACCTGGCGATGATGGTGGTGATCCTGGCCGAACACTCCGACCAACCCATCGACGTGGGGCACACCATTCAGCTTGTCCTTCTGCACGATCTGGTGGAGATCTACGCCGGTGACACCCCCCTGTACGACAGTGCTGCGGGGAGCGATCAGCGCGAACGGGAAGTGGCGGCTGCCGACAAGCTCTTCAGCTTGCTTCCGGCGGATCAGGCTCGGCACCTGCGGCTTCTGTGGGACGAATTCGAGGAACGCCGCACTGCCGAAGCCAGATTCGCCAAGGCGATGGACCGGCTGCAGCCACTGCTTCTCAACTGGATGGCGCGCGGCGGTACGTGGCGTACTCCGGGCGTCACCGCTGATGATGTCCGGGCCCGCAAGGCAGTGATCGGGGAGGCATCCGCTTCCCTGTGGAGGGCTGGGCTACGCCTCATCGACGAGGGCGAGAAGCGCGGCTGGTCGAGACGCGCCACGCCCCAGGGGTGACGAATGCCGCGACGGCTGCTCTGCGCTGGATAACGTGTCGCGGCGGTCACTGAAGCAGAATCAACTTGCGGAGCAGTGCGAATCCGGCTCGTCCGTAGAGCTGCCTTTTGATCTTCTTGATGCGGTTCACGGCGCCTTCGGTGCCGCCTGAGCTCCAGTGCAGGGTGAGGCCGGCGGTCACCGCGTCGAGGTCCCTGAGCAGGTGGAGGGCGAAGCCAGTGAGGCCGGGCAGTTCGCTGGCCTCGACGGCGTCGATCCATGTGGGGAGCGTGGAGCCGAGTCGATTGGTGAGGATCTCGCCGAAGTCGCGGACATGTGCGGCAGCAGCATCGAGTTCGGGGCAGCGGGGGTCAGCATGGCTCGTTCTTGCTCACTCAGGCTTGCGGGGTGACGGGTGAGACAGCCGGTGACCTGCCGCACCGTTGGAGGCGGAGGCGGCGCTGTCGCCGGTGTGGCGCGCAGGGTGGCGATGTAGGCGCGGACCATCTGGTAGGTGACCGGGGCGTTCTTGCGGATGGTGCTGGACGACTGGCCAGGGTGGACGGGACAGATCGAGCCCATCGGGGCGGGCCGCCTGGGCTGGGGCGTCGCCAGCACTCTGGGCCTGCTGCTGGGTATCCGCGGCCTTCGAGTCGGAGCCGGATCCGCCACAGGCCACCAGCGCGAACGCCAGCACGGCAACGGGAGCGGCGAGCAGGGCACAACGGGGCAGAGTTCGGAGAACCAAGACCGACTCTCCGGGGGACGTCAACGACCCTAGAAACCCTCTGTATAGCGGCAGACCAGCAGATGGAGAGAGACAGACCAGCAGAGCACCAATCTTTGGACACTGGCATGCCGCTCCACCGGAGCAGACACCGGACAGCGCCACACCTAGTGCCACATCAGACAACGTTCGCCCTGACGGCATCCCTGCCCGGGCCAGGGTGGAGTGCTTCGTGCTACGGTCCTGCCGCCGTGCATTGCCGCGAACTGAGGAGGTGAGACCGATCAACGCTTTGACTGGTCGGGCCTCCCTCCCTCGCATGGCCTGGGGAGCGCCCGCAGAGGCATCCCGAAAGGCATGAACCGCTATGCGTTTCATATCTGAGACGTCGTCCGACGGCGTCCGCGAACAGCTCTTCACCCTCGGCGACATTCCTGGCGTGTTGTGGACGCCAGAAGGTGCCGTCGCCACTCGTCCGCTCGTCTTGATGGGACACGGTGGCGGTCAGCACAAGAAGGCCCCTGACGTCCTGGCTCGTGCACGCAGCTTCGTGACCGAATGCGGTTTCGCGGTCGTTGCGGTCGATGTTCCCGCCCATGGCGACCGGCCGAAGGTTGAGGAGTACGACCGGATCGCAGCTGAGAACCAGGCTCGCGTGGAAGCCGGTGAAGAGTTGGCCCCGCTGATCGCCGGCTTCCAGGCGCTCGTGGCCCGCCAGACCGTGCCGGAATGGCGGGCGGTCCTGGACGCGGTCCAGCAACTCGAGCACGTAGGCGCCGGCCCAGTGGGCTACTGGGGGGTCTCGCTGGGATGCGGACTCGGTGTTCCCTTCGTCGCTGCCGAACCGCGGGTCCGCGCGGCGGTACTGGGCTTGGGCGGAGTGCTGGCGTCGGCCGAGGCCGCCGCGCGGATCACCGTCCCAGTGGAGTTCTTGGTGCAGTGGGACGATGAGCGGGTGCCGCGGGTTCAGAGCTTGGCGCTGTTCGACGCCTTGGCCTCGGCCGAGAAAACGTTGCACGCCAACCCCGGCAAGCACGGGGAGATCCCGACATTCGAGCTGGAGAGCACGCTGAGGTTCTTCGCCCGGCACCTCGGCTGATACCGCCGCATGCAGTCCGCGACGCGCCGATCGGGAACCGGATCCCGATCGGCGCGTTCACTGAAACTGGTCGGCGTGGCCGACAGAGTTCAGGTTCGACACATCGACGATGACGAGGGACAGCGCCTGCTGCGGATCATCCGCAGCAGGCACCGGGTCAGTGGTGACATGGCGGCGGGCCCAGATGGTCCTGCTGTCCGCGCAGGGCATGCCGGTGGCGAAGATCGCCGAGGTGTCGTTCACCAGCGCGGACCGGGTGAGGGATGTGATCCACAACTTCAACACGGACGGCTTCGCCTCGTTGTGCCCGAAGTACAAAGGCGGCCGGCCGAAGACCTTCACGCTGCCCGAGCTGCTCGAGATCAAGAAGATCGCGAAGTCGAAGCCGACCGAGCACGACCAGCCGTTCTCCACCTGGAGCCTGACCAAGCCGGCGGACTTCCTGGTTGTCGAGGGGGTGGTCGACGACATCAGCCACGAGGGCCTGCGCATCCTGCTCCGCGAGGAAGGCGTCTCCTTATCAACGCCTGAAGACCTGGAAGACCTCCCGCGATCCGGACTACGCAGCCAAGAAGGCCCGGGTCGAGCACCTCTACGCGATCGCCGACGGCGAGGTCATACCCGAGGACGGCGAGCCCGAAGTGGTCTTCTGCATGGACGAGTTCGGTCCGCTCAACCTGATGCCGCACCCCGGCCGTCAGTGGGCCGAACGCGGCGGCAGATATAAGGACCCCGACCGCGAACCACGCCGACGCCGCCGGGCGACCTACACCCGCCCGCACGGCGTCCGGCACCTGTTCGCCGCGTACGACCTGGGCAAGGACCAGCTCTACGGCCACGTCAAGCCGAGGAAGCACCGCACCAGGTTCCTGGAGTTCTGCCGCTATCTGCGCAGCTTCCACCCGCCTAGGACTCGCATCGCGATCATGCTCGACAACTTCTCACCGACCTGAGCACAGCGAAGGACACCAGGGTCGGCGACTGGGCCGACGCGAACAACGTCGAGTTCGCCTACACGCCCACCAACAGCTCATGGTTGAACCGCATAGAAGCCCAGTTCGCCGCCCTGCGCTACTTCGCCCTCGACGGGACGGACCACGCCAGCCACAAAGAGCAGGCCAGCATGATCCGCCGCTACATCATCTGGCGCAACAAGCACGCTGACGACACCCGGCTACCACAGGTCGTCGCCAGGGGAAACGTTGCCTGATGCGACATCAGAACACAGTCCTGGCCTCGTGGAGGCTCAGCGATTGAAGTAAAAGCCTGCGTCGAGGTCGGCGAGCAGAGTGGGGTGGGTCGGCTCCCAGCCGAGCAGTTCGCGGGTTTCCTCGTTCGGCATCTTGACGTCGATGCCGATGAAGGGGAAGGCCTTGAAGTGCTCGGCTGCTTGCTCCGCCGACATGCTGACCGCCTCGATGCCCAAGTGGCGGGCGACGGACTCGGCGATGGTGCGGACCGGGACGCCGGCCTCGGTGGCGCCGGTGACGTGGGAGCCGGTCGGGGCCTTCTCCACCGCGAGCGCCCAGACGCGGGCGACGTCGAGGGTGTGGCCCGCAGCCCAGGTGTTGGCGCCGTCACCGATGTAGCCGGCAACGCCGGCCTGGCGGGCGATCCGGACGTACTGGGGGATGAACCCGTTCCGGTCCCGCTCGCTGTGCGTGACGTTCGGGACCGCGACCAGGACGGTGCGCACGCCGCGCTCGGTGTACCCGTGGACGGCGAGTGCGACCTTGGCGCGGGGATTGCGGTGGTTCACGAGGTCCTCGACGCGGCCCATGCCGATGCCGAGGAAGGCCTTGCCGGTGTCGACGAGTTCGCCGCAGATCGCGTGGACGACCTCTTCGTCCTGCGCGGCGACCTCGGCGAAGCGGCCGGACGCGATGCCCTCGTGCTGGAAGCCGAGGTGGACGACCGCGTCGGCGTTGCGCGCAGCCTCGCGCAGGCCGTCCAGGTCGTTCAGGTTCCCGTGGCGGGCCTCGGCGCCCATCGCCCTGACGGTGGCGGCCGCCTGGTCGGAACGGGCGAGGCCGACGACGTCGTGACCTGCATGGATGAGCTCGGGAACGACGGCGGAGCCGATGTGGCCGCTGGCCCCGGTGACGAAGACGCGCATGAGGATCTCCTCGGGTCGAGGCAGTGATGTGACTTGGTAACATCACCGTAGCACGGTGATGTTACCAAGTCACATCACCTATGATTGTCCCCATGGCTCGATGGGAACCGAACGCACGGCAACGGCTGGTCCGCGCCGCGGTCGACCTGTTCGCGGAGCAGGGATACGAGGCGACGACGGTCAACGAGATCGCCGAGCGGGCCGGAGGGCTGACCAAGACCACGTTCTTCCGGCACTTCACCGACAAGCGCGAGGTGCTGTTCGCCGGGCAAGAGATCCACGGTCGGGTCGCCGCCGAGGCGATCGCCGAGGCGCCGGAATCGGCCACGCCTCTGGAGATGACCGGCCTGGCGGTGGACGCACTCGCATCCGTGTTCACGGAGGACCGGCGTGACGTCGCGCGGCGGCTTCGAGCGGTCATCGCGAACAGCGCGGAGCTGCAGGAACGCTCCGCCTCCAAGCGGGCGGCACTCTCCGACGCGATGGCGCAGGCGCTCCGCGCGCGCGGCATCTCGGACCTTGTCGCCGATCTCGCGGCCGAACTGGGCGCGCGTGCGTTCTACGGTGCGTTCGACCGGTGGACGTCGTCGGCGGATCCGCGGACTCTTGTCGAGTACGCGCGAGAGGTGTTCGGCGAGTTGAAAACGGCTGTCTCCATCCTCGAGTAGCCCGCCTGGCCGGGATGCGGCATTCCCCGATACGCGGCGCTGGCGAAGGTCGGCGCCGCGATCGTCGCGACCGGCATCGCCGAGCAGCACAATCTGCGCCCGCCGCCAGATCACCTCCGACCCGCTGCCCCTGCGCACGATCCGCTCCAGCCAACAACCCTCGTCGTCACCAATACCTCCATCCCGCCGGGTAGGGGTCACCACACCGACGGGGCGAACGTTGCCTGATGCGGCACTAGTTCAGAGAAGTCCGCAGTGGCAAATAGGGTGCAGGGGATGCTGAGGCGGCAGCAGTCTGTGACGTGCTCCGGCCGCTCCCAGGTCACGGCAGGCGCCTGATTGGATGACGTCGTGGATGAGGCAATCGAGTGGACTGATCGCCGCACCTTGGATGGTGGCACCCTTGAACTGGGTTTTCGTGTGGCGCGAGGAGCCAGCACGGTTCCGGGCGTTCTCTGGCTACCGCCTTCCCATATTTCTTCACCGCCTCGTCTCGTCCTGCTGGGCCATGGGGGCAGCGGGCACAAGCGAAGCGCGCGCATCGCTAGCCTGGCCTGCTGGTTTGCGTCCTTCGCCGGCCTTGCTTCACTTGCGATCGATGGACCGCACCATGGCGATCGAGTGCCCAGTCCGCTCCCTGCCTCGGAGTACCAGGCCCGCATCGCAGAAGAAGGGATCGACGTCGTCCTCGATCGCATGGCGGACGACTGGCAGGCGACGGTGAATGCGCTGTCGACCTTGGGGCTCGTGGACGCCGACAACCTCGCTTACCTGGGAATGTCCATGGGTACGCGGTTCGGTATCCCCTTGGCAGCCGCCCTGAGTGGTCGGCTCCGCTGCGCAGTACTCGGCAAGTTCGGCCTCTGGCAAGGACCAGCCCTAGCCAAAGGCATGGAAGCGCCAGAACGCATCGCGACAGACGCCCGACGGATCACCGCACCGACCCTGTTTCACATCCAATGGCACGACGAGATCTTCCCCAGGGACGGTCAGTTGGCCCTCTTCGACGCACTGGGAGCACCGGACAAGCAGCTGATCGGCTACACCGGTGCGCACACGGATACAAAGCCCGTTGCCACAACCCTCTGGCGCGACTTCGTTTCCCGCCACCTGGCAACTCACCGGTAGCAGATAGGGGTGCAGGCGATGCTGGCGAAGGCATGAAGTGGTCCGCTTTGCGCTCGTAGCGGCGGTGGAATCGTCTGGAGCCGGCCAACCACGCCATGGTGCGTTCGATGGTCCAGCGGTGGCGGCCCAGCCCCTGAGAGGACCTCCCTTGCGGGCAATGCGATGGGTGATCCCATGCTTTCGCAACCATCGCCGCAGGTGGTCGTGGTTGCGTCCAGGGAGATTCTGGTCCCCAGTCAGTGATGATCGAAAGGGTGCTGTCACCGGGCATGGGGGCATCGGCAGACCGCTGATCAGGGGCATGGGCGCCGACCCCGTACCGGGAGAGGCAGCTCTCCGTAAGGTGGATGCTGGCACGCTGATGCCGCAGGCAGGCCGGGACGGTTCGGAGCTCAGGAGCAAGGATCGCGTGGACCGAGGACGAGACCGTCGACGTGTATCTGGGCCTGGACGTCGGCAAGGACGAGCACCACGCCACCGCCCTGACTCCGGCCGGGAAGAAAGCCTTCGACAAGCTTCGCCAGTGAAACCACGGCCTTCGCGCTGTTCCCCTGCCTCTGTGACGGAGTACAGGATCAAACGAAGGCCCCCTTCACGTCTGCTGAACTGAGCCGTTTCCACCCTCACGCTGACGCATGGCGACGGACGAGGAAGGCCTGTCCAGACCGTACGGACCCGTCTATCACTACGCTGGGGTGTCCGAGAGCGGCCTGCTGTACAGCGCCGTGCCCATGGAAGAGCCTTCGCCGGTGACATGAGCGCGGATCGACGCAATGTAGTCGTCGCGGTTGATGCGTCCGTCGCCATCGGCGTCCAGGGCCTTGAACGCTGCTTCGGCGTTGGTGGCCGGGTTGTTCAGTGCTGTGCGCAGGGCTGTGAACTCGGGCCCGTCGAGGGCGCCGTCCTGATCGGTGTCGGCGAGGTCGAAGAGGGCGCCGAGGACGGGCGCGCAGACGGTGTCGAACGCCTCGGCGCCCGCCCAGGCCGCGTATTCGTCGAAGGTCATCCCTCCGTCGCCACAGGCGTCCATCGATGCCCACGCCCGCTCGCCGAGTGTGCGTGCGGTGACGACGAGCGGGTCGTCCTCCTTGCGCCCCGTCGCCAGCGCCACGTTCCTGGTGCGTGCCATGTATTCGTCCCTGGAGACGACTCCGTCTCCGTCCGCGTCCAGCATGGCGAAGACGAGTCTCTGCGCGGCTGCCTGGTCCATCGGGATCCCTTCTGACGGCGACGTTCGGTGTGAGTGCTGTGTTCCGGTTCGGCTTACCCCTCAACATCAGGCTCAAGGCACCCATTGGGTGTGCGCGGGGTGCGTCCCGCGCAAAGTGCGGGTCGTACGCGGGTGGTGTGCGGCAACGCGCCTGGGTGGCAGGAGTGGCCCGGGGTAGTCACGGCCTGTTGGCAGAGCGGATTCGCTGGAGGGTGGATGTTCGGTAGAGGTGGCGCGGCAGTGGCGCTGAGTTCCTTGGCCCTGGTGGGCTCGTCGGTGGTGTGGGCTCCGGCGAGCCAGGCCCATGTGCCCGAGCACAGAGAGAGTGTCCTGTGCATGGGTTCCAGCACCAGCATGTACGACCCGCCATTGACTCTGCTGCCCCGCCCGACCCGCGTTCGCACACGCGCCAGTTACGGATGCGCGGTCGCTCCCGGCCGGACGGTGTCGGCCACCGGCTACCTGGAAGGAGAGTCGCCCTCAGCGTCCTGCATCACGGTAGACAGCCCCCGCCTCAAGGAAGTCGTCCGCTATGCCGACGGCAAAAGGTCGTTGATCTCCTACGACAGCGGCACCAGCATCCGCGTCGCCGGCGTCCTCGTCGTCAGGCTGTCGGGCCGGGTTGTCGAGGGCCGCGGCGAAGGGCTGGCGGCACATCGGACCGTGCCCGCGCTCCCCGGCAAGCTGCCCACGGAGTGCCTCTTGTCCGGGCTGACGGGAAGCACCGGTGAGGCGCTGCTGGAGATCGGAGCGTGACCCCGGCCATGGCAGGGATTCCCACCGAACCCATCGGCAGCATTCCCCGGCCCGCCGAGCTCCTCGTAGCCGTGGCAGACCATGCCGCGGGCCGGATCGGCAACGAGGAACTCGCAGTTGCCCAGGACCGCGCGGTCGCCGACACCATTCGATGCCTGGAGGACATCGGCTCCCCGGTCGTCACCGACGGCGAACAGGCCAAACCCAGCTTCGCCACCTATCCCCTGTCCGGCCTGGACCGGCTGTCACCCGACGGCGTCGTCATTCCCTTCGCCGATGGACACCAGCGACAGCTACCCCGCCTGACGGCCGGGCCGCTGCGCTACGGCGTCCACGCCGACGGCTACCTCCGCACGGCCCTGCGGTACGCGACCGTACCGGTGAAGCAGGCCGTCATCGCGCCCTCGGCTCTCAGCCTCCTCTATCCACCCGAAGGCATCGACGGATATCCCCGCGATGCCTTCCTCGACGACCTCACCAGTGGGGCCGAGACCGACATCCGACGGTGCTTGGATGCCGGCGCGCACTGCGTCCAGCTGGACTTCACCGAGGCCCGCCTGGCACTGAAGCTCGACCCGGGCGGCGGACTGCTGGAGCAGTTCATCGCGCTCAACAACCGGGTCCTGGAACGCTTCTCCGCCGCCGAGCAGGCCAGGATCGGCGTACACACCTGCCCCGGCGGTGACCAGGACTCCACGCACAGCCTTGACGTGGACTACACGGCCCTGCTGCCCGTCTTGCTCCGGCTCAAGGCCGGCGCCTTCTACGTGCAGCTCGCCAGCGAGCCCGACCCGGACAAGGTCCTCGCCGTCCTCGCCGATCACCTTCCCGACCAGGCCCGCGCCTTCATCGGCGTCACCGACCCGATCGATCCCCGCGTCGAGCCCCCCGAACTGGTCCGCGACCGCGTCCTGGCCGCTGCCCGTCACGTGCCCGTCGACCGCCTGGGCACCTGCGACGACTGTGGCTTCTCCCCCTTCGCCGACGACACCTCCACCTCCCGGGACACCGCCTTCGCCAAGATCCGCGCCCGCATCGAAGGCACCGCCCTGGCAGCCCATGAACTGGGCGGCTGAATCTTAGGCGGAGGATGTGACAACACTGCGCGGATGAACGGCCGTGCCTGCCCACTCCACAGGCGAATACTGCAACTCTCGAATACCGACACTTCACCGGGGTGCCCGAGCCACCGCCGAAGCACTGTCAGCGGTAACCGGGGCGCTTGCCTCTCCGGCCACACTCCTGCTGCCCCGCTGCTCGACAAGCCCGAACAGGCGTCGCCCTCCGCACAGTCACTGACACTCCGGCTGCCTCGCCTGTCGATGATCACCGGCCTGTTCGCCCTCACCTGGCTGATCGTGGTGATCCTGATGATCGTCCGCCCCGGCTCGACGACCGGCGCATAACAGCTCAGCTACTTCAGTGACTCCGGCCCACTGCCGGTGACGGTTGACGTGGTCGCGCTGTTTCAACAGCGCGCGGATGTGCGAACCAGGGCGAAGAGAACCAGACCCGTAGCTGCGCGCGGAACCTTCCACGCGGGAGAACCCGGTCTCGGACAATGGACAGGATTAAACCCTGTCCATAATTTCGGCTCGAGCGCCCAGCCGAGCGTCTCGGGAACGACCGTGACTGCGCGGGCCAGAGCAAGTGGGGCGGGCAGAGCAAAGGGCGGCACCGGGACCTCCTGCGGGGCCTTCAGCGTAGGCTGTCCGCCCCGGGCATGGGCCCCTGGACCTGCCAGGGTGCGGGAGCAGCTCCGCCTCGAGAACCGACAGACCCCGACTACACCCTCTGCTGCGATGAGCCGGCTATGAGCCGGGGCCGACCTGGCCCGGAAGCCGGGGCCACTTCAAGCCCGAATCTCCGCCCAACCGATCTCCGAGTGGAGCCGCTTCAAACCGGAAAAATGGGGCCAACTCAAGGGTCTGGCACAAGTCCCGTGCCCTGACTACGCAGCGCAATGTTTCCCGTCTCTTTCGACTTGGCCCCTGTCTTCGTCCTAGCAAACCCTGATGCTCACGATCAGCGGTTACGTTCCGCAGTTGTCAGTTGCAGCTCTTCGACGCGGCGTTCACCCGTCCCTGGCCACCTGGTGCCGGCTGGACCGGCGCGGGAGTGCGTTTGGCGGCGCGGCTGACGATGGCCGTCTCGACATGAGTGATGCCCAGGCCGACCAGGTCGCGGGAGAGGAAGCCGTAAAGGGCTGTCAGGTCCGGGAAGTACGCGGCCGCGTGCAGGTTCGAAGGTCCCGACGTCGCGAACGCTCCGTGCACCGAGGGGTGGTCGGCCAGCGCCTGCCCGGCAACGGCCAGATGGTCGGGGGTCACGTGCAGCAGGAGCTTGGCCTCGATGGGCAGCCCGAGACGGTGCGGATCGACCAGGACCTGGGTGATCAGACGGCCCTGGGCGGCCAGTTGGGCGAGGCGGCGGCGCACCGTGCTCTCCGGGTGGCCCGTTCGGGCAGCCAGGGCTGCCGCTGTCAGGCGCGCGTCGGGGGTGAGGGCGTCGATGAGGGACTGTTCCAGGGCATCGGCATCCACGCCGTAGGGGCCCGGAGAACTCGAAGGGGGCGCCCCGGGAACCGGCTCGGCTGGTCTCAGCTCCGCGCGTTCGGGCCCGGTCAGCACCTGGTGGCGCCACTCGGAGGTGAGCCGGAAGACGTGCAGGATCGTGGCGCTCTCCAGAGACATCACCGCCTGAGTGGAAGGCAGTTGCCGGAAAACCAACGGGTCGCGTGAACCAGGCTCGGTGCGGGCAACCGCGAAGATCTCGTCACCCGCGGTGGTGACGTCGACGAACGGGATGTCCTCGCGCGCCGCGAGCGCGGCCACGATCGTGTCGAGCTTTCCCCGCAGGACCCGGATGCGCAGGAACAGGGCCCCGGCCGCGCCACCGCCCCGCGGTCGCGCGACCGGTGAGATCACCACGCGCACGGTGCCGTCGGCGCCGAGCGCGTGCAGGCGGCGGCGCACGGTGGCGGGGCTGAGCCCCAGCACATGGGCCGCCCGCTCCGCGGTGAGGCGGCCGTCCCACTGCAGCGCCGCCACCAGCCGCTGATCCATGAGGCTCAGTACGGAACCCGCCGATGCGCGCGCCATAAAGGAGAGTTTCGCTCATTCCGTCGCCGTGCGGAGCCCATTTCGGGGATTGCGCCCCAAGCATGGATGACATCCACTCCGCCCCTGTCCCTGGCACGCGTCAGCGTCGGCGGACCCGAGCCACGGAAGGAGCACCCGATGATCCTCGGCCCGTGCATCTGGCCCCCCGGCCTGATCGGCTGACCATCGGCCCCTCCTGGGCCGCCACCGACGGCCAGCGAAGGGGGCCTGCGGCGCGACGACGCCGCAGGCCCGCGTTTCCAGAGCACCACGACACGACGATTCACCATGGAGGTCCATGTGCCCGCGTTCAAGCAACGGGAGAAAGTACGCTTCGCCAGCGGTGACACCTCGTGTGCCGCCTGGCACTATCCAGGGACCAACGGCGGCTGCGTGATCATGGCCGGCGGAACCTCGGTGACGAAGGAGCCGGCCTCGGACCTGTTCGCCGCGCGGTTCAACGATGCCGGTTTCGCGGTCCTGGCCTTCGATCACCGACGGTTCGGGGAGAGCGGAGGCGCCCCGCGCCAGATCGTCCGCTTCGACGAGCAGGTCGCCGACTGGCACGCCGCGATCGAGTGCGCGACCGGTCTGCCGGACGTCGACCCGGACAGGGTCTCGGTCTGGGGCTTCTCGCTCGCGGGCGGCCACATCTTCCGTGTCGCGGCCGACCACCCGCGACTGGCCTGCGCGATCGCACAGACCCCGCTGGTCGACGGCTCCGCAGTCGCTCCCCACGCGCTGCGCTCCATGACACCCCTCGCGGCGCTACGTCTGTTCGGGCGGGGCGTTGCGGACTCGTTCGGTGGCCTCACCGGACGGCCGCCGCTGCTGGTCCCGACCGCAGGACCGCGCGGCGCGGTCGCCTTGCTCACTACGCCCGATGCCATGGACGGCGACCGGGCCCTCGATCCCGACCGCCGCCACGCGAACTGGGAGCAGACGGTCGCCGCACGGATCGCCCTGCAGATGGGCGGGTACCGGCCCGGCCGCCATGCCTCCCGGATCCGCTGCCCCCTGCTGGTCGTCGTATGCGACCAGGACCAGAGCGTGCTCACCGATCCCGCCGTCCGGGCAGCCCGGAACGCGCCTCAGTCCGAAGTGGTTCACCTGACGGGCCGCCATTACGCCCCGTTCCTCGAGTCGCACGAACAGGCCGTCGCAGCGGAGATCTCCTTCCTGGCGAAGCATCTGGATCCCCGCGATCCCAGGTGAGGCAGAAGCACCCGCTCCATCGACCAGCCACGACTCGAAGCCGACCTGCCGCCCGGTCGTAGCCGCCCAGTACCAGCCCGGGAAGTGACGCTCGCCGCGCGACCGGCGAAACGTGCGTACCGGAACGACATCCTCGAACCGGCCTGTCGCACAGTCCCACAGCGGACGCCGACGACGTTCGTACACCGCGTCCACATACAACAACTCGATGCACGGCCATCCAGGAGCCACCCAGCCGTCCACCGGGTGTTCGCCTCCTGCGGCCAGGAAGCCTTCTTCGAAGGCCACGTCCACGCGCTGCGGGCGCTGGGCGGCATCCCGCGGAGCAAGGTCCGCAACGACAACCTCAAGGCCGCCGTCGTACGAGTGCTGGGGCTCAGCCGGGCCAGAGTGGAGGCCGACCGGTGGATCGCGTTCAAGTCGCACTTCGGCATCGAGAGCCTTTACTGCCAGTCCTTGCCACAGGACGGACATACCGCCCTCGCTGCCTCTTCTGTCATCCGGCGCCAGCACCGGCAGCAGTGCCAGCGGTCGCGATAGCCGACCGCCCGCCGCAGGTCACGCAGTCCCGCTGTTTCTTGCTCATGGAGAGGTCCGCAGGTCACAGAGGCGGCATCGACCGGGCCCGGGCGGAACCGACGGCCTTCGGGACGTCGGCGACGGGCCGGGGCGGAGTCACAGGCCGCTCGACGGGGGTGGTGTCGATCTCGATCAGGTCGTTGGGGGTGCACTCCAGCGCGGTGCACAACGCGGCCAGGGTGGCCATCTTCACCTGCGAGGGCTCCTTGGTGAACAGCGCGGACACTGATGCCGAGGAGAGCTCCAGGCCGGCCTTCTCGGCCAGCAGTTTTCGCAGTTCGGTCCCGGTCCACACCTCCCGCTGGGCGGCGGCCATCCGCAGCCGCCATCGGATCTTCATGCCGTGGTGTCCTTCCCGGTCAGCTCGGCCAGAGTTCCGGCGACCGCCCGCTGATAGGCGTCCTCGATGAACGTCGCGGAGGGCCGGACATAACGCATGGTCGAGCTGACCGTCCAGTGACCGAGCATCTGCTGGATGGCCACCAGGTCGACGTCGTGTTCGTAGTTGTGGGTCGCGCAGGCCCTCCGCAGGGCATGCGGGCTGAACCGTTCCGAGGCCGGCCGCCCGTCGAGCTCCATGAGATAGCGCAGCCGGTTGCGGATCGTTCCGCGATGCAGGGTTCCGTCGGACTCGTCGGCGAACAGCACAGGAGAATCGGGGAACTTGGGGCGCACGTCGTCCAGGAACCATCGCAGCACCAGGTCCAGGCCGTCGATCATGGGCACCCAGCGGGGCCGGGGCCCGGAGGTGTGAGCCCCTTTGCCGAAGCGGACGTGGAGCTTGCCGAACGGGCCGCGGCTGCAGTGCACATCCGGCTTGTCCAGCAGCGATGCCTCCTCCGAGCGGAGGCCGGCGTGATACAGGGTCCGGAACATCGCATAGTCCCGGGCGGCGGGCCCGTACTTCCTCGCGGTCGCGATCCGCTGCTTCATGAAGTCGAAGAACTCCTCTACCCGTTCCGGTGTCGGCGGCGGCACCAGGGCCGGAGACTCGTCGCCGACATGCCGGGAGGCGTTGAACACATCGACCGGGCAAACCAGCCGGACACCGAACGCTGCCTCGATCTCGGCGGCCTTGCGGGCCTGCAGGAACCGGTGGAACCCCTTGAAGATCTGCACATACTCGGGCCGGGTCGACGTCGACCGGCCCTTCACCGCGAGGTCGCCGACCACCCTGTCAATGTCCTCGGGCGTGACTTCCCACGCGGGTCGGCCCAGAGCAGCGAGGGTTCGCTCCAGCAGGCCGATGTCGTTGTCGATGGTCACCGGGCTGAACCCGCGGGCCCGCCAGGAGGCGACGAACGCGTCGACGCATGTGGTCTGAAACTGCCACGGGTCCGTGGTCAGCGGTTCCTGCGGGACGGCCCGCCCGCGATGACCTGGAGTCTGGCCTCGGCCACCAGCGCACCTTGCCCGCACCTGAACGGTCAAGGCAGCACCTTGAAAACCAGGGCGCCACCGCGAGAACCAACGAGGACCTCAGGAGCGGGATACGGCCAGGTGGCAGCGGCAACTCTTGTGAGGGAACAAGTGCCAGCCCCAGATGGCTGATCAAAGACGTTCACCGACCCGCGGCTCTGCGCGGCCATCGTGGACCGGCTCACCTTCAACGCCACCCTGATCGAGACCGGAACGGAGTCCTACCGGCTCGCCCGCACCAAGGCGAACAAGGCCAACGGGCTGAGGTGAACACCTGCCAAGGATCAGGAGCTGAGATGCTCATGCAGCATCTTCAACTCGCCGTCCCGGCGCGCGATGACGTTGGTGCCCCGGCCCTGTCCGGAGCGAGGTTCGCCGTTCACGACACCGGTCCAGGTAAACAGATAGCGACACACCGCGACACCAGCGGTGAGCACAGGCCACTCCAGCTCACACACCTCATACACCTCGTCGAGGATCGTCGCGAACGTCTTCTCGATCGCGGACCGGATCTCCTCGATGCCCCGATGCGAACCGTCCGAGAACCAGTACACGGCGTCCTCGGCAATGAACGGCACGACACGTGAGATGTCATGGCTGTTGTTGGCGCGTTCGTACTCGCCCATGAACGCAGCAAGCTCAATTTCCAGAGATGTCCGATCCGTCATGGGGCCATCATGCCGACACTCTCGCGCGGCCGTCGCTGTTCCCTCGCCGCTTCAGCGGTCCCAAATCAAGCCACCCTCCGGGGCCACCGCACGACGCCCGATCTTCACCAATCATCCGCGAACTGGGGCCAGTTGGAGCCGCCGCGGGTGGAGTCAAAAGGCGCCGCCCTAGCCACCTTGAGCGACGAGCGGGTGCCCTGGGACAGCCGGCGCCGCTGGAGGGGCCGCGTTGTCGTAGCCGTACGCCAAGATGACCAGTCATGGCCATCCACGAAGAGGAACGCCCTGACGCGGCGGACGACGACCTCGAAATCGGGCCTTGGCATGAGTCGGATCTGCTCCGGGATCTGGCCGCCCTGCGGTCGGTCTCCGGTCATGTCCCTGTGTTGGTGTAACCGCGTCGGGGGGAACTTCGGTCCCGAAGCTGAAGATCCTGCGGCTCCTTCTTGGGGAGCCGCAGGATGCGTAGAAGTTGCCGCCTCATCTGCGGCCCGCTGTAGTGCTACAGCACGCTGATGACGGACCAATACTGGTCCGGGTAGGGGCCGTAGGGATATATGTTGATGGGTGCGACGTCGGTTCGGGCTCCAGGGACAGACATGGACCAGCCCTGCATGGTAGCCACTTCTCCGCTGTTGTAGTCGTAGTGACAGAGCTGCGTGTTCGTATTGCCGTTTGCCGCGTTCACGCCGCAATACTGAAGCGTAAAGGCTGTCCCGTAACTGTGAACCGTCGCCGCCCCTCGGTGATGGGTCACCCCGCGTTCCCGGATCAGCCGAAGATGAGTTCGACGTTCTTGTCCACGCAAGACCGCAGGACGGTGACCAGCTCACCGACGTCTTCGATGCGCCGTCGCAGGACGGGGTCGCTGTCATCCGGCAGTCCGTGATCGAGGATTTCTTCCAAACGGGGCAGCATGGCCGCGCATTGAGCGGGCGTGAGGTCGGGGCCGTCGTCATCTGGGTGGTTGAGGAGTGGCTTCAGCATGGTGGAGACGCTGGACCAGTCGCGGTCTCCGCCGAAGCCGCGCATCTCGGCGAGCGCGAACCCCTCGGTCTGGGCCAGCCACTCCCTGAACATCCCGAAGCCGGTGTAGGACCAGGAGACGTCCGAGCTGGTCACGCCGTCGTCCCCCGGGAAAAGCATCAGTCCCATCTCGCCTACTCCCCCTGCCGGATGGTCAGGATCCCGAGGGGCGGGCTGTCGGCAATTGAAATGATCTCCGGATGGCTGGTGGTGTGATCACGGCAGCGGAGACGTCTTGGATAGCCCCGTTCACCGGGCTGAGGCCACGCTGCTTCGGCAAGCTGGCGACCGCGGTGCGTCGCGAAGTCGCCAAGGAGCCGCGGCGTGGACGGCCCTGGGGTCTGTCGCTGGAGGATCGCCTCCTCTTGGTCTCGGCTTACTGGCGCACGAACTTGACCCTGCGGCAACTGGCTCCGCTGTTCGGTGTCTCCAAGTCGGCGGCCTGCCGGATCATCGACGATCTCGGCCCGAGGCTCGCACTTCGGTCGCGAGAGCGATTCCGTAAGGACACCGTGCTCATCGTCGACGGCACCCTGGTGCCCACCAGGGACCGCTCGATCGCAGAGCAGTCGAAGAACTACCGCTATTCCACGGCTCATCAGGTGGTCATCGACGCCGACACCCGCTTGGTCGTCATCGTCGGCCGGCCGCTGCCCGGAAACCGGCACGACTCCCGAGGCTGGGAGGAATCTGGCGTCAAGTGCGCCGTGGGCCACACCATGACCATCGCGGACGGCGGCTACCAGGGCACCGGACTCGTCATCCCGCACCGACGGACGAAGGGTGAGGAACTTCCGGGCCTGGAAGGAGGAACACAACTACTCCCACAAGCGAGTTCGAGCCCGCGTCGAGCGCACTTTCGCCCGTATGAAGAGCTGGAAGATCCTCCGCGACTGCCGTCTCAAAGGCGAGGGCGTCCACCACGCCATGCGCGGAATCGCCCGCCTGCACAACCTCGCGCTCAACGGATAACCGAGAGGCGGGACTAACAAGGCTGTCAGCATCCACATCGACACCAAGATCCATTACGGGACAGTCTTTAGACGATGTAGCGGCGGATTCATGCTGCCCTGCTCTTTGTGGCTGGAGTGGTCGGTGCCGTTCATGCGACTCAGTCCGGGCGCGCTCCTGCCCTCGGTGCCGTTGCCGGCGGCTGTCAGACCGGGACCGCCCACGCGCCGCACGATCGCTACGAGCTCGGTGACCTATGTGGCCACAGCACGGGCGGATCGTCCGGAGCGCCGCCGTGATCCGGGAGCTGTCCAGGTCGACGGCTGACCACGGCAGCCGGAAAGGCCGGCAAGTCGGACTGGCACATTGGGTCGTCGTGACCGATGCCGGGGGTGGTGACCGCAGCCTAGGTTCGGGCTGTCCTCGTCGGTCGCCCGCGGCCCGACGGTCACCCAGCGAAGTGAAAGGCGGCCCGTGCGCCGGCTCACCTACTACATCGGCTGTAGTCTCGACGGCTTCATCGCCGGACCGGACGGGGAGACCGACTCCTCCGGCTTCGACGGTGACTTGAAGGACGCGATCCTCAGCGAGTACCCCGAGACCATCCCCGCCCACGCCCGCGAGGCACTGGGCCTGGCCGACGTGCCCAACAAGGTCTTCGACACGATCCTGATGGGCCGCGCCACCTACGAGCCCGCCCTGCGGATCGGCGTCACCAGCCCCTATCCGCACCTGCAGCAGTACGTCTTCTCCTCCACCCTGCCCCGGACCGACCCCGAGGTGGAGGTGGTGTCGGGGAACCCGGTGGAACTTGTCCGCGGCCTCAAGCGACAGCCAGGCGCGGGCATCTGGCTGTGTGGCGGGGCGAGCCTGGCCGGGCAGTTGTTGGGGGAGATCGACGAACTGTTGCTGAAGCGCTACCCGGTGGTGTCCGGCAGTGGCATCCCGTTGTTTCGCGCCCCCTTCGCCCCCGCCGACTGGCTGCTCAGCGACACCCGGGTCTTCCGCACCGGCACCACCCTGACCAGCTACGTCCGACACTAGGAGCACCGATGCTGTTTCGACCCACGACCCGGGCCGAGGCCGACCGCGTCGCCGCGGTAACGGTCACCGAACCCGTCGGCTGGATCGACGCCGACCGCTACCGGGATGAGCTCGGGCAGGGTATGTACCGGCCGGAGTGGACCTGGATCGCCGAGGACGGGGACGGCCGGCTGCTGGCCCGCGCCCTGTGGTGGGGCCGGGCGGACAGCGCCCACCCGGTCGCCCTGGACTGCCTGCACGTCGAGCCCGGGGCGGGCGACCGGGCTCGGGTGGCGACCGGGCTGCTCACCGCCGGGCTGCAGGCGTTCGCCGCAGCGGGCGCGCCGAAGCCGCCGCTGTACAACCTGACGCTGCCGGTCGGTTGGCGCGACGATGCGGTGGCGGCGGACGCGGTGGCCTGGCGCCGGAGCGCCGCGCGGGCCGCCGGCCTCAGCCACGAAGTGGAGCGGCTACGGGTGGAGTGGGCCGTCGGCGATGCGCTGCCGGGGGGTGGGAGCCGACTCACCTTCGCCCCCGCATCGGACGAGGAGTTCCTCGGGATGTTCCGGAGGATCGCGGTCGGCAGCCTGGACGACGAGACCCGCCGCAATGTCGCAGCGATGGGCGTCGAAGCGGCCGCCCGGGAGGAGCTGGAGTTCTACCTCGGTTGCCCGGGCGAACGGGAGTGGTGGCGGCTGGCGTACGGCCCCGACGGGCGGCTCGTCGGGCTGGCGATCCCCTCCGCGACGCCGTACGCCCGGAACGTCGGATTCCTCGGCGTGCTGCCCGAGTTCCGAGGCCGCGGCTATGTGGACGACCTGCTGGCCGAGGTCACCCGGAGCCATGCGCAGGCGGGCGCCGAACTGATCACCGCCACGACCGACACCGGGAACGCCCCGATGGCGGCGGCCTTCGCCCGGGCCGGCTACCGGACCACGCAGATCCGGATGATCTGGTCGGCGCCGGTGGCAGAGCAGGAGCGAGCGTTGTAGGCGCAGCGGTCGCCGTCCTCGAGTTCGTCCCCGGTCCGTCCCGCCCGGGCCGCGTACAGTGACGATCAACGAGGCCCGGCGGTGGCCGGGTTGGCGAATCCGGGGGGGCGCACGGATGCAGGGACGCGACGAGGAGCTGCGGCGGATCGAGCTGCTGCTCGCCGGCGCCCTGCGTGGCGAGAGCGGCGCCCTGCTGCTGCACGGCGAGGCCGGCATCGGCAAGACCGCGCTCCTCGAGCACGCCGCCGCCCGGGGGGAGGGCCTGCGGGTGCTGCGCGTGGAGGGTATCGAGTCCGAGATGGAGCTGGGCTTCAGCGGGCTGCACCAGCTCTTCCTGCCGGTCCTTGAGGTGCTCGACCGGCTGCCCGCCCCGCAGGCCCAGGCGCTTCGCTCCGTCTTCGGCCTCGTCGACGCGCCGGTGCAGGACCGGCTGACCGTCGCCCTCGCCGCGCTGTCCGTCCTGGCCGAGGCCGCCGCCGACACGCCCCTGCTGTGTCTCGTCGACGACGTTCACTGGCTGGACCGGCCGTCTGTGGATGTGCTGGCTTTTGCCGCCCGCAGGCTGCGCGCCGAGGGCGTTGCGATGCTCTTCGCCGCCCGCGGCGACGCGCCCGGCAGCACCGGGCGGGCGCTGCCCAGGCTCCACGTCACCGGCATCGACCGCACTGCGGCCGCGGCGCTGCTGCCCGGGCTCGCGCCCCATGTCGCCGAGCAGATCATCGATCAGGCGCAAGGCAATCCGCTGGCGCTGCGGGAGCTGTCAGCAGCGCTCACCCCGGCGCAGCGGTCCGGCCAACTGGGGCCGCTGGTCCTGCCGGAGGTGTCGTCGGCGCTGCCGAGTCGGCTGCAGGAGTCGCTCGCCGAGCGGATCCGTCGGCTGCCCGAGGCCACTCGCCGGATCCTCGTGGTGGCCGCCGCGGACGACACCGGGGACTTGGCCGCAGTGCTGGCGGCGTCGGCCCGGTCCGGGGGATCGGTCGACGATCTGGCGCCCGCCGAGCGGGCCGGGCTGCTGGCCGTCTCTGGCACAGGGCTGCGTTTCCGGCATCCGCTGGTTCGGTTCGCCGCCTACCGCAGCGCGCCGCTCGCGGAGCGGATCGCGGCGCATCTGGCGTTGGCGCAGACGCTGGACGGCGCCGGGCACGCGCACCGCCGGGCCTGGCACTTGGCCGCGGCGGCGACCGGCCCGGACGAGCGGGTGGCCACGGAGCTGGAGCAGGTCGCCGAGTGGGCGGGCAGCCGGCAGGCGATGGCGTCGGCCTCCGCTGCCTACGAGCGGGCCGCTCAGCTGACCGCAGAGCCGGCGCTGCGGGCGAGGCGTCTGATCGGCGCGGCGCAGCGGGCCAGCGAGGCCGGACAGGACGAGCGCTGCGGGGCCCTCGCCGACCAGGTGCCGCAGCCGCTGCAGGATCCTGGAATGGCGGCGGACTTCGCCCGGGTGCGGGCCGTGGTCGAGCTCGGCTTCGGCAGCCCGGCGCGGGCCGCCCGGATCCTCGCCGAGGCCGCGGACGCGACCGCCGCGCAGCGCCCCGACAAACTCCCCGTGCTGCTGACGGACGCGCTGCACGCGGCGTTCGCCGCGGGGGACGCGGCGCTGATCGCCCAGATCGCGGCCCGCGCACCCGATCTGCGGGTCCTCGCGGTGCCGGCACAGGTCTTCGCCGACGCGGCGGACACCCGGCACGAGAACGAGGATGCGGGCGCGCACGACGTCCCCACTGACCCCGACGTCCATGGCGCGCGGCGACTGCTCGCCGAGTTGGTGGCCGCCTGCGACCGCGATGAAGTCAGCCTGATGGACCGGCTGATGACCGGGCACTACTGCCATCTGCTCGCCGACCACGCGAGCGCACACCGGGTCGCCTCCGCCGCCGTGGCGCACTGCCGCGACCACGGCGTCGGCGGCTGGCTGCCCACCACGCTGCACCTGCTCGCCCAGGTGGAGCTCGCGCTCGGCCGCCGCGACGACGCCCAGGCGCACGCCGCCGAGGCGCTCCGGCTCGCCGACTACTACGACCTCCACCACCGGGTCGCCCACCTGCGCGCCCTGCTCGCCGTGCTGGCCGCCGCCCGCGGCGAGGAGGACCGCACCCGTGAACTCGCCGACCTGGCCCTGGAGTACACCCGCCCGCGAGGCGTCGGCCGGGGCACCTCCGACGCGCTGTGGGCGCTGGGCCTGCTCGACCTCGGCTCCGGACAGAGCCAGCGGGCGCTGGAGCGGCTGGAGACGGCGCGGGATGAGGCCGGTCACGCGCTGATGGCCCGCCACCTGCTGCCCGACCTGGTCGAGGCAGCCGTGCGGGCCGGCCGCCCGGAGCGGGCGAAGGCGCCCGCGGATGCCTTCGCGGCCTGCGCGGACACCCTCCGGCAGCCGGCGGTCGACGCGCAGCTCCTCCGCTGCCGGGCCCTTGCCGGACCGGATTCCCAGGCCGAGGAGCACTACCTCGCCGCCCTCGACCTGCACTCGGCCGACGACAGCTTCGAGCAGGCCCGCACCGAGCTGCTCTTCGGCGAGTGGCTGCGCAGGCAGCGCCGCATGCTCGACGCGCGCGAGCGGCTGCGCGCCGCGCTGGAGCGCTTCGACCGAGTGGGCGCTCGACCGTGGGCGCGGCGGGCCCAGACAGAGCTGCGGGCGGCGGGCGGGCACCACGACCCAGCGCTCGCCGCGGACTCGCCGATCGCGCGGCTGAGTCCGCAGGAGCGCGAGGTGGTACGGCTCGCCGCGACCGGCGCGACCAACAGGGAGATCGCCACCCAGCTGCTACTGAGCCCGCGCACGGTGGGACACCACCTCTACAGGGCGTTTCCCAAGCTCGGCATCAGCTCCCGCACCCAACTCGCCGACGTGCTTAGTGAGTAGCCGGTGCGGGCAGAAGCTGCGCAGCGCAGCGGAGCGAACGGGACAGGTCGGTGCCGGTCTCCTCGCCCGCCATGGCCGCTGTAACGGCTTCTTGAACACCTGCGCACAATAGAGCAGTACTGCGCCGCCTGGACCCGGTCCGCGCTGGTGAACGTCACCTCGGCAATCTTCGCCACGGGCATGCGCTGCACGGACAGCAGAACCAACTGGGCCCGCCGCCAGATCACCACCGACCCAGTGCCCCGGCGGACGATCCGCAGCCGCCGTCCACCCTCGTCGTCATCGATCTCACGGACCTGCACGCGCTCAGCCACATGATCATTCTGACGGCCCACTACCACCCGGCCCAGCAACCGGGCGACACGCCACGACAGGGCGAACGTTGCCTGACACGGCACCGGATCCGGTAGCGCGGACGGTGCCGTCCGCACGAAGTCCCGCACCCCCTTCCCTGCTGCCCCGGAGCCGTAACCTCTGGGTCCGTGGCCAGGACATGGGCGGAGGCAGGAACAATTCCGGCAGGCGGTGACCCGCTCGCCGGCAGACCGGACGGCGCTTCACCTGTCGCTTCGTGGAAGTCGACGCCGGAGAACGTGGCCTCGCTGAAGTCGACCGTGCCCCCGGAGACCTGCGCCCCGCTGAAGTCGACCGTGCCGTCGAACACAACGCCGATGAAGTCGAAGTCGTGCCCCTGCCAAGAGTGCCGGTGTGCGGTCGCGGACCGTGGGCCCCTTCCAGGTGGACAGCGTCGTACAGGGCTTGGACGAGCGCCCAGAGTTGGCTGCCGCCCGCGGACACGTGCACGCCTTCGCGCGGATGGTCTGCGACCTCGGCGGAAACAGCCTGCCGGCATGGACAGACGCCCTCCACACCGATGACCTGCCCGCCCTGCACGCCTTGGCCGACGGTCTCCAGCGTGATTGCCAGGCTGTCACCACGGGGCTTTCGCTGCCCTGAAGCTGGCACCAAAGCCAGCTCGCGTAGCGCGCGCCGCATCGCGGAGCATCGGCGGAGGCTGTGGAGCCGTCACCGGCTGTAGGGATCCGAAGCGCGGGACACGTCGAGGACTGTCTGGACCTCGCGAAGCTCGGAAGTTCGGCGGCGGACCTGTCGACGCGCCGCCACTGCACCGGTCTACGGGCATCACCGCCGCTTCCCCATCGGGGGCCAGTCCCCGAGGAGCCCCACCTCGGAGATCAGCATGAGCACGTCCTGACGGTCGCCCCCTCAGCTCCCGCACCGGTGACAGCGACTGCCGAGGACAGTGGTCGACGACCCAACGCACCTTCCCCGAGGGCTAGTTGACCCACGGATGAATGTGCTCCACGTCACCCTGCGGCCAGAGGAGAAGTGGCCCCTGCCGCGCCGTTGACCTGGCATGCTCATGCGCACCTACTGACAGGTAATAACCGCCGCGCACTGTCACGAGGACAGCCGCGCCGGCCGACCACGCCCCCTCGTACCCGCTCACCCGAATATCGCCATGGCACCAGCGCCATTCCTTCCCGAAGCACACCCCCTGCCACCGCTCCCGAGGACTCACGCGTGCACAAGTTCAGAGCGCATGCCCTGGTTTCGGCCCTGTCGACGATCACCGTCGCGGCTCTACTGGCCACCGGCTGCTCCGCCCACTCCCCCGCCACCACCGGCGAGGCAGCCGCCCCGACGGCCGAAGCCTCAAAGCCCGGCACCGACGACGAGCGACTCGCGGTCGTCTCCGCTCCCACCGGTGACGTCGCCACCCCGACCGCCGTGGCCGCGGCGAACACGCTCGACCAGGCCCGGGCCAGGAAATCCGCGCTCAAGGTCGCGTCGTACGACAGGAAGAGCGGCCGGGCGGTCATAGCGGCACCGCCCTCCGGCTCGGGCACGGCACCACCGGCAACCCCGTCGACAACGACCGCTTCCTCGCCCACCGCCTCCGGCACTCCCCAGGACGCAGACTCGGGCGGCGCGAATTCCAAGACCGCCGTGGCTGTCGGCGACGTCATAGCCAGCGCCCCCGCCCCCGGCGCCCCCGACGGCGTACTGGCCAAGGTGACCGAGATCGTCGACACCGCGGCGGACGGCAGTGCGACCGTGCAGACGGAACCGGCCAAGCTCAACTCCGTCCTGGGTAAGAGCAAGGCGGACGGTGCGGTGCCCGTCGACCCGTCCGCCTTGAAGGTCGAGCCGCTCGTCGAGGGCGTGAAGGTCTCCTGGGCGAAGACCAAGGATCTCACCTTCGGACCCGAGGGCGCGAAGCTCCCGCTGGGCAGCCTGCGCATCGACGTCGGAACTGCTGTGAAGACCGCCGCAGGTGCCCCCGCCTCGGCCGCCGCCTCGATCGAGGGCTTTGTCCAACTGGCCCCCGAGGTCGCCTTCTCGTACGACGGATCCCGCGCCGCCGCGAGCTCTTCGCCCAGCGGCGCGTTCCTGGGTCTGACCGGCGAGTGGACGTCCCAGTGGCAGCTGAAGGGCCGCGCGGCCGGCACGACAAACGGCAAGCCGATCCGCATCCCCTTCGCCGAACTGCACGCCGACCCCGTGATCCAGGTCGGCCCCGTCCCGATCGTCGTCAATCTCGATCTCGTCTGCTACTTCCGGGTGGACGCCGACGGCCGCGTCACGGTCAACGCCGAACAGCACCTCAAGGGAGACTTCCGCGTAGGCGGCAACTTCACCTGGACCAAGGGCTGGCGCGGCGTCAGCACATCCCACATGACCGGTGAGCCCCTCAAGACGACGGTTACCGCCCTCGGTGACGTCAAGGCCGCCATGGGCGCCGAGGCGACAGTGGGCCTCTACGGCACGGTGGGCGTCACCGCCGACCTCGCCCCCTATCTCCGCGCCGAATCCAACGCGACAGCCGGGGGCTCGGCGGACGGCGCCGGCTCCGCGTCCGGCTCCTGGGCCCTGTACGGCGGAGTCGACCTGAGCGGCACGCTGAATCTGCAGCTCTCCATCTTCGGCACCCCCGTCTTCCAGACACGGATACCTCTGGGCGCCGTGCACAAGGAGTGGCTGCTGACGAAGGGCGAAGTGAGGACGTAGAAGCCCTGGCGGCCAGGACGAGCCGGAGCGGGCCTGCTCAGTAAGCCACGCAGAAGCGCCCCTGATGGCGCGGGGCCTTGTCGGGCTCACTGACGAGAGCGATGGCGTAGTCCGGGCCCGCGACGAAGGAACGGCCGTCGGCGTCCGAGAGGATGGCATCACCGCCGAGGCCGAAGGCGCCCACTCATTCGCCGGGGATGTGGGCGCCGAACTCGGCGGCGGGGCTGAGGTAGCACCAGTCCGAGTCGGCGTCGGCGGGCACGATGGGGCCGACGGTGTGCAGGACGTAGCGGGCGGGCAGCCGGTGACCTGCTGTGATCTTGGCGGTGCCGGTGGGTTCCGGGTGTCCCTGTAGTTCCATGATCGTGTGGCAGTCGTCGCGCAGGGCGGGGCCTGCGGCGCTGTGGATGGCGTTGTCGATGCACGGGTGCATCGGGACGAAGCAGCCGAGCATCGCGCTGTTGGCGGCATTCACGATCGCGCCGGCGGCGAGGGTGGTGATGTCGCCCTGCCACAGCACGGTACGGTCCGCCGCCCGGTAACCGGTGTGCGGACGGGCATCGGCGATCAGCGGCAGGCGGGCCGGGCGCTGATCGTACGGGCGAGACGTTCGCCGCCCAGCAGCGCGTCCAGGGCCTCTGCGGCCCGCTCGGGCAGGGGGCCTGGGGCGCGGACGGTCAGCACGGTGCGCAGCAGAAGCCGGGCACGGGCGTCGTCGGCCGACGCGATGTCCTCGGCGGACAGGCCGAGGCGGCGGGTCGCCGGGTCGTCGGCGAGCAGACTCAGGATCTGGCGGGTCAGGGCGGGCAGTTCGCCGGGGTGGCGGGCGGGGCGAGCGGCCGGGAGGGGGCGTGCAGGGCGATCGCGTCCCGGTAGGCGGGAAGGGACAGGGCGGAAGGCTCGGACATCGCAGGGGGTCAGCCGATCCGGACCGAGAGCATGGAGATCGATCCGCCGCCGTCGTAGCCGTCGACAGGGAAGGCGACCGGCTCGGTGACGCCTTCGTCGTGGCGGCACTGTGCGATCACGTAGAGGAACGGCAGATAGTGCTCGGGGGTGGGGACGGACAGCTGTCCGTCCTGGCCGCACTCCTCGTAGTCGATCAGTTCGTCGACGCGTCCGGCGGGGACGGCCTCGCGGATGCGCTGGTTGAAGCGGACACCCCAGTCGAAGAGTTCGCCGCGGGTCAGGCCCCAGGCATAGGTGTGCAGGTTGTGGACCACGTTGCCCGAACCGAGGATCAGCACACCCTCCTCGCGCAGCGGGCGCAGGCGCTTGGCCAGTTCGTAATGTGCGCGCGGGGTGAGGTTCTCGTCCACGGAGAGCTGGACGACGGGGATGTCGGCCTCGGGGTACATGTGGACCAGGAGCGACCAGGTGCCGTGGTCCAGGCCCCAGCGCTGATCGGAAGCGACGGCCGGCTCGGGGCCGATCAGTTCGGTGACCCGACGGCACAGCTCCGCCGAGCCGGGGGCCGGATAGCGCATCTGGTACAGCGCGGACGGGAAACCGCCGAAGTCGTGAATGGTGCGCGGACGCTCGCCCGCGGTGACCCGGACGCCGGGCACGTACCAGTGGGCCGAGACCGCCAGGATCGCCCGGGGCCGTGGCATGGAGCGGGCCAGCTCCGCCCAGCCACGGGTCCACTCGTTGGACTCGATCGCGTTCATGGGGCTGCCATGGCCGACGAAGACGGCCGGCATGGTGCCGGAGGCGGCGTTCACCAGGACTCCTCGGGTACGGGCCCGGCCCCGTGCACGAGGGTGGACGGGGCCGGGGCCGGGGTGGGATCAGAGCTCTTCGAGCGTGCCGGTGTGCAGTTCGCCCACCCGGCCGTTCTCGGTCTCGTACGTCCAGAAGGCGTGGACGGTGTTGCTGTTCATGTTCATCGCGTGGGTGACGGTCATGCCGGACTTCTCCGTCCAGCCGACCAGGAACACCCCGGGGACGATCTCGGCGGCGTGCAGGTCGACGTCTTCCGAGGAGCCCTTCCCCCACCCGGCCACGGTCTCCCAGTGCAGCTTGGTGCCGTCGGGGGCGTAGGTGTTGTGGAAGACCGTGCCGTTGTCCACGGTGAACCGGAACGTCTTCCCGGCGTAGGTTGCGGTGCTCATGCGGTCCTCCGTGAGGTCAGAACAGTCCGTTGGAGTGCGGCAGCTCGGCCGGGATCGGGGCGATGACGTCCCAGTGCTCGACGATCTTTCCGTCGGCGACCCGGAACAGGTCCCAGTACGCCACCGGTACACCGAACTCGCCCTCGGACTGCAGCAGCACCAGGTCGCCCTCGGCGACCACCTTGTGCACGGTCTTGTAGACGAGGTTCTTGCCCTGCTCGCCCCACTTGGCCGCGGCGGCGCCGAAGCCGTCCAGGCCATCGGCGGCCTCCGGATTGTGCTGGAGGTAGGTTTCGGTGGAGATGTAGTCGGTCAGCACCGAGTAGTCGGCACCCTTGAGAACCTTCTCGGCGAACTCCAGGACCAGCGCGCGGTTAGCCTCCGTCTTGCCCAGGTCACGCGGCTCGCTCTGGCCGTCGGTCTGGGAACGGCCCGAGGCGGTCGGGGAGACCACCGGGGTCAGGGCGTCCCAGTGCTCGGCCAGCTTGCCGTCGGCGTCCACGCGGAACAGATCGAAGGCGACCAGCGGGCCCGGACCGAAACCGTGGTACGTGCCGTGCAGGGCCACCAGATCGCCGTCGGCGATCACCCGGGCGCCCTCGTAGCGGAAGCCCTCGGGCAGTCCGGCCACCAGCTGACGCAGGGCCTCGGGGCCGTCGGCGGCCAGAGTGCTGTGCTGGGTGTAGTCGGCGGCGACCCAGCGGTCGACTGCGGTGGGGTCCTTCTTGCCGAACAGTTCGCCGGCGGCCGTCAGGACGGTGTTCTTGGCGTCGCTCATGACAATTCTCCTTCTGGAGGAGGGGGTTGGGGTGGAAGTGGGTCGGGGTGGGTGGAAGAGGGTCGGGGGAACGCTCCGGCGAGGCACTGGTCGAGCGCTGCGGTCAGTGATGCGGCGGTGGATGCCGCACCGCCCAGCCGGCCCGCGCCGTGCGCGGTGTGCAGCAGGAGGGTCGGGTAGGTGGTCACGTGCAGGCGACGCAGCGCGCGGAAGTCGGCGCGGGCCTGCTCCCAGGGCTCCGGCGAGGCGTACGCCGCCGTCACCGAGGACGCGTCCAGGCCCAGACCGGCGGCGATGTCGTGGTAGACCTCGGGATCGGCGAGGCTGCGGCCGTCGACGAACCACGCCTGCTGTACGGCCTCGGCCGCATCCAGGTGCTCTACGCCGACCTCGTCGGCCTGGCCGTACAGCAGCGCCAGGCCGGCGGCCGCCGCGGTGGAGTCCGCGACCGTCGTTCCGTCAGTCAGCGCCCGCGAGAATCCGGCTCCGAAGCCGACTCCGGTCAGCCGCGTGACCCGCTCGCACTCCTCGGCCATCCGAGGGTGGGCCGAGACCGGCCGAGCCCGGGCGCCGGTGGACAGGCCGGCCGACCGGATGTGCAGCCGGATGCGGTGGGCGTTGTCCTGGGCGAAGGACCGCAGGGTCGGGCCGAAGCCGTAACACCAGGGGCAGTACGCGTCGAAGGCATACGTCAGCCGGACGCACTCTGTTGCAGCCATCGCACGCCTCCTCCCCTACGGCTCTTACGCTTTTCCGACACTCGGCGTGGTGCCGTGTGAAGCGATACCTCCAAGCTATGAGGCAGAACCGAGGGAAGTTGGATACGCTGGTGACACATGATGGCCAAAAAGCGACATGATGCTCGCGTGGATGCCAGGGCGGAGATCCGAGAGATCGCCTTCACCGCGCCCGCCGGCACGCCTGCGGGGGTCGAGGTCCTGTCCCTGGCCGATCTGCGCCACCGGGCCACCTCGGCCCAGCTCTCGACACCGCACCGGCCGGACTTCCACCACCTGCTCACGCTCACCGGCGGCACCCTGTGGCACACCGTGGACTTCACCGGCTACGCCCTCGAACCGGGATCCTGGCTCTGGGTCCGCCCCGGCCAGGTCCACCAGTGGGGCGACCTCACCGCCGCCGAGGGAACCCTGATCCTGTTCCGCCCGGACTTCCTCGACGCGGCCACGGCCGACGCCGCCCGCACACAGGACCCGCACGCCCCGGTCCTGCGCCTCCCCCTGCCCGACGACGCCACGGCCCTGCGCCTCGCCGCCGAGCACCTCGGCATCGAGTTCCGCGCACTCGGACACCTGCCCCTGGACGTCCACACCGCAGCCCTGCGCCACCTGCTGGCCGTCCTCGTGCTGCGCCTGACCCACCTGACCACGCCCGCCGGCTCGCCCACCCCCGAACCCGACCCCACCTACCTGCGCTTCCGCGACGCCGTCGAACGGGACTTCGCCCGCACGCGCCGCGTGGAGGACTACGCCCAGACCCTCGGCTACTCGCCCCGCACACTCTCCCGCGCCACCCTCACCGCCGCGGGGCTCGGCGCCAAGGAGTTCATCGACCGCCGCGTGATCCTGGAGGCCAAGCGCCTTTTGGCCCACGGCGACCAGAGCGCCGCCCGCATCGCCGACCGCCTCGGCTTCCCCAGCCCGACGCACTTCAGCAAGTTCTTCCACCGGGGCACCGGGCAGACCCCCATCGCCTTCCGCGACACGGTCCGCGGACACTCCGCGCGGTGAACGGCACGCTCTCCGGATTCAGGAAATCCTGAACTAGTGGGCCTGTGGTCGGCGGCCGTGGGTTCCGATGCGGGTGACACTCGTGGCGGCTTCGAGTTGCTCCTTCAGGCGCTGGTTGTCCAGGGTGACCTGCTGGATGCGGGCGGCGGCCAGAGTGAGGTGGGCGGTCAGCTCCCTGTTCCGCCGCTTCAGCTTGGCGTTGCGGGCAACGAGCAGGTCGTAGCGGCTGGGTGGAGTGACGGCTGTGGGTGTGCTGGTGCGGGCGGCTTCGGCGATGTCCCGGGCGATGTCGGGGAAGTGTCGGCGG
The DNA here is from genome assembly GCF_042896045.1 of Streptomyces sp. NPDC001351. Lineage (NCBI taxonomy): Bacteria > Bacillati > Actinomycetota > Actinomycetes > Kitasatosporales > Streptomycetaceae > Streptomyces > Streptomyces sp. NPDC001351. Next base: position 228,066 of record NZ_JBIAWS010000010.1, on the reverse strand, counting down.
AAGGTGGTGTTACTCAGCCCCAACTCGCTCTGCAGCGCCACACCTGGCAGGCACTGGTCGCCTCCACCCGCTACAGCGACACCACCCCGCTGAGTGCCGCCGCCCTCGGCTCCGCGACCGAGGACTTCCTCGACCATGCCTGGCGCCGGTTCCTCGTCGTCGTCGACCACGCCCCGACGCTGATCGACCGGTGCCGCCCTGCCAGCAGCCCGTGGCCCGACGACACCACGGCGCTGTCCTGGACGATCCCGTCACACGGGCTCACGGTGAAGCCCTCACGGCCCCGCCGCCTGCCGACCCGGTCGTTCCACACCACCAGGCATCCCCCTCAGGAGCCCCTTATGAGCCAAGCCGTGCATGACACAAGCCCAGGGCTGGGTGAACCCCAGGGTCCGCGTGGGCAACTCAAAGCACGCGGGTGCGTCACTCCGGGGAAACATGGGGCTTCTACGCTGATTGAACCGGTTGGTTCAATCAGGCTTGGTTCCGCTGGCTTCAGGAGGCGCTGTGTCGGACGTCAGCACCGCAAGTTTCATCCCGCGCAAAGTAACCGGCCCGCAGGAGGCGGCAGAGGTGCTCGCCGCCGAGGGCGCGGCCATGGTGACCGGGCTGGCGGACGAGGAGAAGGCGGTCGCGATGGCCCGCGCGATCATGGGGGACCGGGCCGTGCGTTGCGGCACCCAGTTCGAGGCGACCAAGGAGAGCGCCCGGGTCGAGGCGATGAAGATGAAGGCGCAGCCCTCCGACAGGCGCGGCCGCAAACGCGACGCCAACGGCTCGGCCGAGGAGCGGATGGTCGCCCACAACGACGGCTTCGCTTTCGGTGACTACGCCCCCGACCATCTGTTCCTGTGGTGCGAGCGGCCCGCGGCCAGCGGCGGCGACTCTTTCCTGATCGACACCTCCCGGCTGCTGGACCTGCTGGCCGCCGACCCCGCCAGCGCCGCACTCGCCGACTTCTGCCGCACTGTCGACATCGACCACTCCGAGCCCAACTACCCGCAGCGCGGCTTTTCGCCGATCGTCCGGCGGACCCCGTCGGGCCGCTTCCAGGGCCGTAACCATCCCTATCTCGCGCCGGTCGAGGGCCCGTTGGAGCCGGAGCACTGGACGTATGTGCGCGCCTGGCAGGACGCGGTCGTCGCGGCCCGTGACAGCGGGCCGATGTTCCGGGTGGGGCCGGGTGAGATGATCTGCATCGACAACTACCGGGTGCTGCACGGCAGGGACGGGTACAGCGACCCGCTGCGCAGGGTCTGTTCGATCTGGGGCTGGAGCCAGGACGCGGTCGCGGTTCCGGACGGCCCGCTGGACATTGTCGTCCCACGAATCCCGATGGCATCGTGAAAACTCCGTCATTCCAGGGAGATGTGACGGGATATCAGGATTCAGATATCAGGATCCAGGAGCGGCGGCGGCCGTCGCCGCCCGCCGGGCGATCGACTCGGCGGCGGACGCGATCACGCGATCGGTCCCGGCCCGGTCGCCCGAGGTGATCAGGTCCAGCTGCAGGCCGCGCCACAACGCGACCAGTTCCCGGGCCAGATCGTCCGCGGTGGCCTTCGGCACGCCGCCGCCCAGCGAGGCCGCGAGTTGTTCGCGCCACTCTCTGCCCACCGACCCCAGGAAGCTGTCGAACCGCCCGCGTTGATGCGCGGCCAGGCCCAGTACCTCGAAGAACGTCCGGTGGAACGGCAGGTTCTCGGCTGCCGCCACCGCGTCCCAGGCCGCGGTGATCCGCTCGCGCAGCGGGCGCAGCTGGTCGTCCATGATGACGAACGCCTCGCTGAGAATCGGGAAGCGCCCGCTCGCCTCGGCCAGCGCGGCCGTGATCAGCTCCTCCTTGGAGCCGAAGTAGTACAGCAGCATGCGATTGTTGGTGCCGATCGCGCTGCCGAGCTTGCGCAGGGTCAAGTCCGCGACGCCGTGCTCCAGGACGTAGTCCGCGGTCAGCCTCAGCAGGCGATCACGTTCGGACAGGGCCGGGGTATCGGACATGGCCGGCACATTACCCGCAGCTCAATGGACGTAACCAAGCGGCTCGGGGCCGACGGGACACTCACGGACACGGCGGCCTTCAGCAGCACCTCGGCTCGCAGCCGGGGATTGACCACACACGCCGGCTCCGCCTCACCGACTTCACCGCCCCCCGGTGCCCTCCTGGCCACAGAGGCACTGAGCACTCCATTCCCTGCCTCGGTTCCGCGGGCGCTCGCTTCGGCGCCCCGGGCCAAAACCGGGCATGGAATTCGTAAGTAACAAATACGGAATGACTGGGCAATCTCTGTGCGTCAGTCTCGGCTTGGTCGTCCGGCGGCAGACAGTCGGCACTGAGCACGGAGGGATGCGCGATGAGCTTTGTCAGCGCGTGCAGCACGGACCTCCGGTGCCGTGCCCACCAGTCGGCCTGGACGCGCGGACGCGTGGCGCACGGTTCACATCCGGAGTCCGAGGGCTCTCACCACTGACCTCGTACCGATGACCGCACCCGGTGCCCTGCCCGGCCTGCGGTTCCACGGTGCCTCCACCCCGGGATCGGCTTGTCACCGCACTCTTTCGCCTCGCATGTGCCCCACGCCGCCGTACTGGCGTGCGCGCTTCACAGGTGTCTGTCCGGCCGTTCCCAGCCGCGCCACGCAGAAGGATTCCGCATGACCACTGCTCCACCCCGGCCTGCCCTGCCCCGCGACTGCACGTTCGATGCCGACGACTGGGCGATCCTCGCCCAGCACTGGTACCCGGTCGCCCTGTCGAGCGAGATCGGCGACGCGCCGGCCGCCGTGCGCCTGCTCGACGAGACCCTGGTGGCCTATCGGGTGGGCGGCAGCGTGGTCGTGGCCCACGACATCTGTCCGCACCGAGGGGTGCCGCTGAGCCTCGGCCGCGGCGACGGGAACGGCATCACCTGCGCGTATCACGGACTGCGCTTCGGCGACGGCGGACGGTGCGTGCAGGTGCCGGCCCATCCGGAGTCGAAGATCCCGCCCCGGCTGAACCTGCGGACCTACCCCGTCGTCGAGCGGTACGGGCTGGTGTGGACCTGCCTGCGCCCCGAGCCCGGCACGGCCCCGGTGATCCCGGCCATGGCCCACTGGGACGAGGCGGGCTTCCAGCAGATCAACTGCCCCTGGATCGACATCGCCGCGTTCGCCGGCCGCCAGGTCGAGGGCTTCCTCGACGTCGCGCACTTCGGCTTCGTCCACCTCGACTCCTTCGGCGACCCCGACAACACCGAGGTCCCCGACTACACCCCGGTACGCCACCAGTACGGCCACTCCGTCGACTACTGGAGCACCGTCGGCAACTACCCGCACGGCACCAAGCAGGCCCCGCCCGGCTTCCGGTGGCTGCGCCACTTCGACGTGCACCTGCCGTTCACGGCCACGCTCGTCGTGCACTTCCCCGATGGCGGGCTGCTCAACATCATGAACGCCGCCTCCCCCGTCTCCGCCCGCCAGACCCGCATGTTCGCGCCCATTGCCCGCAACTTCGACACCGACCAGCCAGTCCAGGCCGTATACGACTTCAACCGCACGGTCTTCGAGGAGGACCGCGCCGTCGTCGAGGTCCAGAAACCCGAGAACCTCCCCCTCGACCCGAGACTCGAAGTGAACATCCCCGCCGACCGCAGCTCCGTCGCCTACCGCCGCGGACTGCGCGACCTGGGCCTGAGCCACTTCTTCACCGCGTAAGGGCCCACCGTGCAGACACTCGACGTCATCGTCCCCACGATCTCCCTCGCCTCCGGCACCAGCCGCAGTCACGAACTCCGGGCGGCGGACGGCGGGGCCCTGCCGTCCTTCGAGGCCGGCGCCCCCATCGACGTCCATGTCGGGTCCTCCCCCGTCCGTCAGCACGCCCTGTGCAACTCCCCCAGGGATAAAGGCCGTTACCTGACATGCGTACGGCGTGACGATGCCGGCCGCGGTGGCTCCCGCACCCTGCACCGTGACCTCACCGTGGGCCGACGGCTACGGATCTCGCCCCCGCGCAACCACTTACCGCTCGTGGCGTCCGGGCATCACGTGCTCGCCGCGGGCGGTATCGGCAGCACTCCCCTGCTGTCGATGGCCGAAGCCCCGGCCGAGGTCCCCACCGCCCACGGCGTCGAGGTCGACCTCTCCTGCGAGCAGGGCATCTACGGCGCCTGCCCGACCCCCGTCCTGGCCGGCGAACCCGACCACCGCGACGAGGTCCAGACCCCGGCCGAGCGCGCGGCGGGCGACCGGATCACCATCTGCAGCTCCCGCGCCCGCACCCCCGAACTCCTCCTCGACCTCTGACCCGGGATCCCTGATCCCGGGCCGCCGCTCGACCGGAGACCGGCCCGGCATGGTCCGGGCCTCGCCCCATCAATGTTCCTCATGTCCACCAGGAGCCGGTGCCGACCCGGCCAGTGAAAGGAAAGCGCGCCATGACCACTGGTACGAACAGTGACGACAGAGCGTTCGCCGCCACCGACCGCCGTCTCTTCCTCAGGCGAGGACTGCAGCTGGGCGGTGCCGTACTGCTCGGCGGTCCGCTGCTCGCCGCGTGCGGCAGTTCCGACTCGTCGTCCTCGGCCTCCTCCTCCAAGTCCTCCGGTTCCAAGAGTTTCGGTGAGCTGACGCTCCGGCTGTCGTGGATCAAGAACGTCGAGTTCGCGGGCAGCTACATCGCGGACAGCAAGGGCTACTACACGGCCGAGGGCTTCTCGAAGGTCACGCTGATCGGCGGCGGCCCGTCCGCGACGCCGATGGAGACGGACGTCGTCACCAAGAAGGCGCTCGTGGCGATCAGCGCCCCCGACATCACCGGCGCGGCCGTCGCCAAGGGCGCACCGCTGAAGATCATCGGTGCGCAGTACCAGAAGAACCCGTTCTGCATCATGTCGATGGCCAAGGCCCCGATCACCAAGCCGCAGGACATGTACGGCAAGAAGATCGGAGTCCAGGCCGGCAACGAGTCCGTATGGGCGGCGTACATCAAGGCGACCGGGCTCGACGAGTCGAAGATCACGAAGGTACCGGTGCAGTTCGACCCGCTGCCCCTGACCCAGGGCACCGTGGACGGCTGGTTCTCCTTCGTGACGAACGAGCCGAACGATCTGCGTCTGAAAGGCTTCAAGGTCGCCACGATGCTGCTCGCCGACACCGGCTATCCGCTGGTCTCGGAGACGTACTGCGTCCGCCAGGACACCATCGACAAGCAGCGTGACCTGCTCAAGGCGTTCCTGCGTGCGGAGATCAAGGGCTGGAAGGCGAACATCGCCGACCCGGCGCTCGGCGCGAAGCTCGCAGCCGAGACGTACGGCAAGGGGCTCGGGCTGACGACCAAGGAGCAGACCCTTGAGTCCAAGGGCGAGAGCGAGCTGATGGTGAGCGCCGACACCAAGAAGAACGGCCTGTTCACGGTCACGCAGACGCTGATCGACGAGAACATCAAGACGCTCAAGTACGGCGGCCTCGACATCACCGCCGACAAGCTCTTCGACCTCTCGATCCTCGAAGAGGTCTACAAGGAAGACCCCAGCCTCATATAAGGCCCCCGGCGGTACCGGTGCGGCCCCGTCGGCCCGCCGGTACCGGCTTCCCCTACCCGCACCGCACACAGAGGTCATCCGATGAGTACCGCAGCAGCCGTTCCCGAAGCATCCGACGACTCCGGAGGGCCGGGCGACGCCGGCACCGGGCTGTCCCTGCGCGGGCTGAGCAAGGAGTTCAAGCTCGGCCGACAGCGCGTACCCGCACTGGCCGGCGTCGACCTGGACACGGCTGAGGGCCAGTTCCTCGCGCTGCTCGGGCCGTCGGGCTGCGGCAAGTCGACCGTTCTGCGGATCCTCGCCGGGCTCGACAGCCCCACCTCCGGTACGGCCCTCGTACACGGCGAGGACCCGGAGGCGGCCCGCAAACGGCACCACCTGGGCATAGCCTTCCAGGACGCCGCGCTGCTGCCGTGGCGCTCGGTCGCCGCCAACATCCGGCTCCCGCTGGAGATCAGCGGCATCAAGCCCGACCCGGCGGCGATCTCCGACCTCATCCAGCTGGTCGGCCTCGAAGGCTTCGAGAAGGCACGCCCCGCCCAGCTCTCCGGCGGCATGCGGCAACGCGTCGCCATCGCCCGCTCGCTGGTCGTCGACCCCAAGGTGCTGTTGCTGGACGAACCCTTCGGCGCACTGGACGACATGACCCGCCAGCGGCTCAACCTCGAACTCCAGCGCATCTGGCAGGCCCGCGCGGTGACCACCCTGCTCGTCACGCACTCCATCAACGAGGCCGTGCTGCTGAGCGACACCGTCGCGGTCATGTCGCCCCGCCCGGGCCGGATCGTGGAGAAGGTCACCATCGACCTGCCCCGTCCCCGCACACCGGAGATGATGCGCTCGCCCGAGTTCCACGCGTACGCCGACCAGTTGTCGGAACTCCTGTTCGGCCGCGTCGACACGCCCGCCGACAGCGCCGCCGACGCTCCCGATCCCACGGTGGAGGCGTCATGAGTGCGCGGCGTTCCGCCTGGACCGGCGGGGCCGCCGGCATCGCGGCTCTGATAGGAGCGTGGTCACTGCTGTCCACCACGGTCGTCGGCACCGGGGACGGCGTGCCCACCCCCTGGGCGGTCGTGGCGAGCGTGTTCGACGACGGCTGGACCTTCTACAGCCCGCATGTCGAGCAGACCGTCGGCGAGGCCCTGACCGGCTATCTGGTCGGCAACGGGCTGGCGCTGGGCCTGGCGGTACTGGTGCTGCTGGTACCCGTGCTGGAGCGGGTGATCACGCAGATCGCGGTGGCCTCCTACTGCCTGCCCATCGTGGCGATCGGCCCGATCCTGTCCCTCGTCCTCGACGGGGACAAGCCGATGTCGGCGATGGCCGGGCTGTCGGTCTTCTTCACCACCCTCATCGGCGCACTGCTCGGGCTGCGCTCGGCCGACCCGGCCGCGCTCGACCTGGTACGCGCCTACGGCGGCGGCCGCTGGCAGCAGATGCTGCGGGTCCGCCTGATCGCCGCGCTGCCCAGCACGCTGGCCGCACTCAAGATCGCCGGCCCGGCGGCATTGCTCGGCGCGATCATCGGCGAATACCTGGGGCGGGTCGACAGCGGCCTCGGCGTCGCCATGACCATCGCCCAGCAGCAGCTCGACGTGCCCCGCACCTGGGGCATCGCCCTGGTCTCGGGCGCGGTGGCAGGCGTCGCGTACGGCGCGGTCGGGCTCGTCGCCCGCTACGCCCTGCCGTGGTCGCGCACGACGACAGTGGAAGGCGGAGGCGCATGAGCACCGCGACAGAGACAGAGACAGGGACCAGGACGGACGCGGCCCCCGCGCTGCGCTTCGCGGCGGGCGTGCTGCGCCCGCTGCTGAACGTGATCGTGACGATGGCGGCCGTCATCGTCCTGTGGATCATCTTCCTGCAGGTCTACGACCTGGACCCGCTGGTGGCCAAGTCACCGGTCGACATCCTCCACTACCTGTTCACCGGCCCGGACGCGGGCGCCCACCGCTCCCTGGTCTCCTCCGGACTGGGCCGCACGCTGCTCGACGCCGGGTCCGGCTTCGTCGCCGGACTGGCGGCGGCGGCCGGCGTGGCGGTCGTCTTCGTCCTCCTCCGGAGCGTCGAGCAGGCCCTGCTGCCGATGGCGGTCGTCATACGCTCCGTGCCCTTGGTGGCGATGACCCCGCTCATCACGCTCGTCTTCGGCCGCGGCCTGCTGGCCACCACCGTCATCAGCGGCCTGATCGTCTTCTTCCCCGCCCTGGTCACCATGGTCTTCGGCCTGCGCTCCGCATCCCGCCAGGCCGCCGACCTGTGCCGCGCGTACGGCGGCGGTGACTGGACCGTCGCCCGCAAGGTCATGCTGCCCAGCGCGGTCCCCGCGTTCTTCGCCAGCGCCCGCGTCGGTGTCCCCGGAGCCCTGATCGGCGCGCTGCTCGCCGAATGGCTCTCCACCGGACAAGGCCTCGGCTACGCCATGCTCAAGGACTCCTCCACCTTCGACTACGACCACCTCTGGGCCTCGGTCGCGGTCCTCACCGCGGTGTCCGCACTGGCGTACAACATCATCGCGGCCATCGAGACCGTCGCCCTGGCCCGCTTCGCGCCCAACATCCGTCCGGGCACCTGACCCAGTCCCGCCTGCAGCTGGAGACCTGCGCAATGGATGCCTCCGCCTTCGAAGGCTCTCCTCCCTCACGCCATCCCCCTGACTGGCGCCCTGCGCCATACGGTCTATGCCTGGCACTGCCAACACCTCATCGATACAGGTCAATTGCCCGGCACGAACACCACCGACCAGCCCGAACTCGCTGCGGCCCGCAAACGCATCGCCGAACTGGAGGCCGAGTTGGCCATCCACCACCGTGCTGCCGAGCTGCTGGGTGAGGTGACGCTCCCAAAAGGCGATTGGAAGCCATCCGCGTGATGGCCGGTGAGCATCTGCCGGTGCAGCCGGCCTGCCGGGTGCTGCACGTCGCCGAGTCCGGGTACTACGCCTGGCGGGACCGTCCGCCGTCGAACCGCCTGGTCAAGCACGCCAGGCTGACCGAGGCCATCGTGGGCATCCACACCGCCTCCCGCGGCACCTACGGAAGACGCCGGGTGCACGCAGACACTCCGCCCTGGCATGCTCAGCCCGGGGGCGTCATGCCAGCGCTCGCCTGCGGCGGCGGTGTCCTCGCCTCCGGAGTCTAGGAGCGCGGTGATGTACCGGGCGAGCTCGGAGGGGCCTCCCCCGCCGTAGCCGCTGCCGTAGGCGCGTCCGTTCTTCTCCGGCAGGATCGACAGCAGGCCGTCGCGGGTGCGGATCCAGAACATGCCGCTCCGGCGGTCGATGATCAGGTGGTAGAACTCGTCATCCGGCCGCGGATCGAGCGGGGCGTACGCCTTGTAGGTCCCCACTGGTCTGTGTTCCCGCCGACGGTGCGGTAGCGGTGCGCTATGACCGGCAGCCCGAACTCCGGGTCCATAAAGGTGCGGTAGCACAGGCAGCCCGATCCGCCGACCGCGGCCGGGGAGTCCTTGTCGTCGTCCACGCAGCGATCATGACCATGCTCGACGCGCGCATGCCGAGTTCAGGGTGTTCGCGGAAGCGCGGCCGCGATCTCGGCCGTACCGATGAGTTTCGTGCGGATTTGCAGTCCATGCCCTGGATCCAACGACAGCGGTGGGCCTGTGCTGGGAGCGTTCCAGCGCGGGAGGAAGCACATGGAGGTAGTGATGGGCGTCGATGACTCCGAGCGGAAGCGCACGATCCGGATGGGCGAGCCGGGGATGCGGGTGAGCGGTCCCAGGGTGTTGGTGGCGGGGGCGAGCATCGCGGGACCCGCTCTGGCCCACTGGCTGCGCCGGCGGGGTGCCGAGGTGACCGTGGTGGAGCGGGCTTCCGAGCTGCGTCCCGGCGGGCAGGCGGTGGACGCACGCGGCGTCGCCAAGGAGGTCATCGGGCGCATGGGGCTGGACGCGGCGGTCCGCGCGGCGTGCACCGAGACCGCCGGCGCGCACACCGTGGACGCGGACGGGCAGGTGCTGGAGACCTTCCGCGCGGACGACGACGGTGGCGACGGGTTCATCGCGGACATCGAGATCCTGCGCGGGGACCTGTCCCAGGTGCTCTACGACGACACCCGCGACGGCGTCGAGTACATCTTCGGCGACCGGATCGCCGAGCTCGCCCAGGACACGGACGGGGTCGATGTGGTCTTCGCGGGCGGCGACCGGCGGCGCTTCGACCTGGTGGTCGGGGCCGACGGGCTGCACTCGGAGCTGCGGGCGATGGTCTTCGGGCCGCATGAGCGCTTCCTCCGCCACCTCGGGCACGTGCTGGCCTTCTACAGTGTGCCCAACGAGTTCGGGCTGGACCGCTGGTTGCTCGAGTACCAGGACCAGGAGTCCGGGCGTTCAGCCCTCCTGCGACCTATCCAGGACGCCACCCGGGCGATGGCCATGTTCTACTGCGCCTCGGCTGACTTCGACGTCGACTACCGTGACGTCGCGGCCCAGAAGCGCCTGCTGCGTGAGCGGATGGCGGGCCTGGGCTGGCTGGCCCCGGACATCCTCGCGCACCTGGACGACACCCCGGACTTCTACCTCGACCAGGTCGCCCAGGTGGTGATGGACCGCTGGTCGAGCGGACGGGTGGGGCTGCTCGGAGACGCAGCGTTCAGCTCGTCGCCGATGTCCGGGCAGGGCACCGGCCTGGCCCTGGTCGGCGCCTACCTGCTCGCCGGAGAGCTGGCGGCCGCCGAGTGGGACCCCGCCACCGGATTCACCCGCTACGAGGCGCGGATGCGCTCGTTCGTCGAGGCCAACCAGGAGATCGGCCGATTGAACGCCCGCAGTCGCGACGTCCCCGGTCCAGACGCCGAGCCGCGCCCCGATTTCGAAGGCGCATGGTTCTCCGAGCTGGTCGGGCGCGCGATCAACGGCGTGGCGCTTCCCGACTATGCGGGGGTGCCGGACTCCGCAGCCCCGGCCGGATCGCCGATCACGTCGTCAGCCAAGCCGTAGGCGTCACGTAACGTGTCGAGAGGGGCGACGGTTCGCTAAGTGGTCGTGGCTGTAGGTTCTTCGGGGGTTGATCATGCTGCCAGGGCAACGGAGGATTCTTCGTGGTGATCGGCGGTGTGCCGGTCGAGCCTGGCCAGCAGATCGTCCAGGTCGGAGGTGGTGAACCTCCACTGGAACGGCTGTGCCGTGGCGTTGTAGCGGTCTTCGAATGCTCGGAGCCGGTTTCGGACCTCGTCGAGGTCTGTGAAGTCGTTGGGTGAGACGACCTTGCGCGGCACGATGGAGAAGAAGATCTCCATCTGGTTCAGCCAGGAGGCGTGACCGGGGGTGTGGACCATGACGGCGTTCGGGAACCGGGAGGCCAAGCGGTCGATGGCCGACCTGCCGCGGTGCGAGGAGCCGTTGTCGACGATGAAGAAGACCCGTTTCGCGCTGGCGTGGGGTTCGTTGCCCATCACCTGCTCGACCAGTCTCATGAACGGCACGATGCCTGTGCGCTGTTCGCAGCGGCCGAAGACCTCGGCCCGGTGGATGTCGTAGGCGGCCAGGTAGGCCAGGGCTCCGCCGCGCCCGTAAGTGTGGTTGACGCGCATCGAGCGGGCCTGGCCTGGGGCCAGGGTGGGATGGCAGCAGCGGGCCTGGATGGAGGTGTTCTCGTCCGCGGAGATGACGTACTCGTCCTCTCCGAGCGGGGTGCCATCGAAGTTGCGCGTGTACAGGTCCAGGACCCGTTGAGCGGTGGCGCGGAAGTTCGGGTCGCGGATGAAGATCCAGGAACGGTGCTGCCAGGGCTTGAGTACGTCGTCCCTGAGCCAGCGGCGCACAGTGGAGGCGGAGATCGTGTCGGTGACGGCCCGGGTGGAGGCCTCGCGCGCGAGTTCGGGGCACGACCAGCGCGAGAGCGGGGCTCCGGACTCGGTGGGCAACTGGCAGGCAACTGCCTTGACTTCGGCGATCTGCAGCGCGGTGAACGTCGGAGGCCGCCCCGACCGCTTGCGGTCGGCCAGGGCAGGCACCCTGCCGGCCGCGAATCGGCCGCGCCAGCGGCGCACGGTGTCCACGTACAGGTGAGTTTCGGCGGCGATCTGGACGTTGCTGCGGCCTCGTGCTGCCAGGAGCACGATCGTCGCCCGCTGGCGTGCCTGGTGCGGGGTCTTGTGGCCGTAGGCCATCTTCTTGAGCCGGTGGCGCTCGGCAGCGGCCGGTTCCAAGGGCACGGCGGAGCACGCGGGCATGGAAGGAGGGCGGCCCATCTATCCGTGGTGGAGAACGAAGTGGCGGGGCCGGCTTCCCGCACGGGCCGTCGGCTCGCCAGGGCCACAGCCAGACCATCGGACCCGGTGAACCTTCCTGGCAGAGCCGAATTACTCGTCAGGCGTTGGAGTGAACACCGATGCCGCCGGAGACGGTGAGGTTGTCGCCGGTGATGTAGTTGGCGACGTCCGAGGCGAGGAAGGCCACGGCTTCGGCGATGTCGGCGGGGGCGCCGATGCGGCCGAGCGGGACGTCCCGGGCCCAGGAGTCGATCATTTCCTGGGAGACACCCATCTTGCTGTAGGCAGGGGTGTTGATGATTCCCGGGCTGACCGCGTTGACGCGGATGCGGCGGGGGGCGAGTTCGAGCGCAAGGGAGCGCATGAGGGGCAGCAGAGCGCCCTTGGCCGCTGTCATCGCAGCCCCGAGCCCTTCGGCGGCGCCCACGGTGAACACGACCGAGGCGCCCTCGTTGAGGAGTGGCAGCGCCTTTTGCAGGGTGAAGAAGTTTCCCTTGACGTTGATGTCGAAGAGGGCGTCGAAGGCGTCTTCGTCGGTTGATTCGATCGGGCCGGGGCGGGAGATGCCCGCGTTGAGGAAGAGCAGGTCGAGGGAGCCGAGTTGCCGGCGTGCCTGGTCGATCGCCTGGTCGATGTCCGGCAGAGACCGTGCGTCGGCCCGGACGACCGTGACGTCTTCGGGAAGTCCGGTGTCGGCGACATTGCCGACACCGGTGACCATGACGCGGTAGCCGCGGGAGTGGAGTAGTTCGGCGGTCGCCTTGCCGATGCCGCTGGTTCCACCGGTGATCAAAGCTGTGGGTGCAGGCATGATGCCTCCTTTGCGTACTTCTGGGTAGGGGTGAGCGGCTCTGTCCGTAGGGCGGCGGGCGTGCTGCGCCACCACCCGCTGGCAGCGTACGCCAATTTGGCAGCGACTGCCAACCATGACGTGACTGTCGGCCTGACAGTTCTGAGTTAGTCTGGTGGCATGAAGCAGGAAGCCAAATCAGCGACGGGTGCACCGACCACGCTGTGGGACCGGACACGGCAGCTGGCTTCCCAGGAGATCCTCGATACGGCTCTGCGCCTGTTCACCGAGCAGGGCTACGACGAGACGACCATCGCCCAGATCGCCCGGGAGGCCGGAGTCTCCCAGCGCACCCTCTTCCGCTATTTCGGCACCAAGGAGGACCTTCTCGGCGGCGGCCAGGACCGGTTCGGACAGGTCCTGATGGACACGATCAGCGAACAGCCCGCCGAAGCCGGCGTCTGGGAGGCCCTGCGCGCAGGGGTTGCCGCGGTACTGGCCTTGCACGACAGCCGCGAGCAGGCCCTGGAGCGGTTCCGTCTCCTGCACAACACCGCCTCACTGCGCGCCGGTTGGCTCGAAAAGCGACTGCGGTTCCAGGAGAACCTGCTGCCGCTCATCGAGACCCGTATGGACGCAGCTACCGGCAACGAGGGCGCGAAGGCCCGCGCGGTGATCGCGACGGCGTTCGCATGCCTGGATGCCGCGTCGATGACGTGGGTCGCCAACGACGGCAAGGGGGAAATCATGGACCTGTACGACGAGTGCTTGGCTGCGGTGCGCGGCTGATCCGCAGTGGCCAACCAGCCCGGAAACCGTGGACGGAAACTGAGCACATCTGCTGCCACAGACCGGGTCCGCATCCGGAGAAACCCGTGGCACGCCCACTCCGCGAGGGCGAGGTTGTGCAGACGGGCGATACCGAGCATGGCGTGGTGGACGCCGTCGCCCTTCAGGCGGCAGTCGCGGAGGATCTTCCAGGTCTTCACACGGGCGAAGGTGTGCTCGACGCGGGCGCCGACTTTGCGGTGGGAGGCGTTGTGTTCCCCCTTCCAAGCGGGGAAGCTCTGGCCCTTCTCTCGGCGACGTGGGATGACCAGGCCGGCGCCCCGGTAGCCGCCGTCCGCGATGACGGTGGTCGTGGCGACGGCGGCTTCCGTCCCGGACAGTTCCCCTGCCTTGCAGTCGTTGCGGTTGCCGGGTAGCGGCCGGCCGACGGCGACGACCAGGCGGGTGTCGGCGTCGATGACGACCTGGTGGTTGGTGGAGTAGCGGTAGTCCTTCGACTGCTCCGCCACCTGGTGGTCGCGGGTGGGGACCAGGGTGCCGTCCACAATGAGCACGGTGCCCTCGCGGAACCGTTGGCGTTGGTGAAGCGCGAGCGACGGTCCGAGGTGGTCGATGATGCGGTCGGCTGCCGACTTGGACACCCCGAACTGCGGGGCCAGTTGGCGCAGTGTCAGATTCGTCCGCCAGCAGGCGGCGAACAGGAGTGCACGGTTCTCCAGAGGCAGGCTTCATGGCCGGCCCCCTTGCGCACCGGATCCGCACCCTCACGCCGCAGCGCGGTGACCAGCCTGTTGAACTGACGAGGGCTTATCCCGGAGAACGGGGATATCCAGGGGGGTCCGACGCCGTGATCACACCAGCCACACGAAGGTTGTCTCATCCGTGGTCCACGGGCCGGAGAAGATTTTCACCTGCGCCCAGTACCCAGGAGTGCCTGGCTCTCCGAGCGGATCCAGCACTGCTCGGCCACCATCTCGTCCGCGTCACCGCGGGCGAGGAAGGTCGCCCATGGCTCGGTGCCTTGCCTGCCAAGGCGTTCGATGCGCGTGGCCTCGCGGGACTGGAGGGCGTCCAGTGCCTCGATCACAGCTCCAGGCTGTTCCCCGTAAGCAGTGCAGAGGGTATGAAGGCGGGCCCGCAGGGTACTGGCGCCGGTGACCGATGCTCGCCGCTGCTGTTCCACGGGCCGCAGGGGGATGGCGTACCAGGCAAGTTGAGCCAGGTCGTCAATCGCATGCCCAGGTGCTGCGAAGTCCCAGTCGATGAAGCCGATGAGCCGGCCACTGTCCCAGATCGAGTTCCACGGTCCGAGGTCTCCGTGTCGGATCACCATGCCTGGCTGCCACGCTTCTTCCTGGCCCTGCCACCGGGCATCGGCCGGCGGACGGAAGGTCCGGACGGCATCGTGGTAATCCCGCAGCCAGCGGCCCAACTCAGCAACCCCGCGCAAAGAGCGCAACGCTTCCGGCCAGGGCGTGAACGCGGGCTCGCCAACGAGCAGCGACAGCACCTCGTCGGTGCCGTCGGTGCCCAACACGCGGGGCGCCCGGCTGAAACCCACCGCTTCCAGATGCCTCAGGAGGGCGTGTACGGCAGGTGTCCACGCGCCCGTCGGCCTGCGGATCGTCGCACCGATCCGTCGCACTGTCGTGACACTGCCGCGGTCTGTGGAGCCGTCCTCAATCACTGGGCCAGCGTAGTCCGGCTGCCTCAGCAGGCGCCTTGAATATCAGCGCGCCGGACTTGCGTCTCACGTCCGGCTGACAACAGATACGGCCGTGGCGCCAGTTGCGGGGCAGCGTCCCTGGTGCGGGATCTGCTGCCGGTGCCCGGGTGGCTGGAGGGCCGGGCGGCCGTCCAGAGGGCTACCGCCACCGGCAGATGATCGACGCGGTGCGCTACCTCGTCGACAACGGCTTCAAATGGCGGGCGATGCCCGCGGACTTCCCGCCGTGGCCTCGCGTGTACGCCTTCTTCGCCCGCCGGCGGGATGCAGGCCTTGTGGCCGAGCTGCACGACCGGCTGCGCGCGGCCGTCCGCCAGGCCGAAGGCCGTGGGCCGTGGGCCGTGGGCAGGAGGTATCTCCGCTGACCACGCGTATCCGCAGGGTCTTCCGACTCGCGGGCCTGCTTCCCGCCCCACGGCTTTGGGTGACCGTGGCGGAGACGACGCGAGGCGAGCTGGCCCCGTGACACGGCCCCAGGATCCCCCTACCCCTGAGTGGCGAGGCGCGCGGGCGGGGCGTGGAGGTGATGACACCGAGAGAGATCATCCCCGTCCCCTCGGAGCGGCCCGCGAGCGGCCTGCGGGGTCAGCTGGCGAGCACGGTGTCGAGCCAGTCGAAGGTGCGCTGGTGGAACAGCAACGCCGCACCCTCGTGGCAATGCTCGCCCGCGCCTTCGTCCTCACGGAAGGTGATCAGCGCCTTCTGGCAGGTCAGCGCCTCGAACAGGCGCGGCGGCTGGCCCTTGAAGAACTGGTCGTTCTCGGCGTCGAGGACGAGTGTCGGGCAGGTGATGCGGTCGGCGATACCGGCCATCGTGTACGCCTCGGCCGCCTTCAGCATCTCGCCGTAGCTGGACACGCCCATGGTCCACAGGCCGTTGTGTACCACCCACCGCGCAGACACGTTCTGCGCCACCAGCGCATCCAGGCCGCCGGGCACTGAGGCGGCACGGCTGGCGAGTGAGGCCAGGATCTCGTGGAAGTCGTCGACGCCGTCGTGCAGCACGCAGGCGGCGATGCGGTGTTCGAAGGCGGCCGCCCTCGCGGCGAGGTAGCCGCCCAGGCTGGTACCGACGAGCACGAGTTGCTCGGGGTCCGCCTCGGGCACGGTGAGCGCGAAGTCGACGACCGGGGTGACCACGGCCTCCCAGTCGTACCGGAAGTGCAGGCCCTGGTCGCGGACGGTGCTGCCCTGGCCGGGGCCGTCGAAGGTGAGGACGTTGTAGCCGCGCCGCAGCGCGCCCGCGGCCAGCGCGAAGTAGTTCTCCTCCAGGGTGGAGTCGTAGCCGCCGTGGTAGATCAGGGTCGGGCGCGGGGTGCCCGAGTCGTCGACGAGGAAGAGGTAGCCGGGCAGCGTGGTGCCCTCGTAGGGGATGCGCAGGGCGCGGGCCGGCGTGTCGAGGAGGGCGGCCGCGTCGGCGAAGGTCTGCTGGGATGCCTTGGCCAGCCGCGCTGACTCGGCGTCGTTGGCGGGGTCCTCGCGGCGGTAGAAGTCCGCGGTCCGGTAGTAGTTCGACGCGCGCAGCAGCGCCTCCCGGGCGCTGACCCGGTGACCGGCGGCCAGCGCGTCCCGGCCGGTGCGCTCGATGCGCGCCGCCGTCGCGGCCCACTGGGCCGACCAGGCTTCCTCGTCCCCTTCCGGGATCTGCCGGCAGGTGACCAGGACTTCGCCGAGGTCGGCGCCGGCGTAGGCGGCGTAGCCCGCGGCCCGCAGCGCCTCGAAGGAGAAGGACTCGTCGTCGTAGAGGAACTTCATCTTCGACTCCCTTCGATGAATGGAACGGAACGGCACCGTTCCATATTCCTCATATCGTAGCACACGGAACGGGACCGTTCCGTTCGCTATGCTTGGGTGCATGACTGAGCAGCAGAAGAAGGAACGGCCGGCGACCGGAGGAGCGGTCCTGCGGCAGCGGGTGACCGACGCGATCACCGAGGCGGCCTTCGCCGAACTCGCCGAGACCGGGTATGCCCGGATGTCGATGGAGGCGGTGGCCCGGCGTGCCGGTGTGGGCAAGGCCGCGCTCTACCGGCGCTGGTCCTCGAAGCAGACGATGATCGCCGAGTTGATCCGCAGCAAGGTCACCCACACACTCCCACACACGCCGGCCACCGGCGACTTGCACAGTGACCTCCGCGAGCTGCTCGCCACCTTCCGCAGTCAACTGGCCCATCCGCTGCTCGCCCGGATCTGGGCCGGGCTGCTCGCCGAGGCCAGCCACGACGACGCTCTGGCGGAGGGGCTCCACACCGAAGTGACCGCACCGCGGCGTGCGGCGGCGCGCACCATCCTGCAGGCCGCGATCGACCGCGGCGAACTCCCCCCCGGCCTGGATCTGGATCTCGGCACCGACCTGCTGATCGCACCGCTCGCATTCCGCGTACTGGTCCTACGGGGCAGCAGCGACGATGAGTATCTGGACACGCTGACCAACGCCATCGAGGCGGCGCTGAAAGCGACGGTCCGCTGACCTCGCCGTTTCGGTTGAGGCAGAGTCAAGCTGCGGGCCTGAAACCGAAAGTGATGCGCGGACTCTCCTCGCATCTCGCTCAATGCCCGCCTCCTCTTGGGGCGGACACGATCAAGACTCCCGGCGTCTCCGATCGCCGCCCAGGGGCGGCCCGTGTCGATCAACTAGCTGAAGGAGCGCAGGTCAGCACCCGGCCAGCGATGGCCCACCGCGACACCATGTTCATCTGTGAAGTACCGACGCACATCCTCCGGCCTGCGGCGGAACCGGCGGATCCAGCCGCGGACCGTGCCGTCCGCCAACCCCAGACGGGCGGCGACCTGCCGGTGTCCCATGCCGAGCCGCTGTCTCCAGCCCGGCTACGATCACCTCGGCCGCGTCCATCCGCCGAGGCCACAGCGTCTCCGGCAGCAGCACGTGCGTCGTCCCGCAGCCCGTGCAGCGGGGCCGTCGAGGACCTACGAACCAGCGAGCCCCGAGATCGCCCCGTACCTCCCGCGGCCGGCCATGCCCCCAGGGAGCGAGCGGTGCCCCGCATGACGGACAGGCCAACTCTCCCGCCCGCAGCTGGCGTTCCACGCGCGCCGCATCGGAGTCGGTGATCAGCACGAGGCTGCCGTCGTCTCAGCGGCGGGACATGTAGAGGTCGAGGGCTTTGTGCAGGACCTTGTTGAGGGGGTAGTCCCACTCGCCGAGGTATTCGACGGCCTGGCCGCCGGTGCCGGCCTTGAAGCGGAGAAGTCCCAGCAGGTGGTTGTCCTCTTCCAAGGTGTCGGTGATGCCGCGGAAGTCGTAGACAGCCGCTCCGAGTTCGTGGGCGTCCGACATCATCCGCCACTGGATGGCGTTGTTCGGCTGGACCTCGCGCTTGCGGCTGGTGGAAGCGCCGTAGGAGTACCAGACGTGCTCGCCGACGGTCAGCATCGTGGCGGCGGCGAGCACCTCGTCCTCGTGATAGGCGAGGTAGAGGCGCATCCGGTCGTCGTCCTCGGCCTGCAGCGCGGTCCACATCCGCTGGAAGTAGGCCAGCGGACGCGGGATGAACCGGTCCCGTTCAGCGGTCTCGACATAGAGGCCGTAGAACGCGGGCAGATCGTCGTAGCCGCCCTGGACCACCTTGACGCCGGCCTTCTCCGCCTTCTTGATGTTGCGGCGCCACTGCTGGTTGAAGTCGCGCTGGATCTCCTCCAGCGACCGCTCGGCGAAGGGGACCTGGAACACGTAGCGCGGCTGGCCCGCGGCGAAGCCGTCCTCGCCGCCGGGCTCGGTCTGCTGCCAGCCCATCCGGCGCAGCCGGTCGGCGATGTCGAAGGCCCGCGGCTCGTGCACGGTGGCCTCCACATCCCGTAGTTGCCTGGCCTGCGGGTCAGCGATCGCGGCCTTGACCGCCTCGGCGCTCCAGCGGCGGGCGACGACGGGCGGTCCCATCTTCACCGAAAAGGCGCCCTGCTCCTTCAAGTACGCGAGCATTGGCTCAAGCCACCGCTCCAGATCTGCCGCGGCCCAGTCGATGACAGGGCCCTCGGGCAGGTAGGCGAGGTACCTCCTCAGCTTCGGCAACGGCCGCAGCAGCACCAGCCCTGCCCCGACGAGGCGGTCGCTGCCGTCGAACCAGCCCAGACTCTCCGCCCGCCAGTCCGGCTTCACGTCCCCCCACGAGGGAACCTGCATGTGGCTCACCGAGGGCCGGGCCGTGACGAAGGCCAGATGCTCCTCGCGGGTGATCGCCTTCAGGCGATAGCTCATGCGCAGTGCTCCTTTGTTCGACGCACAAGCCTACTGAGGCGTATGGCACGTCCAGGTTCCTCGTGCACACAGTGTCGTCGCGGACGAAGCAGAAGCAGACTGCCCAGAAAGATCACCGATCATGCTCATCGTGAGTGTCGCAAACCCCGACCTTCATCAACATACAGAGAGTCGTCCAACACCGTATCCGGCCGGACACGCTGTGGGACTTCGAGCAGGCCTGGCACCCCGACCCCTATCCAGAGGGCCTGCCGCGCGCCTACGCGTACTGGTCACAGGACGGGCAGGAGATCACCGGGGTGTCGCGGTAGGCAGTTGTTCGGGCAGCAATTCCACACCGAAACGTCGGTGTAGGGCCGCCATGTCCTGCCGGTCCTCGTTGTCGAGCGGGTACCCCGTGTGGCAGAGCGCCTGCCCCTGCGCGGTCAGGCAGCGTACGGGCCGTCCCTCGATGACTCCGCTGCCGCCGAACCAAGCGGCGGCATAGACCCACACCTCGCCGTTTTCCATGGTGTAGTTGCCGTTGCCGTCCCGGTCGAAGACGACAGGGTGGACATCTACGGTGCGTCCGTTCTGGTCACGGAGGACGAAACAGGATGTCAGGCGCCCCTCAGCCACGGCGAACCCGCGGGCCTGGAGGACTGCTACGAGGTCACGGGCTTGATCGAGCCGGACGATCACGTCGACGTCCTTGTGGGGACGTGTCTGCTTTCCAAGGAGGGCGTCAACGCCCCAGCCTCCGTCTCCGAGCCATACGTCGATGCCCCCGGCCTCAAGAGCCCTGATCACAGTCAATGCATCCGCAGCACTCATCATCACGCCGCCAGTATCGAGCCCGAAGATCGCATCATGCGGTGAGGCGGCGGATGCGGCCGGGGACGCGACCGCGCTCGCCGAGCTGCTGGAGCACACGCTGCGAGTGCCGGCCCGCCCAGGGAGACCTGACCGCTTGTTTGCGTCCCATGACACGGCCGTTACTGGCACGTCGGCCGTGGGTTCAGCGTGAGGCGTGAGTTGTAGTCCCCGTGACGCGATCACAATCGGTGCTTCTTGAGGCAGCCCCGCGCGCGAGTAGCCGCTCCTCCACCTCATACAGCCACACCGCATGGGCGGTGATCTCCCGCCGGGAGCCTGAACCCCTTCTACGACACCGCCGGCCCGGCTCCGCAGCCAGCCCTACCCGGTGGGTCAACGACCCGGCAATCGCCCCAGCCCCACGGCCACCGGCTCAAGTTGACAATGCCCGACATTGGTATGTTCCTCGGTTTGAAGCGGCGCTGCGCGTACCGTCGGTCGGTGCAGGTAGCGGTGGCGGGCGTCGGACGACCGCAGTGCCCATGCCAGCAGTATGCCGGTGCACAGTGCTGTCACGTGGCCGACGGGAGTGACCTCCAGCGTGGTCAGGCCGCTTGTGATGTGTGGTGCGCGCACCGCGAACGCGGCGAGCGCGGTCCATTGGTGCCACCGCCGGGCTCCCGCTACCGTCACGGCGGCCAGGGCCGAGACGATTACGTAGGACGGGCCGACGTCCAGCGTCGCTCGCAGGGCCGGGTCTGCCTGGCCCGCCTCGATCCGTGCTGCCAGCAGACCTTCGCTCACCAGTGTGCCCAGGACTTGGCCGGCCGCGATGAGCGCGAGCGCCCGTATGTTGCCGAACCGGATGACGAGAAGTGCCAGTATGGCCCCGGCGAAGGCGATGCTGCGCAGACAGGCCCAGGGATCGTCGCCGAACAGGAAGGCGGAGGTGATGAGCGCCTCCACCGGATGATCTCCCATATTGGCCAGGTTGGTCGATGCCCAGGCGTTCACCGCGTGATCACCGCCGTACGTCAGGGACGACACGGCGGCGAGCAGGGCGAAGCCCCAGGGCACAGGGGAAAGCCATCGGCGGGCGGGGGTCCGGGAGAGAGCCATGTGGCCGACCCTGGCAGTGGGTGCCCGGTCTGCGGATCTGGCCAGGGAATGACTGGCTGATCTCTGTCTCTGGACAGAGGCGGATGATCGCTCTCCCGGGCTAGGGTCGGATGCATGCGAGTCATGATGCTGAGGCATGACGCGGCGGCCCGTGCCAGGAGGCTGACGCCGAATCAGCTGGTCGCGCTGGATGTGCTTTTGGCCGTGGTCCTGATGGCGTCGAACGTCTTGTGGTGGACCCTTGGCGCGCATCGCACGGGCTGGCCGGCATGGCAGACCGTGCTGACGTGCTCGTTGGGCGTGGCCGTCGCCGTCCGGCGGCTGCTGCCCCTGCCTGCACTGGCGGTCGGGTCGGTGGTGATGGCCGCCAACGGCGCGCTCAGTCTGACGGGGGTGCTGGCGACTGCCATGCTGGTGTACGGGGTGGCGGTCGCCCGCCCCGTGCGTGTCTCGGCGTACGCGTGCGTGGTGGCAGGCGCTACACAAATCGCCTTGATGATCCCCATGCAGGGCATCACAGGGCACGACTACTGGGGGTGGCCGGGCATGAGCCAAAGCCTCATTGTCGAGGCCGCCGCCTGGGCGATCGGGTGGTCCACCAGGCAGGGCCGCGCCTACACCCGAGGCCTGGTGGAGCAGGCCGAAGAGCGGGCACAGCTCCTCCTCGTCGAGGAACGCATGCGCATCGCCCGGGAGCTGCACGACGTCGTCGCGCACAGCCTGAGCATCGTCGCGGTCCAGGCGGGCGTCGGCCACCACGTCATCGGCAGCCGGCCTGACGAGGCCGCGAAGTCCCTCGCCGCGATCGAGACGACGAGCAGGGACGCCCTGGGAGAGCTGCGTTCACTGCTGGGCGTCCTGCGCGATGACGACGGTGCCGAATGGCTGCCCGGCGGCCTGGACGACCTCAACACGCTCCTCGAGCAGATTCGATGGGCCGGTGTCCAGGTCGAGTTGACGATCAGCGGTCACCCGCACCCCCTCCCCCGGGGTCTGGATCGCGCCGCCTACCGCATCGTGCAGGAAGCTTTGACCAACGTCGTCAAGCATGCCCGCACCGGCCACGCCCGGGCGACGGTCGCCTACGCGCCGGGCGAGGTCGCTTTCACGGTCGTCGATGCCGGAGTCGGCCGCACGTCCACCCCGATCACCGAGGGCCACGGCCTGACCGGCATGAAGGAACGCGCCGCCCTCTACGGCGGCGAGGTTCACGCGGGCCCGCTCTCGCCGCACGGCTTTCGCGTCACCGCCCGCCTGCCGTTCGCCGCGGAAGAGCGAACAGCCCAACTCCCCGTGAGCGCCGATCTGGAGGACGCATGACGGTGCGGGTCGTCGTGGTGGACGACGAGACGCTGGTGCGTGCCGGGTTCCGCGTGCTGCTCGAGTCAGAAAACGATCTCCAGGTCGTCGGCGAGGCGGCCGACGGGACCGAGGCGGTCAGGGTGATCCGCGAACTTCGCCCCGATGTGGCCCTGATGGACATCCGGATGCCCGGGCTCAGTGGCATCGAGGCCATCCGCACGCTGTTCGGAGGCCCGTCTCCGGTGCCCGTACACGTCCTGGTGCTCACCACCTTCGACCTGGACGAGTACGTCTTCGAGGCGCTCCGCGCAGGCGCCGCGGGCTTTCTCCTCAAGGACACTCCACCCGCACGCCTGATCGACGCCGTGCGGGTGATCGCCACCGGGGAGTCGCTGCTGTCACCCGGCGTCACCCGCAGGCTCATCGAGACCTACGTCCGCCGCCCCGGCTACACAGGCCCGGTCACCCATGCCCTGGACGGGGTGACCGGCCGCGAGCGTGACGTGCTGGGTCTGATCGCACGTGGCCTGTCCAACAACGAAATCGCAGCCGAGCTGTACCTGACCGTTGGCACGGTCAAGACCCACGTCAGCCGTCTGCTGACAAAGCTGGGAGCCAGGGACCGGGCCCAACTCGTCATCGCCGCCTACGAAAGCGGACTGGCCACTACTTGGGGGGCACGACCTCACGGCGGACGATGATCCACAGCCGGGGCCTCCCGGTCTCGGGCCGGTGCTCGCGGAAGTTTTCGATAACCTTGCTCATGATCTCGCTTGGGCCTCCTGAGCGGATGAACAGCAGCAGCGCAGCTTTGGTATCGCGCCAGGTGAGGCCGGGCCGCACTGACACTGGGCCGCCAGGCAAAATCATCGGGGTTCAGCTCGGCGGCGGCAAAGGTGATCGAGGCTGGTGACCCCCTCAAGGCCCTGGAGTCCTTGCCGTGGCGGATGTGGAGCTTGCCGAACCGGCCCAGGTTCCACTTGATGTCGTCCACCAAGTCGAGCTTGCACGCCTCGCTCACCCGCAGCCCTGACCGCGGGCACTGGAGAGCGGCCGGACGGTGGCCTCGTCCGGGGTGTCGGTGAGGGCAGGTTTCCGCCGTTGACCTTTTCCGTAAAGTTGCCCAATTCAGTCGCCGGATGATCATATGTTGTCGGACATGCTGCTTCGAGGCCTTCGTGCCAAGGGAACTCTCGAGCTTTTCGTGGCCAGTTGCTCAGGACTGGGCTGTATCGCTGCACTGATAGCAGTCGTCATGGGTCAATTGACCCCGTGGTGGGTGCTGGTCCTCGTGCCCCTGGGACTGTTCAACGCGATCGAGGTCATCGGCTACTTCGCCTACCTGCCGGTTGTCGTGAAACCGTACGTCCTGGGTCCCGCCCGAGCCGCCGACGGTGACCGGAAGGGGCGGGAAGAAGGGCAGCGACGCGGCGCCTTGCTCTGGCAGCTGGATACTGGCGGAGCCGTGAAGGAATCATCACCCGTCGTGGTCGACGGTACTGTCTACGTCGGCACTTGGAACCACCTGCTGTGGGCCGTCGACGCCGTGTCCGGCGAGGAACGCTGGCGCTGCAGGATCGGCGGCGTGGTGGCGGCTTCCCCGACCGTCGTCAACGGCACGGTGTACATCGGCAGTTGGGACAAGAACCTGTGGGCGGTGAACGCCGTCTCAGGTCAGGAGCGGTGGAGGTTCCCAACGGCCGGCCTGGTGCGGTCCACGCCGGTGGTGGCAGACGGCATGGTCCTCTTCGGCAGCAACGACGGTTACTTCCGGGCGGTCGACGCCGCTACTGGCGAGGGCCGGTGGCAGGTCGGCGTCGGCAAAGGCGTGCGCTCCTCGCCGGCCATGCTGGGGAACTCGGTGTACGTCGGCAGCAACGACGGCTTTCTGTGGGCGCTGGACACCGTTTCCGGCCAGGTACGGTGGCGGCTGAAGACGCTGAGCGGGCTGTGGTCCTCGCCGGTGGCGGCCGAGGCGACCGTCTACGTCGGCAGCGCCGACCGGCACCTGTGGGCAGTGGACGCGGCGACAGGTCAGGTCCGGTGGAAGCTGCCGGCCGGCAGATGGGTGAAGTCCACCCCGGCGGTGGCCGACGGCATCGTCTACTTCGGCACCACCGACGGGTACCTGTGGGCGGTCGACGCGGTGTCCGGCGAGACCCGGTGGAGACGTAGGGTGGGGGTCTGGGTGCGATGGGCTCCGCTGGTGGCCAACGGCACGCTGTACATCGGAACCAACGACGGCCGCATCTGGGCGCTGGACATGCTCTCGGGCGACGAGCAGTGGACGGCGCAGACCGGCAGCCCCATCTTCTCCACCCCGGCGGTGGCCGAGGGCGTCCTGTACTTCGGTCTCCAAAACGGGCGCCTTCTGGCTGTCCGCGCCTGACCAGAGAAGTACCGGGTCACGGCTACGGGACCTGGCAACCCCAGGGGGTGGCGATGACAACGAGCCGGTAGTGATCACCGATCCCGGTCAGCATCTTGCCGTCGGGCCGTCCGGGCGGAGGCACCAGCCACCGTCGCGCCGTTGTCAGGCGTCGGGCGTCGGGCGGCTGGCCTACCGTTCTCGGACTCGCAACAAAGCCACCAGGCTTCGTTCACTTCGAGCGTCAGCGCTCGTCAATCAGCCTGCTCCGCCGCGCCGGGCCGCTGCTGGGGCCCATGACAGAGCCGCGGAGTCCGGGATGTGAATCTTGAGGGGTTTCCCGCGAGGCGAACGCAAGCCGACTGGATACTTGTCCGATGGAGGTCTCAAGAGGTTCGTGGGTTAACACCACGCACGATTGGTCCAGTGTCATCGATCTGAGTCATCTTGCGCATATCCGGCAGAGTCCAGCGGAGTTCGCACCGGGTGGCCCGTTGCATCTTGTCCTCGAGGTGCTTGCCTATGCCGCTGATGAAGCTTCGACCAAGGGAGGTGGGCGCTGTCTCGTCACTCTCTACCCGGATGGTTCCTTGTCCGTGGCAGACGACGGGCGGGGCACTGATACCCGTATGGACGAGCAGGGTCACGTCGTGAAGAAACCAGTCATGGCATCAAAGGATCTTCGGTTCTTCGACTTCCCAGGCGCAGAACTGCTTCCAGACGGCCATCCACGTCGAGGCATGTCTGTCGTTGCAGCCCTCAGCGAATGGCTCATCCATACCAACCGTCGCCGCAACGGGGCCTGGACCCAACGCTACGAACACGGCATCCCGGTCACCGACCTGGAGCCCGTCGAGCCCGACGGAACCACCGGGACACTCGTCCACTTCAGACCGGACGGGCCGTCTCATTCCGCAGGGACATCGACGGAGAGCCAGTTGAAGCGTCTAGCCATAGCCTGGCCAGACCTGGACATTCAGGTAGACGATCAATCCAGCGGCTGACGGTCATGGCTGCGTGAGGATGCGGGTTCTGTCAGCCGGCGGCTGTCAGGCATGCCTGGTCGGGTTCACCACCGTCGCCTCGTCTCAGTCCTGCGAGCCAGGACGAGAGGAGGTCGGCAGACTCACGGTGACGAGGGCTCCGCCCGAGGGCTGGTTGGCCAGGGTTACCAGACCGCCGTGGGCTTCGGCGATCATCCCTACGACGAACAGGCCGAGCCCGGCGGCCTGCGCATCGGGGAGCTGGTCCGGTGGTGGGCCGGCGAGCACGGCGCGCGGGAAGCCTTGGCCCTGATCGTGAACGCGCAGGTGTATCACGCCATCGGCGCGTTCGGCGCCCAGGGTGATGCGGCCTGGCCCCGAGGGCCCTGAGTGGCGCAGGGAGTTGTCCAGGAGGTTGTGCAGGACCTGGCGCAGGCGAACCGGATCGAGGTCGGCCGTCACTTCGGGAAGGCCGCGAGGGTCGACGGCGATGGTCGCTCCCTCGGCCATCGCACGGGGCCGGAACGCGTCGGCCGAGTTTGTGAGCAGCCGCTCGAGCGATACGGGCTCGCGACGCAGCGGGAGTCGGCCTCCTCGGGTACGGGCGAGCACGAGTAGGTCCTCGGCAAGACCGACCAGCCGGTCGGTCTCGGCGGTGGCCGACCGTATGGCGGCTTCCAGCTCGGCGCGGTCGCGCGGACGTGCCGTGGCCAGTTCGAGCTGGGCCCGGAGCAGCGCCAGGGGCGTGCGCAGTTCGTGTCCGGCCATGTCGACGAAGCGGTGCTCGCGCTCCAGGGCTTCCTGGAGGCGGGCGAGCATGGCGTTGAGCGTGTGCGCGAGCCGGGCGAGTTCGTCTTTGCCCGGCGGAACGGTCAGCCGCCGCTCGGGTTCGGTCTCGGAGATCGCGGCAGCCTCCCGTCGGATGCGCTCGACCGGGCGCAGGGCGGCGCCTGCGAGCAGCCATCCGGCGTACGAGGACGCGAGCAGGGCGAGCGGGCCGCCGGCGAGCAGCAGGAGCAGGAGTCGGTGCAGGGCCTCCGCGCGGTCGCCGAGCGGTGCACCGACCACGAGGACGGCGCGCTGAGAGACCGGACCCGGCAGGCGGACCGGCACGGCGAGGAGCCGGGCAGGGTCGTCGACACCCACGACTCGGCGGTCGAGGAAGACGGGCTTGGTGACGGTGCGGGTGCTGCTCGGTGGCAGCATCGGGGCCGCCGCGACGGCGGGGGTCGTCTCCACCACGTCGCCGCTGGGCGTCAGGATCTGGCCGAACGACTCGTCGGGGTCGATGAGCCCACGTCCCGCGTCCAGTGGCGCCCGTTCGCGCTGGGCCAGCGAGCTGACGGAGGCCGCAGCCCGAGCCCGTAGATCTATGTCGATGGCGCGGGTCAGCTCCGTATTCATCCGGGTGTAGAGGAAGGCGCCCAGCGCGGCCATCACCGCCGCCATCCCCAGGCAGAACGGAAGGGTCAGCCGGAGCCGGACGGGCAGCCTAGCGAACGCCGTGAGCACGGTCGGCCTGCTTCGTGCGCGCCGTCCGGTCGGCACGGTCGTCGCGTAGCCAGTAGCCGGCGCCTCGGGATGTGCGCAGTGACTGCCGTCCGAAGGGCCGGTCGATCTTCTGCCGGAGATAGCCGACGTACACCTCCACGACGTTCGAGTCCGCGTCGAAGGTGAAGTCCCAGACGTGCTCGATCAGTTCGGCCTTGGACAGCACCTGGCCGGGCCGCCGCATCAGGCACTCCAGCAGCGCGAACTCCTTGGCCGTCAACATGATCGGTGTACCGTCGCGGGCCACTGAGCGGGTCGCCGGGTCGAGGCTGAGATCGCCCACGGTCAGCACGGCGGGCCGCTCGCGGGCACCACGGCGCATCAGCGCGCGCAGCCGGGACAACAGCTCGGCGAGCGCGAAGGGCTTGACGAGGTAGTCGTCCGCGCCCAGGTCGAGGCCCCGCACCCGGTCCTCGACGGCATCGCGTGCGGTGAGCAGGAGCACGGGCGCCCACGAGCCGGCGGCGCGCATCTCACGCAGTACGCCGAACCCGTCCGTGCCCGGCAGCATCACGTCCAGGACGATCGCGTCGTAGTCGCTCTCCCCCGTGTACCAGAGGCCGTCCTCGCCGGTGGTGGCCACGTCGACCGCGAAGCCGTTCTCCGCAAGGCAGCGCCGCAGCAACTCCGCCATGGGGGCTTCGTCCTCGACCACGAGAATCCGCATGGCGCCTCCTCGGACAGGCCCGGCTGCGTCCAGCGTAGTGCGCGTGGATAAGGGGACGCTGAGCCGGCCGGATGGGGCGCGTGGCCGCTTTCAGGGTCCCCTTAGCCTCGGGCGAGCAGCCTGGAAGCCCACCGCCTGACCAGGGAGTCGTCATGATCCGCACAAGCACGGGCCGCTTCGGCGCGGCCCGCCCGGCGCTGGCTCTCACCGTCGTCGGCTGCACGGCCGCACTCGTCGCGACGGCGTGTGCGCCGAGTTCGAGCCCGCACCACGAGCCTGCTTCGGCCGCCCCGTCCCCCCACAGTTTCTCGGCGACCGTCGACAACCCGTGGTTCCCCCGCACTCCGGGACGGACCCTGGTCTACAGCGGCGTCAAGGACGGTGCGAAATCCACCGAGTACCTCACCACCAGCCGGGAGACCCAGAAGATCACCGGCATCCCCTGCCGTGTCGTACTGGACCGCCTCTACATCGGCCGCACGCTCCACGAGGCCACTCGCGACTACTACGCCCAGGACGCCACCGGCAACGTCTGGTACTTCGGCGAGGACACCGCCGAACTCGATTCCCAGGGCAACATGGTCTCCACCGAGGGAACCTGGCACGCCGGCCAGAACGGCGCCCGGCCCGGCATCTTCCTCCCTGCCCACCCCACACCCGGGACCGGCGGGCAGCAGGAGTACTACCCCGGCCAGGCCGAGGACCACTTCCAGGTCCTGAATCTCACCTCCCGCGTGTCCGTCCCGTACAAGACCTTCACGGGCACCCTCCGCACCAAGGAATGGACACCACTGGAGCCGGGCGTCGTCGACAACAAGTACTACGTCAAGGGCATCGGCACGGTGAAGGAGATCACCGTCAAGGGCGGCCCCTTCGAAGAGAACGTGCTGATCGCGATCAGGGGTTAGGGGTGCGGGAGCACATGGCCAAGAGGAGCGAAGGTACTCGTCCGGGGCGCAGGAGACGTCGGACTCGGCGCACCGGCCCGCGCAAGGCACCGCCTCTCGCAACTGGGCATTCCCGCACGCAGTCTGAGCACGGAAGGGTCGGATGGAAGGCTTCGTACAGGTGGCATCCCCGGTCGGTTCCCGGACGGTACTGATGGGCGGCAAAAGCACAGGACAGGTCTTCACCGACTGCACCCACCACGACCGTGCGCACGTCGGCATCCGCTCCTGACCGGCAGCCGAGCCACCCCACGCGTCGCGCCCCGACGGGCGAGATCGTCAGGTTCGCGCTGGTCGGGGTCCCGACGTGGGGGTGAACCTCGCGGTGTTCAATCTGCGCGGCGCGACCACGCAACGGTAGGCGACAGGAAGATCCGCAAAAAGAACCGGGTGCCACCACCCGGCTCCTGGCCCTGCACACCGCCGCCCACCTCCGTCCCGACACACGGCCCGGACGGCCCGAGGACGGCGGGCCGCTCCTAGACCGGATCGCCACGTTCTGCGCCCCCGACCAGGTCGCCGAGCACGCCGAGCTGCTGGTCGCCACCGACTGGCTCACCGAAGCCGACACCGCCGGAGGAAGGCTACGCGGACAGCTCACCGAACCCATCCCGCCGCTGGGAGTCTGCTGTAACACGCCGGAACCACCGTGTCAGCGACGTCGCCGACATCAGGCCTGGAGTGAGGCAGCACCCCGCCGGCCCGAGTCCGGGATACGCGACTGTTCCTGCTACTTGACGCCGATGTCATGCAGCAGGCGGAGGGACAACAACTGGTGGGTTCAGGCGGGCGAAGCCTTCCTGTCGCTGGTAAGGGAAGTACGGGTAGGGCGCTGTCTTGCCGCTTGCCGCATCGAGTTTCGCCGTCTGGTCGGGCGTGAGCGTCCAGCCGACGGCACCGAGGTTCTGGCGAAGCTGCTTCTCGTCGCGGGCGCCGATGATGACAGAAGAGACGGTCGGTCGCTGCAGCAGCCAGTTGATGGCGATCTGCGGAATGCTTCTGCCGGTCTCCTGCGCGATCTCGTCGAGGGCGTCGACCACGCGGTAGAGGTGTTCGTCCTCGACCGGCGGGCCGTAGTCCGCGGTGTGGTGCAGTCGGCTGTTGGCCGGTAGCGGCTGGCCGCGGCGGACTTTGCCGGTGAGCCGTCCCCAGCCGAGCGGGCTCCAGACAAGGGCTCCGAGGCCCTGATCGAGCCCGAGGGGCATCAGCTCCCATTCGTAGTCGCGCCCGATGAGTGAGTAGTAGACCTGATGTGCGACATAGCGCGGGTGGCCGTATCTCTCCGCGCTCGCGAGGGACTTCATCGCCTGCCAGCCGGAGAAGTTGGAGATGCCGAGGTAGCGGATCTTCCCTGCTCGTACGAGATCGTCGAGTGTGGACAGGACTTCCTCGATCGGCGTGCCGGCGTCAAAGGCGTGCAGTTGGAACAGGTCGATGTAGTCGGTGCCGAGCCTGCGCAGGGCGTCCTCGCACGCGGTGATCAGGCGTGAACGAGAGGAGCCCGCATCGCCTGGGCCGTCGCCCATGGGAAGGCCGGTCTTGGTGGACACGATCACCTGGTCCCTGCGGCCTTTGATCGCTTCGCCCAGTACCTCCTCGGAGGCCCCGTTGGAATAGACGTCGGCGGTGTCGAACATCGTGATCCCGGCGTCGAGGCAGATGTCCACGAGACGGCGTGCTTCTTGGGTATCGGTGTTGCCCCAGGCCCCGAACAGCGGCCCTTGGCCGCCGAAGGTGCCGGCGCCGAAGCTCAGTGCGGGGACCTTGAGGCCGGATGCGCCCAGCCGCCTGTATTCCATGGCTGTTCCTCTCTCGCCGCCCGTAAACTAGCTAATGGGCTTGGAGTTCCGTTAGCGTGGAGCTTCAACGTAGCAGGCGCGAGCGATTAACGAAACTGGAGACCCGTTATGGGGATTGAGGGTGCGGATCCAGGGACCGTCCGTCCTGGAGGGCGCACGGCGCGGGTGCGGGCGTCGGTGCTGAAGGCGGCTGGTGACGCCTTGGCGGAGCATGGCTTTGCCGGCCTGGACCTCGCTGACATCGCGCGCCGTGCCGAGGTGGGCAAGACCACCGTCTACCGCCGCTGGGGAACGGTGACCATCCTGGTGGCCGACCTGCTGATGGACATGGCCGAGCAGTCACTGCCGCGTACCGAGACCGGCTCGCTGCTCGGTGATCTCAAGGCCAACGCCCGGCTTGTGCAGCGCACATTGGCCGACCCGCGGCAAGGAGCGCTGTTCAAAGCAGTGATCGCCGCCGCCACCTGCGAGGCAAAGACAGCCGAGGCCCTGCACCGCTTCTACGACATCCGCGTCAAGGAGTGGGCACCCTGCGTCCAGCAAGCCATCGACCGGGGCGAGGTGCCCGAGGGCACCGATGTCCACGAGGTGATCCGTGCCGTCTCAGCCCCTCTCTACTACCGCCTGCTGACCAGCAGTGACCGCCTCGACGAATCCGCCGCAGACCAGGCCGCCGAGGCCGCAGTGGCTGCAGCGCGTGCGGGAGCGTACCTGCGGGGCGACAAAGATCGTGCGTGACCGGCTTCCCGCATCCGTTGCTGACCGCGGGTCACCGTGCGTGATCTCCGGGGGCACAGCGCTTCCAGGTTCCTCCGGCCGCTTCGGCGAGGCGAGAATCCATCCGCGCAGCCGCCCACGCCGCCTCCTCCCGGGTCGGCGCGAAGAACAGATGCAGCTCATGCGCGGTGATCAGCCGCTTGCACCGCGAAGACGAGCGCGCCGGGACGGCATGCCCTCCGGATTTAGAGGTCCCAACAGAAGCTGTTGATCATGTGACTCTCGGTGTGGATGGTCGCTGGTCTGGTCGTGGGAACGCGTCAGTCGAGGCCGTGGATCGTCTCGGACGAGCTGTGATCACTGTGCGGGATCTTGTGCTGCATACGGCATCCAGTGGGAGTACCTGCCCCAGGAACTGAGCTTCGGCTCGGGCATGACCTGCTGGCGGCGCCTGGCCGCGTGGAACGAGGCCGGGGTGTGGCACCGACTGCCTCCCGTGCTGCCGAAGACGCTGCGGTCAGTCAAGAGGCTGGACTGGTCGGGGGCGGTGATCGACTCCTCCCACGTGCGGGCCGCTCGGCGGGGCCCAACAGCGGTCCCAGCCCGGTCGACCGCGCACGGCCGGGCAGCAGGCACCACCTCATCGTCGACGCCCAGGTCATCCCGCTCGCGGTGTCGCTGACCGGCGGCAACCGCAACGACGTCACCCAGCTCCTGCCCCTGCTCGACAAGATCCCCGCCGTCGCGCGGACTGTCGGCCGGCCACGGCACGGCCCGACGCCCTCCTCGCCGACCGCGGCTACGACCATGACAAGTACCGACGCCTGCTCTGGACCCGCGGCATCCGCCCGGTCATCGCCGAACGAGGCCAACCCCACGGCACCGGCCTGGGGGCATCTTCCGTTACGTGGTCGAGCGCACGATCGCCTGGCTGCACGGCTTCCGCCGCCTGCGCACCTACTGGGAACGACGCGACGACATCCACGAAGCCTCCCTCGGCCTCGCCACCTGCCTGATCACCCACCGCCACGTCCAACGCCCTTGTGAGGACCTCTGAGCGGAGTCGTGCTGTCCAACCCTGCGCCAGACGCCGACGTCGGCTTCGACCCCCACCGTCCTGACAAACGGCTGCACGGACGCCGACGCCGAGCTGCACAGCGTCCTCACCGAGAAGGTCCCCCCTCGCCGGGCGGAGGTCCTCACCATCGAGCAGTGGGTGGCCGGCAGGCAGCGCGGCATCGGCGGAGTCGTACGCCGGCGCAGTATCGCTGGTCCGGTGGTGGGGAATCGGGTCGGCACAGGTGGCGTTGATGTGAGACAACAGAGAGGGGCATGGAAGGGCAGGTGAACTGCCACGGGTACTCCCTTCAAGACTCAGCTGTCGGTGCCGGGGCTGTCTCCGGTGCGTGGCATCAGTGCCGAAGCCGGCCGGGCGGTGGCACGGCTGGTCCGGCTCCCGCTCGACCTCGCGGCGGAAAGCGTCGAGCACCTGACCGGACGGCTCGGCCCTGCCCGGCCTTCGCGGTCGACAGCCGACGGCGAACCCTCGCGGGCCGAGTCGGAACTTCCGGTGCTGCTGGTGCACGGCATGGCCGACCGGGAATGGGTCGTCTCGTCATTGGAACGCGGACTGGGCGGCTGCGGGGCGGGCCCCTTCGTTTCCGTGACGTACAACGGGTTCAGCCCGGACATCCGCACGGCCGCCCGGGTGCTGGGTGAACAGGTGGAGCTGACGGTCGAGCGGTGTGCCGGGCGGCCGGTGGTCCTGATCGGGTACAGCCTGGGCGGGCTGGTCGCCCGCTATTACGTGCAGTGCCTCGGCGGGGATGCGCATGTGCCGCTCGTGATCACCCTGGCGACGCCGCACGGCGGGACCGTCACCGCGCTGCTGGCTCCGCCCCATCCGCTCCTGCGCCAGCTGCGGCCCGGCAGCGAGGTGCTGACAGAACTCGCCCGGCCGGCTGCGGGATGCCGGAGCCGGTTCGTGGCCTTCTACAGCGACCTGGACGAGGCCGTCGTGCCCGCCGCGAGGGGCCGCATCGATCACCCCGACCTGACGGCCCGCAACGTCCTGGTGCCGGGGGTGGGTCACCTGACGCTTCCGCTGCACCAGCCGGTCATCGACGAGGTGCGGGCGCTGCTGACCGCCGCAGGGCGGACAGGCTTCGCCACGCCCCGGCCCGGCCCGGCCGTGACAGCCGAGGCAAAACGGAGCACGCTGAAACATAGCCAGTAGGAACGTCTGTGGGGACCGACAGCATGGCTTCTCCCCCCAGCCCCGACAGCAGCGCTGCCGTACGCCCGTATCGCACCCAGGACGAGGCGGGGGTGCGTCAACTGATCGATGCCGACCGACTGCCCGGTCAGCAGCGTTGCACGGCGCAACGGCTGGCCGCGGCGGGGCGCAGCCCGCTCGCCCTGGCCGGCTGGACCCTGCCCGCCGGCCGCCCCCGAATCAGCGTCCTGGCCGATACCGCAGACCATCCCCGTGGCGTTATCGCGTTCGTGTCGTGGAGCGATGTCCGCACAGGCGTGATCTGCTGGCTGTACGCCCGCGAGAACCCGCCTGCCCTGCGTGCCCTCCTCGGCCATGCATGCGCCGAGCTTGCCGGTTGCCGACAGATTGATGCGTTCGTCGGCGCTCCCCCGGGACCTCTGGGGCCGGGAGGCCTGCCACGCGGCCGCCGCGCCGCCACCCACGACTCTCTGCTGGAGGCCGGGTTCACCGGCCGCCGCCAGGGTTCCTACCTGCACCGGGCGCTACCGGGCGATCCTTGGCCGGCGCCGGCCAAGCTGGTAGCCGACCTCTTTCCCTGTGAGGTCCCTCCGGGGCAGCGACTGATCATCCGTGACGGGGCCGAGCCGGTCGCGGAGGCTGTGGTGAGCGTCGCGCCGGACCACACCGCGACCGTGTACTGGATCGAGACCTGCCCCACCCACCGGGGCATGGGCCTGGGGCGCAAGCTGCTCGGCCAGGCACTGGCACTGCTGGCCGAGCAGCGAGCCGTCGAGGCCGCGCTGGTCATCGACGACAGTGAGGCCTGCACCTCGGAGAGCAGGGCTGTTTCCCGGCTCTTCGGCGCCTCCGGCTTCACCCTCGTCGACGAGCTGTGGACCTACCAGCGGCGACACCCCTGAGCCGGAGACCGGCGGCCGGCCGAGTGGAAACAGCGGCAGCGGCGCCGCCTTCACAGGGGCCGGCAGGGGGTGTCGCGCTGGTGGAGCCCGAACGCTCAGGCGGGGACTCGTTCGGCGGCCCTCTCCGCGGCCTTGAGGACGGTGGAGCGTCCCTGGTGGCGCCGCTCGTACTCCACCACCCGTCGGCAGTGTCTGGGCTCGGCATCGTTGAGCCGCTTGACGACCTCCTCCGCGGACATGCTGTCGTAGCCGGGCCAGGGCAATGGCTCGAGCAGGGCGGCGATACGGCTCAAGACAGCCGAGCGGCCCGCGTGGCACCGTTCATACGCGCCGACGACGGCCAGGTCCGTCTGCGTAAGGTGCGGCAGCCGGTCGATGATCATCTTGCTGCTGAGGCGGCGGTAGTCGGGGATCGGCAGCTCCTCCTCGCTGATGAGGGCTCCCCGCGGTACGCCGTACAGCCGGTCCGCGCCCGGCATTCGTTCGGCGGTCTCCCGCAACCAGCTGCTCCAGTCACGCACCGCCCGCGCCGCACCGCTGACGGTCAGGCCGTTGGTGGCCTCGGCGGATGCCACCGCTTTGTCAGCGTGCTGTTCGAGGGCTTCGGCGAACTCCTCCAGCGCCTCCTCGTCATCCTGGCGGATGGAGGTGAGCAGCTGCGCGCTGACGGTGTCCTCGGCGTCCTGGGCGATGCGTTCGGCGGCCCGGCACAGGGCCAGGGCCAGGGCGGTGACCGCGTACTCGTCCTCGGCGTTCTTCAGCAGCCGGTATTCCGTTGCCAACCCCCGGTTCCGGAACATGACGCCCGGCACGGAGACGGCCATGTCGAGGGGCAGCCGGGCGGCCTGCTCGGTGAACTGCCAAGCGCCCCCGAGGACGCTCTGAACGAGCCCACGGGGCTGCAAGGTGCCCAGGCGTTCGTCGATGCGGTAGACGTGGCCTCGAGCGTCACCCAGGCGACGCTCGAGAACCTCCCGGTGATCACCGGGTGGCGTGACGGCGAGGTGGGCCCTGAAGCGGTCGGCGAGCGCCGATTTGGCCTCACGGACCTCGCGCAGCGCCGGAACGAGCACATCTGTGGCTACGGACATCACATTCCTTCGGATGCTCGGGAAGAATCGGCCGGGAATTCGGCCACCGCCCCCCTAACTCCCACCGTGCCCCGAAACAGCCACCCCCGCATCTTCCCGCCCGACTACTGCCCCTGTCGCGAACCCACGTTGAGCCGAATGCCCTGGCTCAGCGGCCTGAGTAAAGGGCACTCGGGCGACTGCGCACGTCCGGCGCACGCCCCTGACAACATCGACAGGGAAGCCGCCGACTGGGGTACCCGCGAAGACAAGCGAGTGCCGCCATCAGCGCCGGTGACGGCGCGCAGGCGCCGGGCAAGGTCACAGGCGCTACACATGGGACTGAGGGCTTCCGGCATGGACGGGGAGGTCCGCTCTGCTGGCGGCCTTCGCTCTGTAACCGCCTGAATCCGTCACCACGCACCTCCCGTCGCTCCCGCACCCCTGCCCGGCCTGCACCTTCTGAGAGCTCGTAACACGATCATGATTGCGTTACGAGCCATTACGCCCATCTGGAAGAAACGCGATCGAGGAGTTCACCTCCGACAGTGCCGAGTAGGCCTTCTTCCGGTTCAGGTTCTTCATCGGCAGATCTCTTGGCCTCGCCGTGCCTGCTTTCAGCTTCAGCGGTAGGTTTGGGTCGAGCACTTGACCCTTCGGAGGCGGGTTTTTGCATGGCGACCGCGGATCCACCAGCCACTCCGATCGCGGCAAGCAGGACAGGGGTGGCGATCAAGATGGCGAAGACTCTACGTGCACGCATGGCTTCCCGCCTCGTCTAGGGCAACGTCGCCACCAAGCTACCTCGCTGATCATTCCGAAAAACCGCTCAGCGAACTACCCACTCGCATGGCCGAGCGCGCCAGCCCTCGGCGAGATGGTCAATTCACCGGCCTTGACTCACTCGATCACGGCGGCTGTCTCCGAGCGTGCGTAGAGGAGGGCCGGACCGTTGGGGGCCTTGCTGTGGCGGATGGCGATGCCGTTGTCGTAAGCGCCAGTAACACGATCATGAGCTCCAGTCCCAGTAGACCTGTCATGGTGGAGCGTGGGGAGCGTGGCCCTGAATCGTGGGGGCGGCCTGTGAGGGGACGAGGGGCTGGATGAGCGTGGTGTGGGCGGCGACGTCGCCGGAATCGGGACTGTTCCATCCGGTTGAGCGTCGTTCGGAGGTGAAGGATCTGTCAGATCGCTTCAACGACCTGCGTTCCTGCGGCCAGGGGTACCTTGAGGTTCGGTCGCCGAACAGGGAGTTCCCCGTGCTGATCCTGGCCTTCCGAGATAAACACGCGGTCGTCCACTTGATGAGTGACACCGAGCGGATGTCTCTGCTCGTAGGTGACGGCACCGTGCCCTCAAGTGCCGAGGTCGAAGTCCCGATTATGTGCGACCTCGCCGTGTTCACCGGTGACTTTGTCCTGGATATCGATCGAGCGTGGGAACTGGTGCATAACTTCGCGCAGACGCGGGCGGCCGGATCTCTGGGCGAATGGCGTGAGTTGCAGTCCCCGTGACGCGATCATGATCGGTGCTTCTTGAGGCGTCTGCCGCGTCCGTCGCAGATCAGGCGGTGCTTGCTGCCCGTCTTTCGCCGGTCGACCGGCGACGGACCGGGTCGGCTCCCCCGTTTTCGCACACATGTGGGAGCCGTCCACTCATGCGCGGGACCAGTCGAGTTCACCGAGCGCGTTCAGCTCGGTGAGCAGGATGCGGTGCAGTTGGTCGAAGACCCCGGCCAGCTGCCACCGCTCCAGGCAGCGCCAACTTGACCTGCCCCACCTCTCAGGTTCCAGTTCTGCCGGCTGACTGACGGCCTTCACGAAAGGCTGCCGGACATTCCCCGCGCCTACCCCGCTGAGTTCCGCGCCCGCGCCGTCATGTTGGTGCGGGCAGGAAAAGAACAGAAGCAGACCGCCGTTGACCTCGGCATCCATCAGGTCACCTTGTCGAAGTGGTTGCGCTAAGACGACATCGACAACGGACGGCGCCCTGGCAGGGTCTCGGCGGAGTCCGCAGAGCTGCGTGCAGCGCGGCGACGAATCCACGAGCTGGAAACCGAGCTCGAAATCGTCCGCAAGGCCGCCAAGTTCCTCGGCGAGGACAAGCCGACCCCAAAAAGGCTCTACCCGGTGATCGACCGTCTCGTCTCGTCGATGCCGGAGCACCGGTCGCGCCAAGGTGAGCGGGGCCGGAAGTTGAACGGTGGCTTCGGTCGTGGCTCGGGGGCCGTTCAGCGGTTGATGTCGTCCAGCTCGGTCAAGTCCTCATGAGAGAGGGAGAGTCCCGCGCCGGCGATGTTCTCGCGCAGGTGTGCCGTCGATGACGTGCCGGGGATGAGCAGGATGTTCGGTGATCGCTGCAGCAGCCAGGCCAGTGCGACGGACATCGGTGTCGCCTGCAGTCGGGCGGCGACCGCCGAGAGCGCCGAGGTCTGGAGCGGGGTAAAGCCCCCGAGGGGGAAGAAGGGCACGTACGCGACGCCGTCGGTGGCGAGCCGGTCGATGAGCTTGTCGTCGTGGCGGTGGGCGAGGTTGTACAGGTTCTGCACGCACACGATCGGCGCGATGCTCTGTGCCTCGGTGACTTGCTCCTCGGTGGCGTTGCTGACCCCGAGGTGGCGGATCAGGCCCTGCTGCTGGAGTTCGACGAGCGTCTCGAACGCCTCGGCGAGCGAGCCGGGCTGGGGACCTTCGGCGTCGCCGAGTCGGAGGTTGACCAGGTCGAGTACGTCGAGCCGGAGGGACTTGAGGTTGTCGTGGACCTGGCGGCGCAGATCGTCGGGTCGCCGGGCCGGAGGCCAGCCACCCTGTTCGTCGCGGGTCGCGCCCACCTTGGTCACGATGTGCAGCGACTCGGGATAGGGGTGCAGTGCCTCGCGGATCAACTCGTTGGTGACCCGCGGCCCGTAGGCGTCGCTGGTGTCGATGTGGGTGACACCGAGCTCGACCGCTTCACGCAGAACGGCCAGG
This sequence comes from Streptomyces sp. NPDC001351, assembly GCF_042896045.1. NCBI lineage: Bacteria > Bacillati > Actinomycetota > Actinomycetes > Kitasatosporales > Streptomycetaceae > Streptomyces > Streptomyces sp. NPDC001351. The sequence continues at coordinate 189,366 of NZ_JBIAWS010000010.1, read as the reverse complement.
GCACCCTCGCGATCGGCGGGCGGCCCCATCACCCACGGGCCGGCCAGTTGCATGGCCCCGTAGCCGAACCGGGCGACGGTCAGGTCACCCAGCGTCCAGGTGCCGCCGGGAAGAGAGAGGGAGGGTGTGCTCATCGAGTTGCCTTTCGTCGTGCACTTGGGGGTGGCGCCTGCTGCCTCCCTGCATCAGCATTGGAGAGAAACTTCCTCTCGGGAAGTAGGCACTTTGGAGTGCGTAACCACCCATCGGTGAGAGGTGCGATCAGTGACGACGATCAACGCGGCCCAGAAGAGGGCTCAGGCCAAGGTGGAGTACAACGCGTTCCTCGCAGAGTGCCCCAGCCGGCAGCTGCTCGACCGCATCTCGGACAAGTGGGTCGTCCTGATCCTGTGTGCGCTGGGCGGCGACAACAGCCCTGCCAAGCCCGGTGCAGCACACGCAGACGCTCCGAAGGCGATGCGTTACTCCGAGATCTCTCGGCTTCTGGCCGGTGTCAGCCAGAAGATGCTCACCCAGACACTGCGGTCGCTGGAACACGATGGTCTGCTCACCCGCACCGTGACGCCAACCGTCCCCGTCACCGTCTCCTACGAGCTGACCAACCTCGGCCTCTCGCTCCACCACATGACGCGCGGACTCAGAAACTGGGCGCAGACACACATGGCCGAGGTCCTCGCAAACCGCGAGAACCACGACGCCCGCACCTCCTGACGACTCACATCCAACCGTCCAACAGCTCCACCCCTGGCGCCTGCGGGCCAGCCGGCCTGCGAAGCCGCAGGCGGCGCCTCGTCTGTCGCCACCGACTCGCAGTCCGTCAAGGCGGACGCTGTGGTCGGCGCGGACAGCCGGGGCTTCGACGGCGGCAAGGTGGTCAACGGCCGCAAGCGGCATGTCGTGGTCGACTCGCTCGGCCTGCTGCTGGGCGTGATGGTCACCGCCACGGACACCGGCAACCGCATCGCCGCCCAGGTGCTGCTCGGGCAGGTCGCCGTGCACCACCGGCTGGAGCTGGTCTGGGCCGACGGCGACACAGTTCAAACGCCTGGCCGTGCGCCGGGAACGCCGCCTCGAACTTCACGAGGCCTTCGTCTCATGGGGCTGCAGCCTCGTCTCTGCCGGCGACGACTCAAGAAGGCCGGATCGTGATCACGTTACGAGCTCGTAGGATGACCGCAGTGTTCCCAGGTGATCCATAGTGTCTCCAAGCGGCCGGACGGCGGCGGTCCTTCAGGTGCGCCGGAGGGAAACGACAGACGCAACGACTGCCATGGCGGTGATTCCTTGCCCTCGCGCATAGCCCTCGTCGGTGCCGGCCGCATGGGGACACCTCTGTGTGGACGCTTCGTTTCGGCGGGCCACACGGTGACCGTCTCCGATCTGCGTCCCGAACGCGAAGAAGCGGTGCGCTCGTTGGGCGCGAACTGGGCGCCCTCCGTCACGACCGCCGCAGCCGGGGCGGATGTACTGGTCACCGTGGTTCCCGGACCCGATGAGGCTGCGGCAGCTCTTCCGGATGCCGTGTTCGCCGCCCTGGCCCCCGGGGCGGTGTGGATCGACATGACGAGCAACGCCCCCGTAGCCGCGCGGGAGCTGCGGGAACGAGCCGGGGCCCACGGTGTCGACGTCCTCGAAGCACCCATGGGCGGCAGTCCGGACGACGCCGAACACGGACGCCTGCGGCTGTTCGTGGGCAGTTCCGCTGAAGTCCTCGACCGGTGCAGGCCACTGTTGGAAGCGGTGGCGACACCGGACCGGATCCGCCACATGGGCGGCCCGGGAACCGGCTACACGACGAAACTCCTCATCAACCTCCTCTGGTTCGGGCAGGCCACGGCAACCGCCGAGGCCCTGCTGCTCGGACGCCGAGCGGGCATCGACCTCGCCGCCCTGCACGACACGCTGGCCGACAGCGCGGCGGGCAGCGACTTCATCCGCCGGGACCTGCCGGCCCTGTTCGCCGGGGACTACCTTCGCTCCTACGGCCTCGACCGCATCCACGACCAGCTCAAGGTCATCACCGGTGAGGCCCGAGACCTCGGCACCCCACACGAGATCGCCGACACGGTGCTGCGCATCCACCGGCTGGCCCTGGAGCGCTTCGGACCTGTGGATGGCGAACTCCTTGCCGTAGCCCTGTTGGAGGAGGCCGCCGGTACCCTGCTGCGCCCCTGACTGAAGCGCTCCGGGATCGGTGGTGGCTCTATGCGTTGACTCCAGCTGCCGGTTGGGGCTGGTGTTGAGCGTAGTAGTTGGTCTCATGCTCGTGGGGCGGTATGTCTCCGATCGCGGTGTGGAGGCACTGGTTGTTGAACCAGTCGGCCCATATCTCCCCGCGCTGGCTCGTCCGGATGCTGCTGACCAGGCCCGACAACCTCAGGGCCGAACAATGCGAGCTCCTGGCCTGGCTCACCGCGGCGTGTCCCGAGAGGACCCAACTGGCAGCAGGTATCAGGGGTTTCGCTGGGCTCCTTGCACCTCACGCCGACAATGCCGACGCGCTGTCGCGCTGGATCAGCCAGGTCCGTGGCATCGACCTTCCCCATCTGCACGCCTTCACCGGAGGTCTGGAGCGAGACCTCGACGCCGTGATCGCTGCCCTCCCGCTTCCGGACGACGACGGCCCCATCGAGGGCGTCAACACCAGGACCAAGCGCATCGCGCGTCAGATGCGTGGCTGAGCAGGCTTCACTCTGCTCGGCCACGCATCCTTCTCGGACAACGGCGCGTTCTGTCACCACCGAATGTGAGACAGGGCCGCGAGCCGGCGCCGGGAGAGACATGCCTCTGTGCCGTTGCCCGGACCGGCGAGTCCGGGCAACGGTGCGCCGTCTGTGGGTCAGGGCGTCAGCTGCCAGCGTGCGATGTATCCGACGTCGATGGGTGCCCGGTCCTGCACGCGCAGTTTCCAAGTGCCGTTCAACGGCTGCGCGGAGGCGTCGATGGTGAAGGTCTGGTCGACGTTGTCGGCGGAGCCGCCGCTGCGGTTGAGCAGGGAGTAGACGGTGCCGTTGGGGCCGACCAGGTCGACGGTCAGGTCACCGCGGTAGGTGTGGACGATGTTGACGTAGACAGAGGTGGTCGCAGAGGCGTTGCCGTCGCGGCCGGTGATGGTCACCGGTGACTCCACGGCGGGCCCGTTGTCCGGTATGTCCACGCGGGTGGCGTTGGCGTAGACGTAGGCGATCCGCCAGCTGAAGGTCTTCGAGACGGACGCTCCCGTGCTGTCGGTGACCCTGACGGTGACGTCGCCGGTGCCGAGCGTCGTCGGCGTGCCGGTGATCAGACCGCTGGGGCTGATGCTCAGGCCGTCGGGCAACCCGGTGGCCTCGTAGGTCAGTGTGGCTCCGGTGTTGGTGGTGTAGGCGTCGAGTTGGAGGCTGACCGCCTGGCCGATTCCGCTGGTCTGGTCGGCGATCGGGGCGAGGTTGACTCCGAGGGCGATGCGGTTGCCGACGTTGATTGCCGCCCAGGCGTCGGCGACGGCGAGGTAGGTCGGGCTGTAGGCGCCGAACAGGTCGGCGGCGGCGGACAGGGTGGCGGTGCGGGCGCCGGCGTAGTCGGTGGTCGAGGTCATGTACGTCGTCAGGGCGCGGTACCAGATGGCGGCGGCGTTCTGGATGCCGACGCCGGTGACGGGCTGGCCGTCGTAGGTCGGGCTGTCGTAGGAGACGCCGTTGACGGTCTTGGCGCCGCTGCCCTCGGAGAGCAGATAGAAGAAGTGGTTGGCGGGACCGGAGGAGTAGTGGACGTCGAGGCCGCCGAGGGAGGGGCTCCAACTGTCGGCGGAGGCACCGTCCTTGGAGGGCTTGTCCATGTACCGCAGCGGGGTGCCGTCACCGTTGATGTCGATCTTCTCGCCGACCAGGTAGTCGCCCGGGTCGGCCGGAAGGTTCTCGTAGAACTCCACGGCGGCGGCGAAGATGTCGGAGGTCGCCTCATTCAGGCCGCCGGACTCGCCCGAGTAGTTCAGGCCGGCCGTGGCCGCGGTGACACCGTGGCTCATCTCGTGGGCCGCGACATCCAGCGCGGTCAGCGGGTGGTTGTTGCCCGAGCCGTCGCCGTAGGTCATGCAGAAGCAGGAGTCCTGCCAGAAGGCGTTGACGTAGTTGTTGCCGTAGTGGGCGCGGCTGTAGGCGGCGACGCCGTCGTTGCGGATGCCGTTGCGGCCGAACGTGTTCTTGTAGAAGTCCCAGGTGGCCGCGGCACCGAACGCGACGTCCACGCCGGCGGTCTGGCGGTTTGACGGCAGGCCGTCGCCCCAGACATCGTTGTCGTCCGTGAAGAGGGTGCCGGTGCCCGACGTGCCCTGGTTGAGGTCGTAGGTCTTGTGTCCCGCGCGGTCGGGGTCGGTGAGCTGGTACGTCGATCCCGACTGGGTTGTGCCCAGCGGGACCGCGCCGACGTACTGGCCGGTGCCGGTGCCAGTGTCCACCTTCTCGGCCGCCAGGAGCTGTTTGCCGGTAGTGGCATCGGTGACGACCTGCAACTCGCTGGGGGTGCCGTCCCGTTGGACGCCTTCGACGACGCTCTCCCAGGCCAGAACGGGGTTTCCGGAGCCGGCCCAGATCACCAGGCGGGGCTTCCGCTCGACCTCGGAGCCCTTGACCCGGGCGTGCTTCGAGACCGCCTCGGCCTTGTCTGCGGCGGTGGCTGAGCGGATCCTCGGGCTGAGCGAGGACACGGCAAGGGGCGCCCGGCTCGCCTTGGTGACGGTGGTGCGACCGCTCCTGTCGTGGACGACGAGATCGCCGCCGAGGACGGGCAGGCCGGCGTAGGTGCGCTCGTAACGGGTGTGCGTGGTGCCGTCGGCGTCCGTGATGACGTCCTTGACGACGAGTTTCTCCTTGACACCGAGGCCGATACGGCGTGCCGTGTCGGCGGCCGAGGTCTGGGCGTTCTTCAGCAGAGCGGCGCGGCGGGCGGGCGTCAGGGACGCCGGCAGGGCACCGACCCGGGGCTTCGCGGTGATTTTCGCGGGGCTCGGGGCGGCAGGGGCGGCGGTGGCGTGACCGGGAAGGGTCAGGGCGAGCAGAGACCCCAGGGAGCTGAGAGCGAGGGCGGTGGCGCGTCTGGGCCGGGCAAGGGTGCGGTCTCGCAGGGGCAACGGTTTCTCCTTCGATATGACGGCCCAGGGGGCCGCGGGCGGCACGGAGCGGCAGAGGGCGCCGCTCTGGAGGCTGCACGGCATGCGGGTGGAAGGAGGTGGGGGGTGAGGATGGGGGCGGGGGGGCGCTGCGGGTGCACCGCGTGGTGAATGTGTCAAGGAATGGTGAACTTCCTGCAGAAGAGTGACACCGCACGGCCGAACTGTCATGAGCTGGTCAAGCGATCGGCTGGAAATGGCTTTGGAGATCAGGCAAATCGGAACGGACGACGCCTGTTTTCGGCCGCACCGGACGCGGGTCAGTCGTCCTCGTCGCGGATATCGGCGAGCGGAGACTGGCAGGAGGCTCAGGGCCGCCCACGCCGCGCGCCGGGAAGTAGGGCGGAACCCTCCGAATCCGAGCCGGCAGCCCGTGGGCTCTCGGCGTCCTGGCGGGGCAGACACAGGCGATACTCGGCGATGACCAGCGGGCCCATCCGCCGGTCGGGAGGCCACGCAGGAGGCTTTCGTCCGTACTTCTCTCCAACTCGCCGTGCATGCGCTGGCGCATCGTCACGCCTTCAACCCGCTGGGCAAGGTAACGCCCGAACAGATACAGACAGTGAAGACCGCGATGGCTGCCGCGCACCTACCGTGCGCCTGTACGGACCTGGCCACCCGCCCGCTGCCCCGGGCCGGGACCCGCCTGGGGGGTGGCCCTTGAGGCTGGCCAGAAGATCGTCTTCGAGCGCGGCGGTTCCTCAGATGGCCCCGGTGCGGGTCCGACTCTGTACCTGCAGACCGAGGGGGGCGGCGCCCGCTGCCGCACCTTGCGCGGCTGCCGCCCCGGGGAGACATGGGAGGCATCATTCGAAGTAGATCGACGGAAAGTAGATTGGCCATGATCCACTTCCCGTCAAGCTACTTTCTTGCGGGCGACCACCTCGCCGCCGATACTCGCCCCTTGACTTCCTCCCCTGCCTAAAGGCGGGGGATTCCAGCGGTCGCCCGCTGGGGTTCCTGCTTCACCGACGACCGCCCCGTCCGGGAGGACTCCCGTTGAGGTCTTACACCGTCTCCACAGGCAGACGCCGCCAGCCCGGCGGCCAGGATATTGCGCGCCGCGTTCACATCGCGGTCATGCACCGCACCGCAGTGCTCGCACGTCCACTCACGCACATGCAGCGGCAGCTTCGCCGCGACCGTGCCGCAGGCCCCGCACAGCTTCGAGCTCGGGAAGAAGCGGTCGATCACGACGAGGTCGCGCCCGTACCAGGCACACTTGTACTCCAGCATCATGCGCAGGTCCGTCCAGGCCGCATCCGAAATGGCACGCGCCAGGCGCCCGTTCTTCAGCAGGTTGCGGACGGTCAGGTCCTCGATCACGACCACTTGGTTCTCGTGGACGATGCGCGAGGTCAGCTTGTGCAGGAAGTCCCGGCGCCGATCGACGATCCGCGCGTGGATGCGGGCAACCTTCCTGCGGGCCTTGGCCCGGTTCGCAGAGCCCTTGACCTTGCGCGACAGCTCCCGCTGGGCGCGGGTCAGGCGGGCCCGGTCTTGGCGTTCGTGCCGCGGGTTGGTGATCTTCTCCCCCGTGGACAGGGTCACCAGCGAGGTGATCCCGGCGTCCAGGCCGACCGTGTTCGCGGTGGCGAGCGCGGGCGTGATGGTGTCCTCGCACAGCAGGGACACGAACCAGCGGCCCGCCGCATCCCGGGACACGCTCACCGTGGTCGGTACCGCACCCTCAGGCAGCGGACGCGACCAGCGGATGTCCAAAGGCTCCGCCATCTTCGCCAGCGTCAGTCGCCCCTCGCGCCACGTGAAGGCGCTGCGGGTGTACTCGGCCGACGCACGGGACTTCTTCCGGCTCTTGAACCGGGGGTACTTCGCCCGCTTGGCGAAGAAGTGGGCGAACGCCGTCTGCAGATGGCGCAGCGCCTGCTGCAGCGGAACGGAGGACACCTCCGTCAGGAAGGCCAGCTCCTCGGTCTTCTTCCACTCCGTCAGCGCGGCGGACGACTGCACATAGGAGATCCGGCGCTGCTCGCCGTACCAGGCCCGGGTCCGCTCCTCCAACGCCTTGTTGTACACCAGGCGGACACAGCCGAACGTACGCGACAGCTCCGCCGCCTGCTCGCCCGTGGGGTAGAAGCGGTACCTGAACGCCCGCTTGACCTGCCGCGCCATACCCCACAACCTATCAACTCCCATGCGAGCGACGGGCGTCGGCCGGTGAGCGGCAGGCGCCGGTCCGCCCTGGCGGCGAACCGACGTCTCCTGCCCTGCTCCGCAGGAACTTCGTTTACTCCCCCGACTGAAGCCGGGGGTATCCACAAAGGAGAGACATCCCAATGTTGAAGTCAAGCCGCTGCCGTGACAGGTGGTGTGGCTTGGTAGCACACTCCGTCACGGAGCATGGCCCACAAGACGTTCAGCCTTCGACGCGCGAGGGCCAGCACCGCTTGCTTGTGCCCCTTGCCTTCGCTTCTCTTCCGGTCGTAGAAGGCGCGCGATGCCGGACAGCACCGCAGACTCACCTGGGCAGCCAAGTACATGCTCCGCAGCAGTCCGCGGTGGTAGCGGCGAGGCCGCCGCAGGTTGCCGCTGACCGTGCCGGAGTCACGGGGCTGCGGGGCGAGGCCGGCGAAGCCGGCCAGGCGGTCGGCGGTGCCGAAGGAAGCCATGTCTCCACCGGTGGCGGCGATGAACTCGGCAGCCAGACGTGGACCCATGCCGGGCATACTGATGATCACCTCGGCGTGTGGATGCTCGCGAAACCGGGCCTCGATGAAGGCGTCGAGTTCGGCGATTTCCTCATCGAGGGCTATCACCCCCTTCGCGAGGCGGAGGGCCATCGCGGCGGCCAGCCTCTCGCCGGGCAGTGCCGTGTGCTGGGCCTCGGCCGCCTCCACGGCGGTCTTGGCGAGCGCGGCGGCGCCGCGGACCTTGCGGTTCTTCAGCCACGTCTCGATCCGCTTGGCGCCTGCGCGACGGATCGCGGCTGGGGTCTGGTATCCGGTCAGCAGCATGACCGGGCCGTGGTTGGTGAGGTCCAGCGACCGCTCCAGGGCGGGGAAGATCTCCAACAGTTGAGCCCGCAGGCGATTGATCTGCCGGGTGCGGTCGAAGACCACGTCCAGGCGCCGGGATGTCAGGATGCGGAGGTCAACAGCGATCTCGTCCCCGGGCCTCAGCAGCCCGACATGGCGGCGGACCCGCGCTTGGTCGGCAATGACGAAGGCGTCCTTCGCGTCCGTCTTTCCCTCGCCCCGGTAGGTGCCCGACGCACGGTGGACGGCGAACCCGCTGAGGTAAGCGACGGGCTGGTCGTGGTTGAGCAGGAGACCGATCAGCAGTGCGGCGACGCCCCGGTTGAGGTCGAGAGCCCACAGCACGTCGTCGGATATCTCCAGGACGTCCCCGATCAGCGTCAGCAACTCGGTCTCGTCGTTGCGCACACGGCGCGACAGCAGCCGCTTGCCTTCCGTGTCGATCACCACCGCATGATGGTGGGTCTTGCCGATATCCAGCCCCGCCCAGATCTCGGGCACCGGTCACCTCCGCCGCTTCGTCGACCCTCACGATCCCGCAGACGACCTCGCCGACGTGGTCTTACAGAAGCGATCAACGTCGCAAATCCCAATTGGCAGTCGAGTCGTCGCGGGGCCCCGGGCGGCCATGTCTCTCAAGCCGTCGTACGGCACCCAGATGACAGCCATACCCGGAGCCCCTGGGTCCTCCGATCTTACGAATGACCAGATCAGACCCACGACTGAAAGGTAAGACCCGATGAGTGCACGCCCTCCGCAGCGTAAGGACCCGGCTCAGCGGCAGAAGGACCCGGTCGACACCATCATGAATCAGTGGGCGACCGCACGGCCCGACCTGGACATCACAGCGATGGAGGTCTTCGGCCGCGTCTTCCGGGTCGCGCATGCGATGGGTGACCGGATGGACAAGGTGTACGCCCGATTCGGCCTCTCGCGCGGCGAGTTCGACGTCCTGGCGACCCTGCGCCGCGCCAGCGAGCCGTACACCCTCTCCCCCCGCCAGCTCTCGGCGACGCTGATGCTCACCACGGGAGGCATGACAGGACGCCTGGACAAGTTGGAACGGGCGGGTCTGCTGCGCCGCTCCCCCGACCCGCGCGACCGTCGAGGCCTTCAAGTGACCCTGACGGAGGAGGGGTTGAAGCTAGTCGACGAGGGGGTCGGTGCCGGTTCCATCGTCCAGACGGAGGTTCTGTCGAGTCTCGATGACGCACAGGCCGATCAGCTGGCCGGCCTGTTGCGAATGTTGCTCGCGGGGACCGAGTGACCGAGGGCCAGCTCTTTCCAGCCGGTCGGCGACCGGGCCTTCGATCGCAGCGTTCTACCGGCCTGCGATACCCGCTGGAGGGTCTGGCCGTATTCGTCATCGGCGAACAGCCGCCCGAAGACATCGCGGAACGGACGGGTGACGTCCCCTTCGGCGATGCCGTTTGGGCGGGCCGAACGATCGGGACACGGGATCCCGTGGTGGACACCGGCACGCAGAGACTTGCGGCTTCCCCCGCGGATTCTGTCGCCGCGAAGTACCGTCACCGGGCTCCTGTCTCCTGCCCGTAGCACTTCGACCAGTTCGCCAGCAGGGTCAGGGCCGGAAAGTCCGCAACAGCGGCCGAACAAGGAGTCAGGCGTCGCATCGCCGTGGTCTGCATCGTTCTCGACCGCACCGCCCTGAGCCGCCTGGTCGGTGCCTAGCGGCGGGGGCAAAGCCGGGAAGGTGGGCGGTGGCGGCCAGGCTGAGGATGGTGGAGTCACAAGTCCCCGCAGGCGTGTCCCTCGCGCGCGGGCGGTAGCCGTCGCGCCGGTCGGCTCTCTCCTCACCCGGCCCGTACTCACCCACAGAGGGCTTCGGTTACTGGTGAGGCGATCTCAACTGCCCACGTAGCGACCACCGTTGCAACTCCGTGAACGCTTCTTTAAGGGCTCGGCTTCATCGGCCGGCGGCAACGGGGAACTGGCTGTGTACAGCATTCACTACAGCAGATGGCACAACGATTCGCGCCTCCATCGGGGGTGGCCGGCCGGCTCCCCTTGACTGTCATGGACCAGGCCGTTGCAATACCGGCCGGATGAAGGATCCTCAGCATCACACCGATGGCGAATAACCGGAGCAACGTCCCCCTATTTGCACCCCGCAACGCTTCGACCCTCCCGGCGTGGCCGAGATCCTTGCAGTGACGATTACTCCCAAAAGGGGCGAGTGAGTCTGTTTCTCAAGCTCGCGTCGGTCATCTCCATCGTGTACGTTCCGAGCAATCACCGAGTGACTGACTTGTTTTGACCCACTCAGCACCGCCCCCGAGGGGAAGGTGCAAGATCGCCACGAGTACATGGATTGGCCGGGGGAGGCGTAAAAGGCGTGTCTGTACCAGCCTTTGATGGAGCGCAGAATCCCTGTGGGCGATGTACGGAGACGCATTGACCGCCGGCCTGGCCCGTATGGTTCCGGCAGGTTTTCACAGCGACCGCTCACGTGAATGTCGCATGTTTTCCGACGGCTTCCTTCTAGAACGAAGCTGATCATCGATCGCGCTTACCCAATGCCTGCTTTCGCGGGTGTGTTACGCGCGTCGACCTCAAATTGACGACTTCCAGGTTCGAAGGATGATGGCGAAACTAACGGGGTCCGAGGAATTGTCCCTGTCAGACATGCTGCGCGCGGCCACCCTCGCCCAGCCCGACCGGACAGCCGTCTCCTGTGGCGCGGAGCGGCTGACCTTTCAGCAGCTCAGTGAGCGCAGCAGGAGCATGGCTGACCACCTGCGGCAACTCGGTGCGGCGACGAACGAACTGGTCGGCATCTTCATGGAGCCGTCCGTCGACCTCATGGTGAGTGTCTGGGGCGTCCTGCACGCGGGTGCCGCTTACCTGCCCCTGTCGCCGGAGTATCCGGATGAGCGTGTGCGCTACATGGTCGCGGACTCACAAACCAAGGTCGTCCTGACGCACGAGTCTTTGGTTTCCCGCCTGGCCGCGATGACACCACCGGGAACGAAGATCGTCACAGTCGCCCAGGCGCGAGCTCTCCCGGAAGCCGAGCCGGACACCGTGGCCGCCGCTGTGTCGGCCCCGGCGCCTGTGCAGGGCGACAGCCTCGCGTACGTCATCTACACCTCGGGGAGCACGGGCAACCCGAAGGGCATCGGCATCGAACAGCACAGCATCGTCAGCCAGATGCGCTGGCTGACCGACGAACAAGGGTTGGACGAGCGCAGGACAGTACTGCAGAAGACGCCACTGAGTTTCGATGCGGCCCAGTGGGAGATCCTCGCACCGGCCTGTGGCAGCAGCGTGGTGATGAGCGAACCGGGCCTCTACGCCGACCCCGGAGGGCTCATCGACCTGATCGTGGCGCATGGGGTAACCACCCTTCAGGGCGTGCCCACACTGTTGCAGGCGCTCGTCGACACCGGACGGCTCTCCGACTGCACCTCGCTCACCCACCTCTTCAGCGGCGGTGAGGCGCTCACCAGGAATCTGGCGATCGAGCTGCTCGACGCGTTGCCAGATGTGGAACTGGTCAACCTGTACGGCCCGAGCGAGTGCACCATCAACGCGTCGGCCCACACCGTGGACCGCAGGACCGTTGAGCACAGTCCTGATCACATCTCCATCGGCCGGCCGGTCCGGGGCATGAGTTTCCACATCCTCGACGCCGCCCGCCGTCCTGTCGCACCAGGTGAGTCGGGTGAACTCCACATCGCGGGACGTCAACTCGCCCGCGGGTACCTGAACAGGCCCGAGCTGACCGCCGAACGGTTCATTCCCAACCCGTTCTCCACCGATCCCGCATCGGCCCGTTTGTACCGCACCGGCGACCTGGCCCGATGGAACGACGACGGCACCGTGCAGTTCCTCGGCCGTACCGACAGTCAGGTCAAGCTGCGCGGCTTTCGGGTCGAGCCGGACGAGATCAAGGTGTCCATCGAAAAACATGACTGGGTGAAGCGCGCCGCCGTCCTGGTCCGGGACGACACCAGAATCGGCGCCAATCTCATCGCCTTCATCGAGCTCGACCCTCATCGGGCTGCGTTGATGGATCAGGGCAACCACGGCGCCCACCATCAGTCGAAGCAGAGCAGGCTGCAACTCAAGGCGCAGCTGGCGAACCTGGGTGTCCGCCAGGTCGACGGAGTGCCGGTCGTCGAGCTGCCGGGACGCTCCGCGACGCCCCGGCAGCGGCGCACGGTGTTCGCCCGCAAGACGTACCGATTCTACGAAGGGGGCGAGGTCACCCGGGCCGACATCATCGGCCTACTGGCCCAGCCGACACAGCAACCGGCCGCGCCCCGGGACCCCGCAACCCTGACGCTGTCCGAACTCGGCGCACTCCTACGCTATTTCGGGCAGTTCACCAGTCGCGAACGGCTGCTGCCGAAATACGGGTACGCCTCCCCCGGCTCGTTGTACGCCACGCAGCTGTACCTGGAGCTGTCCGGCATCGCCGGCCTCGAACCGGGCTACTACTACCACCACCCGATCAACCACCAGCTCGCGCTGATCAGTCCCGCGCCACTCGGCACGCCGAGGCTGCGCGTCCACTTCATCGGGCGCCGGTCTGCCATCGAGCCTGTCTACCGAAACAACATCCGGGAAGTCCTCCACTTCGAAGCCGGCCACATGGTGGGCCTCTTCGACCATGTCCTCCCCGAGTACGGACTGCGGATCACCGCCCGCGCGGGGGCACCCGAGGTCAAAGACGTCCTGCGCTGCCCGGACGAGGACTACTACCTGGGCACGTACGAGGTGGAGACGGCCGCGTCCCCGGCCGTCGACAGCCCGGTCGATCTGTACGTGCAGGCCCATCCCGACCGGATCGCCGATCTGGACTGCGGCCAGTACCGGTATGTCGGCGCCGAGCTGATGCGCGTGTCCGAGGACCTGATCCGTAGGCAGGATGTCATCGCCATCAACCAGGAGGTCTACGACCGCGCGAGCTTCGGGATCAGCCTGATCGGCCGTGCGCCCGGAGCCTGGCAGCGCTACGTCGATCTCGGCAGGGAACTGCAGCGCCTCCAGATGAACGGCCTCGATCTGGGGTTGATGTCGTCCGGCTACAGCTCGGAGAGCGGCAATCCCCTGCCGTCGGCCCGGCGCATCGCGGACATCCTCAAGCTCGGGTCTGATACCGCCTCGTACTTCGCCGTCGGCGGCCGTATCAGTGCCGAGCAGCGGCTCAGCGAAGGTATGAAGGAGGACTCCGTCCACATGCGGGGGCCGGCCGAGATCGTCAAGGACAACCTCGCCGAATCCCTGCCTGCGTACATGGTGCCCAACCGGGTCACGGTGCTGGATTCCTTCCCGCTCACCCCGAACGGGAAGATCGACCACCAGGCCCTGCGCGAGCTGGACAAGGTCGCGGTGGACGGCACCGACGCGCCGGTCGTGCCCCCGCGGACGCCGACAGAGGAAGCCATCGCCGCGCTGTGGCAAAAGGTGCTCAGGCAGGAACGGGTCTCGATCCGGGACAACTTCTTCGCCGCCGGGGGCCACTCACTGACCGCGGTCAACCTGGTCGGCCGGATCAACCGGGAGCTGGGCAGTTCCCTGCCGCTCCAGGTGCTGTTCGACGCGCCGACCATCGCCGAGCTGGCCAGACGCGTCGATCGTGAGCCCGCGACCGCGCTGCCCCGGCTCGTGCGGCTGCGTGCCGGATCCGGCGGACGGCCGGTCTTCTGCTGGCCCGGGCTGGGCGGCTACCCGATGAGCCTGCGGCTGCTGGCCGGCAGGCTGGAGCTGGACCGGCCGTTCCTCGGTGTCCAGGCGTGCGGCATCAACGCGGGCGAGAGCGCCTACCCGACGTTCGACGAGACGGTCGCCAAGGACATCGAACTCATCCGGCAGGTCCAACCGGTCGGCCCGTACACCCTGTGGGGTTACTCCTTCGGGGCCCGGGTCGCGTTCGAGGCGGCCCATCAGCTGGAGCGTGCGGGCGAGCGGGTCGACGAAGTGATCCTGATCGCGCCGGGCAAGCCACCCGTGGAAATCCGCGACGCAGCGCCCACCGAGGCGTCGGTCAGCTTCACCGACAGCACCTTCGTCTCGATTCTGTATTCGGTGTTCGCCGGAAACCTCGAGCAGTCGGCGGTCGACGCTTGCGTGGCCGCGACCCACGACGAGGACTCCTTCATCGCATTCGTCTGCGGTCGGTTCGAGCACCTGGAGCGTGAATTGGTGCGCCGGATCGTCGGCGTGGTGCGGCGGACCTTTCTGTTCGAGTACGCCCCCCACGAACTGGCCGAGCGCAACGTCGCGGCGCCGATCACGGTGTTTCGGGCCAACGGCGACCAGGACTCCTTCATCGACTCCGGCCACACGCTGTCGAGCACACCCCTCAGGATCAGCCAACTCGGGGCTGATCACTACGAACTGCTGCGCGCGAACGGAATAGACGAACTCGTCGCCGCCCTTCAGGCCGCACGACTCCCCAGAAAGGCCATCGGAGTGCCTCACGTCAGCATCAAGCATTTCCCCAACAACCTCGCAGCCGATCAGATTTCAGCCCTCGTCGACGCGATCACCAGCGCGGTACGGACCGCTTTCTCCGTCGACGAAGGTGCGGTGTCGATCGCCCTCGAACCGGTGACCCAGGACGCCTGGACCGAGCGGGTGTACATACCGGAGATCGTCAAAGGCAACGGAAACCTGGTCAAGGCCCCGAACTACTGAGGTCGGCCATCGCATTCGACCGTGCCAACGGAAAACCAGGACATGACATTACGGAGGATCGCATGCGTAGGATGATCATCAGGGCGAGGGAAGACCTCTCCGTGATCGTCGCGCGAGACCCGTCGATCCGCACCCGCGCGGAAGCGCTGCTGCATCCCGCGCTGCCGGCGCTGTGGACCCACCGGCTGGCACATGTCCTCTACACCCGTGGGCACCGTCAACTCGCCCGGATCCTGGCCTACCTGGCGCGCGCGGTGACCGGCGGCATAGAAATCCATCCGGGCGCGACGCTGGGTCGGCGCGTGTTCATCGATCACGGGGCCGCGGTGGTCATCGGGGAGACGGCCGAGGTCGGCGACGACGTCACGATCTTCCATCAGGTCACGCTGGGCGCGGTCGGCTGGTG
Source organism: Streptomyces sp. NPDC001351 (assembly GCF_042896045.1). Lineage (NCBI taxonomy): Bacteria > Bacillati > Actinomycetota > Actinomycetes > Kitasatosporales > Streptomycetaceae > Streptomyces > Streptomyces sp. NPDC001351. The sequence continues at coordinate 174,152 of NZ_JBIAWS010000010.1, read as the reverse complement.
GCGGGACGGGCGGCGCGAGCCCGGTGCCCGCCGGCATCCGGTCGTCGGTAACCGGGTGGTGCTCGGCACCAACGCGATCGTGCTCGGTCCGGTCACCGTCGGCGACGACGCGTTGATCGGCGCCGGTTCGCTCGTACTGGGCGATGTGCCGCCAGGCGCCCGGGTGATGGCCCCCGCGGCCGAGGTCGTGCCGCGGCTGTCGGCCGCGGATCGCGAGGAGGCGGACCAGTTGCTGCGCGCGCTGGCCACCTCCGGGTGCTGGTGACGGCCCGCCCGGTTACGTCCCTCGCTCGTCGTTTCTCGTTCCAGCCGACCCGTGTCGGCATGCCATCGGAGGCAGAGATGATTCACGTCGGTGTCGTGGAGAGCAACCTCTCCGGATCCGGCTTCGAAGGCCTGCAGATCATCAAGGAACTCGACTGCCGTGTCACTTTCTTCACTCGCGACCTGGACCGGTACCTGGAAGTGCCGGGCGGCCCGGCCTACTTCGACAACTACGTCGACGAGATCGTCCACTGCGAGACGAACATCTTCGAGGAGCTACTGCCGCATGTGCACGCGGCCGCGGCCGAGCATCCCTTCGACGCGTTCCTGACCCTGGCGGAGTACGACGTGGTCGTGGCCGCCGAGGTGGCGGTCCACCTCGGGCTCCCCACGGTCAGCGTCGACGGTGTCACGACCGCACGCAACAAGGCGTTGATGCGCCGTCGCTGCGCCGAACTCGGCGTCGCGATACCGGCGTTCCGCACCGTGGAGGACCCCGCCGAGGCCGCGGCGGCCGCGGCGGAGATCGGCCTGCCCTGCGTGGTGAAGCCCGCCGACGAGACCAGCAGCGCCGACGTCCGGCTGGTGGAGACCGCGGCGCAGGCCGCCGAGCATGTCGCGCTGATCCAGTCCCGGGCGGAGAACACCCGGGGCCAGGCCCGCTACCACGAGCTGATGGTCGAGGAGTACCTGAGCGGTCCCGAGGTCAGTGTGGAGGTTCTGGCGGACGGCGACCGGTACGAGGTGTTCGGGGTGACCGACAAGTCGGTCACCGGCCAGGGCTACTTCGTCGAGCTGGCCCACAGCTTCCCCTCCAGCCTGCCCGAGTCGGTCGTGCGCGCCTGCGGCGACCTGGCCGTGGAAGCGCTCCGCGCCGTCGGGTTCGACCTGGGCATGGCCCACGTCGAGATCAAGGTGACAGAGTCCGGGCCCAAGCTCATCGAGATCAACCCGAGGCCCGCCGGCGGCAAGATCACCTACCTTGTCGATCGGGCTCTCGGCATCCGGTCCCTGGAGCTGGTGGCGCGGCAGTACCTCGGGCAGCCGCTGCCGGCCCGGGTTCTGCCCGAGCGGCCGGTCGGCGGCGCCGCCATCCGCTACCTGACCGCGCGGCCCGGCCGAGTCGTGTCGGTCAGCGGCCGGCAGCGGGCTGCCGCACTGCCCGGCGTCGAGGAGGTCGTCGTCAAACCCAAGCCGGGCTCCGTGGTGCGGGAGTTGCGCCGCAACGGCGACCGCGCCGGTCATGTGCTCGTGGTGGCCGAGAGCGCCGAGCTCGCGGCGCGCACCGCGGAGGCCGCCGTGCAGGAGATCAGCATCCGGACCGAGCCGGTCGCCCGGCGCCCGATCGCGGACTCCCTGGTCGACCTGATCGGCGGTACACCGCTGCTGCGGCTGCCGGTTCACCGCATCGTGGACGGCGTCCCGGGCGACGCCGAGGTGCTGGCGAAGCTGGAGCTGTTCAACCCCTGGTCCAGCAGCAAGGACCGGGCCGCGCTGTCGATGCTGCGCGGCGCCGAGGAGCGGGGGCTGCTCACCCCGGGTGACGGCACCGTGATCGAGGCGACCTCGGGCAACACCGGCATCTCGCTGGCCGCGCTGGCGGCGGCCCGCGGTTACCGCTGCGTCATCGTGCTGCCGGACAACGCCACCCAGGAGCGGGTGGCCATGCTCCGGACGCTCGGCTCCGAGGTGGTACGGACCCCGCACACGGGCGGTTACCAGGCGGCGGTCGACAAGGCTGAGGAACTCCACCGGCAGACCCCCGGGTCGTGGTTCTGCTGCCAGCACGACAACCCGGACAACACGCGGGCGCACTACGAGACCACCGGCCCGGAGATCTGGAACGACGCCGACGGGCGGATCGACGTCTTCGTCTGCGGAGTGGGCACCGGCGGCACGCTCAGCGGCGCGGGGCGGTACCTGCGCGAGAGCCACCCCGCGGTCCGGATCGTGGCGGTGGAACCGGCGGGATCACCGCTGTTGTCCGGCGGCGAGCCCGGCACGCACACCATCCCGGGCTTCAACGGCGGCTTCATCGCGCCCACCACGGAACGGAACCTCATCGACGAGGTGATCGCGGTCTCCGACGCGGACGCACTGGCCACCACCCGGCAGCTCGCGCTGCGCACCGGCCTGATGGTCGGTGTCTCGGCCGGTGCTGTCGTCCACGCGTCGGGTGTCCTGGCCGCACGTCCCGAGTACCGGGGCCGGCGTATCGTGACTCTGCTGCCCGACACCGGTGAGCGGTATCTGAGCCTGCTCGGCCGCGAGGCGGAGCCGGTACCGGCCGGAACTGCCGACAGCGGCGGTGCCCGGTGACGGCGTCCGCAGCCACCGATGTCCGGCCCCGTCTGCTGATGGTGATGCCGTACCGGCAGTTCGTGCGGAAGGCACAGGCCAAGGGGTTCTGGGTCGGTGCGATCTGGGACCCCCGGCTGGAGTCGCCGGAGTATCTCGACGACGTGCGCGCACTGGCGGACCTGTACGTGTCCGCCGACTTCCGGGACACGGAGCTGCTGCGCCGCACTCTCCACGCCGTGGCCCAGGAGCACCGCGCCACGGCGATCTACCACATCGGCAGGGAAGAAACGATGGTCACCGCCTACGAGGTGGCCGAGGACCTGCATGCCGAGCTCAACCCGGCCGCGGCCATCCGCGTGCTCGCCGACAAGCATGCGATGCGTGAGCTGCTCGCTCGGCGCGGGCTGTCCCCGGTGTCCTTCGAGGCGGCACCGACACGGCAGGAGGTGCCGGACGCGGTCGACCGGATCGGCTATCCGGCCGTGGTCAAGCCGGCCGCGCTCGCCGGCAGCCGAGGCGTGTTCCTGTGGCAGGAAGCGCAGGACCGGGCGGCCTGGACCGCACTCGTCGACCAGTACGGCTACGACGGCCCGTTCCTGGTCGAGGAGTATCTGCGGGGTTCCGAGTACAGCGTGGAGACGCTGAGCAGGGACGGCCGGCACCAGGTCATCGGCATCACCGAGAAGCTGCTGGGACCCCCGCCGCTGTTCGTGGAGGTGGGGCACGTCCATCCGGCGCCGCTGCCGCAGGACCGCCGACGGGCCGTCGAGGAACTCACCACGGAGTTCCTCACGGCATGCGGGTACCGGTTCGGCCCGGCGCACACCGAGGTGATCTGGACGGAGCGCGGCCCGCGCATCGTCGAATCGCAGGCCCGTCTCGGCGGTGACCGGATACCACGCCTGGTCGAGTTGGCCACCGGACTGGACATCGAGCAGGCGATCTTCGCCGCCCTGGCGGACAGGCCCGTCGAGCCCGCCGAGCCGACGGCGACGGCGATCGTACGGTTCTTCACCTTCCCGCCCGGCCGCGTCGACGAGATCCGTGGCCTCGAGGCAGCCGCCCGACTCGGACACGTCGACGAGCTGAGCCTCCGGCTGAGCCCGGGCGACACCGTGTCGGCGGTCCGCGACTCCAAGAGCCGGCACGGGCACGTCATCGTCTCCGGTGCCTCCGCCGAGGAGGCCCGGGCCCGTTGCGCGGAGGTGCTCACCGCCATCGAGGTCGTCATCGACAACACCCCTGTACGAGCGGACGGTCGCGCCGGAGCGCTCGGGACACCCCGATGAGCACCGTCGGTCACGAGTCCCCCCACCCCCGAAGAAAGGCAGTGACCATGCAGCGGTTCCTACCCACAACCAGGAGGTCGCCATGACCACCCCCGCCACCGACGCACAGGTGGTGTTCGTCGGCTACAACGCGGCCTACCTGCGCGCGATCGACGGGAGCGTCCCCAGCGGGTCGGTCGTGGTGATCGAGGAACCCGACATCATCCGCAAGCGGGACCTGCAGGACGCAGCGGCACGCTTCGACTGCCTGGACCGCATCGTCCCGGCGAGCTACCAGCAGTCGGCCGAGGCCCTCGACCTGGCGGCCGAACTGACGGCCACACGCCCGGTGGCCGCCGTCGTCCCGGGTCTGGAGTACGCAGTGCCGGCAACGGCCGCACTGGCCGAGAAGCTCGGGCTGCCGGGCGCGACCGAAACAGCCGCGCACGCGCTGCGGGACAAGGTCCGCCTGCGCGAGGTCTCCGGAGCCGGCGGCGTACGCAATCCACGCTGGCGCGAGGTGCACGGGCCCGCTGACATCCTCGAGTTCGCCGGCGACGGTCCGGTGGTGGTCAAGCCGGCCAACCGGCAGGCGAGTGTGGGCGTGCAGCTGCTGGACACGGTCGACGCCGCCACCGCGGCACAGGCATGGGAGCGGACCTCGTCCGCCGCCGAGTACGAGCAGGTGCCCGACCGGCAGCTGGCGTGGCGCTTCCTCGCCGAGGAACGCCTGCAAGGTCCCGAGTACAGCGTCGAGGCGCTGGTACGTCGGGGCGAGATCATCTTCGAGAACACCACGGCCAAGACCGTCATCCCGGGGCCGTATCCGGTCGAGCTCGGCCATCTCCTGCCTGCTCCGCTCGACCGGGACACGCAGACCGCGTTCGAGACGGCCATGCGGGCCCTGGTCGCCGCCATCGGCTTCCAGACGGGCATCCTGCACGCGGAGTGGATCCTGACCGAGTCGGGCCCGACGCTGGTCGAATGCGCCGGCCGCTGCCCCGGCGACTACCTGATCGACCTCATCGACCTGGCCTACGGCACACGGATCAGGCTCACGCTCATCGACCTGCTTGCCGACCGACCCGTCACACTGCCCCGATCGGCGCAGCAGACCTCGGCGATCCGGTTCCTGGCCGCCGAGCCGGGCACCGTGACGGAGGTCGCCGGCCTGGACACGGCACAGGAGTTGCCCGGCGTCCAGGTCGCGGAGGTGGACGTCGAGGCCGGCCAGGAGGTCCGGCCGTGGGCATCCTCCTGGGACCGTGCCGGACACGTCATCGCGACCGGGCCGGACGCGGACACCACCCGTCAGCGCGTCCTGGACGCGGACGCCGCCATCCGCATCGCTACCGATTGAGGAAACACATGTCTGTTCTGTGGCAACGCGTCCGCGGATGGCGCGGGTCCATGCCCGGAGGGTCGGTCGGCATACGGCTGGCCGTGATGGCGATGATCGACGCGGTGGGCACCGGTGCCTTCCTGGCCGTCTCCGTGCCGTTCATCACCAGGTCGGTCCACTTGTCGGAGGGCAACCTCGGTCTCGGCCTGACCCTTTCCGCCGCCATCGCCCTGGGCACGGCGATCCCGATCGGCATCCTGGCCGACCGGATCGGCCCGAAGAAGGTGCTGGTCGGGGTGAGCCTGTGGCGCTGCGCCTGCTTCGTGGTCTACCCGCTCGTCCAGAACCTGTGGCAGTTCCTGACCGTGGTGTGCCTGCTCGGCCTGGTCGACAAGGCGGCGGCACCGATGGAACAGGCGCTGGTCGGGCAGGCGACGGCGACCGAGGACCGGGTCCGGGTGGTCGCGATCCTCCGGTCGCTGCGCAACGTCGGCTTCACCGTCGGCGCCCTGCTGGGCGGTATCGGGCTCCTGATCGACACCCGGGCGGGCTACACCGCGATCCTGCTGGTCAACGCTGCCTCCTTCGCCGTCCTCGCGAGCCTGGCCTCTCGGCTGCCGGTGCTCAGCGCGCCGGCGAAGAGCCTGCGCCGGCGTTTCTCGGTCAGTGTGCTGCGGGACGGATCGTTCCTGTCGTTCACCGGGATCAACGCCGTGCTCACCATGCACATGACCTTGCTGAGCATCGGCATCCCGCTGTGGATCGTCGGGCACACCGACGTCTCCTCCGCGCTGATCTCCCCCCTGGTGGCAGTCAACACCGTGCTCGCGGTCGCCCTACAGGTGCGGGCCAGCCGGGGCACCGACACCATCGCCGGCGCAGCACGGGCCCTGGTCTGGGCCGGCATCTCCCTCGCGGTCTGCTGCCTGCTGCTCGTCGCGGCGCCGAAGCTGCCGGTCGTCCTCGCCGTCGGCGTGCTGCTTCTGGCCATGGTCGCGCTGACCGGCGGCGAGTTGTTCCAGTCCGCCGGCGGCTGGGGCGGCTCCTATCTGCTCGCGGTGCCCGGCCAGGAAGGCGTCTACCTCTCGGTCTTCTGGCTCGGCGTGGCCATCCAGCAGATCGCGGCACCGGTCCTGGTCAGCCTGGTCGTCACGACCGGCACCACGGGATGGGTCGTCCTGGCCGCGCTGTTCGCCGTCTGCGGCCTTGCCGCACCGGTCATCGGCCGATGGGCCCAGGCACAGGCGGACAGCAGGCCCCAACCGGACCCGACCCTGGCCGAGGCCACGTAACCACCCCTGCACGCCGCCCCTCCAGGCGCGTCGGCACAGTTGATCACCACCTAAGGAGAGACATGTCCGTTCCGCTGTACGTTCCGTCCGGCGAAGGCGAGTTCGTCAACATCCGGGACACCAAGAGGACGTACCTCAAGCTCACCACAGCGGACTCCGACGGCGAGTTCGGCTTCTTCGAGCATCACATGGCTCCAGAGGCCAGCGGCGCCAGCCCGCACATCCACAAGCAGTCCACCGAGATGTTCTACGTGGTCAAGGGCGAGATCGAGTTCACCATAGGCGACCGCAAGGTGGTGGGTGAGCCCGGCGCCTTCGCCTACGTTCCGAAGGGCGAGCCGCACGGCTTCACGAACAGGGGCAACGAGGACGCCACCCTGCTGATCATGTTCTACCCGATCTACAACCGCGAGGACTACTTCCGCGGTCTGGGGCGCCTGACGGCCAACGGGCGCAACCCCAGCCTGGAGGAGCTGCAGGAGCACATGGCGAAGTACGACCAGTTCATGGTCTGACCCGCGAACCCATGGCAACGACCGGGGCCTGGCATCGGATTCCGATGCCAGGCCCCGGTGTTCGTGCCGCCGTCAGTCGCTCGCGCTGTTCCTGGTACGGAAGCGCCACTGCAACTCACGTACCTCCTCGGCGAGTTCCGGGACCGGACCCGCCACCTCAAGGCCGGGAACGATGTCCTGGATGGACAACGGACTCAAGGGCGAGGTCACGGGCACGCCCCACTCGGCCTTCCAGTCCCGAGCCTGCTGGGACGAACTCGCGTACACGATGCGGCCCAGTCCGGCCCACCCGTGCGCGGCCGCGCACATCGGGCAGTGCTCACCGGAGGTGTACACGGTCGCCGTGGCCCGCTCCTCCGGGCTCAGGTGGGTCGCGGCCCAGCGTGCGAGTTCGAACTCGGGGTGCCGGGTCGGGTCGCCCGTGGTGGACTCGCGGTTGCGGTCCTCGGCAAGGATCTTGCCGTCCGCATCGACGAGCACGGATCCGAACGGCCAGTCGCCGGCCTCCACTGCCTCGGCCGCCAGCTCGATGCAGCGGCGCAGATAGGGCAGTTCGGCCTCCTTGACGATGGTGGCGCTGTCGGTTCCGGTCTCGGAAAGGTCGTGGTCGTTGAGGGCCACTGTGACTCCGTCTCTTTGGGGTGTCGGCTATGACCGGTGCGCGGCCACGGTCGCCAGTGCCTGCCACGCGGCCTCCGGCCGCAGGGTCTCGTTCGGATCGCCGTGGTACGGATCGAGCAGTACGGTTTCGGCGCCGGCCAGACGCAATTCCTCGATGTCCTCGAAGATCTGCTCGAGGGTGCCCTCGCCGGCCCGGCGATCCGGGTCGTCGATCGCCTTTTCCGTGAGCCGGAGATAGATGCGGGGCGCCAACTCCGGCACCGGCTGATCCAGTTCGGCAGAAATATTCTTCAGCCGATCCACGGCGTCCCTGAACCAGGGCATCGTGAACCGCAGTGGATGCCATGGAGAACCGAAACGTACGGCCCGCCGTATTGCGGCGTCGCTGTTACCGCCGACCCAGACCGGAATCTGTCCGCAGCCATAGTCTGCGTCGTTTTCCCATGCGATGCGCAGGGTCCGCAGGAGTTCATCGGTCAGAGCGCCACGCCGTTCGAACGGGACGCCCAGCGCCTCGAATTCCTCTCGGGCCCACCCGACCCCGACACCGAGGATGAGTCGCCCGCCGCTGAGTTGCTGCAGGTTGGCCGCCATGCGGGCGACCAGCAAGGGATGCCGGTAGGGCGCGACGAGAACCGTCGTGCCCAGCTTTATCCTGTCCGTGATACCCGCCAGCCAAGCGAGAGTCGTGACAGGTTCGTAAAATGGAGCGGGATATTGTTTGGCGACATCAGATGTAATCGCCACATGATCGGAGAGCATCAACAGGTCGAACCCGAGACCCTCCACGGCTTTGGCCCAGCGGGCCAGGTTATCCCGGTTTGCACCCGGGCCGAAGTTGGGGACATTCACGCCTATCCGCATGTCCCAACACTAGCAACTGCGCACCACCGGCGTGCAGTTGTCGCCAAGTCTTCCGGTAACGCAAATACATGAGGAGTGACGGCCAGTCGGTCAGTCGTCGTGCGACAAGCCGCAATTCTTCGAATCCGGTAGACGCGCTGCGCGCAGGTTCGGGAGGAGAAATGCGGCCAGGACAGCCGCCGTCGCCGGGAAGAGGGCGGACGGGCCACCGAGGGATAGCAAGGGTCCGCCCGCGAGCGCGCCGATCCCGGTCCCGCCGTCGAAGGCGACGTTCCACGCGACCCCGGGCACGCCGAGACCGGCGGGGCTGTCGCCGGCCACCTGCATGGCGAGCACCAGGGTGGCACTCTGGACCGCGCCGAAGCCCGCTCCGAACAGGGCAGAACCGGCCAGCAACAACGCCGGCTCATCAGAGGCCGCGCCCGTCGCGGTGCCGAGCGTCGTGACCAGAACCGCAGGTATCAGCACCCGGCGGCCGCCGTACCGGTCGATGAGCCACCCGGCTCCGAGCCGGGAGAGCACGGTGCAGGCCTGCGCGGCCAGCAGCGCCACGGGCGCGGCCGAGGCGGTCAGCGGCAGGAAGGTGAAGACGACGCCGTAAGCCGTGGTGGAGGCGGTCTCCACCATCAGGGAGCCGGCCATGGGGCGCAGCGAACGCCATGTTCCGTGCATGGTGCGTGGGCGGCGGGAGCGAGGACGGACCGGGCGGGCGGGCGCTGCAGCGCGAGCGAAGCCGAACGAGCCGACCAGGACCAGAGCGGCCGTGCCCGCCGCCAGGGCGAAGGCGAGCGCGTACGCCTCGTGCCGGGCAAGGGCGATGCCCAGCGGAGCCCCCAGGATGCCGGCGACACCGACCACCGCGCCGTACCAGCCGATGGTTCGTCCCCGGTTGCCAGACGGGAACAGCTCAGCGGTGAAGGTGACACCGGCGACGACGAAGACGCCGAATCCCAGCCCGCGTACTGCCGTAAGGCCGGTCAGGACAGGCAGCGTGGAGGCCGCCGGCAATACCAGGCACGGCAGCCCGAGCAGCGCACCACTGGCAGCAAGTAGGTGCCGCCGTCCCAGCCGGGCGAAGAACCACGGCGTGAAGGGCTGGACGACCAAGGTGGCCGCCATCAAGGTGGCGGTGAGCACTCCGGCGCCCGACGGTCCGGCGCCGGAGCGGACGGCGTACCCGGGCATCGCGGAGAGCAGGAGATTGAAGCTGGCGAAGCCACCGAACGCGGCGATCAGGGCGCCGGCTATCGCCGTCCGCCGCTGCCCGGCGGACAGTGCAGGGCAGGGGTCGGTCGACTCGGATGGGTCTACCGGCGTGATCATCGCAATGCGGCCGTGCCCGTGAGCCTGGTGTGCATCGAGTCCCGTGCCGAACTTCGCGGCGAGTTCGTCGAAGGCGGCCCGCAGCTTCGGCTCGCTGTCGGGCACCTGCCCGTCGAAGCCCTTCCTGCCGACCGTGGGACGCCGGGCATGGCGCCAGGTCGGGCAGTAGCCCTCTTACAGGACCGCGAAGGACACAATGACGGGAGGTTGGTGGACACGGTGGTTCGGCATCTCCGTTGCGAGAAAGCGGATGGGCGGGGCCACGCCCGCTCCGGGGCCGCGCAGGTGGCGGTGGCGAGGCCCCGGAGCGGGCGACGGATCAAGAGTTGTCGAGCGGCAGTCCGGGCGGGTTGACCTGGGACTTGGCGACGGCCTCGTTGGACAGATTCCAGGCGGCCAGCCACTTGGCGTACTGACCGTTCTTGATCAGGTAGTTGATCGCGTCGGAGATCGGCTTGGCGAGACCGCTGTCCTTCTTGGAGGTGGCCGCGATCAGGCCCTGCAGCGAGGCCCCGGCGCCGGAGAACGTACCCGCGTTCGCCGTGGGCTTGGGCGTCTTCGCGGTCTGCGTGATGTGATACGCGATGGTCGGATTGGGGCCGAAGTGGGCATCGATCTTGCCGCTGCTGAGCGCCACATAGACGCTGTTGTTGTCCGGGTAGTGCTTGACGACGAGCTTCTTGCCCTCGTCCTGAAGCTTCTTCTGCCACTCGAGGAGGATGCGCTCCTGGTTGGTGCCCGCGCCGACCTCGACGGTCTTGCCGGCAAGGTTCTCGTAGTTGCCGTCGAACTTCCAGTTGCTGGACCTCAGCACCTCGAAGGCGAGGTTGTCCTGCCGGTAAGAAGCGAACTCGTATTTCCGCTTGCGCTCCTCGGTGTCGGTGATGTTCGAGAACCCCACGTCCACCTTGCCGCTGTCGATGCCGACGAAGAGGTTCTCCCAGGTGAAGTTCTTGCTCTCCGGCTTGAGGCCGAGGACCGCGGCGACGAGGCGGCCGATGTCGGTCTCTGAACCCGTGAGGGTCTTCTGGTCGTCACCCACGTAGTCAAGCGGGGCAGAGCCCGACGGCAGGGCACCGTGGCCGATCACCAGCTTGCCGCTCTTCCTGATGGCATCAGGCAACTCGGCGCTGATCGACTTCACCTCGGACACCTTGAGGGTGGTCTCCTTGGCGGCGCCGTTCGAGAACTGACCGACGGTCACACTTCCGGAGGCGGCGTCGTTGGCCTTGGTGGCGGCGTCGCTGTCACCACCGCAGGCGGCGAGCCCCTGAGCGAGGGTGGTGACGGCGATCGCCGTGGTGATGCCGCGTATCAGGCTGGGTCGGGTGAAGCGGATAGACATGGCCGTTCCTTGTCACTGAGGGAAGGTGATGGCGTGGGGGGAGATCATCTGTGCGCCGTGGGGCCACAGTGGAGCGAGGTGGGGCAGTGGGCCCTGCTCAGGAAGTCCCGGATCCGTTCACGTGGGGGTTTGTCAGGAACCTGGGAGAGCGGACCCTGGTCAAGGATCTTGTCGCCGCCGATGAAGACGCCCCGGCCAGTCCTCGCCACGTATCCGAATGCGATGGATGACGGTGACCAGGAAGGTACATGCAGATGCCAAGTTCTTGATGAAGGCGAAGATCTCACCAACACGCTCGGCGTCGCGCGGAAGTCAGCTCGTCGAAGAGAGTCACGTCCGGGCGCAGCACGCGGGCGTGGGCGACGGCCGCGCGCTGCTGCCGTCCGCCGGAGAGTTGCCGCGAAGAAGGGCCGGTCCTCGCAGCTGGGCCCACGCGGCGGAACTATGCGCAGGCGAGCTCCGGCTCGGCACATCGGCGGTCCAGGGCGGCACGTACCGCCTCGACGTCCTGAGCGGGACTCGGATGCTCGTCGCGGAGGGCAAGCACCTTGCGGTCCCGCAGTGTGCAGCTCAGTTCCTCTGCGGTTCGGTCGTCGCCACCTGTCTTCAGATGGATGCCGGTCACCTTGGCACCGACGGGCCCTCCCGCTCGTCGGATTTCATAGCTCGCGACAGTGCTCACGGCTCTCCCTCTGTGTGCTGGCGTTACGGGAATATCACGCTGGGGCCGCCTCCTGCGGGACAGGTGAAGGCGACATCAGACGCGACGACAGGTCGACGCGTCGACGCGCGCCAGATCCACGTACAACCTGCGGTACAGAACTACTGGGATGCTCACCTCCCCATGTCTACCAGGCAAAGCCGAGACCGATCATTGCAGGTGCATGAATCTTCCGGGCCAGCACCAAACGCCACACGCCCGGTACTTGAGTGACTGTCAGCTCGGGCAAGTCGACGACCCCGATGCGACCAGCTGTCTGGCCACGCTCGGCCTCGTCGACAGCCACATCCACCCGCGGTGACGCTGCTGCCCGGCCGCAGCGACGACGTGACGCTGCAGGAGGTCCGGCCATCCACGAGTGTTCTCCGACGCCGGGTGTTCAAGGGAGTTGGGCAGGAAGGGCTCTGGCATGGCGCAGATGGCGGTGGCCGGATTCAAGGACGTGTTCGGCGGGTGTGCAGGATGCTCAGTCCTTCAATGCGGGCCTGTTGGGTGTATCCCGCGTCGGCGAGTGCCTGCACCCGGTCCAGGCGGCTGCGGATGACATCGGGGTGTTCTGGTTCCAGCAGGCGGGTGCGGTCTTCGATGAGGGAGGAAAAACGCGACTGGGCCTCGTCATGGCGGCCGGCGCGGGCTGCGAGGGTGGCCAGGCTGCTGCGGATGGCGAGCGTGTGCGGGACTGGGACTGGACGTTCACGGTCAACTTCATGTCCGCCGTCCGCGCCACCCGGGCCGCCCTGCCGCACCTGCTCGCCACAGGAGCAGGTGGACCTGCTGCGCACCGGCACCCTCGCCTTGAGCGCGCAGACCTCAGCGCATGACCGTGCGCACGATCGCTGCCTGGCCGCCGACTCGGATCCGGTGTCCTGTGCGGTCGCGGTGGACGGTCGCTGTAATGGTGGACGGGCAGCCGAGGTGGTCACCCATGTCGACAACGAGGTGGTGTGTGCCGAACCCGGCAGCATGCGCTGCCAGGCAGGCCGTGCTGTTGGCGTTGGCGATGTCCTCGGGAACGCCGATCGACGGGGCGAACATCCGGGCCGCTGCTCGGCCGTGTCGGTCCGGGGGCGAGTAGGCGTAGCAGCCCAGCAGACCGTAGCGGTCACAGGCTGAGCGCAACAGGGTTGAGTCCGGGGCGAGTTCGGCCAGCGCGGCGCGGGATCGGATGGGCAGCAGAAGCCTCGGCCGCCCGTTCGACGCCACGCAGGCGTCGCCGGCGAGCGCGTCCTCCGCCAGTCCGAGGCCGGCTGCGATTGCCCTCAGCTCGGGTCCACGGGCGCTACGCAGGCTGACCGGGCCCGGGTCGAACGACGCCGTCAGGCCGTCACCGTTTCGGCTTGCCCGACCCTCGAAGCTGCGGTGGGCCGTACGCAGGACGGCGCGGTAGTCGTGGTCGCCGTCTTCCCGTTCGGCAAGCACGGCGAGGGCGGCGACGGTGCCGTGGCCGCAGGCGGGCAGTTCGTCCTGGGCGGTGAAGAACCGCAGTGTGTACACGGGCCGACGACGCTCGATTCCGGTCGCGCGGAGGAAGACGGCGTGCGATGTTCCCAACTCCGCGGGAATGCGGCATCGCTCCTCGTCGGTGAACGGCGCATCATCCAGAACGGCGGTCGGGCTGCCACCCGCGCCGTCTCGCTGACACGCGTCGACGACCGCTACCTCGGACATGGCACCGGGCCGGTGGTCAGCAGCATGGTCAGGTCCAGTGCGGGCGCGCCGTGCGTCAACGCCCCGACCGAGATGAGGTCGACGCCCGTCCTGGCGATGGCGAGCACTGTGTCCAGGCTGATGGTGCCCGAGGCCTCCAGCAGGATCCGGGAAGCGTCGGCCCGCTCGGCCCGGACCTTCACGACCTGCTCGATGTCGGCGACCGGCATGTTGTCGAGCATGATCCAGCGGGCTCCGGCGTCGAGGGCTTCGACGGCCTGGGTGACGGTCTGCACCTCGACATCGCTCTCCGCGGTCTGCCCGGTGCGCGTCATCCCGCGCCTGACCGCCTCGATCGCGGCGGTCACCCCGCCCGCCGCGGCGATGTGGTTCTCCTTGAGCAGGACCATCGCCGCGAGATCGAGGCGGTGGTTGTGGCCGCCGCCGGCGGTGACCGCGTACTTGTCCAGGGCGCGCAGGCCCGGCGCCGTCTTGCGCGTGTCCAGGATGCGCGCCCCGGTCCCTGCCACGGCTTGGACGTAGCGGTCGGTCAGCGTCGCGATGCCGCACATGCGCTGCAGGAAGTTCAGCGCCGTACGCTCCCCGGTGATCAGGCTGCGCGCCGAACCGGACAGGTGCACCAGGATCTGCCCGTCGGCCAGTCGGGCGCCGTCGGCGACGGCCGGCTCGACCTTGACCTCGGGGTCGACCTGCGCGAAGACCTCGGCGACCACGGGCAGGCCGGCGGCGATGCCGCTGTGCCGCGTGCGGATCTCGGCCGTGGCCGCCAGGTCCTCGGGAACGCTCCACACGGTGGTGATGTCCTTCCCTGACGCGTCCTCGGCCAGGGCAGCAGCGGCGGCGGCCCGTGCTGCCGCCAAGGGAAACTCGGTCGTGGTCATCTGGTCTCCATCTCTGAGTGGACGTCGGCTTGGTGGCGGCCACCGCTGACGAGGCAGCACCGAAGTTCCGCTGGGCCGGTTCGCAGGACCTGGTGGATCCTGCACTCGATCTCCCACGTGCCGGTCACCCCTCCCCCGCCACGAACAGGTTCCGGGTGAGCCGTCCGTGCGACGCGGCACCGGATTCGAACTCGGGCGCCATGCGCATGTACCGGTCCTCCCGGCCGGTCTCGCCTCCGTCGCCCCGGGCCTTCAGGAACGCCTCTCACCCAGGTCGTCACGGCAGCTGCCACAACAACCGCCTCCGTTTCGATTTCCGAAGCGGTCACCGATGCTAGCGTGTCGGAATTCGAAGCATCAACCCTGGAGAGCTGGACATCCCGACATGGCAACACCCAGACCTGGCACCCCTGTTCGCGGCTCGACCACCGGCCGCCCCCTCATGGCCGCACTCGATCTGTTCGGGCGGCGGTGGAGTCTGCGCATCCTGTGGGAGCTTCACGCGGGTCCGCTTGGGTTCCGCCCCCTGCAGAAGCAGTGCGACGACATGTCCTCCAGCGTGATGCGGCAGCGCCTGACCGAACTGCTGGATGCCCAGGTCATTCACCAACTACCGGACAGCCGCTACGAGCTCACCCCGCTGGGACAGGAGGCACGCCACGCCCTCAACCCCCTCGCCCGCTGGGCGGAACGCTGGGCGGCCACGATCGACCCGCAAGGGGCGGACCACACCGACGACCAGTCCGCCAGCCGCGTCCCACATCCGGACACCGTCGACGACGGGACGCCGGAGAGGGGCTCCGCGGACTGACGCCCCACCTCGGATCGAAGGCGGGGCGGACCGCCGGGTCACGAGGTTGCCGCGGCTCGGCCGAGCGCCGGGTACAGGCGCGAAACCTCCGCCAATTGCCCGCGTACGCCTGGACGCCCTCAACCCCGTACAGGTGAACGTGCTCAGTTGACGATGCGCTGACCACGGGTTCTCGTCAGTCCGCACGGGACGGTCGACGGCGTCAGACGGCTGGGCACTTCTCACGCCACCTTGATGACAACCTTGCCCGAGGTGTGACCGGTCTCGACGGTAGCGAGGGCGGCCGGGGCGTCGGAGAGCGGATGGACCGCGGTGATGACGGGTGCGAGCAGTCCGTCGAGGGCCAGCCGGGCCGACCGCTCCAGGTTCTCGCGGTCGACGCGACGCTCGACGAAACGCCCACCGAGATCGAGCACAGACATATCACCCACCGCGATGACGTTGCGGGGATCCCGGGCCAGCGGAGCGACCGTCCGCAGCGAGGTGCCTCCGGCCAGGTCGACGATCCCGTCGAAGCCGTCCGGAACCAGCTCGCGTGCCGCGGCGACGACGTCCTCGGCGGTGTAGTCGATGAACCGCACCCCGATGGCCTCGGCGTGCTCGCGTTTGGCGGTACTCCCGGTGCCGATCACACGCAGCTCGCGCCCGACCGCCAGCCGGGCGACGGCGAGGCCGACCCCGCCCCCGACCCCGTTGACCAGGACCGTGGCACCGGCCGGGAGGCCGAGCTGGTCGAGCACGTCCACCGCGGTCGTCCCGGCCACTGGCAGCGTTGCCGCCACGGTCGCCGACAGACCCTCCGGGATGCGCGCGGTGTTCGGCGCGGACAGCACCGTCGTCTCGGCGTAGGTGCCGCCACCGGTGAGTGCGAAGCCGAAGACCGCGTCACCCACCTCGAGCCCGTTGACGTCCTCGCCCCGGGCGAGAACGGTTCCGGCTGCCTCCATGCCCAGCACGCGGGGAAACGGACGCCCGCCGTCGAGCCCGTCGACCAGACCCGAGCGCAGAAGGTGGTCGAGGGGATTCACGCCGGCGACGTCGACCCGGATCAGCACCTCGCCGCGACCGGGGACGGGATCGGGACGATCGAAGAACTCCTGCACCTCGGGCCCGCCATACCTGCCGAAACCCCACGCCTGCCCCATCTTCCGCCGCCTCACGTATGACCGGCCCGGTGATTCCGGGCGTTGTCGCCATCCTCACCTCTGACATTGATGTGAGGGGCAACCGGCTGAGAGGCAGATCACAGCATCAGGCCGACTGCGCCACCGGTTCCGGGGCCGTGGACAGCGCCGCCCGGTACCGACTGTTGGCCCTGATCAGCACGTCGAGTGCATCCCGGGTCTCGATCAGGTGCGCGATGTCGGCGTCGATCCGGTCGCGCTCGCGCATCATCGCCGTGAACGTCTCCTCGGCGACGCCCAGGTCACCCGGGACATCCACACACGGCAGCACAGTCGCGATCGCCCTGCTGGACATACCCGCGTCGAACAGCTGCCGGATGAGCGACACGCGCTGGACCGCAGCATCGGAATAGTGACGCTGCCCCGCGTCGGAGCGTGAACTGGTCAGCAGGCCCTGCTCTTCGTAGTACCGCAGTGAGCGCGGACTCACGCCCGTGCGCTTGGACAACTCGCCTATCCGCATCCCTGAGAGCCTACGCCCGCGCGCTCCAGGTTCAGGCCGTCGGCAAGTCACGGACACTCGCAACACCCCCCACGGCCGCCGGACTGTCGTCCCGGTCCCACGCCTGAGCACGTGCGTCTGTACACGCCTGAGCATATTTCTCAGTACGCCGACACCCATCCTCGTGGCCGTGTCCCGCGGGATGGTGTAGCCCATCAACTGGTAGGCGCGTTCGGGGCATTGGTTGGAGCCGGGGCGCTTTCGGGGAGTTCGGGGTAGAGCTGGTCCATGGTGCCTTCGGGAAGACGGCGAAGGCGGTCAGGTCACCCTTCGCTTCCACCAGCATCTCTTTGACCTTGGGGAACCAGCCGCCGAGCATGTCCGCGACGGTGTCGACCCGGGCCCTGAGCGCCGTCGGGCCCAGCTGGGCGAAGATCGTGCGGATCGTCGCGGCGACCATCTGACCGGCGTCCTTCGAGATCACGCCGAAGACGTTGCGGAGGAAGTGAACCCTGCGCCTTTGGTAGGCGGCGCCGAGCATCACCTCGCCGATCGCGGCGACCAGGCCGCTGTGGTGGTCGGCGATGACCAGACTGACCCCGGACCGGCCACCGTTCACGCAGGTGACACAGGAACTCGGTCCAGAATGCCTCGGTTTCACCGTCCCCGACCATCACACCGAGGATCTCCCGCCCGCCGTCCTCGGTGACACCGGTGGCGATCACACCGCCCGGGAGGCGATCTGATGTGGGACACGAGCCTTGCAGTACGTCGCGTCCAGGCAGATGCAGGCTGATGCCGTCGGCATCAGCCTTGACCTGCAGCTCTTCAAGATGCGGGGCCAGGTCCCGTCGATCTGCCAGCGCCGGAACACCGCATACACCGTCTCCCAGGGCCCGTACCGCTCGGGCACATCCCGCCACGGGGAGCCCGTGCGCGCCCGCCATCAGATCCCGCCGAAGACCTGCCGCCGATCCCGCAGCGGCCGGCCCATCTTCGGTATCGGCGGCAACACGGCTTCCAGCCGCTCCCACTGTGTATCCGTCAGATCGCCCCGAGACTTCTGAAGATCGTTTCACGGCCAGGGTGGACAGGAGCCCGTCAGCTCTGATCTGTGGTGGGCCGCCACGAACTGCCGGTCTCGCGTTCGAACGCCGGGCGCACGTCAACGGTGTCGTACACGATGCGCAGCGTGGCAATACGGCCGTCGTCGGCGAGCTCAGCCAGGTCCACCACGTCAAACGGCGCGGCAGCTCCGGACGGCAGGCGCCAGTCGAAGTGGAACCAGAACGAGATCAGTGCGGCCCCCTGCTGGGTCCGGCCCTCCGCCACCCCCAGCAGAGTCAGGCCCGCCCGGCTGGTATCGGCGAAGAGCTCGGCATAGAACTCCGTGGCCGGTCGAGGGCCGTACAGCGGAGAGTGCACCATCGCTCCAGGCGCGAACAACTCCAGCACCGCCTCGGTATCCGCCCGCTCCAGCGCCGAGAGGTAAGCCGACACAAGCTCAGCTGCAGTCACGATCACTCACTCAAGATCAGGCCAAATCGACAGCCCATGCTCTCATCCCACCACTTGCGCTCCGCCCATCAACCGGGACGACACCCCAACATCTCAGATACGTCAGAGAACCCAAGCTGTCGTCCGGGGCCACCGAAAGTTGATCAAGCCAACCGTGCCGGTCTCCGCTCCCGCCGCCCGCTGAAGTCCGGAATGAGGAGCCCCGCAACGCAATCGATCACATCGGCAAGCGCTCGACATGCTCAGCCACTTTTCAGCCGTCGCCGACACATCACCTCGTGCGAGGGTGAGCACCCCATGACGGGCTCCCGTTGCCGACATCCCGTTGGGCGGTCTGCGCCTTCGTTGCCGGAAAGCCACGGGCCGCGCCTCCTGCGCGTCGTCACCGACGGGTGGGCACCTGCCGCCTCCCCCGAGCGAGCTACCCGGCTGTCCTCTCCCGGGGGAGGCGACTCCCCCCACAGGACGCTAGGCTCACGGTCCAAGACGGTCCGGCCCGCGGTGCCGTGTGGTGCGGGTACTGAACAGGCGGTACCGAAAGGGCGGACGGCGCACGGAACCACGGCCCCGTCCCATGCCGTTCAGGGCGGGACCTACGGGATCGTGAAAGATGATGATGGAAGACCAAGCAGCGCCTGAACCATCGGGCTCGGCATCCCCCTCGCCAAGGGCGCGTGCCCAGGACGGGGGACTCTGCGCACGCGTGACCCCGGTGGCCGCCGCGGCCGACCGACTCCGCGTGCCGTCGCGGTGGTGGGGATCGCAGTCCGCCGTCACCAGGGACTGTGGAGTGGCGCTCGTCTTCACAGTGCTCTCGTTCGCGGCGCCGCTGTCGCAATTCGGGGTGCAGTTCGGTGACCTTCCCACCCGTGACGCCTCGCTCACGAGTGTGCTGCTGTCCCTGGGGCAGACTCTGCCGCTCGCGGTGCGCACCAGGTGGCCGGCCGTCTGTCTCGCGGTGGTGGGGACGTCGTTCGCGTCGTACGAGTGCCTGGGCTGTCCGCCGACCTTCGGCAGCCTGGGGCTGTATGTCGCGCTGTACTCAGCAGGCGCCCACCAGGACCGCTTCCGGCGGGTCGTACCCCTGACGGCGACCGGCGGGTACGTGGTCTTCGGCGTCGCCTTGCACGTGCTGGGCTCGCCCGAGAGCCTGACCGACTACCTGCTCTACTACATGGTCCTGGCGGTGGTGTGGGGTCTGGGTGTCCAGGTACGCGGGCGGCGGGCCCAGGAGGCCGAGCGCCGGCGCCTGTCCGCGCAGATGGCCATCGCGGCGGAACGCAGCCGCCTGGCCGGGGAGTTGCACGACGTGGTGACCCACCATGTGACCGCGATGGTGGTGCAGGCAGGTGCAGCGCAGTACCTCACCGAGTCCCCGGCCCGCCTCCATGAGGCCCTCGACGCCATCAGCGGCACGGGCCGCCACGCCCTGGCCGAGCTGCGGTTCCTGCTCGGCGTACTGGAGGCGACCGGTGATGCGGCGCCCCGGGAGCGGGCGCCGGTGCCGGGCCGGGTGCCTGATCTGGTGGAGCAGACACGAGCGGGCGGACAGCCGGTCGAGCTGGTCGAGGACGGAGAGCAGCCGGCCATGGCCACAGGTGCCCAACTCACGGCGTATCGCGTCGTGCAGGAATCCCTGACGAACGCCGTGAAGTATGCCGCGGGCCGGCGGACGCTGGTACGGCTCGCGCACACCCCCGACTGGACGGACGTCGAGGTCACCACCGCGGGGACGGCGGCCGGCGCTCGCGCGTCCGCAGCCCCGCTGGGCGGCGGCCCGCACGTCTCGGGCGGCCGGGGCCTGGCCGGGCTTCGGGAACGGGTGGAGATGCTGGGGGGCGAGTTCGCGGCGGGGCCCTGCCCGCAGGGCGGGTTCCGGGTGCACGCACGCATCCCGGCGGGAGGTGCCGCATGAGCCTTCCGCCCCCTGCGATCAGGGTGCTGGTGTGCGAGGACCAGGCCCTCGTGCGTGCCGGGTTCGTCACGATCCTCTCCGCCCAGCCCGACATGGAAGTCGTGGGCGAGGCCGTGAATGGCCGGGAGGCGATCCACAGCGCGCTGGAGCTGAAGCCGGACGTCGTCATCATGGACATCCGCATGCCCCTGCTCGACGGGATCGAGGCCACCCGCATCCTGGCGGGGCCCGACTCCGCCAGCCCCGCCAGGATCCTTGTCGTGACGACCTTCAACGTCGACGAGTACGTGTACGAGGCGCTGCGCGCCGGCGCCAGCGGCTTCCTGCTGAAGGACGCCCCGCCGCCCGAACTGATCAACGCGGTACGCGTCGTCGCCCGCGGCGAGTCCCTCCTGGCCCCCGCCGTCACCCGCACCCTGATCGGCCGCTTCGCCGAACGTGTACGTCCCTCCGCCGCCCCCGCCTCCCCCGAGCGCGAGCGCCTCAAAGTCCTCACTCCCCGCGAGCACGAGGTCCTGCTCCTTCTCAGCGATGGCCTGTCGAACGCCGAAATCGCCACCGAACTGGTCATCAGCCACGAGACCGTGAAGACCTACGTCTCGCGCATCCTCACCAAACTCGACCTCCGCGACCGCGTCCAGGCGGTGGTCCTGGCCTACCGGGCGGGGTTGGCGAGGCGCGGCAACCAAGCCTGACGGCCCTGTGACGCGGTCACGGCCCGGCACACGCGGGGCCATGACCGCGCCCTTTCCTGGCCGCCCGTCCCGCCGAGGCCGTATCCAGAGCATGGACCGGCTCGCCCGACCGGCGTGCTCTCCGCCTTGCGTGGCTCTCCGGTCCACCAGAACCGGGCCACCCGCGTCGTTGCCCCACCCGCCGTATGTCGACAGAAGCCGGATGCCCGACAGCGCTGTCCGCTTGTTCGGACGCTTGCGCTTGGGGTGATCCGTGCGGCGCGGCAAGCTCGCAGCAGCGGCTCGGTCCGCGCCCACAGCTCATCCGAGACCCCACGGCGGCCGCTCCGTTCCAAGGGGGCGGCCCAGGGTCCCCCGAGCGAGCTACCTGTTTTGTCCTCTCTGCCGTGACCCGCTCCACCGGTGGTCGCCTGTTGACTCGAATCGTCAACACAACGGCCAAAAAAGGCCGACCATCCGAGTAGCCAAGGACAACGCCATGACCGCGACACGCAATTGCCCGAAGCAAGGTTTTCCCAGAGGGCGCCGAATCGCCGCGGCTGTGCTGGTTTCCACGCTGGCAGGAACCGCACTGGTCGCGTGTGGTGCCGACGCCAAGGGCGCGCTGCCGGCCAAGATCTCCGGCAAGAGCGCCGGCGACACTGCGGGTGGCGCCAAGATCACCTGGGGCACGTGCCCGGCGCCGACCGAGGGACAGCCCCGGGACCCCCACTTGGCCTGCGGGACGTTGGAGGTGCCCTTGAACTACCAGAACCCGGGCGGCACGAAGATCGACATAGCGGTGTCCCGGCTGACCACCGCAAAGCCCGGCAAGCGACATGGTGTCCTGCTGCTGAATCCCGGTGGGCCGGCCCTCGGCGGTCTCGACATGCCCGAGACCATGGCTTCCACACTGCCGAAGTCCGTGCGGGACCGCTACGACCTGATCGGATTCGACCCGCGTGGAGTCGAACACAGCACCCCGCAGAGTTGCGGTCTGAAGGACCCCAGTGTGTCCGGGCTCTTCCCCTATCCCGCCGCGGACGGCTCGATCACCAAGAATGTGGCCCTCGCCCAAGCCGACGCCGCGCAGTGCGCCGACACGGTGGGCAAGAACCTGCGGTACTACAACACCGCCAACACCGCCCGTGACATGGACCGCATCCGCCAGGCGCTCGGTGAGAAGAAACTCTCCTACTGGGGCCAGTCCTACGGCACCTACCTCGGCGCCGTCTACCGCTCCCTCTTCCAGGACCACACCGACCGGATGGTCCTGGAAGGCAACGTCGACCCCGCCAAGGTATGGGCCGACCAGGTCGCGGACACCTGGGGCAAGGGCATGGCCGACCGGTTCCCCGACGCCGCCCGCGTCGCCGCGGCGCAGGACAGCACCCTCAAGCTGGGCACGAACGTCGCGCAGGTGACCCACACCTATCTCGCCCTCGCCGACCGGCTCGACCGCACGCCCGCGGCGATTGCAGGCGCATCGGTGTCGCTGGACGGGGCGCTGCTGCGGAACATGACCTACGCCCTGCTTCTGCACAACAACACGCTTCCCGTCCTCGCCAAGTTCTGGAAAGCCGCCGCCGACCTCGCCGAGGGCAGCACCACGGCCGCCGACACCGCGGTCCTCAAGGAGGTGTTCGCCGACACGCCGTTGTCCCCGGGTATCCCCGCGGACAACCAGGCCACCATGTTCATGGCTCTCACCTGCGGCGACGCCGAATGGCCGCACGACGTCGACGGCTACGCCGCCCGCACCGCAGCCGACCGCGAGAAGTGGCCTCTCACCGCGGGGATGCCCGCCAACATCTGGGCATGCGCATACTGGGACAAGCCGGTTGAGGCGACCGTCAAGGTGGTGCCCGGTGGCCCACGCAACACCCTGATCCTGCAGAACCGCCGGGACAACGCCACCCCGTGGGAAAGCGGCATCGGACTGCACAAGGCCCTCAGTGGCGGCTCCGCCTTCGTCGGTGTGGACAACGGCGGGCACTACGTCTTCAACGAAGGCTCCGCCTGCGCCGACAAGGCCACCGTCGGCTTCCTGACCACCGGCCACCTGCCGGACAAGGACGTCTACTGCACCGACGTCACCCAGAAGTAGCCCGCCGGAACGGGGTGTTCTCCTCTGTGGCCCGTTGTCCGGTCGGAGTCGCCTCGCTGAGGCCGGCAGAAGCCGTCTCCACCATCACGGCGATGACAGAGAGCCGCTTCGTCGGCATTCGAAACAGCCCCGAGGAGCATGTCCACTCGTCATCCTGCCGCAGCAAGGGCTCCAAGCGCCCGGCAGAGCAGCTGAGGCTCGGTCAGGACTGGCTACGGGCGTTCCGGCGGTTGCATTTTGGTGAGCAGCCCGAACAGGGCCCCTGTTCCTCCGGATCGAGCCCCCGAAGAGGCCCGCAAACGTGGAGCCGAGGACCGCCAACTGCTTCCGCACGCTCGCTGACGCCCGCCCCCGCCTTCGCAGGGGCTCTGGCCACAAGGCGCTCGGCCGGGCCGCCAGCCGCACCAACCAGGCTCGCGCGGGCCACGGTTACCGGTACCTGCATTCCGCCCTCGACGACCACACACGCCGGGCCCACACCGGGCATGTGCCCGATGAAACAGCCCCGACCTGCGCGGTTTTCCTGGCGCGGGCCATCGCATGGTTCGCCGTCCGAGGAGTCTGGGGCAGGTGCACCAAAGACGAGTGCGGCGTGTGGTGGTAGTAGTCGAACTCCCACTGCCACTCCGCCGCGAAAGGGAAGGGCTGAGAGGGCACGCGTACGGCGGCGCCTTCGAACGGCTCCGGACTCATCCAGCAGTCCGCTGAGCGACCGGCAGGCGTCGCAGCGTTGCCGGCACCTAGGTACCGGCTGGCACGGAGCTGGCTGCGCCTGGCTGGAGGAGCGGCGGATGGGCTCGCTTTCGAGGAGTTGAAGGCCCGCGAGGCGGAGGCCCTGGCGCGGGTGGAGGAGTTGAAAGCCGGGCTCGCTGAGACATCGGAAAGCTTGGCACCCCTCGGGAGGCGCTGGAGCGTCCGCGGATGGCGCGGGCCGTACACAGCATCGCCGCCACCACCTGTCGCACACCCGCCCCCTGGTCGGCACAGCCCGCTCCGCCCTACCGCAGCCACCAGTCCTGGTTGGCCGCCCCGGTGCACGGCCAGATCCGCGCCCGCACCCCATACGCCCACGAGTTGCCCATGACGTCCAGACACGTGGTGGCCGCCGTGCTCACGACATCACCGCTCGACGCGATGGATGACTGCCGCTGCACACCGGTTCCCTTGCACCGACCGGGTCCGCCGCGCTCTCGTGCGGGCACCGGCGTCCGCAGGTCCGCTCCGGCGAAGAGTCAAAACATCTGCGAGCCTGGTCCTGGCATGTGACCTGCCCGGGCTGCAACGCGAAGGTCGGCGCCGCACCTGCGCCGGCCGCCCCACCAGCCACACCGTGGCCGCAGGGGCGTAGCGCCGATGAGCCGAAGCTCGAGGAACCCGTTCGGGTGATCTCCGCGTGAGTCGTGGCGGGACTCGGGGAGGGACTCGTCTCTGGTGACGGGACAGGTGAAGCGCTTGTCGGCGGCTGCCGTATGAGCTGCGCTCAGGACGGCAGCGCGGCGAAGCGGCATGCACAGTATCCGTATGAACACACAGATGCACTGGCCGAAGAAAGTCATTCTGCGAACGCTCACAGTTGGTGCTGCCTTGATCTTTGCTCTTGCAGCAGAGTCGGCGACAGCCGCGTCCGCTGCCCCCGCGTCGCTCACCCCGCACGTCGTCTCAAGGGCATCGGCCGCCGGTGGCGACGGGAGTGTCGCCAACTGCGTCGTCACGGTCTGGGTCCCGGTCTGTCTGTGACAGCTGTGACAGCTGCGGCAGTAGGCCCCCAGCCAGCCGGTTCAAAGAAGCTGCGCCATCTTGAAGCAGCTGATCGGGGTGGTGGCGTGGGGGTATCGCCGTGCGTCGAGCGGAGTTGGACGGACTCGAAGAACAGCTGGTCAGGTCCTCACGCTGCGCGGGCCGGCCATGCCGCGGCCACCGCCTTCCACGACCCCGATCTCGTGCGGCGGTTCGGGCTGCCTGCCCGGATCTGAACGCTCATGGCGAAGCGTGCGGTCAGAGGGTGAGGACGGCCTTGCCGTCGATGCGGCGGTCGCGCAGGGCGGCGAGCGCGTCGTCGAGCTTCGTCCAGTCCTCGACCAGGCTGAGTGTGGGATGGAGCCGATCGGCGGCGACCATCTCTGCGAGCGTGCGCAGGTCGTCGGCGGGCGGCCGGGGATGGGCGTAGGAGAGATCGAGCCGAGATCGGCACCGGTGCGCCTTCCTGGACAGTGCTCTATCGCGCGGCCGCGGAGGTCGTCCCGGTCCGGCGCGTAGCCGTACGGCCACTCGCCGGACCGGGGGTGATCACCGCCCTCGCCGTCCTGCCAGGACCTCCGGGGCCCGCGGTGCGGCGGCTCCTGGAGTCGGTCCACGCGGATACGGACTGAGGGGCGGGGTGCCCGCCCCTCAGTCGAATCAGCCTGTCCCGCGGTCAGGTCGGCATGTCCGCGGTCGAATCAGCCCCTCCCGCGGCCAGGTCGGCCTCTCCCGCGGTCAGGACCAGCCTGTTCCGCAGGCAGATCGGCCCGTCCTGCCGTCAGGATCCGCCCGGCCAGTGGCCAGGGATCGGCCCGCGCCTACGGGCAGGGGATCAGAGGGCCTCAAGTCCCTTGCCCGTCACGGCCACCATTGTCTGCCGACGGTGTTCCTCGCCGGAGGCGATCTCGAGGACGGCACGGGCGACCCCGGCGGCGTCGAGCGGTACCGGGTAGCGGTCCTTGAGATAAGCCTCCGCCGACTGGCCACTCTCGGCACCGTACGCGGCGGCCGCGGCCTCACCGATCGTGGTGCCCACCAGCAACTGGCCCGGGACCAGGGCGACGAACCGGATGCCGAGTCCGCGGGCGTCGGCGGCGGACTGGAGGTAGGCGGCCAGGAACATCTGTGTCCGCTTGGCGCCCGCATAGCCGCCCGACAGCGGTGAGCCGCCGAGTCCCGCCCCACTCGACACGATCACCACTGTCGAGTCCGCCCGCAGCGGGCGTGCCAGTGCGGCCCGGCCCACCTCGAAGGCGATCTTGACGTCGACGTTCCAGGGCGCCGAGAACGACTCCCAGCTCTGCTCCCCGATGGGCGCCATCCGCGGACGCGTCCCCGCGGTGACCACGACGAGCTCCGGGTCGGCCTCGTCGAGGAGCGCGGCGACCTGCGCGGGATCCGTGGCGTCCCGCTCGTGGCCGGTGGCCAGGACGTCGACTCCGGCGGCGGTGAGGGCATCGGCGGTGGCGCGGCCCACGCCGCTGCCGGCGCCGATGACGAGGGCGTTGCGGATGGTCATGGTGTTCCTCCGCGAAGGGTCGAAGGCGTGGACCGGCGCTCGCGCGCCACCGGACTCGTGAATTCGGCAGTGATGCCGTCGATGCGTGTCAGTGGCTGCCGTACTCGTCGTGACGGTGCCACCACATGCCGGTCTCGTTGCGGCCGAGCGGGGCGCGGTCGAGCCACTGGTACATGCCCCACAGGCCGTCGATGCCGCGCTCGTACGCCGAGTAGGTGTGGTAGACCACCCCGTCCTCGCGTGCGAACGCGCTCAGTCCCGGTCCCTCTCGCCGGTACGTGTCCCAGTCTGTTCCCATGCTCGACGCGAACTCGGCGAGCTGGACGCCCAGTTCGCCGGACGGCAGCCGGAAGTCCCTGTTCTCACGGTAGTTGTACGTGACGGCTCCCGCGCGCCACTCCTCCTCGGTGTGGGCCACCCCGAAGTCGTAGTTGAAGTCGCTGCCGTACGACGACGCCCAGGGGAAGTGCCACCCCATCCGCCGCTTGTACGCCTGCAGTTTCGCAAGCGGTGCCCGCGATACCGCGCAGAGCGTGACGTCGTGATGCGCGAGGTGGACGACGGAGCCGTCGAAGCCGTCCGCGATCGCCGAGCAGGACCGGCATCCCGCCTTGTATTCGGGCCCGAACATGAAGTGGTAGACGAGGAGTTGGGAGCGCCCGGCGAAGAGGTCGTCAAGGGACGCCGGGCCCTCTTCGGTCTCGAAGCGGTACTCCTTGTCGACACGGACCCACGGCAATTCCTGCCGTCGCCGCGCCAGTTCGTCGCCACGCCGGGTCAGCTCCTTCTCGGCTTCGAGCAGGTCCAGCCTGGCCGCGAGCCACTCCTCATGGGTTCCCGTCTTGTGGTCGGTCATGGTCTCTCTCCTTCTAGTGCTTCTTGTCGCTTCTTCTTGTCCATTGGATGTGTGCGGTCCGCGGCGCCGATGACGTCTCACATCGGTGGCATGAGACCGGGAACGGACGAGGGCGCGGCGAGGATCAGCAGTCCGAGTCCGACGATCGCCAGCCCCGACGGCACATCGAGGGCGGCTCTCGCGGGCAGCAGCTTCTGCGCGAGGACGAGGACGGCGACCAGGGACATCCAGGTGAGGCTCATGACGCCCAGCGCGAGCAGCATCAGCATCAGCCCGATGCACGAGCCGACGCAGGAGAGCCCGAACGCGAGCCCGGAACGGACTCCCTCGTGGCAGTGCCGCCGGAAGTGCCGCTTGAGCGGCGTGAGTTCGTAGGCGCCCGCCGCGATCACCGCCACGCCGGCGGTGAACGACCCGTGCGGCCGGTACACCGCGTACCCGGCGACGCCGACGAGGGCCCAGACGGCGAGATACGCCCCGACGAACAGCGGCACGGCGGTCCATCCGCGACCGCCGTGGGCGTGGGCGTGCCGCAGGGCCGCCGGTGTGGCGCCCGGCAGCATCATCGCCGCCATCATCGGAACCCACAGGGCGGCGAAGGAGCCGAACGAACCGAGCCGGGTCGCCGCACCCATGTCCATCGCCCCGTTCATCTGCCGGACCGCGACGGCCCAGGACGCGGCGGTGAGCCCGAGCATCGCCATGGCGGTGAGCCCGAGTGTCGCCGTCGGCACAACCGCGGTCGCGGGCGCCCGGGTCCTCGTCACGCCGCCGACTTCTGCGCCGGCTCGGCCCACCGGGTCAGGACTTGTCACGCTGCGCCGCCGAGAAGTCCGCCAACTGCAGCTCCAGAGCCTTGGCCACGCCTGTGCGCCAGCCCTCGGCCAGCGACTGGGACGCGGGATCGGGGAAGATGTCCTCCTCGTCCTTCTCCACCCCGTCGAAGACGGCCCGCGCGACGGACTGGGCGGACGCCTTCGGGGCGTCGATACCCCTGCTCATCTCGGTGTCCACGGGGCCGGTCAGCACGGCGTGCACACGCACACCCTGTTCCGCCAGCAGGGTGCGCAGCGACTGTGTCAGGGAGAACGCGGCCGCCTTGGAGACCGAGTAGGACGCAATCAGCGGGAAGGGGGCGAGGCTGTTGATCGACAGGTTGTTGACGATCGCTCCCTTGGAGCGGAGCAGCAGCGGGAGGAACGCCCCCGTCACCTCATAGGTGCCGAAGAGATTGACGGCGAGGTGCCGTTCGAGGACGGAGCGGTCGCTCAGGTCGTCGTACAGCGCGATGCCGGCGTTGTTGACGAGCACGTCGAGGACGCCGTGCGATGCGACCTCCTCGGCGGCCCGGCGCAACTGGTCCGCGTCGGTCACGTCCAGCCTCAGGGGAGTGACCCGCTCGTCCGGGTGGTCCAGCGGCACGCGCGTACCGGCGTACACCCGCGCCGCGCCCCTCCTCAGGGCCTCCTCGACCAACGCCCGGCCGATGCCGCGGTTGCCCCCTGTGATCAGTACTGCACTGCCCGCGATGTTCGCCATGGTGACGATCTCCTTCGTCCCTCGTGAAATGCGGTGTGGAAACCGGTGTGAAATGCCGTCGCTTGTTGAGACACGGCCGCATCGAGAAAGTCACCGATGACTTTTCGGCCCGGACGGTGTCCTTACCGGGAGGACGAATCGACGAGGCGAAGCGAGGATGTCGTGGTGATCGAATCGACCCTGGCGCGGGCGCGGGCGGGAGACGGGGAGGCGTTCCGCGAGCTCACCGAGCCCTACCGGCGTGAGCTCCAGACGCACTGCTACCGGATGCTCGGCTCCGTGCAGGACGCGGAGGACACGGTCCAGGAGACCCTGCTTGCCGCCTGGCGCGGGCTCGGGGGATTCCAGGGGCGGGCCTCGGTACGCGCCTGGCTGTACCGCATCGCGACCAACCGCTGCCTGAACGCGCTGCGCGACACGGCCCGCCGCCCCCGCCCCCAGCAGCCTCCGGCCGGCCCCCCGCCCGACGTGCCCGAGCCGACGCGCCGCTTGGAACCGCTGTGGTTCGAGCCCTACCCGGACACCCTGCTGGAGGACCTGCCGGACACGGCGCCGGGACCGGACGCCCGCTACGAGTCGAGGGAGTCGCTGGCCCTGGCCTTCGTGGCAGGACTCCAGCGTCTGCCGCCGCGGCAGCGCGCGGTGCTGGTGCTGCGCGACGTGCTCGGTTTCCGCACGGCGGAGGTGGCCGACCTGCTCGACAGCAGCGGCGTCTCGGTGAACAGCGCCCTGCAGCGGGCGCGCGCGGCCCTGGACGGCCAGTTGCCCGCGCGCGACCGCGACCGGGCGCCCCTGCCGCGCTCACCGCGTGAACGCGAGCTCGTCGGGCGGTTCGTGGACGCGATGGAGAACTCCGACGTCGACGGGCTGGTCGCCCTGCTGGCCGATGACGCCTGGCTGACGATGCCGCCCGAGCCCCTCGAGTACCAGGGACGCGAGGCCATCGCCCGGTTCTACGAAACCCTCGCCTGGTGGGGCGGCAAGGCGCTCCGGCTGGTGCCCGCGCGGGCGAACGGCCAGCCGGCGTTCGGCTCCTACCTGCGCGATCCCACCAGCCCGATCGCGCACGCCTACGGGCTGGTGGTGCTCTCCCTGGAGGGCGACCGGATCTCCGCCATCACCCGCTTCGGTGACAACGGCCTCTTCCCACGGTTCGGACTGCCCCGAACGCTCCGCGACCAGGCCTGCAGCGGGAGCAGTCGCTCTGTGCTGCACCACGGCGGCCACTGAGCACGCCTCCTCGGGTGGGTGTCGGTCGAGTGATCCGGCGCGGTCAGCCGTATCGGTGCAGCAGTCCGTCCACGTACGCCTCCAGCCGCTGTCCCAGCCCCTCGGACGTCAGGTCGTCGCGCCCCAGGTCGCGCCACGGTCCGGCGAGCTTCACCGCCTCGGGGCAGTAGTGCAGCGCGTCGAGCAGCCGCCAGTACAGGTGGTCGGGGTCGCTGGCCAGGCCGCGGCCGCCGTGTGCCTCGTACCGCTCGCGGAAATCCAGCCCGTACGCCGGGCCGTGCAGCAGCGCGAGCGCGGTCGAGCAGTGCGCCACGTCCAGGTCGGCAGGTCCCCACGAGGTCTCGACCCAGTCCACGACACCGGTGATCCGCAGCCGAGCCCCGCTTCCCGTGAAGAGCACGTTCCCGGGGTGGAAGTCGCGGTGCAGAAAGCAGCCATCGTACGGCGGCGGGTCGCGGCGGATCACGTCCACGGCCCGCTCCCACAGGGGGCCGTCCGGGGTGCGGACGCGCTCCGGGGATGTCCACGCCTGGTACGTGCGTGGTCTCTCGTCGGGGACGACGCCGTGCACGCGGACGAGCTGGGCCGCGAGCAGGTCCAGGCGCCGGTCGAGGTCGTCCTCGTCGACGCGGACGCGGCCCGGCAGCGCGGACATCAGCAGGGTCGGATGGTCGCAGTGTTCGGCCGTGGCGTCCACGGCGACGAGACCGGGCGCCGGGATGCCCTCCTGCCCGGCGAGCATCGCCAGGACAGAGGCCTCACGAGCCAGCAGCCCGGGCCCGGCATGGCGGAAGAACGGCTTCACGAAGGTCCGTTGCACCAGTGCCGTGCTGTCGTCGAGCGTGAGCCGGCGCATCTGGGAGCTCCAACCGCCGTACAGGGGACGGGCGTCGGCGATCGAGCGGCCGTGGCCGAGCTGCTTGGCCACCCACGCACGCGTGGCCGTCCAGCCCCGGTCGTCGAGACCGGTCAGCACCGCCTCCACGAACTCCCGCCGGTCCTCGCCGTGATCGCGGAACCACAGCCCCAGCTGGTGCTGCGCGTCCGGAAGGTCGAACCGCGTGTACTGGGCACGCGCGGCCAGCACCTCCTGCACGGCCTCCGTCACCGCGGGCGGGATCACCGTGTCCGTGCCCGGTACGGCGAGCACCGCCCGGCCCTCGTAGGCCCGCAGCACCTCCAGCGCGGGCGCCTCACGCCAGCTGTCCGACCGCCGGATGATCCCGCTGAACCGGCCGCCTCCTTGCTCGAAGGGCACGTCCCACGCCTCGGCGGCATATACGGCGGGCGCGCACAGCCCCAGCGCCGCCACCCGATCCCCGTAGTGCCGGACGAGATCCGCCACCGTCTGCCCGCTCATGCTGAAGCCCACCAGGACCAGCGGTCCGTCCGCGCCCGCGTAGGCGTCGATCACTGATACGGCCTGCTCGAACCGCAGCCGCAGGCTCGACTCGCTCAGTCTGCCGGTGCTTTCGCCATGGCCCGAGAAGTCGAAGGCGATCCCGCGACATCCGTGAGCCACGAACTCCCGTACCAGCGGGAGCAGTCGCTCTGTGCTGCTGGTGCCTGCCCCGTGCAGCACTACGGCGGCGGTCGTGGATGGATCACCGCCGTACACACCTCTGAGCAGTTCGCCTTCGTGGTCGTGCGTGAAGTCGAGGACCATGCCCCCTATTCACTCACGCCTACGGCTCCGTCTTTCGGGAGTGTCGCCGCCCGTGGTTTCCGAGTCTGGTCGTCAGCTGCTCGGGAGCGGCCGCCCGGGCGTTCAGCGCGGTGCGGACAGCCACTGGCTGAGCCATCCGAATGCCGCGGGGTACTCCGCCGACCAGGTGTTGTAGTTGTGCCCGCCGCTGGGCAGCACCAGAGTGCGGACCTCCACCGGGGTGGCCCCGGCGGTCGCCTGGAACGTCTCGATGTACGACGTCGGGCTGAGCCGGTCCTGCCGCGAGGTCGCCAGGAAGAGCCTGACGCGGGCCTTGGTGTGCCGTACGAGGTACATCGGGCTGTTGTGCCTGCGCACGGCCGGGTCCGGCAGGACAGACTCGTCGCCGGTCAGCGGATCGGGGTCGAGGGCGGCGCCCGCCCCGAAGACCTTCGGGAACTGCAGGGGCAGTTTCGCGGCGCAGAACCCGCCGGTCGAGAAACCCATCAGCCCCCAGCCCCGCGGGCCTGACAGCGTGCGGAATTTGTGGCTGACGAGGTCCGGGACGTCGGCCGCCATCCAGGTCGCCACCTTGCGGTTGGGCAGGTCGCTGCAGTCGGTGTCCACGCTGCCCGGGTTGACCACCGGCATCACAAGGATGAAGGGGTGCACCTTGTTCTGCTTGAGCAGGTCCTCGAAGGCACCTGGCATACCGCCATGCTCCAGCCAGGACTGGGGGGATCCCGGGACACCGTGCAGCAGCATGATGACCGGGAACCGCTTCTTAGCGTAGGCGGCCTCGTCGTACTGCGGCGGCGTCCACACGAGCACCTCACCGGACAGCGCGGATCGCCGGCCGTGGAAATACGTGTCCAGTACGCCGCCCTTGGTGCTCTTGCTGAACTTCGCCCGGTGGACTGGAGGCCCAGGCATCGCGACCGCGTTGGTGTTCGGATTGCCGAGCAGGTCGTCCCAGGAGGCGTACAGGCCGTAGCTGTTGTTGATCCAGGTGGCCACGACACTGATGGCCGTGAGCTGACACAGGCCGATCATGACGGCGTGCACAAGCCAGCGCACCGCTCTGGGCCCGCGCACCTTCGGCCACAGCGCAATCGCGCCGACCATCATCACGACCGTCGCGACGATGAGTGCAGCGAAGAATGACGTGCTGGTCAGGGACACGCAACCACCTCCCGTTACCACCTTGCCCACAAGCTACTGAGCAAGAGGGATCTCCACGATCAACGGTTCCTTCCCATCACGCGGCGATCAAACGACGGCTCGGAGCCGGCGCAGGGCCGCCTGGTCGAGATCCGCAACACTCTCCGTGCCCGCTTCACCGAGGGCGAGTGCGAAGGCTGTTTGGGTGAACTGGAAGACGGCCACCGTCTGTGGATCTCGGTCACCGATGAGTTTGGGTGTGCCGGACGGTCCAAGCCGGCACACCGATACGAACGGAGGGCCCGATGGGTACGACGCGCTTGCACCCGATGCCTCACATCGCCCGTCGCATGTTCGAGCTCCTGGAGCCGATCTGCCTGGTCACCTTCTGCGCCGACGAGTGCAACAAGGAGCTGGCCGCACTCGGCCACCGCACCTACTGGGACGGCTACTTCGCCAGCCGGGCCGCACCACTGGGACGCGTGCAGGCCCACGTCGTGCACGCGGCCTTCTACAACTTCGCCGACGGAGAAGCCGCACGGCACATCCCCAGCGCCTGGGAGACGATCCCGCCCGAGGCCTCCGTCGCCGCGCGGGAGCGCGGGAGCGCGGCCTCCCTACGACGCATCCTCGGCGACAAGCGCACCCACTCCCCCGGCCTGGTGCGCGCCGCCGACCTGACCACCAAGGCCGCCACGAGCGCCCCCACCGAAGGGCGGGTGATGTACGCCGGCATGCGCACCCTTGCGATCCCGAGCGACCCTGTCGCCCGCCTGTGGCATTCCGCGACCATGCTGCGCGAGCACCGTGGCGACGGACACATCGCCGCCCTCGTCGGCGCCCGCATCGGCGGCACACAAGCCCATGTCCTTTCCGCGCTGGAACAGGGCATCCACCCCCCACAGTCCTTCGGACGCATCCATCACCTGCCAAAACAGCGGCTGGCCGCGGTCATGGACGACCTGCGCGCACGCGGACTCATCGACACCGAGGACCACTTCACCGACGCCGGCCGCGAGCTCAAACACCGCATCGAAGCCCTCACCGACGAACTCGCCACCCCGCCCTACGAAGCCCTCTCCCCCGCCGAACTCGACGAACTGATCACCGAACTCGAACCCATCACCGCGACACTGGTGGCCACAGGCTCGCAGTGACCGGCAGCAACCGACGCGACGAGCAACCCGCCTTCCCACCACAGCGGGCGTTGATGACGGTGGATCCGATCTCGAGACGGCGCGCGAGCTCCCGCGCCGGCGCCACCCCTGCCCCATGAACGTCCACGCCCTCCCCCGCCCGCAGACTGCCGACTCCAAGCGGATCGACCGTGGCCGCGCCAGGCGGCGCGGCTCATACGTCCAGACGATCCAGCCAGGCGTCTTGGCCATCAGCCAAGGAGAAGGCGAGGGGCAGCGGCTCAAAACGACAATGGAACGTCATTCCGTGGTCACGGCCTGCGCCCGTCACCTGGTGGTCCCACGCATCCGGGACGTCTGCGTCGGCGTCCACGGCCAGTTCGAAGAAGGTGGTGTGGCGGGGGAAGCGGCGGATCGGGTGCGGGGTGTGCTCCTCAGCCACGGGCCGCAGGACCCGGACGCATGTCAGCCCGCACTCCTCTGCCACTTCCCGCAGCACAGCCTCTTGCAGAGGCTCCGCTGGTGCCACACCGCCGGCCGGGACGTGCGTGCCGGGCGGCAGGTCTGCGTCGTGGTCGAACACCAGCAGCTCAACCGGCCGTCCCGCGCGGCGTCGCACCACATAGGCGGCCACTCGTACGCGTAACGTCAACTCCTGCATTTCCGCAGCGTAGAGGAGCGGACGGCACAGATCCCCGCCCGACGGCCACCGTCATCCGCCGACGCATGGCGGCGCCGCTGCCCGGGATGCCACCCCCGTAAGCCGTCGGGCGAGAACGCCCCGGTGACTGGTCGGCAACCGGATGCAAGGTCCCAGGACCAGCACGCACTCTCATCAGATATATACTCAGTGTATATCCCTGGTGTAGGGTCCCCCGCATGAGTGTTCCTCTCACCCTGTTGGGGCTGCTGGAGCGGGAGCCGAGCCATGGCTACGACCTCAAGCGCGACTACGACACCTTCTTCAACCGCGGCAAGCCGCTGCCGTACGGGCAGGTCTACACGACTCTTGGCCGGCTGGCGCGGGACGGAAAGGTCATCGCCGGCGAGGCGGAGCCCGGCGTCGGCCCCGAGCGCAAGCGCTACGTGATCACCGAGGCGGGGGCGACGGAGTTCGAGACCTGGCTCACCGAGCCGGTGGCCCCCGAACCCAACCTGCAGACCGTCCTGTTCACCAAAGTCGTGCTGGCCCTGATGCTCGGCCGCGACGCCCAGCAGTACCTCGACACCCAGCGAGCCGCCCACCTGCAGCGGATGCACGAGCTGACGAAGCTGCGCCGCACCGGTCCGATCATCGACGCCCTGCTCGCCGACCACGGCCTGTTCCACCTGGAGGCCGACCTGCGATGGATCGAGCTGACCACGGCCCGGATGGACACACTGGCAGCGGCGGTGCGCGCATGAGCGCCCTCATCGAGGCCCGCGACCTCACCCTCTCCTTCGGCGAGACCCCCGCGCTGCGCGGTGCCAGCCTGGCCATCGAGGCCGGCGAGGTGTTCGCCGTGATGGGTCCGAGCGGCTCCGGCAAGTCCACCCTGCTGCACTGCCTGGCCGGCATCCTCACCCCCGACTCGGGCGAGGTGCACTTCGACGGACGCCGCATCGACACGCTGAATGAGGCCGAGCGCAGCGCGCTGCGCCTCGATACTTTCGGTTTCGTCTTCCAGTTCGGCCAGCTCGTCCCCGAGTTGACCGCCGAGGAGAACGTCGCCCTGCCGCTGCTGTTCTCCGGCGTGCGCAGGGCGGCCGCGCTCGCCGAGGCCCGTCCCTGGTTCGCCCGGCTGGGCCTGGACGGCCTGGAGCGGCGCCGTTCCGGGGAGTTGTCGGGTGGGCAGGCGCAACGGGTGGCGCTGGCTCGCGGTCTGGTGGCCCGGCCCAGGGTGCTGTTCGCCGACGAGCCGACCGGGTCGCTGGACTCACTGACCGGCGAGCAGGTGATGGACCTGATGGTGGACGCGGCCCAGGAACAGGGCACCACCATCGTCCTGGTGACCCACGAGCCCCGGGTCGCCGCGCACGCCGACCGGGAGGCCATCGTCCGCGACGGCAAGGCCAGCCTGCTCACGACCGGACGGATCGCCTCGTGATCGCCTTCGCGCTCCGCGTCGCGCTCAGCGGTGGCCGGGAGGCCCTCGCCCGGCTGGCCATGATCGCCGCCGCGGTCGCCATCGGCGTCGGGCTGCTGCTGTCGACGTTCGCCAGCATGAACGCTGTCGAGCGGACGAACCAGCGGCAGGTGTGGCTGGACACCGGCGCCGCCGGCCGTACCGAGCACGCGACGGCGGACCCGCTGTGGTGGTGGCCGCACGGCGACTACTACGACGGCAAGTCCTTCACCGAGGTCGACGTCGCCGCGACCGGCCCGACCTCGCCCGTCCCGCCCGGCCTCACGCACCTGCCCGCGCCGGGCGAGTACTACGCGTCACCCGCGCTGGCGAAGCTGATCCGCGACACCCCGGCCGCCCAACTGGGCGACCGCTTCCCCGGGCGGCTCACCGGCACGATCGGCGACGCTG
Organism: Streptomyces sp. NPDC001351; assembly: GCF_042896045.1. Taxonomy (NCBI): domain Bacteria; kingdom Bacillati; phylum Actinomycetota; class Actinomycetes; order Kitasatosporales; family Streptomycetaceae; genus Streptomyces; species Streptomyces sp. NPDC001351. The sequence goes on along the minus strand of NZ_JBIAWS010000010.1, from coordinate 137,754 downwards.
CACTGGCCTCCCCGGACTCGCTGATCGCTGTCATCGGCCGTACCCCCGCCCAGCTCAAGGGCGCCCCAGGGGCGAGAGCGGTCACCACCATCGCCAGCACCCGGCCCCCCACCTGTGACAACGCATGCTGGGACAACGCGGTGCGCGGCGACGCACTGACACTCATCTCCTCCGTGGTGGCCGGCGCCCTGATCTTCCCGGTGCTGATCTTCATCGCCACCGCGACCCGACTGTCCGCCGCCACGCGCGAACAGCGCTACGCGGCGATGCGGCTGGTCGGCGCCACACCCCGGCAGGTGTCGCTGCTGTCGGCGGTGGAGTCCGCGCTGGCGGCGGCCGTCGGGACACTGGTCGGCTTCGGGCTCTACGCCGCGCTGCGCCCGCTGGTCGCCACCATCCCGCTCACCGGGCAGCAGCGGTTCTTCCTTTCGGACCTGACCCTCAGCGCTCCGCAAGTCCTCGGCGTCATCGTCGGAGTACCGGTGGCAGCAGCGATCGCGGCGCGCCTCGCACTGCGCCGGGTCACCGTCTCCCCGCTCGGCGTGAGTCGCCGGGTGACCCCGCGCCCGCCGCGCGCATGGCGGCTGATCCCGCTGCTGGCGGGCCTGGCCGAACTGGCGTACTTCGTCTTCGTCGGCCACCGCCCGGCGACCGGCAACGGCCAGACGGCGGCCTACCTCCCCGGCTTCCTGGTGGTGATGCTGGGCCTGGTGATCGCCGGGCCGTGGCTGACCATGATCGCCGCCAGGGCGGTCGCCCGGCGCACCCGACGCCCGGCCGCGCTGATCGCCGTGCGGCGGCTCGCCGACGACCCGAAGGCCGGCTTCCGCGCGGTCAGCGGCCTCGTCCTGGCCCTGTTCGTGACCACCGCGACCGTCTGCATCATCGGCACCATCAACGACTACCGCGGAACGCTGGGCGGCGACCGGCAGACCCGGACGGTGGTGGAGGCCGGCGGCGACGGCGAGGAGCCGCTGGCCGCGGCCATCCCGACACAGCTGCTCACCGAGGTGCGGGCGATACAAGGTGTGCGGGGCGTGGCGGTCGTCCACGCCAACCCCGACGGCGTCGGCAAGGTGGTAAACCGGAGGGTCCACCCGGGTGATCCTCCCCCGGACGTGCCGGCACTGGTCACCTGCTCCGACCTGGCGCAGACTCCCATGGTGGGCCGCTGCCCGGCCCGCGCGAGCGTCACGGCCGTCGACTTCTACACGTTCGTCAGCCTGCAGTCGCACCCGAACTTGCCATGGCCCGCCGCCGCAATCAGCACCGCGGCCGTCGCCAAGCTGCCCGTACAACTCATCTACGTGGCCACCGACGGGTCGACAGCCGTCATGGAACACGTACGGACCCTGCTCACCACCGCCTACCCGCACCACCAGGCCCAAACGGTGGGCGACTGGGGCACCGACATGCAGCAGGAGCTGGCCGGTTGGCGGCAACTGGCCGACGTGGTGCTGCTGACCACCCTGCCGATCGCAGGCTGCAGCCTGGCGGTGAGCGTGGTCGCGGGCCTGTCGGATCGCCGACGCCCGTTCGCGCTGCTGCGGCTCACCGGTGCGCCGCTGCGGTTGCTGCAGCGGGTGATCGGCCTGGAGAGCACGCTGCCGCTGCTGGCAGTGGCCGCGATCTCGACCGGTGCGGCCTTCGCCGCCTCGGCCCTGTTCCTGAAATCGCAGATGCACTACGACCTGGTGTCGCCCGGCGCGGCGTACTACGCGCTCGTTGCCGTCGGCCTCGTCGCCTCGCTGGGCATCATCGCGTCAACTCTCCCTCTGCTCAAACGCATCACCGGCCCAGAGGCTGCCCGTAACGGCTGACACGCCAACTCCCCGCTGCGGCCCGGACATCCCTCCCAGGGGCGTCCGGGGCTGATGGAGCTTTTCGCAACGTGCCGTGAACATCCACCAAGACGTCTTTCTTCGAAGCGCCCGCCACGTTCAGGAAGAGCGACAGCGTCTGGAGCGGATGCCCGACGACAAGGCGAGGGGGACCTGCGGCGGGACGATCGGCCTCGACAGCGGCATCGTCCACATCAGGATCGGCCCGACAACAGCCGCCCCGGCGCGGCGACCTCGAGGACCGAACGCGAGTCCATGACGATGCCGCCCCACCCAGATCCACGGGCTCCGCGCCCGGCTGCGACCAAGAAACCCGGACTCGGGAGGATTCATGACCGTCACGCCGTCCCACAGCCGAAACACGACGTCCCACAGGCGACAACCAATGACGCGCCGTCGCATGCTCGGGGCAGCACTGACCGCTGCAATCGGGACTGCCGTGCCACTCGGCATCGCCTCCCCCGCGTGGGCGGCTCCGACCGCCTCCAGCCCGGCGCAACTCACCCTGCCCCCGCCCACCGGACCGCACCCGGTGGGCGTGGTGCCGCTCCACCTCGTCGACACCGCACGTCCGGATCCCCTGGCCGGCCCGGGGCAGCACCGCGAGTTGATGGCCGGTGTCTGGTACCCCGCCCGCAGGACGGAGAACCTGCCGCGTGCCCCCTGGATGGCCGAGGGCGCGTTGCGGGCGTTCCTGGCGGACGCCGGCTTCGCCCTCGACCCGGCCCTCGGCCCGCTCACCGCCGGACACGTGGGCGCACCCGTGCGCCGCACCGGCCACCGGCTGCCCGTCATCGTGTACTCGCACGGAGCGGGCAGCCACCGCGGCGACCACAGCATCATGGTCCAGGAACTCGCAAGCCATGGCTACGCCGTGATCACCGTCGACCACACCCACGACACCTACACCGAGTTCCCCGACGGACGGGTGGTCACCCCGGACGATGTCCCGATGTTCCCGAGGGACTTCGCCGCGGACCTCCGGTTCCTGCTCAACTGCGTGGAGGAGATGGCCGCCGGCCGCAACCCCGACGTCGACGGCAAGCCGCTGCCCCAGGGCCTGCTCGGCGCCCTCGACCCGCGGTGCATCGGCGCGTTCGGGTGGTCGAAGGGCGGCACCGCCACCGCACTCACCATGCTCGCCGACCCGCGCGTCAGAGCCGGGCTCAGCATCGACGGCCCCATGCAGCCGACCATCACCACCGACCTGGACCGGCCGTTCCTGATGATGACCGCCCACTTCACCCGGGCCGCCATGCCGGACGTCGCCGAATTCTGGACCCACCTTCGCGGCTGGCGGCTCGACATCCAGGCCGACGGGGCCATCCACAACTCCTACGGCGACAACGCGACGCTCATCCCGCAGGCAGGCAAGATCCTCGGCATGACCGACCAGCAGATCCAGGACTGGATCGGCACCCTTGACCCGGCCCGGTCGATACGCATCCAACAGGCATACCCACTCGCCTTCTTCAACCTGCACCTGCGGCACCGCCGACAACATCTGCTCGACGGCCCGAGCGCGGCCTTCCCAGAGATGAAGTTCCTTCCTTGAAGCCGTGGACCGCGACGCTCACCTCCCGCGCCGCGGTCCACGCTTTGCCAGCGCCGACTCCACGGGCTGAGTTGGCGGCCGAGACCGACGAGTACGGGCAGCGCCTGGTCGTCCGCAACGGCCACCACAGGCCCCGCACCTTGGTCACCGCGGCTGGCCCGGTCGAGGTCACCGCGCCGCGTGTCAACGACCGCCGCGTCGATGAGGCCACCGGCGAGCGCAAGCGGGTCTCATCGAAGATCCCTCCGCCGTGGTGCCGCAAGTCCCCGAAGATCTCCGAGGTCCTGCCGCTGCTCTACCTGCACGGACTGTCGTCCGGGGACTTCGTGCCCGCGCTGGAGCAGTTCCTCGGCGGCACCGCTGGCCTGTCGGCGGCCACCGTGACACGGCTGACGAAGCAACGGAGCGACGACCACGCCGCCTTCGAGGACCGCGACCTGGCAGACCGCGACTGCGGTCTACGTATAGGCCGACGGAGTCCACCCCGAGGTCCGCCTCGGCCAGGCGCACTCATGCGTCCTGGTCCCGCTCGGCGTCCGCCTCGACGGCACCAAGGAACTCATCGCGCTCGCGGAGGGCCTGAGAGAGTCCACCGAGTCGTGGGCCGACCTGCTGCGCGACTGCCGCCGACGCGGCATGCGCGACCCCGAGTTGGTCATCGGCGAAAGCGCCATGGGCCTGTGGGGGCCCTCGCCGAGGTGTTCCCCGCGGCCAAGCCGCAGAGATGCTGGGTTCACAAAGCCCGCACGTCACCTACCGCCTGCCCAGATCCGCCCAGCGACGAAGGCGATGCAGGAGATCTACAACGCCGAGTCGCGCACCCACGCCGACAAGGCGATCGAGGCCTTCGCCAGAAACTACGGCGCCAAGTTCCCGAACGCCGTCGCGAAGATCACCGAGGACCGGGACGAGCTCCTGGCCTTCTACGACTTCCCTGCGGAACACTGGATCCACCTGCGGACCACGAAGCCAATCAAGTCGACATTCTCCGCCGTGGAGCTCCGCACCAAGGTCACGCGCGGCGCTGTCAGCCAGGCCGCGGGCCTCGCAATGGTGTTCAAACTCGTTGAGTCTGCTCAGGCGCGCTGGCGCGCGATCACCTGGGCCCAACTGGTCCCGCTGGTCCGCGCGGGTGCGAAATTCGAGAACGGCCAGCTCGCGGCCCGGCCCAAGACCACCGCTGCTTGACCAACTACACGCCGTTCACCGCGGTCGAGGCTCGCTGGCCTCACGGTCGGGTCGATGCTTCGGCGTCTGTGTCGGCTCTCAACGGGCGTGCCTGGCGAGGAATTTGTCCTCGGCGGCGTAGTCGAAGAACGGGCTGAAGTATGGGTCGTCCGTCTTCGGCAGCACCCCCCTGCGATCGCCTGACTGGGCGGCGTCGACGAGCCAGTCAATCTCGGCAGCGACCGTCGCCGCGTAATCTCCGGCGGGCCGGTACCCCAGCTCTACGGCGGCTGACATGTCGAGCACGAACGGGTGAGGGGCGTCCCACGGGGTCAGCCCCAGCCCGTCCGGGGCCGTTTCGTCGAGAAGGACCTCGGCCCAGGTGTGCTCAAGACGCCGGGCGACGATGCGGGAGATCTCCAACGGGCTCGGTGCATCGGGGTCCGCGCAATTGAGAATGCGGGCGCCGGGCCTGCCGGCAACCGTCTCGATGAGCGCGGCGATGTTGGCTGCGGCCGTGGTGTGCACAAGCTCGGCGCCCTGGTTGGCGAGCAGTATGGTGGCGCGCCGGTCTAGAGCACGTTTGACGAACACCCATTCCTGCGGGCGAGTTGCGCCCACGCCATGGACGCGGGAAGGACGCACTACGGTGATGGGCAAGCCGCTGTCCAGGGCAACGTGTTCGGCAGCGACCTTGTTGGCGCCGTAGCCCTCCCGGGACCTGTAGTCCATGTCACCGGGGGCCACGGTGGGCTGGGTTTCGCGGACGGGTCCTTCGAAGTAGGGCTGGATCTCGGAATTGACGTGGTTGCCGTCCGCATCGACGTAGACGGCACGGCTGGAGAGCATCACCGTAGAGGTGACGTGCTTCGCCAAGGACAGAAGGAGGCGGGCGTCGGCGGCTGTGAAGCAGAGGCAGTCTACGAGCAGGTCAGCACCATTTCCCAGCGCAGAGCCAAGCTGACCCTCATCAGCCCGATCTGCTGCAACGAAACGCGCCGAAGCGATCTCAGGCGACACATGGGCAGGATTCCTGCCGGTGACGTCCACCTGCCACCCGGCGGCCAGTAGCCGACGCGCGGCCGCACGACCAATCAGGCCAGTACCGCCAAGGATCAGTGCACGGGGCATAAGTCGATCTTACGCAAGGCCCCCGGGTCCTCTATGCCTTCGCAGCGATCCAGACGTATTGACAATTGCTCCGCGCTTGTCGGTGGCAGCCGCTGGTGTCAGATCCCGTGCATGCTCGCCGGGCCTTCGACGCATTTCCCGCTCTTGTCCACTACGTAGATGACGTCACGGGTCCCCACTGCGCCCTCCGCCCTACCGGGCTCGGGGTCGATGAATGGGCAGACCGACTCCACTCCGCGCACAACGACCTTGTACGTCCCGGGCCACGCGCGCCTCTCGGTCCACCCCATGCAGGAACCGCCGCTCTCACCGGGCTTTCGGTCAGGCTCCCCTTCGATCGCAATGCCGAGCTTCCCGCACTCTGGACCGGCAGCCCTTTGGCATCGGAACTGCCGCACCCCGCAACGGAGACGGCAACGATGCCGAGCGCGACCAGCACCGAAATACGCGGCCGCCTTCATGCGCCGACGGGACGCGGTGTCGGGACAGCCCGGTCTCGCAGGTTGCATGCCTGGACTCTCTCGCAATGATGATTCGGGCTGAATCATTGCAGTTCACAGCAGAGAAGGACAACGGTCCAAGGCCGACGTGAACACTCTCGATACGAACTACGGGCGGGAAGGTTGCTGAGGTCTGGTGGGCTGGTCAGACGGACTGTGAGAGGCACGGGTGGTCAGCACCGGTCGGTGGGGTTGCTGTACTTCGCTGCTGTACGCGAGCGGATTCCGCTCTCCGGCGTCCGGCCGCCGTTCTCCCTGGATGGACAGCACGCCCCTGGTCCGCCATGCTGCCTTGGCGGTGACGGGCCAGCGCCGGCCGCATTGGGTCAGGGGTGGGGACCGATGGAACAATCGCAGGTCGCAGCTGTGCCGCCGGAGCGCATCCGTTACCGGTTGACGCGCCTCCAACGCCTGCTGCCCGTGCTGCCCAACATCGTTATGGTCATGGCCTTCCAGGTCTTGATCTGGTTGGACGGGGGACCGTTCGGTCCTCTACTAGTCTCAGGGCTGCTCCTCTCGGGTGTTCTGCCGGTTCTGATCGCCTTGCTGCCCTTCGGGGTCACTCTCACGCCATCGGCGGCTATCGCGCAAAACCTCCGCCGCCGGACCATCCCGTGGTCGAACGTCCAAGCCATCCAGGTCGAGTCTTTCTTCGGAAGCCGGACCGTCGTGCTCTACGAAGCGGGCGGCCGCTGTACCCGCCTGCGGGCGCCGATCACCGGGCTCCTCAGCTGGGATCGCAGTTTCGAGGAGAAGTTCCACACCATCGGTAGGTGGTGGCTGGATCACCGCGGCCCGGACTGGGCTCCTGTCCCGCCGCCGTGGGTGCAGTGGGGTGGCCCATCGGTGTCCGACGGGAACCCTTACGCGCCTCCGGCGTAGTCAGCAGCTGATCCACGCACTCTCCGGGTGGCAGATACTCCATGACTGGGCCAAGCCACGGGGCGCCGCCCATAGGTTGGACCAGTCCCCGCGCCGTACACAGAGTTGAAGGTCTGGCCTCATCCTTATCAGGTCGATCACATCGGAGTCTCGGCCACGGTGGTGTGGCTCCGTGTCCTGCTAGGTCGTCCACCGTGGTCCAGCACCAATCGCCAGTGCCCGTGCCTGTTGGTGTCAGGTGGTGATGTCAGCAGTAACAGGACCGGCCGCCTTCGTGACCAGTTCGAACCATATGGTCTTGCCAATCGCCGTGGGAAGGTGGCCCCACGCTTCGGCGAGCACATCGAGAAGTTCCGTACCGCGTCCGCCCTCGGCGTCGTTGTCGGCGAAGTGGCGTACGGGGCCGGCGGTCTCGGTGTCCTCGACCTCGCAGCGCAGGCGAGAGTCGTGTAGCTGCAGGTTGAGCCGCAAAGGGCCGCGTGTGTAGCGCAGCGCGTTGGTGACAATTTCGCTGACCAGCAGCTCGGCGGTGTCGACAACGCCCTCCACAGCCCACTCACTCAGCTGCTTGGTCACCAGATAGCGCGCCCGGCGGACCGAGGTCCGCTCCCGCGCCAGGGGCCAGGAGGCATCCCGGTCACTGACGCGGGCGCGGGGTGCGTCAAGCACTCGCAGAGGCTGCGTTGTGCGTGACCACAGTGCCAACTGTCGGGTGAGCCACGACGCGGGCGCAGCCTGGCAGGAGCGATCCTGCCCTTGATCCCGGTTCGGATGTGGCGACTCCGCCCGCCGGACGCGGCCAATCCGGGCAAGGCGTCCCACGTGTGAGGCGGAGGTGAAGCCTGTGACCTGGGAAGCCATGCGAATCAGTCCATTCTGAGCTGCTAACGGCCGTGGCGTGAAGCGGCGAATGTCCATGTCGCGCGCATACGGCCAGGTAGATACCTGGACCCCGTTATGTAGCAGTCGCTACACCCACAACATACACGTAGCATGCGCTACAGTAAATAGCAGGGCGAATTTCCATAAGTTCGGACAAATGAAACCAGAGCTGGCCAGCGTCCCCGCAGCTAGGAGTGGATATGCCGCGTCCGCCTGACCCAGCCAAGCGGCGGATCCTTCTGCATCAGATCCACGAGTACGTGATGCGCCACGGCTTGGCCGGCCTGTCTCTTCGCCCGCTGGCGCGCGAACTGGGCACCAGCGATCGAATGCTGCTTTACTACTTCGGCACCAAGGAGCGCATGGTCGCCGAAGCCCTCACCGTGGACGAAGCCCGGCCCCTCCCGCGAATTCGGGACCTCCTCGATGCCGCTGGTCCCCCCAAGGACCCCACAGCTCTGCGCCGCTTTCTCGAAGAAATCTGGCAACGGTTCAGCGCCCCGGCCGTGCGTCGCACGTTCCCCCTGTGGCTGGAGATCATGGTCGCGAACGTGCTTCACCCCGGCCGGTACGAACCCCTTACGCGTGACACTCTCAGGGAGTGGAAAGAACTGTTCACCGAACTTTTCAGCGACTGGGGCATGCCTGCACCGCGAGCGCGCGCAGAGGCGACCCTCCTGGTCGATGCCGTGTTCGGCCTGCTGATGGCACACCTGGCAGACGGCGGCGAGGATCAGGCCGACGCAGCTTTCCATATGCTCCTCGACCGTCTCGAACCCGGTTGGCGCACGGACCCACGCGCTTGACACCGTGCTTCACCTCGCCGTGCTGGATTCGGGTCGCCGGTAGTCCATGCGTGCTCCGAACTCAAGGTCGACGGAACGGCTTTGGGCTGGAGTTTCAATGCCCCAGTCAAGCGCCGCCGCCCGGGGCTTGGAGCACCAGTTTGGAAGATCGCGTATGCGGATGGTGGTTGAGCTGGCGAGAAGCTGACGTGCGTCTTCCCGGAGCGCTCGCTGAGCTTCCCCGCAGTTCCCCGTCGATCGCCGCCTGTTCGGGCACGCAGAGGGCACGCGTGCTCCTCTGGCGCTCCCGCGGGTCGCTGACACCTAATCCCGTCCTCGGTTGCCTACTCCGTGCTCAAGGGCCGGGGGGGCGGCTTTGGCCCACGGGATACCCGATCATCCCCTAGCCCGGGTTCATAGGCGGCAATAGGCTTCGCCCATGAACATGGGGGATGCGGGGCTTGGGGTCCTCGCTGCTGGACCCGGCGGTTTGGCGCCGCTCAAGCGACACACGAGTGCGGGTTGGTCGTCGGGAATCTGGGGGCTGGTCGCGGTCCTGGTCATCCTGGCGCTGGTTGCGATCTTGGTGATCTCTGCACGACGGGACTCCTCGTCGGATGACGAAGACTGAAACGGCTCAAGCACGGGCGGCGTGATCACTGATGCCCCGTACAGGCGCGGTGTGGCTGTGGGGCCAGGCCGGCGAAGTCGGCCAGCCGGTCCGCCTGCCGAAGGCGCCCAGATTCCCCGCCCAGCGCAGCGATGAACTCCGCACCGAGCCGCGCGCCCACGCCGACAGGCTGCGGGTCACCTCGGCATGCGGATGCTCGCGAAGCATCGCCTCGAAACCCGTCGTCCTCTTCGCCAACGTCGACGAGCCGATCATCCCTACTCTCGCCGATGCTCTCCGCCACTGGACCGACGGCCAGACCAGGCACCAGATCACCAGACCTGACAGACATCGCCAGGCAACGGGAGATCAACCGTTCGCCCGCTCCGCCGCGCTGCGTTCCACACAAAATTCGTTTCCCTCGGGGTCATACAGGGTCACCCACCCGGTGCCGTCGGGCCTTCGGTGGTCCCCCTGAAGCGTGGCGCCGAGTGAGAGCAGACGCTCGACCTCCTCATCCCGGGTGCGGTCCTGGGGTTGGAGATCCAGATGTACGCGGTTCTTCACCGCCTTGCGGTCATCGACCCTGACGAACAGTAAGGCGGCAGCAGCAGTCGTGACCACGGCTTCCGGGTCCCCGGGAAAGTCGTCATCGGCCAGCGAGCCGTCCAGCGCCCGGGCCCAAAAGCCCGCAAGACCGTACGGGTCGGCGGCATCGATGGTGACGTGGCGTATCAATGAACTCATGCCCCCAGCCGATCATGAATGCCGCCCACCGTCCAGAGGCGGCCGGCCTCGACACCGACCATCTCATCAGGCTCCAGGCACGATCGGAGCGACAGCCCTAGTCACTCATCAACCACAAGTAGCTGCCCGCGCTCCCGCACGTGCTACAGGCAGTTCGGCAATGTCGAGCAGAGCCGCCTTCTGCTCTTCCCGGTACCCCCATGTATCAGGGGCAGCGAATTCCTGGCAGGCGACTTGAACCTCCTGTTCGTTGAACAGCGTGTCGCGAGTCCCGCAGCAGGGTGTCCCGGGACGCCCCCTTTCCTGCGGGGCGCCTCGCGTGCAGTTCCAGCTCGCGCAGGCCCAGCCGGGGAGCCAAGCCGGACAACTCCGAGACCCGGCCGATCACATGGCGGCCGACCCCGCGCACCCCGGATCGAGAACAGCACTCCCCTACCCCCGCGTCTCCACCGCACGCAGCGCACACAGCAACGAGAAAACCCAGCAACCGGCCGTCGAAGGCGCCACCGTAGCGCGGGACCGCATCGGCGGCCCACCATTGCGAGCACCCGCCGCTTACCCCCTGTGCCCGACCACACCGCCGGCATGCGTACGGCAGACACCGCAGAAGGCGGGACATTGGTCACCTGTAGGACCCGCGCGGTCCTGTAACCTCACGGCCAGCAGAAAACAGCCTGGCCGGCCGCGGGGGCCCCTCACGCCGTCACACGTCAGGTTCTCGTAGGAGTGCCCGCCCTCACCCCCGGCGGGCGCATCATGAAGACGTCAACCGGATCCTCGGACTCCACGACGAACCCGTGACGCTCATACAGCCGCCGGGCAGCGCTGCCCCGCAAGACGTTCAAGCCCACCGGCACACCCTGCGCGTCCGCCCGTTGCAATACCGTACGCAACACAGCCGAGCCCAGCCCCCGGCCCTGGCAATGCGGAGCAAGATAGAAGTGCTCCAGCCACAATCTGCCCTCGGCGGGCCGGACCGTGAGGCATCCCGCCAGCTCACCGCCGAGCATGATGACCGACGTGTATTGCGGGGAAAACGAGTCCCGCAACCGCTGCCGCACCCGGTACTCGTCAAAGCGCCCCAGGCGCTCCAAATCCGCGCGCATCACGGTGGCCCGCAACTCCGCGATCACCTCGATGTCCGCCGCCACCGCACCACGCAACACCCAGCCCCCGTGGCCCACCGACGCAGCCCCCGCAGACACCGCCATCGCCGAACCCCCGTAGCTCCCGCACACACCACCATTCACGACGGGAGTATCCCAGTCCGCCCACCCCCACTCACACGCTCCTCAACTCGAACCACCCCCGCCCCCCCCCCGAACTCCCGCACACCCGGCCGCCAGCACCACGCCATCGACGAGTAGCCCACCGCAAGCCGATCGAGTCGACGCGAGAGGGCAGAGGCAGCAAACGCAGAGCTAACGCCCGCGTCCGGCGCGCGGATCACCCATTCTCATCACTTGCCCACGCTCCTGCTTCCCCCAGAGGGCGTTTATGCAGGTCAAGCCCTATATAAACGCCCTTTCAGCCCGCGTTTCAATCTCCGACTGTGTGTTGAGAGTTGTTGCGCGGCACGAGTGGGCACGTCGCATTGCTCTCAATCGCGGTGCTTCCCCATCAACCGGGCTCTCGGGACACCGGCGATGAGGCGCAAGGTCTGCCGGTGTTGCACAACGCCCCTCCCGGCTCATGGGAGCAGCCAACATGTCCGACTTCTCCTCGCGGGCCGGCGAGCGTCTAATGCTCTGCGTGCTGCCCGTGCGAGGTCTCGGGCTGCCGTGTCCACGCGGCCAGTAGCCGAAGGGCCTCTTCGGAGCTGGAGCCTGCCTCGGCGGTGTAGACGCTCAGCCGCTGGTCCGGGTCGGCGGGCAGGGTGAGGGACTCGTAGTTGAGGGTGAGCGGGCCGACGATCGGGTGGTGGAAGTGTTTGCTGCCGTGCGTGTGCCGATACACGTTCTGGTCGGCCCACCAGCGGCGGAAGTCCTCATCCGCGATCGAGAGTTCGCCGACGAGTTCGGCCAGCAGCGGATCGTGGGGATGGCGTCCGGCGTCTCGGCGGAGCGAGGCGACGATGTCCTGGGCGTGGGTGTCCCAGTGGGTGTACAGCGAGCGGGCGGTCTCGTCGCAGAACATGAACCGCACCAGGTTCCGCTCGCGGTGCGGCAGCGCGTCGAAGTCGGTGAGCAGCGCACGTGCCATCTTGTTGGACGCGAGTACGTCCAGTCGCCGCCCCAGCACAAGGGCGGGGGTGTGCTCGAGGATCCGCAGCAGATCGCGCAGCCCCGGGCGGACCGGCTGCGGACGCGTCGCCGTGCGGCGGGGCCTGCCTGCGGAGGGCTTGGCGAGCTGGAACAGATGGGCGCGTTCGACGGGATCGAGGCGCAGCGCGCGGGAGATGGCGTCCAGCACGGTCTCGGAGACGTTCAGTCGGCGTCCGCGTTCCAGGCGTACGTAGTAGTCGACGCTCACGCCCGCCAGTTGCGCGATCTCTTCGCGGCGCAGTCCCGGCACTCGCCGAGAGCCGCCGTCGTCGGACAGGCCCGCCTGGCGCGGAGTGATCCGTGCCCGCCGAGAGCGCAGGAACTCACCGAGAGCTGTGTTGCGGTCCATGCCGTTCACGATAGGGCCCAAGTCCGCCCTGGCCGCCCGCGAAAGGGGGACTGGCAGTCCCCCGGTCCGGCCGTCCCCGGGGCGAAGCAGACCCCCCGCAGGCCGATCAGCAGCCAATTCGGGTGTTGAAGTGGAACGTGTCGAGACCGGCACCGGGGGACCAACCGCCCCGGTCGGCCTCTGTTCGCATCGCAAGAAGGGAACTCCCGTGTCGGACACCAAGACATTCCTGATCACCGGCGTCAGCACCGGCCTGGGCCGCGCACTCGCATGCGCGGCGTTGGCCGCGGGCCACCGGGTGGTGGGCACGGTGCGCACGCCCGCCGACGCACAGGCCTTTGAGGCGCTCGCCGACGACGCGCACGCCCGCCTCCTGGACGTGACCGACCATGCCGCGGTGGACACGGTCGTGGACGAGACCGAGCGCGACCTGGGCCCCATCGACGTACTCGTCGCCAACGCCGGGTACGGCCATGACGGTCTCTTCGAGGAGTCGACGATGGATGACCTTCGCCGTCAGTTCGAGGTGAACGTCTACGGAACCGTGGCGGTGATCAAGGCCGTGCTGCCGCACATGCGGAAGCGGCGTTCGGGTCACATCATCGCCGTCACGTCGATGGGCGGCCTGATCACCATGCCGGGTCTCAGCTTCTACCACGGCAGCAAGTTCGCGGTGGAGGGCATCCTCGAAGCGCTCGGCAAGGAGGTCGCCGGCTTCGGCATCCATGTCACCGCCGTCGAGCCGGGCAGTTTCCGGACCGACTGGGCCGGCCGCTCGCTGTTCCGCGCCCCCCGTGTGATCGCCGACTACGACGAGCTGTTCGAGCCGCTGCGCGCCCGGCGCATCCACGGCAGCGGGCGCCAGCCGGGCGACCCGGACAAAGCCGCGGCCGCGGTGCTGCGCATCGTGGCGGCCGACCAGCCGCCGACGCGCCTGCTGCTCGGCACCGACGCACTTCGGCTCGTCAAGGCCGGACGCGACGCCTTCGAGCGCGACATGCAGGCATGGGCCGAGCTGTCGGCCTCCACCGACTTCGACGACATCGGCCGGTCCGCCTGACGTCACTCGCTGTCGGGACCTCGACGCGGGGCCCCGACGGCGGCCGTCATCAACCCCGCCCGCTGCCGGGCCGGGAGTGCGGGCGTGCGCCGACACGCCGGCGAGGGGCCTGGAGGCGGGCTGCCGGAGCGGAACTCGTCCGGACCAGCCGCCGGGTGTGTGACCCGCTCGATCGCGCCAGGCCGATCGATGCGCTGTCCCGGCCGGTCGGACGGACGGATCAGCGCAGTCCGGCGAAGAGATCGTTCTCGGGGACGGCCGCGCCGGTGGCGTCCTGGACACGTACGAAGGTCTCCATGCCCATCAACGCGCCGAACCTCTCCTTGCCCATCTTGAGGAAGAAGATGTTCTCGCCCTGACTGGCGTGCGCGGCCAACGCGTCGAACTTCTGGCCGCTGAACCCGGTCGTGTCCACCCACGTGGTGATCTCGTCGTCGGGGAGGCCGATCTCGGCCAGCGCGGCGGCCTCGGCAGGATCCGGCTCCGGCATGCCCTCGCCGAACTCGCGCATGATCTCGCCGAACCGCTGCATCATCGAGCGGGGTGCCGTGGTCCAGTACACCTTCGGTACAGGCTCGCTCATCTTCAGCGCCGCCATGGTGATGCGGTGGGCCTGGATGTGGTCGGGGTGGCCGTAGAAGCCGTTCTCGTCATAGGTGACGACCACATCAGGCCGGTAGTGGCGCATGAGTTCCGCAAGGCGGGCCGCGCCTTCCTGCACGGGGGTCCGCCAGAAGGAGCCGGGCGCGTCGTTGCTCGGCCAGCCCATCATCCCGGAGTCGGCATAGCCCAGCATCTCCAGATCGCTGACCTTCAGCACATCACAGCTCGCCTCAAGTTCCTGACGACGCATCAAAGCGACCGCCGCCGGATCGTGCCCGGGCTCGCCCGGCTTCACACCTCCCGGTCCGTCACCGCAACCGCCGTCGGTACATGTCACGAGAACCGTGCGGATGCCTTCCGCCGCATACCGCGCGAGGACCCCTCCGGTTCCGGTGGCCTCGTCGTCGGGGTGGGCGTGCACTGCCATGAGCGTCAAGCGCCGGTCAGTCATGAAACGGTCCTCCAGCAGAAATACGTCGTGGTCCAAGTACCGCGGCAGGCCCGCCGCGATCTTGAGGCCCGGATCCTGTGGGGGGGACGACCTCGCGGCCTCCGTGTTCCCCGCCCTGCGGCGCCGGCTCCTCGGTCGATGCAACCATGTCGGCCGAACCAGCTGTTCCCGCGGCGGCCGCTCGGCATCCCAGACGTCGGCGTTCAACGCGTACGAGTCACCGGCGCGACCCGCACGTCACAGCGCCGGCCGGAGCCGCCCCCAACCGACATCACCGTGTAATCCGGACACGGAAATGGGGACGCCGCAACGGCGGCTACGCGGCGAACCCGACGTTGGTCACGTACTCGTACTGACCCCACTCAGAACCGAGGTCCACCGCTGCGTCGTTGACCCACGCCTCGTCCAGGGCCTCGTCGTCGTCATTGGCCCATGCTTCGACGATCCGGTCCCAGTGGCGCACATTCAACGTGCGGAACGACAGCGCGCGCTGGTGGGGGCGGCTGACCTGGGACTGGTTGAGGGGATGGAATTCGACGCGGGTACCGCGCCCTGCACGGTTGAGGCGGGCCAGCAGGTAACGGACCACATTCTGGCGCCGCACCATGCGGTACGCCGTCTCGATGGCCTGGAGGTTCTTCCTCGACGGATCCCGCTTCCCGTCCAGCCAGGCCTTGAGCGTGCGATCGGTCACGGTGAGGCCGGCCTCGCGGGCCGCTTCGCGGGCGTGGTCAGTGCGGGTGAGGTAGTGCAACCGTGCCAGCAGCCCACGCCGCTGCGTGATCGGGGTGGCGATGAAACCGGCGAGAGCGTCGAGCTGGCGGGCCACGGCCTCATGCCCCTTGATGCCGCGCGCCCCGAATTTGCCGAAATCAATATTCCTCTCCGGCACCCACGGCTCCTCACGCGAAACTTATCAATCTCGTACGCCCTACCTTCCAACGCAGTCCCATTCTACAGGATTTAGCAGGTCGAACAGTTAGGTTGCCCGTCAAAGCCCCTAATTCCGCGCGACTTTCATGTGGGTTGTTCCGGTCGGGTACCCATGGCCGGCCCTGCGACTGCGCGGGCATGCCAAGACCCGGTGTCGCAATCACGTGGCGGCCTCGAGGACACTTTCGCGTCGCGGGCTGTCCAGTTGCCGATGGCGGCGCCGCTGCTCGTTGCGGTGGTGTTCGACGCGCAGGGTGAGTGGGCCCCACCGGGAACTGTTCCGGCCGCTCCGCGCGCGGACATGCCGTTCTGGCAGGCGCACCGCGAACTGCCGTCGTCCGACGCCCTGTCGGTCTGTCTGGAAGGGCATCGCGCCGGGCTGTCCCCCGAACGGGCGAACCGCCGCAGCGCACCCTGCTGGCCGCCCTCGATCTGCAGGGCGGCCCGCCGCCGACAGCCCTGTGGCACCTTAGGGCCACCCGTCGGGCCGCCGACGCGCACTTCACCAGAATCCGGCGCCAGCAGCGGATCCTGCTGGAGACCCTGCCCAGCGCCCACACCTACGTGCACCGCCTCCACACCCGCCCGCCGCTCACCCCGCCGACCGTCCTCACCAGCGCCTGATCACAGCCCGACAAGATGGACCGAGAAGACGGACCGAGAAGACGGACCGAGAAGACGGACCGACACCCGACGCGCTTACGGCCCAATCGACCTGGACAGTCCCCTGATAGGGCCCGGACGCCCCGTCCGGACGGGGGACGTGTGCGTGTGTCGCTCACCGTGCCGCAGCGCGCCACCCTGATGATCCGCTTGTGTACTCGCTACAGACCCTGCGTACCCGCGGCCTCCTCAGCCTCACCGCCACGGCCGCCCTCGCCGTACCCTCCGTCCTCTTGGCAACCCCGGCCTCCGCCGCCGTGCCCAACGGCGGCTTCGAGACCGGCACCCTGACCGGCTGGACCTCGGTCGGCGCCACCGCCGTGGTCGGCTCCGGCGCGCACAGCAGCACGTACGCCGCACGCGTCGGAGGAACGAGCCACGCCAAGGGCGACTCCACCCTCCACCTGGTCAGCCACGACGACCACCGGGGCACCCCCACATTCGCTCGCTTCGACGACGTCCAGCTCACCGCCGCGCCCGCCCTGACACAGATCGACACGGACCCCTTCACCAACAGCACCAGCCAGCACGCCACCGTGGTGGAGCCCGACACCTTCGCCTCCGGCAACACCGTCATCGCGGTCGCCCAGAACGGCCGCTTCTTCGACGGCGGCGCCTCCGGCCTCGGCTGGGCCAGGTCAGCCGACGGCGGAGTCACCTGGACCCACGGCACCATCCCCGGCATCACCGTCTACCAGGGCGGCGCCTTCTCCCGGGTCTCCGACCCGTCGGTCGTCTACGACGCCCGGCACGCCACCTGGCTCGTCGCCGGACTGCCCCTCAACTCGACCTCCAGCGGCGTCACCGGCGCCGGAGTCACCGTCAGCCGCTCCACCACGGGCGGCGTGAGCTGGCAGAGCCCCGTCAGAGCGGTCGGGTTCAACGGGCCGAACTACGACAAGCCGTGGATCACCTGCGACAACACCCCCACCAGTCCGTTCTACGGGCGCTGCTACATCGAGGTCGACAACGCCTCCTCCGGCAACCGCATCCTGATGAGCACCTCCAGCGACGGCGGACTGACCTGGTCGGCACCGGTGGCTCCGTCCGGCTCACCCAGCGGCCTCGCCGGACAGCCGCTCGTCCAGTCCAACGGCAAGGTCGTCGTTCCCTACTCGGCCAACGGAAGCGCCATCCGCGCCTTCAACTCCACCAACGGAGGGGCCTCCTGGAGCAGCACCTCATTCGTCCACTCCGTCCAGGCCCACACCGTCGCCGGCGGCCTGCGGGCACCCAGGGGAATCGCCTCAGCGGAGGTCAACGGCGGTAACCAGATCTTCGTCGCGTGGCACGACTGCCGCTTCCGCGCGAACTGCACGGCCAACGACATCGTCTACTCCACCTCGACCGACGGCGTCACCTGGTCCGGAGTGACCCGGGTCCCGATCGACTCCACCACCAGCGGCGTCGACCACTTCCTCCCCGGCCTCGGCGTCGACCGCACCACATCCGGAACAACCACCCGGATCGGCCTGCACTACTACTTCTACCCGTCCGCCAACTGCACCTCGACCACCTGCCGCCTCCAGGTCGGCTACATCTCCTCCGCCAACCGAGGCGCCACCTGGACCACCGCCACCGCACTGACCGGGCCGTTCCCGCTCTCACAGATCGCGAACACCAACCAGGGCCGCATGGTCGGCGACTACATCTCCACCTCGATCGTCGGTGGCCGGGCCGTCTCCGCGTTCCCGGTCGGCAGGGCCCCCACCACCGGCCAGGCCTTCGACGAGGCCCTGTACACGGCCGGCCCCCTCAGCGTGGGCTGAACCGGCCCCGACGCCCCTGACCGGGCTGATCCCGAAGGCGCCGCCAGCCGGGCCTTCGGACGCTCGCAGGATCTGTTCCGCCGCCGGTGTCGCCGCCAACGTGCCGTCCCTGACCTGCTGTTCGAGGTCGGGGGCGGCTTCGCGTACCGCGGTGTTCGCGTGCAGGCGGCCCAGGAGTTCGTCGCGGACCATCGACCAGGTCCAGTCGACCTGCCAACCTCGCCGTTTCGGTTGGGTACGGCGACTGTTGAGGCGTAAACGCGAAGAGTGCCTTCCTGACCTGGGACGATAAACCTTGAGGCGAAGTTCTGGCCCTGGAAGCACGGATCGGTACTGCGGAAGTCGTCGGCGGCGAAGTCGTCTGGGCTGGTGATCGCACCGGAGAGGAACCCGCGCCCGAGCGGCGAGTGGGCGACCAGGCCGATCCCGAACTCGTTCAGGGTGGCCATGACGCCGTCGTCCTCGATGCCGCGTTCGAAGAGCGAGTACTCGGTCTGGACCGCTGTGGTCGGGTGGACGGTGCGCGCGTGGCGGATGGTCTGCGGTACGACCTCGCTCAGGCCGAGGTAGCGGTCCTTGCCGGCGGCCACCGTGTCGCCCATGGCGCCGACGGTCTCCTCGATCGGCACGGTCGGTGTCCAGGTGGCGCAGGGAGCGGTCCGGGGAACGCCGGATGTACTCAGGGCGCCCGTTGTGGCCGACGAGCATGCCATGGTCGGTGAACTCGACGCCGGCCTTGGTGGCGACGACGGCCGGCGAGAGCCTTGCCGAGGAGCTGTTCGTTGATGAAGGGCCGTAGCTCTCGGCGATGTCCAGCAGGGTCACTCCCAGTTCCAGGGCGCGGTCGATGATGGCGAGGGACTCGGCCTCGTCGGTGCTGCCGCAGAAGGCGCTCATGCCCATGCAGCCGAGTCCTCGGTGGAAACGTTCAGGCCTGGCTGCCTAGGGTGCGGAGTTCCATGGTGGTCTTCCTTGCTGTTGCGGGTCGTCCCGCGGTGTGTGGCTGGTTGGTGGTGCGTCCCGGTGTGTTCCGGTCTTCCCCCGCGCCGGTCGGGCCGGGCACCGCCACCCGGACGCGGGCAGCGGCGCTCAGCGCACCCAGGTACCCGTGAGGGTCTGGACTGCGGAGCCGTCGAGGTCGGCAAGGGTGGTGGCGACGAAGTCGCGGGCCCACTGCGAGGTCTGGATGCGGAAGGGCGGGCGGGCGGCGGTCAGGGCGTCGACGATCGGGGCGGCTGCCTCGGCCGGAGTCTGGGCGTTGCCGAACGACTGCCGGGTGCGGGTGAGGTAGGCCTCAAGCGCCGGGCCGTAGGGACCGGCGGCGGCGAGCAGCGTCGGGACGTCCAGGCCGAGATTGGTGACGAACTCGCTCGCCACCGCGCCCGGCTCGACCACGGTGACATCGACGCCGACGGTGGCGGCGACCGGCGCGAGGGACTGCATGAAGCCCTCGACGGCGAACTTGGCCGCGCAGTACGCCTCGTTGAAGGGCTGGCCGACGACGCCGCCCACGCTGGTGACGGTGATCAGCCGGCCCTTCGACGCACGCAGGTGCGGCAGGGCGGCGCGGGTCACCGCCACCACGCCGAAGAAGTTGACCTCCATGGCCGCGCGGACGTCCTCGACGCTGCTCTGCTCGATGGTGCCGACCTGGGCGGCGCCGGCGTTGTTGACCAGCGCGTCCAGGCGGCCGTGCTCGGCGACGACCTCGTCCAGGCAGGTGGCGATGCCGGCGGAGTCGGTCACATCCAGGCGCTTGATGTGGATCCGGTCCGCGACACCCGCCTCAGCGGCGGCCTTGACCAGGGCCTCGGCCTTGCCGGTGTCGCGCATGGTGGCGATGGTCGTCCAGCCCGCCCGCGCGGTGCCGAGGGCGGCGGCCATGCCGATGCCGGAGGACGTACCGGTGATCAGAACTGTCTTCGGGGAGGTCATGAAGCTCTTCCTTGCCTGGGAGCACAACGGGACGAAACCCGTAACCGGGGAGTTCCCCAGTTATCTGCCAAGCTAAGCGGGGAACTCCCCGGTTGTCCAGCTAGACTGGTCCCGAGGAAGGGAGCAGCCTTGACCACCAAGCCGAGCGTGTTGCGCGCCGACGCCCGACGCAACCGGGAGCGCATCCTCGAAGCGGCCCTGCACGCCTTCTCCGAGAAGGGCCCGGACGTCGCGATCGACACCATCGCCAAGGCCGCGGGCGTCGGCTCGGCCACGCTCTACCGCCACTTCCCCACGCGCGAGTCGCTCATCGAGGCGATCTACCGCAACGAGCTGGCCCGTGTCTGCGACAGCGCCGCGAAGCTGCTCGCCGACAACCCGCCCGACCGGGCGATGCGCCTGTGGATGAACGACTTCATCGACTACCTGGCTGCCAAGCAGGGCATGGCGGACGCCCTGCGGGCCGCGGTCGCATCAGGTGCGGACCCCTTCGCCGAGACACTCGACAAGCTCGGCACCGCGCTCGGCACCCTGGTGCGCGCCGGCGCCGACGCCGGTCTCCTGCGTCCGGACATCGACCCCTTCGATGTCGGCTTCAGCCTGGCCGGCGTCGCGCTGATCACCAGCGCTCCCGACCAACGCGAACGGGCCGGCCGCCTCCTCGACCTGCTCCTCGACGGCCTCCGCTATGGAGCTCGCGCCATCTGACATCCGCCCCTACCAGTGGCCGCGAGCGGACCAGGCAGTACTGAGGGGGCGTCATTTCTGGCCGTCAATGGGCACGCGTACGCGGTCTCGCATAGACCTGCCCCGCTTCCGAACGCCGTGGTGACACTCCATGACCGGTCCCCCAGATCCGTGCCAGAGCCGAGAACCGACAGCACAAACCGTTTGGCGGACCACCGCGGCCCCTGCTATTTTCGCGGAGGCCGTGCGAGAGAACGAGGAGGTGGTACCCGTGAACGTATCGACATGGGTGCTCTCCTCCAGGGTCACGGTCAGGCGATAGGTCGTCCGGGAGCGCCATTCACCAGCGCCCCCGAAAGGCACGACCATGGCCCTTCACTTCACTTCCGAACAGCACCTCGACGACGGTGTCCTGGAACGCCGATTCACCCTCGGAGAGATCCCCGGCATCCTGTGGACGCCCACCTCCGCCTCCACACCTACGCCGCTGATTCTGCTCGGCCACCCCGGCGGGCAGCACAGGATGTACCCCCGACTGGTGGCGCGGGCACGGCGCTCCGTAGCGGATGGCTTCGCCGCGGCCACCATCGAGCTCCCCGGCGGCGGTGAACGGCCCCGTTGGGCCGCCGCCGAGCAGGCCCGCGCCGACCTGCGCCGGACCATGGAAGCCGGCGAGCCGGTCAGCGACGAGATCATCGACGCCCTCATCCTTCCGCTCGTCGACAGGGCGGTCCCGGAATGGCAGGCCACCCTGGACGCCCTTCTGTCGCTGCCCGAGATCGGCGGTCCGGTCGGATACTCGGGCGGAGTGATCTCCATCGGGGTGCGCCTTGCGGTGGTCGAGCCCCGTATCGTGGCCGCCGGCTTCTTCGCCGGGAGTTTCGTGCCTCGCGCCACGTTCGAGGAGGCCCGTCAGGTCACCATTCCGCTGCACGTCCTGCTGCAGTGGGACGACGAAGGGAACGACCGGCAGGCCGCCCTGCACCTGTTCGACGTCTTTGGCTCCAAAGAAAAGTCCCTGCACGCCAATATGGGCGGCCACACCGGCGTCCCACAATTCGCGGGCGAAGCCGCGGCCCAGTTCTTCACCCGGCACCTGAAGTGAGGCCGGGCCGCCAGGCCGTCATCAGACGGTGAGCCATGTGGGCCAGGATTCTGCTCGTCGCTGGCAGCTCCTGGCCCTCCTCTGCTGTTCATGCCGCGGGCCCCTGCCGACCTGGCAGAGGCCCGCGCTGCCCAAGCCATGAACCACTCGGGTCCTGCAGTCGACGCCCACCGGGACCTGGCTGACCGGCTCGCTCAGGTGACAGTGCATCAGGTCCTCCTCGAGGAACTCGACACCGACGAGCGCTACGACGTGATCGTCTCCGGACTGCCGCTGACCAACTTCAGCCATGTGCAGGTCGAGCGCATCATGGCCCGGTATCGGGAACTGCTGCCCCCTCGGGGCAGCCTGACCTACTTCGCGTACATAGGCACCCGCATGGTGGTGGCTGCGGCCTCCTGGCCGAGTCGGTCCTTCTGCTCGGAGCCTTCATCCCCACCCTCACCCTGCTCCTGACCGCCGGCGCCCTGACCCGTACCGGCCACATCAGCCTTCCTCTCGTCATCGCCATCGCGGCCACGGCCGCGGTGGTGGGGGGACTTCCTGGCCCATCACACCGGCAGGCTTCTTGGCGATCGGCTGTTCGCAGGAAGTGCAGGGCGTCGCATCCCGAATGCCGCCTGAAAACGGGCCGAGACGCTCATGGGCACGTCATGGGGGCCGGGCAGTTCTCCTGGCCCGCCTCCTGCCTGTCGTACGCACCCTCGCCCCGCGCTTCGCGGGCGCCACTCGCCCGCCGTATCGGCGCATCGCTCCCTGCAGTGTCGCCGCGGCCTGCCTGTGGGCGACGGCCGAAGCGGCTGCGGGATACGCGGCCGCGACCTCACTGCAGCGTGTCCTGACCATTGGCGGTCCTGCTCTCGCACTGGATGCTCTGACGGCAATCTGCGGCGCGCTGCTGTGGCGTTGTGCCGTTGCCGGGACCCGGCTGAACAGACACGGTGACGAGCCCGGCGAAGACGCATCGGGTGAGGGACGAAATTCCCCCTCTCCCAGCGCACCGCATGGGGCAGGACGCCCGTCACCGGCGCCGTTGAAGTTGCGGTCCGGACGTAGCCGGAAGTGGGCTGTAGGGCAGTCCCGCGGTCAGAATCCGGTGTCCCTGGTACACCACTCGGATGACAGAAGGCGGTTGCCTCGGCCGAGGCAGCCGCCTTCTCTGACGATCAGTTGGGCCAGATAAGCGGCTGCTGTGCGGAACAATCTGCTCCCCCTGTCCGTACTATCTCTACACGCCAAGTCCTGCGCTGCGGCGCAAACCACGTCGTCGTGCAGTACGCGGGGATCATTCCCCCTGGGCTCGATGCGGTCGCCGCAAGCCCGTTTGGGCCGCGACCTCAAGGAAAGGTCGGCACCATGTCCGAGAACACAACCACTTCCACGGAACTGACCTCGCAATACGCCGCCCAGGTCACCAGCGACCTCGAGCGCAACCTCAAAGAGCAGGAACGCGTCAGCGGAGAAATCGCCGCGCTGCAGGAGCAGTTGGACACCTTGCAACAGGACCACACCGTGCTGGTGAACATGCAGCAGGCACTCGGCATCACTCTCCGCCCCGAAAAGCCTGCCACAGCGCCCGAACAAGCCGCCGTGCCCGCTCCCCGCAAGAAAGCCGCCACGCGATCGAGTGGCACCGCCCGCGCCAAGAAATCCAGCGCTGCACTCAGCCGCCCACGATCTCGAAAGTCGGCCAGTAAGCCCCCGGTCGCCGCAACGACCACGACACCGCCCTCGCTGGTCGAACTGATCCGCCAGCACCTCGCCGGCCAGAGCGAACCACGCTCCACCGCCGAGGTCGCCGCTGCCCTCGACCAGGCCCACCCCGACCGCGGCATCAAGAACACCGTGGTGCGCACCACCCTCGAAAACCTCGTCGCCAAGGGCCAGGCCCAGCGCACCAAGCAGGGCAGCTCCGTCTACTACATCGCCCCCGACACCGGCCGGCCCACGTCGTCCGCCCCGACCGCGACACAGCAGCAAGAAGAGGCTCAATCTGAGGAAGCGCAGTAACCGGGCCAAAGTTGGCAGCGCCCAGGCCTGATGTCGGCCCGGCACGGTCTGCTGACCCTTGCGGTCGGTGCCGGCGGCCGTCAGGAAGGCTCGGGTCCCGGCGACCTTATGCTGAGGGAATGGTTGAGTCGTCGCCTGCCGCGGTGGCGGGTCGGTGGCGGCCAAGCGCTGGGTTCGTCGTTCGCGTCGGGCGTCGTACGTTCGTGGAGTCGATGTATCTCCTGACGGCGCCGTTGAGTGCCGTTGTCGGTCTGCTGCTGGTGGTCGGCGGCCTGTGCGTCGGAGCGGTCGGTGCCTTTTGCCGAGTGGGTCGCCCGTCACGGCCCGGGCACAGGCACTGGTGCGGTGGCCCGGCGATCTGGAGTGGTGGCGGACCGACAAGGCCCTGGATCGCGTCGCCCGTGGTGCGACGGTGCTCGACCCTCAGGTCGTCGCTCAGTTGCTGGCCGGACAGCGCCGGGGCGACCCACTGGGCGTGCTGACCGCGACAACCTGCACCCCGCGCTCCCAGCCAGGGCACGCTTGCCCTGGCTGTCCCGTGGTCCCGCCGGATTCGTACCCCAGCCGTACGAGCAGCTCGCCGCCACCTACCAGCGCCAAGGCCACGACGCCGATGCCCGCACCGTCCTGGTCGCCAAGCATCGCAGCATGCGGCGTACATTGCCGCCCCCAGCCGGGTTGTGGAGCCTGCTCCAGGACGCGACGGTGGGCTACGGCTACCGCCCTCTGCGTGCCGTGTGGCTGCTGCTGTGTCTCCTGGCCACCGGATCAGCTCTCTATCACCGCTTGGCCACCCGCTGCCGTGGGCGACGGGAAGGCACCGCCCTTCCAGCCCGCGATCTACACGCTCGACCTGCTGCTACGCCTCGTCGATCTGGGACAGGAACGCTCCTACGCTCCGACCGGCCTCACGCAGTGGGCCGCCGTCGCACTGATCGGCATGGGCTGGCTCCTTGCCACGACCGTCGCGGCAGGAGCAAGCAGGGTGCTGCGCCGGACATAGGCACCGCTCCGGCTTGCTCTCGCAGCCTTTCGACGGCTGGCACGGAATTCTCTGGCCTCCTGCATTGAGCTGAGTTTTCACGGTACGGAGGCCAGAACCCTTCAGTTGGTCGCTCTGAGCATGTCGGTTGGCCACCGGCGCAGGTGCAGGACTCACGTCGGGCTATGCCACATTGGTGCACATGTCAGATGCCGTGTACGGATTGATCGGGGCTCTGGGCGGCTCGCTGTTAACGGCTGCGGTTGCATACTGGGGCCCGCTTCATCAGCAACGTGAAGTCGCAAAGCAGGCGGAGCTGCAGCGAAGCGCGGATATGAGACGCGCGGAGATGGAGATCGAGGCTGTCCGCGCCCAAGCGGAGGAGGCGCGGAGAGGCGAAGCGATTCAAGCAGAGATCGGGAGGCTTGTTGACGTCCGTTCAGCACTGCGTGTGTGGCAGTTCGAACTGGACCGGGCCCATGATGAACTGAGGTGGGCGGGTCCCCTCGACCTGGATCGGTTCCGGGAGGATGAGCGGGAACTCATGACGAAGGGCGTGCGGGCCCTGGACGAGGTCATGCACGATCAGTGGTTCGTGCCGGTGTCGCTCTACGAACTCGCCCCTGAAGACCCTCCTACTCGCCGGATAGACAGATCCTCCTCACCGAACGGGCTGGTGGTCGAGGCGCTGAAGGACTACGGGGCGCGCATCAGAGCGCTCGCGCTGGTCGGCCGCCCCGCATCGGATGAAGAGAAGGCAGAGCTCGACCAGCTAAAGGCCCGAGCCAACCAGGAGCGGGGCATGATGAGTGAACTCATCGAAGAGCGCCTGGAGAACATAGTTGAGGATCTTCCGCGCAACCAGGTCCCGCCCCGAAGCCAGCAAGCGCGTCCCCGACTCTAGGTCCAGTATTTGGGCCGCCGGGCTCCGCTCAATACCCACGGCCATCGTCGCCGCCCCTGGTCACCCGGCGCTCGGCTCAACCCGCCGGCCCTGGGAGTCTGTGCCCCATTGCGTTGACGCCGAGTACCGGAGTGGCCAAGTGCAGCGCGTAGTGGCCAACTGAAGCATTCAGTCACAGGTGTCGTCGGTATGGACGGCTCTGGCCGGTTCCCAGATTGGGAACCGGCTGGTGGCGAAGACCTCGAGCGTGGTGAGGAAGAGCTCGAAGGTGGCCTCGAAGCCCTGTCCGAAGCGACTGCCGATCCGTCTGGGGGAGATCAAGACCGGTCCGATCGTGAAGCGGCTTCGGGAGCTGCACGAGTTGGGCGGGGATCCGGGGTACGAGCGGTTCCCGGCCTCGGAAGAGCTGTTCCGCGTGCTGGAGCACGCGGAAACGTGGGCTCGTGGCTTGGCTCGGTTTGTCGACCGCGTAATTGGTTCGCCGTCCGGTGCCCGTCATTCTGCCTCCAGGTGTGATCTCGGCGGTGGCCGTGAGGGCGTCCTGGAGTGTTCGCACGCCTGCGCGCATGGGCGAGGGCGCCTCCCACCCCGCGTGTCTCCCTGCTCTACCCGCCGTGGCCCGTCGCCTTGCCCGCCACGGCGGCGGCCGCGCGGACGAAGGCGGCCAGGGCTGGGGAGGTGGCGTGCTCGGGCCAGGCGAGGACGAGCGTGGTGGGCTCGGCATCATCGACTGGGACAGCGACCAGGTCGTCGCGGAGCTGGCCGCGGATGGAGGAGGGGAGGACGGCGACCATGCGGCGCAAGGCGATGAGGTGGAGAAGCTGCCCAAGGTCACGGACCTCGGGTCCGTGTGAGCCACCCTCAGATGCGCCCGGCCAGCGCGGCAGGGGCTCCCCGGCGAGGTCGTTCAGGCAGACCCGGGTACGGCCCGCGAGGCGATCCGAACTCGGCATCACGAGAAGTTGAGTCTCGGTCAGGAGGTCCTGGGTGTCCAGGCCGGTGAGGTCGTGGTGGGGGCGGTGAAGCAGGGCGGCGTCGGCACGGCCCTCCCGCAGGAGGATCTCACGCTCGCCGAAGCTGCACACCAGCTCGACCGGCAGCGCACCCGGCTCAGCCTGATAGGCGTCGAGGATCGCGGGCAGCAGGCCACCGTCGCCGCCCGGCTTGATGACCAAGACCAGACGCGGGTCGGCGCGGCCGGCCCGCCGGGTGCGGCGCGCCGCGGCCGACGCGGCGTCGAGCACCCTACGGCTCTCGCGGAGCAGGACGGCCCCCGCCTCGGTCAGTGCGACCCGGCGACTGCCACGTTCCAACAGGGCTACGCCCAGCCGTCGTTCGAGCTGCTGAATAGCGCGGGAGAGCGGCGGTTGGGCCATCCCTAGCCGGGCGGCCGCCCGACCGAAGTGCAGTTCCTCGGCGACAGCGGTGAAGTAGACGAGCTCGCGGACCTCCAGTCTTTCCATACCCGCACGGTATCGCTGCGTACCTGATCGGTGTTGGAACTCCCGGCCGGCCCCGTGGTGGGCTGAACGCATGACAGAAACCACGACTGCCCTGGTCACCGGCGCCAACAAGGGCATCGGGCGCGAGGTCGCAGCCCGGCTCGCCTCGCTCGGCACGAACGTCCTGCTGGCCTCGCGCGACCCGCACCGCAGTGCGGCAGCCGCAGCCGACCTGGGCTCGCGGGTGTACCCGGTCACCCTGGACGTCACCGACCGCGCCAGCGTCCTATCCGCCGCCCGCTGGATCGAGGAGCGCTTTGGCCGGCTGGACATCCTGGTCAACAACGCCGGCATCTCCGGCGACCTCGCCGCCCAGAGCCCTGCCAGTGTCGAACTGGCCACTGTACGCGAGGTGTTCGAGACCAACGTGTTCGGCGTGATCAGCGTGACCACCACGATGCTGCCGCTGCTCGCCCGCTCCCCCGCCGCCCGGATCGTCAATGTCAGCAGTGGACTGGGCTCCATCGCCCGGATGACCGATCCCGACGACTACTTCACCACCCGGCCCCCGTTGGCCGCGTACGTCCCGTCCAAGACCGCACTCAACTCGCTGACCGTGCAGTACGCCAAGGAACTACGCAGCCGCAACATCCTGGTCAACGCCGCCGATCCGGGGCCGTGTGCGACCGACCTCACCACCGCATTCCCCGGCCTCACCCGCACCGCGGCCGACGGCGCGGCCGTGGTCGTCCGGCTCGCCACGCTGCCCGATGACGGGCCGACCGGCGGCTTCTTCGACGAGCACGGCCCGGTCCCCTGGTGAGCTGCCTGTCAGGGAACCGAGGGACGGGGTGGTGGGGGTCAGCCCGTACGGGATGGGCGAGCCGGAGATCGCGCCGGCGCCCGACGGGCCGCAGCGCCCGGGTTACCCGCCGGACCGCCCCGGCAACAGCCGACGGAAGGGTAGCGGACCGTCAGGCAGCCTTGACCGGGTACTCGGTCCAGGTGCGGATGGGTGAGTCGGGGGCAAAGCCGGTCTTCGGTTCGGCGCGGGCATTTCGCCGGCGCACGTAGGCGCCGATGGCGGCGTTCTGTTCGCCGTGGCTGCGGTGGTCGGTGCCGTTGAGGGCGAAGTAGCGCAGGGCGGCGAACTCGGACTCGATCCAGTTCAGTCACGATCCGTAGGTCGGCAGGAAGACCAGCTCGATGTCGTTCGCCGCGGCCCACGCGCGGACGTTCGGGTGCTTGTGAGGGGAGAAGTTGTCCAGGACGACGTAGAGCTTCTCGCCGGGCCAGCGGATGCGCAGGGACTTGAGCAGGGACAGGAACTCGCACCACCGTTTGCGGGGCCGGATGCGGTAGTACATCTTGCCGGTGGCCAGGTCGAGGACGGCAAGCATGTGCATCGCGCCGTCGCAGCGGTTGCAGGTGGCCCGCAGACGACGTGGTGAGCGGTGCGGGCGCCATGCCCTGCCTTTGCGGGGCATGAGGTTGAGCGGCCCGAACTCGTCCACACAGACCACCCGGCCGTCGGTCGGCGGGGAGCCGTAGAGCGCCAGGAACCGGTGCATCTTGGCGATGAAGTCTGGGTCGTTCGAGGACTTCCAGGTCGTGCTGGTCTGCCAGGAGACCCTGCCCTCGGCCAGTATCCGCCGCAGTGTCTCGCGGCTGACGGCGGGGACCACGTTCTGCTTGACCAGGTGTTCGGCGACCTTGGTCAGGCTCCAGGTCGAGAACGCGGAGATCTTCCAGCCGGCGGGGACGTTCGGGCGATCAGGCAGATGTGCTCACGCACCTGGCTTCTGATCGTCCTGGGGCGACCCCCGCTCCATTTTGGGTCCAGCGCCTCGAACCCCTGCTCGTTGAAGGCGTGGATGACGTCTCGCAGATAGTCGGCGCTGACCTGCATCAACCAGGTGATGTCCGGAACCGACTGCCCCTGCGCGGACATCATCACCACGATCGCCCGCCGCAGCCGCACCGCATCCTTCGCGGTCCTGCTGATCCGCTGCAGCCGACGCCCTTCCTCCATGCTTACCGGCCGGACGAACACCCCGGACGACGTCCCACGACCACCTCCTCCATCACAACGTGGAAGCAGCCTGCCGCGCAACGAACGGAAGATCAATGACCCGACCAAGGATCCGAGCCAAGCCACTGGCAAGTTGAAGCAGCCAAGGGACAGCCTGGTCAACGTGGTGGGCGAGGCCGCGGTGTTGCGCGCGACGTTGTAGCAGTACCTGCGCGAGCAGGGGGACACTGGGCAGCTGAAGGCGATCGAGGATGGCAGGGCCGCCGGCGTGCCGTGGCTCCACTTCACCGAAGCACGGTGCGTGGCCTCCAAGCAGGGCGCGCACCAGAAGGCGCGGCGGTTGAAAGCTGAGCAGGTTCGCGAGCCCGGCGAGCGCCGCACGCCCGAGGTCGCCCGTGAGCACGAGGACCGCGTGGCCGCCGAGGAGCGGGCCGAGCGGGCCCTGATGCTCGTGCGGGAGCGCCGCTTCCCCGTCGCCCGACAGATCGGCCGGCTGCTCCTGGAGCACGGCGACGGCATCGTCCTGGACAGCTGGGCGACCTACTGGCTCGGCGAGATCGCCGAGACCATCGACGACCGCGACCACCCGGCCAAGCGTGCGCGGTTCACCGGATAGGTGGAGAGCTTCCTACGAGCCGTCCACGGCCACGCTCGGCAGCGCAATCAGCCCTCCACCACTACGGAGGAAATCCGCCGAGCTCTGGCGCTGGCCACCGAGTTAACCTTCCAGGAACGACCCAAGATCCCCGAGCAGGTGCCACGTTCTCACTCTGGGAACCCGGCGCGGTGCGAGCGCCGACGCATACGCGGCGGTCGTACTGGCCGCTGACCCCGCTCCACGCATTCCGTCACCTCGGGAGCCGCATTTCGTCGGTTCGTGTGTCCTGAACGCAAGGAGGAGTTCGATGTAGGAAGAGCGCCTTTGTTGCGGTGCTGCGTGAAAGATGAAGGATTTGGCCCTTCGGAGTCGCCCTGCGGGGGGAGGCTTCAAACCGCCTCATGCTGCGTTGGCTGAAGACCGTCGTGGTGAGCGATGAGGAAAAGGCGTCCAAGAGGCGTCAGGTAGGGATCGGGAAGACGAGCGCAAGCGAATCGTCGATGATGCGTCGAAACGGAAACAGGTGACATCAAAACCGGGGGTGTGTAACCGGCTCCCGGGATCAGCCTGGCGGGAGCCCGTCTATTGGCCAGGTGGTGTCCGGCGTGTAGGCGACGTGAGTCCGGTCTGCTGCTTTCACGTGGAACAGGAGAAGGCGTACCTCGACACTGCTCGCCCCGGTTGGGGCGGCGACAGGGAGCCTCCCGAGCGGCCGAAACCGCGAGGGACTGAGTACCGTCGCGGGGTGCGCTGGCGGACCGGTCCGTAGTAGTGACGAAGCCCCTGTAATGGGGGTGGAGCGAAGGGGCCGGGTCATCCGTGGCTGTGTTCGTTTGGTCAACCGGGCGGTGTCCGGGAGGAGCCGATGGAGCAGTTGAAGTCGTCAGGCAAGTCGTTTGATATCTCGAAGTGGGAGGTCTGGGAGGCTTTCCAGGATGTGAAGAAGAATCAGGGTGCACCGGGGGTGGATGGTCATTCCATCGCCGACTTCGAGGCCGATCTGAAGGGCAACCTCTACAAGATCTGGAATCGGATGTCGTCGGGGACGTACTTCCCTCCTCCGGTGCGTGCGGTGGAGATTCCGAAGCAGCACGGCGGTGGCATGAGAATGCTCGGCATTCCCACGGTCGCTGACCGCGTTGCGCAGACCGTGGTGGCCCGACATCTGGGCGTCCGAGTGGATGCTGTATTTCACGAGGATTCCTATGGATACCGGCCGAACCGGTCGGCCTTGGACGCGGTGGAGCGTTGCCGGGAACGGTGTTGGAGGCGGAACTGGGTGATCGATCTCGACATCCAGAAGTTCTTCGACAGCGTCCGCTGGGACCTCATCGTCAAGGCCGTGGAGGCTCACACTGACGCCGTTTGGGTGAAGTTGTATGTCCGGCGGTGGCTGGAAGCGCCGCTTCAACTGCCTGACGGCACCTTGCAGGAGCGGGATCGGGGCACCCCGCAGGGGTCTGCGGTCTCGCCCGTGCTGGCGAACCTGTTCATGCACTATGCGTTCGACATGTGGCTGGCCCGGACCCATCCGGGCGTCCAGTTCGAACGTTATGCGGACGACGCGGTCGTGCACTGCGTCACCGAGCGCCAGGCCCGTGAGGTCCTGGCGGCCCTCGGAAACAGGATGGAGGAGGTCGGGCTGCGACTGCATCCCGACAAGACCAAGATCGTGTACTGCAAGGACGAGAAGCGGCGTGGTTCGTACGAGCACACGCAGTTCACGTTCCTTGGCTACACGTTCCGCCCGCGCGGCGCCCGCAGGAGAGGCGGAAGGCAGTTCCTGGCCTTCATGCCGGCGGTCAGCAAGGACGCCCTGAAGAAGATGGGCCGGGAGGTTCGCCGCTGGCGGCTTCACCGACGTCCCAACTCCACGTTCGTGGAACTCGCCAAGGAGATCAATCCGATCGTGGCGGGCTGGATCAACTACTACGGCCGGTTCTACCGGTCGGCGTTGTATCCCCTCCTGGCGCGCATCAACGCCTACTTGGTGCGATGGATCCGCCGAAAGTACAAGCGGTTGGCGGCCCTGAGGAAGGCGGTCGAGTGCATGCAGGGGATCGCCAAGAGGTATCCCCGGCTCTTCGCGCACTGGAAGATCGCGACCGAAGCCGCCGTTGCCTGGTGATCAGGATGGCAAGAGCGGAGTGACGAGAGATTGTCACGCTCCGTTCTGTGGGAGCCCGGGGGTGCGATTCCCCCGGGCCACCCGACCCCGTATTGGGCCCGTCGCGCCGGGCCTGATGTGCTTGTCGGGACACAGGGTCGGGTCGGGTCCAGGAGGAACCGGTCCGGCTGCTTGTACCTGGCCGCCGGCTGGTCGCTGATGGGTCTTGGTCGGCTTCAGGACGGCCTTCAGTGCGAACCGGTCCCCGCCACCTGACGACCGTTGCCCCCGAGTCTCATCTTGCCGGCGGCGGAGTTCGCAATCTGCCTGCCTACCTTGCCGTCAGCACGGTGACCAGTTCGTCAAGTCCGCTGGACCGCAAGTCGAAGACATCGGAACTCGTCGGCGGGTCCCCGACCGGTCGCTGAACGTAGGCTGTCCGCATCCCCGTCGCCTGAGCTCCGCGAAGGTCCCAGGCGTGGGCGGCCACCATGAGCACACGTTCTGGTGGGCATCCGGCAGTGTCGATGGCGAGCTGGTAGACCTCCGGCGCCGGCTTGTAGGCCAGGACGGCTTCGCTGGACAGGGCTTGGTGCCAGCGCAGTCCGGCATGTGCGTTGAGGCGCAGAAGGGCGGTGCGGCCGGCGTTGGAGAGCCCGAGCACGGGGAATTGCTTCGCCAGCCGTTCGAGTCCGGCTACAGAGTCGCCCCAGGGAGGCAGGCGCTGACCGGCTGTGGCCAGCCGGGCGACGGTCGCCGGATCGGCGAGTCCGGCATGGTCGGCGACCCGTCGAGCTGCCTCCCCATCGATGATCTCGGTGCTGGCGTACTCACGATGCCCTTGCGCGATGCGTTGCTGCTCATGCTCTACATGCTGCTGCCACAAGGTGAGCATCTCGTCGGCAGACTCGTCGTCGGACGCAGGCACGGCCTCGCGGATTGCCGCTCGAAGCCCGCTGGGTTCGTCGACCATTGTTCCCAGGACATCGAAGACGACTACCTCGATGTCGCAGATCTCGGCCATCCGGTCTCCTGTTCGTGCTGGTCTCCACAAGGGCGGGCCAGTTCCGACTCCTCCGACGGTGCCCGGTTCTCTGCCCAGCGGAACCAGCTCTGCTCGGTTCCGTCGCCGAGTGGGTCGCGCAGCGGCACACCTGAGGCGGCGACTACGCACGCCGCGCTGAACGATTTCGGCACCTTCGCCGTCTCAGGAACGGTGGCACGCAAGGCAACTCGGACTTCACCTCCGGGTTCTGCGCCGGCCCGTCCGACAACCACAACTACACCACTCCAGCGGCAACTTCACCGACCCTGGCAGAACGCACGGCCCCCTATGCGTATGAGGTGCTCCCTATGTCCCGACCTCCGCACCGCCGCCACCGTCCCCGCCCGCCCCGGGCCGGCGGTGCATGGCTCGCCGTCGTTCCGGCGCTCCTGGCTGTTGTGGTCGTGGGAGTCGCCGGTTGCTCGAAGCCCGACGTGCGCAGCGGGGCGCCCCCGCTGAAGTTGTGCGGCGTCACCTTCTGGAGCGGCGCCGAGGGCATCGGAGCAACCCGGCTGAGCGCTTCCACCCGTGGGATGCCATCCGCTCCGGCCGGCGACGGGCTGCCCGCCACGACCGCCCGGGACGCGATCGGCACGCCGCCCCGCGTCGTTTCCGTCTCCTCCGACTGCTCCCACGGCCGTACGGTCGTCGTCTCCCCGGCTGCCTCCGTACGCGTCCGCAAGGCGGCGAAGGACGGCGACGGCCACATCGTGGCCCTCTCTCTCATCCCGGCGCATCCCGGTACCCCTGCCCAGGTGCACATCTACGCCTACGACGGCGCTCGCCCCACCGGCCAAGTCCTCACAACGGTGAGCTGATACACGCCGGGCCGGCGGGCGTTCGCAGGAGAGGCGTTCCGCTCCAGTTACTCGCAAGCGCCCCGTCGACCTGGCCAGGTCGGCTGCAGTGCCAGCGACGGCGCGCGGTGGTCGACGGCATGGGACGATGACCGCGATGTCAGGTCAGGCCAGGTCTGGGGGTCACTCATGTCCTTGGCCGGTGTCGCGCTCGGCGGTTCCTTGTACTGCCTGGTCCAGCGCAGGACTGTCTGTCCATGACGCGGCACTCTTCTCCCGCCGCCGCAGCGACCTGACGTCGGCCTCACAATGGGAGGTGTGGTCCACGTCCCGATCGGCCGTCATCTGCTCCGCGCCAAGGATCTCGCGGACGCCCGCTACAGCGAGCCGCTCACCGTCGCCGACATGGCGGCGGCCGCCGCGCTGTCCCCTGCCCACTTCAGCCGCTGCTTCAAGGCCGCGTTCGGTGAGTCGCCGCACCAGTATCTGCTGACCCGCCGTCTCGAACGGGCCGCCGCCCTGCTGCTTGCGACGGACTGGACGGTGGCCGCGATCGGCGTCGCCGTCGGCGCGCAGAGCATCGGCTCGTTCACGACGAGTTTCCGCCGGATGTACGGAACGACCCCGCAGGCCTATCGGGCGGCTCACCCGCCCGCTGCACGGCATGTGCGCATCCCCCGCTGTGTGGCGATGGCCTATGCGCGGCCGCAGCACCGCACGTTTCGAGAAGACACGTCGTCGCCGGCTGCCTAGCGTCGTTCCCAGGCAATCGACCAAGGAGCGGCCATGGCCACGATCAAGATAGCCAATGCTCAGTTCTGGGTGCACGACCAGGACGAGGCGCTCGACTTCTACACCACCAAGCTCGGCTGGGAGGTCCGGGCGGATGTGACGATGGAGGCATGGAGCTTCCGCTGGCTGTGTGTCGCTCCGCCCGGCGGGGACGGCCCGGCGCTCGTGCTGATGCCTGTACCGGGGCAGCCTATGCTGGACGAGACCAGCAGTGCCCAGCTGTCCGATCTGGTGGCCAGGGGTGCGGGCGGCACGCTGTTCCTGGAGACCGACGACTGCAAGGCCGCTTACGACGAGCTGTCCGCCCGAGGTGTCGAGTTCAACGACCCGCCGACCGTGCAGCCGTACGGAATCGACACGTCCTTCCGCGACCCCTCGGGCAACAACATCCGGCTCACACAGGTACTGGAATTCGATCCGGAACGGCACTGACCGCACCCCGGCCCTCGGCACGGACATCAGGCACACGATCAGGGGTACTCCTCAGGTGGAGGTCCAAGATGTTCGAGGCAGGCGACATTCGCGAATGGCGTGGTCACGGCGTGGTCGACCCTCGCGGTCACAAGATCGGCACCCTGGAGGCCGTCTACGTCGACACCGCCACCGACCAGCCCTCCTTCGCGACGGTGACCGTGGGTCTTCCCACCCGTCGGCGGCTGGTTTTCGTACCGCTCTCCGGTGCGACCGTCGGGCCGGACTATCTCAAGATCGCTCACCCCAAGGACGTGGTGAAGAAGGCTCCCGCGATCGACACCGACGGCGAGTTGCCTGCCACGGAGGAGCCAGGGATCTTCGCGCACTACGAACTCGACTACGCCCCGGGAGCAGGCGGTGAACGCCGCCTGGCCCGTCGCTGACCCGCCCGCCGTGAGAAGGCGATGACGCCACTGGAGCGCCGATGAGCCTCTTTCTGTTCCTCATCCTCGTGGCCCTCGTGCTGGGCATCATCGGATTCGCCGCACAGGGGCTGTTCTACCTGCTGATCATCGGCGTCGTCGTGCTGATCGCCGACCTCACGTACGGCGCTGTGCGCTTCCGCCGTGGCGGCAGAAAGCACCGCCTGGCGCGCTGACCGCGACAGCGCCCGACGCGTCCGTGGTCAGATGTCGCCCAGGCGGCGCATGTCCTCCTCGTCCCAGGTCCGGGTGGAGCGCGGCTGGGTGTAGGGCTCGACCTCGGGCGGGAGGCCGCCGGCGATGGCCCGCTGCCGCACGCTCTCGGCATCGAACTCCAGGCCCAGGAGGATCGCGAGGTTGCTGATCCACAACCAGACGAGGAAGACGATGACGCCGGCCATGGTGCCGTAGGTCTTGTTGTACGAGGCGAAGCCGGCGACGTAGAACGCGAATCCGGTGGAGGCGGCCAGCCAGATCACCAGGGCCAGCAGGCTGCCTGGTGTGATCCAGCGGAAGCCCTTGACCTTGGCGTTCGGGGTGGCCCAGTACAGGATCGCGATCATGATGGTGACCAGCAACACCAGCACGGGCCACTTGGCGATCGACCACACCGTCAGCGCGGTGTCCCCGATGCCGAGCGCCTGCCCGGCCTGGTGGGCCAGCCCACCGGTGAAGACCACGATCAGAGCGCTCATCACGGCCAGCACCATGAGCACCACGGTCACACCGATCCGCACCGGCAGGACCTTCCACACCGGTCGGCCCTCCGGCATGTCGTAGACCGCGTTCGCGGCACGAATGAAGGCGGCCACGTACCCGGACGCCGACCACACCGCCAGCACGATGCCGACCAGGGCCATCACCGAGCCGGTCCCGGCGTTGTTCTGCAGCTGTTCGACGGCCCGCGTGATGATGTCGCGTGCCGAGCCGGGAGCCAGCTGCCTGAGGTTGTTCAGGACCTTGTCGGTGGCCGACTTGCCGGTGATCCCCAGCAGGGAAACCAGCACTAGAAGGGCCGGGAACAGGGACAGCACTCCGTAGTAGGTCAGCGCCGCGGCCCGGTCGGCCAGCTCGTCGTCCTTGAACTCCTTCAGGCTGCCTTTGAGAACGGCGGCCCAGGCCCCTTTCGGCAGCTTCGTCGGCGAGGCCGGGGCAGCCCGTTCGGCCTCCCGGTCCGGTCCTGCCTCCTCCGGCGACGGCACCGGCGCTGGGGAAGCCGGGGCCGCGTCGGGGCCGTCCTGGTGTTTCCGGCCTGGAAGATGCAGCTTGGTCATACTCGCCGGGTATCCCCACGGCGCCCGCTCAAGCCGACGCGTGCCTGCCGCGAACGGGGATCATGGAGGACGGCATCCGCCGTGGCCGGTCGATCAGCTCGCTGGCCCGTCCTTCCCGGCTCGGGGCTTGGGTCAGTCGGGTGGGTCCAGGGTGAATACGGTGATCCACTCGGCGTCGGCGGCGTGGTAGCCGAGGCCGGTCAGGGTCTCGGAGGCGGCGCGCATGTGCCCGGCGCCGTAGACGACGGCGACGGTGAACGGGCCGGTCCGTCCTGCGTACCCCCGGTCGAAGTCGGTCAGGGCCTCGGCCAGCAAACGGTCGCGGCGCCGGAGGACCAGGTCGTCCAGGCCCGGCCAGAAGTCCGCCATGGCCTGCTCGCCCTCGCTCATCAGGTCCTCCACCGCGAGGTGCCGGGCGAGCCAGCGGCGCGTCCCCAGCAGCTGCATGCCGGCCGTCACGGCCGGCACGACCGTGGCCACCATCGCGCGTTCCTTGAGGGGCAGCCGCCGGAACCCCTCCTGGAATTGCGCACCGCTCATGTCGGGGCACACCACGGGCAGTCCGAGCGCCTCGAAGTCGATGTCCTGCACGACCAGACCCAGGCGCTCATGACTGTCCAGCTGCTGGTACGACGCGACCAGCGCGTCGGCGCCGGACGAGCCCTCCCCGACTCCCTCGGCGACCACCAGATCGCAGCCGCGGCGCAACCGCGCCGCCACTCCCCGGTAGAAGGCGGCCTCCCCGAGGTGAACCATGGGAAAGAGCACGAAGGTCAGCTCCGTCCCCGGCCGTGTGAACCTGATGACGGCCGATCGCACCCCGGCCAGGCCGGTCACCTCGATGAACTGCACATCCGCCCCCTTCGCGCCCGCCTCTCCCCCACAACCACGCCGGGACCGTCTCTGGGGTTGCCAACAGCTCACTGTTGCGGGCGGCAGCTCACTGTTGCGGGCGGCCGGCAAAGGGGGCGCCGAAGACCAGCCGCTACCGCCGCTCGCCCGGGGTTCCCGACGGTTCGGCTGACGGGGCGTGTTCCGTTTCCGTCGAGGCTTCCGCCGCGGAGGAAGTGATCACCTCGGAGTGCCGGCCGCCCCGGTCCATGAGGCCGCCCGTGAAGGCGAGGCCGAGGCCCGCCACCGCGAGGGCGGCGCCGACGAGGTTGGGGGACGCCCAGCCCCAGCCTGCCGAGATGGCCAGTCCGCCGAGCCAGGCGCCGCCCGCGTTGGCCAGGTTGAAGGCGGAGTGGTTGGAGGCCGCGGCCATCGTCGGCGCCTTCTTCGCCTTGGCCATGAGGAGCATCTGGACGGGCGTGGTGACGAAGGCACCCATCGCACCGATGAAGGTGATCGTCACCAGGGCCGGGACGGTGCTGTGGACGGTGAAGTAGAAGGTCACCAGCGCTGCGCCGAGCAGGGCGAGACCTCCGTAGAGCGTCGGGCGCAGGGCGCGGTCCGTGAGGGGGCCTGCCATCAGCGTGCCGAGTGTCATGCCGACGCCGTACAGCGCGAGGACCAGGGTGGTCGAGGCGTCGGAGATGCCCGTCAGGTGCGTCAGCATCGGCACCAGGTAGCTGTAGACCGCGAAGAACCCGCCGAATCCCACCACGGCCGTGGCCAGGCCGATCGCGACCTGCCTGTTGCCCATCGCCCGCAGCTCGTGCCGGATCCCGGACTGGCTGCCTCGTGGCTGGTGGGGGACGAAGAGGGCCAGCGCGGCGAGCGCGACGAGGCCCATGACGGCGACGGCTGCGTAGGCGGACCGCCAGCCGAACTGCTGACCGAGAGCGGTGCCGGCCGGCACACCGACGATGTTCGCGACGGTCAGTCCGAGGAACATCCTGGAGACGGCGCGGGCGGCTCGCTCGGGGGCGACCAGCCGGGAGGCGACGACCGCGCCGACGCCGAACAGGGCGCCGTGCGGCAGCCCGGCCAGGAAACGCGCGGCGAAGAGCAGACCGAAGTCGGGTGCGAGCGCGGAGGCGATGTTGCCGACCACGAACAGCCCCGACAGGAGCAGCAGGAGCCGTTTGTGCGGTATGCGTGCACCGATGCCGGTCAGTACGGGGGCGCCGACGACGACACCGAGCGCGTACGCCGACACGAGGTTGCCGGCATGGGGCACCGACACTCCGACGCCGTCGGCGATCTGGGGCAGCAGCCCCATCGTGGCGAATTCGGTGGTGCCGATGCCGAAGGCGACGACAGCCAGGGCCAGGAGAGCCAGAGGCATGGTGCGGGTGAACCTTTCAACGCAAGCAGTGCAGGGACGAGGGAGCGGAGAACCGCCGAGGTCGTCCAGATCCCACGGTCGGCCGCGTCGAGCACCATTGCCCTGCGCACCCCCAAACAGGGCCAGCCCATGAACAGTGCAGCAGCGGCGGGAGACCGCGCATTCCAAGATCGAGCCGCAGCCTGGCGTGATCTACGTCATGACGGTGCCGGCCGGTCGGACGGCGACGTGTCGCGTCCGACCGGCACTGTTGCGTCGGTCAAACAGCCCGCGCCCGCTCGGGGGCGGCGTGCGGTGGCCATTTCAGCCGGTGTAGGCGGCGAAGATCTTCGCGAACTCGTAGGGAGACTGCGGGATGTTGGTGCACTGATAGAGCGCGCCCGTGCAGGCGTTGCGATCCCGGGTGGCCTCCCAGAAGGCGAGCTCTCCGAGGTGCTTGCCCTGGGCGAAGGAGACCAGCTGGCGGGCGTCGGCCTGGTCATAGATGTGGCCGTCGTCGTTCTGTCCGAGCATCGGTGTCACTCCGACCATCGCCCAGAGCTGGGCGTCGGTCCTGCTCGGGTAGAGCGACTTCAGCTGGGTGAAGGTGCTCTGTGCGGCCTGGACGGCGGCGTCGCCGTAGTCGACGCTGCGGTAGTAGTCCATGGCCATGACGTTGACCACGTCCAGGTCGACTCCGGCGTCGCGCGCCGACCGCACCACGTTCAGGCCGTCGGAGGTCAGCCCCTCCGGCAGGACGGGCAGCGTCAGCGAGATCCGCAGCCCCGGGTGGGCCTGCTGCAGGCGCGCCAGGGCCTGGGAGCGGCGGGCGACGGAGGCCGGGTCCGCGGTGGCCGCGCCCTCGATGTCGAAGTCGACGTACTTCAGGCTGTAGGCGGTCACCACCGCGTTGTACTCGGCGTACAGCGCGTCCACCGAGCCGCAGGCCTGGGCCAGTTCGATTCCGCTGGCGCCGCCGAAGGAGACCTTGACGTCTCCCCCGGCGGCCCGGATGGCGTCGATCTGGTCCTTGGCCCAGCCGTCGCGCGGGTCGTATTCGTTGAACCACATCGCCTTGCAGCCGGAGGCGGTGATGAAGGCCATCGTGTAGCTCTTCACGCCGCTCGCCGAGGCCATGTCGGGCATGCTCGGCGTGGGCCACGCCCCCATGTCGATGTACGGGGCGGTGAACAGGCCGCCGCTCGGCTGCTGACCGCCGGCGGAGGTGGTGCCGCTGACGGCCGCGGAGTAGGCGGACACGTTGCCCGCGGCGTCGCGGGCCCGCACGCGGAAGGCGTAAGTCGTGGCGGCCTGCAGGCCGGTGGCCGTGTAGGAGGTGCCGGTCACGGTGACGGGCGTGCCGCCGTCGCGTGAGATCTCGTAACCGGCGACGGATCCTGAGTCGTCGGTGGCGGCGCTCCATCGCACGGTGAGGGAGGACGCGGTCGCGGAGCCGACGGTCACTGCTGCCGGGACACTGGGTGGTGTGGTGTCGGTGCTGGAACCACCCGTGCAGGAGGCCCCGTTGAGCTTGCAGCCGGTGGGCGTGCCGGTGCCGTTGGACACCCATCCGAAGGAAGCGGACGCGCCCGGCGCCAGGGTGCCGTTGTACTCACGGTTCTTGAAGGTGTAGTGGCTGCCGTTCTGGGTGAGCAGTGCGTCCCAGTACGAGCCGACGGTGGTGCCGGAGGGCAGGTCGAACTCGACGCTCCAGCCGGACAGGGTGCTGCTGCCGGCGTTCGTGATGGTGTATGCGCCCTGGTAGCCGCCGTCCCACGTCGACGTCTTGGAGAAGGCGGCGTTGGGGGTGCCCGCGGCGGAAGCGGGCGGGGCCAGGACCAGGAGAAGCAGCCCGGTGAACAGGGTGAGAAGTACCGATGGTCTTCGCATGTGCTGCCTCCACTGGGGGGGTGGGCGCCGGGATGACGCGTGAAGTCGCAGACTTGGTCCATACCAATCCTCTGGCATGTAGATACCGAGCGCTGGCGTGGCCGTCAAGCCGCACGCACGACCCGGAAGCTGTGGAGGCGTGGCGATGCCGCGACAGCCCGCCCGCACGAACAACCACAAGGAGTTCTTCGCAAAGGACTCTTCGCGCCCCCTTCCGTCGTCCTCCCGACGGGCATTAATCCGGCAGCACTGCTGTTCCACCTCTGGACGCCTGCCACTGCAGCCCGACCGGCGTCACCCCGGAACAGGCGAGAACGGATCAGTCGACATGAGCGACACACAGACCGGCAACCGCATACGGGCCGCCGCACCGGCTCCGGACGGCGATCTGCTCGAGCGGGTACGCCGGCACCGGCGGCACACCCTGGAACTGCTGACCGTCTGCGCCGTCTGTCTCGTCCCCTGGACCGTGCTGCTGGGGGTGACGCTGCCCTCCGGGTACCAGGTCCACCACTGGCGCGTCACGTGGGTGGGGTTCGACGTCCTGCTCGTGGTCGCGATGGCGTCCACCGCGCTTCTCGGGTGGCTGCGGCACCACGCCGTCATCGTGGCGGCTCTCGCAACCTCCCTGCTGTTGATCTGCGACGCGTGGTTCGACGTGTCTCTCGCCGTCGGCACCTCGGAGATCTGGCTGTCGGCGGCACTG
This sequence comes from Streptomyces sp. NPDC001351, assembly GCF_042896045.1. Classification (NCBI taxonomy): domain Bacteria; kingdom Bacillati; phylum Actinomycetota; class Actinomycetes; order Kitasatosporales; family Streptomycetaceae; genus Streptomyces; species Streptomyces sp. NPDC001351. The sequence continues at coordinate 96,151 of NZ_JBIAWS010000010.1, read as the reverse complement.
GCCGCGTTCGCGGAACTGCCTCTGGCCTTCTATCTGATCCGCCGGGTGATGGGGATGATCTCGTTGGTGCAGTGGCCCACGGCCCGGGTCGTGGCGTGCGGCGACGAGCAGGCCGCCGACCTGGACACCTGACGGATCCACGGCACGGCGGCCACCTGCTCCGCCGGGATTCAGCTTGAGGGCTGCTGTGCCCTGGGCGTCTGCGGGTGCGGAGACGACGGCGCCACCCGCAGCAGGCGGGCCGCCCAGCCGGGCAGCTGCCAGTTCCACGGGCCGAACAGCGAAACCAGCGACGGAACCAGCAGCATCCGCACGATGGTCGCATCCAGCAGGATGCCGATACCGAGGCCCGTCGCCAGCGTCTTCAGATCAGTCCCGGGGCCGGAGGCGAGCGCGGCGAAGGCAAGGAAGAGGATCAGCGCGGCGCTGGTGACCAGCCGGCCGGTGCGGCCGAGGCCCTCGATCACGGCGGCGTCGGTGGAGCGGCCGGTGTCGTACTCCTCACGGATGCGGGAGAGGATGAACACCTCGTAGTCCATGGACAGTCCGAACAGGAACGCGAAGACCATCAGCGGGATCCAGAAGGTGATCGCTCCGGTGGCCGCGATGCCGAAGACCGCGTCGGAGCCGTGACCGTCCTGCCAGAAGATCACCATCAGCCCGAGGGTCGCCGCGAGGGAGATCAGGTTCAGCAGGACCGCCTTGAGCGGCAGCAGCAGGGAGCGGAAGGCCCGCACCAGCAGGACGTACGTCAGCAGCGCGATGATGGTGAGCATCAGCGGGAAGTTGCCGTAGACGGCGTGCAGGAAGTCGATCTGTGCCGCGCCGATGCCGGCGACGCCGAGGACGCCGGGCAGGCCGTCCGCGGCGGTCTTGACCCGCTTGACCACGCCCACGCTCTTGGAGTTCACGGTCTCGTGGTCGGGGATGACGACAACGATGCTCTGTCCGGCGCGGTTGCCGGCCGGCCCTGACGGCACGAACACGCTGCTCACACCGTCGATGCCGGCCAGCCTGGCGGCGGCCGTGCGGGCCTGGTCGGTGCGGACCAGGACCTCCATGGGAGTCAGGGCGCCGGTCGGTACGCCGCCGCGTTCCAGGGTCTGCAGGCTCTCGTAGGCCGGACCGCTCTTGGCCAGTGACTCGGAGGAGGCGAGACCGATCTTGATGCCGAGGAAGACGCCGGTCAGAGCGAACAGGGCGGCCAGCGCGGTGGCGGCGGCGATCCAGCGGCGTCGTACGACGGCAGCGGTCCACCGGCTCCAGAAACGGCTGGCCCGGTTCTCGTGCCGGATCTTCGGCCAGTCGACCTTGGGCCCGATGCCGCCCAGGATCGCCGGGGTGAGCGTGAGCGTGGTCAGTACGCTTGCCAGGGGGATGAGTGCTCCTCCGTAGCCCATGCTCCGCATGAAGGGGACCGGCAGGACCACCAGCGCCAGCAGACCGATCGCGACGGTGACGCCGCTGAACAGCACCGCGTGCCCGGCGTGTTCCATCGCGACGACGACCGCGTCGTGGTTGTCCCGGCCGTGGTCGCGCTCCTCGCGCCAGCGGGTGACGAACAGCAGTGAGTAGTCGATCGCCACGCCCAGGCCGATGAGGGCGACCAGGAACTGCACGATGAACGACACATCCGTCGCATAGGTGAGCGGCAGCAGCATCACGAAGGTCGCGAGGATCGACACTGCGGCGACCACCAGCGGCAGCAAGGCCAGGAAGGAAGCGAACACGAAGGCGAGTACGGCCAGGGCGCCGACGGCGCCGAGAAGTGTCTCCCCGAGGACGCCCGGCCCGCCGCCGTTGTTGCCACCGGAGGCCAGCACGTCCTCACCCGTCACGCCGACCGCGGACCCCGTCGGCACGGCGTGCTGCGCCGCCGAGCGGATCGGATCGGTCAGCAGCTTCTGCCGGGGGGACGGGTTGAACCGGTAGAACACCAGGGCGTAGGCCGTGCGGTCGTCCTTCGTGCGGAACGCCTTGTCCCCGGTGTTCGCCTCGTCGATCACCCGCAGGCCGGGGACGGCTGCGCCGACGGCCGTGAAGGCCCGTCCGACGTCCTTCTCGTGACCGGTGATCGTCTGCCCTGCGGGAAGTGTGACCGAGACCAGATAGGGGTTCGTGTCACCGCCGCTGCCGAAGGCCCGCTCGATGCGGTGGGCCGTCACCGTGCCGGGCTGGCCCGGCAGGGAGAAGTCGATCGTCAGCCGGTCCGTCGTACGACTGGCCAGGAGGATGCCGGCGACGAGCACCAGTCCCCAGAACCCCACAACCGCCTTGCGATGACGCAGAACGAACTCGGCCCACCGCCGCATGCCCGGGCCCTCCCCACGTTGTAGGTTGCGGGAGTTTAGCGCTATGCCCCCTTACTTCACTATCAGGTGAATCAATGACTTTTGATGCGATCCGCTGCCGTGTCGCCCGGGGCATGGGGGCTGCCGGAGAAGATCACGCCGGGGTGGGTCGGTGTCACCGTGTGCACCACGATCCTGGTCAAGTCCGGGCGGCCGCGCTGGGCCTGGGTCATCGCCGTCCCCCTGGCCTGGGTGGTCGCGGTCACCTTCACCGCAGGCTGGCAGAAGATCTTCTCCGCGGACCCCAAGGTCGGCTTCTTCGCGCAGCGGGCGCGCTACGCCGACGCCGTCGACGCCGGTCAGGTCCTGCCGCCCGCCAAGAGCCCCACCGACATGCACACCGTGGTCACGAACTCCACCGTCGACGGCGTCCTCATCTCCCTGTTCCTCCACCCGCTCATCGCCCGCCGCGCCACCGAACACGGCAGCGGCCTTGCCAAGAAGCGCTGGGTCGTCGAGGCAGCCTTCGCCCTTCTGCACTGGTTACGCGCTGGGCTGAGCCAAGGCGGTCCGAGCACGGCCCCCAGACCTCATCGTTTACCCCTCAACCGCGCAGGGAGTCGAGCAGACCCTGGGGATTTCGGGCATCCCCATCAAGGTGGTCGGTGGCACGGAATGACGGAATTGCCCGGCCGGTGCCGGGCGAACGAGGCCGACTCTATGCTGACGGTCGTGCAGGTACTCGGCAAGAGCAGTGAGGAAGAGATGGTCGCCTGCTTCTTGAGCGGCGAGCTGTCCAGCCAGAGGTTCGGCCAGAACCTCCGTGCCCATCTGGCGGCAGCCGAGCAGACCGAGCAGTTGCTGACGCATCCGGACCTCTCCGACACTGGTGCGAACTTCGCACGTCGCGCTCTGCTCGCTGCGACGCGCGGGTACGGCGAGAACCGCGACCTGTTCGAGAACTTCCCCGAGCAGGTCATGTGGACCAGGGCGCTCCTGTCCGCCGGCGAGGCGGCCGGCGTTCGCTACGTCGACTACTCCTACTGGGTCGAACTGTCGGGTGACAGCCGCCGGCCGGTCGACGCGGCCGCACGCATTAGGGCAGGGCTGCGAGCGTTCGACGTGCCCAACGAACCATTCGTCGACGCAGCCCGGGCGCTCATCAGAGGCGAGCGGTTTCGGCCACTCATCCTCGTCGGCGAGAGGCAGGACAACCTGGTCTGCCTTGAAGGCCATCTGCGTCTGACCGCCTACGCCCTCGTCGGCTTCCCGACCGACATCGAGTGCCTGATCGGCACCGCGCCGGCCATGGGACGCTGGGCGCAATAGACCAGTCACCTCGGGCTACGTGAGCTGACGGTGCGGCGCGGCGGAGTTGCTCGGGCGAGCGCTGTTCTCATCCCGCGCTGCTCACCGTTCTGACGGCAGGCTGCTCGAGCGGCTCGTCCTCATCCACCGCGATGCCCCCGTCCAGCCGCAGCCCGGTCGGCCTCGGCAGCATCCACATGGGGGGGCGCGGAGCTGACACGGCGTGGCTCTGTGGCGACGACCCTCCCGCCCCACCTCTTCTCGACGAGCGAGATGTCCTGCCCGGCGCAAGACGATCCCACGGCCGCGACGAGGTCGAGCACAGTGAGCCGCGCGTACGTCGCTCCCCCGCGTCGCAGTCCATCGCTCGCACTGCCGGGTCGCGTTGGGCCATGCCGGGGCTGACCGGAGGACCGGGTGCCTCCCGGCACGGCAACTGGTCCGGGACCACTGACGCCTGACGGTTAAACATACCATGTCTATCGAGGAATAGATCGGAAGGAGCTCCAACAAAAAGGAACAAAAGCTCAGTTGGCTAGCTGCTTTCATCCCTGCACGACCGTTGACATGGGCAGGGTGAGTGCCGCAATTTCATGCGTGACATCCGGCACCACGCGGCTCAGGGGTCTGCAAGAAGTCCCGGAGCCGAAACGGTCACGCGGCGGTGCTGCCGTACGGGAACGGAGTGAGGACATGTCGTCAGGAACCTGCTCTGCCACGAGCTCCCTGGAGTCCGCACAGTCCGTTGCTGTTCGCAGCCGGTGACGCGCTCCATCCACCCGCTTGCGCCGCGGACTTCGTCGCCCGTACGCCGTGGCGCCGAGTCAGTCACCTGCCGACCGTGTCCGGTCCGGGTTGCGTCGCGCACGTCGTGCTCCCGCCACCGGACGTGCCCGCCACCGACCACCGGCCCTGGTCTCCCACCACAGCTCTGACGGAGGTACCACCATGATCAACAGACGCCAGTTCCTGGCAAGTGCCACGGGTGTCGCGGCGACTGCGGTCGCAGGCAACGTCCTCGCCGCCGGCACCGCCCGGGCCGCGACCACGTACACCCCCACGTGGGCCTCGGTCGACCAGCACACCGCGGCTCCCGAGTGGTTCAAGGACGCCAAGTTCGGCATCTACTACCACTGGGGTGTGTTCAGCGTTCCGGCCTATGGGAACGAGTGGTATCCGCGCCGCATGTACATCAGCGGCGATGCGTGCAACCAGCACCACATCGCCACGTTCGGCGACCCGTCGGTGTGGCCGTACCACAACTTCATCAACGGCGCGAAGGACCTGAACGGCAACTTCAACAAGTTCGCCCCGAAACTGAAGTCCGCGGGCGGGAACTTCGACCCGGACGAGTGGGCGCAGCTCTTCGTCGACGCCGGCGCCCGGTTCGCCGGCCCGGTCGCCGAGCACCACGACGGATTCTCCATGTGGAACAGCTCGGTCAACGAGTGGAACTCGGCCGCCAAGGGCCCCCAGCTCAACCTGCTCCAGTTGTTCACCGACTCCATCCGCGCCAAGGGGCTGAAGCTCCTGGTGGCCATGCACCACGCGTTCCACTTCAACGGCTACTACGACCACGTGCCCGCGCAGTCCGACCCGAGCCTCCAGAAGCTGTACGGGCAGTTGGGCACCACGGCCGAGAACCAGCTGTGGTACGACAAGCTCAAAGAGGTCATCGACCTCGCCAAGCCCGACATCATCTGGCAGGACTTCGACCTCAACAAGGTCGACCAGACGCAACTCCTGAACTTCCTGTCGTACTACTACAACCAGGCCCAGGCGTGGGGCCGCGAAGTCGTCGCCACCTACAAGGACGGCCTGAACGGCCACGGCGAGGTCTTCGACTACGAGCGCGGCGGCCCCGGGGACATCACCGCTCCCTACTGGCTCACCGACGACAGCATCTCCAGCTCCAGCTGGTGCTACACGAACGGCATCGGCTACTACAGCATCCAGCAGATGCTGCACTCACTGATCGACCGGGTCAGCAAGAACGGCAACATGCTGCTCAACATCGCCCCGATGGCGGACGGCACCATCCCCCAGGCCCAGAAGGACATCCTCCTCGGCATCGGCGACTACCTGCGCCGCTTCGGCGAGTCGGTCTACTCGACGCGGGCCTGGACCACGTACGGCGAAGGCCCCACGCACATGGGCGGCGGCGCCTTCACCGCCCCGCAGGTCGGAACGGCACAGGACATCCGCTTCACCCGGAACAAGAACAACACCGTCCTGTACGCCACGGTCCTCGGCTGGCCGGGAAGCACACTGACCATATCGACGCTCAACTCGGTCCGGATCAACGTCAGTTCCCTGACCTCGGCGAAGCTGCTGAACTCTACCGCCGGCAGCTACACGGACCTGCCCACGCCGACGCAGGACTCGACCGGGCTGCACGTGACCCTGCCGTCGTCGTCGGCGCCGTTCTCCGCCCTGGCCTACGTCGTGAAGCTGACCTTCTCCGGCCAGATCCCGGCCCTGCAGCCGCTGTCCGGGGCTGTGGTCTACCAGGACGTCAACTACTCGGGCGGCTCCTCCCTGCTCCAGCTCGGCTCCTACACCGCCGACCAGTTGGCGCTCGCCGGCCTGCCCAGCCGCAGCCTGTCCTCGCTGAAGCCGGCCCCCGGTTACCAGGTCATCGGCTACTCCGGTGACAACTTCACCGGCACCGCCTGGACCTTCGACGCCGACAACGCCGACCTGCGTGTCACCGGCAACAACGACGCCGTCGTGTCGATGAAGGTGCAGCTCGACCCCTCGGCGTGGTTCAGGATCACCAACGTCACCGACGGGCTGGTGCTGGACAGCGGCGGGAACGTCCCCAGCGGCTCCAACCTCAAGCAGTGGACCTGGAACGGCAGCACCAACCTGCAGTGGCAGGCCGTCGAGCTCGGCAACGGCTACTACAAGCTGGTCAACCGCGCCAACGGCATGGTCGCCGACGGCGGGGGCGCCACCACGAACGGGTCCCCCGCCCTGGAGGCGACCTGGACCGGTGGCAACAGCCAGCAGTGGCAGCTCAAGTACCAGGGCGGCAACAGGTACTGGATCGTCAACCGCGCCACCGGCCTCGTCCTCGACGGCGGCGGCGACGTGCCCTCGGGCTCCGTGACCAAGCAGTGGTCCGGGAACAGCAGTACCAACGTGCAGTGGACCTTCACCAAGGTCTGAGCGTGGGGGGCCCCGGGGGGGGGGGGGGCCCCCCCCCGCCCCCCCCCCCGCGGCCCCCCACGCAGGTGTGACCTGCCTCGCAGCATGATTGGCTGGCCCTGGGCAGTGCAACAACACACCGGAGGGCACGCAGGCATGAGCAACGGCCACACCTACGAGTACAAGGTTGTCAGTTTCAGGGAGTCGCTGATCGGTGACGCACTGGACAGCGACAAGCTGGAGAAGGTTCTCAACAAGCATGCCGAGGACGGCTGGGGCCTGAAGGCGATCACCTCCGCCGACGTCAAGGGGCGCATCGGCCCCGGCGCGGTCGAAGGTCTCCTCCTCACCTTCGAACGTCCCCGCGCATAGCGTCGGCTGCATCACGGCTTCCAGCGTCGGGTCCGCGCACTGCGCGGGCCCGACGGTCAGCTGTTCGCGCCGGGAGCGTTGAGGGCTGCGGCCCGCAGAGCGGCTGCCACACGTATGACCGGTTCGGTGGGCGGGTGCGGGAGACGGGCCAGGAGCAGGCGCCGTTGTTCCTGGGGTCCGCCGCGGACCGGGAGGATGCGTACGCCTGGCGGGGCGGCGGAAGCGAGTGTCGCGGGGACGGTGGTGAGGCCGCAGCCGGCGGCGACGAGGTGGAGTTTGGCCAGCCAGTCGCGGGCGGTGTGGGCGATCTCGGGTCGCTCGTCGAGGCCGGGCCACACTCCCATCAGCCGGTCCTGGCCTGAGCCGGCGCTCCCGATCCAGCGCTGCCCGCGCAGGTCGGCGACGTCGACGAAGTCGCCGCGGGCCAGGGGATGGCCGGCGGGCACAGCGAGCTGCAGGGCACGTTCGCTGAGCGTCTGCAGGGCGAGCGGGGGCGACTCCGTGTCCGGTGGACGGAACGGTGGCATCGAGGCCAGGAGGGCGAGGTCCAGGGTGCCGGCGCGCAGGGCGCGTACCAGCGCCGGGGTGGTGCCTTCCCGGCTGACGACGTCGAGCCCCGGGTCCGTGCGGCGCAGCATGGCCAGGGCCGTGGGAAGCAGGACGGCTCCGGCGCTGGGGAACCAGCCCAGGCGGACCGTGCCGGACTGCTCGGGCAGGCCGGACAGTTCGCGGGCGGTCGCATCGATTTCGTCGAGCACGGTCGTCGCGCGGCGCATCACGACGCGGCCGGCCGCGGTCAGGCGTACTCCGTCGCGCCGCCGTTCCAGCAGCTCCGCGCCTGCCGCCCGTTCGATCGCGGCGATCTGCCGGGACACGGCCGACTGGGTGTACCCCAGCGATACGGCGGCCGCGGTGAAGGTTCCCTGTTCGGACACCGCCCGCAAGACCCGCAGCGCGGTCAGCGACACATCCGTGAAGTCCATGACGATTACGCATGCTAGCTGTGCCCAACTCTCGTTGGACGCATGGACCGGTCGTTTTTAGTGTGGCCTGCATGAATGCTTCGCGAATCGCTCTTGTCACCGGCGCCAACCAGGGGCTGGGCCGCGCACTGACCGAGGGACTGGCGGCCCGTATGAGCCCGGCCGACCTGGTGCTGCTCACCGGCCGCGACCAGCAGCGCGTGGCGGACGCCGCCGACGCGGTGGCACAGCTGCCCGGCACCGTCAGCCAGGTTCAGGGCCGCGTCCTGGACGTGAGCGACACCGGCGCCGTCACCGCACTCGCCGAGGAGCTGCGCGCACGGTACGGCGGCGTCGACGTGGTGATCTCCAATGCGGTCGCCCGTGTGCTGCCGGACGAGTCCCAGGCCGCACGGGCCGACGAGTTCATCGACGTTTCCAACACCGCCACCCACTCGATCCTGCGCTCCTTCGGACCGATCCTGCGCCCGGGCGGCCGTCTGCTGGTGGTGGCCAGCAGCCTGGGCACCCTCGGCCACCTCGACCCGCGGCTGCACCATCTGTTCGACGGCGCGAGCCTCGACCAGGTCGAGGCCGCCGTCGAGTCCTGGCGCAGCCGGATCCACGACAAGACCGCCGAGGAGGCGGGCTGGCCCCGCTGGCTGAACGTGCCCTCGAAGGTCGCCCAGGTCGCCGCCGTCCGCGCGCTGGCCGCCGAGCGCCGCGAGCGCGACCTCGCCACCGGCACCCTGATCGCCTCCGTGTGCCCCGGCATGGTCGACACCGCCACCTCCCGGCCCTGGTTCAGCGACTACAGCCACGCGCAGTCGCCCGCCCAGGCGGCTCGCGCTGTGCTCGACCTGGTCTTCGCCGAGCACGTCGATCCGGCGCTCTACGGCGAGCTGGTGCGCTTCGGCAAGGCCCTGCCCTGGCACGACGGCACGCCCCCGGTGGAGCAGGACCGGCTGCTCACTCCCTGAGCGCATGGGGTGCCGTCGCGTGGGGAGCGCCTTGCCGGCCCAGCCCGAGCCGAACGCCCTGCGGGCCAATTGGGCCGCGGCCCATCTCCACCCCGGCGCCCCGGAGGCGCCGCACGCTCCGAGCATCGCCGACGCCGCGTCCCGCCCTCCGCGCGTGTCAGTGCCGGGCCACGGTGGCGACGCTGCCCCCGTGCTCGTGCCAGGCCTGCTCGCGCAGTTCGGCCGACAGCAGCAGTTCCACCGCTGTGCAGGCCAGTGCCTCCGTCGCGGCGAGCAGCACGCGGCGGGCGCGGTCGGAGGCTGCCGCGGTGGCGAATTCGGGGGTGTGGTCGGAGCCGTCCGGGTCCATGATCGCGACGAAGGGGTGGATGGCGGGCACGCGTCCGCTGACGTTGCCGATGTCCGAGGAGCCCAGGAACACGCCGGGCGCCGGTGGCGTGAGGTCGATGCCCGCGCGGGCCAGGTGACCCGCGAACCGCAGGGACAGGGCCGCGCTGTCGCGGAAGTGCTCGTAGCGGGGTGTGGCCCGTCCGAACGTGACGGTCGTGCCCATGGCGCGGGCCACGCCCTGTGCGCAGGTCAGCACCTCGCCCGCCAGGTCCTCCAGAGCGGCGGTGGTCGCGGCGCGCAGTCCGAACAGGCCTTCCGCGTACTCGGGGACGATGTTCGTCGCCAGGCCGCCGTCGGTGACGATGCCCTGGACGTGTGACCCCTGCGGCAGGCGCGGGCCGATGGCGGCGAGGGCGTTGAACAGCTGGATGAGGGCCGCGAGGGCGTCGATGCCCTCGGTGGGGTTCCCGGTGGGGTGGGCCGGGCGGCCGTGGAAGCCGATGCGGTACTGCGTCTGGGCGGTCAGGGGCGCCCACTGCCAGTTGTGGACGCCGGGATGGAACATCAGGGCGGCGTCGACGTCGTCGAAGACACCCGCCTCGGTCTCGGTGACCTTGCCACCGCCGCCCTCCTCCGCGGGCGTGCCCACGGCCCATACGGACCCGGCACCGTCCCCCAGGACGGCGCGTGCCGCGAGCGCGGCGCCGAGGCCGGCCGCGGCGATCAGGTTGTGGCCGCAGGCGTGCCCGAGGCCCGGCAGGGCGTCGTACTCCAGGAGGAGGGCCACCGCCGGCCGGCGCACGGTTCCGGCCCGCGCGGCGAAGGCGGTGGGCAGTCCGGCGAGGTCCCTCTGCACCGTGAACCCCTCGCGTTCGAGCTCGCCGCTCAGCAGCCGCACCGCCCGGTGTTCCTCGAATCCGTACTCGGGGTCGGCGTGCAGGGCCAGGGCCACCTCCCATATCCGCTCCGCGCGGGCGGCCACCTCCCTGACCACCCTTCCGAGCGCCTCGTCCACCGCGTCCGCCACACCGGCCTCCCGAGGTCTTCCAGGTACGTGTGTGTCTCGGTGCGAGTTCCAACAAGTCGGCCTCCCACACCGTTAACCCGCTGCGGGACGGGGCACTCGGGGCTCCGGCGGATCCGGACGGGGAGCCGCCGCTTCTTGGCTGGAGGTGGACAGGATGGGACACGGTGGAAACGTCATCGACGAACTGATGACCGATCACCGGGAGGTCGAGGAGCTCTTCGGCCGGATCGAGTCGCTGCCGTCCGGTGACAAGACGCGCAAGGTGTACGCCGACCAGGCCACGATGGAACTGGTCCGGCACTCGGTGGCCGAGGAGGAGTACCTCTACCCGGCGGTACGGGAACACCTCGTCAACGGCAACACCATGGCGGACCGGGAGATCGAGGACCACGCCGCCGCCGAGCGGATCATGAAGGACCTGGAGAGCTGCGACGCGGGCGACGCCGAGTTCGACCGTCTCGTCGGAAGGCTGATGAGCGAGGTACGCGCGCACATCGCCGACGAGGAGGAGAACCTCTTTCCCCAGCTGCGCACGGCATGCTCGGCGCAGGCTCTCGACGAACTGGGAGACAAGGTCCGCCAGGCCAAGAAGCTGGCGCCGACCCGGCCGCACCCTTCCGCACCGAACAAGCCTCCGGCCAACAAGCTGCTGGCGCCGGGGGCCGGGCTGGTCGACCGGATGCGGGACGCGCTGAGCGGGCGCGGCAAGCACGCGTGACGGGACGCCCGCCACCCGGGCCGCCTGCGCTCAGGCGGGCTGTCCCGGCTTGAGCAGGGTCATCAGCTGGTCCTGATGGAGCGCGGTCACCGGGGCGAGCAGGTCGGGGTGGCGCAGCAGGGCCGCTGCCCGCCGGTCGCTCTCGTCGGGGGCCACCAGACGCCGGAACGCGGCGGGCGTTCGGGCCGTATGGCTGCTCTCGGCGAGAGCGGCCACCGCACGGCCGGCCAGTTCCGGGTCGCTCAGCAGACAGGCCGCCCAGCTGGCCACGACCTCGTCGACCCAGGTCCGCCAGGCGTGGGCGTCCGTGTCCTGGTCGCCCGGGTCGTCCGCGCCGGTGATCCAGTCGAGCCGGGCGGATCCTCCGGGGCCCGCCATGCCGACCAGGGCGGCGTCCACCGGGGTGGGGTAGCGCAGCCAGGCCGCGACCGTCACGGCCTGCCGGGCCTGCACTTCGCACAGGGCCGAGGCAAGCGCGCCCCCGCCCGAGGGGTAGGCGCAGGTCAGCCACTGCGCGGTCGCCGCGATGAGCGGGGAGAGGTCTGCGAGCACTGCGGGGGCCGTCCGTACTGCGTGGGGAGAGAGCAAGGGCTTGTGAAAAACGGTAGCTCGCCACCTCGTGCAGGAACATGCCCGCATCCCGTCCGGTGACGTGGCATCGACCACAGCGGCGCGGGAACCCGGAGGGTCTCTGCACGCGCCCACCCCTTGGAGAAGGTCATGAGTCTTCTGCGTCTGGTCGGCCGCCCCATGCTCGCCTCCATGTTCGTCTCCGGCGGGCTGAACACGCTGCGCGCTCCCGAGGAGGTCGCCGCCGTGGCCGAGCCCGTCGTCCAGCCGGTCACCGAGCGGGTCGACCTCCTGCCGGACCGCACCGAGCAGGTGGTACGGCTCAACGGGGCCGTGCAGGTGGTGGCGGGTCTGCTGCTGGCGAGCGGCCGGCTGCCCAGGCCGGCCGCGCTGGCCATCGCGGCCACGCTGGTGCCGACCACGCTTGCGGGGCACCGTTTCTGGGAGGCGGACGACCCCGAGGAGCGCGCCCAGCAGCGCATCCACTTCCTCAAGAACCTGTCGATGCTCGGCGGTCTGCTGATCGCGGCCGACGACACCGCAGGTGCTCCCTCGCTGGCGTGGCGTGGCCGTCATGCCGCCCATGATCTGCGGCGCGATGCCCATCTGGTACGCCGGTCCGTGCGGGCCACGGCCCGGCCCGCCGCCGCGGTCGGCGGTGTCCGGGCCCGGCTGGCCCGCTGATCACCTCACCCACGGGCGAGGAACCGCTCGAGGGCGGTGGTCAGTTCCGCCGGCTTCTCCAGCGGCAGTTCGTGACCGGCGTCGATGATGCGGACCTCGGCGTCCGGGTAGGCCTTGGCCATACGCAGCATCTGCCGCACCGGCAGCTGGATGTCGTGGTAGCCGTGGATCAGGAGGGTGGGGACGCGGATCTCCCCGACCCGGTCCAGGACGTCGAAGGCGCGCATGGCGCCGTAGAGCGTCATGACGACCTCGCGCGGGGTGGCGGCGGACGCCTTGATGTGGGCGCGGACCTCCTCGCGCGGGTAGCCGGGGGCGAAGGCGCGCTGGATGTTGGTGGCGACGAACAGCTTGTAGGGGACGAGCGTCGAAGCCGCCATCAGCAGGCCCCGGCCGCGGCTGTAGGTCATGCGGGCGATGGAGCCGACCAGGACGAGGCGCTCGACGCGCTCGGGGTGGTCGAGGGTGATGGTCTGCGCGATCATGCCGCCCATCGAGTGGCCCACGAGGACAGCCCGTTCCACCTCCAGGTGGTCGAGGAGGGCGAGGACGTCGTCGGCCAGTTCCGCGACGGTGGGCACCCCCGCGCCGCTGCTGTCGCCGTGGCCGCGCAGATCGAGGCGGATCACCCGGCGCTTCTCGGCGAAGTGCGCCATCTGGTGGTCCCAGCGGTGGCGGTTCGCCGTCCAGCCGTGGATGAACACCAGGGGCACGCCGTCGCCGTCGCGGGGGCCCTCGTCGTCGTACGTCAGCGCTGCGCCGTCGACTTCGAGCTGCGGCATCGTGCCTCCTGGATACAGTGCGGTTACTGGCGAGTACGTTAGCGGTCGGCGGGGCCCTCGTCACCGGCGTTCGCCGAGGAAGTCCAGGATGTGCCCGAAGACGTCGAGAGCGGCGCCCCGGCCGAGGAAGGTGTCCAGGTGCCCGTAGCCGGGGATCTCGGTGTAGGTCACGTCCAGGTGGGGGTGGCGGCGGGCGAGGACGTCGCGGCACAGCTGCTGGGAGTCCAGCCACAGGCCGTTGTCGCTGCCCGCCAGGAGCAGCAGCGGGGTGTCGATGCGGCCGGCCGCGTCCAGGGCGTTGGGGGGCAGGGCGGCGTAGCGGTGGTCGGTGTCGTGCCAGCGGACCACGGTGCGGGCGAGTTCGATGCGGCGCAGGTGCGGCAGGATCCACAGGGGTGCGGGGCCGAGGAGTTCGGCGAGCCGGTTGTGGGTGGTCTCGGTCAGGTGCTCGTGGACGAAGAGCGAGGCGCCGGTGCCCCATGCGGAGTGGTGCAGGATCTGGCAGGTGGGGTCGGGGCAGTCGGCCTTGCGGGAGGCCAGCGCGAACAGGGGCGTGTACTTGGACCGCAGGCCCACCGTGCGGAAGTCGACGGGGATGTGGTCGAGGCGGGACTTCAGCAGTTCTGCGGCCAGGGACATGAGCAGCGAGGTGCGGCCGGCGAGTTTCGGGGTGAGGAACACGCCCTGCGCGACCACGCCCGCCAGGCCCGGGACCAGGCCCGCCGTCATGCTCAGGGAAAGGGTCAGGGCGCCGATGCAGTGGGCCACGGCGAACAGCGGACGGGCCTCGCCGATGCGGGCGCGGATGTGGGAGACGGCCGCGGGGATGTCGTACAAGGCGACGTCGTCGTAGGTGTATTTCCGGCCGGTGGCGTTGTAGGGCAGGCGGCAGCTGCCGCGCCAGTCCAGCAGCCATGGCTCGTAGCCGTCGTCGAGCAGGACGTCGACGAGGTTGCGGATCTCGGGAAGCAGGAACATGTCGGCGGAGGCCGTGTGGCCGTGCAGCAGGAGCACCGCGGGGCGGTCCCGCTCGCCGGTGTCGACGCGGGTCAGGCCGAGGCGGACGCCGTCCGGGGCGTGGAAGGGGATCTCCTCGACCCGCCGCGGGTCGAGGCGGTGGTGCAGAGGGCGCAGGGTGGGGGTGGTTCTGACCTTGCGGAGGGCCGGCCTGGTGGTGGGTTTCGTCGCCTTGAAGATCATCGGTTGTGCTCCGTGGGGTGCGGGGTGCGGCGCAGGTCGAGGAGGTCGGCGGCGGCCCGGGTGAAGGGGCCGAGCAGGCCGCGGCCCATCTGGAGGCCGAACCAGGCGAGCCAGGTCAGCTTGGCGGCGCGCTGCTCCCGGCCGGTGAGACGGGGATCGACCTGGATGCCGTCGATCTGGTCGCGTACGTAGCTGTCCGCCGGTACGACCAACTCGCCGGCCAGCAGGGCGGGTTCGCCCTCGCGTCCGATCCGGACGGTCAGGGCGCGGGTCTGGCGCCAGAGGTCGCGGCGGGCGCGGGCGTGTTTGCGGCCCTCCAGCCACCAGCTGCCGCCGTCCGGGTCGCGCAACAGCAGCCGGTAGCGCAGGAGTTGGTGGGTCAGGCCGTGGTGTTCGGGGATGCCCTCCTCGGGGCGGATCCACACGTCGCCGCGTTCCACGGTGAGCGGGCCGGGGTGTACGGCCGGGCAGGTGAGGTGTCCGCGTACGTCGATGCGGCGCTCGGTGACCAGCTGGTGCATGCTCGCGATGGAGAGGGTGAGGGTCATCGCGCAGGGCGTGTCGGCGGCGGCTGCGACCGGGCCCAGCCGGCCCTCGGTGGTCTCGGTGAACCAGAGGTAGGGCTGGTCGTCCTTGTGCGGCAGCCGGGCCAGACCGTCGCCCGCCAGCCGTTCGAAGGTCTTCAGCTGTGCGCGGGCGTCATAGCGGGTGGCCGGGGGCAGGCCGAGGGCCTCGACGAGGTGGGCGGTGCGTTCGCCGGTGGCCGCGGGTCCCGTGAGTGTCGCCTCGCACAGCTTGAGTGCGGTGGGGCTCTGCAACACCCGGGAAAGGAAGGTCAGTTCGGGGACCGGATCCGCCTGCAGACGGGCCAGGGTGTCGGTGCGCCAGTCGTCCCAGTCCTTGACCCGCACGTGCATGCCGCCCAGGGCCATGTCCTGTACGACGTCGTCGAGGGTGTTGGGCACGCCGGTCAGGTTGTAGTCGAAGCCCCAGGCGTCGGGTTCGCAGATGACGCCGACGGCGACCCGGCTGACCCAGTCCACCGGGGCGACGTTGAGGTGGCGGAAGGCGGGCACGGTGCGGAAGCGGCCGAAGGCCGACACCAGGCCGCTGGAGAGGTCCTGGGGGTTGTAGGCGCCGGTCTTGGTGTGGCCTCCGATGCCGCCCGGGCGCAGCGCGGTGACGATCAGGCCGTGGTCGCGGGCGCGGCGCAGCGCGACCTCCGCGGCCCATTTGGTCTGGTCGTAGCCCGCGATGAGGCGGTCGGCGTGGGCCAGGGGGTCGTCCTCGCCCATGGAGGTGATGCCGACCTCGTTGAAGACGGCGATGGAGGAGATGTGGTGCAGCGGTTTGGGGCGGCCGGCGGCCGCCAGTTCGGCCAGGGCGAGGGTGCCGAGGACGTTGCCGGCGCGCAGTGACTGGTAGCCGCGCAGGAAGTCCACGGCCGCGGCGACACCGACGATGCCGTCCAGCTCGTGGGCGAGCTGGTTCCACCGTTCCTCGCTCAGGCCGAGGTGCGGACTGCGGATGTCGCCGGGCAGCACGGTGATGCGGCGGCGGACCTCCGTCGACCAGGGCAGCCGGTAGCCGCGCAGTGCCTCGCCGAGCCGGGTGTGGGCCGCTTCCTCGTCGGCGGCGCGGACCAGGCAGTACACATGGGCGTCGCTGTGGCGCAGCAGGTCCAGGAGCATGTGGCTGCCGAGGAAGCCGGTCGCGCCGGTGAGCAGGATCCGGCGATGCGGCAGGGGCTCCGGGGCGGCGATGAACGGGAGGCGGTCGGCGAGGGCGAGGTCGGCCAGGATCTGGTCGAGGTCCTCACGGCGGGCGGTGCTGTGCGGCGCGCGGTCGGGCTCGGACAACCAGGCGACCGGGGGCGGTGGTGTGCGAGGAGAGGGGACGGGCAGTGCAGGTGCCGTCCCGGCCGTCGGGTCTCCCGCGGTGGTGACCGTGGGGGCGACGGCCCTGATTCCGGGGAGCCGGGCCCAGCGGCGGGCGAGGCTGCTGGGGCGGGCGTCGGCGAACACCTCGTCCAGATCGACCTCGATGCCCAGTTCCTCCTCCAGCTCCGCCACGAGTTCCACCGCGTTCACGGAACTGCCGCCGGCGTCGAAGAAGTCGGCGTCGGGCGAGAGATGCCCCCCGGGCAGATGGCGGCCTGCCGCCGCGGCGATGACGGCGGCCAGCAGGTCGACATCCGGGGACGGATCCGTGTCGAGCGGCCCGTCCGCGGCGGTGGCGGAGTGCGCGGGCACGGCAGCCGGCACGACCCTCGCCAGCAGGTCGCTCACGCCGAGTCCGCCGCCGCGCTCGATCGACTCCGCCGTCGCCCGCTGACCTGCGTACGCTGACGCGTCCTCGTTCGTCTCACGCATGAGTGCCCTTCACCATGTCGGCAACCATTTCCGCGGTTCCTTTCCTCTTGCTGTGCTTCGTCACCGGTCACTGCTGCCAGGAGCGGAACGCCCGCAGGTGTTCGGGCGTGGCGACGCACTCCAGGCACTCGTCGTCCTGCGCTCCCCCGCCCAGGGCGGCCAGCAGCCGGCGGGCCGGTGCGTTGCGTCCGGTGCGCTGCGCGGTCAGCCGGACCTTGCTGCAGCCGAGTTCCTCGGCGCGGTCGGCGAGCCACTGCAGCAGGCGTTCCTCGACGCCCCGGCCGAGGGCACGGCAGCTCATCAGCCAGGCCAGAACGTCGAGTCGGTCGCCGTCCGCACGCAGGGCGAGGAGGGCGATCTGGCCGTAGTCGCCGAAGCGGTCCCGGGCTGCCGCCGTCCACACCTCGCCGTGCTCGCGCCAGCGGGCGACGTCGAGGCCGTCGTCGGAGCGCGGGTGGAGGGTGAACTGGTTGGTGCGGCGCACCAGTTGCTCGGCCCGTGGGACGTCGGTGGCGGTCAGGGGCCGGATGTCGACCTCCAGGTGCAGCCCGGCCAGGAACTCCTCGAATCCGGCCTGCTCGCGTGCGGTGTCCCGCTCCCGTTCCTGTTCGTAGAAGCGGGCGCGCAGCGCGTCCTCGGACGTCGCCGCGGAAGGCACCAGCGGCCACAAACGGCCGAGGAACGCCTCGAGTTCGGGGGCCGGCGGGCAGGTGACCGAGAGCACCTGGGGCAGCGCCGAGCGGACCTTGGCGATCTCGGCGGGGTTGTCGTCGAGGAACAGGAAGCTGTCCAGGCCGAGGTTGAGCGTGCGCGCCGCCTCGGCGAGGCGGTCCGGCTTGGGGCCCCAGGCGGCGGAGAGCACGCTGAAGTGTTCCGCCTTCAGCAGGCTGTCCCGGCGGTCCAGGACGGCTCGCACGGTGTCCTCGTCGTTGTTGCTGACCAGGACCAGGAGCGCGCCGGCCGTGCGCCACTGGAGCAGCCTGCGGGCCAGCAGGGCCCGGGGACCGCTCAGGTCCACCGCGCCGGGGCCTGTCTCCCCGGCCACCCCGCCCCACAGGGTTTCGTCGCCGTCCACCGCGATCACCTTCGGCGCGGGGCGGCGCACTGCCCGCACGACTTCGGCGAGGCGCAGGGCGACGGCCGCCTGGAAGTGGGGGGTGAAGGGGAGGTGGGCCAGGCGCTCGGTGCGTTCGTCGAAGCGTTCCTCGACGGGGTGCCGGCTGGTCCAGTCGTCCGGGCCGAGTACGGCTGTTGCGGGCAACTCGGCCAGTTCGGCGGCGAGTTCGCGCTCCCAGCGCTGCAGGCGCTCCGGGGTGTGTGCGGCGGGCAGGAAGCCGACGATCATCGGCTTTCGGGTGCGGTCGGCCAGGGCCCGCAGGGCGGTGGGGTAGGCGGTGCGCAGTTCGGCGAGCAGCGCGTCGTCCACCGGCCCGAACCGCTCCAGGTCCGCCGCCCGCAGCAGCACCACGCCCACTGCCGTCGCCGGGTCGGCGTAGACACCCGCAGGATCCCGCAGGGCGGCCAGCACCTGGTGGTACGGGGCTTCCGCGATGGTCGTCGCCGTGCCGTTCGGCGCCCCGTCGTCGAGGGCCGCCTCGCACATCGAGGGCAGGTGGCCGAGGGCGAAGGTGGCGGCGAGGGCGAGGGCGGGGCGCGAGACGTCTGCCGCGGCAGCCTCTTCGCCGGAGGCGGGCCGTTCGACGGCAGGCGTCGTACCCACCGGCCGCGAGGCGTCCTCGGCCGTCTGTGCGAGCAGCCGCACCAGCTCCTCCCCCAGCCCGGCGACCGTGGCCGTGTCGAGGATGTCGAGGTTGTGGTCGAGCCGGATGCGGCCGGCCTCCGGCGTCACGGTGATCATGAGGTCGAGGTCGGAGTAGCCGGTCCCCACCGGCAGCACGTCCAGTCCGGTGAGGCTGCCCGCGGCCCGGACGTAGTTGAAGTACACCTCCACCAGCGGCGCGTCGGGCCGGTACAGGCCCTGCTTGGCCAGCACCGGCAGGACGTCGGAGAACATCGCGCCCTTCGCGAGGATCTTCTCCAGGCGGCTGTCGGTGCGACGCAGTACGTCCTCGATCCGCTCCCGCGCCCTCGCCTCGGCGGGGAAGGGCACCGGTACGCCGAAGAAGCCCACCGCGTCGAACGCGTCGGCGTGGATACGGGTGTCGACCGGCACGGCGAGGACGAACCGTTCCCGTTCCCGCAGCCTGGCCAGCAGCACGGTCAGGGTGCCCAGGCAGAAGGCGGCGGGTGTGACGGCGAGGCTGCTCGCGGCCGCCGACACCCGTGCCATGAGGCCGTCGGGGATCGCCACGCTGACGCTGCCGGCCCGGTACGAGCGTGCGGCCGGACGCGGGTGAGTGAGCGTCAGGTCGAGGCGCTCACTGCCGTGGAAGGCCTCGCGCCACTCGGCCGCACCGGTTCCGGGGCCCTCCCCCGGCTGCTGTGCCTCGATCAACAGGTCCAGGTCACGGTTGGTGACCGTGCCCGTGAGGGCGGTGCCGGACAGTTCGGTGTCGAGCTCGGCGGCCACCAGCAGCAGGGACTGCAGATCGCTGACCGCGTGATGGGCGCCGTACAGCAGGATCTGGCCGCGCTCTGAGCCGTCCAGGAGTTCGAACCGCCACAGCGGGGGCTGTGCGAGGTCGAACGGGGGCTCGAGCAGCCGGCTCAGCCGGTCTGCGGCGTCGAGTGCATCGGCTGCGGGTACGGCCGTCCAACGCAGCAGCGGCCGAGCGGGCTCCCGTTCCACCCGCAGCTGCCTGACTCCCTCGCTGCCGGTGACGATCGCGGTACGCAGGGCCGCGTGCCGGGCCGCCAGGCGGGTGAGGACGCTGGTGAGCGTGGCACGGGTGGTCGGGGCGGTGAGCCGTACGGCGAGGCCGACGGCATGGGCCGCGGCCGGCATGTCCGGGCGGGCGCTGCGCAGCAGGCGCACGACGTCACGGGTGGCCGGGCGCAGTTCGCTGTCCGGCACTTCGGTGGCCGCTTCGGTCCGGGGCGCCACCGTGCTGTGTTCGGGCAGGGCCGTGGCCAGGGCTTGGGCGAGGCCTCGGATGTCGGTGGCGGAGAAGACCGCGGTGGACGGGAGTTCGGCGCCCAGTTCGCGGGCGAAGGCGTTGCGCAGCCGCACCAGCATGAGGGAGTCCAGGCCCAGTTCTTTCAGGGCCGTGGTGGCGGAGGCCTCGACAGTGCCTCCGGAGACCTGGCCGACCCTGGCGCGCACATATGCCTCGAGCCGCTCCGTGCGCTGTTCGCGCGTTGTCGCCGCGAACACCTGCTTGACCAGGTCGTCGGAACCGTGCGTGCCCGTGGGGACGGTGGCCAGGTCGGCGAGGAGGGGGCGGGTGCGGGCGGCGTCGGGGTCGAGGGCGAGCAGTTCCCAGTCCAGGGCGAGGGGGGCGAGTTGGCGGCGTTCGGTGGCCAGGACGCGGTCGAACAGCTCGCCGCCCTCGGCGGGAGTGAAGGCGACGAGGCCCGAGCGGCTGGTTTCCGCTGCCCGGGTGGCGTCGGCGGCGACCATGCCGACGCCGGTCCACGCGCCCCAGTCCAGGCTGAGCGCACGCCTCCCGGCGAGGCAGAGGTGGTGGGCCCAGGCGTCGAGGAAGGCGTTGGCCGCCGAATAGGGGCTCTGGCCGGCCGAACCGAGCAGGCCCGCCGCGGAGGCGAACAGGACGAGGTTTTCGGCCTCGGGAACGAGTTCGGTGAGCAGGGTGGTGCCCAGCACCTTCGGGGCCAGGACGTTCAGGACGCGTTCGTCGCTCAGGTTCGTCACGGTGGCGTCGTCCAGGACGCCCGCGGTGTGGACGACCGTGGTGATCGGTCCGGCTTCTCGTCGTACGGCGTCCAGGGCGGCCGTCAGGCCGGCGCGGTCGGCCACGTCGGCACGGACGACGTGCACGGTGACGCCGCGCTCTTCCAGTCCCTGGATCCAGTCGGATGCCTGCGGCGTCGGCGCGCTGCGGCCCAGCAGGGCCAGCCGCCGGGCGCCGCGCCGTGTCAACTGCTCGGCGACGACCCGGCCGAGGCCGCCGAGACCGCCGGTGATCAGGTGGACGCCGTCCGGGGCGGCGCCGTCGCGGGCGCCGTCGTCCGGACGGGTGCGGGCCAGACGCGGCACCATGCGGTCCGCGCCGCGCAGCGCGAGCAGGCGTTCGTCGTCGGCGTACCGCAGTTGCGTCCACAAGGCGTCCAGGCCGTCCGTGGGCGGCAGGTCGATCAGGGTGGTCCTCAGTTCCGGGTGCTCCTGGGCGAGGGCGAGGCCGAAGCCCCAGGCCAGGGCCTGTTCGGGACGGGTCACGTGGGTGCTGTCGCCGGCGGCCTGGCTGCCGCGGACGACCGTGAACAGGCGGGGTGCCGGGCCCTGCGCCCGGTCGGTGAGCGTCCGCACCAGGTGCAGGGTGCTCAGGCAGCACAGCCGCGCCGCCTCCCGCGCGGTGCGCGCATCGCCGATCGCCGGGGCGTCGAGCGCGGAGAGCTGCACGATGCGCTCGGGTGCCGCGTCCGCGAAGGCGTCGTCGAACAGGCGGGTCAGGTGCTGCGGATCGGCCGGGTCGAGGAGGTACCGGCCGGGGCCCTGGACGTCGTATGCCTCGCCCCGGTAGGCGATCACATGGGGCACCGAAGCCGCGTCGAGCCGGCAGGCGAGTTCGGCTGCGACGCCCGTCTCGTCGGCGAGGATCAGCCAGCTGCCCTGGGTGGGCGCCTGTTTGGCGGGCGGGCGGGACTGCCAGCGGGTCTCGAACAGTGCGCCGTCCAGTGGGGAGAGCGCGGCGAGCTCGAACTCCTCGACGGCGAGGACGAGTTGCTCGTCCTCGTCGTGCAGTCGCAGGTCGAGGGTTGCCCTGTCGCCGTCCACGGAGCGCAGTCGGCAGGTCGTCCATACGGGAGACGTCCTGCGTCCGGTGAAGTGCAGCCGTCCGGCTGCGGCGGGTACGAAGGCCCGGCCCGCGGGAGTGTCGTGCGGCAGAGCGGCCGTGTGGAAGGCGGCGTCGAGGACGGCCGGATGCAGCAGATGACCGGCGGCGGGCCGCAGGGCAAGCCTTCCCCACGCGGCCGCGTCCCCGAAACGGCCCTGCTCCAGACCGCGGAAGGCCGGGCCGTAGTCGATGCCGAGGGCGGCGAGTTGGGCGTAGACGGATGACAGGTCGGCCTCCTGGCCGCACTGGTCGCGCACGGCAGCCGGTGTTTCGCGCTCCTCTGTCGCTCGGTCGCCGCTCACCGCGGTGACCCGCCCGGTGACATGCCGCTCCCAGCGCGCGGAGGCCGCGGCCGAGGCGATGGTGAAGTGCCGCGAGCCGTCCTCGGCGGGCCGCAGGACCAGTTGCAGCCGCACCGGCCGCTGTGCGTCCAGACGCAGCGGCTGGTCGAACCGGACGTCGGCCAGCACCACTTCGCCGCCGCCCTCCACCGCCGATACGGCCTCCAGCGCCATGTCCAGGAAGGCCGCGGCGGGCAGCCAGACCTCACCGGTGACGCGATGGTCGGTGAGATAGGCGAAGCGGCCGTCGCGCAGGTCGATCTCGGTCTGGAAGATGTGGCGGTCCGCCTCGTCGCTGGCCTCGATGTGCGTGCCCAGCAGCGGTGAGAGGCCACCCGCCGGGGAGGCCGGCGTGCGCCAGTGGCGTTCGCGGGCGAAGGCGTACGTGGGCAGGTCGACGCGGCGCCCGGCCGGGAAGAGAGCCTGCCAGTCGGGGGTGTGCCCGGCCGTGTACAACTCCCCCAGTTTGCGCAGCAGGTCGTCGTGAGCACCCTCCTCGCGGCGGAGGGAGGCGATGCTCACCGCGTCGATTCCGGCTTCGGCGGCGACCGCTTCGACGGCGGAGCCGAGCGAGGGGTGTGGGCTGAGCTCGACGAAGTAGCGGTATCCGTCGTCCAGCATCCGGCGGATCGTGTCGCCGAAGCGGACCGGTTCACTGAGGTTGCGGTACCAGTACCCGGCGTCCAGCCGGTCTCCCGGCACGGGCTGTGCCGTCACGGTCGAGTACAGCGGCAGCGCGGCCGGCGTGCCCCGGACGGTGCGGATGCGGTCGAGCAGTTCGTCGCGCAGCGCTGCCATCAGGGGGGTGTGCGAGGCGAAGGGGGTGGACAGCCGCCGCGCCGGGATCTGCAGCTCCTGGCACTGGCCGAGCAGGTCGCTCAGCGCTTCCGCGTCGCCGGACACGGCTGTGGACTGCCCGCTGTTGACGGCCGCGACGAACAGCCGCCCCGCATACGGCTCCAGCAGCTCCTGCGCCCGGGTGTGCGGGACCTCCAGGGCGAGCATGCCGCCCTTGCCGACCAGCGGTACGGCCGCCCGGGCGCGCCCGCACACCACCGCCACGGCGTCCTCGAGTGTCAGGGCGCCCGCGCTGTAGGCGGCGGCGAGCTCGCCCAGGCTGTGTCCGACCACGGCGTCCGGTGCGACACCGAGCGCGCGCCAGGCGGCGGCCAGCGCCGCGTTGACGGCGAACAGGGTCGGCTGCAGATACTCGGTCCGGCCCAGCGGGGCGAGCGCTTCGGGCGCGCGCAGGACGTCGAGGACCGACCAGCCCGCCTCCCGGTGGACCGCCTCGTCCACGCGGGTCAGCTCCGCGCGGAAGGCATCCGAGTCGGCCATCAACTGCACGCCCATGCCGGGCCATTGGCCGCCGTGCCCGGCGAAGACGAAGGCCACCTTGCCGGACGGCTCCTCGCGACGTGCCGCCACGGGCCGTCGTCCACCGGCCAGCTCCTCCAGCTCCGCCAGCAGTTCGTCCCGGTCACCCGCCACCAGCGCCGTGCGCCGTTCGAAGTGGCTGCGATGCCTGGCCAGGGTGCGGGCCACGTCCGGCAGCGCCGTGTCACCGTTCAGGTGCTCGGCGAGCCGTACGGCCTGCGCGCGTACCGCGTCCTCGGTGCGCGCCGACAGCACGAACAGCCGCTTGGACGGCGCGGGTTCGCCATGGGTGGCGGGCGGGTCGACCGGCGGCGCCTCCTCCACGATCACATGGGCGTTGGTTCCGCTGATGCCGAAGGCGCTCACGCCGGCACGCCGCAGCCGCTCGCCGGCCGGCCAGGCCACCGCCTCCCGCAGCACCTGCAGCCCGCTGTCGGCCCAGTCCACATGGCGGCTTGGGGTATCGGCATGCAGCGTACGCGGCAGCAGCCCGTGCCGCAGCGACTGGATCACCTTGATCAGCCCGGCCACGCCCGAAGCCGCTTGCGCGTGGCCGATGTTGGACTTGAGCGAGCCCAGATACAGCGGACGCCCGGCGGGGCGCGAGGCGCCGAAGACGTCCGCGAGGGCGTTCGCCTCGATCGGGTCGCCGAGTGTGGTGCCGGTTCCGTGGGCCTCCACGTAGTCGATGTCGGCCGGGGCGAGTCCGGACAGCTCCAGGGCCCGCCGGATCACCTGTTCCTGCGCCGGACCGTTCGGTGCGGACAGCCCCTGGCTGCGGCCGTCCTGGTTCACCGCGGTGCCGCGCAGTACGGCCAGCACCTCGTCCCCGTCGCGGCGGGCGTCGCTGAGCCGCTTCAGTACGATCATGCCGGCGCCCTCGGCCCAGACCGCGCCGTCGGCGGCATCCGAGAAGGACCGGCACCGGCCGGTCGGGGACAGACCGCGCAGCCGGCTGAACTCCACGAAGGTCTGCGGGGTGACCATGAGCGTCACCCCGCCCGCCAGGGCCAGGTCGCACTCGCCCAAGCGCAGCGCCTGCGCCGCCAGGTGCACCGCCACCAGGGAGGACGAACAGGCCGTGTCCACGGTCAGGGCCGGGCCGTTCAGCCCGAGCGTGTAGGCGAGCCGGCCCGAGGCCACGCTCAGGGCCGAGCCGGTGCCGACGTAGCCGTCCAGCTCGTCGAGCCGCGCCCCGGCCAGATAGTCGCCGGAGAACATGCCGACGTACACGCCGGTGGTGCTGCCCGCCAGTTCGGCCGGCACGATCCCGGCGCGTTCCACGGACTCCCAGGCCGTCTCCAGCAGCAGCCGCTGCTGCGGGTCCATGGCCTCGGCCTCCTTCGGTGTGATGCCGAAGAACGCCGCGTCGAAGGAGTCGATGTCGTCGAGGAAGCCGCCTTCGCGGGCGTACGACTTGCCCGGCGCCTCCGGGTCGGGGTCGTAGAGGGACTCCACGTCCCAGCGCCCGGACGGGAACGGGCCCACCGCGTCGCGGCCCTCCGCAACCAGCCGCCACAGTTCCTGCGGGGAGCCGACCGCGCCCGGCAGGCGGCAGGCCGTCGCGATGACGGCCACGGGCTCGTCGGACGCGGGCGCCGCCCAGCGGGCCTGCTGCCTGTCCGGCGCGGTGGGGCGGAGCCTGCCGCCCTCCGGTGCGAGCGCGGTGGCGAGCAGGTGATCGGTGAGGCGGGCGGGAGTGGGGTGGTCGAAGAGCAGGGTGGCGGGCAGCCGGACGCCGATGCGGGTGCCGAGGCGGTTGCGCAGGTCGACGGCGGTCACGGAGTCCATGCCCAGGTCGCGCAACGGCTGCTCGGGGCGGACGGACCGGGGCGAGGGCAGGCCCAGGGCATGGGCGGCTTCCTCGCACACCAGCTCCCGCACCCGAGCCGCGCGTTCGCTGTCCGTCAGCCGGGCCAGACGGTCGGCCAGGCCGCGGCCCGTCTGCCGGTCGGGGCGCGGTGCGGACAGGAGGGAGGCCCACAGGGCGCCGGTGGCCGCCGCGTTGTCGCGCAGGCGGGGCAGGTCCAGATGCCAGGCGAGGAGGTGGGGTGTGCCGCGGCGCAGGGAGAGCTCCACGAGAGCCCGGCCCTGCTCGGGGGTGAGGGCGCGGTGGCCGAGGCGGGCCATCCGCTCCAGGTCGGCGTGTTCGGCGGCAAGGCCCTCGCCGACCCAGGCGCCGAAGGAGATCGAGGCGGCGGGCAGGCCCAGCGCCCTGCGGTGGTGGGCCAGTTGGTCGAGGAAGACGTTGGCGGCCGCGTAGTTGGCCTGCCCGGCGTTGCCGACGACACCGGCGGCCGACGACACCAGCAGGAACAGCTCCAGCGGCAGCTCGGCGGTCAGCCGGTGCAGATGGGCCGCGCCGTCGACCTTGGGGCGCAGCACCTGCGCGAGTCGCTCGGGACTCAGCTCGGCGATCACGCCGTCGGCCAGGACTCCGGCGCAGTGCACCACACCGCGCAACGGCAGCGCGTCGCCGACGCCGGCGAGCACACCGGCCAGGGCGGTCGCGTCCGCGACGTCGCAGGCGGCCACCTCGGCCTCGGCACCGAGTGCGGACAGCTCCTCGATGACTTCGGCGGCCCGCGGGTCGCCCGTCCCCCGACGGGAAGTCAGCAGCAGCCGGGGTACGCCGTGTTCGGCCAGCAGACGGGCCATCTGCCGGCCGACCGCGCCCAGGCCGCCGGTGATCAGCACCGTGCCGTCGGTGGGCACGAGAGCGGGGCGGCCGACGAGGTCGAGGACGACGGGGCGGCCGGACACCTCTCGACGGCGTACCGCCTGGCGCGCGGCGGTGACCGGGAAGACCTGGGGCTGTACGGGTGCGTGGACGGCGGCGCGCAGGGCCTCGGCCACCCGTTCGCCCTCGTCCGCGAGGGACACGGCGACCGCGGCCGTGAACGGCAGATCGTCCGGAGCCACGGCGACCAGCCGCGCGTCCACGACCAGCTCGGACCCGGGCGTGGCCTCGGTGGCGACGACGACCCGCGAACCGCACACCAGGCCCTCGGCCTCGGGGGCGACCTCGGCGAGCACACCGGCGCAGGAGGTGTGCGTGGGATGCAGGCCGATGGCATGCACCTCGATCCGCACCTGGGCGGGGCCGAGCGCCTGACGCGCCGCCGGGCGCAGGGTGACGTCCCCCGAATTGCCCGTGAGCTGGTAGCAGTGCCCGGCCGGGATCGGCAGCACGTCGGCCGGGCGGGCACGCACCAGCCTCGGGACCAGCAACTCGCCCTTCCTCAAGGCGAGTTCGGGCTCGTCGTCATGCGTGACAGCGGCCGGAATCGCGGTCGCGGCAACGTCCCCGTGGATCCCGCCGTCGAGGTCGAGCAGGGTCAGGCCGAGGTCCGGGTGCTCGCTGCGGGTGCTGCGGGCCAGGCCCCACAGCACCGACTGCGCCAGGCCCGGCACGGTGTCGGCGTCGCCGGTCGCGACCGCACCGCGGGTCACCCAGAGGGTCCGCGAGGGTGCCCCGTGGGGCGGGAGGGCGATGAGGTCCCGCACCTCTGTGAGGGCTCGGGCCGCCAACTCGCCTGCCACGGCAGCCGGGTCGGCGTCCGCCGCCGGGCGCGGCCACAGCCGTACGACGATGTCGGCACCCGACTCGCGCAGTTCGACTCCCGCCGCCGTGAGGCCCCGTACGATCGCCTCGACGTCCGGGTCCGAGCGGTCGCCGATCACCGTCCAGGCCGCCCGCTCGCCTCCGGCGGTCGCTTCGGGCAGCGCCGTCCACGCCACTTCGTACAGGTGCCGGGCGTGCTCCGAGCCCGCGCGCAGGTCCGACGGATCGGCGGCCCGTAGCCGTACGCCTTCCAGACGGCCTGCCGGGATGCCGTCCGCGTCCCACAGCGCCACGTCCAGGACGAGGTCCGTGCCGGAGCCACCGGTACGCCGCACCACCGCGGTCAATTCGCTCGCCCCGCCCGGCGGAAGGACACAGCGGCCCACCGCCACGGGCAGCAGCGCCCGGCCGGCAAACGTGTCGAAGGCGGCGGCCGCCTGCAATGCGGCATCCAGGAGCGCCGGATGAACCGGATACGCCTCGGCCGCATCCCCGGTCACGGCCGGCAGCGCGAGCCGCGCCAGCAGCTCGTTCCCGGCGGTCGCGACCACCGACCGTACGCCCCGGAAGGCCGGGCCGTAGGCAAGCCCGAGCGCGGCGAGCCGCTCGTACGTGTCCTCGCCCCAGACCTCGTCGGCCGCCTGCGGCCACACGGGCGGCGGCGTGCTCGGTTCGGGCACGGGTTCGGCCGCGGACGCGGTGGCGTGCAGGGTCCAGCCCGCCGTCTCCTGACCGCGCGGACGGCTGTGCACGGTGATCTCCGGTACGGGGGCGGAGGCGTCCACCTCGACCGACACCTCGACCGTGCCGGAGACGGGCAGGGTCAGGGGCGTGAGCAGCAGCAGATTGGCCAGGTCGTCGCGGGTGTCGGGGCGGGCGACGGCGAGCGCGGCGCGGCACAGCTCCATGAGGGTAGTGCCCGACACCACCGTCTGTCCGAACACGGTGTGGTCCGGCAGCCAGGCGGCGGTGGCCGGGGACCACTCGTTGCGGAAGGTCCAGCGGGTTGCGTCGGCCGACTGCAGCTGGATGCCGAGGACCGGGTGGGCGGCACGGTCGAAGAGGGCGGGTCCGTGTGCGGTCGTGTCGGGTTCGGTCCAGTGGCGCTGTGCGTCCCAGGCGTACGTCGGCAGGTCGGCGGCGGAGGTGTGGGGAACGAGGCGCCGCCAGTCGACGGGGCGGCCCCGGACGTGGAGTTCGGCGGCCGCGCGGTCCAGGCAGGCCGGCCCGGGTTCGTCGCGGCGCAGCGATCCGACGGCGACCAGGTCGTGGCCGTGTTCCTCGCCGACGGTGGTGACGGCGGTGAGCAGGGAGGGGTGGGGGCTCAGTTCGACGAAGCAGCGGTAGCCGTCGGCCGCCATCCGCTGCGCGGTCGGCCCGAAGCGGACCGGCTCGCGCAGGTTGGTGTACCAGTAGCCGGCCTCCAGCTCTTCGGTGACCGGTTCGCCGGTGACCGTCGAGTACCAGGCGACGGACGTCGGATATGTGGTGACGCCGTCGAGTTCGTCGAGGATCGTCGCGCGGACCGGGTCCACGTGGGCCGTGTGGGAGGCGTAGTCGACGTCGAGCCGTCGGGCGAACACCTGCCGCCGGTCGAGGTCGGCGAGGAGGGCCTCGAGCGGTTCGACGTCGCCGGCGATCACCGTGGAGCGGCCGCTGTTCACGGCGGCGATCGACACCCGGCCGTCCAGTGCGGCGAGGAGGGGCTCGACCTCGGTGTGCGGGAGGGCGACGACCGCCATGGTTCCGGAGCCGGACAGCGCGGTCAGGGCCTGGCTGCGCAGCGCGACCACGGCGGCGGCGTCGTTGAGGCTGAGCGCCCCGGCGACGCAGGCGGCGGCGACCTCGCCCTGGCTGTGCCCGATCACCGCGTCCGGCCGTATGCCGCGCGCCCGCCACACGGCGGCCAGGGAGACCATCACGGCGAACAGGACCGGCTGGACGACATCCACGCGCGCCGGCGAGGGCGCGGCACCGTCGCCCCGCAGGACCGACGTGACCGACCAGGTGGTGAACGGGCGCAGGGCCGCGTCGCAGCGGTCGAGCTCGTCGGCGAACACGGGGTCGCTGTCGAGCAGATCGCGGGCCATGCCCACCCACTGGGCGCCCTGACCGGGGAAGACGAAGGCCAGCTTTCCGGTCGGCTGTGCCTGTTGGGGGCCGATGGTCAGGTCTGGGTTCGGCTCTGCTGCCGCAAGTCCTTGCAGGGCGTCGAGCAGTTCGTCGCGGCCGGCGGCCTGGAGGACGGCCCGGTGCTCGAAGTGGGTGCGGTGGTGGATGAGTGTCGATGCGACGGTGGACAGCGGCAGCCGCGGTTGGCGGGCGAGCGCCTGCCGAAGGCGGTCCGCCTGTCCGCGAAGGGCCTCGGGGCTGCGGGCGGAGAGCGGGAAGAGGGTCTGACCCGTCGGCTCGTCGGCGCCGGGCCGGCCGGGGTCCTGCGGCGCCTCCTCCAGGACCACGTGCGCGTTCGTCCCGCTGATCCCGAAGGCGCTCACACCGGCCCGCCGTACCCGCTCGCCGTCGCGAGGCCACGGACGGGGGCTGGTGACGAGGCTGAGGCCGCTGTCCGCCCAGTCGACGTGATCGGTCGGTGTGGCGGCGTGCAGTGTCGCGGGCAGCACGCCGTGCTGGAGCGCCAGCACGGTCTTGATGACGCCGCCGATACCCGCCGCGGCCTGCGCGTGACCGATGTTGGACTTGAGCGAGCCGATACCGAGGGGCCGGTCCGCGGGGCGGTCGGGCCCGAAGACGGCGGCCAGCGCCCGGACTTCGATGGGGTCACCCAGAGGTGTGCCGGTACCATGGGTCTCGACGTGGTCCAGGTCGCCGGGCCGCAGTCCGGCCGCGTCCAGGGCCGCGCGCAGCACGCGCTCCTGCGCCGGACCGTTCGGCGCGCTCAGGCCCTGGCTGCGCCCGTCCTGGTTGATCGCGGAACCCTTGATCACGGCAAGGATCCGGTCGCCGTCCCGGCGCGCGTCCGCGAGCCGCTTGAGCAGCACCAGACCGCAGCCCTCGGCCCACACCACGCCGTCCGCATCCGCGGAGAACGGACTGCACCGCCCGGACGGCGACAGCCCGCGCAGCCTGCTGAACTCGACATGTGCGCGGGGCGTCACCAGCAGCGAGGCGCCACCGGCCAGCGCCAGGTCGCACTCGCCTCCCGCCAGCGCCCGCGCCGCCAGATGCAGGGCGACGAGCGAGGACGAGCAGGCGGTGTCGACGGTGACCGCCGGTCCCTGCAGGCCGAGGGAGTAGGCGATACGTCCGGAGGCCACACTGGACGCCGAGCCCGTGCCGACATGACCGTCGAGCTGCCCCAGCGAGGCGGAGGCGAGGTAGCCGCTGTCGTACAGGCCGACGTAGACCCCGGTCGAGCTGCCGTTCAGCGTGCCCGGCACGATTCCGGCGCGCTCGATCGTCTCCCAGGCGGTCTGCAGCAGCAGCCGCTGCTGCGGATCCATGGCCGCGGCCTCGCGCGGGGAGATCCCGAAGAAGGCCGCGTCGAAACGGTCGATGCCGGTCAGATAGCCGCCGCGCAGCGAGTACGCCGTGCCGGTGGCCTCCGGGTCGGGGTCGTACAGCCCCTGGGTGGTCCAACGGCCGGGCGGTACTTCGGTGATGACGTCCTCACCCGAGGCCAGCAGCCGCCACAGCGCCTCGGGGTCGTCCGCGCCGCCCGGGAAGCGGCACGCCATGGAGATGACGGCGATGTCGTCGTCCGTCCGCGTGGACAGGCCGGACCGCGCCGGGCCGGCCGTCCCCGTCGCTTCGGGCGCGTCACCGAGCACCGCCTCGGCCAGCGCCGCGACGGTCGGATGATCGAAGATCAGCGACGGGCTCAGGCTCCGGCCGATCCGTTCGGACAGCTGTGCCGCCAGCGTCACCAACTGGCGTGATCCCAGGCCGAATTCCGCGATCGGCCGGTGCGGGTCGACGGTCAGCGGGTCGAGCCCGGCCGCCTCGGCGACCGAGGAGACCAGCCAGGCCCGCACGCTCTGCGGCGTGGTGAGGGACGGCTCGGCGGGCTGCTTCGCGGACTCGTTCGCAGGCATCGGGGCAGGTGTCCTCGTGAACTCGGGCTCGGTGTGATGTTCCGTACGAGCAATACGGTCGGCTTGGGAGCGTGACGGAGCCACCGACAGCCGAACGGGCGGGCGGAGTACGGGAGTTGCTTCGCAGGGCGGCGCGGACGTGCGTGGTGTCAGCGCGCGGTGGGTGCGGTGACCGACGCGAGGGAGCCGGCCAGGTGGGCCGTCCGAGTCGCGTGGCGCTGGATCTTCCCGCTGGAGGTCTTGGGGATCGTGCCGGGGTGCACCAGGACGACCTCGCGGACGGACAGGCCGTGGGCCTCGCCGAGCGCGCTGCGGACCAGGTCGGTGATCTTCTCCGAGTCGCCCGCGGCATCCGGGGCCACCTCGGCGACGAGGACGACCTGCTCCCCTTCGACTTCCGCGTCGGCGGGGACGGAGAAGGCGGCGGTGCAGCCGGGGCGCAGGGCCGGGTGGCACATCTCGGCGGACAGCTCCAGGTCCTGCGGGTAGTGGTTGCGTCCGTCGATGACGATCAGGTCCTTGAGGCGGCCGGTGACGAAGAGTTCGCCGTCGCGCAGGAATCCGAGATCACCGGTGCGCAGGAAGCGGCCTTCGCGGCCGGGCAGGGTGGCGCGGAAGGTCTCGCGGGTGGCCAGTGCGTTGCGCCAGTAGCCCTTGGCGACGCTGGCTCCGCTCACCCAGATCTCGCCGACCTGCCCCTCGGGGAGTTCCGTGCCCTGGTCCGGGTCCGCGATGGTCACCGTGAGGCCGGGGCCGGGACGGCCGCAGCCGACCGTGGCCGCGTCCGCCTCGCCGGCGTGTGGGCCGAGGTCCTGGGCGGCGAGGAGAGTGGGCGGGGCATCCACGGCGGCGCCGGTGACCATCACGGTCGCCTCGGCGAGGCCGTAGCAGGGGTAGAAGGCCTCACGGCTGAAGCCCGCCGGGGCGAAGGTCTCGGTGAAGCGGCGCAGGGTGGCGGCGCGTATGGGTTCGGCGCCGTTGAAGGCGACTTTCCACGAACTCAGGTCGAGGCCGTCGACGAGTTCGTCGGTGGCGTGCTTCAGGCTCAGTTCGTAGGCGAAGTTGGGGCCGCCGCTGGTGTGCGGCCGGTAGCGGCTGATGGCCTTCAGCCAGCGGTCGGGCTGCTGCAGGAAGTGCAGCGGGGAGAAGAGGGTGGTGGTGAGGCCGAGGTAGACGGTGTTCAGGACCGGTCCGATGAGGCCCATGTCGTGGTAGACGGGCAGCCAGCTGACGACCAGTTCACGGCCGTACTCCTCGATGACTTCCGGGGTGTGCCCCATCCGTTCGGTGATGATCCGCTCGTTGTCGAGCAGGTTGCCGTGGGTGACGGCGACGCCCTTGGGGGCGGAGGTGGAGCCGGAGGTGTACTGGAGGAAGGCGACCGAGTCGGGGCTGAGGTCGGGGGCGCGCCAGGCGTCGGCGGCCTCGTCGGGGATGTCCTCGGTGGCCAGGCAGGTGATGTCGGCCAGTTCGGGCAGGTGCTCGGCCATCCCGGCCAGCGCGGTGACCACGTCCCGGCCGCCGAGGATCACCTTGGCGTCCGCGTCGGCCAGCAGACGCCTCATACGGGTCAGGGCGCGGTGGTTGTGCGCCCGGCCCTGCGGGGGCACGCCGGGCACGGCGACCACACCGGCCGCGAGGCAGCCCAGGTAGTCACTGATGAACTCCAGGCCGGGCGGGTGCAGCAGCATGGCGCGGGAACCGGTCAGCCCGCGCTCCTGCAGCCAGGCCGCGACGGCTCGGGAACGGCGGGCGAGCCGAGCGTAGGTGATCTCCTGGATCTCTCCGTCGCAGTCGCCGGAGACGAGGTAGCGGTATGCGGTCCGGTCGGGCTGTTGCGTGGCGTGCTCGGTCAGTAAGTCGACCAGGGAACGGGCCATGGGAAGAGTCTCACCTGTCTGAATCGGTGGGCGGGGAACTGGAGTTCGAGGGCCGCGCGACACATGTGCGCAGCAGCCGCGAGCGGCCCGGCCCCCTTGCCGGACTGTGCGACTCGACCATCCGTCCAGGGAGTGCGACACGCCGGCCCCCCCCGTGCCCCGTACGACTTGCTACCGGCGAGTAGCACTGTAGCAACTCTGTTCGGCCCGTCGACCCGAACTCTGTAAACGCTCGGTATCAAACGGGAGTTGGACATACGGAAGACCCGGCCGCCCGTGAGATGCACGAAAGGCCGGGCCTGCGGGCGGGAAGCCGGTGTCAGCCGCCGTTCAGGCGTCCGCGCAGCAGCCCCTTGCCGATTTCCGCGCCCTTGCGGCTGTCCGCCTGGGCCTTGCAAAACAGTCGGTACCCGTCACGCCGCCGGTCTCCGTGCTGCTGGTCATGCGGGCCTCCTCCAGCGGTAGTCCTTCCGGGGCCGTCCGAGTACCCGTCCCGCACCGGGCAATCAGCCGACGTCCCACAGGAAACGGTGCGTGTGGATGCCGAAGTACGGGAACGACTGGATCTGCCGGACCCCCTCGATCGGCCGTACGACGTCGTTGACGAAGTCCAGCAGTTCGCGCGGGCCCGACGTGACCACCTCGGCGAACAGGTCGAAGCCGCCGGAGGTCAGCACGGCGTAGACGACCTCGGAGCGAGCGGCGAGTTCGTCGGCGACCGCGCGCGGGTCGCCGTCCACGCCGATGCCGAGCAGGGCCATGGCCTGTCCGCCCATGGACATCGGATCGGTGACGCCGACGACCTGCACGGCCTTGGTGTCCAGCAGCCGCTGCAGGCGCTGGCGGGCCGCGGAGGCCGAGAGGCCGACCTTGGGGCCGAGGTCGGCGTAGGCGATGCGCCCGTCGGTCTGCAGTTCGCGCAGGATGGCCCGGTCGATGTCGTCCACGTGCGTCGCTCTCCTTGTTCCGGCCGGCTTGCCCGGTCCCGTCGGTGCCGCTCAGCCGGCCAGGGCGGCCAGGGCGGCGGCGAAGACCTCGGTGTGGGTGTCGACGTCCTGGTCGGTGGTGTCCGGGCACATGAGCGCCATGTTGTGGAACGGGGTGAGCAGGATGCCCCGGTTGGCCAGGTAGAGGTGGAGGAAGTCCTCCAGTTCGGGGTCGCCGACGGCCGCGGACTCGGTGCCGGTGCGGGGCGCGGGCGAGGCGAAACGGTACTCGGTGCGGGCGCCGAGACGGCTGACCGACCAGGGCAGGGCGTGGGCGTCGATGCCCGCGCGTACGCCCGCTTCGAAGCGTTCGGACAGTTTGGCCATGCGGGCGAACGCGTCCTCGGTCAGGACGTGTTCCAGCGTGGCGCGCATGGCGGCGACCGACAGGGCGTTGCCGGCCAGGGTGCCGCCGACACCGCCCATGTCGACCAGGTCGAGGTCGGCGCGGCCGAGCAGACGGTCCGCGAGCTCCGCGGACAGGCCGTACGCGCCGGCCGGGATGCCGCCGCCGATCGCTTTGCCGATGGTGAGCAGATCGGGCTCCAGGTCCCAGGCTGCGGTGCAGCCGCCCGGGCCGGCGGAGAAGGTGTGGGTCTCGTCGTTGATGAGCAGGGTGCCGTGGCGGCGGGTCAGCGCCCGGACACCCGCGAGGTAGCCGGGCTCGGGCAGCACGATGCCGATGTTGGTGAGGGCGGGCTCCATCAGGACGGCGGCCACATCGCCATGGGCGAGTTCGCGCTCCAGTTGTTCCAGGTCGTTGAATTCCGCGACGCGGCTGGTCAGCGTGACGTCACAGGGAGCGCCGACGTTTCCGGGGCGGGCCGCTCCCCGGCCGTCGGGGCCGACGACGATGAGGGACTCGTCGACGCTGCCGTGGTAGCTGTAGCTGTTCACCAGGATCTTGGGGCGGCCGGTGACGGCCCGGGCGAGCCGGATCGCCCACGGTTGGCGTCCGTCGCCGTCAGCGAGAAGCTCCAGCGGGCGAGCCCGAAGCGGCGGGTCAGTTCGGCACCGACCCATTCGGCGTCCTCGGTGGGCAGCATCGCGGTGGCCCCGCCCAGATCGGCGAACCGGCGCTGCACCGCATCGGCCACGACCGCCGGGGAGTGACCGGCCATCGCTCCGGTGTCACCGAGACAGAAGTCGACGTACTCGTGCCCGTCGATGTCCGTGACACGGGCGCCGCGGGCGGTGGCCAGGTAGCGGGGAAAGGCACCGGCCGTCTTGTTCATCCACGTCATCGGCACGCGCCCGAAGAGGTGCTCGGCCCGCCCGTAGGCGTCCCTCGAACGCGGGCAGCGATGGGCGGCCTCCTCCTTCTCACGGGCGAGCAGGTCCTGCAAACGGGCGCGGTCCATGAGATCCCCGAACTCTGAGCACGACAGAACCCGCGGAGCGTACGACGAAAATCACTGATCAGACAAGAGCACGCAGCGGAATCTGTTGTCTTGGCGATCGAATCACGCGCTCTGGACCAGCACGGTCCACGGATGGCGGAGAATCGCTCAGCCGTACGAGAGTGATCGGTGACGGTGTGTACCGTGCCGCGAGTGACCGTCACCGACCGCACCGACCGCTTTGTCATCGACCCGTTCGGCGCCGACATCCCCGGTGAGAGTGCCCGGCTGCGGGCCCTCGGCCGGGTCGTGCCCGTCGAGCTGCCGGGCGGCATCCCCGCCTGGGCGCCGACCGGCTACGACAGGCTCAGGGAGCTGATCCTCGACCCGCGGGTCAGCCGGGACCCCCGGCTGCACTGGAAGCTGTGGCCCGAGATCGGTGAACACCCCTCCTGGGGCTGGATATTGGGCTGGGTGGGCGTGGTCAACATGCTCTCCACCTACGGCGCCGACCACGCACGGCTGCGCAAGCTGGTGGCGCCGAGCTTCACGCACCGGCGGACCGAGAAGCTGCGGGCACGGGTGGAGGCTGTCACCGCGGAGCTGCTGGACGCGCTGGCGGCGGACGGCGCCGGCCGACGGGTGGTCGACGTCAAAGCGGCGCTCGCACAGCCCCTGCCCATGCGGATCATCTGCGAACTGTTCGGCGTGCCGGACGAGCTGGTGGACGACACGCGACGGCTGATCGCAGCCATCATGGACACCTCCGACCCGAGCCCGGAGGCTGCCGCGTTCGTGCAGCAGCAGATCGGGACGGTGCTGCCGGCCCTGATCGCCCACCGCAGCCAGCACCCGGCGGACGATCTGACCACCGAGCTGATCAGGGTGCGGGACGAGGACGGCGACCGGCTCAGCGACGAGGAGCTGCTGTACACGCTGCTGCTGGTGATCGGTGCCGGGTTCGAGACCACCGTCAACCTCATCGGCAACGCGGTCGTCGCCCTGCTCCGGCACCCGGAGCAACTGGCCGCCGTGCGGGCCGGGAAGACCGGCTGGGAGGCGGTCGTGGACGAGACGCTGCGGGTGCACCCGTCGATCGCCTCGCTGCCGCTCAGATTCGCCGTCACCGACATCGTCGTCGGCGACGTCACGATCCCGGCGGGCGACGCCATCATCACGACATATGCTGCCGCGGGACTGGATCCCGCGCACTACGGGCCGGACGCGGACGTCTTCGACGCGGCACGCGGGGCCGACGACCATCTGGCGTTCGGCATCGGTGTGCACCGGTGCATCGGCGCTCCGCTCGCCCGGGCGGAGGCGCTCACCGCTCTTCCGGCCCTCTTCGAGCGCTTCCCCGAGATGCGACTGGCCGTCCGCGAGGACGAGTTGCGGCAGGTGCCGTCGTTCATCGCGTTCGGCTGGCAGGAGGTGCCGGTGCTGCTGCGCGCGTAGAAACGCAAGGGGGCCCGACCGGTCCCCCGTTCCGGTCGTGGCCCCCGCGGTCCGTCGAACTTACGTGCCGGGTGGTTCGGTTGTGAACCGCGTCGATGCCCGCTGCGGTGTCCGCACGGCTCACCTGTGCACAGGTGAGTCCGGATGGTCCCGGTTCGCCCGGCGCAGATCGGGCTGGTCGAGGTCACCGAGGGCCAGATGGGCGAGGACGACCTCGTACAGGTCGCTGCCGGCGGCGAGCAGTTGCCGTTCGAGGACGGGTTCCGCGCTGCGCACGTGCTCCCGCACCGTCTGCGCGTGGACGCCCAGGATCTGTGCGGCGCGTTCGGCGTTGCCCCCGGCTGCGATCCAGGTGCGCAGGGTACGGCGCAGATCGCGGGCGTCGGCGTCGAGGCGTGCCAGCAGGTCGCTCGCCCAGGTGCGCAGGGCGGGGCCGGCCAGCAGTTCGCCGAGCCGGGGGTGGCCCGTTGCGAAGGGGCCGGTGTCGTGCGGTTCCGTCGCGAGGCCCATCCAGGTGTTGAGCGCGAGGTGCACGACGGCGCGGGCGGCGAGATCGGAGAAGTCCGTCTGCAGCAGGGTCTCCACGCGTTCCATGCGGGCGCGGACGGTGTTGCGGCTGACGCCGAGCACCTTGGCGGCGTTGACGGCCGTGAACTCCAGGCCCAGCCGGGTGGTGGCGAGCAGTTCGGCGCGGGTGTGGTGCGCCAGGGTGTCCAGCGGGCGCAGCACGTGGGTCGTCCAGCCGTGCAGGTCGGCGGGGTCCATCAGGCGCTCGGGGTGGGTGCGTTCGGCGTACACGGCCTGCTTGTCGGGCCGGAAGCGGGCGACGGCGAGCGCGCTGACGGCCTGTCCGTAGGCGGTGGCGGTACGGGCGAGGCTCTGCGGGGCGCTGCCGCCGAGGTAGGTGCCCGGCCGCCGGCCGATCAGGGAGCGCAGTTCCCCCGCGGCCGTGTCGTCGGGAGCGACGACGATGACGTGTGCATCGACGGCGGGACAGCGCACGACCAGAACCTGCTCCTCCGTCGCGGTCAGGCACTCCTCGGCGAGGTCGTCGCGGTCCTTGGCGCAGCCCTCGAGGACGTAGACGCAGGCGGTGTCGGTGTCGAGCAGTCCGGGCCACAGACCTGCGGCGACGCGTCGGGCGGAGACGGTGTCCTCGACCATCAGCAGTTGCAGGATCGCCAGGCGCAGATCGGAGGTGGCGCGTTGCAGACGGCGTCCGGCGGTGGTCGACTCGCGTGCCCTGAGCAGGAGTTCGACCACCTGGGCGGTGTGGGTCACGATGTCGGAGGCCCTGCGGTCGAAGGGCGCTGAGCGGGACACGGCCAGTACGCCGACGGGGGCGGGCGGCGGCTGCTCCACCCGCACCAGCCGCAGATGGCGTCCGGTGTCGTCCCAGGCCGCGGAGGCGATCCGGCCGGAGACGAGGTCCGCGAGGAGGTGGTCGTCCAGCGGTTCCGGTGTTCCGGCGAGGAGCCGGCCGGTGCCGTCCTGCAGCCAGGCCGTCCCCTGCACGGACTCCGCGAGCCAGACCACGACCCGGCGGATGTCCCGCCCGGTGGGCCGCAGGTGATCGAGCAGTTCCTGCGCCCATGTAGGGCCGCCGTCGGCGCCCGCCACTCGTACCGGGCAGGCCCCGTCCTTTCGGCCAGCCATCTCGGCCTTCTCCTCGTCCATCGCAGCGACCTCGGCTTTTCGGTCGGGGACGTTACCTCACGGGTGCCCGGTGGCTGCATGCCTACGGGGGGGTGCGACGGGAAGCGGGCCTTTCAGGCGCGGTCGGCGAAGGCGCCGCCCGGGGCGAAGGCCAGTGAGGCGAAGCGTTCGCCGATGCGGAGGTGGGTCTCGGCGTCCGGGTGAAGCTGGTCGGGCAGGGGCAGTTCGTCGTGGTCGGACTCGCCGTAGAGCTCGCGGCCGTCAAGGTAGGTCAGGTTCGGATCCTCGGCCGCCCGCTGGGTCACGATACGGGCCAGCTCGTCCCGGATGACGCCGAGGGCCAGTTTCCCGCTGGCACGTTCTCCCGGATCGCCCATGGCCTGGAAGTGCAGTTGACCGTCGTTCAGGGAAGTGAAGTCCAGGACGCTGGGGCCGGGCGTCTCCTCGTGTATCGGGCACAGGATGGGCGAGACGACCAGCAGGGGTGTCGTGGGGTGTCCTTCGCGGATGGTGTCGAGGAAGCCGTGGACGGCGGGGGTGAAGGCGCGCAGGCGCATCAGGTCGGTGTTGACCAGGTTGATGCCGATCTTGACGCTGATGAGGTCGGCCGGGGTGTCGCGCAGGGTGCGCGCGGTGAACGGGTCGAGCAGGGCGCTGCCGCCCAGGCCCAGGTTGATCAGGTCGACGCCGCCCAGGGATGCGGCGAAGGCGGGCCATGTGGTGGTGGGGCTCGCCGCGTCGGAGCCGTGGCTGATCGAACTGCCGTGGTGCAGCCATACCTTGCGGCCGCTGGGCGGGCTGGGCTCCACGGGGGCGTCGGTGCGCAGGGCGACCAGTTCGGTGGTCTCGTTGTGCGGGAGCCAGATCTCGACGTCCTTCTCGCCGTCGGGCAGGTCTGGGAAGCGGAGCGTGCCCACGGAGCCGGGCTTCGGTTCGGCCGTGCCGGCGACCATGTCGATGGTCACGGTGTTGCCGCCCGGGATACTGCCCCGGCCGGCCGGGCGGCCGTCGACGAGGAGGTCGTAGACGCCGTCGGGACGGGTCGGGGCGCCGACGTAGTCGCGTTTGGTGGGCAGGGCGTCGAGTTCGACGGCCGTCGCGCGGGTGCGGAACGCCAGCCGTACGCCGGAGGGCTGGGACTCGGCGCTGGCCAGCTGCGGATCGGTGCACTGGGCGCGGGCCCTGGCGGGCAGCCGGTGCGGCAGCATGCCGTGTTCGGTGCGCTCGATGTCGAGGGCGCCGCGCAGCAGTTCGGCGGTGACGGGCGTGGTGATCCAGTCGTGCTCGGTGGGCATGTCCTCAGCCTGTCGGTCAAAGGGTCGGGGCGGTGGGCCAGTTGCGCAGGAGGGCGTCGAGGGCGTCAAGGATCCGCATCCAGCTCTCCTGCGAGTCGGGGGCGCTGTGGCTGAAGCCGCCCGCCGTCTCCAGACTCGAGTAGCCGTGGAAGACGCTGCCAAGCAGCCGTACGGCGTGCGTCTGGTCCGGTTCCGCCAGGTCGTAGCCGCGCAGGATCGCGCGTGTCATCCGGGCGTGCCGGACGCCCGCGCTGGCGGCCGCGGTCTCCGGGTCCAGGCGCAGCCGGGCCGCGGCCGAGCGCCCGGGGTGTTCGCGGCCGTAGTCGCGGTAGGCGTTGGCGAAGGCGATCAGGGCGTCCTTGCCGGCGCGGCCCGCGAGGGCGTCGGCGGCCCGGTCGGCGAGCTCCTCCAGGGCGAACAGGGCGATCCGCGTCTTGAGGTCCTGGGAGCTGCTGACATGCGAGTACAGGCTCGCCACCTTGACGTCGAAGCGGCGGGCCAGCTCGGAGACGGTCACCTGGTCGAAGCCGACCTCGTCCGCCAGCTCCGCTCCTGCGCGGACCACACGTTCCGTGGTCAGCCCCATGCGTGCCATGGCCGCCCTCCTTTCTCGCCGGAGCCGATTATGCATTTGCCTAAAGCTTTTAGGCAAATTAGCGTGAGGTTATGGAACCGCTGACCGAGCAAGAGATCCGCGCCGCCTTCGTGAACTGCACCAAGGGCGAGGCCAGGCGCCTGTCCGTCCCGCGCGACCTGGCCGAGCGGCCCTGGGAGGACCTGGACTTCCTCGGCTGGCGCGACCCCCAGGCCCCCGACCGCGCGTACCTCGTCACCGAGTGGAGCGACGGCAGGCCGAGAGCCGTCGCGCTGCGCGCCTCCGGCTCCGCCTGGGGCCGGACACGGCGCAGCATGTGCTCGATGTGCCTGACCACCCACTCCGGCGGCGTCTCCCTGACGGTCGCCCCGAAGGCGGGGAAAGCCGGACAGCAGGGCAACTCGGTGGGCGCCTACATCTGCAGCGACCTCGCCTGCTCGCTGTATGTGCGGGGCAAGCGGGACGCGGGCATCGGGGCGCGGCTGCACGAGACGATCACCCTGGAGGAGAAGATCCGGCGCACCGTGGCGAACGTCGCCGCGTTCGTCGCCAAGGTCGGCACGGCATAAGCTCGGCGGATGGCGAAGTACTTCGACGTGCACCCCGAAAACCCCCAGCCGCGCACCATCGCCCAGGTCGCCGACAGCATCCGCGCGGACGCGCTCATCGCGTATCCGACGGACTCCTGCTACGCCCTGGGCTGCCGGCTGGGCAGCCGTGACGGCATCGAGCGGATCCGGACCATCCGCCACCTGGACGACCGGCACCACTTCACGCTCGTGTGCCAGGACTTCTCGCAGCTCGGCCAGTTCGTACGGGTCGACAACGACGTGTTCCGCGCCATCAAGGCGTCGACGCCCGGCAGTTACACCTTCATCCTGCCGGCGACGAAGGAGGTGCCGCGGATGCTGCAGCACCCGAAGAAGAAGACGGTCGGCGTGCGTATTCCCGACCACGTCGTCACCCAGGCCCTGCTCACCGAGCTCGGCGAGCCGCTGCTGTCCAGCACGCTGCTCCTGCCCGACGAGGAGGAGCCGATGACCCAGGGATGGGAGATCAAGGACCGTCTCGACCATGTGCTGGACGGAGTGGTCGACTCCGGGGACTGCGGCACCGAGCCGACGACGGTCATCGACTTCTCGGGCGGCGAGGCGGAGATCGTACGGCGGGGGGCCGGGGACACCTCGCGGTTCGAGTGAACTCCAGTATCTCCCGAGGCCGGGGGCCCTTTCACCCGGTTGGGTGGCACGTGCAACGATGACCGCGACGGGCCCGTCGGGCCGCATGAGTTGGTCGGCGCCGAGCGCGCAGAGAGGCAGCCCCCCATGACCTCCGTACAAGGAACCACCGTTGACATCCCCACCGCGGACGGCGTTGCCGACGCCTATGTGGCGCACGCCGCCGACGGCAGTGCCCGGCCCGGCGTCCTGCTCTACATGGACGCGTTCGGGATCCGGCCCCATCTGAACTCGATGGCCGACCGGCTCGCCGCAGCGGGTTACACGGTGCTGGTGCCCAACCTGTTCTACCGGCACGGGCGCACGCCCGTCGTCGAGTTGCCCGAGTTCATCGACCTGGCGGCCCGCCCGGAGATCTGGGGCAAGGTCGCCCCGCTGGTCCAGTCCGTCACGCCCGGCCCGGCCATGCGGGACGCGGCCGCGTATCTGCAGTGGCTGGCCGACTCCCCCCTCGTCACAGACGGCCCGGTCGCGCTGACCGGCTACTGCATGGGCGCGCGACTGTCCCTGCTGACCGCCGGCACCTACCCGGACCGGGTCGCCGCCGCGGCCGGGTTCCACGGCGGCCAGCTGGCGACGGAGGACGCTGACAGCCCGCACTCGGTGGCCGAACACATCACCGCCGAGGTGTACTTCGGCCACGCCGACAACGATTCCTCGCTGCCCCCGGAGCAGATCCAGCGCCTGGAGGACGCGCTCACCGCGGCAGGTGTCCGGCACCGCTGCGAGGTCTACCCGGGCGCGCACCACGGATACACGCAGGCCGACACGGCCTCGTACGACAAGGAGGCCGCCGAGCGTCACTGGGAAGCGCTCCTCGACCTCCTCCAGCGGACCTTCTGACAAGCCGCCGCAGGCGCCCGGGGGTTCGTCCCGCGGGCGCCTTTCTTTTCCCTGACGTCGTCCTTATTGACATGCACGCAACTCCGGTGCCAGTTTGAGAGCGCTCTCAAGAACAGGTACGGACCAATTCGGCCCATCCCCTCGAGTGACCCCACACACGGAGGTGGAGCGTGCACCACAAACTCACCCGCCGTCTGACGGCCCCCACAGCCGCAGCGGCACTCATCGCCGCGGTGATCGCCATCCAGGCCCCCTCGTCCGCCGGGGCGGCGGTACCCGACACGATCCCGCTGCAGGTGACCAACAACTCCGGCCGCGGCGACGCGGTCTACGTCTACACGATCGGCACCCTGCTCTCGACGGGACAGCAGGGCTGGGCGGACGCGAACGGCACGTTCCACGCGTGGCCGACCGGCGGCAACCCGCCGACGCCCGCGCCGGACGCGTCGATCGCGGGACCGGCCGCGGGACAGTCGAAGACGATCCGGATCCCCAAGTTCTCCGGACGCATCTACTTCTCCTACGGACAGAAGCTCGTGTTCAAGCTGACCACCGGCGGTCTCGTGCAGCCCGCCGTGCAGAACCCGAGCGACCCGAACCACGACATCCTGTTCAACTGGTCCGAGTACACGCTCAACGACTCCGGCCTGTGGCTCAACAGCACACAGGTCGACATGTTCTCCGCGCCCTACGCGGTGGGCATCCAGGGGGCGAGCGGGAGCACGGCCACCACCGGTCACCTCAAGCCGGGCGG
The DNA here is from genome assembly GCF_042896045.1 of Streptomyces sp. NPDC001351. Lineage (NCBI taxonomy): Bacteria > Bacillati > Actinomycetota > Actinomycetes > Kitasatosporales > Streptomycetaceae > Streptomyces > Streptomyces sp. NPDC001351. The sequence continues at coordinate 53,112 of NZ_JBIAWS010000010.1, read as the reverse complement.
CTACAACGGCGTCCTGAACGATCTGCGCGGGAAGTCCGGCGGCTGGGCCGGGCTGATCCAGACCCGCTCCGACGGGACGGTGCTGCGGGCGCTGGCACCCGGACACGGACTGGAGTCCGGCGCACTGCCGGCATCCGTGATGGACGACTACATCAACCGCGTCTGGCAGAAGTACGCGTCGGCGACCCTCACCGTGACACCGTTCGGCGACCAGCCGAACACCAAGTACTACGGCAAGGTCTCGGGCGGCGTCATGAACTTCACCGACGGCTCCGGCAACGTGGTCACGACCTTCCAGAAGCCGGACGCGGACAGCGTCTTCGGCTGCCACAAGCTGCTCGACGCGCCCAACGACCAGGTACGCGGCCCCATTTCACGCACCCTGTGCGCCGGCTTCAACCGCTCCACTCTGCTGGTCGACCCCAACCAGCCGGACACCTCCTCGGCGAACTTCTACCAGGACGCGGTGACCAACCAGTACGCCCGCGCGATCCACGCGCAGATGGCCGACGGCAAGGCCTACGCGTTCGCCTTCGACGACGTCGGCAACCACGAGTCGCTCGTCCACGACGGCAGCCCGCAGCAAGCTGACCTGACCCTCGACCCGTTCAACTGACGGCAAGGGGCCTCACCCCCGCGGCGGACGAGGGTGAGGCCCGGATCCGCGCGGGCGCGATCAGCCGGTCGTGACGGCGGTGACGTCGACGCTGAGCGTGGCCTTGCAGCCGCTCGGAACGGTCACCGACTGGGACAGCGTGTCGGTGCGGCTGGAGCCGTGGCCGTCCAGCCAGGCGCAGTACGAGCCGCCGTGCACCGACTCACCACTGTCGTCAGATATGGACGCCCCTGGTCGCGGTGCCGGTGGCGCCGGCCGGGCTGTTGATCGACGGACCGGTGGGCAGCCCGCTCGCGGCGTACGTCAGCGAACCGCTGTGGGCACTGCCGGCCGAGATCTGCCGGCTCACCGTCGTGCCGACGGTGGAGGACTGGCCGGCCCGGGTTGATGACCCCGTGACACCCGACGAGGGCGGGGAGGCCGGCGTAGGTTCGCGCGTAGCGGGTGTGCAGGGTGCCGTCGTTGTCCTTGACCACCTCCCTCACGACCCGTTCCTCCTTGGCGCCCAGGCCGATCGTTCGGACAGTCGCGGTCGCCTTCTGCTTGGTGCTCTTGATGAGCGCGCTGCGCTGCGCCGGGGTCAGCTCTTCCTCCGGTCTCAAGGCGTGGAGGGGGGGTGGGATGGAGACCGGGGCTCCGACCGCTGTCCGCTTGCAGGGTTGCGTCTCACTCGTTCTCCACTGCAGCTGCCGCGTGGGGCCGCCTCTGTACGACGGGGCGGCCTGCCCGCTGGGGATACGGGCAGACCGCCGGGTGGTGCCGTCGAGGGGTCAGCTGAGGCCGAGGGAGGACAGAGCGGTGGTCCAGTCACTGGCGATGGCGCTGCGCGCGTCGTCGAGGCTGACGGTGCCGGCACAGACGGCCTTCTTGAGCTTGGTCTCCACCGAGTCCTTGCTGGCGGCGGTCTCGTCGCCGTACCGCGGCTCCGGCCACAGGTTCTGCGCGTCCTTGGGAGCGCCGCCGAGTTCGAGCGGCACGAGGTGGTCCTCCTCGTAGTCCGCCGTGCTGGTGTCCGAGTAGCCGTACTCCGCTATCTGCTTGACCTTCAGGGCGTTGGTGTACGAGCTGGAGGGGCGCACGGTGGCGGTCCAGCCGGACACACAGATCGTCGAGTCGATGGTGGACTGGGTGACGTCCGGGTTGTAGGCGCCGGGCTGGCAGGTCGGGTCCGGCAGCGGCAGGTAGGACTGCGAGCAACTGGCCGCGTGTGCGGCCGAGCCCGTGCCGATGATGAGGCCGGCGACGGAGAGGGTCAGGGATGCCGTGGTGGCGGTGAGGCGGCGCATGGCGCGCATGGGGGTTCTCCCGCGATGGGCCCGGGGTTCCGGGCGGGTGTGTGCATGACAGCAGCACCGGGTCTATGCGGGTAGAAATACGAAGTGAAGAATCAGTGACGTCGCTGAATCCTTGCCAGCCCTTGGCTTCCGGCTGCCCAACGTCTGGGGTGCGCTTGGGTGTTCGATAACACGGGGGTAACTCGGGGCTCGGCGCTTCGGGGATCGCGCTGAGCCTCGGCGGTCCAGGCTCGTGCCGCACCCACGCAGGAGACATGGGGGCGACACAGGCCGATGCGGCCCGCTGCCCGCGCGGGGCCGGGCGGGGAAGTGAAGCCAGGCTTGCAGGCCGCGCGACCCGAGAGGAGCCGGGTCATGTGCCTGCATCGAGCCCATCGCGAGCAGGCCAGTGGATCTCACCGACCCCGACTGGATGCGGACGACGCAAGAGAGCCCGAGCTCACTGGACGAGGCGGGCATCCGGCCGGAGGCCGGGGCGGCGTTGCGGGACGTGCTCTCACTCCACGAGGAGGGCGACGACGACATGCGGGCCGCACTGCGCGCCCTCTTGGGGTCCGGCTCGTCTGGGCGTCGAGTACGCCCCCTGGAGGTGATGGCCGCGAGCCGCACGGCCCGAAGACATCGGTGTTTGGCTGGAACTCGCCCCTTTGCGACCGGAGTCGACGCCTGAGAGTTGAGAGTTATTCAGTTACCAATGGTAGGCCCTTGCATTTACGCGGCTCTTACCCGTAGACCTGGCTCCACAAATTGCCAGTGCTCTGGGGGGAGTTGGCAGATGCAAGGCACGATTGACGGGTTCCGCTATGGTGCGGTGACCCCGGTGGCGGCCTATCTGATGGCCTGTCTGGGAGGGGCGCTGGGACTGCGGTGCATCGTGCGGTCCCTGCTGAACGAGGAGTCCTGGAAGCCGGGTTGGCTGGCGCTCGGCGCCGCCTCGATCGGCTGTGGGATCTGGACGATGCACTTCATCGCCATGCTCGGATTCCAGGTCGAGGAGACCGGGATCCGCTACGACACCGGGCTCACTCTGCTGAGCCTGGCCGTGGCGATCGTCGTGGTCGGCATCGGCGTGTTCATCGTCGGCTACCGGGGCGCCGGCAAGGTCACCTTAGGCATCGCGGGCGTGGTCACCGGCCTCGGCATCGCCGCGATGCACTACCTCGGCATGGCGGCGGTGGAGGTGAACGGGGACTTCCTCTACGACCCCCTCACCGTCGCCGTGTCCGTCGCCATCGCCATCGTCGCCGCGACCGCCGCACTGTGGGCGGCTGTCACCGTCCGGGGTTTCACGACCAGTCTCGGGGCCAGTCTGGTCATGGGGGTTGCCGTGTCCGGCATGCACTACACGGCCATGGCCGCCGTCAGCGTCCATGTGCACGGCAAGGGCAATGGGTCCTGGACGGGCGAATCGCCCAGCTCCTTACTGCTGCCCATGCTCCTGGGCCCCACCGTCTTCCTGCTGCTGGCCGGCGTTGTGGTCATGTTCGACCCGCTTCTGGTGCTGGGCGACGGCGAGTGGAACAAGTCGGCCCCGGCCCGCCGAACCTCCGTCGCCGATCACCCGGCCGCGCCCGCGCCTCAGCACGGCATCGCCTCGTTCGGCGGGTGGGTCGCTCCTGCACGGCCCCGGCAGGACCAGTACGGGACCCCCGCGCCGCAATGGGCACCTCCACCCAGCCGCGAGTGGTGACCTGCCGCCGGGTGCCGCTGGCAGCCGGGACGGACGGCCGACCCGAGCCGGGTGCGCCGGGCGGCACCCGCGGCCGGGGGGAGTCGCGCCGAACACCGGGAGCGGAAGACAAGCCGCTGAGCAGGTCGGTCCCTTCGCAGTTCCAGCTATTCGACTTCCGTAGTTCCGCGGCGAGTTGCCGCGGGGCGCGGTCGCCTGCCGTGCGCGGTACCGATGTGCGCAGGCACGCCCGGTCCGGCGCGCCGAGTGCCCGCACCCTCTTCCCGTCCGCCACTTGATCGTTGTTACGGTTCACGAGTGTCTGACTCTTCACGCGATACCGCCCAGGGCGCCGGCTGGGGCACCACAGAACGCGGCGACTACAAGCGGCTGATGCCGCAGCACGTCGAGAAGCTTTCCTGGCTCAATCCCAAGACGCTGTGGGCCGCCCGCAACGGCGTGCTGGCCTCCTGGTTCGGGGACCCCACGGGCCGTACCCGCAGCAGATGGGTGGCACAGCGCGAGGCGGCCGGCGCGCCCGCCGACAAGGTGATCCGGCGCGCGGACGCGGACCGGTTCTCCTTCATGGTGATCGGTGACACCGGCGAGGGTGACGATCCCCAGTACGCCGTCGTACCGGGGTTCCTGAAGGTCGGTCAGGGCACGGACTTCGCCGTCGTCGCCAGCGACGTGATCTACCCGGTGGGCAGTGCGGACGACTACGCCACGAAGTTCTTCCGGCCCTACCAGGACTACCAGGCGCCGATCTACGCGATACCCGGCAACCACGACTGGTACGAGGACCTCGGCGCCTTCATGCGTGTCTTCTGCGCGGACGCCCCGCCCCTCGCCCCCGAGCCGGCGCCGCGCCCCCTGAGCCGGGCCTGGATGCGCTCGCTCCTGTGGCACCGGCCGCGCCCCGGCGACGGTCAACACCTGGACGAGGCACGCCAGTTGCGCTCAGCGCCGGCCCAGCAGGCTGTCCAGCCCGGCCCGTACTGGGCCATCGATGCCGGACCGTTGCGGATCATAGGCATCGACACCGGTCTGCTCGGCACGATCGACGCCGAACAGGGCGCCTGGCTGCGGGAGGTGTCCCAGGGCCCCCGCCCCAAGATCCTGATCACCGGGTCGCCTCTGTACGTCGACGGTGAGCACCACCCCTGTGCCATCGAGGGCGGCAACGGCACCGTCGACGACATCGTCCGCGACCCCGACCACCACTATGTGGCGGCGATCGGTGGCGACATCCACAACTACCAGCGCTACCCGGTCCAGGTGGACGGCCGCACCATCCAGTACGTCGTCTCGGGCGGCGGCGGGGCGTTCATGCACGCCACGCACACCATCCCCCGCATCGGCATCGCGGACGTCACCGAGAAGGACTTCCGCTGCTATCCGCTGCGCGGCGATTCCCTCGCGTTCTACAGCAGGCTCTACGGGCGGCGGCTGCACCTGCGCCGCTTCTTCACCCTCACCGAGGACGAGGCGATGGCCGTGATCGCCGAGCGGCTCGGCATCCCGCCGACCCGCTCCCCGGGCACAGCGGTGCGCGTCACCCGCCGTATCCGGATCGTGGCCAGTCTGCTCGGCGCCGGCGGCCGCCCCGACCGCACGTCACGCTTCCGCCTGCCGGTGCGCAAGATCTACACGCAGCTGTTCTCGCCGAGTTCGGCGACGTACAGCCCGCCGTTCTTCAAGCAGTTCCTGCGTCTGGACGTCACGCCGGAGGCGGTCCACCTGCGCTGCTACGCGGCCACCGGCAACCGCGCGCAGGAGATCGAACCGCCTCTCGAGGACGAGGTCACGATCCCTCTGACCTGAGATGACCTGATCTTGACCTGAGCACGGGGAACAGTTCCCGCGCCCGCCTGGTTGGCACCGCCGTAATACTTGATACATCAAACAACCATGGAGGAGCCCGTGCCGCCGACCTCACGCCCCCTGCGCAAGCTCGGTTTCCTGACCATCGGCCTGTTCGACGAGGCGGATCCGCGCCGCGGCCACGAGTCCACGCTGGAGATCATCGAGCTGGGCGAGCGGCTCGGCTTCGACAGTGCGTGGCTGCGTCACCGGCATCTCCAGTACGGCATCTCGTCCCCCGTCGCCGTCATGGCTGCGGCCTCGCAGCGCACCAGCCGTATCGAGCTCGGCACGGCGGTCATCCCGCTCGGCTGGGAGAACCCGCTACGGCTGGCCGAGGACCTGGCGACCGTCGACATCCTGTCCGGGGGCCGCATCAATCCGGGCGTCAGCGTCGGCCCGCCGATGCACTACGACCAGATCAAGGAGGCGCTGTACCCGGACACGGCGGAGGCCGAGGACTTCTCCTACGAGCGGGTGCGGCGGCTGCTGGACTTCGTGCGCGGCAAGAGCGCCACGGATTTCAGCGGAGTGGAGGGGTTCGAGGTGTTCTCGGACCGGGTGCAGCCGCACTCCCCCGGCCTGGGGCGTCGCCTCTGGTACGGCGGCGGGAGCCTGAGTTCGGCGCGCTGGGCCGGCGAGCACGGCATGAACTTCCTCACCAGCAGTGTCGTCAAGGCGGAGAGCCCGCAGGGTACGGACGGGGAGGCGGACCTCGACTTCGCGGAGATCCAGCTGTCCCACATCCGCGCCTTCCGCGCCCATCATCCCGATGGCGACAATGCCCGCGTCTCACAGGGCCTGGTCGTCATCCCCACCGACTCCGCCTCGCCCGAACAGCGCGCGAAATACGAGGAGTTCGCTGCCAAGCGCACCCCTCGCACGGCCGCCCCGCAGGGCCCGGCCCGGCTGATGTTCGCGCCGGACATCGTCGGCAGCTCCGAGGAGATCGCCGAACGCCTCCACGCCCATGCCGCGTTCCGCGAGGTGGACGAGGTGGCGTTCGCGCTGCCGTTCACCTTCGACCACGAGGACTATGTGCAGATCCTCACCGACATGGCCACCAGGCTCGGGCCGGCGCTCGGCTGGCAGCCCACCGCCTGAGGCCCTGCGTCACCAGCGGCCGGGTTCGGTCCCGATGAGCGGCCGCGACGGCCTGCCGTCCACGCCGACCGGGACGTCACCCGTGAGCATCACCCGGTGCATGATCCGCGGGAAGCCGAGGTGGGCGTTGTCGCTGGGAGCGAGGTGGATGGTGGCCCGGTTGTCCCAGAAGGCCACACTGCCCGGCTCCCAGCGGAAGCGCACCGTGTACTCGGGCCGCACCGCCTGCTCCAGCAGCATGTCAAGCAGCGCCCGGCTCTCCGGGCGGGAGACGTCGGTGATCTGCTCGAGGTAATAGCCGTTGACGAACAGCACCCGCTCCCCCGTCTCCGGGTGGACCCGCACGAGCGGGTGCACGGAGGCGACCTGATGGTCCAGCAGGTGCCGCAGATAGGCGTCGTCGCCGGGCCGCGGCTGGTAGCCGACGCCGAGCCGGTGCTCGGCGCGCAGCCCGTCCACGAACTCCCGTACCGGGCCGGACAGTCCGGCGTACGCGGCCGCCAGGTTCGACCACGTCGTGTCGCCTCCGTACGGCGGGACGGTCTCGGCGCGCAGGATCGTCGCGGCCGGCGGGTCGATGCGGGCGCCGTGGTCGCAGTGCCAGCCGCGCAGCAGCGTGTGCCGGCGGCGCTGCAGCCACTCCTCGTGCTCCATGCCGAACTTCCCGCCGAGCTCCAGCCGGTCGGCGGTGGTCTCCACCTCGGGGAAGTCCGGCGGTGAGGCGCTGCCCCGCTTGCGCAGCACGACGGGCTCGCCGAAGCGGCGCGCGAACCCCACGTGCCCCGCGTGGTCCAGCCTCTGCCCGCGGAAGAACACCACCTTCCAGCGCAGCACCGCCGCCCGGATCGCGGCGACCACGGCGTCGTCCAGGTCACCGGCCAGGTCGACGCCCGTGATCTCGGCCCCGATGTGCCCGGCCACCGGTTTGACCTCGATGCCCGCGGTCCGTTCGACGCCCGCCACAGCATCCCGCTCAGTCGTCATGCGCACTCCGCCGATCGCCCGGACCGGCTCCGCTCGGCCGGTCGCCGTACCCGATCTTCGCAGGGAATACGACGGCCGTCCTGTGCCCCTGGTCCCGCACCTCCGCGCGCATCGGGAACGCTGCCGAGACATGGCCGGCCCCGCCCGGCGAGGCTGGTCCGCCCCCACGCCTCCTGTGGATCAGGCCCCAAATGCACGTGCGGGCTCCAGTGCCGCCGGACGTGCACCAGCCCGCCTTCCCATACGACGGCCGCCCTGTGCATCCCACTCCTCGGCGTGCACCGGAGCCGCTGCCGCGACACGGCCCGGCACACCCGGCGAGGATGGTCCGCCCCCCGACTGCCGGCCGTGCGGAGCCTCCTGCCGATCAAGCCCGCCACGCACGTGTGGGCTTCGGTGCCGTCCGGCGGTGGACGGTGCCGCCGGGCGTATACCAGCCCGCCTTCTTGCGCACCGCCGGAGAGAGGTCCTCGTCTCGGGCGCGCACCAGGGCGGCGACGGCTTGCGGGGCACTGTGCACCCACAGCCCGACGAGTTCGATGGCCATGGCCCTGACGTGGGGGTCCGGGTCGTGATGCAGGATCCGGATCGCGCGCGGCTGGAGCACGGCAGGGTCGGGGCGGCAGGCGTCCGCGTCCGGCTTGCAGCGGTCGCAGGACAGGGCGTGGAGCGCCGCCACCCGTACCCGGGCGTCCGGGTCGTCGAGCATGGCGGTCAGCTCGTCCGTCGCCCCGGGCACCAGCAGTTGGTCCAGCAGCCTGCAGCATTCCTCCCGCACTCGGGCAAGCGGATGCCTCAGCCCTCGGCGGATGTCGGGCACGGCTTCCGCCCCGCGCCGCAGGAGTTCACGAAAGGCGCCCGGCCGCCGTGGCTCACTGCCCAGTGCGTCGACGAGGGCGACGGTTTCGGCCGTCGGCATGTCGTCCTCCTTCCCCCCTCGTCGAGTCTGCGCGCCCGGCCGCGATGGCTCCAAGGGGTTTTCCGCGGCGCGAAGCGGTCGTCCTCACACGCTGAACTCCCGTATGACCGTGTTCCGGAACACCGCCGTCCCGTTGATCGTGAACAGCGCCAGACCGGTGTCGACCAGGTACGGGAACACCTCGCTGGAGTGCACGTAACGGCCGTCGTCGACGTACATCTCCACGGACGTCCGGTCCACGAGGATGCGCAGCTTCACCGTGCCCGCCGAAGGGCTGAACGGGGTGTGGCTCTCCTGCCACTTGCCGGAGGTCTCGGGGTTCACGGTGTTGCGGCGGTTGAGGAAGGCGTAGTCGTTGTAGATGCCGGCGTCGATGTGGCGTCCGCCGTCGGGTGAACGGCGCAGCTGGAGTCCGGCGCCGGTGAGCCGGTCCCAGGTGATCTCCGTGGTGAGCTCGTAGGAGATGCCCGTGTAGTCGAGCACCTTGGAGCCGTTGACGGTCACGTCGCCCAGGTTCACCGTGCGGGAGACGTACGCGTCGAGGGCGGCGACCGGCCGGGAGGCCAGGTAGTAGGTGCCGGCCGAGTCACGTTTCAGGGTGAGTTCGCGGACGATCGAGTCGGTGCCGTTGAAGCCGTCGCAGTCGATGGTGGGTGTGGTGCCCGCGTAGTCCCAGTTGTTCAGCCAGCCGATGGCGTGGCGTGCGCCGGGGTCCTGCGTGCCGTCTGGTTTCCGCTTCTCGAAGGTGACGGCGCCGTACCAGTCCCAGCCGTGGTCGAGCCATTGCGGGTCGGCGGCGTCGGCGGTGAAGGCGCTGCCGTCGAAGGCGCCCGTCCAGTACGCGTATGTGTTGGGCAGCCCCGAGTTCTTGCCGTTGGCGCTGACACCCAGCACCCATTTCACCGTGCCGTCCTCGGCGGTGATGCGGAACAGGTCGGGACATTCCAGCGTGCCGATCCCGTCCTTGATGAATCCGCCGGCGTACGTCCAGGACCTGAGGTCGGCGGAGTGGTAGAAGCCCACCTTGGTGCCCTCGGCGAGGGCCATCACCCAGCGGCCGCGGTCCTCGTCACGGATCACCTTGGGATCGCGGAAGTCGGCGACGCCGGGGTTGGGCAGGACCGGGTCGGTGCCGTGGTTGGTGAAGGTGCGGCCGCCGTCGGTGGAGTAGTACAGGAACTGCTCCTGGTGGTCGGTTCCGCCGCCGGGTGACATGGTGGCGATGACGATCACCGCGCCGGCTCCGAAACCTGCCGTGTTGTCGGTGTCCACAACCGCCGAGCCCGACCAGATGTCGCCGTTCGGGGTGGTGTCCTTCGGCACGGCGACGCCGCGGTCGGTGAAGGAGACCAGGTCGGTGCTGGTGGCGTGACGCCACGCGGTGCCCACGACGCCGCTCAGGTAATCGGCGTTGTAGAGGTAGTAGTAGTGGTACTCGCCGTCGATCCAGACCGGGCGCTGGGGGTCGTTCTTCCAGGCGTCGGGGACCGTGAAGTGGTAGGCGGCGCGGTAGCTCGCGCAACCCGCCTTGGTCGCCCTGGGTCTGGCGGTGGCCCGCGCTGCGGGAAGCAGCACAGCGGCTCCTCCGGCAGTCGTACCGGTCAGCAGGGCTCTCCGGGACATCCCACGCATCACTCTTCGTTCCTCTCGTCGTCGAGTGGAGAACGGCGGCTCATGTGGTGCAGGACTGTGCGGCCTAACTCGTTAAAGGTCAAGGGGTGCACGACTCTTGACAGGCCTGTCGCGGGCTTTCCATCATCTGGGGCATCAACCCTGATCTAACACGAGTTAGGCATGTTGGATGACCGACTCGCACGTCACCCGCCGCACCCTGCTGCGGTACGGGGCCTACGGAGCGGGTGCCGCCGTGCTGGCGGGCACCGCCGCGAGCTGGGACCGGCTCACCGGAGCCGACATCCCCGGCCGCGACGACGGCTCCCTCGTCGTCGCCACCCTCGGCCCCGCCTACGGCCCGGAGGCCATCCGCACCCTCACCGAGGGCTTCCGGACAGTGCACCCCGACATCAAGCTGCGGATCAACGCCGTACAGGCCGTCGACTGGTCGGACTTCTTCGCGAAGATCCTCACCCAGATCGCGGCGGGCACCGCGCCCGACCTCGTCTACGTCGCCACGGAGGGCGTGCAGCTGTTCGCGCGGCGCCTCGGGGTCCCGCTGGACCGCTGGGTGCAGCGGGACGCGGCCGAGCTCAAGGAGTACTTCGCCGACGTCCACCCCTCGCTGGTGGAGTCGATGATGTACGAGGGGCACCTCTACCAGCTGCCCGTGGAGTTCAACGCGGCCGACATGTATCTGAACCGGCAGGTGCTGGAGCGGGCGGGCGCGGACTTCCCGGCGCCCGACTGGACCCGCGACGACTTCACCGCACTGCTGCGGGCCATGAAGAAGTCGAGCGGCTCGCAGTTCACGCCGTACTTCTGGACCAACCGGCTGTGGGGCGGCGTGGTGCCCTGGCTCTTCGCGGGCGGCACCAATCTGCTCACGGAGTCCAAGGCGCCGGGCGGCGCCTGGCTGTGGGACTCCTTCTATCCGGCCGCCCAGCGGCAGGGCCGTGGCGGTGGCTTCCGCTGGACGCGCCCGCAGGCCACCGCCGGGCGCGTGGAGGAGGCGTACGACTATCTCGCCTCCCTCATCCAGGAGGGCCTGTGCACCCGCCCCGAGGGCGGCAACGGCCAGAACCTCGTTGGCGTGTTCTCCACCGGCCGGGTCGGCGTCACCCCGGCGGGCGGCTTCTGGGCGGGCGGCCTGCACCTGGCCGGGATGCGGCCGGACGCCTTCGACGTGCAGTACTTCCCGCGCTGGCGCACCCAGCGCCACCAGTTCGGCGCGGCGGGCTATGCGCTGCTGCGCACCTCCAAGAGGCAGGACGAGGCCTGGGAGTTCATCAAGTACGCCGCCCGACGGGACACCCTGATGCGGCTGTTCGACACCAACCAGACCACCCCGGCGCGCCGCTCGATGCTGACCGCCGCCCGCTACCGGGAGAGCGGCCCGAAGCACTGGCAGGTCTTCTACGACACCCTCGACAAGTTCCCCGACACCGGGCCGATCCCGGCCCCGCCGCAGGTCGCCGAGGTGACCGAGGTGCTGCTCAAGCACACCGGTACCGCCCTTGCCTCGCCGCGCTCGGTGCGCCCCGCACTGCGCCGGATGCAGGGCGACCTGGAGAAGGCCATGGAGCGTGACGCATGACGAACACCCAGGTCCCCGCCGTACGGCCGCGGGCCACCACGCCGGCCGTCAATGTGCCGCGGCCCTCTCCGCTGCGCACCCGCGGCACCCGGCTGCTCGCCGCCCTCTTCCTCGCGCCCACGATCGTCGGCATCGTCGTGTTCACGGTCGTGCCGATCGTGGGCTCGGTGGTGCTGAGCCTGTTCCACTGGAATGTGATCGACTCGCCGAGCTTCGCGGGGACGGCCAACTACCGTGAGGTCTTCACCGACTCGACCGTGCGGGTCTCCTTCCTCAACACGCTCGTGTTCATGGTCTTCGCGGTCGCCGCGCAGCTCCTGATCGCCCTCGCGCTGGCGCTGACCCTGAACGGGCGCATGCCGGGGTGGCTGCGCTCGGTGTTCCGCTCGGCGTTCTTCTTTCCTCTGGTGCTGTCCGCCGCGTCGATCTCCGTGGTGATGAAGTACCTGTTCAACCAGGACTTCGGGGTGGTGAACTGGCTGATCGGGCTGGTCGGGATCTCGCCGGTGCCGTGGCTGACCTCGGAGCACGCGGCGCTCGCGACCGTGATCATCGTCTATGTGTGGCAGCAGTTCGGCTTCTCGTTCCTGCTGTTCATCGGCGGTCTGAACAACATCCCCAAGGAGGTCCACGAGGCCGCTTCCCTGGACGGTGCGACCGGTCTGCGCAAGCACCTGCATGTGACGCTGCCGCTGCTGTCGCCGACGCTGCTGGTGGCGACCGTGGTCGGTGTCATCAACGCGCTGCAGGTCTTCGAGCAGCCGTATGTGCTCACCAACGGCGGGCCCGGCGACTCCACCCGCACGGTCGTGATGGTCATCTACGAGACCGCGTTCGAGCAGCTGCGCTTCGGTGAGGCGTCCGCGGTGGGCGTGCTGCTGTTCGTGCTGATCATGGCGGTGACCGCTCTGCAGTTCCGGCTCAGCCGGCGTTTCGTCCACTACCAGTGAGCCGGGTGACCTCCATGAGCCAAGCAACCCTGTCCCTGAGCCGTGCCCGGTACTCTCTCGGGCCGTGGGCGCGGATCGCCGCCCTGGCCGTGTGCGCGCTGCTGACCCTCGGCCCTGTCATCTGGACCGTCTCCACCTCGCTGCGCACCCCGGCCCAGTCCTTCGACCTGCCCCCGAAGATCATCCCGACGCATCCGACGGCCGAGGCCTACCGCGGGGTCTTCGACCAGATCGACGTATGGCTGCTCGCCCTCAACTCGACGCTGGTGACCGCGCTGATCGCGGTCGGCCAGATGATCACGGCGGGCCTTGCCGGGTACGCGTTCGCGCGCCTCGAATTCCGTTTCAAGAAGCCCCTGTTCGGGCTGGTCCTTGCGACGATGATGGTGCCGCTGCAGGTGACCATCGTGCCGGTGTTCCTGGTGCTGAAGTCGATGGGCCTGACCGACACCCTGCTCGGTCTGATCATTCCGGCCTTTCCGACCGCGTTCGGCACCTTCCTGATGCGCCAGTACTTCCTCGGCATGCCCAAGGACCTGGGCGAGGCCGCCATGCTGGACGGTGCCGGGCCCTGGCGGGTCTTCCGCTCGGTGTACGCGCCGCTGGCCGCGCCCGGCCTCGCCATCGTCGGCGTGCTCGCCTTCAACTACCACTGGAACGAGTTCTTCCGGCCGCTGATCCTGGAGACCTCCGGGCAGAACTACACGCTGCCGCTGGGTCTGGTCTCCCTCCAGGGCAACCTGGGCACCGGCTCCATCTCGGTGGTCCTCGCCGGTGTCGTCCTCTCCATGATCCCCGCCGTCGCCGTGTTCGTCGTCGGCCAGCGCCCTCTGCGCGAGGGCATCACGTCCGCAGGAGTCAATCGTTGAGCAACGACGCCCCGCGCTTCCGGGTCCGTCCGCCCGCCGGCTGGACCAACGACCCGAACGGGCCGTTCCGCTGGCGGGACCGCTACCACCTCTTCTACCAGCACAACCCTGAGGCGCCCGTGCACACGGACGTCCACTGGGGCCACGCCTCCAGCGCCGATCTCGCGCACTGGGAGCACCATCCCGTCGCGCTCGCCCCGACGCCCGGCGGCCCCGACGAGGCGGGCTGCTGGTCCGGCTGCGTGGTCGACGACGACGGTGTGCCGACCGCCGTGTACACCGGCGTCGACCGCCACCACACCGGCCTGGGCACCGTCTGTCTGGCGCGGGCGGTGGTGCCGGAGGACGAGACCCTGACCGACTGGAAGCCGCTGCCGACACCCGTGGTGACGGGCCCGCCCGCCGGTCTGGACGTGGTGATGTTCCGCGACCCGTTCGTGTTCCGCCACGGCGGACGGCGGTGGGCTCTGGTCGGCGCGGGGCATGCGGACGGGACCCCCTCGGTCCTGCTGTACGACTGCGACGACCTGCTCGACTGGCGCTTCGCCGGGGTGCTCCTCGACGGCAACGACCCCGTCGCGGCGGAGGTGTTCGGCGACAAGGCGGTCGGCTGGGAGTGCCCTCAGCTGTACACGACGGCGAGCGGCGAGTGGGTGCTCGTGCTGTCACTGTGGGACGGCGACCCGTGTTCCACCGGCTACCTGACGGGTCGTCTGATGCGGTACGAAGAGGGCGAGTTGCGCTTCGGGGCGCGAACGGGCGGACGGCTCGACCACGGGCGGGACTTCTACGCGCCTGCCGTGCTCCAGGAGCCGGACCGGGCGCTGATGTGGGGCTGGTCCTGGGAGGCCCGCGCGCAGAGTGAGGTCGAGAGCGCCGGCTGGGCCGGGGTGCTCACCGCGCCACGCGTCGTGGACGTCCATCCGGACGGCGCGCTGCGTGTCGTACCGGCACCGGAGCTCCAACTCCTGCGCGCGGCCGAGCCGTTCGTCACCGCCCCCGCGCGGGTTGCGCTCCCGCAGTCGTACGACCTGACCGTCACCGCCCAGGGGCGGACCACCGTGAGCCTGCTGCGGTCGGCCTCCGGTGCGGAGCTGACGGTCCGGCTGGATCCGGACGAAGGCACCGTGACCCTGGATCGCGGCGACTGGCCGCGGACGCGGCCCGACGGGTCGGCGCCGATCGTGGTGCGGGCGCCCGCCCAGCAGGTGCGGATGCTCGTCGACGGTTCCCTGCTCGAGCTGTTCGTCGACGACCGGGTCACCGTCACCGAGCGGGTCTATCTGCGCCCGGACGACGTGCCCGAGCTGGTCGTGGCGGGGAACGCGGAAGCCGTCACCGGGTGGGAGCTGGTCCCACCGACGCACGGGTGATCACCGGGCAGGCCAGGCGCCGCACCGTGGCGGGTGGCGTCCGTCCGGTGTCGATGGCGTTCAGCAGCAGCCGGGCGGCCGCCTCGCCCATGGCCCGGTGGGGCAGGGCGACCGTGGTCAGGGGCGGGGAGAGGAACGCGGCCATGTGCTCCTGGTCGTCGTAGCCGACCACCGAGAGCTTGCCGGGGACGGCGATGCCCAGGCGGGTCGCGGCGTGCAGGACACCCGCCGCGACCCGGTCGTTGTAGCAGAAGACGCCGGTGGGCCGCCGGTCGGCCGGAGTGCCGTCGAGGATGCGCAGCGCGCCCTCGAACCCGCCGGAGATCTCGCCGCCGCTGCGCACGACCCACTCCTTGGGCACGGTGATCCCCTCCGCGCGCAGGGCGTCCCGGAAACCGCGCAGCCGCTCCGTCGACGCGATGTCGTCACAGCCGCCGATCATGGCGACCTTGTGGTGGCCTTCCTCCAGCAGCAGCCGGGCCGCCGTACGGCCCCCGGCGCGCTCGGCGGGGATGACGGCGGGCAGGGAGTCGTCCTCGGGCAGACAGTTGGCGAGGACGGAGTGGGTGCGGTGCAGCCCTTCGGGGACGCGGACCCGGCGCAGCGACATGGCGGCGTAGATGATGCCGTCGACGCGGCGGTCGAGGAGTTCGGCGACGGCCGCGTCCTCCTTGGCCGGGTCCCCGCCGGAGTCGACGGTCAGCACGAGGTGCTCGCTGCCCCAGGCGGTCTCCATGGCGCCGCGCAGCAGCCGGCCCGCGAAGGGCGAGGAGGCGATCTCGTCGGTGATCAGGCCGATCACGGCGGTACGGCGGCGGCGCAGGCCGCGGGCGACGGGGTCGGGGCGGTAGCCGAGCTGGGCGGCGGCCTGGCGGATGCGCTCCTGGGTGGCGGGCGAGAGGTTGCCTTCGGCGCGGCCGTTGAACACGAAGGAGACGGCGGTGTGCGACACACCGGCGAGCCGGGCGACGTCGCGTGACGTGGGCCGTCCTGATCCCCCCGGCCCCTTGTCCTCGGTGCTGCCCATCCCGTGCGCTGCCTTCATCCCCTACCCGTCCGGTTGATCACAGCTCACCCTATCCGTGACGCTGGGGGTACGGCACAGTCGAGGGAAAGGTCCCACCGTGGTCAGCATCCCGACGCACACGCTCAACGACGGCACGAAACTCCCCGCCATCGGCCTGGGCACCTGGCCGATGAGCGACGCGGAGGCGGAACGCGCCGTGTCCGAGGCTCTGAACCTGGGCTACCGCCTGGTCGACACGGCCACCAACTACCGCAACGAGTCCGGAGTGGGCCTCGGCGTCGCCCGCAGCGGCGTCCCCCGCGAGGAGGTCGTGGTCACGACGAAGCTCCCGGGCCGCCACCACGGCTACGAGGAGACCCTCACCTCCTTCGAGGAGTCCCGCCGCCGGCTCGGCCTGGAGTACGTCGATCTGTATCTGATCCACTGGCCGCTGCCCCGCGTCGACAAGTACGTCGACTCGTGGCGCGCCATGGTCAAGCTCCGGGAGGACGGCCTGGTGTGCTCCATCGGCGTCTCCAACTTCACGGCCGAGCACATCGAGCGGCTGGAGAAGGAGACCGGAGTGCTGCCCTCCGTCAACCAGATCGAGCTGCATCCGTTCTTCCCGCAGGACGAACTGCGCGCCTTCCACGCCTCCAAGGGCATCCGCACCGAGAGCTGGAGCCCGCTGGGCCGGGGCACGGACCTGCTGGACGACCCCACCGTCACCGGTGTGGCCGACGCGCTCGGGGTGACGCCGGGGCAGGTCGTCCTGCGCTGGCACACCCAGCTGGGCGCGGTGCCCATCCCGAAGTCGTCGAACCCCGAGCGGCAGCGGACGAACCTCGACGTCTTCGGCTTCGAGCTGGATCCCGCCCAGCTGGACGCGATCGCCGACCGGCCCCACCGGCGTCTCGGCGGGGACCCCGAGGTGCACGAGGAGTTCTGAGCCGCCCGCGGGGTACCCGGGGCCCACGAGACAGGGCGCGTGAAAGGAGCCGGAGGTGGGTGAGCAGGACCGGCTGCGGGAGTATCACGGCAAGCGCGACTTCGGACGGACCAAGGAGCCGCAGGGGCGGTCGGCAGCCTCGGGTGCCGAGCCCCGGTTCGTCGTGCAGATCCATGACGCCAGCACCCTGCACTTCGACTTCCGGCTGCAGGTCGGCGACGTACTGAAGTCGTGGTCGATCCCGAAGGGCCCCTCCGGCGATCCGCAGGACAAGCGGCTCGCCGTGCCCACGGAGGACCATCCGCTGGAGTACGAGGAGTTCGAGGGCGTGATTCCGCAGGGCGAGTACGGCGGCGGCACCGTGATCGTGTGGGACCACGGCAGCTACGAACCCCTCAGCCACGACCGCAAGGGGCGGCCCGTCGACTTCGGGGAGTCGCTCGAGCGCGGGCATGCCCGCTTCCGTCTCAAGGGGTCGAAGCTGCACGGGGAGTACGCCATGACCCGCTTCCGCGGCGGGAAGGACGGGGACACCGAGGAGGCCTGGCTGCTGGTGAAGGCGGGCGGAGGGGCTCACGGGCACGGGACGCCGGATCCACGGCGGGCCCGCTCGGTCAGCAGTGGCCGTACGCTCGCCCAGGTCGCGGCGGCTGCCGGGGAGCAGTGAGCGGCGTGTCCGGCCTGCTGGACTCGCTGCCGGACCAGGAGCAGGGGCTGCTGCGCACGGGGCGCCCGGGCGCGGAGCTGGCCGCCCGGCCGATGCTCGCGACGCTCAGTGACCGGCGGGACTTCGACAGCGGGTGGATCTTCGAGCGGAAGCTGGACGGCGTACGGCTGCTGGCGGTGCGGGACGGCGGGCGGGTCACGCTGCTGTCGCGGACAGGGCGTCGCCTCAACGACACGTATCCGGAGATCGTGGCTGCCCTGGCCGCCCAGACCTGCACGGACTTCACCGTGGACGGGGAAGTCGTCGCGTTCACCCGGGGCCGCACCGACTTCGCCCGGCTCCAGCAGCGCATGGGCCTGACGCGCCGAGCGGACATCGAGGCGAGCGGTGTCGCGGTGACGTACTACGTGTTCGACCTGCTCGGGCTGGAGGGAGCCGACCTCACCGGGCTGCCTCTCAGGACCCGGAAGTCCCTGCTGCGCCGCGCCCTGACCTACCGCGCACCGCTGCGGCTGACCTCCCACCGCAACGAGGGCGGCGCCGACCTGCTGGCCGTCTCCTGCGCGCACGGCTGGGAAGGCCTGATCGCCAAGCGGGCCGACGGTGACTACCAGCCACGCCGGTCCACCGACTGGCTGAAGCTCAAGTGCTCCCAGGGGCAGGAGTTCGTCGTCGGAGGGTTCACCGAACCGGCGGGCAGCCGGGTCGGTCTGGGGGCGTTGCTCCTCGGCTACCAGGACCACGGGAAGCTGCGGTACGCGGGCAAGGTCGGCACCGGCTTCGACCGCGCCACCCTGCTCTCGCTGCGGGAGCGGCTCGACGAACTGCGCACCGCCGACCCGCCGTTCGAGGGCCGGGTGCGTGAGGCGGGCGCGCGGTGGGTGCGGCCGGCGCTGGTGGCGCAGATCGACTTCACCGAGTGGACACGGGACGGGATGCTGCGGCATCCGCGGTTCCTGGGGCTGCGGGACGACAAGAAACCGGAGGACGTGGTGCGGGAGCGGCCGACCACGTGAGAAACGCGGCCTGGGGCCGACTCTGGGAGTTTCACGGCGGATTCACTCATTCTTGCCCCAACAGGCCGCCCGGGCCTCTATGTTCACGGCGGTACTCGATCTTCCTCTCGTCCCGGAAGGCCTTTCCATATGCGCTACGCGCTCCGTACCGCCGTCGTCGGCGCGGTCGTCGTCGGCTCCGTCGTGACCTGCGGCACCGCCGGTGCCACACCTCCCGGTCCGGGAGTAACCGGCAAGCTCATCAGCAAGACCACGGTCGGGGACACCGACTACGTGCTCCGGGAGATAACGATTCCGCCCCACCAGAGCACCGGGTGGCACTACCACGACGGCCCGGTCTACGGCTTCGTCGAGCAGGGCACCCTCACCCACTACCACGCGGACTGCGCGGTGGACGGCGTGTACCCGAAGGGCTCCGCGCTCCGCGAGCCGGGCGGCCCGAGCGACATACACCTCGGGCGCAACGAGGGCGACACGCCGCTCGTCATCGAGGCGCTGTACGTCCTGCCGCACGGCTCGCCGTACTCGGAGGACGCGCCCAACCCTGGCTGCTCCTTCCAGTGATCACACCGGGGGCAGGGCCTGTTCGGCCCAGATGGTCTTGCCCCGGCCCGTCTGGCGGCTGCCCCAGCGCTGGGTGAGCTGGGCGACCAGCAGCAGTCCGCGGCCGCCCTCGTCGAAGGCGTGGGCCCGGCGCAGATGCGGTGAGGTGGAACTGCCGTCGGAGACCTCGCAGATGAGGCTGCGGTCGCGGATCAGCCGCAACTGGACGGGGGGCGCGCCGTACCGGATCGCGTTGGTGACCAGTTCGCTGACGACCAGTTCCGTGACGAAGGCGGCCTCGTCCAGGCCCCAGGCGGTCAGCTGCTCGGTGGCCGCCTGCCGGGCCGCGGCCACTCGTTCCGGATCGGGGGTGATGTCCCAGGTGGCGACCTGGTCCTCGCCCAGCGCCCGGGTACGGGCCAGCAGCAGCGCCACGTCGTCACTGGGCTCCTCCGGCAGCACCGCCTTGAGGACCGTGTCGCACAGCACGTCGAGGGTGTCGGCGCGGGCGGTCAGTGCGCGGCACAGTTCGGCCTGCGCGTGGTCGACGTCGCGATCGCGGTCCTCGATCAGGCCGTCCGTGTACAGGGCCACGACGGATCCCTCGGGCAGTTCCAGCTCCGTCGACTCGAAGGGCAGCCCGCCGACGCCGAGCGGGGGTCCGGCCGTCATGGACACAAGGCTCACGGTGCCGTCGGGCAGCAGCAGGGCGGGCGGTGGATGTCCGGCTGCGGCGAGGTCGAGGCGGCGCGAGACGGGGTCGTAGACGGCGTAGAGGCAGGTGGCGCCGAGCTCCGCGACCTCGTCGCCGGTGTCGTCCGACGCCAGGTGCGTGACCAGGTCGTCGAGGTGGGTGAGGAGTTCGTCCGGCGGCAGGTCCACGTCCGCGAGGGTGCGTACGGCGGTGCAGAGGCGGCCCATGGTCGCCGAGGAGGGGATGCCGTGTCCCACCACGTCGCCGACGACCAGGGCGACGCGGCTGCCGGAGAGCGGGATCACGTCGAACCAGTCGCCGCCGATGCCGACCAGTGAGTCGGAGGGCAGATAGCGGTGGGCCACCTCGACCGCCGCCTGTCCGGGCAGCCCTCTGGGCAGCAGGCTGTTCTGCAGGGCCAGTGCGGTGGTGCGTTCGCGGCAGAAGCGGCGGGCGTTGTCGATGCAGACGGCGGCGCGGCTGGCGAGTTCCTCGGCGAGGACGGCGTCGTCGTCGCCGTAGTCGTCGGGATGGGCGATGCGGACGGCGACCGCGGCGCCCAGGGTGGTGCCGCGGGCCCGCAGCGGTACGGCGAGCATCGAGTGCACGCCCCTGCGGTGCGGGCGGCCCGCGGGGGCTCGCGCGTTGCGCTCGGCGACCCAGCGCATGAACTCCGGCTCACCCGCGTGGCTGAGGACGGCCCGCCCGCTGCGCAGCGCCTTCGCGGGCGGCGAGAACGACGGGTAGATGTCGGTGTCGCCAATGTGCACGGCCGCTTCCGGTGTGCCCTCGGTGACCGAGCCGTGGGCGACGCGGCGCAGCACGACGTCCACCTCGGGCAACGAGGGGTGCTCGTCCGCGCCGAGGACCCAGTCGAGCAGGTCGACGCTGGCGAAGTCGGCGTAGCGGGGCACCATCAGTTCGACGAGTTCCTCGGCGGTGCGCACCACGTCCAGGGTCGTACCGATGGAGGCCGCCGCCTCGTTCAGCAGCGCAAGCCGCTCCCGGGCCCAGTACTGCTCGGTGCTGTCGAAGGCCGCCATGCCGGTTCCGACGACCTTGCCGTCGGCGTCCCGGACCGGCCACATCTCGGTGA
The DNA here is from genome assembly GCF_042896045.1 of Streptomyces sp. NPDC001351. NCBI lineage: Bacteria > Bacillati > Actinomycetota > Actinomycetes > Kitasatosporales > Streptomycetaceae > Streptomyces > Streptomyces sp. NPDC001351. Next base: position 32,288 of record NZ_JBIAWS010000010.1, on the reverse strand, counting down.
TCCAGGCGTGCTCCCGGTTCGAGGACGGCGCGTGCGCGTAGCTCTCGTACCGGACCGGCCTGCCCGTCTCGATGACCTGCTCCAGATGCCGGAGAAATCCCCGGTTGTACCCGACGTCCTGAACGGTGTCCATGAAGTACCGGCCGAGCAGGGTCTCGGCGGGCACCCCCATCACCTGGCAGGAAGCGTCGTTGAGCCGCTGATAGCGCTGGTCGGCGTCGAACACGGACAACGACACCGAGGCCTGCTGGAAGGCCTGCCCCGCAAGCGTCGGCTCCGGCCCGCCGGACTGCTCGGCGGTCACCACGTATCGGTCGGGTGAGTCGTCCCCGCCGGACAGGGCGCATGCGCGAAGGACGAGAGGCACCGAGGAGCCGTCACGGTGCCGGACGACGACGGTGCCGGTCATGGCGGCAACGGCGCCGGGCGACGGATCCTCGGCGAGCAGATCCCGCACAGCCCGGCCCACGGCCTCCTCGGCGGGGTACCCCGTCAGCCTCCGGGCACCTTCGCTCCACCCGGTCACGATGCCCCGGGCATCGACGATCGCCGCAGCGGGGGCGTGCTCCATACAGTTCAGGATGGTTCTTTTGTCGCACTGCTTCAACCGAAACGGAGGGCCGGGCGGGCCCTCCGTTTCGGTTGCTGTCACTTCTGCCGGTCGCGCAGGGCGGCCAGGGCCCGGTCGGCGTGGGTGTTCATCCGCAGCTCGCTGCGGACGATCTCCAGGACCGTGCGGTCCTCCGCGATGACGAAAGTGACCCGCTTGGTGGGGGCCAGGCTGAAGCCGCGCTTGACGCCGAACCGCTCGCGGATGGCGCCGTCCGCGTCGGACAGCAGCGGCATGCCGAGGCTGTGGCGGCCGGTGAACTCCTGCTGCTTCTCGACGGAGTCACCGCTGATTCCCACGGGCCGCGCGCCGGCGGCCGCGAACTCGGCGGCCAGGTCACGGAAGTGGCAGGCTTCCGCGGTGCAGCCCGGGGAGAGGGCGGCGGGATAGAAGAACAGCACGATCGGTCCGTCGGCGAGCAGCTCGGACAGCGTGCGGGTGGTGCCGGTCTCGTCCGGCAGCTCGAAGTCGTCGATCTTGTCGCCGACGTTCACAGGCTCGCCCACCTATCGGCCCTCCCCGTTCTTCGCGACGCTGCGCGCCCACAGCACGAGGGGCACCTGCAGCGGCAGCCGTCCGATGGCCGCGGCCTTCTGCGGGGTGGGGCGGTGCCGCCAGTCGACGGCCATCTTCACGTTGGCGGGGAACACGCCGACGAAGAACGCGGCGGCGGCGAGAGCCGCGGGCTTACGGGTGCGGGGCAGCGCGATGCCCGCCGCGAGGGCCAGCTCGGCGGCGCCGCTGGCGTACGTCCACGTCCTGGGCCTGCCCGGCAGGGCCTGTGGGATGGTCTCGTCGAACTGGCGCGGCGAGGCGAAGTGGGCGACACCCGCGGCGGCCAGCAGGCCGGCGAGCAGCAGGGGCGAGCGTTCGGACCGTGGCACGGTTCCTCCTCTGATGACCTGCTGCCGGATGTTACCCGAGGGTAGAAGGGGTGGTTCCGGCGGCCGGGTCCGGGGCGACGGTCGTGACGGGTGTGCCGTCGGCCACCATGCGCAGGGCGTGGTGAAGCCGCGACCGGGTGTGCCACTGCGGGAAGGTCATGCCGAACTCGTGGCGGAAGAGGCGGCGGAGGGTGCGTTCGCCCGGCCCCGGTGGCGGCGCGAGGGTGGCGAGGGTGCGCGGGTCGGCGGGGTGGGCGTGGACGATCGCACAGACAGCGACCAAGCGCGGGTCGGTGGGGGGTGGGCAGGCGCATCGGCTGCGGGGGGCGAGGTACGCAGCTGGTCGCGCAGGATGCGAGCGCGCGGTGACGTTCGGCGGTGTAGTCGGGCTCGGGCGCGGGGACCCCGTCGCCCACGGCCACCGGCGGTGGCCGGGGGGGCGGCGCTGTGCGCTGCCGTGGTGCGTTCGTCGGGAAACCGCGGCGCGCTCGCCCGCGCGACCGCGGCCATCGGCGACGACTGGGCCTCGTTCCTGCGGCTGCCCGGTGCGATCGTGTGCCGCTCGATCGTCTTCGTCGGGCTCACTGCCTTCGTCTCGCTCTACGCCCACCGACGGACGGGCGGCGGGGAGGCGGCCGGAACGGCGGCACTGTGCGTGCTGTTCGGGGGCGGGGCGCTGGGCGCGGTCGCCGGGGCCGCCCCGCGGACCGGTTCGGGCGGGGCGCGGTGGTGCGCCGGTCGTACGCGCTGACTGTCCTGGCCGTCGCGAGCCTGATCCTGGTACCCGGCCCGGCTGTCTACCTGTTCGTGGCGCTCACCTCGGCCGGCCTGTACGTCCCCTCGCGCTGCACATCACGCTCGGCCAGGACTTCCTGCCGCGGCGGCCGGGTACGGCCAGCGGGGTCACCCTGGGGATGACGGCGAGTGTCGGCGGTCTCGGCGCCCCTGTCCGGGAGCCCGCTGCGGCGGCACCCCGCGCGGTGCGGCGTCGGATCAGGCGGTGCCCGCCGGCGCGGCCGTCTGCTCCTGCGTCTCCATCTCGACGGCGGCGGTGAGGAAGTCGTCGACCATGCGATGGAAGAGGGTGGCCAGCTGGCGCAGTTCCTCCGGTTCCCAGTGGGACAGGGCCGCCTGCATGCCCCGCGAACCGGCCTCACGGATGCGGTCGATGGCCTGCTGCCCGGCCTCGGTCAGCTCGATGCGCTGGGCGCGTCGGTCGTCGGGGTCCGGGACGCGGGTGACATAGCCGGACTTCTGCAGCTGCTGCACGGTGCGGGTGACGTGGGACGCCTCCACTCCCAGCCGGGCGGCCAGTTCCCCCGGGCGCAGCGGCTCCGAATCGGCGATCTGCCGCAGCAGCGCCACGGCCGCACGGTCCAACGGCACACCGGCCAGGGCCATCAGCCGGTCGTGCTGCCTGGCGCGCGTGCTCAGGTAGGTGATGCGGGTGAGCGCACGCTCGATCTCGATCACTTCGTCCGAGGCGGGGGTGTCGGGGATCTCGGGGAGCGGTGGAGTGGGCATGCGATCCACTTTACCCTATTGTTGCGTAACTCAAGTAATCGACTACGTCCCTGGGCCCGGGCACTGAGCTCCCGTGCTGCGAATGTCGAGGCCGCCCGGCCCGGTGACGGTCACCGGCTGCGGGTCGTCCCCCGGGGCGATGACGCGTTGTGCCGCGACGGTCGTGCAGATGAGCTGCGCTGCGGCGAGGGCGCCCGAGTCCCCCGGAACGGCGGACAGCCGGATGGTCACGCGGCTGTCGCGGGAGGTCATCGTCACCCGGGACATCAGGGACGCCTCGGGCGGCAGCACCGTGTAGAGGCCCTCGGCCTGTTCCGCCCGGGTCGGCCCCTTCAACAGCACCCGTACGGCCGAGTCGACATCGACCGGCCCGGCAAGGCTGCGATCCACGCCCCGCAGCGTACGACCGGCCACGAAGTAGACCCGCAGCGTCGGCGCGACCCCGCTCGCGGGTCCGCCCGCCTCCACCACGCCGGTGGTGGGAATGCCGCAGGAGGCCAGCGCGCCCAGCATCGGAAGCCACAGCAGGAATGCGGATCTGCGTGCGGCTCTCATGACCTGCCCCCTCGCGCCGACGCGTCGCCGTCGGCCTGCCCCTGCGCCTGCGCCACCTGCTCGTTGTACAGCGGGAGTTCGACGGTGAAGACGGCGCCGCCCCCCGGCCGGTTCGCAGCGCTCACGCTGCCCCCGTGCACACGGACGTTCTCAGCGGCGATCGCCAGGCCCAGGCCGCTGCCCTCCGTGCGGGTGCGGGCGGCGTCCGACTTGTAGAAACGCTCGAAGACATGGGGCAGCACGGCGTCGGGGATGCCGGGCCCGCTGTCCAGTACCTCGATGACCGCCCGTCGCTCCGCCGCCGGCCGTCCCGCCTCGGACAGACGCAGACGAAGATCCCGGCCACGGGGCCGGACACGTTCACCACCGCGGCCGGGAGCAGCGCGAAGGTCGGGACCGGCACGGCGCTGCGCTACCGGGTCGAGGTCGAGAAGAACATCGACGTGTCCGCCGCCGCCGTCGCCAAGGAGGTGGAGCGCATACTCGCCGACCGGCGGGGCTGGACGGCCGACGGCCACTCGGCGTTCCAGCGGGTCTCCGGCGGCGCCACCGATTTCGTCGTACGGGTCGCGACCCCCGGAACGGTGGACAAGACGTGCCTCGCCGAGGGGGGTCTGGACACCGAAGGCACATACAACTGCAGCGTCAATCACAAGGTGATGGTCAACCTGGAACGCTGGCTGCTCGCCACCCCCGTCTACTCCAAGGACGTCACCGCCTACCACGCACTGATCATCAACCACGAGGTCGGCCACTTCCTCCGACACGGCCACGTCACCTGCCCTGGCCCCGGACAGCCCGCCCCGGCGATGATGCAGCAGATCAAAGGCATGCACGGCTGTGTGCCCAATGTCTGGCCGTACGACGAGCGCGGACGGTACCTCACCGGCCCCGCCGCCCCCTGAAGGTCAGACTCCCGGCACGGTCGCGCCGGTGCGCACGGCCTCGCCCCGGACGGCTCCGCCCGCGATCGCCTGCCGCCACGGCCGGAGGGCCCTGGGCGGCATGCCCACCGCAAGCGCACCGCTCACCCGCTCGCCGGTGCGGTTGGCGGCCACGAACCTGCCCTCGGCCAAGTCCCCTTCCACGCCGTCGCCAACGGCCAGGCCGCCGCCCTCCAGCCACTCGGTGTGGGGCTGCGAGCCGATCCCGACCAACACCTCGTCGCCCTCGACGAGTTCGCCGTCCGCGATCCGCACCCCGCTGTGCGTCACCTCGCCCACGGTGACCCCGCAGCGCAGATCCACGCCCCGTTCGACATGGGCGCGGGCGAGCGCCGCGCCGACTTCGGCGCCGACGGCGTGGGCCAACGGCACGGGCGCGGGTTCCAGGAGGGTGGCCTTGGCGCCCGGCCGCCAAGCCCCGGCGGCGGCCTCGGCGCCGAGGAATCCGGCACCCACCACGACCAGGCCAGCCCCGGTCCGAGCCGGTCCCGCAGGAGTACGTCGTCGAGGGTACGCAGCACGTGCGCGCCCGCACCGGGCAGCCGGCGCGGACGCACGCCGGTGGCCACGATCAGCCCGTCGTACGGCACCTCCGTGCTGTCGGCCAACTGAACCGTGCGCCCGGTGAGTTCGAGGCCGGTGGGGGCCACGCCGAGGCGCGGGGCCAGTCGAGTGCGGCCAGGTCGGCGGGCGGGTGCAGGGCCAGCCGCTGGGGCTCCCACTCAGCGGCCAGTACCTGCGTGGGCTGCGGCGGGCGGTCGTGATCCATCCATGCTTGCCTGACGCAAGCAACCCCGCCGTCACCTGTTCCGGCCGGCGGGACGACCCGCCCGGAGCCCGGGAGACGGGGCGAGGCGCTCACCCGCAAGGGCCTGTCCGATGCGCCCGCGGCCGAACCGGTCGTACAGGAGTCCGTCTGCGTCTGACCTCGTGCCCTTCCGCCGAGAGGGTCGGCCGCGTCGCGGGACACGGACGCTCCTCGCCCGTCGTTCCCGGCGGGCATCGCACACCATGGCTTTGAGGACCCGACCGGAGAGACGCGATGAGCATCCCCTGGCAGCGATACGCGGACGTACACGCGCGCACCGTCGTCACCATGACGGCTGCGTTCCTGCTCGCCGACTTCCTCCTGAGCAGCGGGATCCGCACGCCCGGCGCGCGCCGGCAGGACGCCGCGGCCCCCGATCCGGGGCGCGGCTTCGAGGTCGGCACCCGCCCGCCCCCGTACCCCACCGCTCCCTGACGCCCAGAACCCCCGTGACCCACCGTACGGGGACCATGAGACGACAAGAACGGACACCATGACCATCCGCGTGCTGCTCGCCGACGACCAGGCCCTCCTGCGGGCCACGTTCCGGATTCTGATCGACTCCTGCGACGACATGGAGGTGGTCGCCGAGGCCACCGACAGCGCCGAGGCCGTCGCCCTCGCGCGCGTGCACCGCCCCGACCTCGTTCTGATGGACATCCGCAGGCCCGGCACCGACGGCCTGGCCGCCACCGCCGCGATCTGCGCCGACCCCGAACTGTCGGGGACGCGCGTCCTGATCCTCACCACCTACGAGATCGACGAGTACGTCGCCCAGGCGCTGCAGGCCGGCGCGAGCGGGTTCCTCGGCAAGGACGTGACCGCGGACGCGCTGCTCGACGGCATCCGGACCGTGGCCGCGGGCGACTCGCTGCTCTCCCCGCTCGCCACGCGCGCGCTGATCACGCGCTTCCTGTCCGCCCCCGCACAGGGTGCGCGCCTGGCGGCGTCCGAGGACCTCAGTGCGCTCACCGCCCGCGAGCGGGAGGTGACGGCCTGGGTGGCGGAGGGCCACTCCAATGAGGAGATCGGCGAGAAGCTCTTCGTCAGCCCGCTGACGGTACGCACCCATGTGCACCGCGCGATGACGAAGCTGGGTGCCCGCGACCGCGCCCAACTCGTGGTCATCGCCCACCAGTCGGGGCTTGCACGGGCATCCCGGCCCGCGGAGCGCTGAGCACCGCAGACCGCCGGCTCAGCCTGCGGAGAGCTTGTCCAGCCACTGTTCCAGCAGAGCCGACTCCGCCGGTGTGAAGACCGGGGACTGCGCGGCCCGCAGGCGCGCCGCGAGCGTCGCGGCGGCGACCGGAACGGCGCTGTCCTGCTCCCCCGGCTCACCCGTGCCCGCCGGGCGGGTCAGCGAGTCGAGCACGCTGTCACGCAGCCGCTCGGAGAACTGCGGGTCGGGGTACTGCTCCGGCCTGGTCAGCATCGACAGGGCAGCCCCCACATTGGCAGACATGATCATCTGTGTGGCGAGGGCGGGCGGAACGGTGAGCCTGCCCGCGGCGGCGCACCGTTCGAGGATGCCGTGCAGCAGGGCGTGCGCCTCCTGGGCCGCCGCGGGCGGGGCCGTCAGTTCGGGCGAGTACATCAGGCGGTAGTGGTTGGGGTGCTCCAGTGCGAAGCGCATGTGGTTGTCCCAGCCGCTTCTCAGGTCGGCGACCGGGTCGTCGCTGGGCCGCGCCGCCCGTTTGGAGGCGAGGTATTCCTCGAAGCCCCGGTCGACGACGGCGGCCAGCAGCCCGGCCTTGTCGCCGAACAGCCGGTAGAGCATCGGCGCCCCCACCCCGGCCGCCTCGCACACCGCACGCGTCGAGACATCGGCGACCGGCGCTTTGGCCAGCAGGTCCGTGGCCGCTTCCAGGATTTTTTCCCTCGCATCCATGCGTCCAAGGTACGCCATTCGTAGCGTCGATACGAAATTGGCAATACCGACGCTACGAAGCTGTGTTATCGTCGATACGAGCAAGTCGTAGCAACGCTAACAATTGAAGGGTGCAACCATGACCACTCAGTCCCCCACGGGCCGTCGTGTCGCGATCGTGACGGGCGGATCGCGCGGCATCGGCCGGCAGGTCGCCGAGCGGCTCGCCGCCGACGGCTTCGCGGTCGTCGTCGGATACGCGGGCAACAAGGACGCGGCCGACGACGTCGTACAGACCATCGAGGCCGCAGGCGGCTCCGCGTACGCCGCCCGCGCGGACGTCGGCGACGAGACAGCGGTGGCCGCCCTGTTCGACCTGGCGGAGGCCACCTACGGCGGCATCGACGCGGTCGTGCACGCGGCTGGACGGATGCCCCTGTCCCCCATCGCCGAACTCGACCTCGGCGAGCTCGACGCCCTCTACCACACCAACATCCGCGGCACGTTCGTCGTCGACCAGCAGGCCGCCCGCCGCCTGCGCCCGGGCGGAGCGCTCATCAACTTCTCCACATCGGTGGTGGGCCTCGCCTTTCCCGGCTACGGCGCCTACGCCGCGAGCAAGGGGGCGGTCGAGGCGCTGACGCTGATACTCGCCCGGGAACTGCGCGGCCGAGACGTGACCGTGAACGCGGTGGCGCCCGGCCCCACCGCCACCGAGCTCTTCCTCGACGGCAAGGACGAGGAGACGATCGCCCGTCTGGCCGCGCAACCACCGCTGGAACGCCTGGGGACGCCCCAGGACATCGCGGGCGTCGTGTCCTTCCTGGCCGGCTCCGAGGGCCGCTGGATCAACGGACAGGTGGTGCGGGCCAACGGCGGCATCATCTGACGGCCCGCGCCGTCCTTCGACAACCCGAGAGTTCGAGACTTCGAGAGTTCGAAAGGAACATCCGTGAGCGACAGCAAGGTCATTCTCGTCACCGGTGCCTCCAGCGGTTTCGGCGCCCTCACCGTCCGCGCGCTCGCCGAGCGCGGGCACACGGTCTACGCGGGCATGCGCGCCCTCGGCAGCCGCAACGCTCAAGCCGCCGCCGACCTGGCCTCCCACGCGGCCGAGCACGGAGCCGACCTGTACGCCGTGGAACTGGACGTGACCCGGCAGGACAGCGCGGACGCGGCCGTCGCCCGCGTCGTCGACGAGCAGGGCCGCCTCGACGTCCTGGTCCACAACGCCGGGCACATGGTGCTGGGCCCCGCTGAGGCCTTCACCACCGAGCAGCTGGCGGATGTCTACGACACCAATGTCCTCGGCACCCAGCGCGTCAACCGGGCGGCCCTGCCCCTGCTGCGCGCGCAGGGACAGGGGCACCTCGTGTGGATCGGTTCCTCCAGCACACGCGGCGGCTGCCCGCCCTTCCTCGCCCCGTACTTCGCGGCGAAGGCCGCCATGGACGCCCTCGCGGTGAGCTATGCCGCCGAGCTCATCCGGTTCGGGATCGACACCTCGATCGTCGTGCCGGGCGCCTTCACCTCGGGCACCAACCACTTCGCGCACGCCGGCGCACCGGCCGACGCCGACCGGGCCGCCGCCTACGACACCCGCTACAAGGCGCTGATGGATGACGTGAACGTGCGACTGGCCGGGCTGATACCGCCGGACGCGAACGTCGCCGAGGTGGCCGAGGCCGTCGTGCGGGCCGTCGAACTGCCGCCCGGCAGGCGGCCGTTGCGGGTTCACGTGGATCCGAGCCGCGACGGCAGCGAGGTCGTCTCCGCCGTGGCCGACCGCGTCCGCGCGGAGTTCTTCCGCAGGGTGGGCCTCGACGACCTGCTGACGCCGGCGAGCAGCCTTTAGGCAGCGCCGTTCACAGGCGTCCGCAGGCAGCGCCGTTCAGGGGAACCCGGCCGTCGGGGCGAATGGCGGCGGACCGCACCGTCGACAACTCACCCCGTGACGCTCCCCCTGATCCCGCCCATGCTCGCCACCCCCGGTTCCCTGCCGACCGCCGCGCAGGACTCCCGCTGGGCCTACGAGACCAAGCAGGACGGCCAGCGCGTGGTGACCTACCTCGAAGGGGACGGCAGCATCCTGCTGCGGGCACGGTCCGGAGAGGACATCACCGCCGCATATCCCGAGCTGCGACCGCTGGGCGGGGCGCTCGGTGCCACACCTGCCGTGCTCGACGGGGAGGTGCTGGCACTGGACGAACAGGGCCGCGCCGACTTCCAGTTGCTGCAACCCCGCATGGGGCTGGCGCACGCACCCGGCAGAGCGGCACGGCAAGCGGCGAAGGCGCCCGTGCACCTCGTCCTGTTCGACGTGATGCACCTGGGCGGCCAGGACCTCACCGCGCTCCCCTACGCCCGGCGACGCGAGCAGTTGGAGCAGCTGGGGCTCCACGGCCCGTTCTGGTCCACCCCGGCCGCCCTCGTCGGGCACGGCGAACAGGCCTTGCAGGCCACCCGTGAGCACGGCCTGGAGGGCCTGGTCTGCAAGCGGCTGGACTCGGCGTACGAGCCCGGGGTGCGTTCCCGGGCCTGGATCAAGATCCGCAACATGCGCAGCGAGGACGTCGTGGTGGGCGGCTGGCTGCCCGGCAAGGGACGGCTGTCGGGGCTGCCCGGCGCCGTCCTGGTCGGTCAGCGGGCCGCGGGACGCCTTCGGTACGTCGGGAGTGTGGGCACCGGCTGGAGCGAGGCCGAGCGATCCCAGCTCGCCGCGCTGCTACGGACCGCCGCGACCGACGTGTGCCCCTTCGATCCCGTGCCGTCGGTCGCGGGGGCCCGCTGGGTGGTGCCACGGCTGGTGGGAGAGGTCCGCTACAGCACCCGCACCCGGGCGGGACTGCTGCGCCAGCCGTCGTGGCTACGGCTGAGGCCGGACCTGGCACCCGAGGACGCATCGGCCGACATCCTGGACGGCCCTGTCTGAACCCTGCCACCCGACGCATCGCCACGCGATGCGCTGAACCAACGGTGGATACGCCGTCACGCGGGGTGGCCCGGGCTGATGTCCCGGGCGTCGTCGAGCCGGAGCAGGGGTCCGTCCGCGCGGCTGCCCCAGTCCTCGGGGGTGAGGACGAAGCCGACGTGGTCGCCGCCGTCGACGCGCTGTTCGACGCTGCCGACGAACCAGGCGGCGGCCTCCTCCAGGACGACCGAGCCGCCGTGTCCGCGCGTCCAGGGCACGTGCGTGAATTTGTCGGTCCGATCCCCCGTCTCCCCGCCGAACAGGGATGCCAGCTCGTGCTGTTCCCGGGTGAGCAGATGGACGGCCAGGCAGTCCGCGGCACGGGCCACCGCGTACGTGTGGTTGACCCTGGAGATCCACACCACGAACCGCACCGGCCGGATGGAGCACTGGGAGGAGAAGGAGACCAGACAGCCCGACCGCTGCGTGCCCGCCGCGGCCGTGACGACACACATGTCGGGACTCAGCCGACCCATGAACGCGTCGAGGTCTGTCATGTCCCCTCGCTCCTCACCCTCGTCGACGAACCACGGTCCCGGGCGGGACCACCGCAGCCGGCCGTCAGAGCGGTGTGCCCGGGTCCTCGGGCCGGATGCGGCCACGCCAGCCGCCGGTGGCGCCGCCCTCGCTCTCCACGTAGTCCTTGAACCGGCGCAGATCCCCCTTCACCCGCCGGTCGATCAGGCCCAGCGCGTCCGCGCTCTGCTCCGCGACGCCCCCGGGTGCGACCTCCATCACGAGTTCCACGCGGGTGTGCGTGTCGTCCAGTCGCTCGAACCGGACCGATCCCCTCTGTTGCGTGTCGCCGCCGACGGACCGCCAGGTGATCCGGTCGTCCGGCAGCTGATCGACGATCTCGGTGTCGAACTCGCGCCGCACCCCGCCGATGCTGGTGGTCCAGTGGTTGTGCCGGTCGTCGAGCTGCCTGACCTCGTCGACGCCCTCCATGAAGTTCGGGAACTGCTCGAACTGAGTCCACTGGTTGTACGCCATGCGCAGCGGAACCTCCACGTCCACTGCTTCCTTGACCGTGCCCATCGATGCCTCCTTGCCCGCTTCTTGCCGGGGCCGGCCGCGCCCCGCGACCGCCCTCCTGCGCGTGCGTGACACCGGGTACCCAGCAAAGGCGTCGGTGAGCGCATGCGGGGAACCCGGAGGGTCATGGCTGAGCACCCAGACCCCGATGACGTCGTGCTGTCGCCGCACGAACGGCTTGCCCTGCGGAGTATCGAGGCGGAACTGCGCGGCGACCGGCGCCTCGCCCGAAGCATGCGCCGCCCCCCGATCTCCCGGCTCTGGCTCCCGCTGTCGGTGGCCGTGCTGTCGTGTGCCTCGCTGGTCCTCGTCGTCATGGGGATCCGCACCTCGGACCCGGTCGTCATCTGGTGCTTCGCCGGCCTGTGGCCCTTCACGCTGTTGCAGGCCTTCCGGCTGCTGTGGCGCGCGAGCAGGGGCACGGATCGCATCACCTCATGGCTGTGAACCAGCCCTGCACGGCACCGGTCGGCTCTGCGACCGACGGCGTTGGGGACGGTCGCGTGTGCGGGCGGTCGCGTGTGCGGACGATCGCTGCGGGCACTCGGCGGTCATGACCGCCGAGACGGAAATCCACGGATCGTACTGGCTCGAGACGGCGCCGCCGGGTGAACCCGCTCCTCCGCCGGCCGGTGACATCTCCGTCGACGTCGCCGTGGTGGGCGGTGGCATCGCAGGCCTGAGCACGGCGTGGGAACTGGTCCGGCAGGGACGCAAGGTGGCCGTACTGGAGGCGGGCCGCCTCGCCGCCGGGGTCACCGGCCACACGACCGCCAAGCTGACCGCTCTGCACACGCTGACCTACGACCATCTGCGCCGCACCCGCGGCCCGACAGGGGCACGCCTGTATGCGCAGTCGCAGAGTGCCGCGATCCGGCACGCCGCCGGGATCGTCGACGAACTCGGCATCGACTGCGACTGGGAAGAGGCCGCGGCCTACACCTACGGCGAGCAGCCCCGGCTGGTGGGAAAGCTGCAGGCGGAGGCGGAAGCAGCGCGGGAGGCGGGTCTGGCTGCCGAGTTCGTGACCGAGACCGAGCTGCCTTTCCGGATCGCCGGCGCGGTCCGGGTGACGGATCAGGTCCAGTTCCATCCCCGCAAATACCTGCTGGCCCTCGCCGAGGACCTACGCCGGCGGGGCGGCGCTCTGTACGAGCACACACGCGTCGTGGGTCTCACGGAGGGCGAGCCCTGCGTCCTGGCGACGGACGCGGGCGTGTCGGTGCGGGCGGACGAGGTCGTGATCGCCACCCACTACCCGGTCTTCGACCGTGCCCTGCTCTTCACCCGGCTCTCCCCACGCCGCGAACTGGTCGTCGCCGGGACCATCGACGAGGACCGGGCGCCGCGCGGCATGTACATCACGCCGGAGCGGAACACACGGTCCGTGCGCAGCGCGCCCCTCCGTGACGGGAAACGCCTGCTGATCGTCACCGGGGAGCACTTCACGCCCGGCACCGCCGATGTCGAGGAGCGGTTCGCGCGGCTCTCCGCCTGGGCCGAGGGCCATTTCCCGGGGCTCGCGATCAGCCACCGCTGGGCCACGCAGGACAACGACGCCACCGACTCCGTGCCGCTCGTCGGACCGCTCTGGCTGGGCAGCCGTCACACCTACGTGGCCACCGGGTTCGGTGGCTGGGGGCTGAGCGGCGGCATCATGGCGGGCCGTCTGCTCAGCGATCTCGTCCAAGGCCGTGAGGTCGCCTGGGCCGGCCTCTACGATCCGCGCCGTCTGCTCTCGGTGGTCCGCGAGGGAGCCTCGTTCCTGAAGCATCAGGCACAGGTGGCGCGGCACTTCGTCGGCGACCGGCTGCCCACGACGGGGCCTTCGACGGCGGCGGACATTCCAGCGGGGCGGCGGTGCCGTGGTGCGGGTGGGAGGGCGGCAGTGCGCCGTGCACCGTGACGAGAACGGTCAGCTGCGGGCGGTGGCGGCCCGCTGCACCCACATGGGCTGCCTCGTCGCGTTCAACCGCGCGGAACAGGCCTGGGAATGCCCCTGCCACGGCTCCCGGTTCGCCCCGGACGGGCAGATCCTGCAGGGCCCGGCCGTACGGCCACTGGAGCAGCGCGACATCTGAGACGACCGCCTGCGGCACTACCGGCGGCTCACACGCGTTGCGCCGACCGGTTCGCTTCCCGCACCGGCAGGTTGTAGACGTGAAACGCCTGCCGGATGACCGGCTGCGCCACGTTCCGCACCTGCACTCCGCCGGTGGTCATCCCGTGCTCGGTGCCGGAATGGGCGTGTCCGTGGACGGCGAGGTCGGCGCCCTCGGCGTCGATCGCCTCGGCCAGCAGATAGCTGCCGAGGAACGGATAGATCTCCAGCGGCTCGCCCGCCAGCGTGTCCGGCACGGGCGAGAAATGAGTCAGCGCGATCCGCACGTCGCACTGTGCCCGGGCCAGTTCCCGCAGTCCGGTCCGCAGGCCGTCCGCGCACTGGCGGGAGTACCGGACGAACTCCTTCATGACGGGCTCGCCGAACTCTCCCGCGCACCTGCCCGCGAACCCGCCCCCGAACCCTTTGGTCCCCGCGATCCCGACACGGGTGTCGCCGCTGGTCACCACGGTCGACCGCCCTTCCAGGACCCGTACGCCGGAATCCTCGAGGACGGCCGTCACCTCGTCCGGGCACCCGCCGTGATGGTCGTGGTTGCCGAGGACCGCGACGACCGGCACCGCCAAGTCCTCGACCTCCTTGGCGACGACCAAGGCCTCCTCCGGTGTGCCGTGGCGGGTGAGGTCGCCGGCCAGCAGCAGAAGATCCGCGCAGTCGGGCAGCGTCTCGAACGCGGGACGGAGCACACCGTGGCTCTCCGGTCCCAGGTGGATGTCCCCGACGGCTGCCACCCGGGTCATGCGAGGTCCTCCGCGTCGTCCGGCGGGGCGGTTCGCGCCGTGACGATGTCGCAGTGCAGCGGCACGTCCGGGAAGGCCTCGCGAGCCAGGCGCAGGATGTCCTCACGGCACCGCGCCGAGGGGACCGTCCCGGTGAGCAGGACGGCCTCGCCGCGCAGTTCGGCGCGTACACCCAGTTCGCCGGGCAGACCTTCCGCGAAACGTTCGGTCAGATGGGCGACCCGGTAGTCGAGGCCCCCCGGGGTGCCGGAGGAGGGCTGGACCGTGTGCTCGCTCATGGCTGTTCCTTCGAGGGTTCGGCTCGCTGCTCCGGCTCGGGCTCGATGACGTCCAGGCGCTCCAGGAGGAACAGGAAGGCCGCGGGCATGGGCTGGTCGCCGCAGGTTCGCCGTACCTCCTGCCAGTCGACCTTCTCCCGCAGCGAGCGGGCGACCGGGAGTACGGCCCCGAAGTCGCAGTGGTGTTCCGAGAAGGCCTTGAGCAGGCTCACCAGCATGTCCGTCGGCGACAGCACCGGCATGCGGACCGAGTCGACGGGCAACTCCCGGGCGCGTGCCAGCAGTTCCGGGGTGACGGGGTGGTCGGACAGTTCGAAGATGATGTCGACGCTCTGGCCGAGGCAGCTCGCCTTCAGCAGCCAGTCCTCCGGGGCGTGGTGGACGGTGAGACCACCCTCGCGCAGCGTGGCCGCCACGGCATCGGCGTCCTCGGGGAGGACGCAGAAGTCGACGTCGTGCTGCAGCCTTCCGCTGACGCCATGGGCGTAGGCCGCCACGCTCCCGGCCAGGGCGAATCCGTGCTCCTTCTGCTTGAGGAGAGCGGCGACCTGTTTGGCCGCCTCCAGGATCGCCTGGGTGCGGTCACGGGGCAGGTCGTCGTCCCGCCCTGGGGCGGGCGACGGCTCCCCCGGGGCGAGGCGCAGGCCGGTGGGGCCCGAGTCGTCGGCGCGGGCCGCGCCGTGCGCGTCGTGCACCATGGGCGCTCCCTTCGCGATTCCCCGGCGTCGGGGCAGGGCACGAGCGGATCTGTCTGCCCCCGCCCGTGCGCACGTCCGGGTACCCCCGGGCCACCGGCGCGACACGGTCCGGAGCCCTGTCGGCGGGCGGTGTCAGTCGTCCCCGGCTTGGTCGGGCGCGGCCTCGTTGAGGTGGACGATGAGCAGGGCCACGTCGTCGGCGGGGTCGGAGGCGTGACGGATGAGGGCGTCGGCCATGACGTCGGGGTCTTCGGGATCCGTGCGTGCAACGAGTTCGGCGAGCGTGCCGACGGCGTCGTCCAGGTCGACGCCGGGCCGTTCGATGAGTCCGTCCGTGTACAGAACGAGGACGCAGCCGGGGTGCAGGGGGTACTCGGCGGCCAGGTAGTCGGCCCGGTCGTCGATGCCGAGGAGCAGTCCGGGAGGCGGACTCAGGACCTCGGTGTGGCCGTCTGCATGGCGCAGCACGGCAGGCGGGTGGCCGGCGCTGGCCAGGCACAGGCCGTGGCGGCCCAGATCCAGGTGGGCGTAGAGGCAACTGGCGAACCGGCCGGGGTTCAGGCCGACGAGCAGGCGGTTGGTCCGCCCGAGCACATCCCCCGGGGAGGCCCCGGCCGCCGCCTGGCTGTGCACGGCGGTGCGGACCTGTCCCATCAGGGCCGCCGCGTCGATGTCGTGTCCCTGGACATCACCGATCGCGGCGGCGAGGGTGGTGTCGTTCAGCCGGATCAGGTCGTAGAAGTCACCGCCCACCTCCACCCCGTGGCCGGCCGGCCGATAGCGGGCGGTGACCCGCAGCCCGGGCAGGCAGGGCAGGCGCCGGGGCAGCAGCGCGGCCTGGAGCTGGTGGGCCACGGCGAACTGGGTGTCGTAGAGACGGCCCCGTTCGAGGGCCTGGCCGACGAGGCCGGCCAGCGCGGTGATCACCGCGCGCTCGGTGGGCGGGAAGTGCCGGGGGCGGTCGTAGGCGAGGACGAGCGAGCCGACGGCCCGGCCGGAGGCGATCAGCGGGAGGAACGCCCAGGACGTCTTGTCGTCGACGTGGACGGCTTCGGGATACGACCGCCTCAGTTCGTCGAAGCCCCGGAAGAAATGCGGGCTGCCGGTCTCCATCACGCGCACGGCGGGCATGTCGGCGTTCAGGGGCATGTGGTCGAAGCGTTCCATGAGTTCGGCGTCGTAGCCGCGGTGGCCGAGGATTCTCACCCTGCCGTCCCGTGGCGCCATGACGGCCATGGCTGTCGCGCCGAGGGCGGGCATGAGCTGGTCGGCGGCCTGGTCCACCACGTCCTGGACGCCGAGGGCCTCGGTGAGCGTGGCGGCCATGTGCATCAGGTGGTACAGGGAGCCGGCCCGGCTCGGTCCATGTGCGGCGGGTTCGGCCGTCCCGGCGGGACGGTCGGGGGCACTGTCGGGGTTCACCGCGCTCGGCGACAGCTCGTCGCGGGGGTCACCGCGGGTGATCCGCACGCTGATGCCGGAGGGGTCCGGGTAGAGCGCGAAGGCCAGCCGGGTGTCCGGGGGGCGCACCGCGCTGAAGGTGGTGGGCCGTTCGCTCACCAGCGTCGACCGGTAGGCGTCCTCGATCTCGGGGACGTCCATCCACGGCAGGACTTCCCAGGGCGGTGCGCCCAGCAGGGTGTCGGCGTCGGCGCCGAGCAGGCGTGCCGCCTCGGGCGTCACGAAGGTGAACCGGCCGGTGTCGTCCAGCGCGCACGCACCGCCCGGCAACCGGGCGATGAACGCCGCCTGTTCGCTGCCCTCGGCGCGCAGAGCATGGGCGCGGGAAGGGTGGGGCAGGATCCGCGGTTCACCCGGCGCCGGCGGAGCGCCGCGGTCCGCCGCGTCGCGCAGCAGGCGGCCCAGACGCCGGCAACCGGCGTCGATGACCGCGCGCTCCGTGCCGCTGAGCCGGGGCGGATGAGCGGCCGGCCACAGCAGCACCAGTCCGCCCACGACCGAGCCCCGGGCGGCGATGGGAGCGGCCGCCAGGGCGAAGGCGTACGGCAGAACGAGCGAGGTGCGCGGGTAGTGGCGGGCCATGTCCTCCATGTCGCTGATCCACACCAGGCGGCCGGCCCGCACGGCGTCCGCCACCGGAATGGAGTCCGCCAGGCCCACCCGGGTCCACGGAAGGGCCATTTCACGGGGCACCCCCGTCAACGCCACCAGCCACAGGGCGTCACCGTTGCGGGGCAGGACGTAGAGCATGCCCCTGGAAGCCCCGCAGTCCCGGACCACGTCCAGCAGCGCCGTGTCGACCGACTCGGGTGCGACATGCGCCGCAGCGTCGCTCTGGCTCACAGCACCTCCCGTCGAACATCCGACGAGTTCCCAGGTCGACCGGCCCAATGCAGGGGGCGGCGGGCGAATGCGGGGTCGGGGACGGAGAGCCCTTCGTCCCGTTTTGGTGATATCCGATCAGCGCAGGGGACTCGGATGCCGTGACTTTCACGAACCCTGATCCCGAGCCCGAACGTACGACGGGGCTGGAACCCGGAGGCGGTGTGCCCCCCCGGTGAAACGCCTCCTGCGGAGAGCAGCCTGCCCGAGGCCGGTCCGCGCGAAGTGCACAACCCGGCCAAGGGCTGGGCCAAGGCGCCACTGGCGGTGATCCTCGTGGTGACCGTGCTCGTGGCGGCCTTCTTCCTCGCCTTCGCCCTGGCCCTCGTCCTTTGATCGTTCTCACGTTGTCCAGGAAGACGCGGGGCGCAGCACGGGCCGTACAACGCGCATGGGAACAACCGGGCAGGGAACGGGACCTCGCCGCGCAGGCGCTGAAGGCCGCCTTCGCCGCCTGGGCGTCCTGGGCGGTGGTGGGCTGGTGGCTGCACGCGCCCATGGCCTTCGTGGCGCCCTTTGTCGCGATCCTGCTCGTCGAGTCGACGGTCTACCAGTCCGTCGCCCATGCCCTGCAGCAGCTGGCGGCGATCGCCTCGGGAACCGTCATGGCCACGCTGCTGGTGCTGTTGATGCACAACAGGATCGGCGCCATGGGGCTCGTCCTCCCCCTGGTGGTGCTTCTCGGTTCATGGTCGCGGCTCGGACGGCAGGGGATCTACACGGCCACCGGCGCACTCTTCGTCCTCACCGACACGCAGGTCAGCCTGACGGGGTGCGCCGCCCGGATCGGCGAGGCCGTGTTCGGAGCGGCGGTCGGCATCACGGTCAACGCGCTGATCCGGCCACCCGTCTACCTGCGCAACGCGCACGCCGCGATCCACGAAGCCGCACAGGAGACGGGCAGGCTCCTCGAAACGGCGAGCGGCCGTCTCGTCGACGGCCAGTGGGACGTCGACGAGACGCAGGCATGGCATCGGCAGGCCCTGCACCTTCAGCACCTCGTGACGCGGTGCCGGTCGGCCGTCGGCTGGAGCCGGGAGAGCCTGTGGGGCAACGTACGCCGCCGCACCCTCGCCTCGTCACGGCCGAACAAGGACTACGAGGACGCGACGGTCGTGCTGGACAACGCCGCCGTGCACACGACGGAACTCACCCGCACCCTGCTCGAGGCGGCCGCCCGGGACCGGCAGGCGCACTGGTCCCGGCTGCCCCTGATCCGCGGTTACGCCGACTTCCTGGCCCGGGCGGCCCAGATCGTGAGGCTCTCCGCGGACGGCGGAGCCGGCCAGGACCGGGAAGACACTCTGCGGCAGGCCGTCCGCGAGATGCGGGCCGCGATGGACGGGCTGCGCCGGCAGCTGCCCGACCTGGTCCTCGGCGAGCCCGAGGAGGCCTCGGCGTACGGCGCCCTCCTCCTGCAGGCCCAGCGGCTGGCCGGAAACCTCGAGGCGTCGGCACGGCAGGAGGCTCCCCCTGGCCACGTCTGAAGCGGCATGCCGTTTTGTGCAGGGGGGCAAGGGAACCCGTTCGGCACGACATCGAGACCCGGGCACTGTACGGCGACAGTGTGCCTCAGCCCCGCGGGCCGAGGACTGTGAAGCCGCCCCGGTGACACCGGGCAGTGTCGGTTCTCCCGGTGCCATCGGTTGGAGTACTGGTGGATCATGGCTGTTGACGGTGCCGGCGGCGACAGGGAGCCGTCCGAGGCCGAGGAACGCGCGCGGTTCACCGAGAGGCTGACGGCCGCGGCCAGGGGTCTCAGTCCCGACGACGTCCCCCAGGCGCTGTGCCGCGCCTGTGTGGCCCTTCTGCCCGTCACCGGCGCGTCCGTGTCGATCGCGAGCGGCCCGACGGTGCGCGCCACCTGGTGTGCCAGCGACTCGACGGCGGCCCGACTGGCGGAGACGCAGTACACGCTCGGTGACGGCCCTTGCCAGTCCGCGATCGAACGCGCCGCGGCCGTGCTGGCGGACGACTTGACCAAGGCTCCGGACGCCGGCCGCTGGCCCGTCTTCGCCCACGAGGCCGTCGAGTTGGGCGTGCGGGCGGTGTTCTCACTGCCGCTCGGACTGGGCGGGGCGACGATCGGCACGCTCGACCTGTATCGCCACACGCCCGGTGCGCTGTCGTCGCGCGACCTGCGGATCGCGCTGTGGGCGCGGGACGCCGTCACGTTCGCCCTCATGAACCTTCATGCCGGGTACGACGGGGACGAACGAGCGAGCGAAGAAGGAGTAGCGTCGTGGATGGAGGCTTCCGAGGCCGACCACAGTGAGGTCTACCAAGCGGTCGGCATGGTGATGGTGCAGCTGAATCTGGCCGCCGAACAGGCTCTGGACCGGATGCGCGCGCGGGCTTTCGCCCAGGGCCGGACGGTGACCGAGGTGGCGCATGACATCCTCGTGCGCGCGCTGCGGCTCGGGTCCGAGAGCGAGGGCGGCAGCGAGGACGCCGGCCGGCGGGACGCCGGTGACGACGGACGAGAGGGCAATCGGTGATGAACCGGGAAAAGCAGCTCGCCGAGGCGCTCGTGGGGCTGGCCGACTCCCTCGCCGACGACGTCGACCCCGTCGTACTCCTCGACCGGCTGGCTCTGAACTGCCTGGACCTCGTCGGCGCCGACGCGGTCGGGGTCATGATCGCCGGAGTGCGTGGCGAGCTGCGCCTGATGGCCGCCACGGACCAGCGCGCGGCTCTCACGGAGCTCTTCCAGCTCCAGATCGACGAAGGTCCCTGTGTGGACTGCTATCGCAAGAGCGAGCGTATCGACGCTCCGGACCTCGGCGAGAGCGCCCACCGCTGGCCGCATGTCGCGCCGTACGCACGAGAGCACGGATTCCGGGCCGCACATGCGCTGCCCCTGCGCGTGCACCACCAGACGGTGGGGGCCTTGAACCTTCTTCTCACCACCCCCGGCGGACTGCCCGCGCTCGATCTGCACCTGGCTCAGGCGCTGGCCGATGTGACCACGGTCGCCCTTGTCAACTGGAGCCCGCACCCGCTGCGTCCCACCGACGTCAGCAGCAGCGTCCAAAGGGCCGTGGCCGCCAAGGCGACCGTCGACATCGCCACCGGCATGATCGCCGAGTACGGCGGCCTCTCGCTGCCCGACGCCCGCTGCGCCCTGGGGGCCTGGGCGACCGGCAACGGCCGCCGGCTCACCGAGGTCGCCCACGGTCTCGTGCAGCGCACGGTGTCCTTGACGGACGTGCTCAGCGACCCTCGCTGATTCCGCTTCTCAGCGGGCCACGGCCGTCGCCCACAGGGCGGCCACGACCACGACGGCGGCTGCCACCGTCATGACGCCGCGCACCACCGGCGACCACCGCTCCACCACGGATGTGTCCTGTCCCATGTCGTCGCGGGCCCGGACAGCGGCCAGGCGCTGCGGCGGCCGACGCGCTTCCTGATGCATGTGTCCCACTCCCTCGTTCCCGACGGCCGGCCGGGTTCCCGCCTCGGCGACTCCCATGCCGGCCCGCTACGGCAGTGGTGTGCCTCCGGTCGCGTTGAGGATCTCCGCTGTGACGAAGCCGGCCTCCTGCGAGGCCAGATAGACATAGGCGGGGGCCAGTTCGGCGGGCTGGGCGGGGCGGCCCAGCGGGCTCTGTTTGCCGAACTCCACCGTGTCGGGCAGGGTCGCGGGGATCAGGGGCGTCCACACCGGGCCGGGTGCGACGGCGTTGACGCGGATGCCGCGCTCGGCGAGCATCTGGGCCAGCCCCTGCGTGAAGGTCACGATCGCGCCCTTGGTCGTCGCGTAGTCCAGCAGATGCGGACTGGGCTTGTAGGCCTGCACCGACGTGGAGTTGATGACACTGCCGCCCTTCGGGATGTGCGGCAGGGCGAACTTGGTCAGCCAGAACATGCCGTAGACGTTGGTGCGCATGACCCGGTCGAACTGCTCGGTCGTGATCGCCTCGATGCCGTCGGGCTGCGACATCTGGTAGGCCGCGTTGTTCACCAGAACGTCGATGCGCCCGAACTCGGTGACGGCGCGCTCGATCAGCGCCCGGCAGTTCTCCTCCTCCCGGATGTCGCAGGCGACGGCCACCGCCTTGCGGCCGGCGTCCTCGACGAGCCGGGACGTCTCACGTGCGTCGTCCGCTTCTTCCTTCACGTGGGTGAAGAGCACATCGGCGCCCTCGCGTGCGAAGGCCAGCGCGACCGCACGCCCGATGCCGGAGTCGCCGCCGGTGATGACGGTCTTGCGGTCCTTGAGGCGGCCGGCGCCCCGATAGGTCTTCTCCCCGTGGTCGGGCGGCGGGTCCATGGGCCCGGTCCACCCCGGATGGGGCTGGTCCTGCGCCGGGAACTCGGGGCGCGGGTGCTGCGTCGTCGGATCCTGCTGCGTGTGCTGCGAATCGGCCGCGTCGGCCTCCTGACCTGTGGGGGCGGGTCCGGACGGCCATCGGGTTCCCGTCGCGCTGCGGCCGAAAAGCCCGAGGTGGTCGAGATCGCCCCGGCGCCGTCGACGGGCCCGGCAGGACCGCCGTGCGCCCTCCCGCCGGACGGTCCCCCGGGAGGTGTGCGCTCGTAGTGCACGGAGTAGCCCTGGTCTCGCGCCCCGGGCGTCGTCGGCCGCCGTGCGCACGTCCGTCGTCCCTGCCGAGTGATTCGGGTCCCCAATGAGGCGGTAGCGGTCAAAGACCCTTCTGCGACGGTCTATCGTGGCCGCATGTCCGTCCCCGAAATGATCCGCATCGTCTCCCGCGACTCGCCCATGGCGCTGGCCCAAGTGGAGCGTGTGCGCGCCGAGTTGGCGGTCCTGCATCCCGGTATGCGCACCGAGGTCGTGCCGGTGAAGACGACCGGTGACAAGTGGATGGGTGTCCTGTCCAAGGTGGAGGGCAAGGGGGCGTTCACCAAGGAGGTGGACGCCGCGCTGCTCGCGGGCGAGGCAGATCTCGCCGTGCACTGCCTCAAGGACGTGCCCGCCGACCGGCCGCTCCCGGCCGGCACGACGTTCGCCGCGTTCCTGAAGCGGGACGACATCCGTGACGCCCTGGTGCACCCGGACGGGCTCACGCTGGACGAGCTGCCGGCCGGCACCCGCATCGGCACCTCCGCGGTGCGCCGGGTGGCCCAGCTGTCCGCCACCCACCCCCACCTGGAGTATGTGCCGTTCCGCGGCAACGCCAACCGCCGGCTGGCGAAGCTGGCGGCCGGCGAGGCGGACGCGCTGCTGCTCGCGGCGGCCGGTCTCGAACGCATCGGACGCCAGGACGTGATCAGCGAGGTGCTGTCGCCGGACACGGTGATGCCGTCCATCGGCGCGGGCATCCTCGCCCTGCAGTGCCGTGAGGGTGACCGCGACCTCATCGACGCGGTCAGCGCACTCGGCGACCCGCACACGCACCAGGAGGCCACCGCGGAGCGGATGTTCCTGCACGTCCTGCAGGGGCACTGCAACAGCCCGATCGCCGGGTACGCGCGCGTGGAGGCCAGCGGTGAACTGTCGCTGCGGGCCTGTGTGTTCACCC
The DNA here is from genome assembly GCF_042896045.1 of Streptomyces sp. NPDC001351. NCBI lineage: Bacteria > Bacillati > Actinomycetota > Actinomycetes > Kitasatosporales > Streptomycetaceae > Streptomyces > Streptomyces sp. NPDC001351. The sequence continues at coordinate 9,426 of NZ_JBIAWS010000010.1, read as the reverse complement.
CGGACGGCAAGACCCGGCTGAACGCCCACGAATGGGCCGGACGGCTCGACCCGGCCACCCTGGGCACGTCGGTGGCCGTGGCGCTGCTGCGTCAGGGTGCCCGCGAGATCATCGACGGCATCCCGCACTGAGCGGGCTCCGGGGCGGGCGAAGGTCAGGCGGTGCCCTCTTCGGCCTGGCCCCGGAGGAAGTTGCTGACCTGGTGCGCCAGGCCACCGTCCCGGCTTCCGCACGTGTGGGCGCCGACGGGCTCCTCGTGCAGGCCGATGCCGCCCGTCCACAGCCGGCGGTCGGTCCACTCCTCCTCGACCCGCAGCTGGATCTGCACGTCGACCTGGCTCAGGCAGGCGTCCGGGCCGGCCGCGTACAGCACGGCGGTGGCCCGGCGCAGCGGGTAGACGTCGAAGCCCTCGATGAACTGCGAGTTGCGCCAGTCGATGAACGCGGCCTCCCCGTCGGACCCCAGGCGCACGTCGATCTGGCCGTCCTCGAGGTGGATCCCGAAGGAGCGGTTGCCGCGGTTCTCGACGGTGACCCGGAGGCTGAAGTACGTCAGCCCGGCCGCCGCGTCGTCGCGTCCGCGTGGGGGTTCGGCGGCTTCCAGACGGTGGACGCGGACACGCAGGCCGGCATGCTCGTCGTACTCCTGCCAGTCCCCGACCACGTTCGGCTCGTACACAGTCCACCTCATCGACCTCAGAGAGCTGCTTCCTATCTGTGCGCTCAGGGCACTGTCAAATGAGCAGAATGCGCTGTGGCCAGCGCATTCACCCCCTTTGATCACTGATCAAGCCGTGCGCAGGAACAACGGGCGGAACAAGCCCCACGTACGCGCATGTGTGCGTGGGGCACATCACGTTCCACGGGCGGTGCTCAGCGGGCCAGCCGGCCGAGGAGCGAGGAGGCCGCGGTGATGCCGAGCGCACCGGCCACGAGCAGTACCGCGAAGTCGAGGGCCACGTGCGCGTGGGTGCCGAGGAGGAGGCCGCGCAGGGCGTCCACCTGGTAGCTCAGCGGGTTGACCTTGCTGACGGCCTGGAGCCAGCCGGGCATGACGGACACCGGGTACAGGGCGTTGGAGCCGAAGAACAGCGGCATCGTGATGGCCTGCCCGAAGCCCATGAGACGGTCGCGGTTGAGGACGATGCCGGCGATGCTCATCGACAGGCAGGAGAAGAACGCGGATCCGAGGATCACGATCGCGGCGACGCCGAGCAGCTTCAGCGGGTTCCAGGTCAGCGCCACTCCGAGCACCGCTGCGATGAGGATGACGACGACGGCCTGGATCAGGGACTTCACTCCGGCCGCGAACGCCTTGCCGGTGATCAGGGCCGAGCGCGGGGTGGGCGTGACCAGCAGCTTGTTGAGGATGCCGGCGTCGCGCTCCCAGATGATCTGGATGCCGTAGAAGATGGCGATGAACATCGCGGACTGGGCGATGATGCCGGGTGCCAGGTAGTCCACGTAGGGGATGCCGCCGGTGGGGATCGCCTTGATGCGGGTGAAGGTCTGGCCGAAGATCAGCAGCCACAGGGCGGGCTGGACGGCGCGGGTGTACAGCTCGGTGCGGTCGTGGCGCAGCTTCTGCAGTTCGACGGCGCACATCGCGGACACGCGGGCGGGCAGCAGCCGCCAGCCCGCTCGGGGCCGGGGCGGCCGCAGCAACAGGTCGATGCCGGGCGCGCCGGTGGGGTCAGCCGACGCGGTGCGCGGTGCGGCGGGTGCTTCGGACATCGCGGAAACCTCCTGCCTGGTCGTCGAGTCCGCTGCCGGCGACGTCACGGAAGACGTCCTCCAGGGTGGGCAGCGGGTCGGTGGCCGCCGCGCCCGCGGCGCGTCGGCGCTCGCCGAGCCCTTCCCTGAGCTCGTCCGGGGTGCCGAGGGCCCGGATGCGGCCGCGGTGCATCAGGGCGACCCGGTCGCAGTACTGGTCGGCCTCGTCCATGTAGTGGGTGGTCACCAGCACGGTCATGCCGGTGGCGGCGCGCACGGCGTTGATGTGGTCCCACACTCCGGTGCGGGCTATCGGGTCGAGGCCGATGGTCGGCTCGTCGAGAATCAGCAGCCGGGGGGCGCTGACCAGCGCCTGCGCGAGTTCGAGGCGGCGGACCATGCCGCCGGAGTAGGTGCCGGCCAGCCGGTCGGCGGCGTCGGCGAGGCCGACGGCCGCCAGGGCCTGGCCGACGCGGTCGGCGCGTTCGGCGCGGGGCACGTCGAAGACGCGGGCGAACAGGGCGACGTTCTCCCGGCCGGTGAGTCCGGCGTCGGCGGACAGCTGCTGCGGTACGTAGCCGAGCAGGCGCCGTACGGCCATGCGGTCCCTGGCCGCGTCGTGGCCGAAGACGCGGACCATGCCGGCGGGGACCGGCAGCAGGGTGGTGATGCAGCGGATCGCGGTGGTCTTTCCGGCGCCGTTGGGCCCGAGCAGGCCGAAGACCTCGCCCTCGCCCACCGACAGTTCGAGTCCGTCGACCGCGTGCGTGTCGCCGAAGGCGTAGGCGAGTCCGGTGCAGGTGACGGCCTCGGCCTGCCCGGTGTCGGCGTTCCGCGTCATGTCTGTTCGGCCTCCTCGTGCAGGGTGTCGGCGAGCCTGCGCAGGGCGGGGATCGCCGTGTGCAGGGCCTCGCGGTCCGTGTCGTCGAGACGGGACAGCCCGCCGCGTACGAGTTCAGCGCGCCGTTTGCGCCATTCGGCGAGCCGGGCCTCGGCCGCCGGTGTCGGCATCAGCCGGGCGGCGCGCCGGTCGGCGGGGTCGGTCTCGCGGATCAGATACCCCTGCCCGGACAGCTGGTTGACCAGTGTCGAGACCGAATTGCCCGCCAGGTACAGCTCCTTGGCGGCGTCGGATATGCCGATGCCGGGCCGGGTGACGACCAGGCGCAGCAGCTCGACCTCGGCGCCGCGCAGCTGCGGGGCGATCTGCGGGCGCAGGCGGCGCCGGACGAGCCGCTGGACGCCGATGAGGGCGTCGATCAGCTCGTCCGGGAAGTTTTCGGGTTCCACATCAGCAGATTATCTCTGTAGCAGAGGTAATGAACCCAAGGAACGGTCAAGCACATAGCAATCGTCCTCAATGTCCTGATTTGTTTGTGATGACCAGATCCCGGGCATGAGTACGTAGTGCTTCGGACAGGAGGCACGTCCGTGGGAGCCGGTCGGGCCCCGGATGTCTCCGCAGGTCCGAACCGCATCTCCCATGGCGCCCGTCCCCCATGCACCGCCTCACGGAGGTGCGCATCATGCGTGTCGCCAGCGCCAGCACGAAACCCCATCCGCACGACGACGCCCCCGACACCGCCGAGGCCTTCGCCCGGCTCGCGAGGCTGCCCGACGGGCCGCGACGCAGGCAGCTGCGGGACCAACTGGTCCAGGCCTGGCTGCCGATGGCCGAGCGGATCGCCGTCCGGTTCAAGGGGCGCGGAGAATCCCTGGAGGACCTGTACCAGGTCGCGGCCCTCGGACTGGTCAAGGCCGTCGACCACTACGACCCCGCCCGCGGCCACGCCTTCGAGGCGTACGCGGTGCCGACCATCACCGGTGAGATCAAGCGGCACTTCCGCGACCACATGTGGACGCTGCACGTGCCGCGCCGGGTCCAGGACCTGCGCAACAGGGTGCGGCAGGCCGCGAAGGAACTGTCCCAGACGACCCCGGGGCGCAGACCGACCGTCACCGAGATCGCCCGGCACACCCACCTGAGCGAGGGCGAGGTGCGCACCGGGATGGAGGCCCTGGAGTGCTTCACGGCGCTGTCGCTGGACGCCGAGATGCCCGGCACCGACGGATACGCCCTGACGGACGCGATCGGCGGCCCCGATCCGGCCTACGACGTCGTCGTCGACCGCGTGGCGGTCAGGCCCTGTCTGCAGGCGCTCCCGGAGCGGGAGCGCACCATCCTGTATCTCCGCTTCTTCGGAGGCATGACGCAAAGCCGCATCGCCCAGCAGCTGGGCATCTCACAGATGCATGTCTCCCGGCTGCTCAGCGGCTGCTTCGACCAGCTCCGCGCGGAACTCCTCGCGGAGACCCGCTGAGCGCCCTGCCGTGCGGCCGCACGGGCCCCGTCGCCTCAACGCTCCGGTGGAACCTCGGGGATCTGCGTGGGGCCGTAGCGGTCCAGGGCGTCCTCGAGTTCGGCCTTGATCTCCGGGGGCAGGTCCCCGTGGCGCCCCCAGATGAGAATGAGCTCGGCGACATTGCGGAGCTTGATGTTGGTGTGCTGGGAGACGTCCTTCAGCACTGCCCAGCCCTGCTCCGGCGCCACCCGGCCGAGCGCGACCATCATCCCGATCGCCTGGTCCACGACGGCGTGCGAGACGACGGCTTCCTTCAGCTGATCGACTTCTTCCTGCAGCGCGAAGATGCGATCCGTCTCGTCGGCAGGTTCATGCGGTACCTGTGCCACTCATCCATAGTCCCACTCACCCGGCCCGCTGCCACCGGCGAGACCGCCACGGCACCCGTTTCGGCCCCACTCACGGGGTACTCGGCAGGCGCATCGTGCGGTTCCGGTTGGACACTGGTACGAGACCGGTGGCTGCCGATCGACGAGACCAGGACGCAACTGCCATGAACCACGACTCCTCACGCCCGCGCGGCGTGACGCGCATCGTCACCTCGGCCTCCGTGTTCGGGGCGCCGTGCTGGGTGAGCCTGACCAGTCGCGACGTCGACGCCACCGAGGACTTCTACGGGGCCGTCCTGGGCTGGGAGTGGCGCTCCGCCAAGCTCGGGGACCGCTTCCGGATGGCCCTGGTGGACGGCACGCCCGTGGCCGGGATCGCCGCCGTCGCCGACATGTGGCAGATGGCGGTGGCGTGGACGCCGTACTTCGCCGTGCCCAGCGCGGACGAGGCCGCGGCGCGGGCCCAGGAGCGGGGCGGGACGGCCGCGGTCGGCCCGATCTCGTTCCCGCCGGGGCGGGCAGCCCTGCTGGCCGACCGGGACGGGGCGACCTTCGGGATCTGGGAAGGGGCGCTGATCGCCGACTGGGAGAAGTGGCGGCACGCGGCCCCGGCCTTCATCAGACTGCACACACGCGACGCCTTCGACGCCGCGATCTTCTACGGCGAGGTGCTGGACTGGGCCGGGCGGCCCGGCTGCTGCGAGGTCCAGTACGAGGGCGGCGAGGTGGTGCTGCGCAGCCAGGGTGACATCGTGGCGCGCATCGAGTCCGGGGCGCTGGGGGCGGCGCCCGACCCCACCATCCGGCCCCATTGGCAGGTCCACTTCGCGGTCGAGGACGTGGCGGCCTGTGTACGGGCCGCCGAGGTGCACGGCGGCAGCGTCCTGTCGAAGGGCAGCGACGAGGCCGTGCTGCGCGACGCCGACGGCGCCCAGTTCACGGTCACCTCGCGCCGCGAACGCTGAGGAGACGCTCCGCCGGGTCAGCCGGGCGCCCACGGAAGCGCCCCGTCGTGTCGTCGGCCGGCTTCTAGCGCCGTCGCTTGTCGCGCCCTGCGGCGGAGCCGCGTTCCGATACAGCCCCGCGCCCCTTCGGGGAACAGGGGGGTCTCGACAGGAGCACCAGGCTGCGGCGCTCGACCAGGAGCCCGGTGTTCGCCTTGTACTCCGACTCGTCCGGCGGCCCGTGCGGCTCGGCGGTGTCGATCAGGGTCGTCCAGCGTTCGCCGTACGTGACGTCCGGCAGCCGGAACTCCACCGGTTCCCAGTAGCTGTTCAGCAGAAGCAGGAACGAGTCGTCCACGACGGGACGCCCGCACGGGTCGGGTTCGGCGATGGCATCACCGTTGAGGAACACGGCGACGGAGTGCGCGTCGGAGCGCTGCCAGTCCTCCTCCGTCATCTCCTGCGCGTCCGGCGCCAGCCACACCAGGTCCGGCAGCGGCCGGCGCGGCAGGGTCGTGGTCTCGCCGCGGAAGAAGCGGCGGCGGCGCAGCACCGGGTGGGCGGCACGCAGTGCGATGACATACCGGGTGAACTCGGCGAGGTCCCGCTGCTCCTCGGTCAGCTCCCAGTCGATCCAGGAGACTTCGTTGTCCTGGCAGTAGGCGTTGTTGTTGCCGCGCTGGGTGCGGCCGAGTTCGTCGCCGTGGCCGATCATCGGGATGCCCTGCGAGAGCAGCAGGGTGGCCAGGAAGTTGCGCTGCTGGCGGGCGCGCAGCTCCAGCACGCCCGGATCGCCGGTGTCGCCCTCCACGCCGCAGTTCCAGGACCGGTTGACGCTCTCGCCGTCCCGGTTGCCCTCCCCGTTGGCCTCGTTGTGCTTGTCGTTGTACGAGACCAGGTCGCGCAGGGTGAATCCGTCATGCGCGGTGACGAAGTTGACGCTGGCCCGGGGGCGGCGCCGGCTGTGCGCGTACAGGTCCGCGGAGCCGGTCAGCCGGGAGGCGAACTCGCCGAGGGTGTGCTCGCCGCCGCGCCAGAAGTCCCGTACGGCGTCGCGGTACTTGCCGTTCCACTCCGACCACAGCGGCGGGAAGTTCCCCACCTGGTAGCCGCCCTCCCCCACGTCCCAGGGCTCCGCGATCAGCTTGACGCGGCTGATCACCGGGTCCTGCTGGATCAGGTCGAAGAACGCCGACAGCCGGTCCACCTCGTGGAACTGCCGGGCCAGCGTGGCCGCGAGGTCGAAGCGGAAGCCGTCGACGTGCATGTCGGTGACCCAGTACCGCAGGGAGTCCATGATCAGTTGCAGTACGTAGGGGTGGCGCATCAGCAGGCTGTTGCCGGTGCCGGTGGTGTCGTAGTAGTGGCCCCAGTCGCCGTCCACCAGACGGTAGTACGAGGCGTTGTCGATGCCGCGGAAGGAGAGCGTGGGGCCCTTCTCGTTGCCCTCGGCGGTGTGGTTGTAGACGACGTCGAGGATGACCTCGAGGCCGGCCGCGTGCAGCGCCTTCACCATCGACTTGAACTCGGTGACCTGCCCGCCGCGGGTGCCGTGGGCGGCGTAGCCGTTGTGCGGGGCGAAGAAGCCGATCGTGTTGTAGCCCCAGTAGTTGGACAGGCCGCGGCCCTGCAGCACCCCGTCCTGGACGTACTGGTGAACCGGCATCAGCTCCACCGCGGTGACGCCCAGCTTCGTCAGGTGCTCGACGACCGCGGGGTGCGCGAGTCCGGCGTAGGTGCCGCGGAGTTCGGGCGGGACGTCCGGGTGGGTGCGGGTCAGGCCCCGTACATGGGCCTCGTAGATCACGCTGTCGGCGTACGGCTGCCGTGGTGGCCGGTCCTCGCCCCAGTCGAAGGCCGGGTCGGTGACCACACCGAGCATGGTGTGCCCGGCGCTGTCCGAGCGGGACCGGCCGTGCGGGGCGCGCTCGAAGAGGGAGGCGTGGTTGTCCACCTGCCCGTCGACCGCCTTGGTGTACGGGTCGAGGAGGAGTTTCGCCGGGTTGCAGCGGTGGCCCAGCTGCGGGTGCCAGGGGCCGTGCACCCGGTAGCCGTAGCGCTGTCCGGGCCCGATGTCGGGCAGGTAGCAGTGCCAGACGAAGCCGTCGACCTCGGTCACGGGGATGCGGTGCTCTCCGCCGTCGTCGACGAGGACGAGCTCGACGCGCTGGGCCACCTCGCTGAAGAGCGCGAAGTTGGTGCCTTTCCCGTCGTAGGAGGCACCCAATGGGTAGGGGTGCCCGCTCCAGACGGGCACCCCTGGCTTGCGGCGGCGCTTCGCCGTCACCGGGCATCCTCCAGGATGCCGTCCGGCTCGCGCACCTGCCCGGCGAGAGCCAGGGCCGGCATCTCGCGGGGCACCTGGAGCACTTCGCGCAGGCTCGGTGCGGGCGCCAGGGGCACCAGGGGCACCCGTTCGCCGGCCCTGGCCCGCTGCGAGAACCAGATGACCTTGCTGCCGGTGTCCGTGGCGCAGCAGCCCCAGCCGTCGCTCATCGCGGCGATCCGCTGCAGACAGGCCCGCAGGTCCTGGTCGGGACGCAGGTCGCAGTCGTTCTCCCCCACGGCGGTGATCAGATGCTGTCCGTTCCACCACATCTCGACCGATGTGTTCTTGTCCGTCGCGTGCTCGTCGATGGCCTTCAGCAGCAGCTCGGCGCCGCTGGTGACGGGCTCGACCAGTGTCTCGAGGTCCCAGAGCCGGAGATGCGCGGCCAGGATGCGCCGTACCTGTCCGACCCGTTCGGGGCTGACTTCCACATCGAGGTGGTAGTAGCAGGGCACTGCGGTCTTCATCTTCGTTGGCTCCTCACCCGCGAAGCTCCCGCTCCCTCTCGCCCCTGCGGGACGAGCCCCGAACGCGAAGCGTGAGCGTTGATCGCTTCTGAGTCACCTCAAGAGTGGGTGAACTAGACCATTCGTGCAACACGAGCGCCCGCCGGGGCGGGGACACCCACCCGAAATGGTTGAAGATCCAACAAGACGCTGAGTCGTCACCCGTGCACCATGTGTGAAGACCTCGATACCCGTGACGGATTCGTGCGTGCCCACGCGCGGCCGCCGCCCGACGGTCGGGACACGTGCGATCGAGCCCCGGAGAAAGTGAAGAGCGTCATGCTGCTACCGGCCAAAGCCGAAGTGGCCCGGCAACTGCGGCGGTACCGGGCCTGGGAACGCGTCATGCTCGCGTCCCCCGCCGACCGCGCGGTGCGCGCCACCTTCGAGGACTCGGGCTACACCTTGTGCGTGCTGATGGGCAAGCGCTGTGCCCGCGAGGCCGCGGACGCCGCCGAGCGCTATCTGGGGTCCACCCTGGGTGCCTATCTCCGGGAGCAGAACGAGCGGCCCCGAACCGGTGCGGCCGAGCGGCGCGGGCCCCCGCAGGCACAAGAGCATTTCGCCGCAGGGAGGTAGAACCCCCTGCGGCTCAACGCGTATCTCGCAGTTTGTATCCCTCGACCAGGCCAAAGGCCCGGTCTCCAGCACGGCGGAGGTGAGACCCATGAGTTCGATTCCGGCCATCGGCCGCATCCCGGTGCGGGACGTCCACCCGGCGGTGGAGTGCGGAAGGCGCCCGGCCAAGGCGGTCGTCGGGGAGACGTTCGAGGTCACCGCGACCGTGTTCCGGGAAGGCCATGACGCGGTCGCCGCAAACGTCGTCCTGACGGACCCGGAGGGCCAGCACGGCCCGTGGACGCCGATGCGGGAACTGGCCCCCGGCTCCGACCGCTGGGGCGCCGAGGTCACACCCACCTCCGAAGGTCACTGGACGTACCGGGTGGAGGCCTGGAGCGACCCGGTGGCCACATGGCGGCGCACCGCCCGCATCAAGATCCCGGCGGGCATCGACACCGGACTGGTGCTGGAGGAGGGCGGCGACCTGCACGAGAGGTTGGCCGCAGGGGTGCCCGAGGGCCCGGGACGTGCCGCGGTGCTGGCGGCGGCGGAGACGTTGCGCGACGATTCGCTGCCGGTCGCCACCCGTCTGGCGGCGGCGTTGACGCCGGAGGTGGACGCGGTGCTGGCCCGCCATCCGCTGCGGGAGTTCGTCACCGCCTCCCAGACCCTGCCGCTGCT
>NZ_JBIAWS010000009.1:0-479755 GCF_042896045.1 Streptomyces sp. NPDC001351 | reverse complement strand
CGAAGAGCTTGTACTCCAGCAGCATCCGCTGCCCGTTTCCGAGCCGGGCGTAGACCTCGGCCAGTCCCTCGGCGAGCCGGTCCTGGCGGGCGCGGAGGTCGTCTTGTCCGGGGTAGTTCGTGCCGTCGGCGAACCACAGCTTCAGGTCCCGTGAGCCGGTGGCGTCCATGATGTCGACGCACTCCAGCAGGTGATCGACCGCCTTGCGCCGGATCGCCGCGTCGGGATGGCAGATGCTGCCCAGCTTGTAGTCGTCGTCCTGGAACGTATTGGAGTTGATCGCCCCCAGTTTCACGCCCTGGTCCTCGGCGTACTTCGCCAGAGCACCGTAGTCGTCCACCTTGTCCCACGGGATGTGCAGCGCGACGGTCGGCGCCACGCCGGTGAACGCGTGCACCTGGGCCGCGTCGGCCAGCTTCTCCTGCGGCGTACGGGGGACGCCTTGCTGCGCGAACACCTTGAACCGGGTCCCCGAGTTCCCGTACGCCCACGACGGCGTCTCGACTGCCTGGGTCTTCAGCGCGGCCTTCACCGCGGCGAGCTCGGTCACTTCAGGGCTCCTGTGACGTCCGGCCGTAAGGCAGATGGATGAATCGATTCAGAAGGGGAAGCTTAGAACTCCTCGCGGGGGTGTCAAGCATTCCGGCAGAGGCTGTTGCCCGTGTCTTGACCGTGACCTTTGGCTCTCGAAGGGCTCTCGAAATTTTTTCGAAGCCCGCCCATTGACGTGACATGGCCGACGCGCCTAACGTCCCGGCAACCAAGTTGAAACCTTTCACGACGTCGTGAGCCCCTTGTCGGCGTTGTCGAGGAGCCCCTGATGACCCACCCGTCCGACACGGGTCCGGCCCCGGTGCTGGCGCTCGAGGACATCTCGAAATCCTTCGGCGCGGTGCGCGCCCTGCGGGACGTTTCCCTGGAGTTGTTCCCCGGCGAGGTGCACGCACTCGCCGGAGAGAACGGCGCGGGCAAGTCGACCCTGATCAAGACGCTGGCCGGTGTGCACCGGCCCGACGCCGGCCGGGTGCTGCTCGACGGTGAGCCCGTCGTCTTCCACGGGCCCGGCGACGCCCGCGACGCCGGCATCGCCGTCATCTACCAGGAGCCCACGCTCTTTCCCGACCTTTCGATCGCCGAGAACATCTTCATGGGCCGCCAGCCCCGGCGCGCCCTCGGCCGTATCGACCACAAGGCCACCCACGCGGCGACCCTGGCCCTGATGCGGCGTCTCGGCGTCGAACTCGACCCCGACGGCCCGGCCCGCGGCCTGTCCATCGCCGACCAGCAGATCGTCGAGATCGCCAAGGCTCTCTCCTTCGAGGCCCGCGTCCTGATCATGGACGAACCGACCGCCGCTCTCACCGGCAGCGAGGTGGCGCGCCTCTTCGGCGTCGTGCGCACCCTGCGCGAACAGGGCGCCGCGGTGCTGTTCATCTCGCACCGGCTGGAGGAGATCTTCGAGATCTGCCAGCGGGTCACCACCCTGCGCGACGGCGCCTGGATCTCGAGCGAGCCGATCGAGGGCATGACCGAGGACGACCTGGTACGGCGCATGGTCGGCCGCGACCTCGACGAGCTGTACCCCAAGCAGGACGTCGAGCCCGGCGAAGTCGCCCTGAGCGTACGGCGGTTGACCCGCGAGGGCGTCTTCACCGACGTCTCCTTCGAGGTGCGGCACGGCGAGATCGTCGGCCTCGCCGGTCTCGTCGGCGCGGGCCGTACGGAGGTCGCCCGGGCCGTCTTCGGCATCGACCGCTGGGACGCCGGCGAGGTCGAGGTCCAGGGGCGCAAGCTCACCACCGGCGCCCCCTCCACCGCCATGGCCGCCGGGCTCGCCCTCGTCCCTGAGGACCGGCGCGCCCAGGGCCTGGTGATGGACATGTCCATCGAGCGCAACATCGGACTGACCGGTCTGCGCACCACCGTCAGGGCGGGTCTCGTCGACCGTGGCGCCGAACGCAGCCGCTCCCTCGACTGGGCCGTCAAGCTCCAGGTCAAGTACGCCCGGATCGCCGACACGGTCAACACCCTGTCCGGCGGCAATCAGCAGAAGGTGGTCCTGGCCAAGTGGCTCGCCACCGGCCCGAGGGTGCTGATCGTCGACGAGCCCACCCGGGGCATCGACGTCGGCACCAAGGCCGAGGTGCACCGGCTGCTGAGCGAGCTGGCCGCCGACGGCGTGGCCGTTCTGATGATCTCCTCCGACCTGCCCGAGATCCTCGGCATGGCCGACCGCGTGCTCGTGATGCACGAGGGCCGCCTGACCGCCGAGATCCCACGCGCCGAAGCCACCGAGGAATCCGTGATGGCCGCAGCCACCGGGAGGGCCGCCGTATGACGGTGACCACTCCCGACGAAACCCCCGTCGCCGAGGTGCCCAGGTCCAGCGGCACCCGGCTCGTCGACCGCGTCTTCAAGATGCGCGAACTCGCCATCCTGGTCGTTTTCCTGGTGATGATCGCCATCACCCAGGCGGGCAACAGCGAGTTCCTGTCCGAGCAGGGCATCAAGGACCTGCTGTTGAACGCGACCATCCTGGTGCTGGTCGCCACCGGCCAGTCCCTCGTGGTGATCACGAGGAACGTCGACCTGTCGGTCGGCTCGACCCTCGGCATCAGCGCCTTCGCCGCCGGCGACCATCTGCACGGCGGCGGCAACTCGCTCGTCGCCATCCTGCTGGCGGTACTGCTGGGCGTGGGCTTCGGTCTGCTCAACGGCCTGCTCGTCAGCCTCGGCCAGGTGCCCGCCCTCGTCGTCACCCTCGGCACGCTCTACATCATCCGCGGCATCGACTCCATCTGGGTCGGCTCCCGTCAGATCACGGCGGCCGACCTCCCCGGCGGCTTCGTGGACTTCGGCTCGGGCGGCCTCTCCGCCGTGCCGTGGCTGGCACTGATCGCGCTGGCGGTGCTCGTGGCGACGGCGTACTACCTCAAGCACTTCGGCAGCGGACGCGAGCTGTACGCCCTCGGCTCCAACCCGGAGGCCGCCCGGCTCGCCGGCATCCCCGTGCGCAAGCGGATCCTGGCCGCGTACACCTTCTGCGGCGGCCTCGCCGGCCTGGCGGGCGCCATGTACCTGGCCCGGTTCGGCAACGTCGACTCCGGAACCGGCAACGGCTACGAACTCACCGTCGTCAGCGCGGTCGTGGTCGGCGGCGTCGTCTTCACCGGCGGCTCCGGCAGCGTGTACGGGGCGGCGCTGGGCGCCCTGCTGCTGACCTCCGTCAACAGCGTGCTGCCCGCCCTCGGCGTCAGCTCCGTGTGGGTGCTCGCCGTCAACGGCATCCTGCTCATCCTCGCCATCGCGGTCGACCGGGTCGTCGCGCTGCGCGTGGCCTCCGCCCTGAAGAAGAGGAACGCCCGCCATGCCTGAGTCACTGACGCGCGCGGTCCGCTGGGACACGGTGGTCGGCGCGCTCCTGGTCGTCCTGCTGCTGATGTCGTTCGGCACGGTCGACGGGTTCGGCAACGCTCTGAACCTGTCGTTCCTGATCGGCAACACCCTGCCGATCGCCCTGATCGCGCTGCCCATGACGCTGCTGGTCGTCACCGGCGAGATCGACCTGTCCGTCGCCTCGACGGCCGGACTCTCCGGCGCCGTGATGGGCAAGCTGTGGAACGACGGCATGGCCATCGAGACGATCATTCCGCTGTGCCTGCTGCTGGGCGTGGTGTGCGGGCTCGTCAACGGGCTCCTCGTCACCCGGCTCGGACTGCCCTCCCTCGCCGTCACCATCGGCACCCTCGCCGCCTACCGGGGCATCGCACAGATCGTGCTCGGCTCCGACGCGGTGACCGACTTCCCCACCCAGTACCTGGACTTCGCGGCCGGGCGCATCGGGAACACCTTCATCCCGCAGGCCCTCCTGCCCTTCCTGGTACTGCTCGCCATCGCGGTGGTGGTCCTGCACGCCACCCCCTTCGGACGCTCCCTGTTCGCCATCGGCGCGAACGAGGAGGCGGCGCGGTTCGCCGGCATCCGCGTGAAGCGGCACAAGCTGATCCTGTTCACGGTGACGGGGCTGATGGCCTCCCTCACCGGCATCTTCTGGGCGCTGCACTACGCCAGCGCCCGCTACGACAACGCCACCGGTCTCGAACTCTCCGTCGTCGCCGCGGTGTTGCTCGGCGGCATCGACTTCGACGGCGGCAAGGGCACACTCGGCGGAGCCGTCGCGGGGGTGTTTCTGCTTGGGGCGCTGCAGAACGTGATGAGCCTGCTCAATGTTTCCGCGCAGTCGCAGATCGTCGTCACCGGGGTGTTGCTCGTCATCTCCGTTCTCGGTCCCAGGGTGGCGAGGCAGATCGGACTGGCGAGGGCTGCGCGCTCAGCTGGATAGCTCGTTCGTCGGCTGCGGGCCGTCTGTGGCTGGTCGCGCCCGCGCGGCAGCGCCGCACATTCAATACAGCCCGCGCCCCTTCAGGGCGCGTCGTACTCACCTTCGTCAAAAGGAAACCGTCATGCGCAAGTCATCCCTCCGCCGTGCCTGTGCGGCGCTCGCCGCCGGAACCTCGCTCGCCCTCGCGCTGACCGCCTGTGGCGGCACCACCAAGAACAACTCCAAGAGTGACGACGCGGCGGCCACCTCGACCGCCAAGGCAGACCCGGGCGCCGCCCTCAAGAAGGGCCTGACCGTCGGCTTTCTGCCCAAGCAGGTCAACAACCCGTACTTCACCTCCGCCGACAAGGGCGGCGAGAAGGCCCTCACCGAGCTGGCCGGCAAGTACAAGGAGGTCGGCCCCTCCAGCGCCACCGACACCGCCGGTCAGGTCTCCTACGTCAACACACTCACCCAGCAGCAGGTCAACGCGATGGCCGTCTCCGCGCAGGACCCCGGCGCCCTGTGCACCGCGCTCAAGCAGGCCATGAAGAACAACATCAAGGTCGTCACCTACGACTCCGACACCAAGCCCGACTGCCGCAACGCCTTCGTCTCGCAGGCCTCCGCCGAGGACCTGGGCCGCACCGAGGTGCAGCTGCTCGCCCAGCAGATCGGCTACAAGGGCGAGATCGCGATCCTGTCCGCCGCGCAGACCGCGACGAACCAGAACGTCTGGATCGACTTCATGAAGAAGGAGCTGGCGGACCCGAAGTACAAGAACATCAAGCTGGTCAAGGTCGCCTACGGCAACGACGACGCCCAGCAGTCCTTCCAGCAGACCCAGGGCCTGCTCCAGCAGTACCCGAACCTGAAGGGGATCATCTCCCCGACCACGGTGGGCATCAAGGCGGCCGCCCAGTACCTGTCCGGCTCCAAGTACAAGGGCAAGGTCAAGCTGACCGGTCTCGGCACCCCGAACGACATGCGCAAGTACGTCAAGAACGGCACCGTCGAGGGCTTCGAGCTGTGGGACCCGTCCAAGCTCGGCGACCTGGCCGCCCGTACCGCCGTCGCGCTGGCCTCCGGTCAGATCACCGGCAAGGAGGGCGAGACCTTCAAGGCCGGCTCCACCGAGTACACCATCGGCAAGGACGGCGTGATCACCCTCGGCAAGCCGACCGTGTTCAACGCCGAGAACATCGACCAGTTCAACTTCTGAGCCCCTTCCACCCCCGCGGGAGCCGGTACTTCATGCAGCGCGTCTGTTTCCTCCTCAAGGTCCGCGAGGACAAGCTCGCCGAGTACCGCGAACGCCATGCCGCCGTGTGGCCGGAGATGCTCGAAGCGCTCTCTGCCACCGGCTGGCACAACTACTCCCTCTTCCTGCGCGACGACGGCCTGCTCGTCGGTTACCTGGAGACCGAGGACTTCGACGCCGCGATCGCCGGCATGGAGGCCACCGAGGTCAACGCCCGCTGGCAGGCCGAGATGGCACCGTTCTTCGAGTCGCTGGACGGCGCCCGCCCCGACGAGGCCATGAAACCGCTCACCGAAGTGTTCCACCTCGCCTGACGTCCCCTCGCCCCCTGCCGGAGCCGCTGATGAGAAGACGTACCGCGCTCGCGACCGCCATACTGGCGGCCGTGGCAACGCCGGGCATCGCACGGGCCGCCGATCCCGGCCCCTCCGTCAGCAAGAAGAGCACCACCCAACTCGACGGTCAGGCCATCTTCTTCGTCTCCTACGACGGACTGGTCAACAACAACTCGTTCCAGAAGAACGGCCTGTTCACCTACAAGGGCCACCAGTACGCCGCCTGGTACACCTCCACCGGCAACGCCGTGATCGGCCGCCGCGTGCTCGGCGGGAGCAGCTGGTCGACCGTGACGCTGTCCCACGTCCTCAAGACCAGCGACTCCCACAACGTCATCTCCATGGGTGTCTCCGAGGTCGACGGCCGTCTGCACCTCACCATGGACTCCCACAGCGACGGCTACTTCTATGTGAAGTCGATCGCCGGGCTCCTCGACAACCCGGCGACCAAGGCCTGGACCTCGTCCGTCTTCGGCGCGGTGCAGACCTCGCTCGACGGCCTCGCGCTCACCTCCCAGTTCACCTACCCCCAGTTCATCTCGACCCCCGAGGGCAAGCTGCAGCTCAGCTACCGGGTCGGGATCTCCGGCAACGGCCGCAACGCCCTTGCCGAGTACGACGGTTCGACGTGGACGGCCCTCGGGGAGTGGTCCAGCTCCACCGGCACCTACACCAGCTCGCACGGCTCCTCGACCGCCCGCAACATGTATCTGCACGGCATCGACTACGACGCGGGCGGCCGACTGCACTCCTTCTTCACCTGGCGTGAGCAGAACGCCGCCGTGATGTGCAACAGCGGCGGCATCACCAACCACGACACCGGCTACGTCTACTCCACCGACCGCGGCCGCACCTGGCGCAATGACGCGGGCGCCCTCGTAGCCACCACGGGTACCTCCGACACGGTGGCCGTCACCGACAGCGGACTGGTCGTCGACCCGCTCGGCCCCGACCACTCGCTGATGAACCAGGAGAGCCAGTCCACCGACTCCTCCGGCCTCCCGCACGCCGTCATCAGCTACGTCCCCGGCCGCTTCGGCCAGTGCACCACCGACTACGTCGCCGACCGCACCGCGGGCGGCCGCGCCTTCCACCTGCGCAAGAACTCCTCCGGCACCTGGCAGAAGACCGAGATCCCCGTCGCGCCGGGTTCCAGCCAGCGCACCAAGCTGATCCTGGACAAGTACGACAACGCCTACGCGATCTTCCCCTTCGGCCGGATCGCCGGCGCCTCGAAGGCCTCCGGACACACGGACTGGACGCTCCTGTACGACGGCAGCGACCTGAACGCCTTCGGCGAGGTCGTGATCGACGAGATGCGCGTCAGGGCGGACAACGTCCTGTCGTTCATGTACCAGGAGAAGTCGAGCGGCACCACGCCCTCGGCACTCCACGTCGTCGACTTCGCACTGCCCGCGTGACCGGGCATGATGCGCCGAACGATGACGGTAATCTGAAGGCATTCCGGCCGAATCACGTCCCCTGGAGGTCCCTGCCCGATGAGCCAGTCGGTGGGTATCAAGGACGTCGCCCGCGCCGCCGGAGTCTCCGTCGGCACGGTGTCGAACGTGATCAACCGTCCGGACACGGTCGCCACGGAGACCCGGGCCCGGGTGCTGTCCGCGATCGACCGGCTCGGCTACGTCCGCAGCGAGTCCGCGCGCCAGCTGCGCGCGGGCCGCAGCCGGATCATGGGGCTGCTCGTCCTGGACATGGGCAACCCGTTCTTCGTGGACGTCGCGCGCGGCGCCGAGCGTGCCGCACGGGACGCCGGGCTCGGCGTCATGGTCTGCAACAGCGCCCAGAGCGCGGGCGAGGAGGCCGAGTACCTCTCCCTCTTCGCCGAGCAGCGGGTGCGCGGCGTGCTGCTGACCCCCGCCGACGCGACCGGCCGCAACATCGAGACGTTCCGGCGGCACAACATCCCCTTCGTCCTTGTGGACCGGGTCGCCGAGGGCACCACCGAGTGCTCCGTCTCCGTCGACGACGTGGCGGGCGGAGCTCTGGCCGTGCGCCACCTCGTCGACGCCGGGCATCGCACCATCGCCTACGTCAGCGGTCCGCCCGGCCTCAACCAGGTCCGCGACCGCCGCACCGGCGCCCTGAACGCCCTCGCCGAGGCGGGCCTCGGACCGGACCGCCTGCGCGAACTGCCCACCGAACGGCTCGACGTGGCCGCAGGCCGGGACGCCGGCGCCCGTCTGCTCGGCCTCGCCGACCGCCCCACGGCCGTCTTCTGCGCCAACGACCTCCTCGCCCTCGGCGTCCTGCAGGCCATGTACGCAGCAGGCATAACGGTCCCCGACGACCTCGCCATCGTCGGCTACGACGACATCGAGTTCGCGGCCGCCGCGGCCGTCCCGCTCACCTCGGTACGTCAGCCCGCCGTCACCATGGGCGCCCTGGCCGCCGAGCTGCTGCTGGAGGAGACGGAGGCGGAGACCGCGAGCAAGCGACACGAGCACCGTCGTGTCGTACTCCAGCCGGAGCTCGTCGTACGACGCTCCAGCCTGTCCGCCCGCTGATCGCCCGGTCAGTAAGTTTTCATGATCCCAGGGGTCCGCCACCGGACGAACATGTGGTGAAGTGGGACGCGGTCCGAAACCCGTCCGTCCCTGGAGACCCGTTGACCGCCACCTACCGCCAGCCCGGCGTCGTCCTCACCGACCGCCACTTCACCGTGCCCCTCGACCACGACGACCCGGCGGGCGAGACGATCGACCTCTACGCCCGTGAGGTCGTCGCGAGCGACAAGGCGCAAGTGAACCTGCCCTGGCTGGTCTACCTGCAGGGCGGTCCCGGCTTCGGCGCCAACCGTTTCGTGGGCAGGCAGTCCTGGCTGGGCCGCGCCCTCAAGGAGTTCCGCGTCCTCCTCCTCGACCAGCGCGGCACCGGCCACTCCAGCCCCGCCAACCGCCAGACCCTCCCGCTGCGCGGCGCCCCCGCCCAACAGGCCGACTACCTGGCGCACTTCCGGGCCGACGCGATCGTCCGCGACTGCGAGGCCATCCGCCCCGAGGTCACCGGCGGCGCCCCCTGGACGGTCCTCGGCCAGAGCTTCGGCGGCTTCTGCACCGTGAACTACCTCTCCAGCGCCCCCGAGGGCCTGGCCGCGGCCGTGATCACCGGCGGCCTGCCCTCCCTCGACGCCCACGCCGACGACGTCTACCGCGCCGCCTACCCCCGCATCGAACGCAAGGTCGCCGCCCACTACGCCCGCTACCCGCAGGACGTCGAGCGCGCCCGCCGTATCGCCGACCACCTCCTCACCCACGAGGTCACCCTTCCCAACGGCTACCGGCTCACCGCCGAGGCCTTCCAGTCCCTCGGCATCGTCCTCGGCGGCAGCGAGGGCAGCCACCGCCTGCACTACCTGCTGGAACACGCCTTCGTCCGCACCCCGCACGGCCAGGTCCTCTCCGACGCATTCCAGGAACAGGCCCAGGACCTCCTGTCGTACGCGAGCCACCCCCTCTACGCCCTCGTCCACGAGGCGATCTACGGCCAGGGCGAACGCCCCACCGCCTGGTCCGCCGAACGCGTCCGCGCCGAGTTCCCGCAGTTCGACGCCGCGAAGACCCTCGCGGGCGACAGCCCGCTCCTGTTCACCGGCGAGTCCGTCCACCCCTGGATGTTCGACTGCGACCCGGCGCTGCGCCCCCTGCGCGAGACCGCCGACCTGCTCGCCGCCCGCACCGACTGGCCGCCCCTCTACGACCGCGCCCGCCTCGCCGCCAACGAGGTCCCGGTCGCGGCGGCGATCTACCACGACGACATGTACGTCGACACGGCCCACGCCCTCGAGACGGCGCGCACGATCCGCGGCCTGCGGACCTGGGTGACCGACGAGTTCGAGCACGACGGGGTACGGGCCGGCGGACCCCGGGTGCTGGACCGGCTGCTGGCGCTGACGCGCGACGAGGCATGAGACTCACCGGGAGTGATGTCGGTGTCACCCACTAGTCTTCGACCATGACCGAGCCGAAGATCACCGGGTTGCAGCCCATGCCCGCCGACTGGCAGCGCGCGCTGGCCGTCGTCGCGCACCCGGACGACCTCGAGTACGGGTGCTCGGCGGCCGTCGCCGCCTGGACCGACGAGGGCCGCGAGGTCGTCTACGTACTGGCCACGCGCGGTGAGGCGGGCATCGACACGCTGGAGCCCGCGAAGTGCGGTCCGCTGCGCGAGCGGGAGCAGCGGGCGAGCGCGGCGGTGGTGGGGGTGACGCAGGTGGAGTTCCTCGACCACAAGGACGGAGTGATCGAGTACGGCACCGCGCTGCGCCGCGACATCGCCGCCGCGATCCGCCGCCACCGGCCCGAGCTGGTGATCACGCTCAACCACCGCGACACCTGGGGCGGCATCGCCTGGAACACCCCGGACCACGTCGCGGTCGGCCGTGCCGTGCTCGACGCGGTGGGCGACGCCGGCAACCGGTGGATCTTCCCGGAACTCGTCGAACAGGGCCTGGAGCCCTGGAACGGCGTCCGCTGGGTCGCCGTCGCAGGCTCCGCCTCGCCCACACACGCGGCGGACGCCTCGGCCGGACTGGAACGCGCGGTGCACTCGCTGCTCGAACACCGCAGCTACATCGAGGCGTTGACCGACGAGGACCCGGAGACCTACGCCCGCGGATTCCTGACGGCGAACGCCACGGCGACGGGGGAGCGGTTCGGGGGCCGGCCCGCGGTCGCGTTCGAGGTCTTCAACCGATAGATCACCCGCACGTTCAGGACGCACAGGGGGAGCACATGAGCGGCACGGACGCACTGGCCGACCGGTTCGAGGAACACCGGGGCCATCTGAAGGCGGTCGCCTACCGCATGCTCGGTTCGGTCGCCGAGGCGGAGGACGCCGTCCAGGAGAGCTGGCTGAAGCTGAGCCGCTCCGACGCGGACGGCATCCAGAACCTGGGCGGCTGGCTGACCACCGTGGTCGGCCGGATCTGTCTCGACATGCTGCGCTCCCGGGCCTCGCGCCGCGAGGATCCCTTCGACGAGACGTTCGTGCCCGATCCCGTGATCAGACCCCTATCGCAGATCGACCCCGAGCAGGAGGTCCTGCAGGCCGACTCGGTGGGCCTGGCCCTGCTGGTGGTCCTGGAGACCCTGGAACCCGCCGAGCGGCTGGCGTTCGTGCTGCACGACATGTTCGCCGTGCCCTTCGACGACATCGCGCCGATCGTGGAGCGCAGTTCCGCGGCGACCAGACAGCTGGCCAGCCGGGCCCGGCGTCGGGTGCGCGGAGCCACACCGTCCTCGGAGCCCGACCTCGGCAGACAGCGGCAGGTCCTCGACGCCTTCATGGCGGCCGCCCGAGCCGGTGACTTCGAGGCGCTGGTCGCCGTCCTGGATCCGGACGTGGTGCTGCGGGCCGACTCCGGTGCGCTGGTCGGGGGCGCTGCCGCCTCCAAGACGGTGCGCGGCGCGAAGCCGGTGGCGGAACAGGCGCTGCTGTTCCGGCAATTCGCGCAGTTCGCTCGGGTGGTGCTGGTCAACGGGGAGATCGGTGTCGTCAACGCGCCCGAGGGACGGCCGCTGTCGGTCATGGGCGTCACCGTCTCCGACGGCCGGATCGTGGCCCTGCACATCCTGGCCGACCCGGAACGGCTCGCCCGTCTGGACCTCGGCGCGTTCGACTGAGAGTCAGGCGGCGACGGCCAGCGGACGCAGGGTGCGGTGCGGGTCCACGACCCGCCCGTCCGGCAGCAGTTCACCGGTGTCGTCGAACACGATCGTCCCGTTGCACAGCAGGCTCCAGCCCTGTTCGGGGTGGGCCGACAGGATGACGGCGCTGTGGTGGTCCGGGCTGTCCGCGGTGGGGCACGGTGGCCGGTGACTGCACATGGTCTCTCTCCTCGATCGGTCTGGCTCCCGCCTGAAGTGGGCTCGTCTCAGTGATAGCCGAGCTTGTTTTCCGTTGAATGAGGAGACCCCCACAGCGCCGGAAACTCATCGGTGAGGTTCGGTTTCGCAGCCTCGTTTCCAGGCGCTCCGCGGAGCGGAGTCTCTGTCACACCCGCGTGGGAGCGTGGGACATGGACAAGCGGTGCGCGTCGAGCCGAAGGGGGCGGCGTCATGGCCGACGTCGATTCGCAGTTCCTGCGTGGCCTGTTCGACGAGGAGGGCAGTCTGCACACCGCGGGCCGCACGGCGCTGTACCGGCTGTACGGCCTGGAAGGCCTGCTGTACGTCGGCATCTCGATCGCCCCGCTCACTCGTGTGCGCACGCATCTTCGGGAGCAGCCATGGGCATCGCAGGTCGTCGGGATACGGATCGAGTACCCGGACGACGCGGAGGCAGCCGAACGCGAGGCCGTCTGGAGCGAACGCCCCAAGTACAACGTGATCTTCAACGGCGAGACGCCGCCCGCCCCGCCCGACCGCGCGGCGCGCCTCAGGACGGAACTCGCTCTCGAACGGCGCCGGTTGGAGGAGCTCGAGTCGACCGTGCCCGAGTCGTCGGCTCACCTGCGGCTCATAGCGCGCGGCATCAAGGCGAAGCAGGCGAAGATCACGAAGCTGGTCGAGAACATCGAGAACATCGAGAACATCGAGAACATCGCGACGGTCGGGAACACCGAAGCCGCCCGCCACCAGGTCCCGAACCGGAGCAAGCGGGTGGGGTCATGACCGCCGCTCATCGAAGCCGTGTTCCGCAAGGACCAACGAGGCGACTCCACGCCCGACCCGAGCCGGTCTGCTCGACCTGCGCCTCGGCCGGCGCGATCGCCTTGCGGGAGTATGACAGATGTAGTTGTTGCGATGCTGCACAGCCGCCGCCTTGACGTGGACCATCGCCCGCCGGAGGAGAGATCAGTGCACGAGGACGAACAGCCGCTGTCGGGCGGGAACGTCAGCGACGGTGTCGTCCGCATCGGCGATACCGTCCGCCGGCCCGCGGGGCCCTGGACGCCCGCGGTGCACGCCCTGCTCACGCACCTGCACCAGGCCGGCTTCCGGGCGGCCCCGCGACCCCTCGGGATCGACGACCAGGGGCGCGAGGTGCTGACCTTCGTGCCGGGCGGGGTGATCTGGCCCGACCGGTTCGCCTTGGTGCAGCCGACGGCGGGGCTGGTCCGCGTGGCCCGGCTGGTCCGGGACTTCCACGACGCCGTACAGGACTTCACGCCGCCGGCCGACGCCCGCTGGCGGGTGCTCGTTCCCGCGGAGGGCGCCGACATCATCGCCCACCAGGACCTGGCGCCGTGGAACCTCGTGGTCGGCGGCGAGGAAGAGTGGGCCTTCATCGACTGGGACACGGCCGCCCCCGGCTCCCGCCTCTGGGACGTCGCCTACGCCATCCGCGGCTTCGTGCCCCTGTCCGCGCATCCCCACTGGCAGAGCCCCGATGCCGCCGCCCGTCTGCGTCTCTTCGCCGACGCCTACGGACTCGACGAGACAGAGCGGCGCACCCTGGTACCGATGCTGGGTCGTCGCACCCGAGCGATGCACGACTTCCTGCGAGATCAGTCCGACCGGGGCAATCAGCCGTGGGCGAGACTCTGGGCGGAAGGCCACGGCGACGCATGGCGTGGGGATGCCGAGTACGTCGAAGAGCGCCAGGAGCAGTGGGAGCGGGCGCTGCTGTCCGGCTGACGGCCGCGGCCCGTCATCCGGTCGTGCCCAGATCCGCGGCGAACCAGTGCTCCGGCCGCATACGCACCACGACGTGATCGGCGAGTTCGGCCTCGGCAAAAGCCACGAACTCGTCGAGTGCCGCCCCCGACAGATAGCGCCCGGCCATCTCGCGGTGGAGTGCGCCGCTGCCTTCGGTCACTTCGGCGACCGGTCCTTCGACCGACACGTACCGGGTCGTCGGCTCCGTGCGCTGGACCATCAGACTGAAGCGGCCCGCCGCTCTGATCAGGGTCATCTTCCGGGAGTCCGCGCCGGTGAGGATCCACGGCAGCCCGCCGCGCTCGTAGGCGTACCAGATCGGCACCACCAACGGCCCCCGGTCGTCACCGGCGGCGACACCCAGCGCGGCGACATGCGGCTCAGCAAGGAAACCTTCCCGTTCTTCGCGTGAAAGCGCCATACGACGACTGTACGTACGGCTGCCGACAGTGCCCGGCCGCACCCCGTTAGGCTTGGCGTCATGCCAGATCAGACAGCCGACCGGGCCGAGCTGCGCGGCGACTGCGAGCGTTGCTTCGGTCTCTGCTGCGTCGCCCTGCCGTTCGCCGCCTCCGCCGACTTCGCGATCGACAAGCAGGCCGGCACGCCCTGCCGGAACCTGCGGGAGGACCACCGCTGCGGCATCCACGCCCGGCTGCGGCAGCAGGGCTTCAGCGGCTGCACGGTCTACGACTGCTTCGGCGCGGGCCAGAAGGTCTCGCAGGTCACCTTCGGCGGACAGGACTGGCGCACTGCCTCGCGGGCGGACGCCCGCCGCATGTTCGACGTGTTCCCCGTCGTACGGCAGCTGCACGAACTGCTCTGGTACCTCACCGAGGCCCTTGCCCTGCCCCCGGCCCGCCCGGTCCACGCCGAGCTGCGCCACGCCCTGCAGAAGACCGAGGACCTCACCCGTCAGACCCCCGAGCAGCTGGCCGCGTTGGACGTGGGCGCGCACCGGCAGGACGTCAACGTGCTCCTGCTGAAGACCAGCGAGCTGGTCCGGGCCGGTACCGGCGCCCGCGGCCGCAAGAAGGACCGCCGCGGCGCCGACCTGATGGGCGCCCGCCTCAAGGGCGCCGACCTGCGCGGCGCGAACCTCCGCGGCGCCTACCTCATAGCCGCCGACCTGACCGGAGCCGACCTGCGCGGCGCGGACCTGATCGGCGCCGACCTGCGCGACGCCGATCTCACCGACGCCGACCTGACCGGCGCCTTCTTCCTCACCCAGCCCCAGCTCAACGCCGCCCGCGGCAGCGTCGGCACGCGACTGCCGGACTCACTCACCCGCCCGGTGCACTGGACAGCGCAGCTCTGACGGGTCCTCCTCGACGACCGGCGCGGGCGCGGCGGCGACGCTGCGCCGCTCCAGGTGCAGCCGCAGCCCCTCCGGCATCAGGGTGAGCCGCTCGGTCACCCGCAGCCGGTAGCCCGGGTCGGGCCGCAGATCGTAGCGGCGCAGCAGCAGACCGAGCACCAGCGTGGCCTCGTGCAGCGCGAACTGCCGCCCGATGCACGCCCGCGCCCCCGTACCGAACGGCTTGAAGGTGTGCGGGGCCCGGGACCGTACGGCCTTCGGGTCGAAGCGGTCCGGATCGAACCGCTCCGCGTCGCTGCCCCACACCTCCGGGTCGCGGTGCAGCATCGCGGTGAGGACCAGCGCCCAGGCGCCGCGCCGCATCGGATGGTCCCCGACCAGCACGGTGTCCTCGCGGGCCTCCCGGGCGAAGGCCGGCGCCGTCGGCCACAGCCGCAGCGCCTCGTCCAGCACCCGCCGCACATACCGCAGTTTGGCCACCTGGTCGTAGCCGGGCATCGCCGCGTCGCCCCAGACGGCGTCCACCTCGGCCCTGGCGCGGGCCGCGATCTCGGGGTGCCGGGAGAGGTAGTGCAGGGCGAAGGAGAGCGCGCCCGAGGTCGTCTCGTGGCCGGCCACCAGGAAGGTGATGACCTGGCGGCGCACGTTCTCGGCGGACAGCCGCTCCCCGGTGGCGGGGTGGGCCGTCTCCAGCATCCGGTCCAGCAGATCCCCGTCCCCGCCATCACCCGACGCGCGGCGGGCCCGGACCAGGTCGTCGACCGTGCGGTTGAGATACGCGATGTCGGCCTCGTTGCGGCGCGAGGCGCTCCGCAACAGGAACGGCGCCAGCGGTGAGGGCACCGTGTTCAGACGCTGGGCGTACGTCAGTGTGCCCACCATCGCGGTCACGAACGGATGCAGCCGGGGCCGTTCGAAGGAACCGAAGTCGTGCCCGAACCCGGTGCGCGCGATCGTCTCCAGCGTCAGCTTGGTCATGTCCCCGGGCACGTCCACCGCCCGGCCGGTCGCCAGCTCGCGGTCCCAGTGGTCGGTGAGCCGCTCGGCCACCGCCAGCATCATCGGGTGGTAGCCCTCCATGGCCTCCCGGCTGAACCCCGGGGCGAGGACGTCGTGCGCCAGCTGCCAGTTCGGCTCGTGGTTGTACGCCGTGAACAGCGCGTCCCCGACGACCGGCCGCAGATTGGCGACCCCGAGGCCGACATGCTTGGCGAAGCGCGACTCGTCCGCCATGTCGGCCGCAGGATCGGCGCCCCACACGAACACGAACTCCTTGCCGAACGCCTTGCGCCGGAAGATCGGCCCGAGCTGCCGTGCGTAGCGCATGGAGTCCTGGACGGGCGCGCGCCGGTCGGCGCCGAGCACATCGCCGAGCAGGGGGAGCCGGTGCGGGGGATGCGGAATGCGGTGCAGCTCGGGCCAGCCCTGTTCGGCACCCCGGAACCCCTTGGGGAGCTCGGCCTGTGTCGCCGGTCCGGCCCCCGACGTCGTCTCCGCCATGACGCGTTCTCCCTTGAATCAGCGGCAGGTTGAGCTGGCGTACAACCGTTTTGGGCCTCTGTTGTACGTGGATTCAATAGCGGTTCCAGTCTGATCCCGCTGTTGAACCGACGTCAAGTAAAGTGCGGGCATGGCCGCGAACCAGGGCGAGCGCACGCGTCGCCGGCTCAGCACCGAGGAACGCCGGGAGCAGCTGCTGTCGGTGGGGGCGCGGCTGTTCTCGGAGAGCCCGTACGACGAGGTGTGGATCGAGCAGGTCGCCGAGATCGCCGGGGTCTCGCGCGGGCTGCTGTACCACTACTTCCCGACCAAGCGGGACTTCTTCGCCGCGGTCGTCGAGCGGCAGAGCGAACGGATGCTGCAGATGACGGCGGCCGTGCCCGGTGTCCCGGCGCGCGAACAGCTCGCCGCCGGACTCGACATCTTCCTGGAATACGTCCACACCCACGCGCACGGCTTCCGCGCCTTCCATCGCGCGGACGCGGCGGGCGACCAGGCCATCCGCCGGGTCTACCAGCGGGCACTGGCCGCGCAGGAGCGGCAGATCCTGGCGACGCTCGCCGCCGACCCCGAACTCGGCCCGGTCGCACAGCAGCGCCCCGACCTCAAGCTGGCCGTCCGCGGCTGGCTGGCCTTCACCACGGCCGTCTGCCTGGAGTGGCTGCGGGGTTCGGATCTGACCCGGGAGCAGGTCCGCGACCTGTGCGCCCGGGCGCTGCTGGGCGTCATCGCCCCCTGAGGCGCACGCGCTTCGGCGCCCCCTGGTTGGCGTACTCCCCGATCTTCGATAGGTTAGGCAAGGCTTACCTAAGGAGGTTTGGGATGGGTGACAGCCCCAACTGGACGGCCGCGCCCGCCGCGGCCGAACGGGCCCGGTCGGTACTCGCCGCCGCCTGGTCCTGCGCGGTGACCGCGGACGGCGGCCGCGAGGAGTTCGTCGGCGCGCACAGCGTGGACGAGGACGGCCGGGTGCTGCTGCAGGTGCCGGAGGACAGCGCCCTGCTCGCGGCCGCGATCTGCGCTCCCCGCGGCGAACCCCATGCGGTGCTGGAGTTCGCCGACGTCGCACCCGTTCCGGTACGCCACCGCATCCGCGCCCGGCTCTGGCTCGCCGGGTACTTCCTCCCCGAGGACGGCCACCTGGCGCTGCGGCCCACCCGGATCGTGCTGCGGCAGTCGTCCGGCGCCGTGGTCGTCGACCTCGACGAGTTCGCCGCCGCCGCACCCGACCCGCTCGCCCTCGCCGAGGCGCAGCTGCTCACCCATCTCGCCGACTGCCACCCGGACGCCGTGGAGCGGCTCACCCGGCTCGTCGACCACGCAGGTCTTCACGGCGCGGTCCGCGTCCAGCCCGTCGCCGTCGACCGGCACGGCCTGACGCTGCGCATCGAGCGCAACCGCGCCCACGGCGACGTACGGTTGCCCTTCCACGCGCCCGCCGACGACGTCGGACAGCTCACGGAACGCATGCACGTGCTGCTCGCGCAGGCCGGCGCCGCCTCCTGCCCGCGCGCCCTACAGCGGCAGCGCACAGACGGCGACGGGTGAGGCGAACGGCTCGCTCGCGAGCCGCAGGTCACCGCTATTGCCGTCCACGTGGAAGACGCTGACCGTGCCGGACTTCTGGTTGGCCGCGAACAGCAGACTTCCGTCCGGCGAGAAGGCGATCTGGCGCGGGAAGTCACCCGAGACCGGCACCGTGCCGAGCAGCCGCAGCCGGGCGCCGTCCGCCTCGACCGCGTAGCGCGCGAGGCTGTTGTCGCCGCGGTTGGCGAGATAGGCGTAGGAGCCGTTTCCGGTCACCAGGAACTGCGCCGGGTAGTTGGTGCCCGGGCCGGAGCCCGTGGACTGCGGCTCGCCGATCGTCAGCCGTCCGGTGGCGGGCTCGTACGCGCAGACCGCGACCGTGTTGTCGACCTCGTTGGCCAGATAGGCGTGCCGTCCGCCGGGGTGGAAGGTGAGGTGGCGCGGACCGGCGCCCGGCCGGGTGTGCGCCTGCGCGACCTCGGTGAGGGTGCCCCGGCGCTCGTCCAGACGGTAGGTGTAGACGGTGTCCGTACCCAGGTCGACGGCGAGCACATGGCCGCCGTCGGGGCTGGTGACGAACTGGTGCGCGTGGGGGCCCTGTTGGCCCGGTCCCGGTGCCGGAGCCGAGTGCGTGACCACATCCGTGCGCTCGCCCAGTGCGCCCGACTCGTCGATCGGGTGCACGGCCACACTGCCCGACGTGTAGTTGGCACTCAGCAACCAACGGCCGCCCGGATGCACGGAGAGGTGGCAGGGCCCCGCCCCGCCGGTGCCGCGGGCACCCAGGATCTTGCGGTCGGCGAGGCGCACGGCGGTCACGGCGCCGTCGTCGTGCTCGTTCACCGTGTACAGCGTGCGGCGGTCCGGGTGGAGCGCGAGATACGACGGGTTGGCGATGCCCGTCAGGGTTCCGGTGCCGGTGATACGGCCGGACCGGGGGTCGTACGTGGCGAGGCCGACGCCCGTGCCACCGCCCTCGACCGTGGTGTAGGTACCGAGGTAGAGAGGCTGAGGGCCGTTCGGTTTCCCGGCCGGGTGCGGGGCGGTGGGCTCTGCGGAGGGCTGCTTGGCGGCGGGCGCCGCCCGGTCGGGGGCCGTGGAGGTGTGGGCGGCGGCGTCCTTGGGTGGCGCGGGTGCCGGCAGGGCCGTCACGGCGGCCGCTCCCGCGAGCACCCCGACGAAGCGACGCCTGCTCCAGCCGCCGCCCGCCGCTCCTGTCCCACTGCCCATGTCCCCACCTCAGGTGGTCGCTCGCCTCGTTCGTGACACGCCACCATGGCCCGTGTCGGCTGGTGTCCGCAAGAACGGCAACGGGCGTTGCGCAGGGTGCAATGAGTACTGCTCTACCAGTCGCCGTCCTCCACCGGCTTGCCCGGTGCGTCCTTCAGCGGCTTGACCTGCTGCGGCGCGGGATCCTGCCAGGGCTCGTGGTCGTCGCCGAGCCAGTCGCCGACCGGTTTCACGCCCTCCAGCGCGTCCGTGGGGGCGAGATCCTCCGCGTCCTGGTCGTAGTAGTCGTACCAGGGCAGTCCGGCCCGGGTGTACTCCGCACGGTTCACAGGCGACGGCGGGGGAGCCTCGCCGGTGATGCGGCGCCACTCCGGAGGCGTCACCAGGTGCACGAACACCCGCCCGGCGGGTTCCTCGGCCCAGTCCTCGAGCGGCCGGTCGTCCCGGTAGACCTCCTGCCGCATCGAACCGCCGACACCGAGTCCCATGGCCGCGGCGGGACGCGTACCGCCCGCCGCAGCCGCCACCGGGCCGCCCGGCGCGGGCGCCGCCATGGGCAGCGCCGCCCCGTAGCCCCCGCCTGCCCTGCTCGTCCGCCGCAGCTCGGAGCGGCGCCGCTCCTCCTCGCGCCACTCGGCCAGCCTTCCTTCGCGGAGAGGGAAGGACTGCAGTTGTACGCCGCCCCAGGTCTCCTCGCCCGCGACCTGGCCCTCGACGGTCGCCCCCAGGCCCAGCGGCACCGCCACGAACTGGCGGACCGTGCCCTTCCCGGAGTTGATGCCGTCCAGCCAGGGCTGCCGGGGCAGCACGAGGTAGTTCTGCGGTTTCCCGGACAGCCGGTCGCTCCACGGCTTCCCCGAGACCGCGCACACCTTGCCGACTCCGACCTGCAGGGCGGCCGGTTCCACGGTCCCCCCGAAGCTCAGCCACATCGCCTCACGCAGATACACCGGCAGCATCACACCGCCCCGCGCACGCCACTGCTCGGGCACCGTGTCCGGGAAGTCCGCGACCCGGCGGACCGGGAACTCGCCGAGGCCCGGCGGGAGGGGATGAGTACCCGTCTCGGGCAGCCGCAGGGTGCGCACGAACCGCACCGCCACACCCCCCGGCAACCGCAGGGTGTTCCCGTCGATCCGCACGCCCTGGTCCGTCATCCGCCCGCCCCCTTGCTGTCCGGCCCCGGACACGTACGCCGCTCCGGTGACTCCGTCATCTAGAACGACGCTCGGCGCTGTCGGGGTTCCTGCGCAGCACCTCCGGAACCCGCAGCCGCTCGGAATCGCGCAGGCTCTCCCACAGCCTGGTCAGCCGCGGCATCCGCTCGCGCTGTTCGCGGGAGTTGCGGTCCAGCTCCTCGAAGAGGCGGCGCGAGCGGTGCTCGGTGTCCATCTCGTCGAGGATGCGGTTGACCTCGGTCAGCACGGCGCCGTACAGCTGCCAGCTGCGGGCGTCGCGCTGGACCTCCTCAAGGAGCAGCTGGGCCAGCTTGTCGCGGGTGGCCGCGGCCTGCCGCAGCTCCGCGGCCAGCCGGGACTCCGCCGACTCGGCGCTCACACTGACGTGGCTGGTGACCAGCACCGCGAAGCTCACCACGGCGTCGGCGATCTCCGACAGCAGCAGTTCAACGGCGGCCCCCGTCTCGGGCGCGAACAGCGGCTCGGGATCGCGTTCCTTGGCGAGGTCGGTGAAGGTGCGTGCCAGCACCCGCAGCACCACCGTGCAGATCTCCAGGGTGTCAAGCCCCGTCCGCAGCACCACCCGGTGCAGCAGACCCTCCCGCACGCGGGGATTGAGCCGCAGACTGTCCTCGGCCTGCCTCAGGGCCGCGTCGACCTCGACGATGTCGTGATCCAGCCGGCGCGCCTCGTACAGCCGCTCCGTCGCCCGCTCGACGGGCGTGCGGCCGGCGGCTTCCTCGCCCATGCGCAGCATCAGCCGGCGCACCCGGCGGGCCAGCCCCTCGATCGACTCGCCGGCCTCGTCCACCCACACGGGTGGCGCCAGCAGCAGATTGCAGCCGAACCCGACGACCGCGCCGATCAGCGTCTCCACCACCCGCGCCCAGGCCGTGTTCCCGTGGGTCGTCACCCCGAGCACCAGCATCGCGCTGATCGCCACCTCGGGCACGTACTCCTCGACCCGCACCATCCGTCCCACCGCCAGCGAGGCCACGATCAGCAGGGCCAGACTCCACCACGTCAGACCCACCAGAAGGCTGAAGGCGATGGCGACGAGGACGCCGGCCACGACCGAGTTCACGCGGCGGATGCCGTTGGTGAGGGTGGCGTACAGGGTGACCTGGACGACCAGCAGCGCGGTCAGTGGAGCGGTGAGCGGTGCGGGCTCGGGGCTGAGGCGCAGGGCGACGACGTACGCGATCGTCGCCGCGGCAGCCGACCGCAGGGTCTGTACGACCATCGGGTCCCGGCGGCGCTTCACAAAGCGCACGAGAGACGCCGTCCACTCACGTACCACTCGCATCCTCGGGCCGCGCCCCTTTCTGTCCTTGAAGACCGGTCTCTGAAGAGCGGTCTCATTGAGGACCGTAACTGTCCGCAAGGCAGCCTAGATTGTTCATGTCGGTCGAAGGGTGACAGGAGGGGAACAATCGTGGAGCACACCCAGGGCATCGAGGTTCTCACGCGGGCGCACGCTTATCTCGCCGAGGTGGTCGCCGGAGTGCCGGAGTCGGCGTGGGCGGCGCCGACTCCGTGCAGCGAGTGGACGGTACGGCAGGTCCTCAACCACGCGCGGATCGACCAGCAGGCCTACGGTCTCGCGATCACCGGCGGCCGCCCGGAATCGGACCCGTTCCACCCGGCCGACGCCCTCGACGGAGATCCGGCGGCGGAGCTCGACAAGGTGCTGCGCGCGGTGGCGGACGCCTACGCGGGACTGCCCGCCGACACCGAGCAGGCGCCGACTCCGCTGGGCCCCATGCCCGTGCCGCTCGCCGCGGCGGCGGCCGCCATGGACGCGGCCGTGCACGCCTGGGACATCGCGGTCGCCACGGGCCAGGACCGGCCGCTGACCGGTGAACTCGCCGAGGGCATCCGGCCGGCGGCGGAGCGGCTCGTCGATCAGCTCCGGGACGCGTACCAGGTGTTCGCGCCCGCGCGCGAGGTTGCGCCGGGCTACGACAGCGCCGAGGCACTGCTCGCCTTCCTGGGCCGCGACCCGCACTGGTCGCCTGCGGCGTCCTGACGCGCCCGGCGCGGCGCAGTCGGGACGACAGTCGGCAGAAAGAGCCCGATCAGCCACGTTCGTGCCGCAGCCGCCTGCCGCCCGGCGTCGGCGCTCTCGCCCGGATGATCGTCGACCCCCGGACGGTGGGCGCGGGCGAGGCGTCCCACGGCTGGTAGGAGCTGGATCACCGCCACCGGTCAGGGCGGCGCCATCCACCGCTGGACGCTGGGGGAGGCAGCCCGGCCACCCGCACCATCGGCACCGGCCACCCGTACGCCCCCTATGACCTCGCGCTCGCCCGCGCCCGCGACGTCCTGATCCCCCATCACCGGGCGGGGACGCCCCGGCTCCGGGACCGGTAGCCGGCCACCTTCGCGAGGTTGCCGCAGCGGTCCATGGAGCACCAACGGCGGCGCCGGGCCTGGGAGTCGTCCAGGAACAGCAGTGAGCAGTCCGGGTTCTCGCACTCCTTGACCCGCTCCAGCAAGGGGCCGCGCACCAGGAGAACGGCATCGCGGGTGACCGTCGCCAGAGCGGCCCGGGCCGGCTGCCGGGCCGTCCAGCGCACCGGGCCCAGCTGCGGGGCGAGGTCCGGGCGGGCCGCCGCCTCGTTGATCAGCTCCACGTCGGCCGGCTCCGGGGCCTGCCCGGCCATCGACGTGCGCACGAGGCGGTAGAGGGCCTCACGCAGGTCGCGGGCGCCCGTCAGGTCCCGGGCGGTGACCCGTACGGGCTCGCCGTCCGCGGCCAGCTCCGCCTCCGTGAACCAGCGGGCCAGCGCGGCCGGGTCCGGGAGTCGCTCCAGGGGAGCGGACGCGTGCCGACGGCCGAGCGTCGCCACGAAGTCCAGACAGGGGCGGCCGCCGATGAACGGGAACGCGAGCGCCGGGTCGGCGGGCGGCGCGGAGGTGCCGGTCATACGGGAGAGCGTACACCGGTTCATGAGGTGTCGCCCGCGACTGCGGCCCCTTGACACCGGTTGAAGTGGTGTTGGAAGGTGACACCACTTCAACCGGTGTCAGTCGCGTGGGCGGCTGTGGCAGGAAGCGGGTGCGTATGCGTGCGGTACGGATCGACGAGTTCGGCGGGCCCGAGGTGCTGGTGCCGGTCGAGGTACCCGACCCCGTGGCGGGGCCCGGCGAGGTGCTGGTGCGGATCGCGGCGGCGGGCGTGAACCGCGCCGACGCGCTGATCAGGAAGGGCGTCTACCACCGGGCCGGACGCCCTCCGCTGATCCCCGGCGTGGAGGCGGCGGGCGTCGTCGCGGCGGTGGGGGAGGGTGTGACCGGTCTGGAGGCCGGGCAGCGGGTCATGGCCCTGGACGGGGTCAATGCCCCCGGTTTCTACGCCGAGTTGGCGGCAGTGCCTGCCACTCAGGTCACCGCCCTACCGGCCGGTGTGGGCCTGACGGAGGCGGCCACCCTGCCCGTCGCCTGGCTCTCCGCCTGGTACTGCCTGCGCCACCTCGCCCGGGTCACCAAGCAGGACACGGTGGTGGTGAAGGCGGCCGCGAGCGGAGTGGGCAGCGCGGCCGTGCAGATCGCCGCGGAGACGGGCGCCCGGGTCATCGCGCTCGCCGGATCGGCCGAAAAGGCGGCCTGGGCGGGGGAGTTCGGTGCCCAGGTCACCGTCGACACCTCCGCCCACCCCGACGACGCGGAGGTCGACGAGGTGCTGCGGCTGACCGACGGCCGTGGCGCCGACGTCGTCCTCGACACCGTCGGCGGCCGGGCGTTCTCCCGCAGTCTGCGCCAGGTGGGCCATGGCGGCCGGGTGGTGGCCCTCGCCAATGTCGCCCTGGAGCCGAGCACAGTCGACACCCGCGACTTCTACCCGAAGAACGCCGCCATCCTCGGCTTCCAGCTCACCAACCTCCAGATCCACGGCTACGACCCCCGCAACGATCTGCGGGAACTCGCCGAGCGCGTTGCCTCCGGGGCGTACCGGGTGCCCGTCGAAACCGTCGTGCCCCTCGAACAGGCCCGTACCGCCCACGAGTTGTTGGAGCGGCGCGGCAACCGCGGCAAAATCGTCCTGGCGGTGGCCGACCTCTGAGTGATCTCATGAGGGGGTCTCAGGGAGCTCCTCGGGGGGCTCGGGGCCGGTTCGGGAGGGGAACAGGTGGAGTTCGGGAATGTCGGGTCGCCGCGGGCGCGGCAGGCGCTGCGCCATGTCGCCGCCCGCTCGACGGGCCCGGCCCTCGGACCCGACCTGCGGATCACGCTGAACTTCCACCCCGACCGGCTGGTCGGCGGGCTGCCGATCCTCCAGGCGCTGGCCCAGGACGGTGCCTACCACTCGCAGTTCGTCACCGGCACCAGCAACGGCGGGCTCACCGCGCACCCCGGCGGTGACCGCTGGCGCTGGGAGAGCCGGATCTTCGGCGGCGCCTACGACGACGCCGACCCGCACGAGAGGCCGGTGTACGGCGCGCTGAACTTCCGGCGCCAAGTGGTCGGCGCCGCCCCGCGCTTCGGCTCCTCGCACTTCCGGCTCACCGCCGACGCCCTCGCCCGCACCACCTTCTGCTACCCCGACAGCGCGGCCGAGCCGACCGACTTCGGGGTGGCCGCCGGCATGTCGCTGATCGCGCTCGCCGAGGCCGACGAGCAGGACGCCCTCAACGACTACATCGAGGCCCAGGTCCACGGCGGCGTACTGCTCGCCGCGCACGTGGAGGCGCTCGTCCTGGACGCCGGCTACCGCGGCACGCCCGTCGAGGCCGCCGCCCGTCTGCTGCCCTGCCCCGTCGAGTGGCACCCCGGCTACCGGCTGAGCGTGGAGGAGTTGCGGGAGCACGCCGACTACCGCGGGGCGCAGTACATGGAGCTGGCCGCCCGCATCGCCCAGGACGGCCACGTCGACCCGCGGATCATCGGCGACGCCGCCCGTACCGGCCGCCACGAACTGCAGGACCTGAAGATGATCTGGCACACCCTCGCCCGCTTCGGCGCGCCCGAAGGGGCGGGCACCGCCTATGCGCCCGGCGGCCACACCCCGGGAGTCAGGACGCCTAGCGCATAGGCGCGCGCCACCAGTTCGGTACGGTTCGACGCGCCCCAGCGCGCCGACAGCCGCCGCAGGTGATAGGTGACTCCGTCCGCGCTGAGCCCCAATTCCTTGGCGGCCCTGGAGGTGGTGGCGCCCTGGGCGAGCAGCGCCAGGATGCGGGCCTCCACCGGCGCCACCCGCGCGGGCTCCTCACCCAGCGGCTCGCGCTCGCCCCGGACCCGCAGCATCACCAGCAGGGCGGGCGTCTCCTCCACGGTGTCGCTGACCGGGTCGGCGGTCAGCTCCCCGAACCGCTCGCCGCCGCCCGGCCCCTCCCAGCACACCGACACCTGATAGCGCGAGCGGTGCCGCAGCCGCAGCGCCTGCGCGATCCGCTCCACCTGCGTGGCGTCCTGCGGCCGGAACAGCTCCAGCACATCACGGCCGCGCAGCCGCCCCGGAGTCGTACCGCACTCGGCCGCCATCGCCGGGTTGGCCAGCAGGACGGCGCCGAACGCGTCGCACACCGCGACGGGCACGGAGACCCGGTCGAAGAGCGTCAGGGCGCGATTGCGCCACATCACGGCCTCCCGACGGCCCTCTTCCACCAAGACCTCCTGCCCCCGCACGACGGCGACACGCGCGACGGCGACACGCACTACATGCACTACACAATCATGTGGCGAGCCAGGCCGCTTGATCCGGTCCCAGCAGACCGTCGTCGAGTGAGCCGCTCGCCAGCAGGACCGAGGTGTGCTCGGGCAGCCGGTACGGCTCCGCCGAGAGGTTCACCACGCACACGAAGCCGGGCTCGCGACGGAAGGCGAGGACGCCGGCCGGGGCGTCGAGCCAGCTCAGGCCGCCGTCGCCGAGGGCCGGATGGCCGCGGCGCAGACGCAGGGCGGCGCGGTACAGCTCCAGCATCGAGCCCTCGACACCGTCCTGCGCGGCCACGCTGTGATCCGCCCAGCTGTCCGGCTGCGGCAGCCAGGGCTCGGCCGTCGTGCCCTCCGGGCTGAAGCCGTACGGAGCACTGCGCCCCGACCACGGAATCGGCACGCGGCAGCCGTCGCGCCCGCGGTCGGTGTGCCCCGACCGCTCCCACACCGGGTCCTGGAGGACGGACTCGGGCAGGTCCTCGACCTCCGGCAGGCCGAGTTCCTCGCCCTGGTAGATGTAGGCACCGCCGGGCAGCGCGAGCATCAGCAGGGCGGCGGCCCGGGCCCGCCGGGTGCCCAGGGCCAGATCCACGGGCCCCTCGGGGCGGTAGGGCTCGTTGGCGACCCACCGCCGGACCACCTTGCGGCCGTAGCGGCTGGGGTGGCGCATCACGTCGTGGTTGGACAGCACCCAGGTGGCCGGGGCGCCCACCGCGCCGAGCATGGCCAGGGAGTCGTCGATGACGGACCGCAGGTCCTTCGCGTCCCAACTCGACATCAGGAAGTCGAAGTTGAACGCCGTGTGCAGACCGTCCCGACGGACGTAGGCGGCGAGCCGCTCCGGTGTGTCCGCCCAGGCCTCGGCGACGAAGGAGCGGTCACCGGGGAACTCGTCGGCCACCCGGCGCCAGGCGCGGTAGATGTCGTGCACCTCGTCCCGGTCCCAGTGCGGATGGTCCAGATGCCGCCGCGGCCCCTCGGGCTCCACCTCCGGGCGGGGCGGCAGGTCGGGCAGCTCGGGATGCTTGATCAGCCCGTGCGCGACATCGATACGGAAGCCGTCCACGCCCCGGCTGAACCAGAACCGCAGGATCGACTCGAACTCCGCCCGCACTTCCGGGTGTTGCCAGTTGAGGTCGGGCTGCTCAGGGGCGAACAGGTGCAGGTACCACTCCCCGTCGGGCAGCCGGGTCCAGGCGGGGCCGCCGAAGCAGGACACCCAGTCGTTGGGCGGCTCGGCGCCGTCCGCGCCGCGGCCGGCCCGGAAGACGTAGCGCTCCCGCTCCGGGCTGCCGGGCCCGGCAGCCAAGGCCGCCTGGAACCAGGCGTGCTGGTCGGAGGTGTGGTTGGGCACGATGTCGGGGATCACGCGGATGCCGTGCCGGTGCGCCTCGTCGATGAGCTGCTCCGCCTCGGCGACCGTTCCGAACAGCGGATCGATCCGGCGGAAGTCGGCGACGTCGTAACCGTGGTCGGCCATCGGCGACTTGTACCAGGGGTTGATCCAGATGGCGTCCACGCCGAGCGACTTCAGATACGGCAGCCGGGAGCGGATGCCCGCGATGTCGCCGACGCCGTCGCCGTTGCCGTCGGCGAAACTGCGGACGTAGACCTGGTAGATGACGGCGTCGCGCCACCAAGGTGCGGTGCTGGTGGACATATGGGTGTGTACTCCTCGTACATCAGTGGGGGTACATCAGTCGGGAAAGGGGCTACTTCGCCGCGCCCGCCGTGAGGCCGGCGACGATCCGGCGCTGGAACAGCAGCACCACCACCACGAGCGGCACCGTGACCAGGACCCCGGCGGCCATCTGGCTGCCGAACGGCGTCTCGAACTGGGTCGCCCCGGCGAACTTGGAGATCGCGACGGGCGCGGTCTGGATGTCCGGCTTGTTGGTCATCGACAGCGCGATCAGGAACTCGTTCCAGGCGGCGATGAAGGTGATGATCGCGGTGGTGAGGATGCCGGGCGCGGCGAGCGGGATGATGACGCGGCGGAAGGCCTGGGCACGGGTGCAGCCGTCGATCATGGCCGCGTGCTCCAGCTCGTCGGGCATCTGCCGGAAGAACGCCGTCAGGTTCCACACCGCGAGCGGCAGTGTGAAGGACAGGCTCGGCACGATCATCGCCTGGTAGGTGTTGATCCAGCCGAAGCCGACGAACATCTTCAACAGCGGCACCACGATCGACACCACCGGGAACATCGACGTGGCGATGATCAGCGTCAGCACGAACCGTTTGAAGCGGAACTCCAGCCGCGCCATCGCATACGCCGTGAACGTCGCCAGCAGCAGTGCGCATACGGTCGTGATGCCCGCCACGACCAGACTGTTGAACAGGGCACGGGTGAAGTTCTCGGACGGGTCGAGCACGGCACGGTAGTTCTCGAACGAGATCCGCGCGGGGAACAGGGAGTTGTCGAAGATGTCCGAGGTGCGGCGCAGACTGGAGACCAGCATCCAGTAGAAGGGGGCCAGACAGTAGGCGACGACCGCGGCGACCCCGAGCCAGAGCAGTGCTCTGCGCAGGACCGGGTGCAGGGCGGCGGAGTTCATGGAGCCACCTCCTTGTGGCGGCGCGGCACCACGTCGGCGCCCAGCAGCCGTACGAACGCCAACGCGATGAGGAAGACGTAGACGAAGAGGATCACCGCGTAGGCGGCGGCCGGCCCGAAGCGCACATTCGCGGCCTGGTCCTGGGCGAGCATGGACAGGGTCTCCACGGATGTCTTCTGCGCGCCGATCAGGATGTACGGCAGGTCGAACATGCGCAGCGCGTCGAGCGTACGGAACAGCACGGCCACCAGCAGCGCGGGCTTGACCAGCGGCAGCGTGATGCTCCAGAACTGGCGCAGCGCGCCCGCCCCGTCCATCCTGGCCGCCTCGTACACCTCCTTCGAGATCACCTGGAGCCCGGCCAGCACCAGCAGCCCGATGAACGGAGCCGTCTTCCACACATCGGCCACGATGACCGCGACCTTGGCGTGGAACCCCTCGGTGGTCCATAGGATCTGACGGCCGATCAGGGCGTTGGCCACGCCGTCGCTGTTGAAGATCCAGCGCCACAGCAGACCCGTGACGGCGGTCGGGATCGCCCACGGCACCAGGATGGACGCACGGACGACCGCCCGGCCGCGCAGCGCACGGTGCATGATCAGCGCCATCGCGATGCCGAGCACCGTCTCCAGCGTGACCGTGGTGACGGTCAGGAAGGTCGTGTTCCAGAAGGCGTTCCAGAAGCGGTCGCCCGCCGCCCCGAAGATCGCGGTGTAGTTGTCGGCGCCGACGAACGGGTCGTGGTCGCGCACGAACCCCGTCTTCGGATCGAGGCCCGGGGTGCCGTAGAAGGAGTCCTTCAGTGCCACGATCGTCGGATACAGCACTACCACCGCCAGGACCAGCAGCGTTGGCGAGACGAGCAGGGCGCCGAGCCTGCCCTCGCCGGTGGTGGCTCTGCGGCGGCGGTCCCGAAGGGCCCGGCCGGCGCCGCCGCGGGTCTTCGCTGCCGGCCGGTCGAGGCTGTCCGGCGGGTTGTGGGTGGTCACCATGTCGTGTCTCCTCACTTCCCCGCCGCCTGCTGCCGCAGGTCCTTCTGCAGGTCCTTGAGCGCGCTCGCGCTGCTCTTGGCCCCGGTCAGCGCGGCGAACGCCTCTCGCTGCACGGCCGCGGTGACATCGCCGTAGCCGAAGACCCGCGGCCGCGGCACCGCATGCAGGATCGACTGCTTGAGGACGGGCAGGTAGGGATACTTCTTCACCAGACGCGGATCCTGGTACAGGGCCTGGTACGTCGGTGCGGCCGGCGCGTAGGCCAGCGTGAAGCGCTGCGTCTCCTGGCTGGTGAAGAACCGGATGAAGTCCAGGGCGGTGGCCTTGTTCTTCGCCGAGGCGGACAGCGCCAGGTTGTGGCCGCCCAGGCTGGAGGCGCCGGGCCCGTTCAGACCGGGCAGCGGTGCGACGGCGAACTTCCCCGCGACCTTGCTGGAGCCGTCCTTCTTGTTCGCCAGCGGATACATGTACGGCCACTGCCGCTCGAAGACGAGCCTGCCGGACTGGAAGGCGCGGCGGGCGTCCTCCTCCTGGTAGGTGGCGGCCTCCTTGGGGATCGTGCCGTCCCGGAAGGAACTGACCAGGAAGTCCAGGCCCTTTCTGGCCTGCGGGGTGTCGAGGTGCGGGCGTCCCCGGGCGTCGGTGACGACCCCGCCCGCGGAGTTCACCGCCTCGGCGAAGTTCACCGTCAGGCCCTCGTACTTCTGGAACTGACCCGCGTAACAGGACACGCCCTTGGCCGCGGGGAGCCTGCGCACCTTGGCACAGTCCGCCTTCAACTCCGCCCAGGTGACCGGAGGCCGGCCGATACCGGCCTGCTGGAGCAGATCGGTGCGGTAGTAGAGCATGCCGCCGTCCGAGCTGGCCGGCACGGAGTAGAGGCCGCCGCGGTACATGCCGGTCGCGACGATCGGCTTCAGCATCCGGCTCAGCGGGAAGCGGGCCTCGGGCAGCCGGTCCACCCACCGGTGCGCCGCGAACTCCGAGGTCCACACGACGTCCAGGGACAGCACGGTGAAGGCGTCCGACCGCGTCGCCGCGTTCTGGATCATCTGCTGCCGCTGGGCATCGGGATCGGTGGGCAGCTGGACGAAGGTGACCTTCTCGCCCGGGTGCAGCTTGTTCCAGCGGTCGAGCACCGCCTGCACGGTCCCGGTGTTGTCGGCACCGGCGACATAGGTGATGGGGCCGCGGCCCGTACTGGACACCGAGCCGCCGCCGGTGCCGCACGCGGCAACGGCGGCCAGCCCCGCGCACAGCGCACCGGAGCGTCGCAGTGCTCTGGCCTTCCTGTTCTTCAAGGTCACTCCCGGGCAGCGATTGCAGGGGAAAATATGCAGGTCAGATCGTATATAGGTGAGATTTGCTCAAGTATTTGGTTCCTGTTGAGACAACGCTTGCAAGCTAGGAGCAAGCCAGGCGACACGTCAATGCGTTACGCGCAAGTAATGCCGTGACAGCGCTGTCACGAAGAGGGGCGGACGGGTGCACGCTTGTGCTAACGTCCGCCCATGCCAGCAGCCCAACGGCACCCCACGATGGCCGATGTCGCCGAACGGGCCGGGGTCTCCACGTCCACCGTCTCCCGCACGCTGCGCGGGCTGTCGAGCGTCTCGCCGGACGTCCGCGCCCGCGTCGAACAGGCCGCGCGCGAGCTGAACTTCGCGGTCTCCCGGCAGGCCTCCAGCCTGGTGACCGGCAGGACCGGCGTGGTGGCGGTGCTGGTGCCCACGCTCAAGTCGTGGTTCATGGGCTCGGCCCTGTCCAGCCTGGGCCCGCTGCTGCGCGCCGCGGACATGGAACTGGCCCTCTACGTGATACCGGACCTGGCCGAACGCGCCGCGTTCTTCGAACAGCTGCCGGCCCGGCGCAACGCCGACGCCCTGCTCGTCCACTGCTTCGACCTCACCGAGGAGGAGAGCGCCCGCCTCGACGACCTCGGGATGCCGGTCATCTACGTCAGTCAGCACGCCGAGGGACGCCCCAGCGTGTACGTCGACGACGCGGCCGGCGCCCTGAGCGGCACCCGGCACCTGCTGAACCTGGGGCACCGCCGCATCGCCTTCATGCAGAGCCCGGGCGCCACCGGCTTCTCCTTCAGCTCGCACGCGCGGCTGCACGGCTACCGGCAGGCGCTCGCCGAGGCGGGCATTCCCGTGGACGACTCGCTCGTGGTGGCCGCTCCCGCCGAGGACAAGCGCGCCGTCGCCGAAGCGCTCGGGCAGCTGCTGGGCCTGCGGGAGCCGCCCACCGCGGTCTTCGCCGAACAGGACGAGCTCGCCGCCACCCTCATCTGGACCCTGCGCAAGGCCAGGATCGAGGTGCCCGAGGCGATGTCCGTCCTCGGCTTCGACGACCAGCCGCTGGCCGAGTGGTTCGACCTGACCACGGTGGCCCAGTCGCCCTCCGAGATGGGCCGGGTCGCCGGGGAGCTGGTGCTGCGCCTGATCAACGACCCCGAGGCGGACCACGAGCGGCACATCGTCCTGCCGACCAGTCTGATCCCGCGAGGCACCACCGCCCGGCCGCCCGGTCCCGCGACGGAGGACGAGAACCCCTCCTGAGCGCTTCCGCAAGCCCCCGGGGACGTTCTTGACTACACGATCATGTAGTCCGGTGGCGTGGACGGCCGGATCCGCTCGACCAACCTTGATCGCAGTACTTCCGTACCGCGAAAGGCAGTTGTCGCGCCATGCCCCCCACCGCCCTCCACCCCCACACCGCGGCCACCCTCCCCGGCGTCCCCCTCGTCGACATCACCGCCACCGGACCCGGCCGCACCCCCATCCAGCAGGTCATGGACCTCATGCGCGAGCACGGCCCGGTCCTCGTGCGGCGGCTGCACGGACGCGACACGCTGTTCGTCGGCGACCTGGACCTGGTGGCCGACCTCGCCGACGAGACCCGGTTCGCCAAGCATGTCGGGCCCGCGCTGGAGAACGTCCGCGAGTTCACCGCCGACGGCCTGTTCACCGCATACGACGACGAGCCCAACTGGGCCAAGGCGCACGACATCCTGATGCCCGCCTTCGCGCTCGGCTCCATGCGCACCTACCACCCCGCGATGCTGAAGGTGGCCCAGCGGCTCATCGCGTCCTGGGACCGGGCCGCCCGCGAGGGGCAGCCCGTCAACGTGCCGGACGACATGACCCGGATGACCCTCGACACCATCGGACTCGCCGGATTCGGCTACGACTTCGGGTCCTTCGGACGGGACGAACCCCACCCCTTCGTCGAGTCCATGGTCCGCTGCCTGGAGTGGAGCATGACCCGGCTCGCCCGCACCCCCGGCCGGGACCACTCGGCCGCCGACGCCGCCTTCCGTGACGACTCCGCCTACCTCGCCCAGGTCGTCGACGACGTCATCGCCTCCCGCACCGGCACCGACCAGACCGGCGCCGAGGACCTGCTGGGCCTCATGCTCACCGCACGGCACCCGGCTGACGGCACCACCCTGGACACCGCCAACATGCGCAACCAGGTCATCACCTTCCTGATCGCCGGCCACGAGACGACCTCCGGCGCCATGTCCTTCGCCCTGTACTACCTCGCCAAGCACCCCACCGCGCTCCAGCTCGTCCAGCGCGAGGCCGACGCCCTGTGGGGCGACCGCGCCGACCCCGAGCCCACGTACGACGAGATCGGCAGGCTGAGCTACACCCGCCAGGTCCTCAACGAGGCCCTGCGGCTGTGGCCCACGGCCGCAGCCTTCAGCCGGCACGCCCTCCAGGACACCCTGCTCGGCGGCCGGATCCCGCTGCGCGCCGGACAGGCCGTCACCGTGCTCGCCCCGATGCTGCACCGCCAGCCCGTCTGGGGCGACAACCCCGAGCTGTTCGACCCCTCCCGGTTCACCGCCGAGGCGGAGACGGCT
Source organism: Streptomyces sp. NPDC001351 (assembly GCF_042896045.1). Taxonomy (NCBI): domain Bacteria; kingdom Bacillati; phylum Actinomycetota; class Actinomycetes; order Kitasatosporales; family Streptomycetaceae; genus Streptomyces; species Streptomyces sp. NPDC001351. The sequence goes on along the minus strand of NZ_JBIAWS010000009.1, from coordinate 446,384 downwards.
CGCCCGGTGCACGCCTTCAAGCCGTTCGGCACCGGCGAACGCGCCTGCATCGGGCGGCAGTTCGCGCTGCACGAGGCGACCATGCTGCTGGCGATGCTCGTCCACCGCTACCGCCTGCACGACCACGCCGACTACGCGCTCCACGTCAAGGAGACCCTCACCCTCAAGCCCGAGGGCTTCACCCTGACCCTCACCCCGCGCACCACCGCCGACCGCGAACACGGCGTCCTCCCCGGAACCCGCCCGGCCGAGACCTCGCCCAGCCCCGACCTGCACACCCTCCCGGCCCGCGTCCGCCCCGGCACCGGAGTCCTCCTCCTGCACGGCAGCAACTACGGCACCTGTCGCGAGTTCGCCGCGGGGCTCGCCGACGAGGCCGCCGGGATCGGCTGCCAGACCGAGATCGCACCACTGGACGCCTACGCGGAAGGTCTGCCCACCGACCGGCCCGTCGTCATCACCGCCGCCTCCTACAACGGCCGACCCACCGACGACGCCACCGCCTTCGCCGCCTGGCTGGAGGACACCCACGACCTGACGGACGTCACCTACGCCGTCCTCGGCGTCGGCGACCGCAACTGGGCCGCCACCTACCAGCACGTCCCGACCCGCATCGACGACCGCCTCGCCGAACTCGGCGCCACCCGGCTCGTCGACCGCGCCGCCGCCGACGCCTCGGGCGACCTCACCGGGACCGTAAGGGACTTCACGGCCCGACTGCGCACTGCCCTCCTCGAACAGTACGGCGACCCGGACGCCACCGCCCCAGCCGACGACGAGCCCACCGCGGCGTACGAGGTCCGCACCCTCACCGGCGGCCCCCTGGACGCCCTCGCCGAACGGCACGGACTCCTCCCCATGACCGTCACCGAGGCGTACGACCTCACCGCCCCCGGCCACCCGCGCCGCAAGCGCTTCGTCCGCGTCGCCCTGCCGGACGGCGCCGCCTACCGCACCGCCGACCACCTCACCGTGCTGCCCGTAAACGCCCCCGCCCTCGTGAACCGCGCTACCACCGCACTCGGCGTCGACCCCGACACCGTTCTCGACATCCGCGCCACCCGCCCCCGCCGCGACGGCCTGGCGATCGACCGTCCCTTGACGGTCCGTCAACTACTGGCTCAGCACGTCGAGTTGCAGGAGCGGCCGATGCCCGCCCAGCTTGCCGCGCTCGCCGCCGCCAACCCCTGCCCGCCCGAGCGTGCGGCCCTCGCCGCCCTCCCGGCCGACGACCCGCGCACCCTCGTCGAGCTGATCGAGGACCACCCCGCCCTGCGCGGCGCCCTCGACTGGCCTCAGCTCCTGGAGATCCTCACGCCGCTGCGGCCACGGCACTACTCCATCTCCTCCTCGCCCGCCGTCGACGCGGACCACGTGGACCTGATGGTCTCCCTGCTCGAAGCCCCCGCGCGCTCCGGCAAGGGCGTCTACCGGGGGACCGGCTCCGGTCACCTCGCCGACGTCCGGCCCGGCGAGACGATCCTCGCCCGGGTCCAGCCGTGCCGGGAGGCCTTTCGGCTGGACCACTCCGCCCCCGTGATCATGATCGCGGCGGGCACGGGCCTGGCCCCCTTCCGCGGAGCCGTCGCCGACCGTACGGCAGCCCTCGCCATGGGAACCGAACTCGCACCCGCCCTCTGCTACTTCGGCTGCGACGCACCCGACGCGGACTTCCTGCACGCCGAGGAACTGCGCGCTGCCGAGGCCTCCGGGGCGGTGTCGCTCCGCCCGGCCTTCAGCACCGCGGGGACCTTCGTACAGCACCGCATCGCCGCCGAGGCCGACGAGGTCTGGCAGCTGCTCGGCACCGGAGCCCGGGTGTACGTCTGCGGCGACGGTTCGAAAATGGCGCCAGGCGTGCGGGACGCGTTCCGTACGCTGTACCGGGACCGCACGGGCGCCGACACGGCGGCGGCCGAGGAGTGGCTCGACGCACTGATCGCGGACGGCCGCTACGTCGAAGACGTGTACGCGGCCGGCTGACCGAGGGGGAGGGGTGGGCGCAGGGTGGTGGACTCCTGGCAGAGGGCCCGACGCATCCTGGAGCATGCACAGATCCCGCCCGGCCGGCTGGCCCACCTGCGCCCCCTCACCGGCGGCACCTACAACACCGTCGAGGAACTCCGGCTCACCGACGGCAGCCGCTACGTACTGAAGGTCGCGCCGGACACCCCCGGACTGCGCTACGAGAGTCGGCTCCTCGTCGCCGAGGCGGAGTTCTACCGCGGCGCCGAGAGGGCCGGGGTGCGGGCGCCGCGGCTCGTCGCCCTCGACGACGCCAGCTCCGTACTCCTGATGACCGCATGTCCCGGCGACCCGTGGGACGGATCCCTCGCCGAGGCCGAACATGCCTGTCTGCGCGGGGAGTTGGGCCGCCAGGTCGCCGCCCTGCACCGCGTCACCGGAACCGCCTTCGGCTACCCGTCCGGCGCGCTCGGTCCCCTCGCTCCCGGCTGGGGGACCGCCTTCGGCGGGATGCTGGAGGCGGTCCTCGACGACGCCCGCCGCTTCTCGGCCCGGCTGCCCAGGTCCGTCGACGAGATCGCCGGCACGCTCCGCGCCGCCTACGACACCCTCGACGAGGTCACCGTCCCCGCACTCGTCCACTTCGACCTGTGGGACGGCAACATCCTCGTGGAACGCTCGGCGGATTCCGTCCGCATCGGCGGGCTCATCGACGGGGAGCGCATGTTCTGGGGCGACCCGCTGGCCGAGTTCGTCTCCCTGGCGCTGCTGGGGGACATCAGGAAGGACGAGGCGTTCCTCTCGGGCTACCGGGAGGGCGGCGGACATGCCGAGTTCGACCGCCCGGCCCTCCTCCGTCTCGCCCTCTACCGCGCCTATCTCTACCTGATCATGCTGGTCGAGACCGTCCCGCGGGCGATGGGGGAGGGGGACATCCGGTGGCGCGAGGAGGCGGTCGCGCCGGAGCTCGTGGCCGCCCTGGACGAGATCGAGGAGGCCACCTCTTAGCTCACACCGTGAACTAAGGGTTGGAGGAATGTCGCGCCAAGCCTGTCCGCAGGGGTATGTTGCAGGTCGGACAGGGCGCGAAAGGAACCACATGGCGGGGCGGAACGGGCGCACGGTGCGCGACCTCAGGCGGGCCAACCGCGCGGTCGTGCTGCAGCGGCTCTACTTCGACGGACCCCTCAGCCGCTTCGAGCTCGGCCCGGTGACCGGGCTGAGCTCCGGCTCGGTCAGCAACGTCGTCGCGGACCTGGTCGCCGACGGCCTGGTCGAGGAGGCCGGCAGCGTCGACTCCGACGGCGGCCGCCCCCGCACCCTGCTGCGCGTGGCACCCGGCGCCGGCCACATGATCGGTGTCGACGTCGGCGAGACCCGGGTGCGCGTCGAGCTGTTCGACCTCACCCTCACCGAACTCGCCCGCACCGAGCGGCCCCTGGAACAGCAGCGCTACGACGTCGAGGTCATCGTCGGCCACATCCGCGACGGGATCACCGAGGTGCTCGCGGGCGCCGGTATCGGCCCCGAACAGCTCCTCGGCGTCGGCATCGGCGTGCCCGGCATCGTGGAGCGCACCTCGGAGCGCGGCGCCGTCGTGCACGGGCAGACCATCGGCTGGGACGCCGTCCCGCTGGAGGCGCTGCTCTGCTCGTCCTCCCAACTCCCGGACGGCGTCCGGTACTTCATCGACAACGGCGCCAAGACCCTCGGCCAGGCCGAGATGTGGTTCGGCGCGGGACGCGGAGCACGGAGCGCGATCGTCGTGCTGTTCGGCTCCGGCGTGGGCGCGTGCCTCGTGACGCCGGAGGTGGAGAACGGGCGGGCGGTCGAGTGGGGGCACCTGACGGTACGGGTCAGGGGGCGCCGCTGCCGGTGCGGTGCGCTCGGCTGTCTGGAGGCGTATGCGGGGGCGGAGTCCCTGCTGGAGCGGTGGCGCGAGGAGGGTGGGCGGCCGCCCCAGGGGGCGGACGAGGAGACGGCGCTCACGGCGATGCTCGCTTCGGCCTACCCGGCCGACGGGGGCGGGGCAGATCCGGTTGCCCTGGCCGTGCTGGAGGAGACCGCCGAGTATCTCGGTGCCGGGCTGTCCGACCTGATCAACCTGTTCCAGCCCGAGCGGATTCTCATCGGCGGGTGGGCGGGGCTTCAGCTGGGGGCGCGGTTCCTGCCTGCGGTGCGGCGGCATGCGGCCTCGTATGCGCTGCGGCATCCGGCCGAGAAGGTGAGCATCGATCTCGGTCGGCTCGGGCCGGACGCGGTCACCGTCGGTGCGGCGATTCTGCCGCTGGCCGACTTTTTCACCCGGGGCGGGCGGCGGCTGGAGCCGGTGCCCGAGGGGCCGGTGCCTGCGTGGCGGACGGCGTTGGAGGAACGCACTCCCTGAGTGCCGGGGGCGGCTGTCTTGTGTCTGCTGCTGCGTTGTGGCTGGTCGCTCCCCCACTCTCGGCTTCGCTCGAGCGGGGGGGACCCCCATCGCGGCGGAGCCGCACATCGACACAGCCCTGCCCCTATGGGGCGCGGCGCATGCACCCCCAGGTTTCGGTGGTCACCGGCGGAGGTACTCGCGAGTCTCCTGAACGACTGAAGGGAGTGCGCCGTGGCCGATCGGCACGACGCGGGCAAGGGCGGCGAGCCCGTGCCGCGGGATCTGCCCGACCAGCAGGTCGGCGAGGGTGAGGACCCGCTGGACATCCCCGTTCCGGACAGGGAAGCCGAAATGTCCGAGGACGAGGTGCCGGACACCGACGAGGCCGGTACCGGGCGCCGGAACGGCCCCCGTTCGGCCACCGTCCACCCCGAGCATCCCGCTCCGGACGAGTCCCCGGCCTGACCGCGACAGGGAGCCCCCATGGGTATCGGCGACCGGGTCCGCGCATGGCCCGTCTACCGGCAGCTCACCGGAACCGACCGCACGGGCCGGGGGAGCGCCGCGAAATCCTCGTACACCGAAGGTCTGCGTCCCCGCACGGACAGTGCGGAGCGCGTGGTGCAGTCCGTGTGCCCCTACTGCGCGGTCGGCTGCGGCCAGCAGGTCTATGTGCGGGACGAGAAGGTCGTCCAGATCGAGGGCGACCCCGCCTCGCCGGTCAGCCGCGGACGGCTGTGTCCCAAGGGTTCGGCGACCCTTCAGCTGACCACCGGACCGGCCCGTGAGCACCAGGTCCTCTATCGCCGCCCGCACGGCACCGACTGGGAGCCGCTCGATCTGGACACGGCGATGGACATGGTCGCCGAGCGGGTCGTCCGTACCCGGCGCGAGACCTGGCAGTGGGAGTACGAGGGGATGCGCACCGCCCGCACCATGGGCATCGCCAGTCTCGGCGGCGCCACCCTCGACAACGAGGAGAACTACCTCATCAAGAAGCTGCTGACCGGCCTCGGCGTGGTCCAGGTGGAGAACCAGGCCCGGGTCTGTCACTCGTCCACGGTCGCCGGGCTCGGCACCTCCTTCGGCCGAGGCGGCGCCACCACCTTCATGCAGGACCTGCAGTACTCCGACTGCATCGTCATCGAGGGCTCCAACTTCGCCGAGTGCCACCCGGTCGGCTTCCAGTGGGTGATGGAGGCCAAGAAGCGCGGCGCCACCATCATCGACGTCGATCCTCGCTTCAACCGCACCAGCGCGCTCGCCGACCTGTACGTGCCCATCCGCGCGGGCACCGACATCGCCTTCCTCGGCGGGATCATCAACCACGTCCTGACCGAGGAGAAGGACTTCCGCGAGTACGTCCTCAACTACACCAACGCCTCCACCCTGGTCGGCGAGGACTTCCGCGACACCGAGGACCTCGACGGCGTCTTCTCCGGCCTGGACGAGGAGAAGAAGCACTACGACCCCACCTCCTGGCAGTACGAGGGCGTCGAGATCCAGCAGCCGGCCGGCGAGGCCGACGAGCTCTACGAGGAGCGCACCCGCAAGTCCGCCGGCGCCGAGGCGCACGGCTCCGGCGGAGCGCGTACCGGTCACCGCGCCCCCACCGACGACACCCTCCAGCACCCGCGCTGCGTCTACCAGATCCTCAAACGGCACTACGCCCGCTACACCCCCGAGATGGTCGAGGAGGTCTGCGGCATCCCCCGCGAGACCTTCCGGCAGGTCTGCGACGCGCTGACGACCAACTCCGGCCCGGAGCGCACCAGTGCCTTCTGCTACGCCGTCGGCTGGACCCAGCACACCACCGGCGCCCAGTTCATCCGCGCCGCCTGCGTCCTCCAGCTCCTGCTCGGCAACATCGGCCGCACCGGAGGTGGCATCCAGGCCCTGCGCGGCCACGCCTCCATCCAGGGCTCCAGCGACATCCCCACCCTGTTCAACCTGCTGCCCGGCTACATCCCGATGCCGCACGCCCACGAGGACATGAACCTCGACAACTTCGTCGAGACGACCCGCACGGTGAAGGGCTTCTGGGCCGACATGCGGGCGTACCTCGTCAGTCTGCTGAAGGCCTACTACGGGGACGCGGCCACTCCCGACAACGACTTCTGCTTCGACCACATCCCGCGGCTGACCGGCTCCCACTCCACCTACGACACGGTCATGGCCCAGCTCGACGGCGACTGCAAGGGCTACTTCCTGCTCGGCGAGAACCCGGCCGTCGGCTCCGCCAACACCCGTCTGCAGCGCCTGGGCATGGCCAACCTGGACTGGCTGGTCGTGCGCGACTTCTCCCTGATCGAGTCGGCGACCTGGTGGAAGGACGGCCCCGAGATCGAGACCGGCGAGCTGCGCACCGAGGACATCGGCACCGAGGTGTTCTTCTTCCCGGCCGCCTCGCACACCGAGAAGTCCGGCTCCTTCACCAACACCAACCGCTGGGTGCAGTGGCACTACCAGGCCGTGGAACCCGAGGGCGACGCCCGCAGCGACCTGTGGTTCATGTACCACCTGGGCCGCCGCATCAAGGAGAAACTGGCCGGCTCGACCGACCCCATGGACCGGCCGGTTCTCGACCTGACCTGGGACTACCCGGTCACCGGGGACCTGGAGGAACCCGTCGCCGACGCCGTGCTCGCCGAGATCAGCGGCCATGGGCCCGACGACACCCCGTTGAGCGCCTACACCGAACTCAAGGACGACGGCTCCACCCGCTGCGGCTGCTGGATCTACTGCGGTGTCTACGCCGACGGCGTCAACCAGGCCGCCCGCAAGAAGCCGCACTGGGAGCAGGACTGGGTGGCCGCCGAGTGGGCCTGGGCCTGGCCCGCCAACCGTCGCATCCTCTACAACCGCGCCTCCGCCGCCCCCGACGGCACCCCCTGGAGCGAGCGGAAGAAGTACGTCTGGTGGGATGCGGAGGAGGGCAAGTGGACCGGGCGCGACGTGCCGGACTTCGTCCCCGACCGCCCGCCAAACTTCGGGCCCGACGAGGACGCGGTCGGCCCCGACGCGCTGCGCGGCGACGACCCGTTCATCATGCAGGCCGACGGCAAGGGCTGGCTGTTCACCCCCGCAGGCCTGGAGGACGGCCCGCTGCCCACCCACTACGAGCCGCAGGACTCGCCGTTCCCCAACGCCCTGCACCCGTCGACCCCGCGCAATCCGGTACGCCAGCTGCTGCCGCGCGAGGGCAACCGCTACCACCCCAGCGGCGACGAGAAGGGCGCCGAAGTCTTCCCGTACGTCGTCACCACGCACCGCCTGACGGAGCACTTCACGGCGGGCGGCATGAGCCGCTGGTCGGAGTATCTGTCCGAGCTGCAGCCGGAGTTCTTCTGCGAGGTCTCGCCCGCGCTGGCTCGCGAGCGCGGCCTGGAGAACGGCGGCTGGGCGACGATCGTCACCGCCCGCAACGCGGTCGAGGCGCGGGTGCTGGTGACCGACCGGATCCGGCCCCTGCGGGTGCAGGGCCGCACGGTCCACCAGATCGGCCTGCCCTTCCACTGGGGGCCCAACGGCGTCGCGAAGGGCGACGCGGCCAACGAACTGCTGGCCATCGCCCTCGACCCCAACGCCCACATCCAGGAGGACAAGGCGCTGACCGCCGACATCCGCGCCGGCCGCCGCCCGCGCGGCCCTGACCTGCCGAGGCTGGTCGCCGAGTACCGCACCCGGGCCGGCATCACCCCGGACACCGGAACGGAGGCACGCAAGTGAGCGAGGACCGCGTCGGCTTCTTCACCGACACCTCCGTCTGCATCGGCTGCAAGGCCTGCGAGGTCGCCTGCAAGGAGTGGAACGCCATCCCGGGGGACGGGCTGTCGCTCACGGCCATGTCGTACGACAACACGCAGGCGCTCGGCGCCTCGACCTGGCGGCACGTGGCCTTCATCGAGCAGCCGCGCCCGGACGGCCGTACCCGACTCCCGCTGGTCGAGGGCGGGTCGACCGCGCAGGAGACACCGGTCGGCGGCGACGGGGAACTGCGCTGGCTGATGTCCTCCGACGTGTGCAAGCACTGCACCCACGCCGCCTGCCTCGACGTCTGCCCCACCGGCTCGCTCTTCCGCACCGAGTTCGGCACGGTCGTCGTCCAGGAGGACATCTGCAACGGCTGCGGGTACTGCGTGCCCGCCTGCCCGTACGGCGTCATCGAGCAACGGCCGCACGACGGCCGCGCGTTCAAGTGCACGATGTGCTACGACCGCCTTGGTGCAGGGCAGGAACCGGCCTGCGCCAAGGCCTGCCCCACCGAGTCCATCCAGTTCGGCCCGCTCGACGAACTGCGCGAGCGGGCCGCGCTGCGCGTCGACCAGCTGCACGAGGCGGGTGTCGCCGACGCCCACCTGTACGGCCACGACCCGGACGACGGCGTGGGCGGCGACGGCGCGTTCTTCCTGCTCCTGGACGAGCCCGAGGTGTACGGGCTGCCCCCGGACCCCGTGGTCACCACCCGGGACCTGCCGGAGATGTGGAAGCACGCGGGCGCGGCGGCCCTGTCCCTGCTGGGCGGAATTGCGGCCTGCTTCGCGCTCACGGGAAGGAACCGGCGATGAGCACGACCGAACGCGCGGGACGCAGGCGGCGGCGCGGCGAGCAACCCGTCGTCCCCCGGGCCGAGTTCGAGTCCTACTACGGCCGCCCGGTCATCAAGGCGCCCTCCTGGGCCGCCCCCGACATCGCCGGGTACTTCTTCCTCGGCGGGCTCGCCGGCGCAGGCTCGGTGCTCGCCGCGGGCGCGCAGCTGACCGGACGTACGACGACCGCGACGGCACTGAAGGTGTCCTCGCTGGTCTCCGTCTCCCTGTCGGCCGCCGCACTCATCCACGACCTCGGAAAGCCGAGCCGGTTCGCGAACATGCTGCGGGTGTTCAAGCCGACCTCGCCCATGAGCGTCGGGTCCTGGCTGCTCGGCGCCTACGGGCCCGCGGCGGGTGCGGCCGCCGCGAGCGCCGTGACCGGCCGGGCGCCGCGTCTCGGGGGCGCGGCGACCGGCGCCGCCGCACTGCTGGGGCCCGCGGTCGCCACCTACACCGGGGTGCTGGCCGCCGACACCGCCGTACCGGCCTGGCACGGCGTCCACCGGGAGCTGCCGTACCTGTTCGCGGCGTCCGCGACCGCGGCGGCCTCCGGGATGGCCCTCGTCGCCGGACCCACGAGCGAGAACGCCCCGGCCCGCTGCGCCGCCGGGCTGGCGGCGCTGGCCGACGCGGCGGTCACGAAGGCGGCCGAGCAGCGCCTGGGCATGGTCGCCGAGACCTGGCGGGTCGGCCGCGCGGGCGCGCTGCTGCGGGCGGCGCAGGTGCTCACCGCCGGCGGTGCCGTCACCGGCGCCCTCTTCGGCCGACGGCGCGGCGCCGCGGTCGCCTCCGGGCTCGCCCTGCTCGCCGGATCGGCCTGCACCCGCTTCGGCGTCTTCGCGGCGGGCATCGCCTCGGCCCAGGACCCCAGGTACACGGTGGTCCCGCAGCGCGAACGGCTCGACGAGATCACATAGAGCAATCACATAGAGCAGGCGGCCTATGCCCCTTCAGGGCGGTCAGCCGACCTTGCGGCCCCACAGCGGCTCGGTCCTTGCCCCCTTGCCGTGGTGCAGGCCCTGCAGGAACTCCTCCAGGACCTCGGTCGCCTCATGCTCCGGGTGCCAGCCCAGTTCGGCACGCGCGCGCGTGCAGTCCATCAGCGGCAGCCGCAGCACCGCGTCGAACAGATGCGGCGACGCGGGCAGCAGATGCAGCCCCCAGGCGGCGGCGATCGCCGAGCGGGCCGCGACACGGGGGAGCCGGAGCGGGCGGGTGTCCAGCAGCTGAGCGAGCAGTTCGGCGTCGACCGGGGGTTCGGCCGCCAGGTTGAAGGCGCCGCGGACCTCGGAACCGAGCGCGAGGACGTACGCCCTGGCTGCGTCGTCGGTGTGCAGCGCCTGCACCCGCAGGCCCGGGATGTCGGGGAGGAAGGGCAGCAGCTCCGGGCGGGCCAGCGGGCCCGGCAGGAAGCGGCCGCCGAAGATCCGGCGCTGCTCGCTCGCCGACTGGCGCTTGAAGAGGAAGGCGGGCCGCATCCGGACCACCCGCACCTCCGGATGGTCGCGCTCGAAGGTGTCCAGGGTGCGCTCCAGATAGGCCTTCTCCCGGCAGTACGCGGCATCCGGCCAGCCATGCGTCGGCCACGACTCGTCCACCGCGTGGTCCTTCGGCCCCGGAGAGTAGGCGCCCACCGACGACGCGTGCACGAGCGTCGGCACCCGGGCCGCCGCGACCGCCTCGAACACCCGGATGCTCCCGAGCACGTTCGTGCGCCAGGTCGCCGCCGGATCGTGCGTGGGCTGGAAGGCCCACGCCAGATGGACGACCGCGTCGGCGTCCGCGAACTCCTTGACCAGATCGGCATGTTGGTACGCGAGGTCGACCGCGGACCACTCCGTCCGGGCCGGCGACCACTCGGGAATCCGCCGGGCCAGACCCAGCACGGACCCCACCTGCGCTTCCTCCGAGAGGAGGCGCACCACACTGGTGCCGACGTTGCCGGTGGCACCCGTGACCACGATTCTGCTGCCCACTGCGCTGCTCACCTTCGTCTCCTTCCGGCCGCACGGTCCGAAACGGGGTCACCGAGTACCCGGCCGGGGTGAGGGCACGCGGACTCCGCCGTATGACCTCGGAGGTAATCGACGCCCGTACCGGCCCCCGGAACGATGGAGGACGTACCCACCCCACCGGATCGCAGGAGGACGTCCCATGCCGTATTTCGCCAGCCCCGCCGACGGCGCGCAGCTGCACCACGTCGACTACGGACCGGCCGACGGCCCGGTGGCGGTCTTCGTCAACAGTGCCTACCTGGGCACCGAGATGTGGGAGTTCCAGATGCTGCCGCTGGCGGCCGAGGGCTACCGCTGCGTGGGCCTGGACCGGCGCGGGCACGGCCGCTCCGAGGACGTGTGGAACGGCTTTGACCTCGACACTCTCGCCGACGACCTGTACGGGCTGCTGGACCACCTGGACCTGCGCGCGGTGACCATGATCGGCCACTCCGTGGGTAGCGCGGAGATCGTGCGCTGCCTGACCCGGCACGGCAGCGGCCGGGTGGCCCGTGTCGCGCTCGTGGCGGGCATCACCCCGGGCGTGGTCCGCACGCCGGACAACCCGGACGGCTGGGACCCCGCGGTCATGCGGGCCGGCAACGCGGCCTTCCTGCGCGACCGGGCGGCGTTCTTCAACGACCCCGACGCACTGAGCGGCTTCTTCGCCCTGGACCGGCCGGGCAACGAGGTCTCGCCCGCCTACGTCCGTCACCTCAGCGACCGCTGCCTGGTGTCCACCGCGCGGGCCTCCAGCGCCGTCCAGGAGACGATCGTCACCCTCGACGTCGCCCCGGAACTGGCCAAGCTGGAGGTGCCGTTGCTCGTCGTGCACGGCACGCACGACGTCTCGGCACCCCTGGAGACGACCGGCCGGCGCGCCGCCGCCCTTGCCCCCGACGCCACCCTCAAGGTCTACGAGAACGCGGGCCACGGCCTGTTCGTCACCCACGCCGGACAACTCACCGCCGACCTGCGGGAGTTCATGGCCGGCTGAGCCCCGGCGGCTCCGGGCCGGGCGGCGGGGAGATGATCAGGACATGAGCGAGATCATCCTGATGTCCGACGCCCGGGTCGCCGCCGTACCGGTGGCGGAGAACGGCGAGCCCCTCGTCGACGTACGAGAGAAGCTTCTGGTCGACGACCGCAAGCACGAGGACTCCCACGGCGCCGAGACGCATCTGCGCCGGGGCGTCCTCGACCGCCTCCTCGCCGCGCAGGCCCTGCTCCCCGAGGGCCTGCGTCTTCTGTTCGTGGAGGGATACCGGCCGCCGGCCCTCCAGCGCCGCTACTTCGAGCGGTACGCCGACGAACTGCGCGCCGCACACCCCGACTGGCCCGCCGACCGCGTCCGCAGTGCCGCCAGCCGCTATGTCTCCCCGCCCGAGATCGCCCCGCACAGCGCGGGCGCGGCCGTCGATCTGACCCTCGCCGACGCCGACGGCCGCGAACTGGACCTGGGCACCGAGATGAACGCCAACCCGGAACAGAGCGACAGCGCCTGTTACACGGATGCCCCGAACATCACGGACGAGGCCCGCGCCAACCGTGCCCTGCTCGGCGGGGTGCTGACGGCCGCCGGGCTCGTCAACTACCCCACCGAGTGGTGGCACTGGTCCTACGGAGACCGCTACTGGGCCCTGGCCGCCGGCGCACCCGCCGCCCTGTACGGGCCCACGGAACCGGGTGATTCCTAGGCGAAGGCGTTCACGCCCGTCAGCTCCGCCGACAACTCCCACAGGCGGGCGGCCTGTTCGGGGTCGATCGCCCAGTCCTTGACGCCGCTGGTCCCGCCGTCGACCGCGAGCTCGGCGATGTCGCAGTCCTCCAGGTAGACACCGCCGAGGCCGTCCAGCTGGGCCGAGGTCGCCGCCCACACCTGGGTGGCCGCGCCCTGCGGCGGGGTCTTGAAGCCCTCGGGGTTGAGGATGTTGCCGTCCTCGTCGATCCAGCCGCGCTCGATCATCTCCGCCTTGGGGATGTGCCGCTGCAGCGGGGTGAGGATGCCGCCGGGGTGCAGGGAGAAGGCGCGCACGCCGGCGTCGCGGCCGAGCGTGTCGAGGTGGACGGCGAACAGGACGTTCGCGGTCTTGGCCTGCCCGTAGGCCTGCCACTTGTCGTAGCCCTGCGCCCAGTGGACGTCGTCCCAGCGCATGCCCGAGAAGTGGTGGGCCCGGGAGGAGACGGAGACGACGCGGGCGCCGCCCGGCTCGATCGCCGGCCACAGCCGGTTGACCAGGGCGAAGTGGCCCAGGTGGTTGGTGGCGAACTGGGCCTCCCCGCCGGGCCCCACCCGGGTCTCCGGGCACGCCATGATCCCGGCGTTGTCGATCATGATGTCGATGGTCCGCCCGGTGGCGAGGAAGCGCTCGGCGAAGGCCCGTACGCTCTCCAGGTCGCCGAGGTCGAGTTCGTCCACCTCGACGCCGTCGACGCCGGCCAACGCCTCCTCGGCGGCGGCCCGGCGGCGGGCCGGGACGACGACCCGGGCGCCCGCCTTGGTCAGCGCGCGGGTGGTCTCCAGGCCGAGCCCCGAGTAGCCGCCGGTGACGACGGCGAGCTTTCCGGTCAGGTCGACGCCCTGAAGGACGTCGTCGGCCGTGCTCGTGGCGCCGAAACCGGATCCGATCTTGTGCTGTGCAGTGCCAGTGCTCATGCCGAGAACGCTACGGATTGGAGTGCTCTCGAAGTCAAGCGCGGACCGGTGCGGTCGGGCGCGGGCAGGAAAGAGCCCCGACCGGACGGGGGAGACCGGTCGGGGCTCGCCTGGTGGTGAGCACGGATGGCGGTCGCCTCTCGGCGAAGGGCTCCACAGGGCTTCAGCCGAACGATCGTCCCTGTGGGCGAATGGTGAGGCCCGGGGACACTGTCCCATCCGCACCCACGGTTGGTTCAACGGCGAACTACCGCCTGGTGTTCCGGTGTTCGGCGCCTTGCGTGGTGATCTGCGTCACCCGTTCGGGTGCCTCAGGCCAGTGGGCTGCTCTCCAGGGCGGACAGCAGATGCGCGGGGTCGTCGTACACGGCCTCGGCTCCCGCCTCCTCCAGGTCGGCGCGCGGGATGCCGCCGCACAGCACGCCCAGGCAGCGCACGCCGGCCCGGCAGCCCGCGCGCATGTCCCACACGGTGTCACCGACGAACACCGCCCGTTCGGCGGACACCCCGGCCAGTTCCAGGGCGTGTTCGACGGGCTCGGGGGCCGGTTTTCCCTCCGTGACGTCCTCCGCGCTCGCGGTGGCGGTGATCGCGTCGTCGGCACAGATGGCGCGGCGCAGCGCGGAGAGTTCCGGGCCGCTCGCGGAGGTGGCCAGCACCACCTTCCAGCCGTCGTGGTCGAGGCGGCGCAGCAGCCGCCCGGCGTCCTCGAACGCGGGCAGCCGGTCGAAGTACTGGCCGTACAACGCCTTGTGCGCGGCGCTGAGTTCGGCGTCCTGGTCCGGGTCCCGCCGATCGCCCAGCAGCCGGGCGACGAGGTCCTCGGAGCCGAGGCCGACGGAGCGGTGGATGGCGTGCATGGGCACCTTGTGCCCGGCCTGCCGGAAGGCCTCCCACCAGGTCGCCACATGCAGGTGGTTGGTGTCGACGAGTGTTCCGTCGACGTCGAACACGGCCGCCCGTTCCATGCGCACTCCCTTGCTCTTCCGCTGCCCCGAGTACCACGTCAGGTTCCTGTCACTCCTGCGGGCGTGCGCCGCGCGTGGGTCCAGGCCAGCAGCTCGTCCAGGCTCCAGGTGTTCACCACGCGCTCGGCCGGCACCCCGCACTCCTCGGCCCGGGCACAACCCAGGATCTGCCAGTCCAGCTGACCGGGCGCGTGTGCGTCGGTGTCGACCGAGAACAGCACTCCCGCCTCGACCGCCCCGCGCAGCAGCCGCCGTGGCGGATCGAGCCGCTCCGGCCTGCTGTTGATCTCCAGGGCGGTGCCTGTCTCGGCCAGCGCGGCGAACACCTCGTCGGCGTCGAACTCCGACTCGGGCCGCCCCCGCCCGGTCACCAGCCGCCCCGTGCAGTGCCCGAGCACATCGGAGTGCGGATCGCGTACGGCGGCCACCATGCGGCGGGTCATCGAACGGGCGTCCATGCGCAGCTTGGAATGCACCGACACCACGACCACGTCGAGCCGCTCCAGCAGCTCCGGCTCCTGGTCCAGCGAGCCGTCGTCGAGGATGTCGCACTCGATGCCGGTGAGCATCCGGAACGGCGCCCAGGTGGTGTTCAGCTCCGCCACCACGTCCAGCTGTTCCCGCAGCCGTTCGGCGGACAGGCCGCGCGCGACGGTCAGCCGGGGGGAGTGGTCCGTCAGCACGGCCCACTCGTGCCCGAGCGCCCGCGCGGCCCGGCCCATCTCCTCGATCGGGCTGCCGCCGTCCGACCAGTCGGAGTGCAGATGGCAGTCCCCGCGCAGCCTGGCCCGCAGCCCCGCACCGGCCCGGTCCTCGCTCGGCGCCCCCACCTCGCCCTCCAGCTTGCGCAGATAGCCGGGCACGTCTCCCGCCAGCGCCTCCCGGACGACCTGTGCGGTCTTCGGGCCGACACCCTTGAGTGACTCCAGTGACCCGGCGGCCGCCCGCTCGCGCACCTCGTCCTCGGGCAGGGACGTCAGCACGCGGGCCGCCGTACGGAAGGCGCGGACGCGGTACGTCGGCGCCAGGGACCGCTCCAGCAGGAAGGCGATCCGCTCCAGTGCCTCGACGGGATCCATGGTGACCTCCACCTCCAGGGTTCCCCAGCCCCGGGCACCCCGCACGGTTTGCCCCGCCCGCACCCGGGCACTGCGATGCGCCCCCCCTCGCACCGTCCAGGAGGAGCTCGGCGATGCCCGCATCAGCTCCCGCAAGGTCGCCGTGCTCACCGGCTCCAACTGCGGCATCGGCCGCGCCACCGCCGTCAGGCCGGCCCGGGTGGGCATGGACGTCGGCATCACCTGGAACAGGGCCTCAAGGGCGCCGAGGAGACCGCGGAGGAGGTCCGCGCGCACGGTCAGCGGGCCGCCGTGGCCCAGACGGACCTCACCCGGCTGCCCACCGCGGCCGGCACCGTCGACGAGCTCTGCGACCGGCCCGGCCGCCTCGACGTGCTGGTCAACAACGCCGGTACGGGCACCAGAACGCCCTTCCTCGACCTGGAGCTCGACACGGTGCGCGAGGTCGTCGAGGTCGACCTGATCGGCCCCTTCCTGTGCGGACAGTGGGCGGCGCGGCCCATGATCCGGCAGGGCGACGGCGGCCGGATCGTCAACGTGACCTCCGTCCACGAGCAGCCTGGGTCGGCGCCGCCCCGTACTGCGCGGCCAAGGGCGGCCTCGGACCGCTCACCCAGGTCATGGCCCTGGAACTCGCCGAGTACGGCACCACCGTCAACGCGGTCGCGCCCGGCGAGATCGCCACCCCGATGACCGGCCCTGAGGACACCGACGTACACACCGAGCCCCGCCCCGGCATCCCGATGGGACGGCCCGGCGACGCCCGCGAGATCGCCGCCGTCACCGCCTTCCTCGCGAGCCCCGACGCCTCCTATGCCACCGGCGCCTCCTGGAACGTGGACGGCGGCATGCTGCGGATGGGCCCGCAGGCCTGCTCCCACCTCAGTGGCGATGAATGGCGTCGCCCCCGAGCCGGCCGCCGCCCAGCTGCGCACCAGCTCCCGCGACGGCCCCGGCTTCACCCGGTCCGCTGCGGCCGCGGCTTCCGCCACCTGGACGAGACCGGCGCGCAGCTGAAGGCCCCCGGGCACCTCACCCGCATCCGGGCCTGGTCGTCCCGCCCGCCTGGCGGGAGGTGCGGATCTGTCCCTGGCCCCATGGCCATCTCCGGAGCAGGCCAGGCACGAACACGTCCGCGAGGTCGCCCGCGCCCTGCCCGAAATGCGCGCCATGGCTGTCTTGGAACTCGCCGGCCGCGGCCTGTCCCGGTCCCAGGTCACCGCGTGCGCCGTGCGCCTGCTCGACCACGCTCACGCCGTCGTACGGGCCCCGCTGCGCCGCCGCAGCGGCAGGGAGCGGCCGCTGGTCTACTGGGACCGACACGCCTGGCACGACCTGCACGGCGACGACCTCAACGAGGCGCCCCGCCGGCCGCCCGGCGCCGACAGACCAGCCGCGCCGACCGGAGGTCAGCCACTGCCCCTTCGAGTAGGGGGAGACCATCGCCCCCGTGCTCACCCGGCTGGGCGAACACGGGAACTTCGGCCGTCCCGCGACACAGGGCGCCACCGAGGCGGCGGTCCTCGAGCTGCTGCGACGCCGACACCCCCGAGCAACCTGGGGCCGATGCGTCCTACGCTCTATTGCATGACGGAACAAGCAGCTCCCCACATCTCCAACCCGCGGATCATGGTCCTCCGTGTGCAACCGGGTACACCGCCGTTCCGGATCGTGGAGATCGACGGCGAAGTGATCGGTGAGGCCAAGTCCGTCACCGACGTCCTGGAGGCGGCCGCCGCCTTCGGCATCACGGTGCACGACTTGGACGACCCGGACGTGGTGCGCTGGGTCGGCGGCGACAAGTTCACCTGGAAGTTGCACTGACGGCCCGGTTCAGCCGACCGTCCACTTCTGGTTGGCGCCGCCCGAGCAGGTCCAGATCTGCAGCCGGGTGCCGTTGGCCGAGTTGTTCCCGGTCACGTCGAGGCATTTGTCGGCCTGCGGATTGACGATGTCGTGCGCCCCGGTGACCGTCCACTGCTGGTTGGGGCCGCCGGTGCAGTCCCACAGCTGGACGGTCGAGCCGTCCGCGGTGCCGTTGCCGGTGACGTCCAGGCACTTGCCGAGCGCGCGCAGGGTGCCGTCGGAGCCCGCGGTCCACTGCTGGGCGGCGGTGCCGTTGCAGTCGTAGAGCTGGACGGGGGTGCCGTCGGCCGGGTTCGCCCCGGCGACGTCGACGCACTTTCCGGCCAGTCCCCTGATCGCCGCTCCGGTGGCCGAGCCGCTGGTCGTGACCGACACCGAGTCCACCACCAGCTGCTGTGGGAAGGACGTGGAGCCGTCCGGGTCGCCCGGCCAGTAGCCGCCCACCGCCAGGTTGAGGATCAGGAAGAACGGCTTGTTGAACACCCAGGTCCGGCCGCCCAGATCGGCGGGTGTGCGCCGCTGGTAGACGGTGCCGTCCACCGACCAGGTGATCGAGTCGGGCGCCCAGTCGACGGCGAAAGTGTGGAAGGCGTCCGCGAAGGCCTGCCCGTTCGGCAGGGAGTAGGCGGCGCCTATGCCGCCCGAACCGGAGTAGCCGGGGCCGTGGATGGTGCCGTGCACGGTGGACGGCTCGTAGCCGACGTTCTCCATGACGTCGATCTCGCCCGAATCCGGCCAGTTCACGGGCGTGCCGAGCATCCAGAACGCGGGCCACATCCCCTGCCCCCGCGGGATCTTCATCCGCGCCTCGACGTGCCCGTACTGGGCGTTGAACTTCCCCGAGGTGTTCAGCCGCGCCGAGGTGTACTGGCAGGTCCCGTACCAGCACTGGTAGTTGGCCGGGTTCTCGCGCCGCGCCGTGATCACCAGATGGCCCTGGCCGTCCAGGGCCGCGTTCCTGGTGCCCGAGGTGTAGTACTGCCGCTCGTGGTTGTTGACGTTGTCTCCGGTCTCGGTCTGCCACTTCGAGGAGTCGACCGCGGCTCCGGCCGGCCCGTCGAAGGTGTCGGAGAACGCCACCGCGGCGGCGGCCGCCTCGGGCGGATCAGCCTGCGCCGCACCGGTCGCGGCGGACGCGGCCAGCACGGCGGACAGGGCGGCGAACAGACATCTGCGCAGCAGGCGTGGGGAGGCCACGGCACTTCCTTCCGTACGGCGGCCGGGTGCGCGAAGGAGCCCGGCCGGGGTGGGGGGTGAACGCGTCGCCTCTTGATTTAAGGAGTGAGATAAGGGAGCGTCAATACCTTGGTACGGACCAGGAGTTGAGCGGTCGGGTTATGCGTCCTTTGCCCGCTTCGCAGCCCGCCGAGGCAGCCGCTCCCGCGCGTGCACCGCCCGGCTCAGCCGCCGCCCCAGCAGGAGGTAACCCACCAGCGCACCGGTCGTGTTGAGGATGACGTCGTCGATGTCGAAGGCCCGGCCTTCGACCAGCGCCCCCTGGGCGAACTCCACCAGCAGCATCACCACCGCGGTCAGCAACAGCACCCTCAGCAGCCCGCGCGCCCGCGGTGCGACGACCGGCACCAGGATGCCGAACGGAACGCCCAGCAGCACATTGCCGCCGATCTGCTTCACGGCGTCCCGGAACGCCGGCTGGTCCAGATAGAGCCGCAGAGTGCTTCCCGGATGCAAGTTCGTGTGGGCCATCGCCACCGAGGCGGGGGAGGGCTCCAGGGTCAGCCGGGCCAGCACCACGGCGAACGCCACCATGAACACGAAGGCGCACAGCATCGCCAGCAGGCGGATCGGCAGGGCCAGTACATGCCGCTCACGAGGAGCCTGCTGCGACTTTCCCCGCGGCTTCGCGGACTTCTTCGCCTTCTCCTGCTTGCTCCCCTGCTCCGGCTTCTTCCCCTTCTCGGACTTCTTCGGCTTCTCGGACGCGCCGGTCTTGCCGGTACGCAGGCGCAACGCTGAACGTGGTCGCAAGGCTGCACGGGCCATCAGGTCCTCCAGTCTTCAACTTCCCTGCGCTATAAGGCGGTTACCCGCTCGGCGGCCGAGAATGCCGCCGCCCGGCCGACGCGGCCCGGACGCCCTGGCGGTTTCCCTTCCTGCCGTAGGGGCACTCCGGCGGTGGAAGCCAGCGCGCCGCCACCCGAGGCACCCGCCGCGATGTTTGGATGCCGCGGGACGCACGTACCGGATGTACCGGACATCCCGCCTGTGACGGTGTGCGAGCAGAGCCCGAGGAGGTGGCGCATGACCTTGCGAACGGCCCTGTTCACCGCGGCCGAGCTGCTGGGCTGGTGGATCGCGCTCGGCCTGCTGTGGCTGGTCCTCATCAGCACCGTCGACACCCTGGAACTCGTCGTCGGCGCGAGCTGCGCCTGCGTGGGCGCCCTCGCGGCCCGGGGCGCACGACGGGCGGTGAGCGGGACATGAACGGCTGGACGCTCGCCGCCACCGTCGGCCTCGCCGGCGGACTGGGCACCGCGCTGTGGGGCGTGACCACCGGTCCGCTCCGCCGCCGGGTCGTGGCCCAGAACCTGTCCTCCGCACTCGCCTGCCCGAGCCTGCTGCTCCTCTCCCAGGCCTACCACCGCCCCTCCTACGTCGACCTCGGCCTCGTCCTGGCCCTGCTCGGCCCCGTCGGCACCCTCGTCTTCGCCCGGCTGCTCGCCGAGGAACTCGCCGAGGACCCACCGCGCGCCTGGGGCCCGACCCTGACGGTCGCCGGTCTCGGCGCGGCCGCCGTGATCGCCCTGTGCGTCGCCACCGGGCCCGGCCGGGCCATGGTGAAGCTGCTGGTCATCGGCGCCTTGCTGATCAGCGGGAACATCATCGCCTCGCGGGCCCTGGCCGGCGGATTCCGGGGGGTCCGCGGTGGCTGACGCGGTGATCGTCGTGGTACTGCTGCTGGTCGCGGCCTGCGCGACCGCGGCCGTGGCAACCCGCGACCCCATGCGCCAGGCCCTCGTCCTGTCCCTCCTGGGCATCGCCCTCGCCGCCCTGTTCACCGTGCTCCAGGCGCCCGACGTCGGACTCTCCCAACTGGCCGTCGGCTCCGCGCTGACACCACTGCTGCTGATGCTCACCGTCCGCAAGGTCAGGCGGCGCGGCCAGGGCAAGGAGCGTGAGCGGTGACCCGGCGCGCCCGGCTGTGGGTGCTGCTGGCGGGCGGCGCGGGTCTGGCCGCCCTGCTCGTCGCGGCCTGCCTGGACCTGCCGCACTTCGGCGGCGACAGCCACCCCTACGGCGACCGCGCCGTGCACGCCTCCCTGGCCCGGCAGACCGCCAACACCATCTCCTCCGTCAACTTCGACCAGCGCGCCTTCGACACCCTCGGCGAGATGACCATCCTGTTCTCCGCCGTCCTCGGCTGCGTGATACTGCTGCGCCAGACCCGCGACGAACACCGCGCCCGCCCCGAGCCCGCCGAGGTCGCCCTGCCGGTCCGCCGCTACGCCCTCGTCGTGCTGCCCGTCGCCCTGCTCAGCGGCCTGTATGTCATCGCCCACGGCCAGCTCAGCCCCGGCGGCGGCTTCCAGGGCGGAGTGGTCGCCGCGACCGCCCTGCATCTGCTCTACCTGGGCGCCGACTACGCGGCCCTGGAACGCATCAGGCCGATCGGCGCCTACGAGGTCGCCGACGCCCTCGCCGCCTCGGGCTACCTGGTCATGGGCATCGCGGGACTCATCGGAGGCACCGCCTTCCTCGCCAACACCCTGCTGCCGTACGGCACCTTCAACACGCTGTCCTCCGGCGGCACCGTCCCGCTGCTGAACGCGGCCATCGGCATGGAGGTCGCCAGCGCCGTCGTCGTGCTGCTCGCCCGCTTCCTGGACCAGGCCGTCGAGATCGAGGAGGAGAGCGGCACATGAGAGCCGTGATGGATGTACTGCCGTACCTGGTGGCCGCCTGGGTCTTCCTCGTCGGCTGCTACGGCCTGGCAACCAGCCGCAACCTGATCCACGCCATCGGCTGCCTGTCCGTTTGCCAGGCCGGCACCTATGTGCTGCTGTTGTCCGTCGGCTACCGCGACGGCGCCACCGCGCCCGTGTTCTCCGACATCAAACCCGGTTCCCGGCCGGTCGTGGACCCCGTGGTGCAGGCGCTCACCCTCACCGACGTCGTCGTCGGCGCCACCGTCACCGCGCTGCTGCTCGCGCTCGTCATGCAGATCGCCAAGCGGCACGGCACCGTCGACCCCGACGAACTCTCCGAGCTGCGCGGCTGATGAACGACCTGCTGCCCCTCGTCGTCGCCGTGCCCCTGCTGGGGGCCGCCCTCCTGGTCGCCGCGGGCCGCCGGCTGCCGCGCGTGGTCGCCGAGTCCGCCGGGTGCGCCGTCTCCGCCGGCACGGCCGGACTCGCGATCGTGCTGCTGCTCAACTCCTCACCGCCCATGACCGAGTGGGTCGGCGGCTGGCAGCCCGTGAACGGCGAGAGCGTCGGCATCGTCCTGACCGGCGACGGGCCGGGCCTCGGCATGGCCGCGCTCGCCTCACTGCTGACCCTGGCCGCACTGGCGTACTCCTGGCACTACTTCGACGAACCGCCCCGCCGCCACGCGGGCTCCTTCCCCGCGCTGATGCTGGTCTTCCAGGGCGGCATGTGCGGCTTCGCCCTCGCCGGCGACCTGTTCAACATGTTCGTCTGGTTCGAGCTCATGAGCGTCGTCGCCTACGCCCTGACTGGCACCCGCGTCGAGGAGGCCAAGGCCGTCCAGGGCGCACTCACCTTCGCGGTCGTCACCTCGCTCGGCGCCTACGCCATGCTGATGGGCATCGGGCTGCTGTACGCCCGCACCGGCGAACTGGCGATGCCCCAGATCGGGCGCGGCCTGGACCGGCACGGCGGACCCGACGCGCTCGTCCTCGCCGGGTTCGTCCTGGTCCTCGCCGGACTGCTGGTCAAGGCGGCCACCGTCCCCTTCCACTTCTGGCTTCCCGACGCCCACGCCGTCGCGCCGACGCCCGTGTGCATGCTGCTGTCGGGCGTGATGGTCGAACTCGGCACGTACGGCGTGTGGCGGGTGTACGGGAGCGTGTTCTCCGGGCCCGGCGGCATCCCGGGCGCCGACGCGCAGCGGGCACTGCTGGTGCTCGGAGCGCTGACGGCGGTCATCGGATCGGTGATGTGCTGGTTCCAGCGGCACATCAAACGACAGCTGGCCTTCTCGGCGATCGCCCACACCGGGCTGTTCCTCATCGGCATCGGCGTACTGACGCCGGAGGGCGACGACGGGGTCGCGCTCTACATCCTCGGCCACGCCGGCGTGAAGGCCGCCCTGTTCGCCTGTACCGGCATCCTCCTCGACCGGTTCGGCAACGTCGACGAGTACGCGCTGCACGGACGCGCCCGCCGGCTGCGCGGCGTCGCCGTACTCTACGGCCTGGGCGGCCTCGGCCTCGCCGGGCTGCCCCCCTTCGGCACGGGGCTCGGCAAGGCCGTCACCGAGGAGGCCGTGGGAGGCCCGCTCACCGTGCTGTTCGTCTTCGCGAGTGCGGTGACCGGCGCGGCGGTACTGCGGGTCACCGCGCGGGTCTACTTCGGCCTCGGCCCCAGGCCCGAGGAGGACACCGAGTACGAGACGACCGGCTCCGGCGAGGAGCCCGAGACGCAGCGCCCGCTCAGCCGGGTCCCCGACACCATGACGCTGGTACCCGCGGTGCTGCTCGCCGCGGCCCTCGCAGTCGGCGTCGTCCCCGGCTTCGCCGAACTGGTCGCCCACGGCGTGAACGATGCCGGGTCCGGGGGAGTCGTGGTCCCGGCCCCGCACTGGACACCGACCGGGATCCTGCTCGGGTTCGCCTCCACCGCGCTGGCGGTGGGCCTCGCGACTCTCGCCGTCATCCGGCCGAAGCTGCTCGCGGGAGCGTACCGGGCCTCACAGCTGCGGCGCCTGCAGTCCGGTCACGTCGGGGACTACGTGGCCTGGGTGCTGGTCGGCGCCGCGCTGCTGGGCGCGCTCGTACTGCCCGCAGTCGTCGGGGCCTGATCAGCTCCCGTACACGACATGCACCTCCGTGAAACCGAGGGAACGCAGCAGGCCGTCGAGCATGTCGGTGGTGTTGGTCTCGGCGCGCCGGGTCAGGCCGCTGTCCTTCGCCGCGTCACCGATGTGCTTGACCGCGAGCTTCTGCACGGCCTGCTCACTGTTGGGGTTGTCCGAGAACAGGTCGCCGAGCCGGTCGAGGAGACCGCGCTGCTTGGAGACGGCGTAGGAGCGGTCCGGGTCGAGGGCCGGCTTGCCGAGCGCCGCGTGCGGCAGCCGGAGCGTGGCGGACGTACGGTCGCCGTTGACCGTGACGTCGTCCTTGCCGACCTTGCCGAGGTCGACGTACGCGTCGACGGTGCCCGCACCGATGTACAGCGTGCGGGAGCCGCGGATCGCGTCGGGCAGGTACTTGGTGTCCTTTTCCAGGTCCACGACGACCTGGAAGTTGCCGGAGGCGGCGTCGTAACGGCTCATGTCCTGGATGGACTGGAGCAGTGCGGGTCCCGAGCGGTCGTGCGTTTCGGTGCCGAACAGGTCCTTGAGGCCAGGGAGCACACTCAGCCGGATCCCGGCGAAGAACACCACGAGCACCAGCACGACGGCGCTCACCGCCTTCGCCCAGCCGGGCATGCGCCTGGACATGCGCCTGATGGGAGTCGTCATGGCGACGGCCCTCCTTCCTACTCTCCGCATGCCCCTCAAAACCCTTGTCAGACCAGGCTGTTGGCCGAATGACACCGCTGACGGGGGCATGCGGGGCGCACTAGCGTGGAGAACTCTCCGTACCGGCGCGCCTGGAGTCCCGGATGAGTACACACAGCACGTCCCGGCCCCTTTGCCCCATGCACCGCATCGACCTCCCCGAACCCGGTCCGCCCCGTCACGCCACCCTCGCCACCGGCACCCCGGTGTGGCTGGTGACCCGCTACGCCGACGTACGTCAGGTGCTCATGGACCCCCGGTTCAACAGGAGTTCCCTGCACGCCGAGGACGCTCCGCCGCTGCTCCTCGTACCGAACCTGCTGGACGACCCGAACGGGCTCCTCAACCAGGACGGCGAGGCCCACCAACGGCTGCGCGGCACCGTCCAGCGGGCGTTCACGCCCCGCGCGATCGCCCGCTGGCGGCCCTGGGTGGCCTCGGTGGTCGAAGCACTCCTCGACGACTTCGCCGCGCAGGAGCGTCCCGCGGACATCATCGAGGGCTTCACCCGCCCGCTGCCCGTCTCCGTCATCTCCCGGCTGATGGGGCTCGACCACGTGGACGGCGAGCGCATCCGCCACTGGGCCGACCACGCGCTCTCCGGCGGCGCGCACACTCGGGAGCAAGTCGTCGCCGCCATGCGCGAGTTCGGGGACTTCGCGGCCGACCTGGTCACCCAGCGGCGCAAGAACCCCGGCGACGACCTGGTGAGCGGCCTGGTGGCGGCGGGCGACAGCCTCGACATCGACGAACGGCAACTGGTGACCCTGGTGTGCGGGCTGGTGGTCGCGGGTCACGAGACCACCATGACGGCGCTCGGCAACATCGTCGTCTACCTCCTCACCGACCGGCAGGAGGCCTGGCCCGGCCTCGCCGAGAATGAGGGGACGGCGGCCGTCGCGGCCGAACAACTGCTGCGGGCCGTCCCGCTCAGCGAGGGCCGGGTGCTGCCCGGGCTGATCCGCCGCGCCGTCGAGGACACCGAGGTCGGCGGTGTGACGATCCCCGCGGGCAGCGTGGTCGCCGTCCAGACCAACGCCGCCAGCCGCGACCCCGACGTGTTCCCGCCCGGCCCACCGGACCTGTTCACCCCGCTGAGCGCACCCAGCGTCATCTTCGGCGCGGGCCCCCACCACTGCCTGGGCGCCTGGCTCGCCCGCCTGGAACTCGGCCTCGCCCTGCACCGCCTGGCAGCCCGCTTCCCCGACCTGCGCGCCGAGTTCACCCCCGGGACGATCGAGTGGCGGGAGGGCCAGATGACACGCAGCCCACGACGGCTGCCGGTTTCGTGGTGAACGCCGCCAGGGCGGGCATACGAGTCGGTCTCCCAGCGTGGCCGGCGCGCCATGCCGCAGCTGAAGTGCTCCGGCCCGGGCAGGCAGTTGTCCCTGCGGTCCGTGAAGCCACTGCCGATCGTGTGCCAACCGCTCCCGTCACCGGCCCGTCGAACCGACGCGGTCGTACCTTCAGTGAGGGCGCAGTTCCCGGTCCCCCGACACCCGTGACCACCACACCCCCTCGCCGTGCGTCAGGACGGGCAGGCGCAGTTCGGCCTCGCGTACCCGGCGGGCCGGGAGTTCCCCCGTGATCAGCCAAGACGTCGTGCCACCCGTCGTGCCCGTGAACTCGGCACCGTACGCGGCGAGTTGGGCGGTCACCGGAGCCAGGGCGTCGAGCGGGGTCTCCGCCTCGAAGGCGTGGTACGGCTCGTAGAGCCGGGTGCGCGCTCGCTCCAGGGCCGCGCGCAGCACGATCGGGGTGAGCGCGCGGAAGTCGGCGGCCGTGCTGATCGGGGCGCAGTAGCCGGAGCGGATCAGCGTGACCCGGTAGTCCGTGACGGAGGCACCGCGCAGACCGGTCTCCATGGTGGCGTGCACCGTGTCCTCGATGGCCTGGTGGAAGGCGCGGGGGAGTGCTCCGAGTTCCGTCTCGTAGGTGAACACTCCGCCCGAGCCGCGGGGCCCCGGCTCGACCCGCAGCCCGATCGTCGCCCAGTGGCGCGTACCGAGGTGCCAGGGCATCTCCTCCCAGGCCTCACCGACGCCCTGCGGGCGCTCCAGGAACCGCACCCGGCCCGGCTCGAAGTCGGCCTCGATGCCGAAGTCCTGGGCGAGCGTGGCCGCCAGGACCTCCATCTGGACCTCGCCGTACAGGAGCAGGGCGGTGGTGCCGGCGGATGCGGGGCGGGCGTGGATCAGCGGGTCCTGGTCGGCGAGGGCGAGCAGGGCGGTGCGCAGCGGCGCGGCCTGCCCGGGGTGCCGGGCCCGCACCAGCGTCTCCAGTGTGGGCGGAGCGAACTGCGGTGCACGGTCGGATGGGGATCCCCCCGCGCGAGTCGGGTTCGAGCGTGGGGGATCGCCGAGGCGATCGCCCACCCGCACGCCTGCCAGGCCGGTGAGCGCCGCGATGTTCCCCGCGGTGAGCGACGACCCGGCCCGGCCCACCACGTCGAGGCGGTTCACCCGTCCGGAGACCTCCGTGGTGCGGCCGTCGGCCTCGCGCCGCAGCAGGGTCACGCGCTGCCGCGGTGACACCTCGCCGTCGTACAGCCGCAGATACGCCGTCCGTTCGCCGCCCGCGCCGGGGCGTACCGCGAACACCGTGCCGCGCGGGCCGGTGCCCTCGGCCGTGGGCGCGGGCGGGATCAGCCCGGTCACGCCCCCGACGAGCTCGGCGATGCCCTGGCCGCCGAGGGCCGAGCCGAAGAAGACGGGGTGGAACGAGCCGTCGGCGGTCCGCGCGGCGAGCACCTTGCGCAGGTCGTCGGGCGTGGGCACGGGGCCGTCGACGACCGCAGCGAGGACCTCCGGGTCGACCTCGGCGAGAGCCTCGGCCAGCTGCGGATCCCCGGGCGGGCGTGCCATGACGCGGGCGTCGGCGGTGCCGATGCCCGTCACGTCCGTGAGCGGTGCGACGTACGGCGTCAGTCTGCGCCGGATGTCGGCCAGCAGGCCCGCGGACCGGGCGCCCGCACGGTCGATCTTGTTGACGAAGACGAGCGTGGGCAGCCTCAGCCGCCGCAGCGTCCTCATCAGCACCCTCGTCTGCGCCTGCACGCCCTCCACGGCGGACAGCAGCAGCACCGCCCCGTCCAGGACCTCCAGGGCGCGCTCGACCTCGGCGATGAAGTCGGAGTGCCCGGGGGTGTCGATGAGGTTGATCTGGGTGTCGCCGACGGTGAACGCGGCGACCGCGGAGCGGATGGTGATGCCGCGCTGCCGCTCGATCTCGCCGTCGTCCGTACGGGTGTCACCGCCGTCGACGCTGCCGAGCCGGTCGATCGCTCCGTGGTCGAACAGCAGCCGCTCGGTGAGGCTGGTCTTACCGGCGTCGACGTGGGCGAGAATGCCGATGTTCAGGGTGTTCATGCGGGGTCGAGTCCTCGAAAACCGTGGGCCGATGGGGGCGCTGGTTGATTCCGAGGAGTCGGCGCATGGGATCTCCTGAGGTGAGGGACTCGGACCGGGACATCATGGCCTGCGGCCGCTGGCACACCGCAACCGAATTTCCGCGGTCAGTAGCATGAACCCGTCCCCCGGAATGATCACGCGAGGAGCGGATCGTGCGAGACATCTCCGTGTTCAGCGGCAGCGCCCACCCCGACCTGGCCGCGGAGGTCTGCGCGCATCTCGGTGTGCCGCTCAGTCCCACCCGGGTCAGCCGATTCGCCAACGACTGTCTGGAGGTGCAGCTCCAGGCGAACTGCCGCGAGCGGGACGTCTTCCTGATCCAGCCGCTGGTCCGCCCGGTCCAGGAGCACCTCGTGGAACTGCTGCTGATGTGCGACGCGGCCCGCGGCGCCTCCGCGGCGCGGATCTCCGTGGTCATGCCGCACTACTCCTACGCCCGCTCCGACAAGAAGGACGCACCACGGATCTCCCTGGGCGGACGGCTCGTCGCGGACCTGATGGTCGCGGCGGGCGCGAGCCGGGTCCTCGCCATGACGCTGCACTCGCCGCAGGTGCACGGGTTCTTCTCGGTACCGGTCGACCATCTGCACGCCCGGCGCGAACTGGCCGCACATTTCCGGCAGTACGACCTGTCCCGCACCACCGTCGTCTCGCCGGACCTCGGCAACGCCAAGGAGGCGGCCGCGTTCGCGCGGATGATCGGCGCCCAGGTGGCCGCCGGTGCCAAGCAGCGGTTCGCCGACGACCAGGTCAGCATCAGCACCGTGATCGGCGAGGTCACGGGCCGGGATGTCATCGTGCTGGACGACGAGATCGCCAAGGGCAGCACCGTCCTCGAACTCCTCGACCGGCTGCGGGAGTTGGGGCCGCGGTCGATCAGGGTGGCCTGCACGCACGGCCTGTTCGCGGCCGGGGCGCTCAAGCGGATCGGCGAGCAGCCCGACGTACTGGAGATCGTGTGCACCAACACCGTGCCGGTCCCGGAGGAGGAGCGCACCGAGAAGCTGCGGATCCTGTCCATCGCCCCCGCCCTCGCCGAGGCCGTGCGCCGCATTCACAACGGGGAGTCCGTCAGCGCCCTGTTCGACGCGCCGCGAAGCGAATAGACATGAGGTAGCGAGCAACGCTCGGCATCACAGGGATGCTCAGGAGGGGTTGCAGTGGCGAAGGCGAAGTTCGAGCGGACCAAGCCGCACGTGAACATCGGCACGATCGGTCACATCGACCACGGCAAGACGACACTCACGGCGGCCATCACCAAGGTGTTGCACGACAGGTTTCCCGACCTGAACCCGTTCACGCCGTTCGACCAGATCGACAAGGCGCCCGAGGAGCGGCAGCGCGGCATCACGATCTCGATCGCCCACGTCGAGTACCAGACCGAGCGCCGGCACTACGCGCACGTCGACTGCCCCGGGCACGCCGACTACATCAAGAACATGATCACCGGCGCGGCGCAGATGGACGGCGCGATCCTGGTCGTGGCGGCCACGGACGGACCCATGCCGCAGACCAAGGAGCATGTGCTGCTGGCCCGGCAGGTGGGCGTGCCGTACATCGTCGTCGCTCTCAACAAGACCGACATGGTGGACGACGAGGAGATCCTGGAGCTCGTCGAGCTGGAGGTGCGCGAGCTGCTCACCGAGTACGAGTTCCCCGGCGACGACGTCCCGGTCGTCAAGGTCTCCGCCCTGAAGGCCCTGGAGGGCGACGAGCAGTGGGCCCAGTCGGTGCTGGACCTGCTCGACGCCGTCGACACGGCGGTCCCGGAGCCGCAGCGCGATGTGGACAAGCCGTTCCTCATGCCGATCGAGGACGTCTTCACCATCACCGGCCGCGGCACCGTCGTCACCGGCCGGATCGAGCGCGGGGTGCTGCACGTCAACAACGAGGTCGAGATCATCGGCATCCACGAGCAGAAGACGAAGACCACCGTCACGGGCATCGAGATGTTCCGCAAGCTGCTCGACGAGGGCCGGGCCGGGGAGAACGTCGGACTTCTGCTGCGCGGCGTCAAACGCGAGGACGTGGAGCGCGGGCAGGTCGTCATCAAGCCCGGCACGGTCACCCCGCACACGGAGTTCGAGGGTCAGGCGTACATCCTGT
This sequence comes from Streptomyces sp. NPDC001351, assembly GCF_042896045.1. NCBI lineage: Bacteria > Bacillati > Actinomycetota > Actinomycetes > Kitasatosporales > Streptomycetaceae > Streptomyces > Streptomyces sp. NPDC001351. The sequence goes on along the minus strand of NZ_JBIAWS010000009.1, from coordinate 416,675 downwards.
CGAAGGACGAGGGCGGCCGGCACACGCCGTTCTTCGAGAACTACCGCCCGCAGTTCTACTTCCGCACCACGGACGTCACCGGTGTGGTGACCCTGCCCAAGGGCACCGAGATGGTCATGCCGGGCGACAACACCAGCATCCACGTCGTGCTGATCCAGCCGATCGCCATGGAGGAGGGCCTGAAGTTCGCGATCCGCGAGGGCGGCCGGACGGTCGGTGCGGGTCAGGTCACCAAGATCCTCAAGTAGGCAGTGTCATAAGGACTCGGACGTGGCCTCGGGCTGTCCCAGGGCCGCGTCCAGGGTCGGATGGGCGGGCAGCAGCCGGGTCAGTCCGGTGACCCGCATGATGCGCAGGGTGAGCGGGTGCGTGCAGACGAGCCGCAGCTCGCCGTCCTGGTCGAGGACCCGGGCGCGGGCCCGGTAGAGCAGGCGTAACCCGGAGCAGTCGAAGAAGTCGACCGGCCGCAGATCGATCACCAGGCGGACATCGGGGCGTGCCGTCACCCGGTCCAGAACGGGGGTGATCTCCAGGGCCGCGGCGATGTCGATCTCGCCGAGGAACTCCAGCACCGTATGGCCCCGGTCGAGGCGGACACGCAGATGCCGGGTCGGCGGTGCGGGCTCCACGTGCACGACGACATCGCCTCCAACCTGCTCCGCCCTGCAAGTTACCCTCGATGGAGTGAATTTGAGCATGTTCGATTGACATATGTCTTCGAATTGCGATGAAGGGCTGCTGCGGTAGGTGTGGCCGGCCTACGACAGTGCGTGCCAGGCCTTGGAGAGCGCCTGGCGCAGTTGCTCGGTCTGGTGTGCCGTGAGATCCCGGACCATCCGCTCCTCCAGCTCACGCACGGGTGCCGCGAACTGCTCCAGCAGTTCCCGCCCGGCGCCCGTCAAAAGGATCAGCCGCTCGCGCCGATTGTGCGGATTGCGCTCCCTGCGCACCAGTCCGCGGCCCTCCAGGGACCGTACGAGATCGGCGATGGACTGGGCGGTGACGAAGGAGTCGCGGGCGAGCTGTGCGGCCGACAGCCCGTCGTGCCGCTCCAGGACGGTGAGTGCGGTGTACTGCAGCGCGGTGATCCCGGACGGCTTGACCAGCTCGTCCAGGTGCGAGCGCACGACCAGCTCCACCTGCTTCACCATGTAGAGCAGGGACGGGGTGGTCTTGGTCGCCTGGGTGTCGAGCATGAGTTCAGCCTAGAGCATTGACAGGAAACCTGTCCGTAATGAGACTGCCAACCAACAGGAATCCTGTTGGTTGAAAACTTGGCAATGAGGCTGAGGAGTGGTGATGACCGCCTTCGAGATCGAACCCGGACGGCTGTTTGTCGGGGGACAGTGGCGCGAGGCCGCCGACGGAGCGCGCACCGAGGTGGTCGACCCGTCCCGGGGCGCGGTCGTCACCACCGTCGCGGAGGCGGGCGCCGCCGACGTGGACGCGGCCGTGCGTGCCGCCCGGGAGGCCTTCGACGGCGGCGCCTGGTCCGGGCTGAGCGGACGCGAGCGCGGCCGGATCCTGCACCGCGTCGCCGAGCTGATCCGCGAGAACGCCGACGAACTCGCCCACCTGGAGAGCCTCGACGTCGGCAAGCCCATCTCGCTGTGCCACGCCGTCGACATCACCAACGCGGCCAACGACTACGAGCACTTCGCCGCCCTCGCGTACTCCCTGGACGGCGCCGTCCGCGACACTCCCATGAACGCCCTCGCCTACACCAAGCGCGAGCCGATCGGCGTGGTCGCCGCGATCACCCCCTTCAACTTCCCGCTGATCCTGGCCGGTTCGAAGATCGGCCCCGCGCTCGCGGCCGGCAACACGGTGGTGCACAAGCCGGCCGACGAGACCCCGCTGAGCGCCCTGTACATGGCCAAGCTGCTCCAGCAGGCGGGCGTACCGGACGGCGTCGTCAACGTCGTCACCGGCACCGGACCGGTCGCCGGCGAGGCGCTGCTGCGCCACCGCGGTGTCGACAAGGTCGCCTTCACCGGCTCCACCGCGATCGGCCGCCATGTGGCGGCCACCGCCGGCGAGGCCCTCAAGCCCGTCACCATGGAACTCGGCGGCAACGCCGCCCACATCGTCTTCGAGGACGCCGACCTGGAGAAGGCCGTCGGCGCGATCATCAAGGCCTTCGTCTTCAACACCGGCCAGTTCTGCATGGGCGGCCCGCGCCTGCTCGTCTCCCGCCCGGTGTACGCCACCGTGCTCGGCATCCTCGCCGAGGCCGTGCCCGGCGTACCGGTCGGCGACCCGCGCAGCCCCGAGACCGTCGTCGGGCCGATGGCGGGAGAGAAGCACCTGAAGAAGGTCGAGGAATACGTCGACATCGCCCGCAAGGAGGGCGGACGCATCGTCTGCGGCGGTGAACGGCTCGACCTCGACGGCGGCTACTACTACAAGCCCACCGTCATCGCCGACCTCTCCAACGACTCCCGCGTCGTCCAGGAGGAGATCTTCGGCCCGGTCCTGACCGTGCAGCCCTTCGACACCGAGGACGAGGCCGTCGAGCTCGCCAACTCCACGCCGTACGGCCTGGCTTCGGGCATCCAGACCAGCAATCTCGCCCGTGCTCACCGCATCGCCGACCGTCTCCAGGCCGGCATCGTATGGATCAACGACTGGGCCATGCTCGACCCCGCGGTGCCCTTCGGCGGCGTCAAGGACTCCGGCTTCGGCCGCGAGTACGGGCCCGAGGCCCTCGCCGCCTACACCAAGGTCAAGTCCGTCGTCGTCTCGCTCGACTGAGCCCGGCCGAACACGCCCGAACACGCCTGAACATCAAGGGAGTTCGTACGATGTCCATCACCACCCGTGCCGCTGTCGTCGAGTCCGGCGGTGCGCCCTTCACGCTCGCCGATGTCGAGCTCGACGAGCCCGGGCCCCACGAGGCGGTCGTCCGCATGGTGGCCACCGGCCTGTGCCACACCGACCTCGGGGTCGCGAGCGGCGGCCTGCCCTTCCCGCTGCCGGGTGTGCTCGGCCACGAGGGCGCCGGTGTCGTCGAGGCCGTCGGCCAGGCCGTCACCGGCATCGCGCCCGGCGACCAAGTGGTGCTGTCCTTCACCTCCTGCGGGGAGTGTCGCAACTGCCACGGCGGCCACCCCGCGTACTGCGCGACCTGGCTGCCGCTGAACCTGATCGGCGGCCGCCGCGCCGACGGCACCAGCACCATCAGCCGGGACGGCACCCCACTCGGCGGCCACTTCTTCGGCCAGTCCTCCTTCGCCGAGCGGGCGCTGGTGGACGAGCGCAGCCTCGTCAAGGTCGACGCGGACGTACCGCTGGAGTCGATCGCACCGCTGGGCTGCGGTGTGCAGACCGGAGTGGGCGCCGTCTGGAACGTGCTGAAGCCCGTGACGGGCAGCACAATCGTCGTCCTCGGCGCCGGCGCCGTCGGCCTGTCCGCCGTGATGGCCGCCGCCCTCACCCCCGCCACCCGGATCGTCGCCGTCGACAAGGTCGGCGAACGCCTCCTGCTCGCCCAGGAGTTGGGCGCCACCCACACCGTCAACGTCGGCGAGGCCGACCTCGGCGAGGCGCTCGCGGAGATCACCGGCGGCCAGGGCGCCGACGGCGTTGTCGAGACGACGGGCAGTGTCGCCGTGCTGCGCCAGGGCGTCGACGCGCTCGCCGCGCGCGGGACCCTGGTCGTCGTCGGAGCGCCGCCCTTCGGCAGCGAAGTCGCCCTCGACGTCAACGGGCTGCTGGGCGGCAAGCAGGTCGTCGGCCTCACCCTGGGCGACGCCGAGACACAGTCGTTCATTCCGTCCCTGGTGCAGCTGGTGAAGGAGGGACGGCTTCCGCTGCACCGCCTGATCAGCACCTATCCGTTCGCGGACATCGACCAGGCGGTGCGGGACATGGGCGCGGGCAAGGCGATCAAGCCCGTGCTGACGTTCTGACTCAGTCGACCGTAAGGACCAGCTTCCCCGTGGTCCGGCCGGTGTCGCCGAGCCTGTGTGCCTCGGCGGCATCGGACAGCGGGAAGGTGCCGGCGATCGCGGGGCGCAGCTTCCCCGTCTCCACCAGCTCCGCGATCGCCCTCAGGCCGCTGTACGACGCGTCCACCAGCATGCGCAGCGCCCGCACACCGAGCCGCTCCGCCTCCTCGTCGAAGTCCTTCGAACCGATCGGCAGGATCGAGACGACGATCCCGCCGGGGCGCAGCACGCGCAGCGAGTTCGTCGAGGTGTCCCCGCCGATCGTGTCCAGGACGACGTCCACGTCCTTCACGGCCTCGGTGACGTCCGTCTCCCGGTAGTCGATCGCCTCGTCCACGCCGATCTCGCGCAGGAAGTCGTGCTTGCCGGCGCTCGCCGTGCCGATCACATACGCGCCGCGCGCCTTGGCGATCTGCACGGCCACATGCCCGACCCCGCCGGCCGCCGCGTGGATCAGCACCCGCTGCCCCGGCTGGACGTCGGCGTACTCCACCAGGGCCTGCCAGGCGGTCAGGGAGACCAGCGGCAGCGCGCCCGCCTGGGTGTGGTCGATGGAGGCCGGCTTGTGCGCGAACCAGCGCGCCGGGCCGGTGACGTACTCGGCGTGCGAGCCGTGGCCGAACGGGTAGGACAGCATGCCGAAGACCTCGTCGCCGGGCTTGAACCGGGCGACGCCGATCCCGACCGCCTCGACCGTGCCGGAGACGTCCCAGCCCAGGACGAAGGGCGGCTCGCCCAGGAAACCGCCATTCGCGCGGTGCTTCCAGTCGGTCGGGTTGACGCCGGCGGCGCGCACGCGGACCAGCACCTCGTTGGTGCGCGGCTCGGGGCGCGGCAACTGCACTTCCTTCAGGACCTCGGGACCGCCGAGGACGTCCTGGCTGATGGCTCGCATCGTGTTCACATCGCTCATGGTCACCCAGCCTGCCGGGGTCCGCCCGACAAGAAAATGGCACGATTGCCAACCTTCGATAAGATCGTGCCATGACTGGTGAACGGCGGGTGGAACGGGTCGTGGTGCTGGCCCTGGACGGCGTGTACCCCTTCGAGCTGGGTATCCCCAGCCGGATCTTCGGCGCCGCCGACGGCCGGTACGAGGTGCTGACCTGCAGCGTGGACGGCCAACCGGTGCGCTCCTGCGCCGACTTCACCATCGGTGTGGAGCACGGTCCCGAGATCCTGGCCACGGCCGACACGGTGGTGGTCGCCTCCATGACCCCCTCGTGCATCCCCACCGAGCTGCCCGCGGAGGTCGCCGCTGCCCTCGCCCGTATCCGGCCTCAGGCGCGGATCGTCTCCATCTGCACGGCCGCCTTCGTCCTCGCGGCGGCGGGCCTGCTGGACGGCCGGAGGGCCACCACGCACTGGCAGGTCACGGACGCGTTCCGGCGGCGCTACCCGCATGTGGACCTCGACCCGGACGTCCTCTTCGTCGCCGACGGCCGCATCCTCACCTCGGCGGGGGCCGCCTCCGGTGTCGACGTCTGCCTGCACATCGTGCGCACCGACCACGGCAGCGAGCTGGCCAACGCCGTGGCCCGCCGCTGCGTCGTGCCGCCGTTCCGGGACGGCGGTCAGGCCCAGTACATCGAGCAGCCGGTCCCGGAGAGCGGGGCCGCGAGCACGGCAGCGACCCGTGCCTGGGCCCTCGAACGTCTCGACGAACCGCTCACCCTGTCCGACCTCGCGGCGCACGCCCGGATGAGTCTGCGCACCTTCGCCCGCCGCTTCAACGAGGAGGTCGGCCTCAGTCCCGGCCGCTGGATCGTCCAGCAGCGTGTGAGCCGCGCCCGGCACCTGCTGGAGTCCAGCGACCTGTCCGTCGACCAGATCGCGGGCCGCGTCGGCTTCGCGACGGGGGCCTCACTGCGCCAGCACCTGCACGCCGCGATCGGCGTCTCTCCGCAGGCCTACCGGCGCACGTTCCAGACCGCCGCCCGCTAGACGCGAACGTTCCGAACCGCCGCCGCGTCGCAGGGCCGTAGGTCGGCGAGCGGAACAACGGCGGTGCTGCTCGCGTCGGCGGCGGTGGCGTGCCGCAGTGAGAGGGCCCAGGACCTCGTGGTCGACGGCCGGCACGCGGTTCCCAAGGTGCCCTGCAGTGGGCACGTACCCGTGAGGCATGTCGACGTCCGCACGCCCGACGGTGTCGACGCCTGGCCGCTGGTGATGGCCGGCCTGCGTCGCACGTGAGCCGCCGTCACCGGCTCGCGTGCAGGGCGACCAGCAACTGCCAGACCTCGTCGGCGATTTGAGCCGCGTCACCCTCCAGCAGGCCGTGCAGCCAGTCGGCCAGGACGCCCGCGAAGGTGGCGGCCACGGCCGACGCGACCAGCGGTGCGTCCGCGGCGCCCGCCCGTTCGCGCTCGCGGAGGCTGTAGGCGCGCAGGTCCCGGTGCAGCACCCGGCCGAGGGGGCCGCCGCCGCCCGGGGCCAGAAGTTCGCGATACAGGCCGGCGTGCGGGGAGAGCGAGGCGAAGAACTCGGCGAGTGCGGGCGGCGCGTGCACCGGGTCCGGGCGGCCCTGCCACGAGTGCAGTGCCTCCACGGCCTCCCGGACGACGTCCGCGCAGGCGTCGACGGCCAGCGCCTCCAGGTCGGCGTAGTGGACGTAGAAGGTGGCCCGACCGACCCCGGCCCGCCGTACCAGCGCCGCCACCCCCACCTCCGCGAGGGGCCGCTCGGCGCACTCCGCGAGCAGCGCCTCCCGCAGCCGCGCCCGGGTGCGCGCGGCCCGTGGGTCATGGGGCGCGCGGCCGGTCACTGCGCGATCAGGACGGCGGCCAGGGCGAGCGCGCCGGGCAGTGCCTGCGCGAACAGGATGCGGCGGTTGGCGGTGAGGGCGCCGTAGACGCCTGCGACCACGACGCAGCACAGGAAGAACACCTGGGCGCGGAAGCCGGTCGGGTCCGCCGCGATCAGGCCCCAGACCAGACCGGCCGCGAGAAAGCCGTTGTAGAGCCCCTGGTTGGCGGCCATCGGCGCGGTCGCCCGCGCCATCTCCCGGTCGAACCCGTGCAGAGCGCGCCCGGGCTTCTTCTGCCACAGGAACATCTCCATCACCAGGATGTAGGCATGCAGGGCGGCCACCAGACCGACCAGTACGTTCGCGAGCGTCTCCATTGCAGGGCTCCGTCATTCTCGTGTCGATTTCCTGGACAGGTGTCCACTATAGCGGGACAGGTGTCCAGGAAGTGTCACTGTCGGTGCCCGCCGATAGCCTGCGCGGATGACTGATCGACAGGTGATCGTTAGACGGGCTCGCGCCGAGGACATACCGGGCCTCGTCGCCTCCAGCGCCGGGTTGTTCGCCGAGGACGGCGGCACACGGGACAGCAGCGTGAACGTCGACTGGCCGCGCGAGCACGGCGCGCAGTCGTTCGCCGCGGCGCTCGAGGACCCGGCGCGACTCGTCCTCGCGGTGGAGCACGACGGACAGGTCGTCGGGCACCTGCTGGCATCCGTCACCGGGCCCACGGAGAAGCGGACGGTCATCTCCGCGACCCTGGTCAGCATCTACGTCCGCCCCGAGCACCGGCGCGCCCGAGCCGGAGACCGGCTGGTGGAGGAGTTCCTGGACTGGGCCCGGCGGCAGGGCGCCGAGCACGCCGAGGTGACCGCCTACGCGGCGAACGCGGACGCGATCCGGTTCTACCAGCGGAGCGGCTTCGCCGCCATGACGGTCACCCTGCGCCAGCCCCTGTAGCGCCACGGCGGAGCTCCAGCGCGCGCAGGGCCAGCTGCATCTCGAACTGGGCCGCCGGGTCGTGCAGTTGGGAGCCGAACAGCTCGTCCAGCTGGCGCATGCGGTAGCGCACGGTCTGGGGGTGCACGGCCAGCCTGACGGCGACCTCGCTGGCGTTGTGGCCGCACAGCAGCCAGCTGAGCAGGGTCTCCGCCAGGCGCTCGCGCTGCGGTGGCCGCACCTGCTGGAGCGGACGCAGCCGGTGCTCGGTCATGGCGTCGATCAGGGTGTCATCGCGCAGGAGCAGCAGCGTGGCCAAGTGGTCCTGGCAGCGCACCATTTCACCGTCCGGGAGCACGCCCCGCCGCACCAGGTCCAGCGCCTCGGACGCCCAGCGCAGAGACCGCGCACCCTCCTGCAGGGCCACGGTCGGGCCCATCGCGGCCAGCCGTCCGTGCAGCGCTCCGGCCACGGCCCGCGCCCGGCCGGGCCCCTCCGGGTCCGGTACGACCAGCACGGCCGGCTGGACGTCGAAGCGGGCGAGGAACTCCGGCGCCACGATCGGCTGCCCGCCCGCCTGCGGGCGGTGGTCGATCGCCACCACCGCGAGCGCGCGCGGCACCGGCCAGCGTGCGCTGTGCGCGAGTTCCGCGATGGCCTCCGCGGAGGCGGGCGGATCCGCGGTCAGCAGGTCGAGCAGCCTGGTACGCCGCTGCTGCAGCTCACCGGCCGCGTGCAGCCGCGCCTCCGTATAGCCGGCGGTGGTCGCCGCCGCCATCTCGTCCAGGTGCAGGAACAGCGCCTCGCCGAAGGCCGCCAGCACATTGCGCGGCAGCAGATCCGCGTCGACCAGCGCGTTCACCCGCCGCCATGTCACTCGCGCACCCAGCCGCAGCGCCGACTGGAACGAGTCGAGGCTGCGCCCCTCCTCGGCCTCCCCGCGGCCGATGCGCTGATACGTCGCCTTCACCGGCTCCCAGTCGGTGTCCGGCTTCGCCATCCGCTCCAGGAAGCCCTGCAGCGCATGGTCCACGCCGCGGTGCACACCCTGCATGTACGTGTCGTCCGCGGGGCGCGCGTACTCGGGGATCTCGGTCCTGATCGCCCGTACGACCTCCTCGGTGATGTCGGCGAAGAACGGTCTGAGGTGGTGGTGCAGGCCCGTCGGTAACGCATTGAACGGGCCGCGCGGCTCCTCCACCGGCACAGCGGCTCTCTTCGGCACGGCCGCGACGATACCCGTCAGTATTCCGTCAGGGCTTATCAGCGGCGGACAGTCGTGGACAGGTGAATTGTCATCACCTGACAAGTTCGCGGGTCCGCAAAGGGATTTGTCGATGTGTGGGCCGCTGGCTGAGAGTGATGGAACCCTCACTTCCGCCCGGTGTTCGAGGTTGATCCTTTCGGGTTCAAACCCGATAAGCTCCTGTGCGGCGCTGCGAGTTGACTCGATCGCGATCGGTCATCCCGTGGTGCTTGATGCATCAGTGCGCTCCCCCTTGCACACCCCCCTGTTCGTTCGTGTTGCTTGTAAGGATGCAGATGGAACTCGCCACCCCGCCGCCGGCGGCGCGGGCCCCTGTCGCCTGGTACAGCTGGTGGTTGATGCCGCTGGCCTTAGGAGGCGGGACGGTTGCCGCCACGTTCATGAGCTCCGAGCGAATTGCCGCCGGTGTCGCGGGTGTCGCGGCCACCGCCGCGAGCGCTGTGTGCGTCCGGCTGCTGATCCGCACTCGCACGCAGCTGAGCGCAAGCGAGGGCACCTTCCGCGCCGCCCAGGCCGAGCACTCGCAGCAGTGGCAGCAGCATGTCGCGGGCCTGGAGCGGAAGTACGGCGCCGAGCTCGGCTCGCTGGAGGCCCAGCTGAACGACCAGTCCGGCGCCTACGAGGCGCGGCTGGCGGAGCAGAGCTCGACCTACGAGGCCCAACTCGCCGAACAGGCACGGGCCTTCGAGGGGCGCCTCGCCGACCAGGCCACGTCCTACGAGGCCCAGCTCGCCGACCAGGCCGAGGTCTGGAAGGAGCAGCTCGCCCACCAGTACGACGCGGTGGCCCGGCTCGCCAACGAGCAGCTGCCCGACGCGCTGAAGCGGCTGCGCGCCGGTGAGGCCATCGACGATCTGCTGCCCGAGCCCGGCCAGTGCGCCAAGGTCAGCGCCGACCTGCAGGCCGAACTGCGCAAGGTGCTGCGCACCGCCCTGATCGGCGTCGAGGAGGAGTTCAACCGCTCCACCACCGCCGAGCAGGCCGTGATCAGCATCGGCAACCGCATCCACGTGCTGACCAGCAAGCTCCGCGGCCGGCTGCACGAGATGCAGGGTGAGCACGGACGGCTGCCGGCCGTCGCCCGCGGTCTGATGGAGCTCGACCAGGAACTCGGCCCCGCCGACTCGCTCGCCGCGAGCATCGGTGTGCTCGGCGGCTCGGACCGCCCGGGCCGGCAGTGGCAGGAGCCGCAGCGCCTGCTCAGCGTCGTGCGCGGCGGAATCGGCCGGATCAAGGACTTCCACCGCGTCGAGGTCCGTCATCTGCCCGAACTCGGCGTCGACGGCGGCCTGGTGGACCACCTCACGCTGATCTTCGCCCAGCTGCTGGACAACGCGGCCCGCTACTCGCCGCCCAGCGAGCCCGTGCTCGTCTCCGGCAAGGAGGTGCCCAACGGCGTCGGCATCGAGATCCAGGACTCCGGCAAGGGCCTGAACGAGGAGAAGAAGCGCGAGGCCGAGGAGGCTCTCACCGGCACCGCGGCCGGACCCGGCATCGGCGGAATCTCCGAGGACGCCAACATCGGTCTGCGCGTGGTGGGCGCCCTCGCTCGCCGCTACGGCATCCGCGTCACCTTCGCGGACTCGCCCTGGCTCGGCACTTCGGTGGTGGTCGTGGTCCCGCACAAGTACTTCAGCCCGCTTCCCACGGCTGCCGCGACGACTGCCACGACCACGGCGACGGCCTCGGTGGCCCAGCCCGCGGCGGCCACGCCGGTGTCGGCGGCCGCGGGCGCCCAGCCGGTGGCCGAGCCTTCCGAGGCGGTGGAGACCACTCCCGGCGGACTGCCCCGGCGCCGCAGCAAACGGCACGAGGGGGAGGGCGCGGCGCGGCCCCAGCCGGCCGAGCGCACCGAGGAGACCAGGGTCTCCGCCGTCCCGCCGGACGCCTCGTTCACCGGCCTGGCTGCCTTTGCCACCGCCGGCCGCGAGGCAGACGAGGAGTCCACCACGGAGGACACGCCGCCTTTTGGCAGCTGGTCCACCGAGCACCGCACTGAAGAGAGCGACAAGTCCACATGACGCAACAGGGAACCGACGTGAGCTGGGCGCTGCGCGATCTGGTGGAGTCCATCCCGGAGATCCGCTTCGCCCTCGTGGCCTCCAGCGACGGCAAGGCCATCACCTCCTTTGGCGCCGAAGACCCCGACGACGTGGACCGGTTCGCGGCCGTGGTGGCCGGCCTGCAGGCGCTGGCCCAGCCGGTCGCCGAGCAGTTCCCCAGGTACGCGGGGCAGCTGCGGCTGGCCATGATCGAGGTCGACGGCGGCCACCTCTTCGTCGTACGGGCCGGTGTGGAGACGTATCTCGGGGTCCTGGCCCGGGAAGGCCTCGACCAGGGGCTGCTCGGACACCAGATGAGGGACCTGGCCCGGAGGATGGGCGAGCTCCTCGGCACCACTCCGCGCCTGGAGGAGCACTCTGGATGAGTGCTCCCCGCAGGCCCACGGACCCGTCCGGTCTCGAGCGCTACTACGTCCTCACCGGGGGGCGCAGCGGACCGGGCGGTTCGGCGTCGAGTCTCGACGTGGCGACCCTCATCGTCTCCCTGGCCGCCCCCGCACCGGGTATGCAGCACGAACACGAGGACATCCTCCGGCGCTGCCGCGAACCGCTGTCGGTGGCCGAACTCGGCGCCCATCTGGGACTGCCCTTCAACATTCTTGCGGTGCTGCTGGCGGATCTGCTCGAGGCAGGCCGCGTCGAAGCCCGTGACCCCATCCCGGCGCACGGCGCCGGCCGCGGGCCCGACCTCGCGCTCCTTGAGGAGGTACTCAGTGGACTTGAACGGCTTTGATCACCCCGGCCGCCCGGCAGCCGGCGGCACCCGCTCGGTGAAGGTGATGATCGCCGGCGGCTTCGGCACCGGGAAGACCACCATGGTCCGCTCGGTCAGCGACATCAAGCCGCTGACCACCGAGGAGACGCTCACCCAGGCAAGCGCCGACGTCGACCATCTCATCGGCGTCGCCGACAAGACGGAGACCACCGTCAGCCTGGACTTCGGCAAGATCAGCCTCAACGACAGCCTGATGCTGTACCTGTTCGGCACGCCCGGCCAGGAGCGCTTCTGGTTCCTGTGGAACGGACTGTTCAAGGGCGCGCTCGGCGCGGTGGTCCTGGTCGACACCCGGCGCCTGGCCTCCAGCTTCCGGGCCATCGAGGAGATGGAGCGGCAGAACGTCCCGTTCGTCGTCGCCCTGAACGTCTTCCCCGACTCCAAGGACTATCCGGTCGAGGAGATCCGCGACGCCCTCGACATCCCCGAAAGCATCCCGGTCGTGGCCTGCGACGCCCGCGACCGTGCCTCCAGCCGTGACGTGCTCGTCGCGCTGATACGCCACCTGAAGGACCGCTCCGCCGTCGCACTGGAGTCCCGATGAACGCCCAGCCCTTAAACGATCCCGACGCCCCGCGCGGCTGCCCGGTCGCCCACGGGGGCGACCTCACCCGGCTGTTCGGGCCGGAGGCGTCGACCGACCCGTACGCCATCTACGAGCGTCTGCGCAAGGAGCACGGCTCGGTGGCGCCGGTGCTGCTCGAGGGCGACGTGCCCGCCTGGCTGGTCCTCGGCTACCGCGACAACCGGCGGGTGCTGGACAATCCGCGCCAGTTCAGCCGGGACGCGCGGATCTGGCGCGACTGGCGGGAGGGGCACATCCCGGAGACGCATCCGCTGATCCCGATGGTCGGCTGGCGGCCCGACTGTGTCTCCCAGGACGGCGAACCGCACCGCCGGTTGCGCGGCGCGGTCACCGACGGGCTGCTCGCGGCGTCCAGCCGCGGGGTGCGGCGGCACGCCACGTACTTCGCGAACAAGCAGATCGACGCGTTCGTCGACACCGGGCGCGCCGACCTGGTGGCCGACTACGCCGAGAACCTGCCGATGCTCGTGCTCACCCGGATCCTGGGCCTTCCCACGGCGGACGCGCAACGCCTGATCGAGTCGTGCGCCGAGATCTTCAAGGGCGGCGAGGGCGCCCTCGAGCACAACGGCCGGATCATGCAGATCCTCTCGGAACTCGCCGAGCGCAAGCGGGCCGAGCCGGGCTCCGACTTCGCCACGGCCCTGCTGCAGCACCCGGCCGGCCTCGACCACGACGAGGTCGTCAGCCATCTGCGGCTGGTGCTGATCGCCGCGCACACCACCACCAGCAACCTGCTGGCCCGGGTCCTGCAACTGGTCCTCAGCGACGCCGCCCGGCTGTCCGGTCTGGTCAGCGGGCAGCTGAACATCTCCTCGGTGGTGGAGGAGGTCATGTGGGACACCCCGCCGCTGGCCGTGCTGCCGGGCCGGTTCGCGGCCGCCGACCTGGAGCTCGGAGGCCATCACATCCAGGAGGGCGAACTGCTCGTCCTGGGCCTGGCCGCCGGCAACCTCGACCCGGAGGTACGGCCCGACTCGGCCGTCGCCGTGCAGGGCAACCAGTCGCACCTGGCGTTCAGCTCCGGACCGCACGAGTGCCCGGGGCAGAACATCGGGCAGTCCATCATCGAGATCGGCGTGGACGTCCTGCTGCACCGGCTGCCGGGCCTGCGCCTGGCCGTACCGTCGGAGGAACTCTCCTCCACCGCCTCCACCTGGGAGTCCCGGCTCGACAGCCTGCCGGTCGAGTTCTCCGTCTGACACCGCCGCTGCCCGGCCGGAGCCTCCGGCCGGGCAGCGGCGTGTCAGCCGTCGAGCCAGTCGCCCTCGACGCCCGTGGGACGGTATCCCGTGGCGTTCCAGAGGAAGTGCGGGTGGGCGGCGCCGAACATGTAGGCGAGCAGCGCGGTGTCCTCCCTCCCGGTCCGGGGGTCGTGGAGGGTGTGGAACTTCTCCGATCCGACCACGCCGGAGTCCTGTTGGACCTGCCGGGCGCGGTCAGGGGACGGTGCGGCGCCGGATGCCTCGACGGCGGCGATGTAGGTGCGGCGCAGGATCTCCCACGTACTGTCGATGTTGCCGTGCCAGGGTCCGTGCAGTGCTTCGAAGGCATGGAGCTCGCCGTCGAAGAGGGTCCAGGCCTGGGGGTGTTCGGCTCTGCAGCGTGCGGACAGTTCGGCGGCCCGGGTGCTGAGTGCCGGCGCGGTGGGCCTGGGGGCGATGGTGAGCGTGGTGCCGTCGGTGAGGATGCCGGTGCACGGGTTGGGCTGCAGGTCGCACAGCGCGCAGTCATCGGCCGGGGGGAGGCCCTGGGTGATGCCGTCAAACCACAGGGCGTGGCGGCCCGTGAGCCCCATCCAGACGACCGTGGTGGTCATCAGCCAGGTGTTCCACATGGGGTCGTGCGCCTCGGGCGTGCAGCCGTACTTGACGATGGCTATGGCGCAGGCGGCGTAGAGGGCCTTGGTGTGGGCGGGCATGTCGGCGAGCCAGAAGTTGCTGATCTCGCCGGTGAGGGCGTCGGCCCGGACGTCGGCCATGTCGTCGATGACGCGGCACAGCAGCAGGGAGGCGAGGTTCTCCTCCTGCCAGAGTTCGGTGTCGGGTGCGACGTGCCAGAACAGGCAGTCCAGCATCTGCAGCATGGAGTAGGTGCTGTGGCTGAGGGGGCTGGTCTGGGGGAGCGTGACGCCGCCCGCGTGGTGCTGTTGGAGCCAGTATTCGTCGACGGACCGCTTGTGGGCGGCGAAGAGCCCGGAGACCAGGGCCCGTGCGCTGTTGGTGCTGAAGTTCTCGGCCAGGCGCTCTTCGACGTGCTGGGTCAGACGCGTGGTGTCGATGGTGTTGATCACGCGCTTGTATTCGTGGAAGACGAGGATGTCGTCCTCGAAGCGGTGGCGGTGGCCGAGGTCTCGTTCGAGGTCGTTCATCTGCCGGGTCCAGGACCATCCACCGGTCAGGACGCTGTCGAGTTCCCGGCGGTACGGCCAGGTCTTGTCGATGAGAGGACGACCGGCACTCTGCCGCCAGCGGTAGTCGTCCAGCGTGCGGGCGGGGGGCGTCGGCAGCCGACGGCACAGAGGGCAGGCGCAGTCGGTGGTCTGCTCCGCCTCGCGCGGCGGGGTGAGTGCCCGGCTCCTCCAGGCCCCTTCCAGCATCGCGCAGGTCAGTCGGCAGAGCTCGATGTCGGTGCCGACCTCGGGGAAGGCCGCTTCTATCACGCTCAGGCTGGCATCGAGGTGCCTCAACCTGGCGTAACCCTCCTCGTCGGGCGGGAGGGACGCGGGCCGCGCCCGATGCAGAGCGCCCTCCAGACGCAGTGTCGTACTGGAGTGCGGGGATATGAGTGCGTCCAGCCGCTGCCGCGCGGCGTTCTGGCTCCTTCGGTACTCCTCCGTGCTTCCCTTGATGCGTTTCTCCAAGAGGCGGGCCAGGGCGTTCGCCGCCTCCGTGGGCTGGAGCGGGGCGCTCGGCTGCGCCGGGACCGAACTGTCGGCGGACGCCTGCGGAACAGTACCTACTACTCGGGATTTCACACCTGTCTCCCATCAAGCTGCGGACATTTAAGCTGTGGACATGACAAAAGCGATCGGCCGTGGTGGCCGGTCGGTCGTGTCCGAGAGTTTTCTGTGCCTTCTGCGACGGCCTCGCTGGTCGCCTGCGTGGCCGGTCAGGCGCTGCGCAACCTCCGGATCCGGGGTGCGCCGCAGCTCGGGGAAGGGCAGAGAATCCCACGATGTCTGCTGATGGGGGTGTCGAAGGGGAGATCGAACGTGACGTCCTGAGGCATGCGCTTCCTTCCGGGAGACGGCGGTGCAGAGTCCCCCCGGCCCTGCGAACGGGTGGCCGAAATGGCCACCCGTGCCCTCGAACTGAGCTTCTATGGCCGAAAGTTGAACCGAGAAGCGATACGAGGCTGCCCAGAGCGTAAATGATCTACGCGTGACCTCACCGTGATGTGCGTTACTGCTTACGCCTCATGAGCTGCGTACACTGCCTCCCCTCCCACATAGGTCAGTGCCACACCCGTATGCGCGATCGCCTCGCTCGGCCCGTCGAACGGGTCACGGTCCAGGACCACCAGATCGGCCAGCGCGCCCACCCGGATCCGGCCGGTGTCGTCGAGGTGGTTCACATGGGCCGATCCCGCGGTGTACGCGGTCAACGCCTCGGCGAGTCCGAGGCGTTCACCCGGCAGGAACACCGGGGCGTCGTCGGCGCCGGGTGTCACGCGGTTGACCGCGACATGGATCCCCTGGAGCGGGTCGGGGCTGCTGACCGGCCAGTCGCTGCCGGCCGCGAGCCGGGCCCCGGAGCGCAGCAGCGCGCCGAACGGGTACTGCCACGCGGCCCGTTCGGCCCCCAGGAAGGGAATGGTCAGCTCGTCCATCTGCGGTTCGTGCGCGGCCCACAACGGCTGGATGTTCGCCGTCGCGTCGAGCCGGGCGAAGCGCGCCACGTCGTCGGGGTGCACGACCTGAAGGTGTGCCAGATGCGGCCGGGTGTCGCTGGGCCCGTTCGCCGTGCGCGCGGCCTCGATCGCGTCCAGGGCGTCGCGTACGGCCCGGTCGCCCAGTGCGTGGAAGTGGCACTGGAAGCCGAGGGCGTCCAATTCGGTCACGTACTTGGGCAGTTGACCGCGGTCGATGAAACTCTTGCCGCGATTGGCGGTGGCGCAGCCGCACTTGTCCAGATAGGGATCGAGCAGGGCGGCCGTACCGTTCTCGGCGACCCCGTCCAGCATCAGCTTCACGGTGCCGGCACGGAACCGGCCGTGGCTCAACGCGGTCCGCTTCTCGACGAGTTCGGGAATCTGCTCGGCCCCGCGCTCGCGGTCCCACCACAGCGCACCCACCACACGAGCGGTCAGTGAACCGTCCCGAGCGGCCGCCAGATACGCACCCGAGGGATCGTCCATGCCGAGGAAGTCCCCGACCAGCGCGTCCTGCCAGGCCGTGATGCCGAGCGCGTGCAGATGGCGCTGTGCGTGCAGCAGCGCCGTCAGCCGGTCGGCCGCGGTGGCCGGGGGAGTGAACCGCCCGACGAGCTGCATCGCCCCCTCCTGCAGGGTGCCGCTCGGCTCGCCCGCCGCGTCCCGCTCGATGCGTCCGTCGGCCGGGTCCGGAGTGCCGCGGCCGACGCCCGCCAGCTGGAGGGCACGGCTGTTGACCCAGGCGCCGTGATGGTCACGGTTGGGCAGGTAGACCGGCCGGTCGGGGACGACGGCATCCAGGAGCTCCTTCGTCGGCGTACCGCCCTCGAAGGCCTCCATGGACCAGCCGCCGCCGAGGATCCACTCCCGCTCGGGATGCGCGTCGGCATACGCGCGGACCGCGGCGAGCGTCTCGTGCGCCGTCCGTGCCCCGGTCAGATCGCACTGGCTCAGTTCCAGCCCCGCCGGGATCGGATGGATGTGCGCGTCCTGGAAGCCCGGCAGCAGCAACCGCCCGGCCAGGTCGACCACCTCGGTCCGCGGCCCGGCGAGATCGTGGACCTCGTCGTGCCCGACGGCGGTGATGCGGTCGCCCGTGACGGCCACGGCGGTGGCGGTGGGGCCCTCGGGAGTGAGCACCGGACCGCCGGTGAAGAGGAGATCTGCGTGCATGTTCCGTTCCTGATGGGGGTCAGTTGGGGGTGGCGAGCAGCTGCGGCGCGTCCGCGTCCGTGCCGTCGCCCGTGCGGAAGTACGGCGACCTGCGCACCCACTTGGCCCACGCGGCGGCCAGGAAGCCGGACGCGATCATCACCAGGGGAGTCAGAAGCAGGAACCAGCCGTTGTCCGCGCGGAGTTCGAGATGGTCGGTCGAGGAGTAGAAGGACCAGCCGAGATAGCCGCCGAGTCCGAGCAGCGCCACGGCGCTGACCGTCGGCAGTACGACCGCCCGTACGCCCTGGCGCCAGTCCTCGCGCAGCAGCGAGCGGAAGCGCACCGCCGCCGCGAGGGCCGTGAGCGCGTACGACAGGGCGACGACGATGCCCACGGCGCTCACCGTCGCCATGATCATGTCCGCGAGCCGCGGAATGACGAGGGCGAGGGCCGCGATCGCCGTCGCGAGGGCGCCGATCAGCAGCGTCCCGGCGGCCGGAGTCCCGTACCGGGAGCTGACCTTGGACCACACCGGCCCGAGGGTACGGTCCCGGCTCATCGCGAACATCGCCCGGGCCGTCGGAATCACACCGGCCTGCAGCGAGGCGACCGCCGAGAACAGCAGCGCCACCAGGGGGAGCGCGGCCAGCGGCTGGGAGGCCAGCCGGTCCCCGAAGAACGCCAGCCCCTGGGCGCCGTGCCCGGCCAACTCCGGCTCGGAAAGGACCCGTTGGAAGGCCACCGAGCCGATCAGGAAGAGCGTCAGCATGGTGACCAGGGTGATGATCCCGGCGCGGGAGGCGTCGCGCGGGTCGCGCACCTCCTCGTTCACGCTGAACGCGGCCTCGAAGCCCCAGTAGCAGAAGACCGACAGCAGCAGTCCCTGGGCGAGCGCCGACGCCGACGGGATGGCGAACGGGTCGAACCAGCTCAGGCTGAAGGCGTGCGGCCCGTGGACGATGCCGTATCCGCAGAACCCGAGCAGGACGAGGTACTCGAAGACCAGCAGCCCGGTCTGCAGCCGCGCCGCCGTCCGGATGCCGGTGACCGCGGTGAGCGTGACCGCGACCAGGATCACGATGCCGACCGCGGTCGTCTGCACCGTCGAACCCGGGTCCAGGGCGAGCCCGGCGACCCGGTGCAGTCCGGCCTCCCCGGCGAGCTGGATCAGCGCCGACCCGGTCACCGCGGTGGTGTAGGCGAGGAACGCCAGCGTCGCCACGATGTTCACCCAGCCGACCATGAAGCCCAGCCACGGGCTGAGCGAACGGCCCACCCAGACATAGCCGTTGCCCGCGTTCGGCTCCACCCGGTTCAGCCGGGAGAAGGCGCCCGCGATGCCGAGGACCGGCAGGAACGCCAGCAGCATGATCGCCGGGAGATGCAGGCCGACCACACCGGCCGTGACACCCAGGCCGATGCCGATGCTGGTGGTGGCGGCCGTGCTGGACGCGGCGATGGCGATGCCGTCGAGCACACCGAGGGACTTGCGCAGCGCGGGCCGCGCCGGCGGGGCTGCACCGAAGGGCTGGTCGGACATGGCCGGTCTCCGCTCGCACCTGGGGGCCTGGGCGGCCCCGGTGAACGCACATGAAACTGCCCGGGGACTTAACAGGTCAACGGTGTTGTCATAAGGTGCGGGCACCGGCCCCAGGGAGGCAGTCCATGAGCGAGCGCGTCGTCCCCCCGACCGCCCGGCAGCGCAGACGGCCCACCAAGCAGGGCGTCGTCCTCTCCGAGGAGCTGATCGTCGCCACGGCCCTCAGATTGATCGAGGAACACGGCGCGGAGGCCCTGTCCGTCCGCCGCCTCGGCCGTGCCCTCGGCGCCGACCCGAGCTCGCTGTACCGCTACTTCCGGCACACCGACGACCTCATGCTCGCGATCGCCGACGAGCTCATCGGCCGTACCCTGCGCATCTGGCGGCCCACCGGCGACTGGCGGGCCGACCTGCGCGACCTCGGCCTGCGCATGCACGCGGGCGCCCTCGCCCATCCGCGGGCGGCCGTCCTGAGCTCGTACCGGGTGACCGGGCGGGCGTACGAGATCCAGGCCGTCGAGACCATCCTGGGCGTGCTGCGCGACGCCGGTTTCCCCGACGCCGAGGCGGTGCGGATCTATCACGCCTTCGTCGACCAGTCCCTCGCCTTCGGCGCCCTCGACTCGGCGAGCACGGCGCTGCCGAAGACCGCCCAGGAGGCGGAGGCGGGGGTATGGCAGGCCACCTACGCCCGGCTGCCCGCCGACACGCACCCGCACATCGCCGCGACGGCCCGCCACCTCGTGGCCGACATGCCCCGCAGCTCCTATCCGGCCGCTCTGGACCTGCTGTTGAGCGCCGCGGCGGCACGGCTGGCGGAGATCCGGGCACGGCCACGCGGGGCGGGGGAGCGGCCGGCCGCCGACTGAATCCGCCGGACCGGGATATCCGTGAAGTACAGGGCCGCGGGGCACGAAGTCCCGCGCCCCGGACCGTTCGGAGGAGACATGCCACTGGTGGAAGCGGGTTATCTGGTGCTCGACTGCCTCGAGCCCGAGAAGCTCGCCGTGTTCTACAAGGAGCTGCTGGCGGCCGAGGAGACGGACGCGACCGCCAACCGCGTGGAGATCAGGGGCGCCGACGGTACCCGGCTGGCCTTCCGCCGCGATGTGAACGCGACGCCGCCGAGCTGGCCGCGCCCCGAGAACTCCCTCCAGGTCCATCTGGACTTCATGGTGGAGGACCTGGACGCGGTGGAGCGCAAGGTGATCGAACTCGGCGGGCGCCCCCTGGACACGAAGGACGCGTCCGGCCCCTTCGAGGAACGCGGCTACGCCGACCCGGCAGGCCACTCCTTCACCCTGCGCCGCACCACACCGACGGCGCCGAAGCAGGGCTGAGACCGGCATCTCCGGCGGATCAGCCCGGCCTCACGGGATACGGGAGGGCAAGCTGATCCGCCGGACAGGTCCCTGCCCGTGTCAGTCGCGGCCGCCCTGGTCGTCGGCCGGCCAGACGCCGGTCGAGCGCTCGATGGCCTTCGCTCCGGTGCGGTCGACCGCACTGCGCACCACGGCGAACAGGGCGCCCTGGACCGCCGCGGCGAGCAGGATCTCTCCCCAGCCGCGGTCCCGGTCCAGGGCGTCGGGCGCGTCCTCCTCGTGCCGCAGCGCCATCCACGTCTTGCGGAAGGCGAGCGAGGCGATCGCACCGCTGGCCCAGCCCATGGCGAACCCCAGGGGCTTGTAGGCGAGGGGCAGCTTCAGTTTCCTCTTCTTCGTCTTCGCCACGTCTGTCTCCTTCATGGGTCAGGGCCGGCCCGGCGCCGCAACCACCTCGTCCGCCGGCACGGGCCCCGGCGGCGTCCCGTCGCCGAACGGCCGGCCGCCCAGCTCCTCGCGGTGATGGGGCGTCAGCCACCCGGACAGGTCCGGCCCGAGGGGCACGATCCGGGT
Organism: Streptomyces sp. NPDC001351; assembly: GCF_042896045.1. Taxonomy (NCBI): domain Bacteria; kingdom Bacillati; phylum Actinomycetota; class Actinomycetes; order Kitasatosporales; family Streptomycetaceae; genus Streptomyces; species Streptomyces sp. NPDC001351. Next base: position 395,886 of record NZ_JBIAWS010000009.1, on the reverse strand, counting down.
CGGGTTGATGCCGGTGTGCACCTGGTAGTAGTGCCGTTTGATGTGGTCGAAGTCGACCGTGTCACCGAAGCCGGGCGTCTGGTAGAGGTCACGGGCGTACGCCCACAGGACCGGGTTCTCCGCGAGCTTGAAGCGGTTGCACTTGAAGTGACCGTGGTAGACGGCGTCGAAACGCACCAGGGTGGTGAACAGCCGGATGTCCGCCTCGGTGATCGTGTCGCCGACCAGATAACGCTGCCCGGCCAGCCGCGGCGTCAGCAGCTCCAGCCGCCGGAAGACACCGGCGCACGCGGCCTCGTACTCCTCCTGGTCCGTGGCGAAACCCGCCCGGTACACACCGTTGTTGACGTCCTCGTAGACGTCCGCCATCACCGAGTCGATCTCGTCCCGCAGGGCGTGCGGGTACAGGTCGGGGGCCCCGTCGCGGTGCAGGGCCCGCCACTCGGTGGCCAGGTCCAGGGTGAGCTGCTGGTAGTCGTTGGTGACCAGCTTCCCGCTGGGTACGTCGACGATCGCCGGCACGCTCACGCCGCCCGGGTAGCCGGTCTCCCGCCGGTCGTAGGCCTCGCTGAGGAAGCGGATGCCGAGGACCGGGTCGCGGCCGTCCGGGTCCAGGGAGAAGCGCCAGCTGCGGTCGTCCTGGATCGGGTCGGCGATGCCCAGGGACAGGGCGTCCTCGAGGCCGAGCAGCCGGCGCGAGATCAGCGCCCGGCTCGCCCACGGACAGGCACGGCTGGCCACCAGCCGGTAACGGCCCGCCTCGACCGGCCATCCGTCCCGGCCGTCCGCCGTGATCCGGTCCGTGAAGTGGCTCTTGGACCGCTTGAACGTCCTCTGCCCGTAGCTGCTGTTGCCCCCGCCGCCCATGATTCCTCCCTGCGTCGTGTGTCCCCCGAGGGCCGGGTTCCCCCTGTTCGACGACCGGGTTCCCCGCATTCCTTCGATTCCCCCGAATTGCGCCCGGCCGGTGTGAGCCGCCACCAGAGGGGCAGTCGGCGAAGGTGAGCGGGACATCCTCGACATCCTCGGACGACAAGGCGGACCGTAGGACACACGTCACCGTGCTGGTGGCGCTCGCCGCCAACCTGCTGATCGCGGTGGCCAAGGCCGTCGGCGGTCTGATCGCGGGATCACCCGCGCTGCTGTCGGAGGCGGCGCACTCGGTGGCCGACAGCTTCAACGAGGTCTTCCTGCTGGCCGCGCTGCGCCGCAGCCGCCGGCCGGCCGACAAGCGGCACCCCTTCGGCTACGGCAAGGAGCGGTTCTTCTGGTCACTCCTGGCAGCCGTCGGGATCTTCGTCATGGGCGGCTGCTTCTCCTTCTTCCAGGGCGCCGAGGCCCTCAAGAACGGGGCCGAGGAGAAACTGAGCGGGTATGTCGCCGGCCTGATCGTGCTGGGCGTCGCGTTCGTCGCCGAGGGCATCTCACTGCTGCGGGCCCTGCACCAGGTGCGCCGCCAGGGCGGCACACAGGGCATGCGTGACCCGGCGCTGCGCACCGTGGTCGCCGAGGACGGCACGGCGGTGCTCGGCGTGACACTGGCCGCCGCGGGCATGGCCCTGCACATGATCACCGGGCAGGTGGTGTGGGAGGCGTCCGCCTCGCTGGCGATCGGCGCGCTGCTCGTCTTCGTCGCCTACCACCTGGGCCGTGAGGCCCGCGACCAGCTGATCGGGGAGTCCGCCGACCCTCGCACGGCGGCCCGGATCCAGTCCCTGCTGGAGGCGCAGCCCGAGATCGACAGCGTGGAGGCGCTGTTCACGATGAAGACGGGCCTCGACACCGCCCTCGTGGCCGCCCGCGTCGACCTGGTGCCCGGCCTGGACAGCGAACAGGTCGAGGAGGTCGCGGTCCGGATCAAGCGGTCCCTCGCGAACACCGTGCCCGAGGCCTCCGAGATCTTCCTCGACATCACCGACCGGCCCGCCGATGAGGCACGAGAAAGCCCCGCCGCGACGGGGGAACGCGGCGGGGCCTGACGCACGCGTGCCCGGCGCCACCGGGTTCATGCGTCCTCGAACGAAGATTTTTTTCCGGCCCGGTTCAGCGGCCGGTCGGGCGGCTGTCGGAGCGCCTGTTTCCGGGACAGCCGAACCCGGCCCGGATCAGTGCTCCCCGTCGACCGGTTCCAGCACGAACACCGGAATCTCCCGGTCCGTCTTCTTCTGGTAGTCGGCATACGGCGGATACGCCGCCACGGCACGCTCCCACCACTCGGCCTTCTCGACGCCGGTGACTTCGCGGGCCGTCATGTCCTGCTTGGCGGGCCCGTCCTGGAGCTCCACCCGGGGATCCGCCTTGACGTTGTGGTACCAGACCGGGTGCTTGGGCGCGCCGCCCTGCGAGGCGACCAGGGCGTACCGGCCCTCGTGCTCGACGCGCATCAGAGGCGTCTTGCGGATCTTGCCACTCTTCGCGCCCCGGGTCGTGAGCAGGACGACGGGCAGGCCGGTGTCAAGGAGCGTCGTCCCCTTCGTGCCGCCGGAGCTCTCGTACAGCTCCACCTGATCGCGTACCCACTGCTCCGGGCTGGGTTCGTACTCGCCCTCAAGAGGCATGTCATCCGTCCCATCGTCGAGTTCTGCAGCTGACTGGCACCGCTTCAACATCGGTGCGCGCAAGATTCATCCATACCGCACTGCCCTCCGGGGTCGTGATCACGCCACGCGTCAGCAGATCGGTCATCGGCCGACCCCGCAACGGCTCCAGGCGTGGCCGGATCATGGAGGTGGCCGCCGTCGCCCCGGCCCGATTCCGATGCGCGAGCGAGCATCCCCGGCCAGAATGCCCGCGCCACCGATCTGGCCGAACTTCACGTCGTCCCATAGATGCCCCGGGCATCTAATGAAGATCTGCACGACGCACTCTTCGTCTGCGAGGTCTTCCATGACGGAAACGGAACCCGTCGCGTTCCCCCAGGACCGGACCTGTCCCTACCACCCGCCCACCGCCTACGACCCGCTGCGCGCCACCCGCCCGCTGAGCCGGATCACGCTCTACGACGGCCGCCCGGCCTGGCTCGTCACCGGGCACGCCCTCGCCCGCGAGCTGCTCTCCGACCAGCGCCTGTCGACCGACCGCACCCATCCCGACTTCCCGGCGCCCACCGAGCGGTTCACCGCGGTGAAGAACCGGAGGGTCGCGCTGCTCGGCGTCGACGACCCGAAACACCGCACGCAGCGGCGGATGATGGTGCCCAGCTTCACCCTCAGGCGCGCCGTCGAACTGCGGCCGCAGATCCAGCGGATCGTGGACGAGCGGCTCGACGCGATGATCGCGCAGGGGCCGCCCGCCGAGCTGGTGAACGCCTTCGCGCTGCCCGTGCCGTCGATGGTGATCTGCGCGCTGCTCGGTGTCCCGTATGCCGACCACGAGTTCTTCGAGGGACAGTCCCGCCGGCTGCTGCGCGGCCCCACGGCCGACGACGTGCAGGACGCGCGCAACCAACTGGACGCGTACTTCGAGGAGTTGATCGACAGCAAGCTGAAACAGCCGGAGCCCGGCGACGGCGTGCTGGACGAACTCGTCCACCAGCAGCTGCGCGAGGGAGTGCTCGACCGCCAGGAGGTCATCTCGTTCGCGACCATCCTGCTGGTCGCCGGCCACGAGACGACCGCCAACATGATCTCCCTGGGCACGTTCACCCTCCTCCAGCACCCGGAGCAGCTGGCCGAGTTGCGCGGCAACGCGGAGCTGCTGCCCGGTGCCGTCGAGGAGCTGATGCGCATGCTGTCGATCGCGGACGGCCTGCTGCGCCGGGCCACCGAGGACATCGAGGCCGGCGGCACGACGATCCGGGCGGGTGACGGCGTGGTCTTCGCCACCTCGGTCATCAACCGCGACGAGGACGTCTACCCCGCCCCCGACACCCTCGACTGGCACCGCTCCGCCCGCCACCACGTCGCCTTCGGCTTCGGTATCCACCAGTGCCTCGGCCAGAACCTGGCCCGCGCCGAGCTGGAGATCGCCCTGCGCACCCTCTTCGACCGGCTGCCCACGCTCCGTCTCGCCGCCCCGGCCGACGAGATCCCCTTCAAACCCGGCGACACGATCCAGGGGATGCTGGAACTCCCCGTGACCTGGTAAGAGGCTCAAGGCCATGCACACCGACACGCACATCGAGATCGACAAGGACGTCTGTATCGGCGCGGGCCAGTGCGCCCTGGCCGCCCCGGGCGTCTTCACCCAGGACGACGACGGATTCAGCACGCTGCTGCCGGGACGGGAGGACGGCGGCGGCGACCCGATGGTGCGCGAAGCGGCCCGGGCCTGCCCGGTCGGCGCGATCACCGTGTCCGGGGGCTGAGAGCCCGGGGCTCAGCCCGCCCGCACCAGCAGGCGTGCCGCCTCGCGCGCCTCCCGGGCGGGCTCGACGCTCTGGGTGATCCCGGCGGTGACCATGGCGCCCTCGGCCAGCAGGAACAGCTGCCCGGCCAGGGCGCCGGGCAGCCCCGCGTCCGCCACGAGCCCGGCGAGATACTCCCGGAACGCCCCCTTGTGCGCCCGTACCTGGGCCGTCACCCGGGCCGACGAGGCGCCCAGCTCGCCGTAGGAATTTATCCACGCGCACCCACGGAAACCGTCCTCGGCGAACCACAGCTCCAGCCAGTCGAAGACCGCCAGGATCCGCTCCTCGGGCCCTTCCTGCCGCTGGACGAACTCGGCCAGGCGGCCGCGCCAGCGCACGTCACGCCGCTCCAGATACGCCTCCACCAGCTGCTCCTTCGCCGGGAACAGCTGGTAGAGCCGCTTGAGCGAGAGGCCCGAGGCGCCGCGGATCTCGTCCATGCCGACGGACTGGATGCCCCGCCCGTAGAACAGCTCCTCCGCGGCATCCAGCGCCTGCTCCCGGGCGACTGCACTGTCCATGACGGCCATGCGGCGTACGACCTCCCCTTTGACGTGTTCGCTTGACGCGAGAACGAGCGTTCTCCTACGGTAGCAGCCCGGCGGAGAACGCTCGTTCTCCGCCGCGTACGCCCTTCGAGGAGGATTCATGGCCGCCGACCGCCCACCCCTGCCCCCGTTCACCCGCGAGACGGCCGCGCAGAAGGTCCAGGCCGCCGAGGACGCCTGGAACACCCGTGACCCACACAAGGTGGCGCTCGCGTACTCGGAGGACTCGGTGTGGCGCAACCGCGACACCTTCGTCACCGGACGGGCCGAGATCGTCGAGCTGCTGACCGCGAAGTGGGAGCGCGAGCTGGACTACGCGCTGCGCAAGGACCTGTGGGCCTTCTACGGCAACCGCATCGCGGTCCGCTTCCAGTACGAGTCCCGCGACGCCGGCGGTCAGTGGTGGCGCTCCTACGGCAACGAACTGTGGGAGTTCGACGAGCACGGCCTGATGACCCGGCGCGAGGCCAGCATCAACGATGTGCCGATCGAGGAGAAGCAGCGGCGCATCCACGGCCCGCGGCCCGAGGCCGAACGGGGACGGTCCTTCCCGCTCGCTTAGCGTTCCCGGTGAGTAGGGTTCGCGGATGACCGAACAGGCCGAGAAGCCCTTCCTCTACGTCGTCGTGTGCGCCGCCGGGATCGCCGCGGACGTCAGCAAGCTGATCACCGCGGCCCAGGAGCGGGACTGGGAGGTCGGCGTCATCGCCACACCGGTCGCCGTGAACGGCTTCTTCGACACCGCCGCCGTCCAGGCGCAGACCGGCCGCCCCATACGCTCCGCCTGGCGTACCCCCGGCGACCCGCGCCCCTTCCCGCCGCCGGACGCCGTCGTGGTCGCGCCCGCCACCTTCAACACCGTCAACAAGTGGGCGGCCGGTCTCGCCGACACCCTCGCGGTGGCCACCCTGTGCGAGGCCTACGGCCTGGGCGTCCCGGTAGCCGTACTCCCGTGCGTGGCCGACGCGCTGGCCGCCCATCCCGCCTACCGCGACAGCCTGGTGCGGCTGCGCGGGATGGGCGTCCGGTTCGGCGAGCCGTACTCCGGCGAGCCGGACGAGGACGGCACGCGACCGGAGTTCGGCTGGGAACGGGCGCTGGATCTGGTCGAACGGCGGTGACGGGTCAGGCGCAGCGGACCGTCGGACCCGCCAGCATGCCGCCGGTGTACAGCGCCTGCCCCTGCGGCATCCAGTAGCCCAGCTTGGAGACGACCGTCGAGCAGGCGGACCCCAGCGAGGCGCGGACCACGACCGTGGCCGGGTGGCCCGGCTGCAGGTCGGTGAGGGCACAGTCGACGGCATACGCGTTCCTGGTCGTCGCGGGATAGCGGCCGGTCAGCGGGTTGACGCAGCGGGCGTCCGACGTGGACAGCCGCACCCCCGAACTCTCCTGTCCGATCAGCCCGAACCGGGCGCTGCCGTCGCCCTGTTCGCTGTCGCGGTAGATCCGGTACGTCAGTGTGGTCGCCGCGCCGCGCTGCAGCGTGGTCCGGTCGACCTCGATGCGGTGCGTGGCCGGTGGCTTGGGTGCGGTGAGGGTCAGCGTGGCGTGGACGGTGCCGTGCAGATTCAGTCCGGCGGGCGACGACTTCACGCGGACGTCGGCCGTCACGTCGTACGTCCCCGGGCCGGGATACTCGCCGCCTCCGGGAAGATTCCCGGAGGCAGCCGTCACGCCGCCCTTCCGTGCGGTCCAGGTGCCCGAGGTCAGACAGGCGCGGTCGTCGTCGTCCTCTCCCGGACCGGTGCAGGTGGCCGGGGCGGACATCGCCATCGTCGGAGTGCCGCTGCCCGCGCACAGGCTCACCACGGCACGCTGCCCGTTCGCGCCCCGCAGGACCCCCGCGGGTGCGCACAGCGTGGACGGTTCCGGTGGGGGACTGGGACTGCTCCATGCGGGCGAGACCAGCATGAGGGGCAGGGCGAGGGTCTGTGCCGCCGTTCCCATCAGGAGCTTCTGCTTCGTCTTCGTCGCACGTGTCGGCATCGGGTTCCTCCCGCAGGGCCACGACCGGCGGGGCGCCGGTCACCTGCGCCGAGGATGCGCGAGCGCGCCGACCGCCGGGCGGCTCCCACGCCGGGCGGTCACCTGCGGGCAGCAACGGCCGGTGCCCCGGCCGTCCGGGCCGTGCTGCCTGGAGTGCGGGCGAGGCCGTACGCTCCCCTTCGTACCCATCCCGAAGGCAGGAGCAGCAACGATGCAGTACGTGAAGCTCGGTTCGACGGGCCTGGACGTGTCGCGGGTCTGTCTCGGCTGTATGACCTACGGCCTGCCCGACCGCGGCGTGCACGAGTGGACGCTCGACGAGGAGGCCTCGCGTCCGCTGATCCGGCAGGCGCTGGAAGCCGGGATCAACTTCTTCGACACGGCCAACGTCTACTCCGACGGCACCAGCGAGGAGATCGTCGGCAAGGCACTGCGCGACTTCGCCGACCGCGACGAGATCGTGCTGGCGACCAAGGTGCACGGCCGGATGCGCCCCGGGCCCAATGGCGCCGGCCTGTCCCGCAAGGCGATCATGACGGAGATCGACCACAGCCTGAGCCGGCTCGGCACCGACTACGTCGACCTGTACCAGATCCACCGCTTCGACCCGCACACCCCGGTCGAGGAGACCATGGAGGCCCTGCACGACCTGGTGAAGGCGGGCAAGGTGCGCTACATCGGGGCGAGTTCGATGTTCGCCTGGCAGTTCTCCAAGATGCAGTACACCGCCGAGCGGCACGGCTGGACCAAGTTCGTGTCCATGCAGAACCACTACAACCTCCTCTACCGCGAGGAGGAGCGCGAGATGCTGCCGCTCTGCGCCGACCAGGGCGTCGGCGTCCTGCCCTGGAGCCCGCTCGCCCGCGGCCGCCTCACCCGGGACTGGGGCACGGTGACGGAGCGCAGCGCGGGCGACAACTTCGGCAGCCGCCTCTACCCGGAGGGCGACCGCACCATCGTCGAGGCCGTCACCCGCATCGCCGGCGACCGCGCCGTCCCGCGCGCCCAGGTCGCCCTCGCCTGGCTGCTGCACCAGGACACGGTGGCCGCCCCGATCGTCGGCGCCGCCAAGCCGCACCACATCGAGGACGCCGTGGCCGCCGTCGAACTCGAGCTCAGCGACAAGGAGATCGAGGAGCTGGAGGCCCCCTACTCCCCGCACCCCGTCGTCGGTCACAGCTGATGCCCGCCAGGGTCGGCTAATGCGGCCCGTGCGGTGCGAACTCCGTGCCGCACGGGCCCGCGCCCTCGCTCTCGGCGAGGACCACGCGCTCGCCGTCCATCGACAGCGTGCGGTAGTAGTGCCCGATGCGCTCCGCCGACCGCCCCACGTAGTGGCCGATGAACGACCGGCGGAACCGGTCGGTGGTCCCATTGGGCTGCGAGCCGTGCACCATGCTGCCGTTGAAGAACAGGACGTCCCCGGGCGCCATGTCGACCGGCACGGCCGCAAGGCCCGGCGGCGGCGCAACGTACTCCCGCGCGAAGGACACCTCGACGTCCGCCTCCTCCGGACAGAACAGGTCCATGCGGTGCGTACCGGGGACGACCTCCAGACCGCCGTTGTCCCGGCCGATCACGTCACAGGCCACCCACGCCGCCACACAGGTGCCCGGCTCCACCCGCAGATAGAAGTTGTCCTGATGCAGCGCCTGTCCCCGCGCGCCCGGCGGCTTGAAGTAGAACATGCTCTGGGCGGCCAGGACCTCCTCGCCGAGCAACGCCTCCAGCACCCTGCGCAGCCGGGCGTCGAGGAGCACGCGCAGTGCCGTCTCGCTGATCTCGTGCGGGTGCATCACCCTCGGGTAGGCCGCCAGCGGATCCTCGGACACGCGTGGCTCGAAGTGCCCGGGCACCGGCCCGGCCGCGTGCAGCGCGGCGAACTCCGCACAGAGCCGGTCGATCTCGTCGGGTGCGAACAGTCCGCGTACGACGGTGAACCCGTCCTCCTGGAACCGCCTCAGCCCGTCCTGGGTGAGGATGGAGGCGCCGACGGCGCCCCTATCCATGGCTGTCATATGTCCGCTCCTTCGATCGGGTGTCCTCGGCTCATCACGCTAGGTCGCCGTGCGCTTCAGGAGGATGCCCGTGAACGCTGACGGATTGCCCGAGACTGCTGCACCCGGCGATCCCGCCCCGCCGCCGGGCCTCGTCGTGGTCGGCCGCTACGACCGGCTGGAGGGCTACGGCGTCAACCGGCCGCGCGGCGCGGACAGCTGGCTGTTCACCTGGACCACAGGCGGGCACGGCCGGCTGCGCCAGGGCGAGACGGAGGCACGGGCCGGCGCGGGCGACCTGGTGGTGCTCGCCCCGGGCGTACGGCACGAGTACGCGGTCGAACCTGCCTCCCGCAGCTGGCAGTTCTGGTGGGTGCACTGCCAGGCACGCCCGTCCTGGGCGCCGTGGCTGCGGCCGTACGACACCGGTGACGGACTGTTCGTCGTCACCCCGACCCCGGCCGCCGTGCGCGACCGCGTCGGCGCGGCCTTCCGCCGGATGCTCGCCGACGCCCGCTGGACCGGAAGCGAGTCACCGCCCGCCGACGCGCCGGACGACCGGGTCGCCGTGGCGCACGGCACCGCGGCGCGGGAGCTCGCCCTGTCCTCCTTGGAGGAGATCGTCCTGCTCACCGCCGCCACCGCGCGCACCGCGGCGCCGCCGCCCGGCGTCGACGCCCGGGTGCGCCGCGCCGAGGCGCTGATCGCCGCCGACCCCGGCGCCCCGCACACCGTGCGCTCGCTCGCCGAAAGCGTCTCCCTGTCGCCCTCCCGGTTCGCCCACCTGTTCACCCGGCAACTGGGCCAGTCCCCGATGCGGGCCCTGCGCGAGGCCCGGCTGCGGCATGCCGCCCGACTCCTGGAGAGCACCGACCTGTCCGTGGACCGGGTGGCCGCGGCCTCGGGTTTCGCCAGCCCTTTCCACTTCAACCGCGTCTTCCACACACGCTACGGAGTGCCGCCCGGCGCCTACCGGAGAGGCGGCTCAATGGTTGAGACGTGAAGCGCGGCACTCCGCCCGGCCCGTGGGTTGCGCGGTGGAACGCCTGTTCAATGGTTGCGGAGCGACCGGTGCGCCGACCAGCCCAATCCCATTTCCCAATGCCGTGCCGACAGGTTTGACCGTTCGTCAAATCTCGTCGGCCCGCCCGCAAAGCAGAAAACCCCTGGATCTCTTGTTAGGCCTGCCTGACCTGTGCAAAGGTGTGCCCTGTCGGCGCACGGACAATACATTTTCCGGCTGTGTGCACGAGGCCGCTCCCGTTCGACCTACGCTCCAAAAGAGCTTCCCCAGGTCGGCGTTGGAGCTGCCGAATCCCGTACTCATACCCGTTGGTATGGACTTTATGACGCATGCCCCCGAGAGGAATGCAGCCGTGAAAGACGCGGGCCTGTCGAATTCCCCCACGCCCGACCGCCGGTTCTTCGTGACGGACGAACAGCTGAGCGCAGAACTGAAGAAGTGGACGGGGACGACGCCCGCGCTGCAGCCCGTCGGTGAACTTCTCGACCGGCACTGGGAAGCAGCGTTCGCCTATGCCCGGCTGTGCACCGACGGTGCCGCTTCGGCGGGAATGCTCACGACCGCCGCATTCACGCGGCTCTTCGGCGAAACCCTGCGGCAGAACGGGCCGACCTCCGCGTGGCGGCCCCAACTCCTCGTCACCGTCCGCCGTATCGCCGCGGAGTGGGACAACGACCACAGACGGGAACACCTCCACCCCGAGCTGTCCTCCGAGGGCAGCGACCGCGTCGCGGCCCGCCTGCTCCCGCCGTCCGACCGCCGCCTGCTGTCCGGGGCCTTCCAGCGGCTGCCCCAGTCGGCCCGCTGCCTGCTGTGGCATGTCGAGGTCGAGGCGGAGGCACTGGGGATACCCGCCGGCCTGCTGGGCATCGACGAGCAGGACGCCGGCGTCGAACTGGAGCGGGCCCGCGAACGGCTGCGCGAGGAGTGCCTCCAGGTCCACCGCGAACTCGCCCCCGAGCAGGAGTGCCGGCGCTATCTGCGGATGCTGGACGTGACCTACCGGCGGGGCGGAGTCGAGATCGATCCCGACCTGAACACCCACCTCGCGGGCTGCAGGCACTGCAGCCACACCGCCGACCAGCTGGCACAGTTCAACCAGGGGCTCGGCCTCGCCCTGGCCGAGGCGGTGCTCGGCTGGGGCGCGCGGGCCTATGTGGAGTCCCGGGTGGCCTCGTTGACCGAGGAGTCCGGCGCCCTGCCCCCGGAGATCCCCCTCCCGCCGATCCCGGGCGAGCCCTTCGCCCCCACTCACCCCGCGCCCGGCACCGCCCCCCGTCCCGGCGGCCGCTCCGCCGCCCGCCGTGCCGCCCACAAGGCCGCCCGGCCCGCCGCCGCCCGCCGCCGCAATCTCGCCGCGGCCGTTCTGACGGTGAGCGGACTGGTCGTCCTGCCGCTGGTCCTGTGGTCCGTCCTCGGCTCCGGCGACGGCACCACCACGGCCGACGGCGACCACCCCTCCGAGACCCCCGGCAGCGGCGCGGGCACACCGTCTGCGGGCCCCTCCTGGGTCGGTACCAGCACGGGTTCCCAGGGCACCATCCGCGGCAAACTGCACAACGCCGACTCCGGGCTGTGCGTCGCCGTCGTCGGCAAGAAGGCCGTCAAGGGAGCCGAGACCGAACTCGCCGACTGCTCCTCGGCATCCGTCCAGCAGTGGACGTACGAGACCGACGGCCGTCTGCGCAGTGCCACGGACCCCGACCTGTGCCTGGACTCCCACCTCGGCTACTCGGTGCAGCTCGCCCCGTGCACGGGCGACTCCGAGCCGGGGGCCAAGAACATCCGCTACGACTTCACCCTGCAGGGCACCCTGGTGCCGCGCTGGAACCAGGACCTGGCCCTGACCCCCGCGGCCACTGACGGCTCGGGCGCCCTGGTCGTCAAGACCCGCGACGACGGCACCGCCCAGCGCTGGGGGTTCGACACGTCCAAGGCCGACCTGCAGATGCAGGTGGTCAACTGGGACGCCGACAACAGCCCCTCGCCCACACCGAAGGCCACCCCCAAGGCCGCGAGGACCCCGAGCCCCACACCCACGCCGTCCAGGCCGTCCGCTGCTCCCTCCGCCGCGTGGCCGACCCCGACGAACCCCTACCCCTCGAACCAGTACTGCTACTACAACCCGTCCTCCTGCGGATGGGGCGGCTACGGCCCGGGCTATGGATACGGCAACGGTTACGGATACGGCGGTGGCGGCCACCACTGACCGCCGAGCTCAGCCGGCCACCTGAAGCGACAGCCACAGCGCCGCCACGGCCGCGACGAGCGCGGCCGGGGTGGCGAGCAGGCCGAGCCGGGTGAACTCCCCGAGCTGCACCTCCTGGCCGTGCCGCTGCACGATGCGCCGCCACAGCAGCGTTGCCAGCGATCCCGCGTACGTCAGGTTCGGCCCGATGTTCACCCCGAGCAGCACCGCCAGCACCGCACCGGGCCCACCGGCGGCGGTCAGCGGCAGCAGGACCAGCACCGCGGGCAGATTGTTGATCAGGTTCGCCAGTACGGCGGCCAGCGCGGCGATGCCCAGCAGCGCGAGCAGCCCCGCGCCGCCGGGCAGCACATGGCCGAGGGCGTCGGCGAGCCCGTTGTCGACCACCGCCCGCACCACGATGCCGAGCGCGAGGACGAACGCCAGGAACGCCGGGGACGAGGCCCGCACCACCGACAGCGGGGTCGCCCTGCGCCGTAGGAGCGCGCGGCCGGCCAGCACCAGCGCGCCCGCCGCGGCCACCCAGGCCGGGTCGATGCCGGCCGCGGAGGCCACGACGAATCCACCCAGCGTGCACCCCACGGTGACCAGCGCGAACAGCGGCAGCGCGGGCGTCTGGCCGGGTTCGGGGGAGTGGACGGACGCGGCCAGGTCCTCGTCGAAGAACCGCCGGAAGACCAGATACTCGGCGCCGATGGCGACCAGCCAGGGCAGTGCCATCAGCGCCGCGAACCGGGTGAAGCTCAGTCCGCTCGCCTCGAAGGCCAGCAGGTTGGTGAGATTGGAGACGGGAAGCAGCAGCGAGGCCGTGTTCGACAGGTGGGCGCACGCGTACAGATGCGGTCTGGCCCGCACCCCGGCCCGGGCGGCGGTGGCGAGCACCACCGGAGTCAGCAGCACCACCGTGGCGTCCAGGCTGAGCACGGCGGTGATCGCCGACGCCAGCACGAAGACCGCCGCCAGAAGCCGCCCGGGAGAGCCCGCCGCCCGCCGGGCCATCCACGCCCCGCACGCCTGGAACAGCCCCTCCACGTCACAGAAGTGGGCCAGCACCAGCACGGCCGCGAGGAAGCCGATGACGGGCCCGAGGCTCGCGGCCTCCGCCCGGGCGTGGTCCAGGGAGATCGCGCCGGTGGCGATCACGATCCCCGCGGCCGGAACCGCCAGCACGGCCTCCGGCAGGCCCTTCGGGCGCACCACCGCCCAGGCGAGGACTGCGACGAGCAGGGCGGCGGAGAGTATTTCGGCGAGCGCGGTGTTCAGGGCAGGGTCCTTCAGGGCGGATCAGGGCAGATCAGGGCGGGACCCTCAATGAAAACAGGTCACGGTAAGAGCTCCGCCGGGGGCCCTGCCCGCTCAGGGGCCGGTGCCCGGGCTGAGTACCGTCAGGAACACCGAGGAGGCGTTGCCGGAGACGGGGACCTGGCCGCCCTTCCACGTCACCGTGAGATGGTCGCGCTCATCCGGGGGCGTGACCAGCAGTGAGGCGGGGGTGTCCGCGTGCGCGCCGCTGACGTCCGGGTTGGAGAAGGTCAGCCCGGCCCAGGCGCTCCTGCCCGGCGCCAGCGTCACCGTCGTGGGAGTGCCCGAGGAGCGCTTCGGGTCCGGGCCCAGCTGCCGGCCCGACGCGTCCACGAACGCGGCACCGGGATAGCCGCGCACCGTGCAGGTGCGGGAAGAGGCGTTGGTCAGGACGACCGGGAAGTTCTCCTGTCCGGCGCCGGGGTCGTTCTGCCCGACGGTCGCCCGCAGCTGGGAGGTGTGGCAACGGCCTCCCGTGGTGCCGGCCGGCGTCGACTGCGCCGCCGACGCGGTCAGGGTGGCCCCGCCGGGAGCGGTGCTCGCCGTGGAGGCGGACGCGCTCGCCCGGTCGGTGCTGTGGTGGCCGCCGGTGGCGGGCGCTGCCGTACCGGGCAGCGTCGCCGGAGTGCTCGCCGTGCCGCCGCCACTGCTGCCGCAGGCCGTCAGCAGACCGAGCACCGCGACCGCACTCGCGAGCAGGGCCGGCCGGTGGACGGAGGGGGACTTCTTCGCCATGTGCCTCAACACTCCCGGAGATTCCTCGCACACGTCGTGGCGTGTGCGTACGGCGCTGATGTGCCCCGTCATGCAGGTCCGATGCGTGCCGGGACGAAAAAGTTCGCGCGCGGCCCGAGTGTTCCGCATCAGCTTCCGATGCGTACGGAGGCGAGGATGCGGTCGGTCGCCTGCGCTCGGCCGCTTTGTCGGATCTGTACGTACACCCGAGTCTGCGCGCTGCCGTCCGCCGGGGCGAGCGCGGCCTCCGTGACCGACCCGCCGCCCGGGCAGCCGTCCCAGACACGGACCCTGCCGTGCCAGACGGCGCCGGTGTAGGCGCGTGCGCCGTCGTAGTGGCAGCCCGGGTGGGTGAGGGCGTTCACCGCGGCCGTGAGGTCGCCGTGCTCGCTCAGGCCCACCAGCACGCCGTTGACCTCGGCCGTCAGGTCCTGCCACGCGGTCAGACGGTCCGCGACCGCGAACCCCGGCTCATGACCCGGTGGCAGGCCGAGCGCCCGCGGATCCCACCCGGAGTCGCGTACCTGCCGGTCCCAGCCGCGGGGAACCTCGGCCACGACCGTGCCGGTCGTGTCCGAGACCCGCACCCCCGTGGTGGCCGGACCCTGCCGGTCGACCAGCGCCAGCGTCACACCGACGGCCGCGACCACGGCCACGGCACCGGTAAGGGCGAGAGCGGTCCGGTGTCTTCGGGGCCGGCGGCCGGAGGCGGCGAGTCGTTCCAGCTCCTGCGCGAAGGCCACGGCACCGGGCCAGCGGCGTCTGCGGTCCGGCGCCAGCGCCCGCATCAGGGCCCGCCGGACAGCAGGAGCCAGATCCGGGCGCAGCCGGTCGGGCCGTACGACCCTGCCCGGCTCACCCGGAACCGCGCCGGTGACCAGGTGGTAGGCGACCGCGCCCAGGCTGTACACATCGGCCCGGGCGTCGATGCCGACGCCGGGTTCGGCCTGCTCGGGCGGCCGGTACCCCGCCGAACCGGCGGCCTGCGTGAGCCCCGACGCCTCCGCCAGACTCTTGGCAAGTCCGAGGTCGGCCAGCAGCACCCGCGAGGCGCCGTCGGGGGAGGAGCACAGCAGCACGTTGCTCGGCTTGATGTCCCGGTGCACGATCCCCGCCGCATGCAGCGCCGCCGCACCCCGGGCGGCCAGCGCCGTCAGCCGCAGCGCGTCCGCCACCGGCAGCGGACCGCCGGCCGCCAGATCGGCGAGGGTGCCGCCGTCGGCGTACTCCATCACGAAGTACGGCCGCCCGTCGGGGAGTTCACCGATGTCGTAGACCTGCACCACCCGGTCCGAACCCGCCCGCCGCAGCATCCGCGCCTCGGCCAGGAACCGCTCCCGTACATCGAGCCGGTGGGACCAGTTGTCGGCGAGGACCTTGACCGCCACCGGCGCGTCGAGCTCGTCGTCATGGGCCAGCCAGACCGTGCCGAACGCGCCCGTGCCCAGGCGACGTTCGAGGCGGTAGCGCCCGATCCGCTCGACGGAATGCATACGACTATCATGCCTGGACGTGGATCGTTCCCGAGGAGAGCCCCAGGTCGCGCCCACCGAGGACCTGGCCCGCAGCGCCGCGGCGGGCGACCCGGCGGCGCTGGAGGGACTGCTCCGGGCGATCAGGCCCGAGGTGGTCCGGCGCTGCGGCCGGTTCCTGCCCTGCCGAGAGGACGCGGAGGAGGCCGCGCAGGACGTCCTGCTCCAGGTCGCGCGGAAGATCTCCACCTTCCAGGGCAGCAGCCGCTTCAGCACCTGGCTCTACACGGTCGTCGCCAACTGCTGCCGCCAGAAGTACCGCGCACTCAAGCGGCGCTCCGCCGAACAGCCGGCCCCCATCGACGCGGGCCGGCTCACCGACCCCCGCACGACCAGCGTCATCGCCGGCTCCCGACTCGACCTGCTGGAGGCCCTGGACCGCCTGGAACGCGAACACCCCCAACTCGTCGATCCCCTGGTCTACCGCGACATCTGCCAGCTCGACTACGCAGAGGCAGCCGAGCGCACCGGCATCCCCCTCGGCACCTTCAAGTCGCGCCTGCACGAGGCCCGCAAACAGATCAGGCCCTGGCTGCTGGAAGCGCCCTGATCAGTAGCGCCCCAAAGGGGCGCGGGGCTGTATCCATGTGCGGCTCCGCCGCGCGGGCGCGACCAGCCACAACGGTGCCGCAGACGAAAGACGACCCGTTACCGCACAACCCGCGGAGCGCTACTCGTCGAGCAGTCCGATCTCCGCCCAGATCGTCTTCCCGTCAGCGGTGTGCCGGCTTCCCCACCGCTGCGTCAGCTGAGCCACCAGCAGCAGCCCCCGCCCGCCCTCGTCCCACGTCTTGGCGCGCCGTAGATGCGGAGCCGTGTGGCTGGTGTCCGACACCTCGCAGATCAGCGTGGCCTCGTCGTGGATCAGCCGCAGCCGGATGGGGTGCGCGCCGTACCGGATCGCGTTCGTGACGAGTTCGCTCACCACCAGCTCGGCGGTGAACGCCGCCTCCTGCAGCCCCCAGCCGTCCAGCTGCTCGACGACCTGCTTGCGGATCGGCGCGACCAGTGCCGGGTCGGCGGGGATGTGCCAGGTCGCCACCTGCGAGGACGGCAGCCCGCGGGTGCGGGCCAGCAGCAGGGCCACGTCGTCCAGGGCGCCACCCGACGGCAACAGGGCGTGCAGCACCCGGTCGCAGGTCTCGTCCAGCGAGTCGGAGTACGTCTTCAGCGCGTCGCACAGCATCCGGTGGCCGGCGTCGACGTCCTGGTCGCGGGTCTCGATCAGCCCGTCCGTGTAGAACGACAGCACGCTGCCCTCACGCAGCTCCAGCTCGGCCGACTCGAAGGGCAGCCCGCCCAGGCCCAGCGGTGGCCCGGCCGGCAGGTCCACCTGCTGCGGAACGCCGCCCGGCGGGACCAGGACCGGCGGCGGATGCCCGGCCCGGGCCAGGGTGCAGCGCCGGGACACCGGATCGTAGACCGCGTACAGGCAGGTGGCGCCGACCTCGCCGGGGCTGCCCTCGTTTCCGGCCTCCGCGGACAGCCGGACGACCAGATCGTCCAGGTGGGTGAGCAGTTCGTCGGGGGCGAGGTCTATGTCGGCGAGGGTGCGCACGGCGGTGCGCAGCCGGCCCATGGTGGCCGAGGCCTGGATGCCGTGCCCGACGACGTCCCCGACGACCATGGCGACCCGCATCCCCGACAGCGGGATCACATCGAACCAGTCACCGCCCACACCCGCCCGGGCCGCCGGCAGATAGCGCGAGGCGGCGTCCACGGCGGCCGTACGCGGCAGCGAGCGGGGCAGCAGGCTGCGCTGCAGGGCGAGGGCGGTCTCCCGTTCGCGGGAGAAGCGGCGGGCGTTGTCGATGCAGACGGCGGCCCGCGTGGTGATCTCCTCGGCCAGCAGGATGTCGTCCGCGGAGAAGGGGTCCGGTCGCCGGAACCGGGTGAGGACCGCGACACCGAGGGTCTGACCGCGGGCCCGGATCGGCACGGACATCGTGGAGTGGATGCCGTACTCCTTGACCCGCTCGGCGCGGGTCTTGTGCCAGCTGAGCCACTGGTCGAGGGCGCCCGAGGAGATGGACGCGACGATCGTGCGGCCCGCGACCAGTGAGTCGGCCTGGGGCGAGCCCGCCGGGTAGTGCTCCAGCTGACCGGGCTGGAGGACGGCCTCGGGCGTGCCGGGATTGACGGAGAGGTGTGCGGCCCGGCGCAGTCCGATGGGGGCGGTCAGCCTGAGCGGGGGCTCGCCGCCGTGCTCCTGGAGGTCCAGCAGGTCGACGCTGACCAGGTCGGCCAGGGCCGGGACGAGAACGTCCACGAGCTCCTGCGTCGTACGGGTGACGTCGAGCGTGGATCCGATGCGCACACTCGCCTCGTTGACCAGCTGCAGCCGCTCCCGGGCAAGGTAGTTGTCGGTGAAGTCGTGCGCGGCCAGGCACACGCCCCGCACCCGTCCCTCGGCGTCGGTGACCGGCGCCATCCGGGCCAGCCAGGCGTGCGCGCGGTCCTCGCCGCCGGAGCGCATGTACGTCTGGACGTCCAGCGGGCGCCCGGTGGTGAGCACCTGCACCATGTGCGCCTCGAGCTCCTCGCTCTGCGGCTTGCCGCCGATCTCGGCCAGGCGAAGCCCCCGCACGCGCTCCTCGGGCAGGCCGATCACCTCGGCCATGGCGTCGTTGACCCGTCTCAGCCGCAGCCGCTCGTCGTACACGGCGACCGCGCAGGGCGACTGGGTGAGCGCCGCCTGGGCCAGCGGGTCGTCGGGGGAGTGCGGGGCGTCGCCGTCCAGCGGGCTGAAGAGGAGCCACCGGCCGGGCGTGTCGCTCTGCGACGGACGATGGTGGGCGAGCAGCCAGACGGACACCTCGCGGCCGTCGCGGTGGCGCAGTTGCACGGTGCCGTCCCAGCGGGTCCCGGCGGGCGCTAGGACATCCCTGTCGATCAGCAGATTCCCACCGGGGCGGCCCACCACCTCGGTGACGGGCCAGCCCAGCAGTCGCTCCGCACCCGGGTTCCACTCGAGAAGCGTGCCGGATTCATCGATGACAGCCCGCGCCGTCGCGGTCTCGTCGAACGGATACTCCGGGCTCATCGTCGCCACTCCATCGCGAACACTCACAGTGAACCGCCGGGTCACTTGAGTGCCAGCCTAGTCCGTCGGGGAGCCGCAGGGACGGGAACCCCCATGGGTGCGCGGCGGCCCGGTCAAGGGGCAATTCCGGCCGTTGTGGCGCGTGGGGCAGAAGAGCGTCACCGCACCCTTGACGGCCCTGTGTGGCGCCGCGTCAGAATCTGTTTGTTCGCGATCAGTTGTGAGTACTTCTGGGCCCTGATGAGGGGGAGCCGCCATGACAGTGACTCGGAGATCGGTTCTGCTCGCCTCCGCCGCCGCGCCGGCCGCCGGAGCGCTTCTTGCCACTCCGGCGGCCCGGGCCGCCGAGTCCGCCGCGGGCGGATCCGGCCGCCGCACCGTGGCGCTGCGCGACGGCTGGCGGTTCGCGCTGGTCAACCCGGACGGGATCACCGATCCGAGTGGGGCCTACGCACAGGCCGCCGACCCCGGTTACGACGACTCGGGCTGGCGCGAGGTGGCGGTGCCGCACGACTGGAGCATCGAGCAGACCCCGACCACCGAGCACGGCACCACCAGCGGCACCGGCTTCTTCCCCGGCGGCCTCGGCTGGTACCGCCTCGCCTTCACCCTGCCGCCCGCCTTAGCCGGCAAACGGATCTCGGTGGAGTTCGACGGCGTCTACATGGACTCCTACGTCTACTGCAACGGCACCCAGGCCGGCCAGCACCCCTACGGCTACACCGGCTTCGCCTTCGACCTGACCGACCTGCTGCACACCGACGGCACCACCGAGAACGTGATCGCCGTCAAGGTGCAGAACCAACTCCCCAGCAGCCGCTGGTACTCGGGCAGCGGCATCTACCGCGAGGCCCGCCTGGTCGTCACCGAGCCGGTGCACGTCGAACGCTGGGGCACCCGCGTCACCACGCCGGACATCACCGGCGAGCGGGCCGTCGTACGCGTACGGACCTCGGTGGTGAACGAGTCCGGTGCCGCGAGCCGGGTCGAGATCCGCTCGACGGTCAAGGACCCCGACGGCCGCACGGCGGCCCGCGCCACCACTACGGTCGCGGTCACCGACAAGACGGCCGAAACCCACGAACTCACCGTTCCCGACCCGAAGTTGTGGGACTTCGAGGCCCCGCACCGCTACACCCTGGAAACCGAACTGCGCGTCGGCGGCAGGACCGTCGACACCTACCGCACCCCCTTCGGGATCCGCACCTACCGCTTCGACCCCGACGAGGGCTTCTCCCTCAACGGCACCCACACCAAGATCAAGGGCGTGGACCTGCACCACGACCAGGGTGCCCTCGGCGCCGCGATCAGCATCGACGCCGTGCGCCGGCAGATGACCATCATGAAGTCGATGGGCGTCAACGCCTTCCGCACCTCGCACAACCCGCCCTCGCCACAGATGATCCAGGTCTGCGAGGAGCTGGGCATCGTGATGATGGTGGAGGCCTTCGACTGCTGGCGGACCGGCAAGACCACGTACGACTACGGCCGCTTCTTCGACGAGTGGTGCGAGAAGGACGCCACCGAGATGGTGCTCGCGGCCCGCAACTCGCCCGCCGTGGTGCTGTGGTCCATCGGCAACGAGATACCCGACTCCACCTCCACCGCCGGACTGGCCATGGCGGACCGGATCATCGGTGCCATCAAGGCGGCGGACGACACCCGGCCGGTCGTCATCGGCTCGGACAAGTACCACGGTGTGCCCGCCACCGGCTCCGCGGCCGACCTCATGCTCGCCAAGCTGGACGGCCTCGGCCTCAACTACAACACCGCCAAGTCGGTCGACGCCCTGCACGCCAAGTACCCCAAGCTGTTCCTCTTCGAGTCGGAGTCCTCGTCGGAGACCTCGACCCGCGGCTCGTACCAGGAGCCCGAGCACCTCAACACCGGCGAGAACCACACGCCCGGCAGACGCGAGGTCTCCTCCTACGACAACAACCTCGCCTCCTGGACGATGAGCGGCGAGTACGGCCACAAGAAGGACCGGGACCGCAAGTGGTTCGCCGGGCAGTTCCTGTGGTCCGGCATCGACTACATCGGCGAGCCGACGCCGTACGACGTCTTCCCGGTCAAGGCGTCCTTCTTCGGCGCGGTCGACACGGCCGGCTTCCCCAAGGACATGTACTACCTGTTCCAGAGCCAGTGGATCAGCGAGCCCATGGTCCATCTGCTGCCCATGAGCTGGAACCACGAACAGGGCGACACGGTCGAGGTGTGGGCCTACTCCAACGTCGACACCGTCGAGCTCTACCTCAACGGAAAGTCCCTCGGCACGCGCACCTTCGACACCAAGAGGACCACGGACGGCCGTGCGTATCTGGAGACCACGGAGGCCACCGGTGACGACAAGACCTTCACCACCGGCCCCTACCCCGGCAGTTACACCAGCCCGAACGGCAGCGCCGGCAAGCTGCACCTGACCTGGAAAGTACCGTTCCAGCCAGGGGAGTTGAAGGCGGTGGCCCGCAGGGACGGGAAGGTGGTCGCCACCGACGTGCTGCGCACGGCGGGCGAACCGTATGCCGTACGGCTCACGGTGGACCGCAAGTCCCTTGCCGCGGACGGGCGTTCGCTGGCCTTCGTGACCGCGGACGTCGTCGACGCGCGCGGAGTGGTGGTGCCCGACGCGGAGCATCTGATCACCTTCGAGGTGACGGGCGGATCCCTCGCGGGGCTCGACAACGGCCGGGAGGAGAGCGCCGAGCGCTACCAGGCGACCACCCGCAGCGCCTTCCACGGCAAGGCCCTTGCCATCGTGCGCGCCGGCACCGAGGCCGGCACCCTGAAGGTGACCGCACGGGCGGAGGGGCTGCGGGCAGGAACGGCCACCGCGCGCACCACGCCCGCCCGGTCGGCCGCGACCACCCCGGCGGCAGCGTTCGGTCCTGAGCACCCGGCGCCCCCGAACTACCCGTACGCGGACGCCAGTTACTCCGGCCGCCCGGACACCCTGCCCGCCGCGATGCTCGACGGGGACGCGGCGACCGGCTGGTCCAACGCCTTCGCCAAGTCGGCCACGGCCCTGCTGCCCGCCTTCAACGGCGCGCGGGAAAAGGACTGGGTCTCGGTGGACTACGGGAGGGCCCGGACCTTCGACCGGGTGGAGGTCTCCTTCACCGTTGACGCGACGCACAGCCTGCCCGCGTCGATCGAGGCGGCCGTGTGGGACGGGCGCCGGTACGTGCCCGTCACCGGGTCGGCGGTCGACTGGGCCACCGCCTCGGACGCGCCCACGGTCCTCACCTTCGACGCGACGCGCGGCTCCCGCCTGCGGCTCACCCTGACCAGCGCTCACCCCGGCGAAGTCCTCGGGGCCGTGCGGATCAGCAAGTGGGAGGCGCCGGGCGGCTGAGCGGCCGGAGCGGTCCGGGCGGGAAACCAGTCCCGTCCGGACCGTTGACGGAGTGTCATGGCGCGAACAAGCATGAGCTGCGTCCGCATCTGGGAGCGCTCCCACCCCGTTGGGTCGGCGAGCGTCACCCGTACCTCCGCCAGAGGAGCCCAGACGTGAAACGACGCAGAACCGTTCTGCTGACCCTGACGGCCCTGTTGGGGACGGCGCTGACCGGTGTGCCGGCCCCTCCGGCCGCCGCCGACCCGGTCGAACAGCTCAAGAACGGCACCTTCGACACCACCACCGACCCCTGGTGGACCACCACCAACGTCACTGCCGGCCTGTCCGAGGGGCAGCTCTGCGCGGACGTGCCGGGCGGCACCGCCAACCGCTGGGACGCCGCCGTCGGCCAGAACGACGTCACCCTGAAGAAGGGAGAGTCGTACAAGTTCAGCTTCAAAGCTACCGGTTCGCCCGAAGGGCATGTGGTGCGGGCGGTCGTGGGGCTCCAAGTGGCGCCGTACGACACCTACTTCGAGGTGAGCCCGCAACTGAGCGTCTCCGGCAACACCTACTCGTACACCTTCACCTCACCCGTCGACACCACCCAGGGCCAGGTCGCCTTCCAGGCCGGTGGCAGCGCTGACGCCTGGCGATTCTGCATGGACGACATATCGCTGCTCGGCGGTGTACCGCCCGAGGTGTACCAGCCGGACACCGGACCCCGGGTCCGCGTCAACCAGGTCGCCTATCTGCCCTCCGGCCCCAAGAACGCCACCCTC
Organism: Streptomyces sp. NPDC001351; assembly: GCF_042896045.1. Classification (NCBI taxonomy): domain Bacteria; kingdom Bacillati; phylum Actinomycetota; class Actinomycetes; order Kitasatosporales; family Streptomycetaceae; genus Streptomyces; species Streptomyces sp. NPDC001351. The sequence continues at coordinate 373,043 of NZ_JBIAWS010000009.1, read as the reverse complement.
GTCACCGACGCCACCGCGAAACTGCCCTGGCAGCTCAAGGACGCCGACGGTGCGACGGTCGACCACGGCTGGACCGAGCCGCGCGGGGTCGACGTCTCCTCCGGGCAGAACGTCCACTCGATCGACTTCGGCGACTACCGCAGGCCGGGCAAGGGCTTCACGCTCGTCGCCGACGGGGAGACCAGCCGCCCGTTCGACATCGGCACCGGCGCCTACGAGCAACTGCGCCTCGACTCGGTGAAGTACTACTACACGCAGCGCAGCGGCATCGCGATCCGCGACGACCTGCGTCCCGGCTACGGCCGGGCCGCCGGGCACCTCAATGTGGCGCCGAACCAGGGCGATGACCACGTGCCCTGCCAGCCGGGCGTGTGCGACTACACGCTCGACGTCACCGGCGGCTGGTACGACGCAGGCGACCACGGCAAGTACGTCGTCAACGGCGGCATCGCCACCTGGGAGCTGCTGAGCACCTACGAACGCGAAAAGCTGGCCCGCACGGGGGAGCCGGGGAAGCTGGGGGACGGCACCCTCGCCATCCCGGAGAGCGCGAACAAGGTGCCCGACATCCTCGACGAGGCCCGCTGGGAGCTGGAGTTCCTGCTGAAGATGCAGGTGCCCGACGGGCAGCCGCTGGCCGGCATGGCCCATCACAAGATCCACGACGCGCAGTGGACCGGCCTGCCCCTGCTGCCGAGCGACGACCCGCAGAAGCGCGAACTGCACCCGCCGTCCACCCAGGCGACCCTCAACCTGGCGGCGACGGCCGCCCAGGCGGCCCGCCTCTACCGCCCCTACGACCGCGCCTTCGTGGCGAAGGCCCTCACGGCGGCCCGCAAGGCCTGGACGGCGGCGCTCGCCCACCCCACCATGTACGCCTCCGCGAGCGACGGCACCGGAGGCGGCACCTACGACGACACCAACGCGACGGACGAGTTCTACTGGGCGGCGGCGGAGCTGTACCTCACCACCGGCGAGAAGGAGTTCGCGGACTATGTGCGCAACTCCCCGGTGAACACGGCCGACATCTTCGGCCCGCTCGGCTTCGACTGGGGAAGGACGGCCGCTGCGGGCCGCCTGGACCTCGCGACCGTGCCCAGCAAACTGCCCGGCCGGGACAGGATCCGCCAGTCCGTCGTCAAGGGCGCCGAACGCTACCTGGCCACCCTGAAGTCACAGCCGTACGGCATGCCCTACGCACCCGACGACAACGTCTACGACTGGGGCTCCAGCCACCAGATCCTCAACAACGCGGTCGTCCTGGCGACGGCGTACGACATCTCGGGTGCCGCCAAGTACCGGGACGGCGCGGTCCAGAGCATGGACTACATCCTGGGCCGCAACGCGCTGAACATCTCGTACGTCACCGGCTACGGCGAGGTCAACTCCCACAATCAGCACAGCCGTTGGTACGCACACGAACTGGACCCGAAGCTCCCGAACCCGCCGCACGGAACCCTGGCGGGCGGGCCGAACTCGTCCATCCAGGATCCCTACGCACAGAGCAAGCTCCAGGGCTGTGTCGGTCAGTTCTGCTACATCGACGACATCCAGTCATGGTCGACCAACGAGACGGCCATCAACTGGAACGCGGCCCTGTCCCGGATGGCGTCGTTCGTGGCGGACCAGGGCTGAGACCCGTCAGGGCTGCGGCTCGCGCTCCACGAGCTCGGGCCGCGGCTCGTGTTCCACGAGTTCCCCCTGCCGCCGGTGGGCGGTGAGGGTGTGCAGCTCGGCCTGATCGAGCGGCTGGTGCACCTCGACGTACTCGCCGTGCGGCAGCCGCTTGATCACACCGGTCTCCCTGCCGTGCAACACCAGCTCCGCGTCCCGGAGTTGCAGGCCCAGACAGATGCGGCGGGTGACGACGAAGACGACCGCGGGCAGGACGAACACCGCCACGCGGACCGTCCAGGTGACCATGTTGATCGACAGATGCAGACGGGTGGCCACGATGTCGTTGCCGCCGCCCGCCAGAAGGATCAGATATTGGCTGATCCAGGCGGCGCCGATCGCGGTGCGGACGGGGCGGTTGCGCGGGCGGTCCAGGAGGTGGTGCTCGCGTTTGTCGCCGGTCACCCGCGCCTCCAGGAACGGGTAGATCCCGATGAAGACGAGGAGCAGCGGGAAGACCACGACCGGTATCAGCACGCCGAGGACGAGCGTGTGACCCCACAGGGTGATCTCCCAGCCCGGCATCACCCGGACCAGGCCCTCCGCGAAGCCCAGGTACCAGTCGGGCTGCGCGCCCGTGGAGACCTGGTCGGGCCGGAAGGGGCCGTACACCCAGACCGGATTGATCGTCGCCACGGCCGCGACCAGCGTCAGCGCGCCGAAGACCAGGAAGAAGAACCCGCCCGCCTTCGCCAGGTACACCGGCATGAACGGTGTTCCGACGACATTGCGTTCGGTGCGTCCCGGACCCGCGAACTGCGTGTGCTTGTGGTACACGACCAGGATGAGGTGCGCCACGACGAGCGCCGCCATGATGCCGGGGATGAGCAGGATGTGCAGCGAGTAGAAGCGGGCCACGATGTCATGGCCCGGGAACTCACCGCCGAACAGGAACATCGACAGATACGTCCCGACGACCGGCACCGACAGCAGCGCGCCGTTGACGAAGCGCAGGCCCGTGCCCGACAGCAGGTCGTCCGGCAGCGAGTAGCCGAACAGGCCCTCGAACAGGCCGAGGAACAGCAGCAGCCAGCCGAACAGCCAGTTGACCTCACGGGGCCTGCGGAACGAACCCGTGAAGAAGTGCCGCATCATGTGCGTCAGCATCCCGGCGACGAAGACCAGCGCCGCCCAGTGGTGCAGCTGCCGGATCAGCAGCCCGCCGCGCACGTCGAAGCTGATGTGCAGCGTGGAGGCGTACGCCTCCGACATCCGCACGCCGTTGAGCGGGACATAACTGCCGTGGTACGTCACCTCGTTCATCGACGGATGGAAGAACAGGGTGAGATACACGCCGGTCAGGACCAGCACGACGAAGCTGTACAGGCAGATCTCGCCGAGCAGGAACGACCAGTGGTCCGGGAACACCTTGCGCAGGAACTTCCTGCCCAGCGAGTGGATGCCGAGGCGTCCGTCGAGCCAGTCGGCGACGCGCTCGCCCCGGCCCGCTGTCTCCGTGGCGCTCACTCGCCCTCCTCGTCTTCGTCCCTGTGCACGTGGGTGAGCTTGTCGGGGTTGGTGACGATGTAGACGCCGTTGACGCGGTCGCCCTCGGACGTGAGGTCCATGACCATCACCGCGTACGGCGAGTCGCCCTGGTACAGCACCGCGGCGTCGTCGCCGTTGACCCGGCGGTAGCGCAGGTCGAGCTGCTGGGGGCCGCGCCGCGCCGCGTACGAGGTGATCAGGCGGACCGCCTTGTCCCGGCCGTGCACCGGGCGCAGCACCGCCGGCCTGTGGTTGCCGCCGCCGTCCGTCCACACCGTGACGTCCGGCGCCAGGATCTCCATCAGCTCGGCGATGTCCCCGCCGAGCGCCGCCCGCACGAACCGCTCGGTGGCCTCCTGCCGGACGCGTGGGTGCGCCCGGTAGCGCGGCCGTCGGGCGAGCACATGGTCCCGCGCGCGATGCGCCAGCTGACGTACGGCCGCCGGGCTGCGGTCGATGATCTCCGCGATCTCGGTGTGGGCGTAGCCGAACACCTCGCCCAGAACGAACACCGCGCGTTCCAGCGGGGTCAGTGCCTCCAGGACCACGAGCATCGCCAGGGACACCGACTCGCCCCGCAGCACCGGGTCGTCGGCGCTCGCGTCGTCGGCGACCAGCGGCTCGGGCAGCCACGGGCCGACATACGTCTCGCGGCGGCGGGTGATCACCGCCTGCCGCTGCAACGCCTGGTTGACGGCGATCCGGACCAGGTAGGCGCGCGGGTTGGTGATCCCGTCGGTACCCCGGCCCGACCACGCCAGCCAGGTCTCCTGCAGTACGTCCTCGGTGTCGGCGACGCTGCCCAGCATGTTGTAGACGAGGCTGAACAACAGCTCCCGATGGTTCATGAAGACATCGGTCGCCTCGTCGGTGACTGGACTTCCGGTGCTGTGCGTCATGTGTGGGCCTCCCCGTGCCGCGCTCACTACTTCGAGGGCCGGGAGGGGGCCGAATGTGACATGGAACGGGCGCGATGTGACCTACCTCTCACCAATTCCGCGCCGTGTCACACCAGCTCGCCGTCCGGCCCTCTTGAACGCGAGTCCGACACGAGACCGACTCGAGTCCGACCGCGAGGAGACCGACATCGTGTTCAAGAAATGGCACGGAAACCCGTGGGCGATCCTGATCACCCTCTCCCTCGGGTTCTTCATGACGCTGCTCGACCTGACGATCGTGAACATCGCGATCCCGCAGCTGGGCGAGGACCTGAACGCGTCCCTGGACGAGATCCTGTGGGTCGTCAACGCCTACACCCTGGCGCTGGCCGTCCTGCTGATCACCGGTGGACGCCTCGGCGACCTGCGCGGCAAACGCAACCTGTTCGCCGCCGGAGTCGCCCTGTTCACCCTGGCGAGCCTCGCCTGCGGCCTCGCCCGGGACCCCGCCCAGCTCATCGCGTTCCGGGCGGTACAGGGGCTGGGCGCGGCGCTGCTGATGCCGCAGACCCTCGCGATCATCGCCGAGGTGTTCCCGGCCGACCGGCGCGGAGTGGCGATGGGCATCTGGGGCACCGTGGCAGGTGCCTCCGGCGCGCTCGGCCCGATCCTCGGCGGGGCACTGATCACCCACCTCAGCTGGCGGTGGATCTTCTACGTCAACCTGCCGATCGGGGCGGTCGTGCTGCTGATGACCTTCGCGATCATCCCCGGCGCGCAGCGCACCGTCCGGCACCGCTTCGACACCCTCGGCGTCCTGCTCGCCTCGACCGCCCTGTTCTGCCTGGCCTTCGGGCTCACCGAGGGACAGCGCTACGACTGGAACCGCTGGATCTGGAGCCTGTTCACCCTGGCCGCCGCCCTGTTCGCGGGATTCCTGCTGCACGAGCGCGGCCAACAGGCGAACGAACCCCTCGTCCCGTTCGCGCTCTTCCGGGACCGCAACTTCACCCTGGTCAACCTCGTAGGCGTCACGGTGGCCTTCGGCGTCGTCGGCATGTTCCTGCCGTTGACGATCTACCTGCAGTCCGTCCTGGGCTTCAGCGCCCTCAAGTCCGGTCTGGTGCTGCTGCCCGTGGCACTCGGCTCGTTCGTGACCGCGGGGCCCGCCGGAGCCCTGTCCGACAAGGTCGGCGGCAAGTACATCCTGATGAGCGGGCTGCTCGCCTGGACCGGCGGGCTGACCTGGGTCGTGACCGTCGCCGACGTCGGCTCCGGATGGCTCGCCATCGCCCTGCCGCTCTTCCTCACCGGCCTCGGCGTCGGCTGCACCTTCGCGCCCTTCGCCACCGAGGTCATGCGGGGCGTCCCGGCCCGGCTGGCCGGAGCCGCCTCCGGCGTCACCAACGCGCTCAGGCAGGTCGGCTCGGTCCTCGCGGGCGCCGTCGTCGGCGCGGTGCTGCAGAACCAGCTCGCCTCCGCCCTCACCGACCGGGCCCGCGAGAGTGCCGGACGGCTGCCCGCCGCATACCGGGACTCCTTCGTCGCCGCCTTCTCCAAGGCCGAGTCCGACGTCGGCGCCCGGCAGCAGGGCGGCGCGCCGCACGGTGTGCCACAGGACGTCGCCGAGCGCATGCGCGCCCTCGGCGGACAGGTCTTCGGCCACGGCTTCGTCGACGCGATGGGCCCCGCCGTGTACGTGTCCGCCGCCGTACTGCTGGCCGGGGTGCTCGCCTGTCTCGCCGTACGACGCCACCGCGGCCCGTCCGCCAACCCCCATGCCCTGCCGATCAACGAGACCGAACTGGAGGAAGCCGCCCGATGAGTATCGACTTCACCGCCATGTACGCCTCCCACGACGCCTTCCGACGCGACCTGGAACGCCTCGCGCAGGCCGTCGCCGAGGGCCGCGCACACACCCCCGGCGTGCGTGCCGGATGGGAGAACTTCACGCTCCAGCTGCACATCCACCACACCGCCGAGGACAGCGACCTGTGGCCGCGTGTGCGGGAGCGCGTCGCGGGGCGCCCGAGGGAACTCGCCTTGCTGGACGACATGGAGGCGGAACACTCCCGCATCGACCCGCTGCTGGATGCCGTCGCCACCGCTCTGGACGACCAGGCGCCCGAACTGCCCGATCTGGTACGGGCGTTGACGGCAACCCTCGACGACCACCTCAAACACGAGGAGGACAGCGCGCTGCCGCTGATGCAGGACGTCCTGACGGCCGTGGACTGGGCCGCCTTCACCGGCCGCATCCGCGAGACCCAGGGCCTGCGCGGCGCCTCGGTGTTCGTACCGTGGATCGTGGACGGCACCCCGCCGACGGACCGCGCGCGTTTCCTCGGCGCCCTGCCGCCCCCGGTACGCGTTCTCAACCGGCTGTTCTGGGAGGGGAGTTACCGCCGCAGGGGGCTGTGGGCCGGAGCCTGAAAGAAGGGGTGCGAGGAGCGCTCACGCCTCGTGGAAGACGATGCCCAGCGCCCGCCGGCGGCCGGAGCGGACGGCGCTCACACCGTGCCGCATCGCTCCGGCCGACCAGCCGCGCTTGGTGCGCACCGGCCGGTCCCGGGTGGTGAAGACCAGCCCATGGCCCTGCCGGAGCGCGGTCGCGGTGCCCCGGGACTGGGCCCGTGGCCGCTGCTCGACCATCAGGAACTCGCCGCCGGTGTAGTCGCTGCCGTGCTCGTCGAGGCCGACGACCACCTGAAGCGGGAAGAGCATGTCGCCGAACACGTCACGGTGCAGGGCGTTCCAGTCGCCCTCGGTGTAGCGCAGCAGGATCTGCGCCGAGCGGTCCTGTCCGGCCGTGTGACAGGCCTCCAGCCACTCCTCGAGGGAGTCCGGCCACGGTGCCGGGCGGCCCAGCCGGGCCGCCCAGTCCCGCGCGATCGGCAGCAGCCGCGGGTAGAGGGCGGCCCGCAGGGCGGCCACCGGGGCCGGCAGGTCATGGGTGAAGTACCGGTACTCGCCGGAACCGAAGCGGTGCCGTGCCATGTCGACCGTGGTCCGGAACAGCTCCGGCTTCTCGTACAGCGCCGCCAGGTCGCGGCACTCGGCGGGCGTCAGCAGCGGCCCCGTCGGCGCGCTGCCGTGGAGGTCCAACTCGGCGGTGAGGGCCGCCCATTCGGTGCCGTCGACCCGCCTGCGGGCCTGGGCCTCGGTGAGCGTCACGTCGTCTCCTCCCGTCATCCCAGCATCGGCTGCAGCGCACCCTCATGGGTGAGCAGCCGCACCTTGCGCTCGACGCCGCCCGCGTACCCGCGCATCGAACCGTCGGTGCCGATCACGCGGTGGCAGGGGCGGACGATCAGGAGCGGGTTCGCGCCGATCGCGGCACCCACGGCGCGGATCTCGGAGCGCGGCACGTCGAGTCGGGCCGCGAGCTCCCCGTACGTCGTCGTGGTGCCGTACGGGATCGCGTCGAGCGCCCGCCACACCAGCTGCTGGAACTCCGTCCCCTCGGGGGCGAGGCTCAGCTCGAAGCGGGGGAGCCGGCCGGTGAAGTAGGCGGAGAGCTGTCGGACGGCCTCCCCGAACGCCTCGTCGTCGCGCCGCCAGTCGGCACGGACGACGGGCGCGCTGCGCTGCCCCGGCAGGGACAGCGAGGCGAGGGCCCCGCCCTCGCCCACCAGCAGCAGCTCACCCACCGGACTGTCGATCTTCGTGTACGTCGTCATGGCTCAAGTCTGCTGCGCCGCGCCGCCCGGAACCGGCGGGAAACGGACCTGGTCCTCAGTCGGGACCGGCGCCTGGAGGTACCGTTTGAAAGGTGCTGTGACCAGCGACTATTTACGCGTGAGTACCCCGGCGGTACCGTGAAGGCATGCCAGCCCTGAATGTCGAGTTCAGCGACCGCGAACTAGAGGACCTGCGGCAGATCGCCAAGGAGCGCGGTACGTCGATGAAGGCCCTCGTGCGCGAGGCGGCCGCAGCGGACATAGCCCGGCACCGAGCGCTGCAGGAGGGCGCGGAGGCGTTCCGCCGCTTCTTCGCCTCCCACGCCGACGAGTTCGCCGCCGCCTTCCCCGACGACGAACCCGCCCACGCCGGTGAGGGGCGGGTCGCCTGACCGATGGCACCCGTCATCCATATCGATGTGCCCTGGCTGCTCCAGCGCCACGAAGAGGTCCTGCCGGACCAGCCCACCATCAACGACTTCTCGGCGCTGGTCGCCGCCGTCGCCCGCCACCGCGTGGACCCGCCGCGCCTCGGCGTGGACTCCGACCCCGCCTGGCGGGCCGCCGCCCTGCTGCACACCCTCGCCCTGCTCAAGCCCCTGCCCTCGGCCAATGCCCGCTTCGCCTGCGCGACAGCCGTGGCGTACATGTTCGTCAGCGATGTCGGCATCGACCCGCCCTATGGAGCCTTGGTCGACCTGGCCCGCGATCTGATCTCCGGCAAGGCCGACGTCTACGGCGCGGCCGACCGGCTGCGCTCCTGGCAGATCTGAGGGCCGCCGACCGCAGCCGCGACGACCCGCCCCCGGGGCCGCCGACCGAGGGCGGGAGGAACAAGGCCGGCGGCCCGTGCGGCGCAGGAGAGCCGCCGTCCTGCGCAGGGCCTCCGAGAAGGGCCGCTACCCAGTGCACTACGGGGTGGTGCACGCCGGGAGCGTGCGCGGTGCCCCGGCGCGTGCGCCTGTTTCACACGGGGCGCATGGAATGACGAAAGCTCATGCAGGCGAGGCGAGTTGTCGCCGTTTCTGACCAACCTTCAAAGAGGCAGATGTTGCCCAAGTGCCTTGTTGGTCATGAGTGTGTTGTGCAAGGGTGAACTACCCGTGCGGGGGGTGTAATGGCCGGGTGTCCATCGGCCAATCGGAAAACCGGGCCGGACGGACCTACCTGAATTCACGCCCTCCTGTGTGTCCCATGCGCGTGGGAAGGAATCCGCTCAGTGCCCACCCCCCACCCACCTCGTCCCCCTTACCCGCCGCCCGGCGGCGTTCCCGGAGAATCCGACGAGAACCTCGCCACCCGGCTCAGGGGCCGTCCCGACGGCGAGGTCGCCCAATCCGTCGCGCTGCTGATGGCGCGGCACTGGCAGCCCGCCCGTGACTATGCGGACGTCTGCCTGGCCTCCCCGTCCGACCTCGCCTCCATGGTGACGGCGTCCGCCTTCCACCAGGTCCTCGACCGGCTGGCGCTGGGCGAGCCCGCGCTCGCGCTGCGCCCCCGGATTCTGGTGGCCGTACGCGAGACGGTCCGCCTGTGGTCCGCCGAGGACCGGATATCCAGCGTTCTGCCGGAGCTGCAGAAACCCTCCGGCGGGCGCGGTATACGTACGGCGAAGTCCATGACGCCCGAAAACCGCAGGCTCGCCGAGCGGTCTTTCCAGGCCCTTCCCGGACTCTCCCGCTGCCTGCTCTGGCACACCGAGGTCGAAGCGGAGTCCATAACCGTTCCCGCCGCACTGCTCGGCATGGATACCGACACCGCGTCGGCGGCACTCGAACAGGCACGTGAAAAATTCCGCGAAGGTTGTGTACATGCCCATCGGGAACTCGCGCCGAGCAAGGATTGCCGGTTCTACAACCGTCTCCTCGATGTTCCGATTCGCCGGGGCGGCGCGCTGCTGCCGGACGTCCAGCAGCATCTGGCGGAGTGCCGTTACTGCCGTTCCGCCGCCGAACAACTGAGCCATTTCGAGGGCGGGTTGGGGGTGCTCATCGCCGAGGCGGTGCTCGGCTGGGGCGCGCGCCGCTACCTCGACTCCCGTCCCGGCCGTGCGCCACAGGCAACGCGCGCGAGCGGCTCCGCGCGGCACGGCGGCGGGCGTCCGCGCATTCTGCCCCGTATCCCGCTGCCCGGACGCCGGCCGCCGGGCGTGCCGCGGAACACGCGGGCGCTGCTGACCGGGGTCGGCGTCGTCTCCGCCGGGCTGCTCGCCAGTCTGTTCGCGGCCGGCCTGTGGTCGCACGGCGACGGCGTCGACCCGGCCGCCTCCACCAGTGCGAGCGGCGGCACTGCGCCGGGCATCGGCTCCCAGTCCTCGCCCGGAGCCGCCCAACTCCCCACGGTTCCGGGGCAGTCGAGACTGCGCAACGCCGGCGCCGACCTCTGCCTCGACATCACCGGCACGGTGAAGGCCGGCGCCGGGACCGAACTGGCGGCGTGCTCGGACGCCGACACCCAGCAGTGGTCGTTCGACAAGGACGGTCTGCTGCGCAGCGCGGCCGACCCCGGCCTGTGCCTGGACTCGCACGTGGACGCCGGCGTGGCCGTCCTCGGCAAGTGCGCCGCCCAGAAGGACAAACGGGGCGCGGACGTGCGCTACGACCTCACCGTGCAGGGCGAGTTGCTGCCGCGCTGGGACGAGCGGCTCGCCCTCGCCGCCACCGCCGAGAGGCCGGGCGCGGACATCGTCGCCAAGGCCCGCGACGGCTCCCCGGCGCAACGCTGGCTGGCGGATCCGGCGGCGACGGCGACGGTGACCCCGGGCTCGCTGTCGATCACGGGGACGGGGTCGCCTGCGGCTCGGCCTGCGGAGCTCTCCGGGAAGAGCGTCTAAACGATGTCCCGCGGTTGCCCTCCCGCCAAGAAATCGGCGACGTTCTGCACGGCGGCCAAGGCGATGCGGATCAGGGTTTCGCGGGTCACCCCGCCGACGTGCGGTGAGAGCACCACGTTCGGGGCCTTGAGCAGGCGCAGGGCCGGGGTGGGTGGTTCGGGGTCGAAGACGTCGATGCCTGCACCGGCCAGGGCGCCCTTCTCCAGGGCGTCTGCGAGGGCGTCCTGGTCGATGAGGGCGCCCCGCGCCGTGTTGATCACGAACGCCGTCGGCTTGAGGAGGGCGAGCCGGTCGGCGTCGAGCAGCTGCCGGGTCTCGTCGGTGAGCGGTGCGTGCAGGGAGACGTAGTCGGCCATGCGCAGCAGCTCGTCGAGCGGGACATGGCGGGCTCCGCCGAGCCGGGCCTCCGTCTCCTCGGGCAGCCTGCGGCGACCGGCGTAGACGATGCTCATGTCGAACGCGAGCGCGCGGCGGGCGACTTCCTGCCCGATGCCACCGAGTCCGACGATGCCGAGTGTCTTGCCGCACAGTTCGGTGAGGGAGCGCTGCAGCCGCGGCAGCGCCCAGTCCGCCTCGACGAGCGCGGTGTGCGCGGGGATCAGCTGCTTGGCCAGCGCCAGCATGAGGGCGAAGGTCTGCTCGGCCACGTTCTGCGACTCGGCGCCGCTGGAGCCGATGTTGCACACGAGTACGTCCCGGGCGCGGGCGGCGTCCACGTCGACGTAGTCGAAGCCGTGGCTCGCGCACTGCACCAGCTTCACGTCCGGTGCGGCGGCGAGGTGTCCGGCGGTGACGGGGGACAGCGCCGTGATGATCACGTGTGCTGCGCGGAGGGCGGCCGGGTCCTCGTCGGTCGCCTCGACGACGGTGACGTTCGCCCCGCCGGGAAAGAGCGTGGCGAGTCCGGCGCCGGCGGTGCGGCCCCCGACGTGCGGGGAAATGACGGCGAGGATGTTCTTCGCGGGTGTCATGCGGATTCCTCGGTGAGGTCGGCGGGGCCGATCGTGGCGGGCGTGGCGTGGCCGGACAGGGCGAGCGTGAGGTCGAACTCGGCGAGCAGACAGCGGATCACATGCTCCACGCCCGGCTGTCCGTCGAGACCGAGCCCGTACACGTACGGCCGTCCCAGGAGCACCGCCCGCGCGCCGAGCGCCAGTGCCTTGAAGACGTCGTCGCCGGTGCGCACACCGCTGTCGAACAGGACCGTCAGCCGGTCGCCGACCGCCTCGGCCACCCGGGGCAGCGCGTCGGCGGCCGCGACGGAGCCGGCCACCTGGCGGCCGCCGTGGTTGGAGACGACCACGCCGTCCATCCCCGCGTCGGCGGCCAGCCGGGCGTCGTCCGGGTGCAGGATGCCCTTGAGGACGATCGGGCCGTCCCAGTTCTCGCGCAGGAACGCCAGGTCCGGCCAGGTCTTGCCGGGGTCCGCGAACATGCCCACGAAGTGCAGCACGGCCGCGTTCGGGTCCTCGTGCACCGGCTTGGCGAGACCCGCCTGGAAGGCCGGGTCGGAGAAGTAGTTCGCGGTGCCGACACCGTTCAGGAAGGGCAGATAGGCCTGGTCGAGGTCGCGGGGCCGCCAGGCCAGCAGCGGAGTGTCGAGGGTGACGAGCAGCGCCGTGAACCCGGCCGCCTTGGCCCGGTTCAGGAAAGACCGCGTCACCTCACGGTCCTTGGCCCAGTACAGCTGGAACCAGCGCTCCGCGTCGCCCATGGCCTCCGCGACCTGCTCCATCGGCGTGCTGGACGCCGAGGACAGGATGTACGGCACGCCCTGCGCGGCGGCGGCCCGGGCGGCTGCGCACTCGGCCTCCGGGTGCATGATCGACAGCACGCCGACCGGCGCCAGGGCCAGCGGGGCGGGCAGCGAGCGGCCCAGCACCTCGACGGACAGATCCCGCTCGTGCACGTCCCGCAGCATCCGCGGCACGATCCGGCGCCGCCCGAGCGCCGCCCGGTTCGCGCGCGCCGTGCTGCCGTCGCCCGCGCTGCCCGCGACATAACCGACGGGCCCGGGGCCGAGCCGCTGCTCGGTCAGCTCCTCCAGCCGGGTCAGATCGGTGGGCAGCCTCGGCACGGCGCCCGACATCCCGCCCAGATAGATCTCGTACTGGAAGTCCGCCCAGTGCTTGGCCATGGGTACGTCCCGCCCCTCGTCGCTGAGTACGCGTTGCACCCCGACGATACTGGCGAGTAAGCGCAGGTGCGTCCACCGGGGTGGACCCGTGGATCAAGGCCGTGGGCCGAAACCGGACTCCGGCAGGATCAAGGCCGGATCGGGCGGCCGAGCGGTGCCGCCTCCTCAATTCCCGCTCCCGGCCCCGTGATCGGCGGCACCGCGACCTCGACCGTCCGGGCCAGCCGCGCCCCCTCCGGCCCGTACACCGCGCGCGGCTCGGGGAAGATCCGCAACAGCGCCAGATACAGCACGGCGGCCACCACCAGCGACAGCGGCAGGCTGATGTCGATGCCGTTCGCGAGGTCGCCCAGCGGGCCCACGAACTGGCCCGGGATGTTCGTGAACAGCACGCCGATGAGCGCGGACACCCACCACGCGGTCATGCCCCGCCAGTTCCAGCCGTGCGCGAACCAGTAACGGCCGCCGCGCCGACGGCGGTTGAAGACCTGGAGGGCCTCCGGGTCGTACCAGCCGCGGCGGGTGAAGAAGCCCAGCATCATGACGACCATCCATGGCGTGGTGCAGGTGATGATCATCGTGGCGAAGGTGGAGATGGACTGGACGAGATCGAGCCCGAAGCGGCCGATGAAGATGAACGCGATGGACAGGACGCCGACCAGCACGGTCGCCTGCACCCGCGACAGCCGCGGGAACACGGAGGAGAAGTCGAGCCCGGTGCCGTAGAGCGAGGTCGTCCCCGTCGACATGCCGCCGATCAAGGCGAGCAGACACACCGGCAGGAAGTACCAGGCCGGCGAGATGGCGAGCAGCCCGCCCACGAAGTCGGGGGCGGCCGGGTCGACATACTTCGGGGCCTTGGCGGCGATGATGCTCGCGGTCGCCAGACCGAAGACGAACGGCAGCAGCGTCGCGATCTGCGACAGGAACGCGGCACCGATCACCCGGCGGCGCGGGGTGCTCGCCGGGATGTAGCGCGACCAGTCGCCGAGAAACGCCCCGAACGAGACCGGGTTGGACAGCACGATCAGGGCCGCGCCGATGAACGACGGCCAGAACAGTGACCTGGTCGCCGCGTCCGCCGCGTCGGTGAACACACCGGCGTACGACGGGTCGAAGTCGCCGGCGAAGGCGATCGCGCCGAGCAGGAACAGCACGGTGGCCGAGGCCACCGCGACCTTGTTGACGAACAGCATGAACCGGAAGCCGTACACGCACACCGCGAGGACCAGGCCGGCGAACAGTGCGTACGCGACGACGTACGAGAGGTTGCCGCGCGGCAGGCCGAAGAGCCGGTGCGCACCGCCGACCAGGGCGTCCCCGGAGCTCCACACCGAGATCGAGAAGAACGCGACCGCGGTCAGCAGCGACAGGAACGAGCCGACCACGCGGCCGTGCACGCCCAGGTGCGCGGAGGACGAGACCGCGTTGTTGGTGCCGTTGACCGGGCCGAACACCGCCATCGGGCACAGGATCAGCGCGCCCGCGAGGACGCCGAGGAGGGTGGCGGCGAGGCCCTGCCAGAAGGAGAGGCCGAAAAGGATCGGGAAGGCGCCCAGAACACAGGTGGAGAAGGTGTTGGCGCCGCCGAAGGCGAGCCGGAACAGGTCGAGTGGGGTCGCGGTGCGGTCCGCGTCGGGGATGCGCTCGACGCCATGGGCCTCGACCTCGGTGAGGGACGGCGGCGCGGGGGAGTCGGACGACTGCGAGGGCAAGGTGGCTCCAGCGGGGGCGGGGCGGTGGAGCGCGTCGTGGCGCGGCGGGGTGGGCGGCCGGTCGTCGTCGCGGGGTGTGCGGCGGGCAGGGCGGCCGTCCTCTCGGCGGTCTGCCGACCGTAAGGCGGCGTGCAGGACCCGCACCAGAGGACGGTTCATCCATCCTTCGCGTGGTGAGTGTGCGAATCCTCCATCAGTCGTCGTCGGCCGGCGTGTCCGTCGAAGGGTCCGCGGCGGCGTCCCGCGGTTCCGTGTCGGGGCCCTGTGCCCGCACCCGCTGCACGTGTTCGAGGGATTCACGCAGCTCGGCGAGCCAGTCGTCGGTGTGCCGCTGGACCAGGCGCACACACCAGGCGAGGGCGTCGCTGCGGCTGCGGGCGACCCCGCCGGCGATCAGCGTGTCCAGGACCTGGCGTTCCGGCTGGCGCAGCCGGGTCATCACAGGCGCGGCCACGTGGGTGAACAGGGCGCGCTCCCCACCGCACTCCACACCCCAGGAGACCTTGCGGCGGAAGCGGTGCTCGGCCTCGCGGGCCACCTCGACGCGTGCCTCCCGGGTGCGCTCCCGGAACTCCTGGATCCTGCCCTGGACGGCGGCCTCACGCTCGGCGCCCGACGTGCCCTCGGCGAGCCGGGGCGCCGGGATGCGGCCGATCACGGTGATCTCCTCGCGGTCGACCGTGAGCTCGGCCAGCTCCTCGAAGAGGTCCTCGGGCAGACGGCCGGCGAACCAGCCGCGCAGCTTCTCTCGTTGCGCTGTAGTAATCATGTAATGACGATTACTCGGCGCAGCCATGAACGCAAGGGGATGCGGGGGAGTCTGCCGACAGCTCAACCGGAATGTTTCAGGCCTATTAACGAAGCGCAGGAAATCGGCCACTTGGCTGCTTCGGGCGATCAAGAACCGCTCAGTTCCGGGGTTTGGGCGGTCGAACTCTGTGACTTCGCGCCACTGATTCAACACGCAAGGTTACTGAAACGCGTGGGGTCGAAGTGTGTTTCCGCGGCGGACTCGGCAGACTCGCGCTCGCCGGTCCGCCACCGACCCGGAACGGGCCGGCCCACCCTCGAATCCTGCGGAAGGATGCACACAATGCGGAACACCGCGCGCTGGGCAGCCACCCTCGCCCTCACGGCCACCGCCGTCTGCGGACCCCTGACCGGGTCGGCGCTCGCCGCCCCGGCCGCCGCCCCCGCTTCGCTCTACGCCCCCTCGGCCCTGGTGCTCACCGTCGGCCACGGCGCAAGCGCGGCCGTCGCGACCCCGCTGCGGGCCGTCACCCTGAGCTGCGCCCCGACGGCCTCCGGTACCCATCCGGATCCGGCCCTCGCCTGCGCCGAACTGCGCGGCGTCGCCGGTGACTTCAATGCCCTGACGGCGAGGGACGGCGTGATCTGCAACAAGCTGTACGACCCGGTCGTCGTCACGGTCGACGGTGTCTGGCAGGGCAAGCGGGTCTCCTATGAGCGGACCTTCGGCAACGAGTGCGTGAAGAACTCCTACGGGATCAGCGTCTTCGCGTTCTGAGAGACCGGGATCGCGGAGTCCTCGTGCACACCTGAAGAGGCCCGCCAGTGGGGAGTGCGAGTCCCTTGTCGCGGGGTACCCGTCGATCTCGCACCAGGGGTCGGCCGGGCGGAGTGGGGCCGCCCGCCGACTCCTGGCATCAGTTCCGCCCCTCCCCGGGGATCGCGGGGAGGGGCGGAAAACGTCCCAGCAGCCCCGCACCGCTCAGCAGCCGGCGGATGCCGGGCGCGTCGGAGACGATGCGCAGCCGGCCGCCGCGCTCCCGGGCCCGCGACTCGGCCCGGCACAGCACACGCAGGCCCGAGCAGTCGAAGAACTCGACCTCCCGCAGGTCGACCAGCACATCCGGCAGCGGCCGCGCGGTCGCCGCGTCCAGGTGTTCCCGGAGGAACTCCGCGGTCGCCAGATCGATCTCACCCGCGACCCTGACCACGGTGAACCGGCTGCCGGTCCGAGTGCGGGCATGAGGGTTCGCCGCGGGCGGTTCGGAAGCGCGGTCGTCCGCATGCGGCGTCATGTCCGCTCCACCAAGGCAAAGGGCGCGTTCGGTGTCGGTAGTTACCCCGATCGGCGGGGGCGCATCCCCGACACGCCGAGCGCAAGATCTGGTTCACTCGACCTGGTGAATTGTGATGGGCGAGCTTGACATTTTGCACGCGCAACGACTGGAGAGCCTTGGTTCAGGGTGCCGGGGCCGCGATGCGCAGGGGCACCGGATCGGGGGTCGGGGACGCCTCGTCGAGACAGTTGATCTTCGCCCACCAGGACATGCCGTCCTCGATCTGGCGCAGCAGGACGCCTTCACGGATCGCCCAGGGACAGATCGTGACCACCCTGAGTCCGGTCAGCTTCATCGAGGTGTGGGCGACGACCGCGCCGGCCAGGCTCTGCTCGGCGCGCGGCGCGGAGATGCCGGGAAGCCGGGCGCGTTCGACGGTCGGCAGCGCGGCCAGCCGGCCGACGGCGGCGCGTAGGTCCGAGCGCTTCAACTGCCGTTCCACGAACGGGCCGTGGCGCCCGGGCGGCGCCCCGCACAGCCGTCCCAGCTGCTGGAAGGTGCGCGAGGTGGCCACCGCTGTGCGCGGCCCCTCCCACCGGATCCGCGCGGCGACGTCCCGCAGCTGGTGCCGGACCTTGCGGCGCAGTGCGCGGACGTGCTCCTGCGGCGGCGGATCCTGCCCCTGGAAGAACTCATGGGTCAGCCGTCCCGCGCCCAGCGGCAGCGAGGCCACGAAGTCGGGCAACCGGCCGCGCCCGAAGGCCACTTCGAGGGAACCGCCGCCGATGTCCAGCAGCGCGAGGGGCCCCGACCGCCAGCCCATCCAGCGTCGCGCCCCGAGGAAGGTCAGTTCGGCCTCGACCTCGCCGGGCAGCGTGCACAACTCGACCCCGGTCCGGGACCGGACGGTGCGCAGCACGTCCCGGCGGTTCGGAGCGGCACGCACCACGGCGGTCGCGAAGGCAAGCGGCGCGGTCGCACCCCACCGGGCCGCGGTCCGGCTCGCGTCGGCGACCGCCCCGGCGATGCGGTCGATGTCCTCCTCGGAAATGCTGCTCCCCGGCCTCACGTGTTCCGACAGCCGCAGGCGCCACTTGGCGGTGTGGACCGGCAGCGGCACCCCGCCCTCGGCGTCCGCCACAACCAGTCTGACCGTGTTCGATCCCACATCCACCACGCTGATTCGCATGGGCCAGGGGGTACCCAATTCAGGGCAGGCCAACGCCCGTCAGTCGCCGCGCCAAGGTGTCATCCGGGGCAACCAGCCCGGCACCGCGCGCCGGTAGCGGGCGTAGTCGGCGCCGAAGCGGCGGGTCAGCGCGGGCTGTTCGTACCACGTGGCGAACGCCCACATCGCCCCGCCCGCGAGGGCGTCGTACCCGAACAGCACCGGCCGGGCGAGCAGCAGGCCCTGGCCGCCGATCGCCGCGATCACCGCGACGTACATCGGATTGCGCACGTACCGGTACAGTCCGCCCACCACCAGGTCCTCGGTCGGCGCGACCGGCGCCGGTGTGCCCAACCCCTCGGTCACGAAGCGCACGAAGGCCGACAGCAGGACGACCGCCCCCGCTGCCAGGGGCACCAGGCCGAGCGCGCGCACGGGCAACCACCACTCGCCCGCCCGCCAGCCGGTCAGCCACCACGGCAGCAGGACGACCACCGTGCCGGGCGCGAGGAACAGGAAGAGCGTGGACCCGAATGCCGCCGCCGTTTTGCGCATACGGCCACCATGGCAGCGATGAGGGGCCACCGTCTCCCTGCGGACGGCGGCCCCTCGGTCCGGTGCGGCTCGAGCCGGTGCGGCTCAGGCCGGCTCGATCACATGTGGACGACGGGTGCGGCGTTGGCGTCCTGTTCCGGCGCCCCGCGGCGGAAGAGGACGAAGGCGATCACGGCGCCGGCGGCGAACAGGACCGCCGACCACGAGAAGGCCGTGGTGTAGCTCTCGATCGTCGCCTGAGCCCGCACCAGCTTGCTGGTCGCGTCCTTGCCGGCCAGGTAGTCGGTCGCGGCGCTCGCGGCAAGGGTGCTCAGCAGGGCCGTACCGATCGAACCGCCCACCTGCTGCATGGCGTTGACCGTGGCGGAGGCGACGCCCGCGTCCTCGGCGGCCACCCCGCCGGTGGCCAGCTGCATGGCCGCCGGCATGACCAGGCCGAGGCCCACCCCGGTCACGATCAGCTGAGGCAGCACCGTGCTGACGTAACTCGAACCGACGCCGATCCCGGTCAGCCAGGCCATGCCGGCCGCGGCGATCGCGAAGCCCAGCGGGACGACGACCTTCGGTCCGATCCGCGGCACCAGGACCGTGGTGCCGAGCTGCGCCGCCACCATCAGCGCACCGACCATCGGCAGGAACGCCACACCGGTCTTGGTCGGGCTGAAGCCCAGGTTCAGCTGCAGGTAGTAGGTGAGGAACAGGAACACCCCGAACATGCCGCCGCCGGAGATCAGCACGGCGAGGAACGAGGCCGCCCGGTTGCGGTCCAGCAGGATGCGCAGCGGCAGCAGCGGGTGCGCGGCCTTGGTCTGCCACCAGGCGAAGGCCGCGAGCAGCACACCGCCCGCGATCAGGAAGCCCCAGGTCAGGCCCGAACCCCAGTCGTGCGTCTCGGCGTTGGAGAAGCCGTAGACAAGGGAGAACAGACCGGCGGCGACCAGCAGCGTGCCCGGCACGTCCAGCTTGGAGTTCTCCGCGTCGCGGTGGTTGGTCAGCAGCAGCCAGCCGCCCACGAAGGCGACGACGGCGATCGCGACGTTCACGTACAGCGTCCAGCGCCAGTCGAACGCGTCGGTCAGGACACCGCCGAGCAGCAGGCCCACCGCGCCGCCGGCACCGGCGATGGCGCCGTAGACGCTGAACGCCCTGGCGCGCTCCCGGGCGTCGGTGAAGGTCGTGTTGAGGAGGGAGAGCGCGGCCGGCGCCAGCAGTGCGCCGAAGGCTCCCTGCAGGGCGCGCGCGGTGACCAGCATGCCGAAGCCGTTCGCGGCACCTCCGAGCGCGGAGACGCCGGCGAAGCCGACGACGCCTATGAGGAAGGCGGTCTTGCGGCCGAAGAGGTCGGCGATACGGCCACCGAGCAGCAGCAGGGAGGCGAACGACAGGGCGTACGCGGTGACGATCCACTGCCGGTTGCCGTCGGAGAAGCCGAGGTCGGCCTGGGCCGAGGGCAGGGCGATGTTCACGATGGTGGCGTCCAGCACCACCATCAGCTGTGCGACGGCGACGACCGCGAGGATCCACCAGCGCTTCGACGAGGCGGCGGGCTCGGCCTCGGCCGCCCGTCTGGGAGCGCTGTCGGTCAGGGTGTTCTGAGACATGGGAGAACCACTCCAGGGAAGTCGTTCGGGAAATCTTGAACGAAACGGTTTCGTACACACGCAGACTAGACCCTCGATCAGCGAAACGGCAACGTTTCGTTATCTGTGTCCTCCGTCTCATATTCCTTGACCGGAATATAGCTGCAGAGGCATATTGGGGCCATGTCCGATGCCGCTCTGTGGACCGCCCTCGCCGATCCGCACCGGCGGGCCATCGTCGCGCTGCTCCTCGAGCGGCCGCGGCCCGTGGGCGAGATCGTGCAGGCGTGCGGTCTGAGTCAGCCGAGCACCTCCAAGCATCTGAAGGTGCTGCGCGAGGCGGGCCTGGTGCGGGTGCGGCAGGACGCGCAGCGTCGCGTCTACGCGCTCGACCCGGCCCCGATCGCCGAGCTCGACGCCTGGCTCGCCCCCTACCGCAGACTGTGGAACCGCAGCCTGGACGCGCTGGGCCACCGCCTCGACGAGACCGCATCGGACGATCCCGAGGAACCCGCCCCGAAGGACTGATCCACCATGACCGCTGAACTCACCGGCACGTATCTCACCCTGGACGACGGCCGCCCGGCCGTCCGCTTCAGCCGTATCTACGACCATCCCATCGAGCGCGTCTGGCAGTTCGTGACCGATGCCGAGGAACTCGCCCACTGGTTCCCCTCGCGCGCCGAGATCGACCCCCGGCCCGGCGGCACGATCAACTTCAGCGGCGATCCGAACATGCCGGAGTCCACGGGCCGGGTGCTCGCCCTCGACGAGCCGCGTCACCTGTCCTTCGAGTGGGGCGGCGACGAACTGCACTTCGACCTGGAGGCGCTGGACGACAAGCGCACCCGCTTCACCCTCACCAACGTCCTCAAGGCCGCCGACACCGCCGCCCGCAACGGCGCCGGCTGGGAGGTGTGCCTGGCCGCCCTCGACGCGAAGGCACGAGGGGAGCGGTTCGAGGGGCCGCACGCCGGGGCGGGCGTCCCCTGGAAGGACTTCTACGAGGGGTACGTCGAGGCCGGTGTGCCCTCCGGGGCGCCGGTGCCCGGCCTCGAGTGACCTCTCACGCCATCTGCCGCCGCACCAGCTCGTGCAGCCGCCCGCCCATGTCCGCGAGCAGCTGCGCGGGCGGGCCCTGCTGGGCGACCTTGCCGTCCTCCATCACGATCACGCGGTCCGCGTCCAGGACCGTGGACAGTCGGTGCGCGATGACGACGCGGGTGGCGTTGAGCGCCTTGGTCGACTCGATCACCGTGCGCTGCGTCTCGTTGTCGAGGGCGCTGGTGGCCTCGTCGAAGAAGAGGATCCGCGGCCGGCGGATCAACGCCTGAGCGATCATCAGGCGTTGGCGCTGGCCGCCGGAGACGGCGCCGCTGCCCTGGACGATCGTGTGCAGTCCCATCGGCATCCGCTTGATGTCCTCGGCGAGCCCCGCCAGCTCGGCCGCGGCCATCGCCTCCTCCGGCGTGTACGGCTCGGTGCCGCAGATGACGTCCAGGATGGAACCGGTGAAGGGCTGCGCATGCTGCAGCACCACACCGCACTGCCGGCGCACCGCCGACTGGTCGAGCGCCCCCAGGTCCTGGCCGTCGTACAGGACACTGCCCGAGACCGGTTTGTCGAAGCCGATCAGCAGCCTGAGCAGCGTCGACTTGCCGCAGCCGCTGGGGCCGACGATCGCCACGAACTCGCCGGGGCGTATCTCGAACGACACGTCGTCCAGGACCAGCGGACCGTCGTCCGTGTAGCGGAAGGACAGCCGCCGGGCCTCGATCGCGCCGGACAGCGGGCCCGGCCGGGTGCTCGCCGTGCGTACCTCCGGAGTCGCCTCCAGCACCGGCTTGATCTCCTCGAACAGCGGCAGCGCGGCCACGGTCGAGACGAACGCGCTGGTCAGCTGGGTGACGGAGGTCAGCACCATCGTCACCGAGGTGTTGAAGGTCAGGAACGCGGCCGCCGACATCACCCCGCGCGCCGGACCTGCCAGCAGCATGAACATCAGCAGCGTGCACAGCGGCAGATAGACGGCGCCCATCACCGTGGTGAGGTTCTTGATGCGGCCGACCTTCTGCTGCAGTTCACGGCTCTGCGCGAACTCCGAGGCCCAGGCCGCATACGCGTAGTTCTCGGCCGCCGCCACCCGCAGCTTCGGCAGACCGCGCAGGGTCTGGAAGGCCTGGTTGTTCAGCTTGTTGCTGAGCACGACCAGCTTGCGCTGCCAGCGCACCTGCCACAGGCCGAGCCCGAGGAAGACGGCCGCGATGACGACGAGCATGCCGATCGCGGCCAGCGCCATGGAGGGGCTGTACCAGAACAGCAGCCCCAGATTCATCGCGCCGACGGTCACCGACTGGGCGATGACGGGCCCGAGCCCGGCCATCATGCGGCGGATCGAGCTGATGCCCATGGCCGCGCTGGCCAGCTCACCGGTCGAGCGCTCGGTGAAGAACTTCGTCGGGAGCCTGAGCAGCCGGTCCCAGACGGCCGGCTGGAGCGTGGCCTCGATCCGGCCCTCCAGACGGAGGATGGTCAGGTTCTCCAGCAGCATGAAGGCCGCCGCCACGATGCTGGTGAGCATCACGGCCAGACACACCTGCGCGATCAGCCCCGTTTGCGCCTTCGGGACGAACTCGCCCAGCACCTTGCCGGTCGCGATGGGCACCAGCGCGCCGATCGCCACCGTCACCAGACCACTCAGCAGCAGGTTGGTCAGGTCGCCGCCGGTGCCGCGCATGCTGAACCGCAGCAGCCGCAAGGGGCTCAGCGTGCGTTCGGGCAGCGGGCGGTAGAACATCACCGCGCGCGGCTCGAACTCCTCCGCGTTGTCCTTCTCGATCGGCGTCTCACGTCCGGTCGCCGGATGGACGGCGACATAGCCGCCGCGCCGCCACAGCAGCGCGACCGGCGCACCCGACAGGGCCCGGTGCCCCACCAGCGGGCCGATGTTGTCCCGCCACCAGCGGCCGTCCAGGCGTACCGCCCGGGTGCGGACGCGGGAGGCGATCGCCACCAGCTCCACCGGGTCCAGGCGCTCGCTCTCGGTGCCGCTCTGCGCGGGTTCGGCGAGCTGGATCCCGGCCGCCTCGGCGACCAGCTTGCACGCCGCGTACGAGGCGTCCGCATCGGCGGCCGTCGTGCGCTTGCCGGACGACTTGCCGATCGAGGCCAGCAGCGTGCGGTCGGCCTGGGCGCGGACCGCCTCACCGGCCTTGATGCCGGCGGCCGTCCGGGTCTCGTGGGTGCGCTCCAGCTGCTCGATCCACCGGTCCAGCGTGGTGAGCAGGCGGTACTGCTGGTCGACCATGCTCTGCCAGACCGCCGGGTCCATCAGCAGGTCGGCGGCGGCCTCGGCACCGTAGAGCGAGCCGTACTGGACGCTGCCGGGCGGCACCTGCATCCAGAACACGTCCTCGTCGGTCACCTCGGCGGCCGACCCCTCGGTCGCCATCGGTGCCTGGAAGAGGACGGACAGGCTGCGGCCGACGCCGAGGGCGAGGGCGTATTCGAGGGGGCTGGTCGTCGGCGGCACGTACTGGGCGTTGCCGTACTCGTCGTAGGACCAGGTCTGGGTGTCGGCCGTCTGGTACAGCTCGCGCAGGCCGATGCGGTGCACCACGCAGTCGCGCAGGGGGCGGGCGACCAGGGTGTGCTGGGGGCCGGGGACCGGGCCCAGGATCAGCGAGCCCGCCTCCAGCCGGCCGAGGTGGTGCCAGTGGCCCTGCTGCACGGCGTCCACCGCGAACAGGTCGAGGCTGCCGGCCGCGACCAGCCACAGCACCTGCGGACCCTCCAGATCGAGCCGGGTCAGCCCCGAGCAGTCGACGTAGGTGCCCATGGAGCCGAGGGCGCCGAGAACCAGGTCGCCTTCGTGTGCGGTCGTCATCTCATCGCTCCCTGACCAGCGCCGCGTACGCGCCGCCGCGCGTCACCAGGTCCTCGTGCCGCCCGCGTTCCACGATCGTGCCGTGCTGCAGTACGACGATCTCGTCGCTGTCGCGCACCGTGCTGAGCCGGTGCGCGATCACCACGCAGGCGCAGCCGCGCCTGCGCAGGTTGTCCATCACGACCTGCTCGGTCTCCGCGTCCAGGGCGCTGGTGACCTCGTCGAGGACCAGGATGCTGGGGCGGCGCACCAGCGCCCGGGCGATCTCCAGGCGCTGGCGCTGACCGCCGGAGAAGTTGCGGCCGTCCTGCTCCACCTTGCTGTGGATGCCGCCCGGCCTGCGCGTCACGACGTCGTAGAGCGCGGCGTCGCGCAGCGCGTCGACGACCGCGTCGTCCGGGATCGACGGGTCCCACAGCGCCACGTTGTCGCGCACCGACCCCTCGAACAGGAAGACCTCCTGGTCCACGAAGGAGACCGAGGCGGCGAGCGCGCCGCGCGGGATGTCGTCCAGGCGCTGTCCGTCGATGCGGATCACGCCCTCCCAGGGGGTGTACAGGCCCGAGATCAGGCGGGAGACCGTGGACTTGCCGCTTCCCGAACCGCCGACCAGGGCGACCTGCTGGCCGGGGCCGACGGTCAGGTCGAAGCCGGTGAGCAGGGGCTTGTCGAGCGGGTTGTAGCCGAAGGTGATGTTCTGCAGCTCGACGTGGCCGTGCAGCCGGCGGGTGGAGTCGCCGGCGCCGGGGCGGCCGTAGAGCGGGTCGGCCTGGAAGTTCTCGACGTCCTTGAGGCGGGCCACGTCGGCGGCGAAGTCCTGGATGCGGCCCGCGACGCCGTTCAGCCGGGTGATCGGCGCGGTGAAGCGGGTGACCAGGGCCTGGAAGGCGACCAGCAGACCGACCGAGATGCCGCCCTCGACCGCGCGCATGCCGCCGATCCACAGGATCAGCGCGCTGTTCAGCGAGGCCAGCGTCGGCGCGACCACGCCCAGCCAGGCGCTCGGCACACCGAGCCGCTGCTGCTCCTCCAGGGTGGTGGCGTGCTGCCCGGCCCACTTGCGGAAGTAGCCGTCCTCGCCGCCGGTCGCCTTCATCGTCTCGATCAGCTGCAGACCGGTGTAGGCGGTGTTGGTGAGCCGGGCGCTGTCGGCGCGCAGCTTCGCCGTCCGGGTGGCGCGCAGCCGGATCACGACCCGCATGGCGACGATGTTCAGCAGCGCGACACCGATGCCGAGGAAGGTCAGCTGCGGGTCGTACGTGTAGAGCAGGACGGCGTAGAGAACCACGACCACCGCGTCCACGCCCGCCGCCGCCAGGTCGCGGGCCAGGGTCTCGGCCACCTGGTCGTTGGACTGCAGCCGCTGCACCAGGTCGGCCGGGCTGCGCTGGGCGAAGAACGTCACCGGCAGCCGCAGCAGATGCCGCAGGAAACGGGCGCTGGAGAGGGTCGAGGAGATGATGCGGCCGCGCAGCAGATTCGCCTGCTGCAGCCACGTCAGCACCACCGTGAGCAGCACGGACGCGCCCATCGACGCGAACAGCACCCCCAGCAGCGAGGTCTTCTGGCCGATCAGGAACTCGTCGATGTACGTCCGGCTGAGCGCGGGCACCGCCGCGCCGACCGCGACCAGCAGCAGGCTCGCCAGCACCGCGGCGGGCATGGTGCCCGCGGTGCCGCGCAACCGGGCCGGCATCGCGCCCAGGATCCCGGGCTTGCGGCCGCCCTTGCTGAAGCCCTCGCCGGGCTCCATGACCAGGACGACCCCGGTGAAACTGCCGTCGAAGTCCTCCATCGGCACAAAACGGCGGCCCTTGCCGGGGTCGTTGATGTAGACCCCGCGACGGCCGAAGCGGCGCCCCATGCCGTCGTAGACGACGTAGTGGTTGAACTCCCAGAACAGGACGGCCGGCGTCTTGACCTCGGCGAGAGCGGCCGTGTCCATCTGCATGCCTTTGGCCGTCAGGCCGTAACTGCGGGCCGCCTTCAGCAGGTTGCTGGCGCGCGAGCCGTCGCGGGAGACACCGCAGGCGATGCGCAGCTCCTCCAGCGGAACGTGCTTTCCGTAGTGGCCGAGCACCATCGCGAGGGAGGCGGCGCCGCACTCCACGGCCTCCATCTGCAGGACCGTCGGTGTGCGGACGGTCTTCACCCTGCCCTTGGGGACGGGACGCTTGGGCGGAGCGGCACGGCGCCTGCTCCGCGTCTCCTGTGCGGTGCTCACGGCAGCAGCCAATCGACGGGACGCTGATCGGCCAGCCGGATCGAGCCCGAGGCCAGGGTCATGGAGGTGAGGTCGAACGGCGGCCCGTCCTTCGACGACCACTGGTAGCCGCTCTTGGTGCTCGACGACTTGTCGAGCCTGACCAGTACGGCCACCGGGCGGCCCTTCTTGGTGAACTGCTCGCCCAGCTGGCTGTCCCCGAGGAACGCGGCGATCTCCTGGGCCGACTGCGCGGAGCGGTCCACCGACTTCACATGACCGCGCAGCACGCCGTACGTCTGGGTCGGCACCGAGGAGACGGTCAGGTCCACGGCGGCGTCCGCGGGGATGGAGGCCGCGTTCTCGGCGGGCACGTACACCGTGGCGTACAGCGGATCGCCGGCGTGCGCGACCTTCTCCACGGCGGCGACGTTCGCGCCGGTCTGGATGATCTGCCCGATGGTCGCGGCCAGCCCGGTGATCCGTCCCGCGGCGACGGTGCGGACGACGCTGTCGCCCTGGGCCGTACGGACCTTCAGGACCGGCGAGCCGGTCGGCAGCCGCTCGCCCTGCTGGGCGAGCACCGCCGTGACCTGGCCCGCGACCGGGCTCTGCAGGATGTAGCTGCCCTCACCGTGCGTGAGGATCGCGGGAGCACTCACCGTGGAGGTCACCGAGCCGGTGACCGCCCACACGGAGGCGGCCGCCATCGCGACCACCGTCACCGACAGGACGAGCCAGCCCTGGGGGCGGGCGAAACGCACCGGAAGATCGAGCTCCTCCGGCGACTGGAGCTTGGCGAGGGCCTGCTGGCGGAACTGCACGGAACTTTCCCTCACCTGAAAACGAGAGAGGACCGGCTCGCACGAGCCGGCTGGTTCAAGAGCCTGTCTGAGGCTTTTACGGCAACCGAAGGCCCCGGAGTCGCCTTACGACTCCGGGACTCGACGATCACAAAAGGCGCGATCAGAGACCGGCGACCAGGCTGGTGACCGGAGCGGTGTTCAGGCCGGTCACACCCTCGACGGTGCCGATGGCCGTGCCGAGCGTGCTGGAAACGGGAGCAATGCCGTCCAGCGCACCGGTGACGGAGTTGACAGCGTTGATCGACAGGCCGCCGGAAACAGCGTCGAGCTCGGCGTCCGAGATCTCAACGGTCTCAACACGGGGGGTGGAGTTCATGATGGAACTTCCCTTCGTATGGATATTTCACAAGGGGGGAGCGGCCCCCCTCTGGGGGACAGAGCGACGGCCGCGACCGCAGGCGCCGGGCTTCCGTTTCCGGTGACCCTTCGCGGCCCCTGCGGTGCGATGGATCAAAGCACGCTGCGGGCACACGCTTCCAATCAACCAACGGCCTCACCAGGCAACTTGAGTCCCAGGGGCACCCATCCGTGCAGGCTTGCGCACGGCTCGATGGCGAGTTCTTCACATGCGTCACGGCATCGGTTCGTTCGCAGGCTTGCCTTCTCCGCGACGAATCCGACACTCCCGTCCCAATGGCGTGTCGGAGGTCGGCGGCGTGTGCAGATCCCCTGCACCCGGTGACCCGGATGGGAATTGGATGTGCAGATTCCCTGAAGTTGTGATTCAGATCGCAGTTCTGAACGGACCGTTGTCGATCGACTGCGGAACGTGTCTGCCCGGAATCGGGCCGAGAAGTACTCAGCCGAGAAGTGCGTAGACCGTGCTGGCGCGTGCCGCGAGTTCACCCGAGACCTCGGCGGTCAGCGTGATGTCCGCGAATGCCATACGGCGCCCCAATTTGGTGAGCACCGCTTCGATCAAGACATCCGAACCGGTCACCGCGCGCTGGAACGACGTCGACTGCTGCACCGTCGTCATCGGTCCGTAGGCCCCGCGAGCGGCCGACACGGCGATCACGGTGGCCGTGTCGGCGGCGGCCATCAGCGCCTGCCCCGACAGCCCGCCGCCCTCCCGGGCCAGCCGGTCCGACCAGGGAAGTCGCAGCGTCGCCCGGTCGTCGGCGAGCGCCTCGACCGTCAGGCCCAGCTCGAGGACCCAAGGGGCGAAGTTGGCGGAGAGGATCTTGTCCGCTTCGGCGGTGGTCATCGTCATATGGGCGATTGTTCCCCGCGCGGGTTCGTCAGACGCGGGTCATGGCCGATTCGGCGTTGTGCAAAGCAAGTTGGCAAACGGAATTGAACGCACCGTGTGACCCGTGCGTACCAACAGCCATCCAGGCGCCCGAACAGAACAGCTGCCGTACGGCGGCACAGACTCCGGTCCCCCAGGAGGTCGAGAAGTTTGAGTCACAAGCGAATTCCGAAGCGCAAGGCCGCGATCGCGGCAGGCAGCGTCGCGGCGCTCGGCGCAGCCGCCATCCTGCTGCCGCACGCCAACGCGTCGCAGGACGGGGCGTCGACCACCGCCGCCCCCAAGACCCTGAAGGCGACGGACGCCTCGAATCTCGCCTCGCAGCTCCAGAACCTGCTCGGTGACGCCTTCGCCGGTTCGTACTACGACTCGGGCACGCAGCAGCTGACCGTCAACGTCATATCCGGCGACAAGAACAACGTGGTCGTCCAGGCGGAAGAGGCGGGCGCGAAGGTCCGCGAGGTCAAGAACAGCCTCGCCGCGCTGAAGGCCGGCGCACAGACCCTGAAGGCCAAGGCGACGATCCCGGGCACCGCCTGGGCGATCGACCCGAAGACCAACAAGCTGGCCGTCACCGCCGACTCCACGGTCACCGGCGCCAAGTGGGACAGACTGACCTCGACGGTCAAGAGCCTCGGCGCCGACATGGCCACCGTGAAGAAGTCCTCCGGCACCTTCAAGACGAAGGTGTCGGGCGGTGACGCCATCTTCGCCCAGACCGCCCAGGGCGGGGTCCGGTGCTCTCTCGGCTTCAACGTCACGGCCAGCGACGGCAGTCCTGCCTTCCTGACCGCCGGTCACTGCGGAGTAGCGGCCAAGCAGTGGTCCGACTCCCAGAACGGCCAGCCGATTGCCACCGTCGACCAGGCCACGTTCCCGGGCAGCGACTTCTCCCTGGTCAAGTACGACGACGCCGGCACCCAGGCGCCCAGCGAGGTCAACGCGGGCAACGGCCAGACCGTCCAGATCACGAAGGCCGCGGACGCCACCGTGGGCGAGACGGTCTTCCGGATGGGCAGCACGACCGGCCTGCACAACGGCCAGGTCACCGGCCTCGACGCCACCGTGAACTTCGCGAGCGAGACCGTCCCGGGCGGCACCGACACCGTCAACGGCCTCATTCAGACCAACGTCTGCGCCGAGGCCGGCGACAGCGGCGGCTCCCTGTTCACGCAGGACGGCAGCGCGGTCGGCCTGACCTCCGGCGGCTCCGGCGACTGCACCGCCGGCGGCGAGACGTTCTTCCAGCCGGTGACCGCGGCCCTGCAGGCCACGGGCGCGACGCTGGGCGACGGCGGCGCGGGTGCGGGTGCCGGTGCGGGCGCGGGTGACCAGGCAGGCACCGCCGACCCGTCCGCCTCCGCCTCGGCCGGCGACCAGGCCGGCGGCGGCGACGCGGTCGGCGGCGGCGACCAGGTGGGCACCGCCGACCCGTCCGCGACGGCCAGCGACGGGACCGGGGCCGGTGACCAGTCCGGGAACGGCGTCGGCGACCAGTCCGGTGCCGGTGCGGGTGACCAGTCCGGCACCGGTGCGGGGGACCAGAGCGGCACCGGTACGGGCGACGGTTCGTCGTCCCTCAACGGGTCCCAGTGAGTGAGTCCCGCTCACCGAGCGAGCGCACTCATCGAGCGCGGGACCCCCTGATGGAGACCCACTGATCGGCCTCCAGTGTGGTTCCGGTCGACGGTGGACGGTCCGGCCCTCCGGCGGGAGGGCCGGACCGCGTCGTGTCAGCGCCCGCGCAGACCTACTCAACGGGCCCGCAGCAGCAACAGCGCCACGTCGTCGAGCCGTTCGCGTGCGGCCGTGCTGTGCCGTACGAGATGGTCGGCGAGCTCGTCCAGGGGCAACTCGCCCGCCTCGTTGAGGCGTTCACCGAGGCCGGCGAGCGCGTCCTCGATGTCCACGCCGGGCGATTCGATCAACCCGTCCGTGTAGAGGGCCAGCACGGAACCGGGAGCAAGGTCGACCTGCGTCGTCGGGTAGCCGGCCGAGCCGTCGATGCCGAGCAGCGGGCCACCGGCCAGGTCGAGTACCCGCACCCGTCCGTCGGGGCGGCGCAGCAGCGGCGGCGGATGACCCGCCCGGGCCATCACGGCCCGCCCGCGCGCGGGGTCGAGCCGTAGATACAGACAGCTGGCGAACAGATCCGCGCCGAGATCGATCAGCAGCCGGTTGGTGCTGCCCATGACCTCCTCGGGCGCCTGGCCCACGGTCGTGTAGGCGCGCACGGCGGTGCGGATCTGCCCCATCAGCCCTGCCGCGGTCACGTTGTGCCCCTGGACGTCCCCGATCACCGCCGCCGCCCCGCCCCGTGTCGGCACCAGGTCGTAGAAGTCGCCGCCGATCTCCATGCCGTGCGTGGCGGGCAGATAGCGGGAGGCCGAGTCGATGCCGGCCAGCGGCGGCAGTGAGTGCGGCAGCAGAGCCGCCTGCAGGCCGTGCGCCAGCTGGTTCTTGGCGTCGTAGAGCAGGGCACGCTCCAGGGCCTGCGCGATCAGGCCGCTGAGGCTCGTCAGCACCGCGCGCTCGTCCGCGGGGAACGGATGCGGCTCGGCGTAGGCGAGCACACAGGTGCCCACCGGGCGTCCTGACGCGATCAACGGCAGATAGGCCCAGGCTGCGAAGCCGCCCGGGGTGGCCCGCCGCGAGGGATACAGGCGCTCCAGCTCCTCCCGGGAGTCGAAGAACGCCGGCACCCCGGTGTTCAGGGCGTGCGTGCCCGGCGTGCGCTCGGTCAGCGGCAGCCCGTCGAACCGCTCCACGACCTGCGCGTCCGGATATCCGCGGTGCCCGAGCACATGCAGCCGCCCCGCCCGGGAGCCGAGGACCACCAGCGCCTGGCTGCCCACGGCCGGTACGACCTCGTCCGCGACCAGCTGCACCACGTCCTGCACGCCGACCGCCTCGGTCAGCGCACCGGCCAGCGTCAGCACCTGGGAGATGGTGACCAGCCGGGAGGGGGCGTCACCGGGCTGCGGCCCGGCCCGTTTCATCTCCGCCACCGCCCGCGCGCGGGTGACGCGGACGCTGAGCCCGGTCGTACTGGGATACATCCGGAAGGACATCCAGTCCCCGGGCGGGCGCAGCGCCACGAACGAGGTCGTCTGCTGGCTGATCAGCGCGGCCCGGTAGCGGTCCTCGTAGACGGGGTCGTTGAGCCAGGGCACCGACGCCCACAGCTGCGTGCCCAGCAGCTTGCTGACCGGGAGACCGATCAGTTCGGCCGCCGCCGCGTTGGCGAAGGCGACCCGGCCGTGCAGATCCAGCGAGCACAGCCCGTACGGCAGCCGTGCCACCATCCGCGCCGCCTCCACCGTGCCGAGGGTGCCGGCCAGGCTGCCCGCCGGCGGTCCACCGAGCAGATCGGGCTCGGGCAGCAGCTGCCGGCTCTCCTCGAGGGCCCGCTCCAGCCGCTTAGCCAGTCGGTCGCAGGCCGCGGTCAGATGGTCCCGCTCCCGGTCGGACAGCTCGGGCGGATGCGAGCCGGGCCAGGTCACGAAGACCGCGCCGTACGCCGTCGTGCCGGTCGCCACCGGCACCGCGGCCAGCGCGAAGGGATAGGGCAGCACCACGGCGATGCGCGGATAGCGTGCCGCCATCTCCTCCTCGCCGCCCACCCACACCAGCCGCCGCTCCCGCAGCGCGTCCGCGACCGGGATCGGCGCGCTCAGCCCCACCCGCTCCCAGGGCGCTGCGAAGGCCCGGGGCAGGCCCGCCATCACGGCCATCTCCAGCACGGGTTCGGCGGGCGACAGCAGATACACCGCCCCGGAGTGCGCGTGGACCTCGTCCATCATCGACGCCAGCGCCAGGGACAGCAGCGGCCGGCCCACCCGCGTCCTGGCGGCCGCCGGCGCCTGCGCGGACGTCTGCCCGTCGGACACGCCGACCACCTCCTCGCACGGCCGGGCGACGGGGCCCAGGGATCAATCTGCCCCCTGGCGGCCGGTCGCGCACGGCGAGCGGTGGCCGGACGGCGCCGACCGGCCCGAGTACGGGCACACGACGGTCCCCGGCTCGGTGAAGAAGGCTCGCGTACCCCCTTGCCCCCGGTGCATGCCTCCTGAGTTGATGCGCGGGGCGGTGTGCGGGCGCCGCGCGTGCGCCCCCGCGCCCCCTGTTGGCCGGTTCTTCGCGCCCATGAACGGTCGCGGGCGCCAACAATGGGCACGCGTTCAACACCAATGCGACCGCAGACGGAATGACGGAATGCTGAGGGGCGGCAGTGATCCGGGTACTTCTGGTGCATGACGAGTGTCTGGTGCGATCGGTGCTGGCGGACTGGCTGCGCCGGGAACCCGACCTCGCAGTGGAGGACACGCCGTGGCGCGGCGCACCCGGCCGGGTGAGGTCCCTGCGGCCCGACGTCTGCGCGGCGGATCTGGAGTGCGCGGACACGTGCGGCATCCCGCCGCTCGGCGAGCTGCGCTCGCGCGGCCCGGACGGGGTACCACCGAGACTTCTCGTGCTTGCCAGTGCGAACAGGCCGGGCCTGCTGAAACGGGCGATCGAGGCGGGGGCGCTCGGTTACGTCGACAAGGAGGCCTCGCCGGAACACCTCGTGCACGGGATCCGGCGGGTCGCCCAGGGGGAACGTTTCATCAGCGACTCGTTGGGCTTCGGGTTCCTCAAGGCCGCCGAGATGCCGCTGACCCGGCGGGAGCTGAGCGTGTTATCCCTGGCCGCCGAGGGTGCGTCCGTCGCGGAGATCGCCGGGAGCCTTCACCTGTCCCACGGGACCGTGCGCAACTACATGGCGGCCATCACCCGCAAGACCGGGGCTCGCAACCGCATCGACGCGATCCGTATCTCGCAGGGGGAGGGCTGGCTGTGACGGCGCGGGCGTCCAGCTTCCGACCAGCTCGCGGTACAGCGGCGAGGTCTCCAGCAGCTCGTCGTGGGTTCCGCAGGCGGTGCCCCGCCCGTCCATGACCAGCACGCGATCCGCCCGCCGCGCCGAGCTGATGCGGTGGGCCACCACGACGAGGGTGCCGCCCGGCCGCTGCGCGAACGCCCGCTCGGCGCGCTCCTCCGCCTGCGGATCCAGATGACAGGTCGCCTCGTCGAGCAGGGCGAGCGGGGCGTTCGACAGATAGGCCCGGGCCAGCGCGATCAGCTGCCGTTCGCCCGCGGAGAGCGCCGCGGGGTCGATCTGGGCGCCGGGCCCGCCGAGCGCGTCGACCAGCGGGCCGAGCCCGACGGCGTCGGCCGCCGCGAGCAGCTCCGCCTCCGGCACGGGACCCTCCCGGAAATGGGCGAGATTGTCGGCGACGGTCCCGGTGAACACGTACGCCTCCTGCGGAATGAGCACCCGCCGCCGAGCGGCCGCCGCCGACGGCACCGGTTCCCCACCCACCCGGATCGTCCCGCGACGCGGCTTCAGCAGTCCCGCGACCAGAGCGGTGAGCGTGGACTTCCCGATCCCACTGGGACCGACGACGGCCAGGTGGGAGCCGGGAGGAAGGACGAGGTCGAGGTTTGCGATGACGGGGGTGGCGGTGGGGCCGTAGGCGAAGGTGACGGAGGTGAGGGAGAGCGCGGGGGTGGCGGGCGCGTCGGCGGGCGACGGGCGTCGCGGGGCCGGTGTGGGGCGATTGCTTGGGCGGACCGGTGCCGGCGGCGGGCGGTGGGAGTGGTCGCCGGGGGTGGCTGGGCTGGTGGCTGGGTCGTCGGGGGGCGCTCGGTGTGGGGCAGGTGTGCGGTGACCGTCTTGGCCGTCGGCTGAGGCAGGCGTCTTGCGGGGCCGGCTGCCCGGGGTTGTTGCGGCGGGGGTCGTCTGGTGGGGCGCAGGGTCTTGCCTCTCGGGCGGGGCAGGCCTGTGGGCGCGGTCGTCGGGGGTGGCGGCTGGGGCGGTGCCGGAGCATGGCGAAGCGTGCCGGGCAGGGATCGGGGGTTCGCCTTGGTGGCCGTCGAGCACGGGCAGCCTCTGCGGAGCCCGGTCGTCGGGGGGCGTGGAGGGGCTTCGCTGGTCGGTGGGTGTTGGCAGGGGCAAGGGCGATGGGCGGGGGCCGTCGTGGCTGTCTGTTGCGGTTCGTACCGGGTGCGGAGGGTCGGTGCCGGCCCTGTGGGGCGGGGCCAGCCGTCGTAGGACCACCGTCAGGCGGGAGCCGCTCGTGCCGAGGCCGTGGACCAGGTTGCCGAGGGCCGGGAGGAGGGACTGGGTGATGTAGGCGAGGGCGCCGACCAGGGCGCCTGTGGTGACACCCCGGGACAGGAGCCAGGGGGCGGCGGCGAGCAGCAGCACGATCGGGAGCTGGCCGCCGACGGCGAGCGACGCGATGCGCAGGACGCCCCAGCGGGCGAGGGAGCGGGCGGCCCGCAGTTCGGCGTCGACGAGTTCCCCCGTGTCGGCGGCGATCCGTTCCTCGGCGCCGGTGGCCGTGATGTCCCGCAGCCCCGGGCAGACGGCACCCAGGCGGTCGGCCAGGGCCTCGTCGGCGACGAGGAACGCCTCCTGCCGGCGGGCCAACGGCCGCAGCGACGCCGCGAACAGGGCCACTCCGGCCAGCAGCGGCGGCCCCACGACCAGCAGGAGCAGCGGGGCGAGCGAGCACAGCCCGACGAACGCCCCCACCGCGGTGAACACGAACGAGCGCGACACCATGACGAGCCCGGCAAAGGTGTCCCGCGCGATCTCCACCTGCTGCGTCAGCCCCGACAGCGCCCCGCCGTCGGCCTTCCGGACCCCGCGCGCGACCACCCGCTCGACCAGCCGGTCCCGCAGGGGCTCGACCAGCGCGGCGACGGCCGCGTAGACCCGTCCGGTCCCGTACGCCCCCACGACGACACCGAGCCCGGCCACGCCGAGCCAGGCCAGCCCGATCTCGGCCCGCCCGGCCAGGAACCCCGCGTCGAGTGCGCGCGCCGGGGCGTATCCGGTGACAAAGGTCTGCCCCGTCTCCAGCACGGACCACCCGCCGAGCCGCACCACGACCCGCCACCGCCCCCTCAGGAAACGAAGCCCACGCACAAGGATCCCGCTGCCGTGCTGCGCGCCACCCCGGCCATTCATCGGGTCTCTCCTTCGTGGATACCCCCGACTTCAGCCGGGTGAGGAAACGAAGTTCCTGCGGAGCAGGGCAGGAAGAGCCAGTTCGCCGCCAGGGCGGAGCGGCGTTCGCCGGCAGCTGGCCGACCCCCGCCGCTCGCAAGGGAGTTGATAGATTGTGAGGTATGGCGCGGCAGGTCAAGCGGGCGTTCAGGTACCGCTTCTACCCCACGGGCGAGCAGGCGGCGGAGCTGTCGCGTACGTTCGGCTGTGTCCGCCTGGTGTACAACAAGGCGTTGGAGGAGCGGACCCGGGCCTGGTACGGCGAGCAGCGCCGCATCTCCTACGTGCAGTCCTCCGCCGCGCTGACGCAGTGGAAGAAGACCGAGGAGCTGGCCTTCCTGACGGAGGTGTCCTCCGTTCCGCTGCAGCAGGCGCTGCGCCATCTGCAGACCGCGTTCGCCCACTTCTTCGCCAAGCGGGCGAAGTACCCCCGGTTCAAGAGCCGGAAGAAGTCCCGTGCGTCGGCCGAGTACACCCGCAGCGCCTTCACCTGGCGCGAGGGGAAGCTGACTCTGGCGAAGATGGCGCAGCCTTTGGACATCCGCTGGTCGCGCCCCCTGCCGCAGGGTGCGGTACCGACCACGGTGACAGTCTCCCGGGATGCGGCGGGCCGCTGGTTCGTGTCCCTGCTGTGCGAGGACACCATCACGCCCGCGCTCGCCACCACGAACACGGTCGGCCTGGACGCCGGGATCACCTCGCTGGTGACCCTGTCCACCGGGGAGAAGATCACCAACCCGCGGCACGAACGCCAGGACCGGGCCCGCCTGACCCGCGCCCAGCGGGAGCTGTCGCGCAAGGTCAAGGGCTCTGCGAACCGGGCCAAGGCCCGCAGGAAGGTTGCCCGCATCCACGCGCGGATCGCCGACCGGCGCCGCGACTTCCTGCACAAGCTGACCTCGCGTCTCGTCCACGAGAACCAAGTGGTCGTGATCGAGGACCTCACCGTCCGCAACCTGCTCAAGAACGGGCGCCTGGCGCGCGCCATCTCGGATGCGGCCTGGACGGACCTGCGCTCCATGCTGGAGTACAAGTGCGTCTGGTACGGGCGCGACCTCGTCGTGATCGACCGCTTCTTCCCCAGCTCCAAGCTGTGCGGGGCCTGCGGCACGGTCGGCGGGAAGCTGCCTTTGAATGTCCGTGAGTGGACGTGCGAGCACTGCGGCGTGGTGCATGACCGCGACGTGAACGCGGCGCGCAATATCCTGGCCGCCGGGCTGGCGGTGTCTGCCTGTGGAGACGGTGTAAGACCTCAACGGGAGTCCTCCCGGACGGGGCGGTCGTCGGTGAAGCAGGAACCCCAGCGGGCGACCGCTGGAATCCCCCGCCTTTAGGTGGGGGAGGAAGTCAAACGGGCGCTCCATCTCCGGCCACCATCCGGAGGCCGCCGCCCGATGTACTCGATCGACGCTGGACCTTCGCCCCTCAGCACACGGGGACCGTGCCGCCCGGCCCCTTCCTGTCGGGTTCACGCCTCCTCACCGAGCCCTGCCGGGCAGCCGGCGGTCCGTCGAGGCCCGGCCACTCGCGCTTCGCTCTGCCGACACTCCCGACCACGCCAGGCGCCCTCGCCGTTCAAGGCCGCCCCCCGTCCCCGAACACCGCCCGATACCCGGCCATCCGCCACAACTCCGCATGCGTGCCCACCGCCCGTACCCGCCCCCCGTCCAGCCACGCCACCGCATCCGCGCGCGCCGCCGTGGCCGCCCGGTGGGCGATGAGGAGCCGGGTGCCGGACGCGCCCCGGGTCAGGGACTCGGCGATCTGTGCCTCCGTCACCGTGTCGAGGCTGGAGAGGGCGTCGTCGAGGATGAGCAGGCGGCCGTCGTGGGCGAAGGCCCGGGCCAGGCCCAGGCGTTGGGACTCCCCGCCGGAACGGGGTGCGTCGGCGCACGCGGTGGCGTAGCCGTTCGGCAGGCGGTGCACGTAGTCGTCGGCACGGGCCAGGCGGGTGGCCCCGCGGATGCGTGCGGGGGAGGGGCGCTGCAGGCCGAGCGTCAGCGCGTCCTCGATGGTGGTGCCCAGGAGGGCAGGGCGTTCGAAGGCGTAACCGATCGCCCCGCGAAGGTCCTTGTGGGTCAGGTCGCGCAGGGGGACGCCGTCGAGCAGGATCTCTCCCGCCTCCGGCTCGGCCAGCCGGCCGGCGAGTGCGGCGAGCAGCGACTTGCCCGTGCCGGAACGGCCGACCAGGGCGAGTGTCGTGCCGCCGGGGACGACGAGGTCGACGCCGTCGAGAACGGTACGGTCGCCGCGCCGCGCCGTCACGCCGCGCAGTTCCAAGCGACCCGGACCGGGCGGCAGTTGGCGGTGGCCGTATGTCATGGTCGGTTCCGTCAGTGCCTCGTCGAGGCGCCCGGCCGCCGCCTTGGCCCGGGCCAGGCTCGCGAACCGGCCGACCAGCACGCCGACGCCGGTCGCGAGGACCGCGTACCGGGAGGCCGCGAGCACCTCGCCGACCGACAGCCGGTGCCGGGTGAGGAGCAGTCCGGCCACGGCTACGACGCCCAGCTGCAGCAGCGGCGCCACGGCACTCGCCTGCGCCGCGGCCCGCCCCTGCACCCGCCACATGCGATGGCCCGCGCGGGACAGGTCGGGCAGGGGCCGCAGGACCCGAGCCGCCTCCTTGTCCGCCGTACCCGCCGCCTCGACGGTGCGGTGGCCGGCCACCGCCTCCGCCAGCGCGCCCGCGATCCGCCCCTGCACCTGCTGGTAGTCCGCCACGCAGCGTGTCGTGTCCCGGGCGAAGGCGCGCAGGAGGAGCGTCAGGAGCGGTCCTCCGGCCAGGAACACGGCCGCCAGCCACGGGTCGATCAGACCGAGCGCCACCATGCCCCCGACGGGGCCGGCCAGCGCGGCGAGCAGTGCGGCGCGGGCGGCCGGAGCCGTCCCCGCCTGGGCCGCGTTGCCGACGAGGCGGGCGACCAGGTCGCCGGGCCCGAAGCGGGCGGCGGCGCGCGGGCCGACGGCCAGCACATGCCCCGTCAGTCGTCGCCGCAGCCACGCCGTCGTCCGGGCGTCGACGGTGCCGCCCAGCACGGTCTCGCCGGCGTCGAGCAGGGCCAGCAACAGCACGATCCCCGCGCAGTACAGCACCCAGCGGGTCGCCGGGGAGTGGGCGAGGAGGAGGTCGAGGGTGCGGCCGAGCGCGGCCGGCAGCAGCAGTCCGGCAGTGGTGGACGCCGTGCTCATCAGGCAGAGGGCGATGCAGCGCGCGCCGCTGTGCCGGGTGGCGGAGTTCAGCAACGCGGCGGAAGGCGCGGCGTCGGCACGAGTCGTCATACGGCTGCGGCCTCGCATCCGGGGTCGGGGGAGCGCAGGACCCCGGGCGGCCCCTCCCTCACGGGAACGGACCGCCCGGAGCCGTGGATCACGGTGCCGTCAGAGACAGAGCAGAACGCTCGCCGCGCTGATGCAGGAGAGCAGGCTCGCGGTGCTGGCGCCGCCACCGCCGGTGTGCTCGTCGGATTCCATCGTCTGCAGGTCGAGCAGTGCCATTTCGTGTCCTTCCATCTGTGTGTTCACCCGTGGGGACGGGGTTGGGTCACGACTCCGTCAGGTCGCGGAGCCGCGTCATAGGGGCCGCCGCAGCGGCGGGAGGAACGGCAGGTGGGCGCTGTCACCGGTGGCCGCCGCGAGCGCGAGCAGACACCCTGCCGTTCCGGTGGCGAGGTCCATGGACAGCCGCATCATCTGGTGCCCGGGGAAGGCCAGTTGGCCCTCGTACGCCATCGCGTACCAGCCGAGGGCGGCGATCTGCTCCGCCAGGTGACGGTCCGTCGCGCTGGGCTCCGTGGTGCGGCCGAGGTGCATGATCATCCCGGCGCGGCCCTGGAAGAGGCCGGGCTGTGCGTAGAAGCGGGAAGTGGCGGCGGTGAGGATGCCGGAGCGCGCCTTGTCGAACTCCGCGTCGGCGGCGTGCGCGAGATAGTCGTCCAGGACCATGCCGATGCCCGCGCTGCCGTCACCGAGGTAGGGCAGGGTCCGCCAGCCCTCGTCGACCTCCAGGCCGCCGCCGCTCTTCTGGACGACGCAGCAGTCCAGGTCCCGGCGCAGCGCCACCCCGGCCGCTTCCAGCAGCCCGGCGTCGCCGGTCCACTCGTACTGCCGCAGCAGGAACAGCGCCGGTCCGCTCGCACCCCGCAGCAACCCGGCCCGCCGCCGGGGCGTGTCGGGCAGCGGCTCGGAAAGGCGTCGTACGACGATCTCCGCCGCCTCGGCGGCCCGCTCGCGCAGCTCCGACTCGCCCGTCGTACTCGCCAGTTGGCCGAGGACCAGGCCGAGGCCGGCCAGGCCGCCGTGCAGGGTGGCGGAGAGGTTCTGCCACTTCTCGGCGAGGATGCCCTCGATCAGGTCGAGCGCCCGCTGCCGGTGGCCGAGCCGGTCCAGGACGTACGCGACGCCCGCAAGCCCGTCGTACAGGCCGAGCGGTGTGCCGGGCGGTGGCGGGGCCGTACGCTCCAGGAGCCAGCGTTCGCCCTCCTCGTACCGTTCGGCGCCGGCCTCCGCCAGCGCGTACAGCACGCCGGCCGCGCCGTGCGCGAGCCCGAGCCCGCCGCCGTCGGAGAACTGGGCGATGTCGCCCGGGAAGAGCCGGTCGTCGCGCTCGGGGGTGGCCGAGGCGAGGATCGCGTTGACCATCGAGTCACGGCTGTGCGGCCAGTCGCCGGGCCGTACCAGCGCCGGTGCGCCCACACCGGCGCCGCGCGTGATCTCCGCGACCGCCTCGTCCAGGAACTCCCGCGGTACGTCCGGGAACTGCTGCGCGATCACCTCGGCCAGGTGCGCCGCCTTGCCCCGGTCGACCACGAACAGGGTGGTCACGGGCAGGAACAGCGCGAGCCGTAAGCAGGCCAGCGCATAGCGGTCGACATCGGTGCCCGACCGGTCGGGCGGGGCGAAGAAACCGGGGTGCGCGACGACCTGACGGCCGCTCGTGGCCACCGGCGCCGCCGCCTCGAAGTCGAGCAGGAACACCGACTCCTCGTCCGGCGCGACCATGATGTTGAAGACATGCAGGTCGTTGAAGACGATCCCGCGCGCGTGCACCGCCTCCACCGCACGCTGCACCGCCCCGTGGATGCGCACCGCCCACGCCGTGTAGCGCGCGACGGCCTCCGGATCCGGGTCCGGGGTGAGCAGCGGATGTCGCTCGGCGAAGAAGGAGTTGAGCGGGCGCCCCTCCAGGAAGTCCATGACGAGGAAGCGGTGGTCGCCCAGCGTGAACCAGTCCCGCACCTCGGGCACCACACCGGTGCCCGCCACCTGCTCCAGGGCCTGCTTCTCGCGCTCCAGCCGGGCGATAGCGTCCGCGCCGTCGGAGGCAAGGCCCGCATGCGGCCGCCCTTCCTTGAGGACGACCTTGCGCCCGTTGCGGGTGTCGGTGCCCGCATACACCCCGCCGCCGTTGGAGAAGTGCAGCGCCTTCTCGATGCGATACGGCAACTCGCCCACCGTCGTGGTGTTGCGGGCCGCCAGCTGCGGCTCCAGGAACGCCGGCAGCGTCACCCACTCCGGCACCTGGAAGGACGGCGCCCGCCGGTCCGGCACCAGCGTGCCCGCGCCGTCCCGCACCGCCGGCACGAGCGAGCCCCGCTCGTCGACGACGAAGGTGCGCGCGAACGCGCCGTAGCGGACATAGAGCGGCCCGTCGTACCAGCGCAGATCGGTGAGGATGTACGGCCCCTCGAAACCCTCCAGCAACCCGCCCAGTTCGCGCAGCACCTGATGGAGCTGCTCCTCGTCGGCCGGGTAGACGGTGACGAACTTGCCGCTGGTGTCGCGGGCCGCGTACTTGGTGTTGCGCAGGTGCAGCAGATGCGGTCCCGGCACGAACTTGAACGGGATCCGGCGCGGCACGCAGTAGTCCCACACGATCGCCGCGATCCGCTCCGCGTTCGCCCGGGTGGCCGAGGCGTGGATCTTCCAGCCCTGCGCCGGGCCCGGCAGCGGACTGCCGTCCGCGCCGAGCGGCGTCAGCGTCAGCCAGTCACCGATCCGCGCCGCGTCCCAGCCCTCCGGCACCTCACGACGCGCGGTCTCGAAGAGCGGTGCCGGCTGCTGTCCGGCACCGGCAAGCCGGTCCGGCGTCTCGTAGAAGTGTCTGTCCGCGAGTGCGTACACCTCGTACCGCTTGTCCATGGATCCCCCTCCGTGGCCCGGCACCGACACTTCCAGCCGTCCCAGGGCTCGGGACAGTCACGCCTGTCACGAGATCACCGTGCGATACGCACGCGTCAAGACATGTTCGGCGATTTTCGAGTGCGCACCCTCGATGACCTCGACTGAATGCGCACAGGGGCTGCGCAGGCGTCCCAT
Organism: Streptomyces sp. NPDC001351; assembly: GCF_042896045.1. NCBI lineage: Bacteria > Bacillati > Actinomycetota > Actinomycetes > Kitasatosporales > Streptomycetaceae > Streptomyces > Streptomyces sp. NPDC001351. The sequence goes on along the minus strand of NZ_JBIAWS010000009.1, from coordinate 331,729 downwards.
ACGCGCTGTAATTGCGGACGTGGTCAGTGAGGGCGCAGAGGCACGCAGAACGAGAACTCTGCGCGCCGAAGGTGCCCTGAAAGCGCTCACGTCCGGTCCGGCCTCACCCGATCGGGTGCGTCGGGTCCTGGAGCAGGCGCTGGTCTTCGCCGGGGCGGCGTTCGCCGGTGTGTACACCCCCGAGGAGGACGGCGACCTGCTGTGCCTGGTGGAGTCGGCGGGCGTGCCGCGCACGCTGTTCGGGGTGCGCGACAGCTATCCGCGCTCCGGCGGCTCCCCAGTGGCCGACAGCCACCGCTCCGGAAGCCCGGTCTGGCTCGGGCCCGAGGAACTCGCGGGGGACACCGAGGCACGGCGGACGCCGCCGCGGGACTTCCACCTGGCAGTGCTGCCCGCGCGCGGGAACGGAGACGGCGGCTGTCTGCTGGCCGTCAGCGAGCGGCCGGACGGCTTCGACACCGAGGACCGCAAGTGCCTGGAGCTGATCGCCGACGCCGTCGGCTGTCCCGCCCCCGCCCGCACCGCCGAGGGAGGCGAGCTGCCGGCCAACGCGTTCAGCCTCGCCATGGACAGCGGCCGCGTCGAGGTCGGCGACGAGATCCTGGGGCTGTTCGCCGTCACCCGGGCCGAGTTCGACGGCAGGGTCGAGACCCTGCTGGGCCTGACGGTGCCGGAGGACCTGCCCTCGCTGATGTCGGTGGTCGAGGCCGACCACATGTCCCTCGGCGACCGTGAGCTGGAGTTCCGGGTCCTGCAGCCCTCCGGCCCGCCCAAGTGGCTGCGGCTGCGCGGGCGTCTGCTGCCCGGCGGCGAGGGCCGGCCCGCCATGCTCGTCGGCACGGTCGCCGACGCCTCCAAGCTGCGCTCCGAGGTCACCGACGTGGCCCGCGTCCAGCGCCTCGCCGCCATGCTCGCGACGGCGGGCACCGTCCGCGACGTCAGCCAGGCCGTCGTCTCCGCCCTGCGCAAGCCGCTGCAGGCCGACCGGATCGCGCTCGCCGAGCTGGAGGGCGACCGGCTCGTCGTCACGGTCCTCGACCCGGCCGATCCGGAATCCTGGCCCGAGCTGTGGCGCCAGGAGTGGCGCACCGAGTGGCCGGACGCACCCGTGCGCGCCATGCCCACCCTGGCCGCCGCCCTGCGGGAGGGCCGCGCCCGCATCTGGCCCGCCGGCACCCCACTGGAGCCCGCCCTCGCCGAGGTCGGTCCCGGCGGACTCGCCGTGCTGCCGCTGCCCGCCGGGAACCGTATGGCCGGTGCCTGTCTGATCGGCTGGGACACCCCGCACGACTTCGGCCCCGACGAACGCGCCCTGCTCACCGCCTCCGCGGGCCTCGCGGGCCAGGCCCTGATGCGCGCCCACGCCTTCGACGCCGAACACGAACTCGTCGGCATGCTCCAGCGCCAGCTGCTGCCGCGCCGCCTGCCCAAGCTGCCCGGCGCGGTCGCCGTCGCCCGCTACCTGCCCACCACGGCGGGCCTGGAGGTCGGCGGCGACTGGTACGACGTGATCCCGCTGCCCGACAACCACGTCGCCCTCGTCATCGGCGACGTCCAGGGCCACAACGCGAGCGCCGCCACCCTCATGGGCCAGATGCGCACCGCGCTGCGCGCCTACGCCGTCGAGGGCCACCCGCCGGACGTGGTCGTCTCCCATGCCAACCGGCTGCTGACGGACATGGAGACCGATCTCTTCGCCACCTGCTGCTACGTCGACGTGGACATGGAGGAGGGCTCCGCCTGGTACGTGCGGGCAGGCCATCTGCCGCCGGTGCTGCGCCACCCGGACGGCAGCACCGAGGTGCCCGAGTCCGACGGGGGGCCACCGCTCGGCGTGGTCGCCCAGGCCGACTTCCCGATGAGCGCGCTGCGGCTGCGGCCCGGCACGGTCCTCGCGCTCACCACGGACGGCCTCGTCGAGTCCGCGGAGGCCGACATCGACGACGGCATGGAGCGACTCGCCCGGGAACTGTCCGGCTCCGACCCCGGCCACCTCGGCCTGGTCGCCGACGCCCTGCTCGGCAACGCCCGGCGCAGCGACGACGTCGCCCTGCTCCTGCTGCGCTACGACGGCATGGAGCTGCGTCCGCTGCGCGAGAGCTGGACGGTCTGGCGCGTGCCCGAGGCCGTCGGGCACACCCGTCGCTTCACCCGACGTACCCTCCGCGCCTGGGGCGTCACCCGCGACGACATGGACGCCGTACTCCTGGTCGTCTCCGAGCTCGTCACCAACGCCCTGGTGCACACCGACGGCCAGGTCCGCCTCGACCTCACCCTGCTCGACAACCGGCTGCGTGTCTCGGTCGCCGACACCTCGCCGCGCACCCCGGTGAAGCCGACCAGCATCGGCTGGGAGGCCACCGGCGGCCGCGGCATCCTCCTCGTGGAAGCGATGTCCGAGGCGTGGGGAACCGTGCCGGCCAGCGGCGGCAAACAGGTGTGGGCGGAGCTCGTGCTCAGTTCGTGACGTTGGCGGTGATCAGACGGAGCAGCTGTTCGGCCAGGGCGTCCTGCTCGGGGGTCAGGTCCTCGGGCGAGAGGCCGTACTCGGGGAAGACGACCGCGGTGCCGGTGCCGACGCCAACAAGCTGCGCGAGGCGGGCGTCCCGGTCACCGCGGTCCGATACCAGGGCATCATCCACGACTTCGTGATGCTCAACGCCCTGCGTGAGACTCATGCCGCGGAGGCCGCCATCAGTCAGGCGATCAGCACCCTTCGCGGGGCGCTGGGCACCGCCTGAGTGTCGAGCCGGCGTCGAAGTGGGGCCTGCGCGTGGCAGGTTCCCGCGCCGCCGACGGGCCGGCAACGGCGTTTGACCGGGCCGCCGAAGGGGACCCGGCCAGCAGGCTCTGAAGCAGAAGGAAGATGAACCGCCGTGACGCCGCACACCACAGACAAGCTTGCGATCCGTCGACCGGAGACCGGTTGGGCGAGGGCCCGGCGGCTGCGGGGGAAGGGCGTCCTGCGCACCTGCATTCCGGCGGTTCTCGAACAGGGCACCACCCGAACGGACCAGGCCGGCCCGGAGGGCAACATCGTGCGGGGCGAGGACTGACCACCGGCGCCGGACCCTGCCCGTGGCGAACAAGCCCGGCCCCTTCTGGAATCCCTTGCCGCGGCCGGCACCACCGAGGTCGGCGTCATTGTGCGGGCTCCGACATCACGTTCCGCGTCCTTGTCCTGATCGCAACGTTCACCGACTGCGTGACTTCATCGTCGGGGGCACAGGGAACGTCGTGGGGCTGGGCTGCACGGGCTGTCGGTATCACCCAACAGGACGCCGCCCGGCGGACGTTGGCCGGCGGACGTTGACCGGCCACCGCCCCGAGCTGATCGTCAACTGTGCAGCGGGGCTCCGTCACCTCGCCTGGGCCCGCGCGGGCGACGCTCGTACCCCGTATCCAGAAGTTCATGCCACCGACGCGAGCGGCACCTACGGCTGCACCAAGCTGCGGTGAACGTTCCGTGGCCGAGGAGCGTCCCACATCCATCGCAATCGCGCGAACCGCTTGGCTCCACGGCGTTCACGGGCGTAGTTTCGTCCGCACGATGATCGACCTGGAGTCCCGCCACGACACCCTCGACGTCGTCGACGTCCAGCGCGGGCAGCCCACGGGGAGCGCGGACGTCGCCGCACGTCTCGCCGACCTCGGCCCGCACCCGGGCCGGGGTGCGAGCGGTGTCCGCCATGCCACCGGCTGTGGCGAGGCCTCCTGGTGTGAGCCGGCCCGCGAGGTCTTCCCCGGCCTCGGCACGGGCCCCGACCGGGTGCGGCCCGTGAGCAGCGGGGCCTTCCCGCGATCCGTGACCCGCCCCGCGTACAGAGCTCTCGCCCACGGTCGTCGGCAGGAGCTGGGTCTGCCGCCGCTGCGCGACTGGCGATCCGCCCTGCACGAAGCATTCCCCCTGATCCGCAAGGAGTCCTCTTCGTGAAACGCCATGAATTCCTGCGGGGTCTGCACAAGGCCACCGCGAACCGCAACTACCTGGAGATCGGAGTCAACGACGGCCGCAGTCTCACGCTGTCCCGCGTCCCCAGCATCGCGGTCGACCCCGCGTTCAAGGTGGTCACGGAGATTCGGTGCGACGTCCACCTGGTGAAGGCCACCAGCGACGACTTCTTCGCCCGCGACAACCCCCTCGGCCACCTCAAGGGCGGCCGCCACCCCGTGCGCAACCTGCGTCGGGGCCGCAGCCCGCTCGGCTACTGGCGGCGCACCACACTCGACCTCGCGTTCATCGACGGCATGCACCTGTTCGAGTACGCGCTGCGGGACTTCATCAACATCGAGAAGCACTCGGACTGGTCGAGCGTGATCGTCTTCGACGACATGCTGCCGCGCAGCATCGACGAGGCCGCCCGCGACCGGCACACCGACGCCTGGACCGGCGACGTCTACAAGATCATCGAGATCCTGAACCGCTACCGGCCCGATCTCGTGACCGTCCTCGTCGACACTCAGCCCACCGGCCAGCTGATCGTCTTCGGCGCCGACCACCAGAACACCGTGCTGAAGGACAAGTACGACGAGATCATCGCCGAGTTCCAGGTGCCCGATCCGCAGAAGGTGCCCGAGACGGTCCTGGAGCGAGTGAAGGCGGTCACGCCCGAGACCCTGCTGGGGGCCGACTTCTGGCGCCCCCTGGCCCGCGCGCGCAACCGCGGCCTCAGCCGCTCCCGCGGCTGGCAGCCGCTGCGCTCGGCCGTGGAGAGCCTGGCGGACGGCCGCTGAAGGGCCGGACCCCAGGCTCCCCGTAACGGGAGGTGCAGGCGTCGTACGACGGCATGAGCCCGGTCCGCCGGACCTCTGCCGGCGACGGCGCCTGCGCGTCCTTCGGGGACCGCATCGCAGGGATGCCCTGTGAAGGCGCGCCCGAGGCCCTCCGTGGCGAGCACGGCGTGCCGGGCGCCCTCGTCGAGGCGTACCGCCTCCCACTCGGCAGCTCGCGCAGCACACCCCACCGGGTGACCTGGCAGGTGGCCTGTGCGAGCGCCAGGTCGTAGCCGGTGGCCTCGCCGGACTCCTCGCGCCGGTACCACTCGTGGCAGCTGCCCCGCTCGTCGGGGAAGATCTTCGGCTCCAGCGCTCACGCGCCCGCTATGCCCAGTTGTCGGGTGCTTTCACGCCTTTCCCGCCTTGGCTGCCCGGGACGCCGTGCGCCGTCTGAGCACCGCGGCCAGCGCCCGCCGCGCCCTGCGGGCCAGCCGCCGTACCGCCGAGGGCCTGGGGGTTCGTACCACCTTGATCGAGTGCGGGTCCGCGTGCAGGGCGAGCGGCAGCGGGAGGAAGCGCGGCTCGGCGGCGTCGGGCGCCGCGCACAGGGCGGTCCGCCAGGTCGCGCCGCTGAGGTCGGCGACGGTCGGGGCGGCCTCCAGCAGAGCCCCCTCCCCGGCCGGGGACAGCGTGCCCGGCACGTCCACCGATCTGTCGTGCGAGGTCAGCCGCAGCAATACGGCTGTCTCGGCCGCGACGTGCAGCGGCAGGGGCGCACGCAGTCGGCCGCCGGAGACGCTCACGGTGTCCGGGTCGAGCTTGCCGAGGCCGAGGCGCTGGTTGGCCCGGTCGACGTCCAGGGCGAGATTGCCGTGCTGGTCCGTCCAGTACGGCAGGACCACCCGCCCGCCCACCACCGCCGCGGACGTGGCGGCACGGGCCTTGCGCGGGCCGGGGCCCACGCGGGACGTCTTGCTCCAGCCGCCCAGCCTGACGCGGGCGTACGTGTCCCACAGCCCGGCGCGCAGCGGCGCGCCGTCCACCGCGCCGGCCGGGTCGACGGTCGCCGTGGCGCGCAGCACCAGCCGCACCTGCCCGCTGTCCTCGACCGGCACGATCTCCCGGGTGACCTCGATCGGCTGGAAGTACTGGGCGGCGCTGGAGCGTTCGCGCACCAGCAGGTCCACGGCGGCCTGTCCGAACCGGGCGACGGTGTCGGCGCCCACCCAGGCGATCGCCTCGTCGAGGTCCTTCGGCGGGCCTTCCAGCGGGGTGCGGACCCCGCCGCCGGGGAACGTCAGCGGCGTACCGCCCGCCGTGAGCTCGGCGACGAAATCGAAGCGCAGCCTGCCGTCCTGCCACTCGACGCTCCCGGGCCGGGCCGAGAGCCCGAGCCCGGTCTCCCACTCGGCGAAGGCCACCACGTCGTCGTACCGGTCGGCGGCGACGAGCGCGGCCACGACCTGCTGCGTCGGCTGCAGTCCGGCGGCGACACCGGGGCCGAAGCGCTCGACGACGACCTGGCGGATCTCCTCGAACTGCTTGCGCCGGTAGTCGTCCGGCTTGGCGAGCAGACGGTTGCCGCGCAGCCGCTCCACCATCTCCACCCGCAGCCAGCGGCGGTGCAGACTGTCACGCACCTTGCCCGGCTCGGTGTACTGGTCGACGACGTCCAGCGCCTCCCGCAGGTTCTTGAAGTACCCGGCCGGGTCGAACTGCTGGAAGCCCGCGTTGGAGGAGTCGTCGCGCCGGATGTGGTAGTAGCAGACGTAGTCGCCGATCACGGACACGTTGGCCGCGCGCAGATACGCCTCCGTCACGAAGACGTGGTCCTCCAGGCGCCGTCTGCCCTCGGGGAAGCGCAGGCCGATCTCGTCCAGGAAGGCCCGGCGGAACATCTTGTGCGGGGTGAGGCTGTCGATGAGCGGGGCGTCCCGCACACTGGCCCGCGGCCGGTTGCGGCGGAACAGCTCCACCGGCACCCCGCGGCCCTGGCCGGCCATCTTGCCGACGACGACGTCGGCGCCGTTGGCCACCCCGTAGCCGTACATCCGCTCCAGAGCCTCGTCGCCGAGGCGGTCGTCGTTGTCGACGAACATCACGTACTCGCCCTGGGAGGCGGCGATGCCGACGTTGCGGGGCTTGCCCGACCAGCCGGAGTTCTCCTGGTGGATCACCCGCACCCGGGGCTCCTGTGCGGCAAGCGCATCGAGCCGGGCCGGGGTCTGGTCGGTGGAACCGTCGTCGACGAAGATCACTTCGTACTCGTCGGGCGGCAGTGACTGCTTCAGCAGCGAGGCGATGCAGTCCTCGATGTAGGGCCCCGGGTTGTACACGGGGACGATGACGCTGACCTTGACCGGCATCGGGCTTCCGAGCCCCCTCGGGTCGCTCGCCGAAAGTGTGGGTACGGGTGGCCAGATGCTATCTCCGCCGGGAGCTTCGCCCCACTCCGGGCCTGTCTCCAGATCGTCTCCGCGGGCGGGGTCAGACGTGCGTCTTGGCCAGCAGTTCCAGGATCTCGGCGGTGGTGCCCGTCTCGCCCAGGCGCGGGAAGATCCGCTCGACGCTGCTCCGGTGGGCCTCGGGGTCCAGGTCGCTCATGGCGTCGGTGGCGAGTGTGACGTGGTAGCCGTGCTCGTGCGCGGCGCGGGCGGTGGACTCCACGCCGATGCTGGTGGCGATGCCGGTCAGCACGATCTGCGTGACACCGCGGCGGCGCAGCTGGACATCGAGACCGGTGCCGTGGAAGGCACCCCAGTTGCGCTTGGTGACGGTGATGTCGCCGGGGTGACCGGCCAGTTCGGCGACCACGACGTCCCAGCCCTCCGGGAAGGCGCCGCCAGGGCGGGAGACCTCGGTACGGCCGGGCACCGTGTCCGCCCCGTCGGCGGCGAACGAGACCCGGACCAGCACCACGGGCAGATCGCGGGCGCGGAAGGCGTCGGCGAGTTCGGCCGTACGGGTGACGACATCGGCGCCGCTGTGCGGCTGGACGGGCGCGGCGACGATGCCCGCCTGGAGGTCGATCACCACGAGGGCGGTGCGCGGGTCGAGGGCGGTGACGGTCATGGGATCAGGCCTTTCGTTGCGGTACGAGGGTGTCGAGTGAACGGTCGGGGAGAGCGGACGCCAGGAGCAGCGTCGATCCGGCGAGCATGAACAGGGCCAGGTCGTGCATCCCGGAGGTGTCGGCGCGGTGGGGGAAGAAGGCCGCGTCGGCGGCGGACGCGGCCAGCGCGCCGAGGTAGCCGAAGGTGCGCAGCAGCCCGGCGGCCGAGGCGGTGCGGGCCGGCTCGGCCTGGCGGTACAGGGCGTTCTGGACGGCGAGTCCGAGGAGGCCCTGCGGCACGCCCATCACGGCTCCGACCAGGACCAGCGCCCACATCGGGGTTCCGGCGCCGACCAGCAGCAGTGCGGCGCAGCCGGCCATCTGCAGAAGGCTGCCGACGACGAGCTTGCCCCGTACGGCCTCCCGGCGACCGGTGACGGCGGAGACGGCGAGCGCGGTGGCCGACAGCGACAGCAGCACCAGTCCCGCCGTCGCGGCGCGCAGACCGCGCCCCTCCTCCAGCCACTGAGTGAAGCCGTACAGGAAGGCGTACGAGGTCGTGTAGGCCAGCAACTGGCGCGCATACGTGACGATCAGCGGGACGTTGCCGCCGAGGACGCGCAGGTCGACGAACGGGTCGGGCACCCGCAGCTCCCGCACCGCGAAACCCGCCGCGGCGACCGCGGACAGGACCGGCAGGTACCAGCGGTCGAGCCGCAGGCCCGTCAGGAAGATCATCAGCGAGACCAGCATGACCGCGAACAACGCCATGCCGGGCAGGTCGACACCGTGTCCCCGGCCCGTGGTGCGCCCGGGTGTCCTCGGCAGACGGCGCGCACCCAGGACAAGACAGGCGACGGACAGCGGCACGTTGACGGTGAAAACGGCCCGCCAGCCACCGAGGCCGATCAGCAGACCGCCGAGGGCGGGGCCGATCACGGCCACGACCTGGTTGGCCATGGCGAGCGCGGTCAGTACCCCCGCCGGGCTGTCGTGACCCGTGCGCTCGGCCTCGCTGCGGGTCAGCTGCATGGCCGCCGGATACGCCGCCGACGTCCCGAAGCCGAGCAGCACGCGCGCGCCGATGAGCGCGCCGAGCGAGGGGGCGAGCGCGCCGAGGAGCCCGGCGATCCCCACCAGACCCGTACCGGTCAGATAGAGGCGACGCGGCCCGTACATGTCCACGAGCCGCCCGACGACCGGCTGCCCCACCGCGGTGGCCAGGTACAGGGCGGACACCAGCCACACCGTCTCGGCCGGCGGCGCACCGAAGGCAACCCCGATCGGTACCAACGCCACCGCGATCATCGAGGAGTTGATCGGGTTGAGGACCGAACCGAACAGCATCGGCGCAATGAGCCGCCGGTCGAACCCGGCGGGGGAGGGACGGGCGGTCCGCGCGCCTCCCCCGATGCCGGAGAGCCGACGTATCACGGCTGCGTGAGCCGTTCCAGCAGCGCGAGCCCCTCGAGGACCGTCCGCCGTTCGTCCTCGGTGTAGCGGTCCTGCAGCGCCCGGGCCAGCCATTCCTCACGGGCCTGCTGGTCACCCTCGACCCGCAGGCGGCCCGCGTCGGTCAGGGTGACGAGCTGGCGGCGGCCGTCGTCGGGGTCGGGACTGCGTCGGATCAGCCCCTGCCGGTCCAGCGCGGCGAGCGTGGTCGCCATCGACTGCGGTCGCACACCCTCCGCCGTGGCCAGCGCACTGGCCGTGGCGGCCCCGTGCTTCGCCACCAGAGTGAGCGCGGAGACCTGGGGCGGCGTGAGCTCGTCGTCCTCTGCGACCTCCCTGATGCGCCGCCGCAGCCGACTGACCACCACTCGCAGATCGCGTGCCGCGCGGGCGGCGGACTCGCCGATGCCCTCGGAAGGATCGGTGGTCTGTTCATCCATGCCACGACCATAAAACCGAAAGGCGAAACTGTCCAGTTCAGGCTGAACAGTTTTCCCTGTAGATCGGCTGCCGTGCGCTCAACTGGGCACGAGCACCCGACAGGCGGAATCGCGCCGGTCAACTCCTCCTTGGCGCACCCCGCGCGCGACTGCAACGCCTGGACGTCGACACCGACCCGGTCGTCCTGGCCCACGCCCGGGCGCTGCTCGTCCCGGCACCTCCACTGGCACTCCAGCCCCGGGGACCGCCCCGCTCTAGGCTGAGCCCGTGCGCCTTCTGCTGACGACCGACACCCACCTCCCCAAACGCGCCAAGCAGCTGCCCGAGCCGCTCCTGGCCGAACTCCCGCGCGCCGACGTCGTGTTCCACGCCGGGGACTGGGTCGACACCGCCACCCTCGACCTGCTGGAGGAGCGCTGCCGCAGGGTCGTCGGCGTGTACGGCAACAACGACGGACCGGCGCTGCGAGCCCGGCTGCCCGAAGTGGCGTACGCCGAACTCGGCGGAGTGCGCTTCGCGGTCGTGCACGAGACGGGCCCCGCTCAGGGCCGGGAGGCGCGCTGTGCCGCCCGGTTCCCCGACGTCGACGTGCTGGTCTTCGGGCACAGTCACATCCCCTGGGACACGACCGCCCCCGGCGGCCTGCGCCTGCTCAACCCCGGCTCCCCGACCGACCGGCGCCGCCAGCCCCACTGCACCTACATGACCGCCACGGTGGCCGACGGCCTCCTCGCGGACGTACAGCTGCACCGCCTGCCCGCGAGGTAATCACCGGTTTCGGGCCTGCGGGGCGGGGCACCCGGCAGCGGCGGCCGTACGTGCGTATCCGGCATCCGGCGGCGTTGTCAGACCCTCCTGTTACCAAGGAACCATGACTGGATCACCGGCCACGCTTCTGCGGCGCGCGGTGAGCCCCGCACGGCACGAGGGCTCGCCGCGCACCGTCCTGTTCGTCATGTGCACCGGGTACTTCCTGGTGCTGCTCGACGTCACCATCGTCAACGTGGCGCTGCCCCGCATCGGTTCGGGCCTCGGCACCGACATCGGCGGCCTGCCGGGGGTACCCCCTCTGGGGGAGGGTGGTGGACGGCTACGCGCTGGCGCTCGCCGCCCTCATGCTGACCAGCGGGACGGCCGGGGACCTGTACGGGCACCGGCGTGTGGTCCTCGCCGGACTCGTCGTCTTCGGCGCCGGCTCGCTGGCCTGCGGACTCGCCCCCGGTGTCCCCGTCCTGGTCGCCGCCCGGGTGGTCCAGGGCGCGGGGGCGGCGCTGCTGCTGCCGGGCACGCTGGCCATCATCAGCCGTGCCTTCCCCGACGACGCGGCACGTGCCCGTGCCATCGGTGTCTGGGCCGGCACGGGCAGCCTGGCGCTGCCCGCCGGACCGCTGCTCGGTGGTGCCCTCACCGAAACCCTCGGCTGGCGGGCGATCTTCCTGCTGAACGTGCCGATCGTGCTGGTCGCCCTCGCGTGGTCCGCCGCGATCGTGCGGGAGAGCAGGGAGGAGCAGGCCCGGCGTCTGGACGTGCCCGGACTGCTGCTCGGCAGCCTGCTGCTCCTGGCGACGACGTACGCCTTCATCGAGGGCGGACGATCCGGGGCCGACGCCCCGCAGGTGCTTGCGGCCGCGACGCTCGCCGTCCTCGCCGTGCCGGCGCTGGCCGTCGTCGAACTGCGTCGCGGGGACGAGGCGATGCTGCCCGTTCCGCTGCTGAGGCGACCCGCCTTCGACGCGGCGAACGTGGTGGCCGGGATCATGAACATGGGCACGCTGGGCACGCTGTTCGTGCTGATGCTGTTCCTGCAGTCGGTCCAGGACCGCTCCGCGCTGCTCGCGGGCGCGGCCGTGATACCGCTGTTCGCCCCGCTCGCCGTCATCGCGCCCTTCGGCGGGCGCGTCACCAGCCGGATCGGGTCGCGACTTCCGGCTGCCGCGGGTCTGCTCGTTGCCACGGCCGGGCTCGCCCTCCTCGCCCTGGCCGCACCGCACTCCTCGTATCTCGTCCTGCTGCCCGCGTTCCTGCTGTGGGGCATCGGCATGGGCCTCCTGACTCCCGCGGTCGTCGCCGCGGCCATCGCGGCCGTCCCGGCCCAGCGGTCGGGGCTGGCCTCCGCGATGAACAACACCGCACGTCAGACCGGCGGTGCGATAGGCATCGCGGTGGCGGGCGCGGTCGCCGGACAGCCCGATGACGAGACCCGTTTCGTACGGGGCTTCCACGCCGTCGCCCTCGGAGCCGCGGGCCTCTACGCGGCGGCCGCGGTGCTCGCCCTGCTCGTGCTGCCGGGCGCTCTGCTTCCGGGCGGCGAGAGGTGACGTGAGCAGGCGCAAAGTCCGGGCCGCTGCATGCAGCTGCGAGCGGCCCGGGCGCTGCGAGTGTGCGCTGTCACGGACCTCCTTCCCGCAGAGGTGCTGTGTCGCGGGGGCGTGCATGCCCCATAGGCCGCCGCCTACCCCTCGGACGGCACCCCACACCCAGAAAACCGTTGGACGTCCAGCGGTCGCCGCGCTGAGATGGACGGCGTGCTGATCGACGCAACTCTCGTACGCCGTCTGCTCGTTGCCCAGTTCCCGCAATGGGCCCATCTGCCCCTCGCCCCGGTGCCGCAGTCCGGCATGGACAACGCCACCTTCCGGCTCGGCGACGAGCTGTCCGTGCGTCTGCCGCGCTATGCGCACTGGGTCGGCCAGGTGGAGCGCGAGCACCGCTGGCTGCCCCGCCTGGCCCCGTACCTTCCGCTGGCCGTCTGCGAGCCCCTCGCGATGGGGGAACCCGGCGAGGGCTACCCGTATCCGTGGTCCGTGTACCGGTGGCTGGACGGCGAGACGGCGGCCACCGACGCCCTGGCCGACCCGGTCGGCACCGCCCTCGATCTCGCCGAGTTCATCACCGCGCTGCAGGCCGCCGACCCCACCGGCGGCCCCGGCCCCGAGCAGAGCAACGCCTTCCGCGGTGTGCCGCTGGGCGACGAACGTGACTCCGTGGCCGCTCAGGCCCGTGTGCGGCCCAAGCTCGAGGCGCTGAAGAAGGCGGGCCTCGTCGATGTCGACGCGGTGACGGAGGTGTGGGAGGCGGCCCTCGCCGCGCCCGCCTGGGAGAAGCCGCCGGTGTGGATCCACGGCGACCTCGACGCGGGCAACCTCCTGACGCGGAACGGCCGGCTGAGCGCGGTCATCGACTTCGGCACGCTGGCCGTGGCCGACCCCGCCGTGGACCTGGTACCCGCCTGGAAGTTCCTGCCCGCGCGGGCGCGGGACGTCTTCCGTGAGGCGGTCGGCGCCGACGCCGCGACCTGGGCGCGGGGCCGCGGCTGGGCCCTCGCCGGATCGCTCCCGGTACCCGACGACCCCTTCTTCCGGGACCACCCGGCCCGGATCACGGCAGCGCTGAAGCACCTGGAGGCGATCCTCGCGGACTACCGGGGCGACGCGGGCTGAGAAAGAGGAAAGAGGGGATCAGCCCCGCCGCCACCGCCGTACCCGTGTGAACACGACCGCCAGCACGACGGCCGCCGCGACCGCCACCGCCGCCCGCTTGGCCACCGGCACCCCGGCCGTACGGAACAGGTCGAGGGGTTCGGTCTCCTCCGGCGGCTCGGCCACCACCGCGGCAGGCTCGGGCTCCACGATCCGCTCCGCGAGGCACTGGGCGAACTGCCCGACGAGCCGGTCGCCCACCTCCGCCATCACACCGCGCCCGAACTGCGCCGGACGCCCGGTCACCGTCAGATCGGTCCGCACCGACACCGCCGTACCGCCGTCGCGCTCGCTCAGAGTGCCGGTCACCGTGGCGCGTGCGGTGCCCTGGCCGCGGGTCTCCCGGCCACTGGCGATCAGCACCATGCGGTGCGCCGTCTCGTCCTGCTCCTCGAAGACGGCCGTTCCCTTGTACGTCACGGTGATCGGGCCCACCTTGACCTTCACCGAGCCGGTGACGGTCTTGCCGTCGTACTCCTCGACGGTCGCCCCGGGCATGCACGGGGCGACCCGCTCGATGTCGAGGAGCGTCCGCCAGGCGTCGTCGACCGGGACCGGCACGGTGAACTCGTGGTGCAGCTCCATGGCTTCCTCCAACGGGCGTTACGTCGACGGATGGATGGCCCCTGCGGTGGCCGTCAGCGGGGCGCCGCTGCCGCCCCAGCGCAGCGCGACGATCTCGGCGGCGACGGACACGGCGACCTCCTCGGGCGTACGCGCGCCGAGGTCGAGGCCGACGGGGGAGCGCAGCCGGGACAGTTCGCTCTCGGTGAGCCCGGCGTCGAGCAGGCGTTTCATGCGGTCGTCGTGGGTGCGGCGGCTGCCCATCGCCCCGATGTAGGCGGCTGGCCGGCGCAGTGCCTCCTCCAGCAGCGGCACGTCGAACTTGGGGTCGTGGGTGAGGACGCAGATCACCGTGTGTGCGTCGGTGTCGGTGCCCCGCAGATAGCGGTGCGGCCAGTCGACGATCACCTCGACGGCGTCCGGGAAGCGTTTGGGCGTGGCGAAGACCGGGCGGGCGTCGCACACGGTGACCCGGTAGCCGAGGAAGCTGCCGATGCGGGCGACGGCGGCCGCGTAGTCGATGGCGCCGAAGACCAGCATGCGCGGTGGCGGGGCGAAGGAGTGCAGGAAGACGGTGACCGCGTCCTCGCGGCGCTCGCCGTGCGGGCCGTAGTGGCGCAACCCCGTGGCCCCCAGGGCGAGTTCGCCGCGCGCGTCGGCGGTCACGGCCACGTCCAGACCGGCGGTGCCCAGCGTGCCGGACACCTCGTCCGGCCAGACGGCGAGGGTGGCCCCGATGCGGGCGGGCCCGTCCGTGACCGTCGCGACGGTCACCGGGCGGCCCTCGGCCACCGACCGTGCGACGGCAGCGAACCCCGGGTCTGTCTCCTGCGTGACGGGCCGCACCAGCAGCGTGATCTCACCGCCGCAGGTGAGTCCGACCGCGAACGCGTCCTCGTCGCTGTAGCCGAAGGTCTGCAGGCGTGCCTCGCCGGTCTCGACGACCTCCTGGGCGAGCTCGAACACCGCGCCCTCCACACAGCCCCCGGACACGCTGCCCACAACCTCGTCACCGGGCCCCACCGCCATGGCCGCACCGGGTTCACGCGGTGCGCTGCGGCTCACGGCGACCACGGTCGCCAGGCCGAACGGGACCCGGGTCGCGTACCACTCGCTCAGCGTCGGGAGAATCTCACGCACGATCCGCTCCTTCCACGGGCGCCGGTCCGGCCCCGCGCACCACCGCCGCCAGACGCTCCAGCGCGGCCAGACTGTGCCCCTCCACGAAAGCGTCCACGCTCGGCAGCGCCGCCGCCATCCCGGCGGCCACGGGTGCGTAGCCGGGGCGCGCCTTGCGCGGATTGGCCCAGATCACCCGGTGCGACAGCCGGTGCAGACGGCGCATCTGGGCGCCGAGCAGCTCCGGATCGCCACGCTCCCACCCGTCGGACAGCACCACCACGACCGCCCCGCGCGCCATGCCCCGCTGCCCCCAGCGGTCCAGGAACTCGCGCAGCAGTTCCCCGAGCCGGGTGCCGCCGCGCCAGTCGGGCACGGCTGCCGCGAGCGCGGCCATCGCCAGGTCCGCGTCGCGGTGCGACAGCTCGCGGGTGACCCGGGTCAGCCGGGTGCCGACGGTGAACACCTCGGTACGGCTGCCGCGGGCGGCCGCATGTGCGAACCGCAGCAACGCGTCGGCGTAGGGCGCCATCGAGCCGCTGACGTCCACGAGCAGGACCACGCGCCGCGGCCGGTCCGCCCGGGTGTGCTGCCGCAGCCGGGCCGGTTCCCCGCCGCGCCGCAGCAACTCGCGCACCGTCCGGTGCGGATCGACCGCCCCGCGCCGCGCCGGCCGCCGCCGCGCGGTGCGCCGCACCTCGCCGGGCAGCGCGAACGCGGCCAGCAGTCGGCGCAGTTGCTCGCGCTCGGGGGAGTCCAGCCCGGCGATGTCACGGTGCCGCAGGACCTCCGAGGAACTGGCGAGCGCCGCGGCGGGCGGTGCCGGCTGCTCCTCGTCGCGAGCGGTCGTACGGGGCAGCGGCCCCTCCCGCGCGGCCAGCCGCGGCCGGGGCGGGGCAGAAACGGTCACCGTCCGCCCGGCGGGCGCGGCGCCGCCGAAGTAGGCGGCGAACACGCGCTCGTAGCGTTCCAGGTCGTCCCGCCCGCCGCACAGGGTCAGCCGCCCCGCCCAGTACACGTCCGCCCGCATCCCGGCCCGCAGTTCGTCCACCGCCCGCACAAAGGCGTGCACCCGCTCGGCGCTCGCGTCGACCCCGGCCGCGCGCAGGGCGCGGGCGAAGCCGAGGAGGGCGGCATCGGCACGGGCGCCCGCGGCGGGCCCGGCGAGCGGATGAACCGGGCCGCCGGTCGACACGCCCCCGTGGGCACTTCCACCTTCCCGCCCCGGCGCATCGGCGCGTCGGCCCCGCACCTCAGCGGCGCGGACGCGCCCACCTGCATGCGGGGCCTGTGGCCGGTGTCCGTCGGTCTGCCCCCGTCCCCCGCTCTCCGCCCGCCCCACACCGCCGCCCACTGCGCTCACGCCCCCCGGGCCGCGAGCACCGCCGCCAGATCGAGCCCGCGTGCCCGGTCCGTGTCCTCCCGGTACTTCAGCACCGAACCCAGGGTCGCCACGGCCAGCTCCGCGTCCACCTCGCTCGCGCCCAGCGCGTCCAGGGCCTGGGCCCAGTCGATCGTCTCGGCGACGCCCGGCGGCTTCAGCAGGTCCTGCGACCGCAGCTCCTGCACCAGCGCGGTCACCTGCTCCGCCAGCCGAGCCGAGACGGCCGGCAACCGCCGCCGTACGATGGCCAGTTCGCGGGCGAAGCCCGGATGGTCGAACCAGTGGTACAGGCACCGCCGCTTCAGCGCGTCGTGCACCTCGCGGGTGCGGTTGGAGGTCAGCACCACCACCGGCGGCACCTCGGCGCGCAGGGTGCCCAGCTCCGGGATCGTGACCGAGAACTCCGACAGCAGCTCCAGCAGGAACGCCTCGAACTCGTCGTCGGCGCGGTCGATCTCGTCCACCAGCAGTACCGACGGCTGTGTCTCCAGCGCCTTGAGCAGTGGCCGGGCTACCAGGAAGCGACGGTCGTACAGCTCGCCCTCCAGGCGGTCGGCGTCCCTCACGCCGGCCGCCTCCGCGGCCCGCAGGTGCAGCAGCTGACGCGGGAAGTCCCAGTCGTACAGCGCCTGCGAGGCGTCGATACCCTCGTGGCACTGCAACCGGATCAGCGGTGCGTGCAGCGCCTCGGCCAGAGCGGACGCGAGGGCCGTCTTGCCGACGCCCGCGTCGCCCTCGCAGAAGATCGGCCGGTGCAGCCGCAGGGCCAGGAAGCAGGCGGTCGCCAGCTCGTCGTCGACGAGGTATCCCGTCTCCTCCAGACGGGCCCGTACCTGCTCGGGGCCGTTGAGGTCCGCGCTCGGGCCGTGCTCGTGCGTGATCGTCCCTCACCCCATTCCGGCCGCCGCAAGGACCGCCCGCCGGGTCAGCACCCGTGCCAGATGCGCTCGGTACTCCGGCGAGGCCGACATGTCCTGCGACGGCCTGCTGCCCTCGGCCGCCGACTCCACGGCCCGCGCGACGGCCTCCGCGTCCCCGGCGCCGGTCAGGGCGTCCTCGGCCGCCGACGCACGCAGTGGGGTGGAGCCCATGTTGGTCAGACCGACCCGCGCCTCGGCGATGTGCCCGTCGTCGCGCCGCACCAGTGCCGCCACGCCGACGATCGCGTACGACTGCGCGGAGCGGTGGAACTTCTCGTAGTGGAAGCCCCAGCCGTCCGCCTTGGGCACCCGCACCTCCACCAGGAGCTCGTCGGGCGCGAGCGCGGACTGCAGGTAGTCGACGAAGAAGTCACGGGCCGCGATGGTGCGCCGTCCGCCCGGTCCCTGCGCCACCAGCTCGCCGTTCAGCGCCAGCACCACCGCGGGCAGGTCCGCGGCCGGATCGCCGTGTGCGAGCGAACCGCCCAGGGTGCCCCGGTGCCGTACGGCGGGATCGGCGACCGTGACCGTTGCGGACGCGAGCAGGCCCGCGTGCCGGCGCACCAGCGGATCGTGGATGACGTCGTGGTGCGTGGTCATCGCGCCGATGACCAGCGTGTCGCCGTCCTCGCGCACCCCGCGCAGCTCGGGGATGCGGCCGACGTCCACGACGAGCTCGGGGAAGGCCAGTCGCAGCCTCAGCAGCGGCAGCAGGCTCTGCCCGCCGGCCAGCACCTTCGCCTCCTCGCCTGCGTCGGCGAGGGTGCGTACCGCCTCGTCGACGTTCGCCGGCCGGGCATAGTCGAATGCCGGAGGAATCATGCCGGGGCCCCCTTACCGAACTGACCGGACTGACCTGACTGATCGGACTTGCCGGACTGACCGGATCGAGCTGACTGACCGGCCTGGATCGCCCGCCAGATCCGCTCGGGCGAACAGGGCATGCGCACGTCCCGCACCCCCAGCGGCCGCAGCGCGTCCACGATCGCGTTGACCACGGCGGGCGTGGACGCGATCGTGCCCGCCTCACCGACTCCCTTGACCCCCAGGGGGTTCGAGGTGGCGGGCGTCTCGGTCCGCTCGGCCGTGAAGTCGGGCAGATCGGGCGCGGCGGGCACGAGGTAGTCGGCCATCGTGCCGGAGACCAGGTTGCCCTCGTCGTCGTACACGGCCTCCTCGAACAGTGCCTGCGCGATGCCCTGCGCGAGTCCACCGTGCACCTGCCCCTCGACGATCGTCGGGTTGACGACCTTGCCGACGTCGTCGACGCAGACGTAGGAGCGGATTCGCGCCTGCCCGGTCTCGGTGTCGACCTCCACCGCGCACAGGTGGGTGCCGTGCGGATAGGAGAAGTTTTCCGGGTCGACCAGATGCTCGGCGTTGATGCTGGGCTCCAGGCCGTCCGGCAGGTCGTGCGAGGTGAACGTCTCGAAGGCGACCTCCTGGATGGTCTTGCGGGCCTCCGGGGAGCCCTTCACGGAGAACACCCCGCCCGTGAAGTCCAGGTCCTGCTCGCTGGCCTCCAGCAGGTGCGCGGCGATCTTCCGGGCCTTGTCGACCACCTTCACCGCCGCGTGGTGGACAGCCGTTCCGCCCACCACGAGCGAGCGTGAGCCATAGGTGTCCATGCCCTGCGGTGCCGCCTTGGTATCGCCGTGCACGACCTCGACGTCCTCGAACGGGACACCCAGCACATCGGCGGCTATCTGGCTCCAGCTGGTCACATGGCCCTGTCCGTGCGGGCTGGTGCCGGTGACCACCTCGACCTTGCCGGTCGGCAGCATCCGGATGGTGGCCGCCTCCCAGCCGCCGGCCGCGTACCTGAGGTCGCGCAGCACCCGGCTCGGCGCGAGCCCGCACATCTCGGTGTACGTCGACACGCCGATGCCGAGCCGTACGGTGTCCCCGTGGGCGATGCGATCGGCCTGCTCGGCGCGGAGCTTGTCGTAGTCGAACAACTCGAGGGCCTTCGCCGTCGCCGCCTCGTAGTGTCCACTGTCGTAGGTCAGGCCCGCAATCGAGGTGTACGGGAACTCCTCGTGCCGGATCCAGTTCCGGCGCCGCAACTCCACCGGATCCAGGCCGAGTTCGGCGGCCAGCTCGTCCATGATCCGTTCGATGGCGAACGTGGCCTCCGGGCGCCCGGCGCCGCGGTAGGCGTCCGTGGGCGTCCGGGTCGTGAAGACGCCGGTGCAGGTGAAGTCGTAGGAGTCCATCTTGTAGATCGCCGGGTACATGAACGCGCCCAGGATCGGGATGCCCGGAGTGACCAGCATCAGGTAGGCGCCCATGTCGGTCAGCAGGTCGACCTTGAGGCCGAGCAGCCTGCCGTCGCGGTGGGCGGCGATCTCGATGTCCTGGATCATCCCGCGGCCGTGGTGGGTGGCGAGGTAACCCTCGGAGCGGGACTCGGTCCACTTCACCGGACGGCCGAGACGGCGGGCGACCGCGAGCGCGAGGGCCTCCTCGCCGTAGACCTGGAGCTTGGAGCCGAAGCCGCCGCCGACGTCCGGGGCGACCACTCGGATCTTGTGCTCGGGGGTGCCTGTGACCACCGCCATCATGACCCGCAGGATGTGCGGGATCTGCGTGGACGAGTACAGCGTGTACTCGCCGGAGGCGGCGAGCGGGGTGACGACGACCGCGCGCGGCTCCATCGCGTTGGGGATGAGCCGCTGCTGGTGGTAGCGGCGCTTCAGGGTCACCTCGGCGCGCTGCCGTACGGAGTCGAAGTCCTCGCCCGTCTTCAACGGCCAGACGTAGCAGCGGTTGGTGCCCTTGTCGGAGTGGACCAGCGGGGAGTCCTCGGCGAGCGCGGCTTCCAGGTCGAGGACCGGGGGCAGCGGCTCGTAGTCGACCTCGATCGCCTCCAGCGCGTCGGCGGCCGCGTACCGGTCGCGGGCGACCACGACCGCCACCGGGTCGCCGGCGTGGCGCACCTCGTCCACGGCGATGGGCGGGTGGTCGGGCAGCACGATGTCCTCGGTGACCGGCCAGGCGCAGGGCAGCGAGCCCAGGCCCTCGGCGAGGTCGGCGCCGCTGAACGCGGCGATGACACCGGGGCGTCGGCGGGCCGGCGAGACGTCGACGCCTGTGATGCGGGCGTGCGCCATGGGGCTGCGCAGGATCGTCATGTGCAGCAGGCCGTTCACGCTGATGTTGTCGGTCCAGTTGGTCTGCCCGGTGATCAGCCGGGCGTCCTCCTTGCGCGGCCGGGCGCGGCCGACCTCGCCTGCCACCGTCTGGTCGGTCATGCCGGGACCTCCTCTTCGGCGGCGGCCTGTACGGCCCGCACGATGTTCTGGTAGCCGGTGCAGCGGCAGAGGTTGCCCTCGAGGGCGTGCCGGATCTCGTCCGCGGTGGGGTGCGGGTGCTCGCGCAGCAGATCGCGTGCGGCCATCAGCATCCCCGGGGTGCAGTAGCCGCACTGGAGGGCGTGCTTCTCGTGGAAGGCGCGCTGCAGGGCGGTCAGCTCACCGTCCTGGGCCAGCCCCTCGACCGTCGTCACCTCACCTCCGTCCGCCTGGACGGCGAGCACGGAGCAGCTCTTGACGCTGACACCGCCCAGCTCCACCGTGCACGCCCCGCAGTTGGAGGTGTCGCAGCCGATGGGGGTGCCGGTCAGACCGAGGCGGTCGCGCAGGTAGTGGACCAGGAGGAGACGGGGTTCCACGTCGTCCTCGTACGTCGTGCCGTCCACCTTCACCGAGATGTGGGTCATGTGCCCTCCCAGGATCACGGGACGTGATGTGCGTCACTCTAGGACCGGTTCACGGAGGGGGCGAGGGTCGAGGAGCCATTGGTTGAGCGTTAATCCGTTGCCGCCGTGGCATCGGAACTGCTGCACTTCATGTGCTGTGTCACCGCACCGTCCAGGAGAAGCAATGCGAGCACCGTTCATGTCCGCCCAGGAAGGAATGACCCACTCTTCAAAGGACATGACGCTTCGTGCACTTGCTCAACCTCGGTATCCTCGCGCACGTCGACGCAGGTAAGACCAGCCTGACCGAGCGGCTGCTGCACTCGGTCGGAGTGATCGACGAGCCCGGCCGTGTCGACGACGGGAACACCCGCACCGACACCCTCGCGCTGGAGCGGCAGCGCGGCATCACCATCAAGTCCGCCGTCGTCTCGTTCGCGATCGACGACGTGACGGTCAACCTCATCGACACCCCCGGCCACCCGGACTTCATCGCCGAGGTGGAGCGGGTGCTCGGAGTGCTCGACGGCGCGGTTCTCGTCGTCTCGGCCGTCGAGGGTGTCCAGGCGCAGACGCGCGTCCTGATGCGGACGCTGCAGCGGCTGCGCATCCCGACCCTCCTGTTCGTCAACAAGATCGACCGCCGCGGGGCGCGGTACGACGGCGTACTGCGGGAGATCTCCGAGCGGCTCACGCCGGCGGTCGTGCCGATGGGGACGGTGAGCGGACTCGGTACACGCGATGCCCGCTTCCTGCCGGGGCTCGCCCCGACGGCGCTCGATGCGCTGGCCGGCCAGGACGACGAGCTGCTCGCCGCCTATGTGGAGGGCAGCGACCCGTCGCATGCCACCCTCCGCGCGGCCCTCACCACCCAGACCCGTCAGGCCCTGGTCCACCCCGTCCACTTCGGCTCGGCCATCACCGGCGCAGGCGTGAGCGCCCTGGTCACCGGCATCAAAGAGCTCCTGCCCCCGGCCGACGGCGACCCCGACGGGCCGGTCTCGGGCACCGTCTTCAAGGTCGAGCGGGGCCCGGCGGGGGAGAAGGTGGCGTACGCCCGTATGTTCTCCGGCACCCTGCGCACCCGCGACCGGATCCCCTTCGGCGAGGCCCGCACCGAGGGAAGGGTCACCGGGATCAGCGTCTTCGAGCACGGCGCGGACGCCCGGGCGGACGCCGTCCCCGCCGGACGGATCGCCAGGCTGTGGGGCCTGACCGACATCAGGATCGGCGACGCGCTCGGCGAACCCCGCAAGGCCCCCGAGCACTTCTTCGCTCCTCCCACGCTGGAGACGGTGGTCGTCCCGGGCCCGGGCGTCGACACCCGAAAGCTCCATCTCGCGCTCACCCAACTCGCCGAACAGGACCCGCTGATCGACCTGCGCCACGACGAGGTGCGCCAGGAGACCTCCGTGTCCCTCTACGGCGAGGTCCAGAAGGAGGTCGTCCAGGCCACCCTCGCCGAGGAGTTCGGGCTCGACGTCACCTTCCGGGAGACCACGGTCATCTGCATCGAGCGGCCGACGGGGCCGGGAGCGGCGGTCGAGTTCAACAAGAAGGACCCGAACCCGTTCCTGGCCACCGTCGGCCTGCGCGTCGACCCCGCACCGGCCGGCTCGGGCGTGCGGTTCCGCCTGGAGGTGGAGCTCGGCGCCATGCCGTACGCCTTCTTCAAGGCCGTCGAGGACACCGTCCGCGAAACCCTCGGGCAGGGCCTGCACGGCTGGCAGGTCACCGACTGCACGGTCACCATGACCCACTCCGGCTACTCGCCCCGGCAGAGTCACGCCCACCAGGGCTTCGACAAGAGCATGTCCAGCACCGGCTACGACTTCCGCGGCCTGACCCCGCTGGTCCTGATCGAGGCACTGCGCCGGGCAGGCACCCGGGTCCACGAGCCGATGCACCGCTTCCGCCTCGAAGCCCCGGCCGACACCCTCGGCGCCCTGCTGCCGGTACTGGCCGCCCTGCGTGCCGTGCCGCAGACGACCCGGACGCAGGGCGCCGCCTGCGTCCTGGAGGGTGCCGTCCCGGCCGGCCGGGTGCACGAACTGGAGCAGCGGCTGCCCGGACTCACGCGGGGTGAGGGCGAGTTGGAGAGCGCCTTCGACCACTACGCACCGATCACTTTCGGAACGGTTCCCGAACGTCCGCGCACCGACCACAACCCCCTCAACCGCAAGGAGTACCTGTTGAACGTGACGCGTCGCGTGACGGGCTGAGGTGGCTGAGAAGGAACGCTCCTCGAAAATCCTGAAACTTACTCAAGAGTCAGAAGTATTGACGGTGTCCGGAAATCACCGGACTGTAGTGGACATGCCGAATATTCGGACACGTCTGCTCCTTGTGCTGGTTGTCCTCTTCGGATCCCTGACGGTGGCGGGCGCACCCTCCGCCACCGCCGCGACCCTTCCCGACTCCCTCTGGTTCGACGAATCCCCCCTGACCGTGCAGAACGGCAGATTCGTCGACGGCAACGGCCGCGAGGTCGTGCTGCGCGGCTACAACGTCTCCGGCGAGACCAAGCTGGAGGAGAACAGCGGCCTGCCCTTCGCCTCGGTCGCCGACGCGAAGAAGTCAGCGACCGCGCTGCGCGCCCTCGGCGGCGGCAACTCGGTCCGCTTCCTGCTGTCCTGGGCGCACGCCGAACCCACCCGCGGCACCGTCGACACCGCCTACCTGGCCGCCGCCACCGCGCAGATGCAGGCCTTCCTCGACGCCGGCGTCCGCGTGTACCCCGACTTCCATCAGGACCTCTACTCCCGCTACCTCTTCAACTCCGGCAGCTGGTACACGGGCGACGGCGCCCCCAAGTGGGCTGTGGCGCTGGGCGGTTACCCGCAGGAGTCGTGCGGGATCTGCCTCTTCTGGGGCCAGAACATCACCCAGAACCAGGCCGTGACCAAGGCACAGTACGACTTCTGGCACAACAACTACGGCCTGCAGGACGCCTTCCTCGCCACCGCCCAGAAGACCATGGCGTACGTCGAACAGCACCTGAGCGACGCCGAGTTCGCGGGCATCGTCGGCTTCGACCCCTACAACGAACCCTTCGCGGGCGGGTACGACTCCGGCCAGACCAGCCGCGGCTGGGAGCAGAACCTGCTGTGGCCCTTCTACCAGAAGTTCCGGGCCCGGATGGACGCGGCCGGCTGGCAGGCCAAACCGGCCTTCGTCGAACCGAACCTCTTCTGGAACTCCAACATCGACTCCCAGAAGCAGGAGGGCGGACTGCTGGACGCCGGCACGCTCGGCCCGCGCTATGTCTTCAACACCCACTTCTACGACCAGAAGGCCATCTCCGGCATCCTGATGTGGGGCAACGCGTCCGACGGGCAGTACGCGAACGACTTCGGGACGATCCGCGACCGGGCCTCGGCCGCGGGGACGGCCACCGTGGTCAGCGAGTTCGGCCAGCCGCTGTCCGGATCGGTGGCGGGCAAGGCCCCCACGGTCGACAAGGCGATGTACCAGGCCCTCGACTCCCGGCTGCCGGGCTCGAGTTGGTGGTCCGGCCCGTCCTCGTCCGGACCCGTCCTCTCCGGCAACCAGTGGCAGTGGGACATCTACAACGGCCGTCACCACGAGCTGATGAACGACAACCCCGACAAGGTCCAGACGTCGGGTGACGCCTGGAACGACGAGGACCTCTCCGCCGTGAAGCTCGACGACTCGGGCGCGGTGACACTCCGTCAGGACGCCCGGCTCCTCGACCGTATCTACCCGAGTGCCACGGCCGGTACGACGCTCGCCTTCACCTACGAGGACCGCTCACGCGACGGTTCCACGACCCTGACCTGGAACCCGGTGCCGAGTTCACTGCCGAACGTGTCCCAGCTGGTCGGCTCCGGCCAGTACGGGCTGCTGGTGTGGAGGTCGGGCAGCGGCACGGCGCCCACCGAACTGCACCTGCCCGCCTCGTTCCCGACCGCCACGACCACCGTCGTCTCCGACCTCGGCGCGGTCTACGGCCCTTCGGCGTACACGGCCTCCGCACCGGTCGCGGCGGCTCCCGAACCGGGTGGCACGGGCAGCCGGCGGCTCCTGCTCACCGACTCGGACTCCGGCGTCCTGCACTACGCGCTGGTGACCAACGGAGCAACGGCACCGTCGGCGAGTCTGCTCAGCGCGGCCAAGGCCGAACTGGCGACCTGGGCGGCGGCGCACTTCTGAGCCGGGGCTCGGGCGGACCGACAGGCCGACGGCGCCGGACCGCACAGTCCGGCGCCGTCGGTTTGGGGATCAGCTCGCGGACGGACCCGTCCAGCCGGCCTGTACATGGCCGAGCCGTACCCGCTGCGGATGGTCCCCGACCGGCACGGACGTGACCTTCTGGCCGGTCGCGAAGTCGATCGCCGTGACCTGGTCGGCGCCGCTCTCGGAGATGACGCAGTCCTTGCCGTCACCGCTGACCGTGGCCCAGTACGGGGTGGACGCGGTGACGAGCGGACCCTCCTGGAGGGTGGCCCGGTCGACGACGGTGGCGTAGTTGTCCATCGTTCCGGCGACGCACAGCTTGCTGCCGTCGGGGCTCATCGAGATGCCGTGGTGGCGCGAGTCCAGCAGCCAGGTGGTGCGGTCGGGGTTGGTCGCCGGGTTCGCCGGCAGCGTCTTCACCCGGGTGATCTTGTCGGCGGCGATGTCGTACTCCAGGAAGCCGTTGAAGAACGACACCTGGAAGTACATCTTCGACCAGTCGGGCGTGAAGGCGGCAGGCCGTACCGCGTCGGAGAAGTCCTTCAGGCCGATCGCGTCCAGCCGGTCGCGCATGTCGATGGTCCTGACCGTCTTGTACGTGGTGGCGTCTACGACGGTGATGTGACGGTCGCCCTTGGTCCAGTCCGCCGACGGGTCGTCGAGGGAGGTGGTGACCTCGCCGATCGACATGTTCCAGATGTACTTGCCGCCGTTGGTGAAGACGTTCTCGTGCGGCTTGTCCCCGGTGCCGAACTCGCCCAGTTCCTTGCCGGTGTTGATGTCCAGCACCTGTACCTTGTCGGCGGTGGACGCGGAGACGGCGACCTTGGTGCCGTCGGGGGAGACGGCCATGTGGTCGGCACGGTAACCGGCCACCGGGAAACGCCAGTTGATCTTGTCGGTGGCCAGGTCGATGGAGACGACGTCGGCGAAGCTGGGCCGGGAGACGACCACGGACGTGCCGTCGGGCGTGGAGTACATGTCGTCGACGTACTGGTCGTGGCCCTGGCCGACCTGGTTGCGGATGGCCGTGTAGTAGATCCACTTGATGGGGTCGGCGTTGATCTCCGCGATGCGCTGCGCCTTGTCGGGAACGACGTTGATCTCCCCGACCTTGGCGAAGTCGCCGGACGACTTCAGGACGGTGGCGGTGCCGTCCCAGTTGTTGCCCACGAACAGCACCTCGCGCAGCGCTGCGGGCGAGTCGGCGGTGGCGGCGGTCGCGGGCGCGGCGACGGTCAGGACGAGGGCGGCGGCTACGGAGCAGATGTGCCTGGATCTGAAGGCAGGCATGAGTGCTCTCTCTCCTCTGCGGACGGGGCGTGATGAGGGCATGCCAAAAGAAATGGAGGCCGAATCTGAAAACAGGTGCGTTCAGACTCTTACTTACTGGAAAGTAAGGAAGAGGTGCCCTTCTCCACAAGACTGCGTACACGACAAAATTGGCGGGGGCGGGCGACAAGGGAGGCTCAGTGGCGGGAAGGCTCAAGGCGCCGACCGGACGATACGGCGGCAAAACCGCCGCGGAACGGCAGGCCGAGCGGCGCAGGAGATTCCTGGACGCGGCGCTCGAACTCTTCGGCGGCGACCCCGGCTACCGCGCCACCACGGTCGCGGCACTGAGCGAGGCCGCGGGCCTGTCCACCCGCCAGTTCTACGAGGAGTTCCGCACCCTCGAGGACGTGCTGGCCGCGCTGCACCTCCAGGTCAACGACTGGGCCGAGGAGGCCGTCCTCACCGCGTTCGCCGAGGCGCAGGGGCTCCCGCTCGCCGAGCGCGTCACCGCCATCTTCCGCGCCTACGCCGGGAACGTCACCGGCGATCCACGCCGGATCAGGATCACCTTCGTCGAGATCATCGGCGTCAGCGCACGCCTGGAGGAACAGCGCCTGGCCCGCCGCTCCCGCTGGGTGGACCTCATCTGCGCCGAGGCGGACACCGCCGCCGCCCACGGAGAAGCCGCCCCCCGCGACTACCGCATCCCCGCGACGGCCTTCATCGGCAGCGTCAACGGGCTGCTGCACGACTGGAGCGCCGGCTGGGTGAACGCCACGCTCGACGAAGTGGTGGACGAACTGGTCCACCAGCTGCTGGCGATTCTGCGTCCGCCGGGATGGGCGACACCGACTGATTGAACGGCGCTGCCCCACCCCGGGCCTGTGACGACTTCTGCCGCCGATCGGCCGACGACACTCCCATGCCCTGTGCCGCGGACCGTCTGACCACTCCGAGTGACCCCTCGAACGGCTCAGTGATGCTGCGCCGGAGGAGGCGAGGGTGCGTGGGCGGTGTGACCGTGGTGGAAGGCGTGGGCGTGCACGCCGTGACGAGGAGGCGCGATGTCGCAGAGGTCGGTCGAGGGCGGCAGGGCGCCCGCTGCCACGAGGGACGCCCCGGGTCTGCCGGCCGACCGGTCCCGGCACGGCTTCGAGCAGTTGGGCGCCGTCGCCGACGCCGTCCTGTATGAGGGCTACCTGCTGTATCCCTATCGCCGCTCGTCGGCCAAGAACCGCGTCCGCTGGCAGTTCGGAGTGCTCTTCCCGCAGGCCTGGGTGGAGCAGGACGGCCCGGTCGTCCCCCATGTGTCCGGCTCCGCCGACTCCTGGTACCAGCAGACCGAGGTGCTGCTGAGGACCCGGCAGCCCGGCGCGACCCTGCGGGTGAGGCTTCGCTACCTCCAGCTGCAGCGCAAGCAGGTGCAGGAGACCGGCCACGGCCGCCTGCGAGAGGTCCAGTCGCTGCGCACCGATGACGGCACGGTGCATCTGACCTTCGACGAGGCCGTGCCCTGCGAAGTGGACATCGCGGTCCCGCTGGACGACCTCCTGCAGGGGGAACGCACCGTTGCGGCGGGAGCGGCGGCCGGCAGGGACATCGAGGCACTGCCCTCGGGTGCCGGGCGGGTGGTGCGCCGTCGCGAGGAGGTACGGGCCCATGTCACCCTAGGCGCCGAGCAGTTGGGGGAGAACCTCTGCCGTCTGCGGGTACGCACCGCCAACACGGGACCCGCCCCGGACCCACGGGCCACGCGCGAGGAAGCGCTGTGCGGCGCGCTCATCGCCGCGCACACGCTGATCGGCGGCGACGGCGTCGAGTTCGTCTCGCTGATCGATCCGCCCGAGGACCTGCGGGCCCAGGCAGGAACGTGCCGGAACGAATTCACGTTCCCCGTCCTCGGCGGCGAGCCATCGACTTCCCCTGCCGGCGCCACGGGCCACGTCCTGCTCTCCTCCCCGATCATCCTCCCCGACCATCCGCAGGTGGCCCCGGAGAGCCCCGGGGACCTGCACGACGCGGCGGAGATCGACGAGATCCTCACGCTGCGCACCATGCTGCTGACGGACGAGGAGAAACGCGAGGCACGCGCCACCGACCCACGGGCCGCCGCGATCCTCGACCGGGTCGACACCATGCCCCAGGAGGTCTTCGAACGGCTGCACGGTGCCGTCCGCTCCCTGGCCCCGGCCAGCCCGTCGTCCCCGCGCGCCGAACGCCCCGCCTGGTGGCAGGAGGGCGCCGACGACGGCCTGTCCCCGTCCACCGACACGGTGCTCGTCGACGGTGTGCCCCTCGGTGGCGGCAGCCGCGTACGGCTCCGGCCACGCAGGCGGGGCGCCGACGCCCAGGACATGTTCCTGGCCGGACGGACCGCCGAGGTGGCCGCCGTCTTCCACGACGTGGACGGCAGCGTGCACCTCGCCGTCACCCTCGACGACGACCCCGCGGCCGAACTGCACAGCTGGTACGGCCGTTTCCACTACTTCCGGCCCGACGAACTCGAACCGCTCCAGCCCACCGACTCCGACACCCCCCGCAGCAAAGGCCGTTGACATGACGACGCACAGCAGCACCACCGAGGTCAGCGCCGAACCCGGCCGCGGCGAGGAACGGCAGGGCTTCGACGAGCTCCACATCCTCTGGATCTCCGAGGGCATGAGCTGCGACGGCGACACCGTCTCCCTGACGGCCGCCGACCAGCCCTCCATCGAGGACCTGGTGCTCGGCCTGATCCCGGGCCTGCCCAAGGTGAACCTGGTCAACAAGGTGCTCTCCCCGAGCCTGGGCGGAGAGGACTTCCTCGCCCCCTACCGGGCGGCCGTACGCGGCGAACTGGCCCCGTTCATCCTCGTCATCGAGGGCTCGGTCCCCAACCAGAACATCATCAAGGGCGACGGCTACTGGACGTCCTTCGGCAACGACCCGGAGACCGGCGAACCGCAGGCCCTGAACTGGTGGATCGACCAACTCGCCCCCAAGGCCTGGGCGGTGGTGGCCGCCGGCACCTGCGCCACCTTCGGCGGCATCCACGCCATGGCCGGCAACCCGACCGGCTGCATGGGCCTCGCGGACTACCTGGGCTGGGACTTCAGATCCCAGGGCGGCCTGCCCGTGGTGAACGTCCCCGGCTGTCCGATCCAGCCCGAGAACTTCATGGAGACCCTGATTTGGGTCCTCTACCACGCCGCCGGATCCGCTCCGCCGCCCCCGCTGGACCACATGCTGCGCCCGCAGTGGCTGTTCGGCAAGACGGTCCACGAGGGCTGCGACCGCGGTTCGTACTACGAGCAGGGCACCTTCGGCAAGGACTACAACTCGCCCAAGTGCCTGGTGAAGACGGGCTGTTGGGGTCCGGTCGTCAACTGCAACGTGCCCAAGCGCGGCTGGATGGCGGGCATCGGCGGCTGCCCCAACGTCGGCGGCATCTGCATCGGCTGCACCATGCCCGGCTTCCCCGACGCGTTCATGCCGTTCATGGACGAGCCGCCCGGCGGAACGCTCTCCTCGATGATCGTCAAGCCGTACGGAGCCGTCATCCGCCGGCTGCGCGGCTTCACGAACGAGCTGGTCAACCACGAACCCAGGTGGCGCCACAACAAGCGGAAGCTGACCAGCGGTTACGACCCGCACTGGCGTCCCTGACCCCGCCCGGCACACACCCCCACCACGGACCGACCTACGGAACAGCGACAGCAAGGGGCAGCAACAGCGATGACGACAACCGAGGCCCGGCCCACGGGACGCAAGCCGCCGCAGCTCGTGGACATGTCCTGGGACCCGATCACCCGCATCATCGGGAACCTGGGCATCTACACGAAGATCGACTTCGCCAACCGGGAAGTCGTGGAGTGCCACAGCACGTCCTCGCTGTTCCGTGGCTACTCGGTGTTCATGAAAGGCAAGGACCCCCGCGACGCGGGCTTCATCACCTCGCGCATCTGCGGCATCTGCGGCGACAACCACACCACCTGCTCCGACTACGCCCAGCAGATGGCCTACGGGGTCAAACCGCCCCGGCTCGCCGAGCACATCGTCAACCTCGGCGAAGCCGCCGAGTACATGTTCGACCACACGATCTTCCAGGACAACCTGGTGTTCGTGGACTTCTGCGAAGCCATGGTCAAGGCCACCAACCCCGGTGTGCTGGCCCGCGCCGAACGCTCCGACGCCCCGCGCGGGGACATCCACGGCTACCGGACGATCGCCGACATCATGAAGGCCTTCAACCCCTTCGAGGGCGAGGTCTACAAGGAGGCCCTGAAGGTCAGCCGGGTCACCCGCGAGATGTTCTGCCTGATGGAGGGACGGCACGTCCACCCGTCCACGCTGTACCCCGGTGGCGTGGGCACGCTGCCGCAGCCGACCGTCTTCACCGACTATCTCAGCCGCCTCATGCGGGTCATCGACTTCGTCAAGAAGGCCGTCGCCATGAACGACGACGTCTTCGACTTCTTCTACGAGGCACTGCCCGGCTACGAGGAGGTCGGCAACCGCCGCATCCTGCTGGGCTGCTGGGGCGCCTTCCAGAACCCCGACGTCGTCGACTACCGCTACGAGAACATGAACACCTGGGGCAAGGCGATGTACGTCACCCCCGGCATCGTCGTCGACGGCGAACTGGTCACCAACAACCTCGTCGACATCAACCTCGGCCTGCGCATCATGCTCGGCAGCTCCTACTACGAGGACTGGGTGAACGAGCAGCCCTTCGTCACCCACGACCCGCTCGGCAACCCGGTCGACTTGCGCCACCCGTGGAACCAGACCACCGTGCCGGTACCGCAGAAGCGCGACTTCGACGACAAGTACAGCTGGGTGATGAGCCCGCGCTGGTACGACGCGCGCAGCGGCGACCACCTCGCCCTGGACACCGGCGGCGGCCCGCTCGCCCGCCTCTGGTCGACCGCGCTGAGCGGACTGGTCGACACCCCGTACATCAAGTCCACCGGACACAGCGTGCGCATCTCGCTGCCCAAGGGCGAGACGCTGCCCGAGACGACCCTGGAGTGGCGCATCCCGAAGTGGAGCAACACCATCGAACGGGACCGCGCCCGCCCCTACTTCGTCGCCTACGCGGCCGCCATGGCCCTGCAGTTCCTGGAAGAGGCGATGGGGCTGGTGCGGGGCGGCGACACCAAGGTGTTCGAGAACTTCGAGGTGCCGGACGAGGCCATCGGCTGCGGCTTCCACGAGGCCGTACGCGGTGTCCTCTCCCACCATCTGGTGATCAAGGACAAGAAGATTGCCAACTACCACCCGTACCCGCCCACTCCGTGGAACGCGAGCCCCCGCGACAAGTTCGGCACCCCCGGCCCCTACGAGGACGCCGTCCAGGGACAGCCGATCTTCGAGGAGAACGGCCCGGACGACTTCAAGGGCGTCGACATCATGCGCACCGTCCGCAGCTTCGACCCCTGTCTGCCGTGCGGGGTGCACATGTATGTCGGGAAGGGCAAGACCCTGACCACCCTGCACTCGCCGACCTACGGCGCGAACCATGGCTGAGCCCGAGCGGCTCGCGGACCCCGCCGTCGAGGCCCGGCTGACCCGGCTCGACCAACTGCTGGAAGGGATCGAATCCGCACCCGGACCCGCCACCCGCTCCGCGGTCGAGACCGTACGGCTGCTGACCGAGATCTACGGCGAGGCGCTCGCCCGGGTCATGGACCACGCGGACGCGCAGCTGGCCGAACACCTCGCCGACGACGAGCTGTTGGGGCATCTGCTGGTCCTGCACGCGATCCACCCCGAGCCCGTCGAGCGCCGGGCGGCCCGCGCGGTCGAGCGGCTGCGGCCCGCCCTACAGGAACGCGGCGGCGACGTGGAGTGGGCCGGCGCGGACGGCGAGGTGGGCCGCGTGCGGCTGACGGCGGGCGGCGGTTGCGGCTCCGGCTGCGGCGGCGGGACGGGCGACGTCACCGCCGCCGTCCGGGAGGCGGTGCTCGCCGTAGCCCCGGAGCTGACGGAGGTGGAGCCGGTGCAGACGACCGCTCCGGCCTTCGTGCCGCTGACCACGCTCACCCGCCGAGGCACACCGTGACCACGGACGGCGCGCTCGCCCGCCTCATCCGCTCCTCCCCAGAGCCCCGGCCGGAGGCGGAAACGGAGCGGTGCGACCTGTGCGCCGCGCCGGTGCCCGAGGAGCACCGCCACCTGTACGACACCGCAGCCGAGGAAATGCGCTGCGCCTGCGGTCCCTGCTCGGTGCTGTTCGCCGACGGCGCTGCCGGCGACGGACACTACCGGCTCGTTCCCCGCAGGCGGATCAGGCTCCCCCGGGTGGACACTGGGGTTCTGGGCGTGCCCGTCGGGCTGGTCTTCTTCGTGCCCCGGTCCGACGGCACGGTCACCGCCGAGGGCCCGAGCCCGGCCGGGGCCATGCGGTGGGAGGTCGACGCGGCGGCCTGGCAGCGGCTGACAGCAGCCTGTCCGCAGCTCGCCTCCGTGGAACCCGACGTGGAGGCACTGCTCGTGAACACCGTCCACGGCCTCGACCACCACTGGATCGTCCCGGTCGACGACTGCTACCGGATGATCGCCGTCGTACGCCGGGAATGGCGCGGCCTGTCCGGCGGCGGCCGGGTCTGGCCCGCCGTCGAACGGTTCTTCGACGACCTCACCGAGCGGCCCTGACCACCACTCCGCGGCGCGGAGGCGAGGAAGGAGAACACCCCATGGGCACCATCAGAGTCGGCCGACCCAAGGCCAAGCCCGACTCCGCCGGACATGTGCCCGGCATGCACCAGGGCAACACAGGGCCCTACGGCCGCCAGACCGGACACCACGAGGACGGCACCGCGGACGCCCGCCGCTCCACCGGGATCCACTGGAAGCGGCACGACGCCCTCCTCGACGCCATGCCGAACATCCCCCCGGGATGAGGAACAACAGGGAGCCGGAATGAAGGTCCAACGAGCAGACGGCGCGCAGGGTGCCACAACGGGACGGCAGCTGCTGCTGGCGGAGGCCGTTCTGGCCGGCGCCGTGGCCCTGGCGCTGCTCGTCCGGGAGTGGCCGAGCATCAAGCGCGAGTTGCGGATCTACCGGTTGACCGGCGGCTTCCGCGCGGGCCGCCGCTATCCGTGAGCCGGCCGTGCACGAGTTGTCGATCGCGACCGCGATCATCGAGCGGGCCGGCGAACTCGCCCGGGCGGACGGGACGGAAGCCGTCTCGGCGGTGACCGTACGGGTCGGCGAACTGGCCGGGGTGGTACCCGACGCACTGAGTTTCGCGTTCGAGGCCGCCCGCGACGGCACCGCTCTCGCCGGCGCGCGGCTCGTGGTGGAGCCGGTCCTCGCGCACGCCTACTGCGGCGCGTGCGCCGCGGAGTTCCCGGTGGGCATGCCACCGTTCTTCTGGTGCCCGCACTGCGACCGGCCCTCCTCCGACCTGCGCAGCGGCCGGGAACTGGAGATCACCGGGATCGAGTGACACATACGAGGCCCCGCCGCAGCTCGATGCTGCGGCGGGGGGCCTCGTGTGCCGGGCTCAGCAGATCCGCGGAAGCTGCTCGCCGAGCGGCAGGTCCACCACCCGGGTGCCGCCGAGGCCGGTCGAGACCACGACCATGCCGGGGTGCTCGGCGACGCACTCGCCGATCAGCGTGGCTCCGGCGCCCTGGGGGTGGGCGCGCATCGCCGCGAGGACCTCCTCCGCCGCGGCCGGCGGCACGAAGGCGACGAGCCGGCCCTCGTTGGCGACATAGAGCGGGTCGAGGCCCAGGAAGCCGCAGGCGTTCGCGACGGCGTCCGGCACCGGGATGGCCCGCTCCCGCAGGCGGACACCGGTCCCGGAGGCGCGGGCGATCTCGTTGAGGGACGCGGCCAGGCCGCCACGGGTGGGGTCCCGCAGGACGTGGATGTCGGGCGTGACCGTCAGCATGGCCGCCACCAGGTCCGCGAGCGGCGCGGTGTCGCTGGAGAGCTCGACGCCGAACTCCAAGCCCTCCCGGACGCTCATGATCGCCACTCCGTGGAGGCCGATCGGACCGCTGACGATGACGGCGTCACCGGGCCGCGCACGCTGGGGACGGATGTCCACCCCGTCGGGGACGAGCCCCACTCCGGCGGTGGTGACGTACACGCCGTCGCCGTGCCCGGACTCCACCACCTTGGTGTCACCGGTGGCCACGACGACCCCCGCCGCCTCGGCGGCCACGCCCATGGCGCGCGCGATCCGCTCGACCACGGTCAGTTCGACGCCCTCTTCCAGCACGAAGGCGGCGGACAGATAGGCGGGCCTGGCGCCGCTCATCGCGAGGTCGTTGACGGTGCCGTTGACCGCGAGGTCGCCCAGGCAGCCGCCGGGAAAGAACAGCGGCCTGACCACATGGGAGTCGGTGGAGAACGCCAGCCGCGCGCCGCCCAGTTGCAGGACTGCGGAGTCGGTGAGCGCGGCGAGGGTGGCATTGCCGTAGGCGGGGGCGAAGACCTGTTCCATGAGCTCCGCCGACAGGGCGCCCCCTCCGCCGTGCCCCATGACCACCACGGGCTGGTCGCGAAGCGGCGCGGGACAGGTCCAGCCCGCGGGGTCGACGGTTTCGAAGAGTTCAGGCAACGGGGTTCATCTCCTCCCGCGCGGCCTGCGGCGTCGCGGCGTTCATCCGGCGGTAGAGGTAGTAGGCCGCGCAGGCGCCCTCGCTGGAGACCATGGTGGCGCCGAGCGGGGTGCGCGGGGTGCAGGTGGTGCCGAACGCGGCGCACTCGGTCGGCTTGATCAGCCCCTGGAGCACCTCGCCGGCGCGGCACTCGGCGGGCTCCTCGGTGCGGATCCCGGCGACGTCGAAGCGGTGCTCGGCGTCGAACGCCCGGAACGCCTCGGTCAGCCGCCAGCCACTCCTCGGGATGGGTCCGATGCCCCGCCAGTTCCGGTCGGTGACCTCGAAGACCTCCTCGATCATGCGTACGGCGGCCGGGTTGCCGTCCTCGCGCACGGCACGCGGGTACGCGTTCTCCACCCGGTGCTCTCCGCGCTCCAGTTGCCGCACCGCCCGGCGGATGCCCTCGAGGATGTCCAGCGGCTCGAAACCGGTCACCACGAGCGGCAACCGGAACCGCTCGGCCAGCTCGGGGTACTCGGCCGTGCCCATCACGCTGCACACATGCCCGGCGGCCAGGAAGCCCTGCACCCGGCATTCGGGGGCCGTCATGATGGCCTCGATCGCCGGAGGAACCCGCACATGCGACACCAGGAGGCTGAAGTTGGTCAGGCCGAGGCGGCGCGCCTGGTGGACGGCCATCGCGTTGGCGGGGGCCGTGGTCTCGAAGCCGATGGCGAAGAAGACCACCTCCCGGTCCGGGTTGCGGCGGGCCAGCTCCAGGGCGTCGAGCGGTGAGTACACCACGCGTACGTCGCCGCCCTCGCCCTTGACCCGGAACAGGTCCCGGTCCGTGCCCGGGACCCGGAGCATGTCGCCGAAGGAACAGAAGATCACCCCGGGGCGCGCGGCGATCTCCAGCGCCTTGTCGATGACCTCCAGCGGGGTGACACACACGGGGCAGCCGGGACCGTGGATCAACTCCACCTGCTCCGGCAGCAGTTGGTCGATGCCGTGCCGGATGATGGAGTGGGTCTGCCCGCCGCACACCTCCATCAGCGCCCACGGCCGGGTGGCGGAGGCGCGGATCTCGTCCAGCAGACGGCGGGCCAGATCGGGGTCGTTGAACTCGTCGATGTACTTCACCGGGCCTCGCTCCCTCGTGGTTCCTCACTCACGGCGGCGACTCCGGCGTCCCGCGAGGCCTGCTCCCAGGCGTCGCCGAACTCCTCCTCCAGCAGCCCCAGTTCCTCGAAGAGCTGCAGGGAGGCCAGCGCCGACTCCTCGTCCAGGCGCTGGAGCGCGAACCCGACGTGCACGATGACGTACTCACCCACCCGAACGTCCGACACGTACTCCAGACACGCCTGCTTCTGCACACCGCCGAAGTCGATCAGCCCGGTGAGCGGGTCTGCACTGTCGTCGATGGCCACGACCTTGCCGGGCACTGCCAAACACATGGGTCACTCCTCTTGTCGTTCGTGCGCCGCGACCACGAGTTGTCCAAGGGCCAGTCCGCCGTCGTTCGGAGGGACTTCACCGTGCCGCAGCACCGCGAAGCCGTCCTCGGCCAGCAGCCGCGTGCACTCCTCCTCCAGCAGTGCGTTGGCGAAGACCCCGCCGCTGAGGGCGACCGTGGCCAGGCCGGTGTCCCGGCGCGCCCGCCGGCAGATCTCCAGGACGGCCCGCGCGACGCCCCGGTGGAAGCGCGCGGCGAGCAGGGGAACCGGTGTACCGCGCCGCAGGTCGGCGACGAGTGCGCGGAGCACCGGTGCCGGGTCGCACAGGCCGGACCCGATGCCGAAGGTGTACGCCGAGGTGCCGACGTCCCGGGCCGAGGCGGCCGCGGCCTCCAGCTCCAGGGCGGCCTGGGCTTCGTATCCCGCGCGGTGGCACACCCCCAGCAGGGAGGACACCGCGTCGAAGAGCCGACCCATGCTGGAGGTCGCCACGCAGGCCAGCCCGCGCGTCAACTGCCGTTCCAGGAGGGTCAGTTCCGTCGCCGAGCAGGCGGCGACGCAGGGCAGGTCCGTGTCCCACGGCACGCCCGCGGCCCACAGCCGGGCCAGGGCCAGACGGCACGGGTTGGCCACCCCGGCGTCTCCGCCGGGCAGCGGGGCGGGGGAGAGGTGGGCGAAGCGCCGGTGGCCCGCGTAGTCGGCGAGCAGGATCTCGCCACCCCAGACGGTGCCGTCGTCGCCGTAGCCGGTGCCGTCGAAGGCGACGCCGATCACGGGTGTGGTGCCGTCGAGGCCGTGCTCGGCCATCGTCGAGGCGATGTGCGCGTGGTGGTGCTGGACGAACACGGGTGTGCGCCCGGGCAGTTCGGCCGCGCGGCGGCGGGCCCAGCGGGCCGAGTGGTAGCCGGGGTGCCGGTCGGCCGCGACGAGTTCAGGGGTGACGCCGCTCAGCCGCCGGATGTGCCCCTCCGCCCGCTCGGCGGCCTCCAGCGTGGTCAGATCACCCATGTCACCGATGTGCGGGCCGAGCCAGGCCTGATCGCCCGCGCCGACGCACAGTGCGTTCTTGAGGTCGCCGCCCACCGCGAGCGCGGGCCGCACGCCGACCGGCAGCCGCAGCGGGCGCGGCACATACCCCCGGGACCGGCGCAGTACCTGCTCGCTGCCGTCGGCGCGCACCCGCAGCAGGGAGTCGTCGCACGGTGAGGCGATTTCCCGGTCGTGGGTGAGCCAGGCGTCGGCCAGTCCGGCCAGCCGGGTCAGCGCCTCCTCGTCGTCCGTGACGATCGGTTCCCCCGACCGGTTGCCGCTGGTCATGACCAGGACCCGAGGGCCCGGTGGATCACCGGGCAGCCCCAACAGCAGGACGTGCACGGGGGTGTAGGGCAGCATCACGCCGAGCTGCGGGCTGCCCGGACAGACACCGGGAGCGAGGCTGAGGTGGTGGGCCGGTGTCCGCGGGCGCAGCAGGACGACGGGGCGGCGGGGGCTGGTGAGCGCCGCGCCCTCGGCCGCGGAGACCAGGGCGATCCGCTGCACGGTGTCGAGGTCCGGGCACATCACCGCGAACGGCTTGGCACCGCGCTCCTTGCGGGCGCGCAGTGTGCCGACGGCGCGTGCGTCGGTGGCGTCGCATGCCAGGTGGTAGCCGCCGAGGCTCTTGACGGCGAGGACGCGGCCGGCTGCCAGCAGAGACCGGGCCGCCGCAAGGGCGTCGCCGTCTCGTGCAGGAAGGATCCCGCTGCGGGGTGCCGGCACCAGCCGCAGCCGGGGACCGCAGGCCGGGCAGGCGACGGGCTGGGCGTGAAAGCGCCGGTCCGCGGGGTCGCCGTACTCCCGGGTGCATGCGGAACACATCGGGAAGCCGGCCATCGTGGTGACCGCCCGGTCGTACGGCATCCCCGTGGCGATGGTGAAGCGGGGGCCGCAGTGGGTGCACGTGACGAACGGGTGTCGGTGGCGGCGGTCGGCCGGATCGGCGAGCTCGCGCAGACAGTCCGCGCAGGTCGCCGTGTCGGGCGGGAGCAGCGTGCGGCCCGCGGACCGTTCGGTGGCACGGATCGTGAAGGCGTCGTCCGCGCCCGTGGCGGGCAGGTCCTCGACGCCGACGCCGGTGACGGTGGCCAGCGGTGGAGTCTCCGTGGCCAGAAGGCGGCAGAAGCGGGCGACGCCGTCGGGCGGGCCCTCCACCTCGATGAGTACGCCGCTCGCCGTGTTGCTCACGAATCCCGACAGCGCGAGATCGGTGGCCAGGCGGTGCACGAAGGGGCGGAAACCCACGCCCTGCACCGTGCCGCGCACCACGACACGGCGGCGCACCGTCTGCGCGGCCGGAGCGGTCACGAGACGCGGCCGGCCGCGAGGCCCGGTGCCTGGTGCGTGTGGCGGTGAGGGTGCGGCGCGAGGGGAGGCCGGTGCACGGGGCCCCCGTCCCGCGCGGCGAGCACCCGCTCCAGCACGGTGGCGACACCGGCGCCGTCACGTGCGCAGGACCGGACCACCTCCACCCCGGGGTTGACCCGCTGCACATGGGCGACGAAGGCGGCCTCGTCGAAACCGGCGGGCTCGGACAGATCGGTCTTGGTGAGCACGACCAGATGAGCGGAGCCGAAGGCCGTGGGGTACTTCAGCGGTTTGTCCTCGCCCTCGGTGACCGCCATGAGGACGATCCGCAGACTCTCACCGAGGTCGTAGGCCGCCGGGCAGACGAGGTTGCCGACGTTCTCCACGAACAGCACCGCGGTGTCCTCGGGCAGCCAGCTCTGCACATGGCCGGTGAGCTGCCGGGCCTCCAGATGGCACAGCCCGTCGGTCAGCAGCTGTCTGACCGGCGCGCCCGAACGGGCGAGCCGCTGGGCGTCGTTCTCGGTCGCCAGGTCGGCGGTGAAAGCGGCCACCGGGATGCGCCGCTCCACCGCCAGAGCCAGCACCTGCCCGAGCAGTTCGGTCTTGCCGCTGCCGGGGCTGGACAGCAGGTTGACGACGCCGACCCCGCGCCGGGCCAGTTCGTCGCGCAGGCTCGCGGCCAGGCCGTCGTTCTTCGCCAGGACGGCCTGGGTGACGTCGTCCATGGACTCGCACATGGGCGCTGCTCCTCGCGGTCGTTCGAGGGACACGGGTGTCGGTGCGTCACCGATCGTCGACGCCGCCGGCCACCGGGAGCGGGACCTCGGCCGCGGACGGGTCCGTGGATTCGTCCGGGCGGCTCAACGAAGGCATGGCCGCGGGGTCGGCGAGCAGCGCCGGGACCAGGGTGTGCAGGGCCGCGACGGCCCGGTCGACCGCCTCGCGAACCGGTGCGCTGATGCCCGGGGTGATGTCCTCGTCGCCGTGCGGCCGCACCTCGGGCTCGCAGGCGAGGACGAGGACCCGCGGCAGCGGCTCGTCGCCCAGGTGGGCGGCCAGGGCCAGCACCTTGGCCGGATCCATGCCGTGTGCCTCGGGCGGGGCGGCGCCCGTGCCGCCGCCGGGCGGTTCCGGCTCGATCAGCGACAAGGTGCCCGGGCGGTGCCCCCGCGCGGCCGCGTCGACCAGGACGGCCGTGTCGTAGCCGTCGAGCAGTTCGTACGCGAGGTCCAGGCCGCGGATGCCGAAGTCCCGGACCCGGACCCCGGGAGGCAGCGGCCGCCCTTCCAGGGCTTGGATCACCTCGGGCCCGAAGGCGTCGTCCGCGAGGAAGATGTTGCCGACACCCGCCACCAGCAGGCGGGTGGCGGACCGCGTCACCGGGCATCCCCGGCGCCCGGGGCATCTGTCGGGGCCAGGGGCCGGGACTCGCCGTTCGGCAGCTTGCGTACGAAGGCGGAACGCAGGGCGTGGTACGGGGCCTGCGGATCGAAGAAGATGGCACGCATACGGGCGAGTTCGTCCCGCCGGTACTCCGCGAGCGGCTGCCGTGCCTCGTCCGCCTGGCGTGCCGCGGCCTTCGCGGCGATCCGCTGCGGGAGGTCCGGGTCGCCGGCGAGTTCGGCCGCCAACCGTTCGACCTCGGCGGTGAACCCCTGCGGCGGGACCTCCACCAGACGGTCCACCAGGCCGATCCGTGCCGCGCTCGCCGCACTCACCGGCAGCGCCTCGGTCGTCAGCCGCTGGGCCGTCTCGGTCCCGACGCGGCGCGGCAGCGTGTACGTCCAGAACTCCGACCCGTACAGGCCCATCCGCCGGTAGTGCGGGTTGAGGACGGTGCCGGTGCGGCACCACACCTGGTCGGCGGCCAGGGCGAGCATCACGCCGCCGGCCGCGGCGTTGCCGCCGAGCGCAGCCACCACCATCCGGTCGGTGGTGCGCAGCACCGCCTCGACCAGGTCGTCCAGGGCGTTGAGGTTGGACCAGGACTCGCCCGCGGGGTCGGAGGCCGCCTCGATGACGTTGAGGTGGATGCCGTTGGAGAAGAAGTCGCGGGTGCCGCCCAGCACCAGCAGCGAGGTGTGGCGGGTGAGCGCGTACCGGTAGGCGGCCAGCAGCCTGCGGCAGTGGCCGGTGCTCATCGCTCCGCCGGGGAAGGAGAACCTCAGGAATCCGACGTCGCCGTGCTGCCGGTAGCGGATGTCGCTCCAGGTCATCCGGCCGGAGGGCAACTCCAGCGGTGCCGCGATCTCCGGCAGAGACGGGGCCGGGAAGGAGGCGAGCACGGAGGCCGCCGGGCGGCGGAACGGCGCGGGGTCGCCGGAGGCCTTGCGGGGCCGCAGCTCCGAAATCCACACCGCGCCGTCCCGGGTGGCCCGGCAGACCGCCCCGGCGCGCGTCGCGAGCAGTTCCCCGGGGCGCCCGTGCAGCCGGTCCTCGAGGTGGCCGCCGTGCAGGAACACCTCCTGGCCGCAGAGTTCGTCCAGGACTCCCGGCTGGGAGTCGGCCCCGCGGAGCTTGCACAGGACCGTCTCCGTCGTGTCGTTCTCCCAGTCGATGCTGCGCTGCTCCCGGCGGAAGAAGTCGCGCCAGACCACCCGGATCGCGGGATCGCTCTGCGGCTGCGGCTTGAACGATCCGTCGGCGTACCGCCGCACCGCCTGCCGGACGGCGGCCGAGGCGGCGTCGGAGACCTCACCCCGGTACAGGTTGCTCTTGCCGACCGGTGGCACCGGGAAGGGCTCGGCCGCCCATACGGCGCCCGCGTCCATGGCCGCCTCGGCCTGCAGCACCGTCACCCCCCACTGCGAGGCACCCTCGGCGATCGCCCAGTCCAGGGAG
Organism: Streptomyces sp. NPDC001351; assembly: GCF_042896045.1. Classification (NCBI taxonomy): domain Bacteria; kingdom Bacillati; phylum Actinomycetota; class Actinomycetes; order Kitasatosporales; family Streptomycetaceae; genus Streptomyces; species Streptomyces sp. NPDC001351. The sequence goes on along the minus strand of NZ_JBIAWS010000009.1, from coordinate 290,243 downwards.
GACGGGCCGCGGTCGCCCGGCGGCCCCGGGTGCACGACGAGGCAGGTGTGCTCCCGCCAGATGTCCTCCGGCAGCGCCGTCTTCAGCATCGGGGCGATGATCAGTTCGGGGCGGGTTTCGTGAACGGCGGTCCGGATCGCTTCGGCGCCGTGCGAGGCGAGCACGACGTCCACCCGGTGCCCTTCGTCGGACAGTTCCGCGTACACACGCTGGGACAGGCTGTTGAACGCGCTGGCGACGAGCAAGATGTCCATGGCGCGGAATGATCGTCGGTATGCGGAGGGGCGAGAAGGACCACGGCGGCGTTTCGCGGTCCGGTGTCAGATCGCTTCCGCCATCCGGATCGCATTCCGCAGGTCCTCGAACGCGTCGATGCGGTTGTCGCGGTGCACTTCGAGCAGGGCGGCGGCGAACGCGTCGAGCTTGTGCCGGACCGCGTGCTCGGCACGAATCTCGGCGTTCTTGAGCAGCGCCAGGAGCAGCAGGGCCGCGGCGGTCATGGACGCGCCCGCCGGCAGAAGCAGCTCGATTCTCGGGTGCGCCGTGGTCATGAGCGTGACTCATCCCGTTCTCCGCGCGCAGGGCGCTCATGGCCTCCTAGCCACCCCACCGGTCCACCGCCGCCAGCACCGGGGCCACCCCGTCCTCCCCGCGGATGCGTGCCCCGAGCGTCTCGGCGTGCCGCGCGAACGCCGGGTCTCTGGTGGCCCGCAGCAGTGCCGTGGCCAGCGTGTCCGGGGTGAGCCGGCGCAGGGGCAGGGTGCGCGGGGCGACGCCCAGGGGGACCAGGCGGGCGGACCAGAAGCCCTCGTCGAACTGGATCGGCACCGGCACGGCCGGCACCCCCGCGCGCAGACCCGCCGCCGTCGTGCCCGCGCCCGCGTGGTGGACCACCGCGGCCATACGGGGGAAGAGCGCGGAGTGCGGGACCTCGTCGACGGTCAGCATGTCGTCGCCGGAGGCCTCCAGGCCGGCCCAGCCACGCTGGATCACCCCGCGCAGCCCGGCCCGGCGCAGGGCGCTCACGACGCAGGCGCTGAGCCGCTCGGGGTCGGGCACGGTCGCGCTGCCCAGGCCCACGAACACGGGTGGCGGGCCCGCGTCGAGGAAGTCCCGTACAGGGGAGGGGAGTTGGGGCTCCGCGTCGTAGGGCCACCAGTATCCGGTCACCGACAGGCCCGGACGCCAGTCGTCCGGTCGTGGCACCACGAGCGGGCTGAATCCGTGCAGCACCGGCCGCGCCCGCCGCTCCTGCGCCCGCCATGACGCGGTGGCACTCACCCGGGGCAGCCCCAGCCGCTGCCGTACCGCAGGCAGCGCCCCGGCGAAGACCTGCTCCACGGCCAGGCTCACCCCATGGCCCGCGACGCGGTTGCCCACCGCTCCAAGGGAACGGGCACCCAGCATCGGCGGCCCGAACTCCCGTGTGGGTGCGAGGGGTTGGAGGGGTACGTCGAGGAAGGGCAGGGACAGGCCCTCCGCGATGGCGTGTCCCAGTGGCCCCACCGAACCGGACAGCAGCAGCATGTCGCTCGACCGGGCGGCCGCCACCAGATCGTCCGTCATCCGCCCGACCAGCGCCCGCGCCATCGCGACCACCCGCACCAGCTTGCCCACACCGGTCGCACTGCGGTGCAGCCCGCGCCCCCGCGAGGACTCCAGCTCCGCCCGCGGGTCGACGGGCAGCGGATGGAAACGGACCTTCGACCCGGCCACGAGCGGTTCGAAACGGGCATGCGTCACCAGAGTGACCTCGTGCCCGGCACGGGAGAGCCCATGTCCGAGTCCCGTGTACGGGGCGACGTCGCCCCGGGATCCCGCCGTCATGATCGCTACACGCACGACGGCCAGTATCCCGCCGTCGTACGCCTTTCAGCGAGAACGCCCCGTGGAGAAAGGCGAGTTCACGCTTGTCACTTCCGTTGACTTGACGCTCCGGGTGGCTCTACTTTCGGCGCGCAACGCGTTCGGATCACCGATCCTCGTTCGATATGTCGAATGGACGGAGCCGCATGTACCCCCCTCCGCGCTCGACCCGCAGAGGTCTCGCAGACCGCTGCAGAGCAGCCGCCGTACGCCTCCTCGCCCTCGCCGTCACCGCGGCCGCCGCGCTCCTGTTCGCGGCGCCCGGCCCCGCCCAGGCGGCGACGACCCGTCAGATGGCCGTGCCCACCGCCCCCATGGGCTGGGCCTCCTGGAACAGCTTCGCCGCCAGGATCGACTACAACGTCATCAAGCAGCAGGTCGACGCGTTCGTCGCGGCGGGGCTGCCGGCGGCCGGCTACAAGTACATCAACATCGACGAGGGCTGGTGGCAGGGCACCCGCGACAGCGACGGCAACATCACCGTCGACACCGGTGAGTGGCCCGGCGGGATGAGCGCCATCGCCGACTACATCCACAGCAAGGGCCTCAAGGCCGGCATCTACACCGACGCCGGCAAGAACGGCTGCGGCTACTACTACCCGACGGGCCGCCCCGCGGCCCCGAACACGGGCAGCGAGGGCCACTACGACCAGGACATGCTCCAGTTCTCCAAGTGGGGCTTCGACTTCGTCAAGGTCGACTGGTGCGGCGGAGACGTCGAGGGACTCGACGCGGCGACGGCGTACCGGTCGATCAGCGACGCGGTCGCCAAGGCGACCGCCACCACCGGCCGTCCGCTCACCCTCTCCCTCTGCAACTGGGGCAAGCAGAACCCCTGGAACTGGGCTCCGGGCCAGGCCCCCATGTGGCGCACCAGCACGGACATCATCTACTACGGCAACTCGCCGTCGATGACGAACCTGCTGTCCAACTTCGACCAGACGCTGCACCCCACCGCCCAGCACACCGGCTACTACAACGACCCGGACATGCTGATGGTCGGCATGGACGGCTTCACCGCCGCCCAGAACCGCACCCATATGAACCTGTGGGCCATCTCCGGCGCGCCGCTCCTCGCCGGAAACAACCTCGCCACGATGACGTCGGAGACCGCCGGCATCCTCAAGAACCCCGAGGTCATCGGCGTCGACCAGGACCCGCGCGGCCTCCAGGGCGTGAAGGTCGCCGAGGACACGACCGGGCTGCAGGTCTACGGCAAGGTCCTCGCCGGCACCGGCAACCGCGCCGTCGTCCTCCTCAACCGCACCTCCTCCGCCCAGAACATCACCGTCCGCTGGTCCGACCTCGGTCTGACGAACGCCTCCGCGACCGTGCGTGACCTGTGGGCGCGCGCCGATGTCGGCACCTACGGCACCGGTTACACCTCCGGCGTTCCGGCGGGCGGCTCGGTCATGCTGACGGTCACCGGCGGGACGGAGGCGGCCGGCAACACCTACACCGGTACCGCCGGCTTCTCGGGCGTGGTCGCCGGGAACACCGGCATCAAGGTCGTCGACGTGTCGTACACCAACAACACCTCCGCGGCCCGCACCGGCACCCTCAAGGTCAATGGCCAGGGAGCGAGCGCGGTCTCCTTCCCGCCGACGGGCGCAGGCCCGGGCACGATCTCGGTCGAGGTCGGCCTGTCCAAGGGCTCCGCCAACTCGCTCACCTTCTCCGGCGCCCCGACCCTCGACTCGATCACCGTCAGACCCCTGCCGGGGGCGGGCGGATCCCAGGTCGTCGGCACGCAGTCCGGACGCTGCCTCGACATCTACAACAACACGATCACCAACGGCACCCAGGGCGAGCTGTGGGACTGCAACGGCGGCCAGAACCAGGCCTGGACCTACACCTCCCGCAAGGAACTCGTGGTGTACGGCAACAAGTGCCTGGACGCCTACAACCAGGGCACGGCCAACGGCACCAAGGTCGTCATCTGGGACTGCAACGGCCAGAACAACCAGAAGTGGAACGTCAACAGCGACGGCACCATCACCAACGTCAACGCCGGCCTCTGCCTCGACGCCTACAACAACGGCACGGCCAACGGCACCTCAACGGTGCTGTGGTCCTGCGGAACGGGCGACAACCAGAAGTGGACACTGACGTAGCCCCGGACTAGGCGAGCGGCAGCAGCAGGACGACGACCGCCGCGACCGCGGCGCACGCCAGCAGCGAGCCGGCCAGCAGGCGGCGCCGCAGGTCGCGGTACGCGTCCTCGTACTCCTCCCGCAGTGCGTGGGCGCGCGCCGCGGTCTGCTGCCACGAGGTGCGGGCGACCGCGAGGTACTCCGCCTCGAACCGGCGCTCCACCTCCTCCCGCTGAGCCCCCGTCAGCCAGTCGAAGGGGGCACTGAAACGTGCGGCGGCCGTACGGCCCTCCTCGCGGGCGGCGGCGATCAGCAGGTGCCCCTCGATCTCGTTGAGGAGCACCTGCGCGTCCTCACTGCTCACGGTGCGGTCAACTCCCTCCGCGCCGCAGGATCCTGAAGATGGTGCAGGTCGAAGGCCGGTGATTCGCTGCGGATCCGGGGGAGGGAGGTGAAGTTGTGCCGCGGCGGCGGGCAGGAGGTCGCCCACTCCAGGGAGCGGCCATAGCCCCACGGGTCGTCGACCTCCACCTTCTCGCCGTACTGCGCGGTCTTCCAGACGTTGTAGAAGAACGGCAGGAAGGACATTCCGAGGAGGAACGAGAAGATCGTCGACACCGTGTTGAGCGTCGTCAGGCCCTCCACCGCCAGATAGTCCGGAATCCGCCGCTGCATTCCGTTCACCCCCAGCCAGTGCTGGACCAGGAAAGTGCCGTGGAATCCGACGAACAGCGTCCAGAAGGTGATCTTCCCCAGGCGCTCGTCGAGCATCTTGCCGGTGAACTTGGGCCACCAGAAATGGAATCCGGAGAACATCGCGAAGACGACGGTGCCGAAGATGACGTAATGGAAATGGGCGACGACGAAGTATGTGTCGGACGTCGGGAAGTCCAGCGGCGGCGAGGCGAGCATCACACCGGTCAGACCGCCGAAGACGAAGGTGATCAGAAAGCCGGTCGCCCAGAGCATCGGGGTCTCGAAGGACAGGGACCCCTTCCACATCGTTCCGATCCAGTTGAAGAACTTCACGCCGGTCGGTACGGCGATGAGGAACGTCATGAAGGAGAAGAACGGGAGCAGTACACCGCCGGTGACATACATGTGGTGGGCCCACACGGTCACGGACAGACCCGCGATGGCGATCGTCGCGCCGATCAGGCCCATGTAGCCGAACATCGGCTTGCGCGAGAACACCGGGATCACTTCGCTGATGATGCCGAAGAACGGCAGCGCGATGATGTACACCTCCGGATGGCCGAAGAACCAGAAGAGGTGTTGCCACAGCAAGGCGCCGCCATTGGCCGCGTCGAAGACATGCGCACCGAACTTGCGGTCCGCCTCCAGCGCGAACAGCGCCGCGGCCAACACAGGGAAGGCCAGGAGCACGAGAACACCCGTCAGCAGCACGTTCCACGTGAAGATCGGCATACGGAACATGGTCATGCCCGGCGCGCGCATGCAGATGATGGTGGTGATGAAGTTGACCGCACCGAGGATCGTGCCGAAGCCGGAGAAGGCCAGACCCATGATCCACAGGTCGGCGCCGACACCCGGCGAGCGGACCGCGTCCGACAGCGGGGAGTAGGCGAACCAGCCGAAGTCGGCCGCACCCTGCGGGGTGAGGAAGCCGCCCACCGCGATCGTCGAGCCGAACAGGTAGAGCCAGTAGGCGAACATGTTCAGCCGCGGGAACGCCACGTCGGGCGCGCCGATCTGCAGCGGCATGATCCAGTTGGTGAAGCCCGCGAACAGCGGCGTCGCGAACATCAGCAGCATGATCGTGCCGTGCATCGTGAACGCCTGGTTGAACTGCTCGTTCGTCATGATCTGCAGGCCCGGACGGGCCAACTCGGCGCGCATCAGCAGCGCCATCACGCCGCCGATCAGGAAGAACGCGAACGACGTGACCAGATACAGCGTTCCGATCGTCTTGTGATCAGTGGCCGTCAGCCACTTGAGGTGCCTCATGCCCCGCCTGTGTCCGATCCGGGCACGCCGGTCACACTCGAGTGACGCGACGAGAATCACGGAAACGGGTGTGACGATCCGGACGGTGCCGGACACGAACGGGACATGAGCAACGACGAGATCTTCGCCGCTGCCTATCGCGAGCACTACTGGGCGGTCAGCCGCTATGTCGCGCGGCGACTGGACGGGCGGACCAGCGAGGTGGAGGAAGTGGTGGCGGAGGTGTTCACGGTCGCCTGGCGACGCCGGGCCGACCTGCCGGGATCCCCCCTGCCCTGGCTGTACGGCGTGGCCCGCAACTGCCTTTCGAACGCGGTACGGGGCTACGGGCGGCGCCGCCGGCTGGTCGACCGCCTGGGCAACGACGAGACCGCGCACGGCCGGCAGATCGTGGCGAGCCCCGACGCCGACACCCCGGGCGGCTGGGTGCACGAGGCGCTGGCCCGGCTGTCCGAGGCCGACCAGGAGGTGCTGCGCCTGACGGCATGGGAGGAACTGGGCATCGACGAGGTCGCCGTCGCCCTCGGCTGCGGAACGAGGGCCGCATCGATGCGGCTGCACCGCGCCCGGCTCCGGCTGAGAGCCGAGATAGACCGCATGGGTCCTTTGCGCCCCAGCGTGACCTCCGCCGACGCGACCGCCTCGAAGGAACACGGCCATGGCTGACGAACTCGAACTCCTGCGCCGCGCCAACCCGGTGCCGGTCGACGGTCCCCACTACGGCGACGGCCCCCTCGACCACCACGCCGAACGCCGGCTCAGCCGGCTGCTGCACGAACGCCCCACGGGCCGCCGCCGCACCCGGCTCGTCTGGGGCCTCGCCGCCACCGCCGTCGTCGCCGCGACCGCGCTGACACTGCTGCTCAGCGGCCCCGGCACCACCCCCGCGATCGCCGCGCCCCGCCCGCTCGTCGTCGAGGCCGACTCCACCCCCGTACCCCTTCGGGTACTGGCCGACCGGGCACAGCGGCAGGTCACGGCGGAGGGTGCGCCGAAGCTGCGCAAGGGCACGCATGTGCAGTCCTGGAGCATGGGCATGAGCGACGACAAGCCCCCGGTGACGCTCCCGGAGGAGCGCGTCGTGCGCTGGAAGGCGGACGACAGCCACACCGAGCTCGTGGTGGCGACCGACCCGCGCCACCCCGGCCGGCCGGTCCTGCGTGACGACGGCGGCGATCCGCACCTGGTCGAGGACGGCCATGTCATCAGCAGGCAGACCTATCCGCCGAGCTGGAGCGACGCGCCGCCCGAGTCGCCGCCGCCCAACGACACGGCGCGGCTGCGGGCCTACCTCCAGGAGGCCACGTCCACCCACACCGAGCTGACCACCCCCGAACTCCTCGACGGCGTCGCGGTGTTGCTCGACCACTGGACCCTCGGCGCCCGCGAGTCCGCGACGCTCGCCCGGCTTCTCGCGGGCACCGAAGGGCTGCGGCCGGTCGGCCAGGTCACGGACCGGCTCGGGCGGCGCGGCCAGGCGTACGAGTACCAGGGCGCCGGCTACCGCGTGATGCTGATCATGCAGCCGTCCACCGGTGCGGTCCTCGGCCTGGAGACCGTCTTCACCAAGGCGGAGCCGCAGTACGGCGTCAAGGCAGGCGACGTCATGGACTACAGCGCCTGGATGCGCTGATCACACCCCGAGCTGCCGGGCGGCGGCATCCACGGTCTGCTCCAGCAGCGTGGCGATCGTCATCGGACCGACACCGCCCGGCACCGGAGTGATCAGCCCGGCCCGCTCCACGGCGGAGTCGAAGTCGACGTCACCGACGTTTCCCGGGTTGTAGCCGGCGTCGATCACGACGGCGCCGGGCTTGATGTCCTCGCCCCGGATCAGCCGCGGCCGCCCCACGGCGGCGACCACGATGTCCGCCTCCCGCACGACCGAGGACAGGTCCCGGGTACGGGAGTGGCAGTACGTCACCGTCGCGTCGCGGGCGAGCAGCAGCATGCCGACCGGCTTGCCGAGGATGGCGCTGCGGCCCACGACCACGGCCCGCTTCCCGGACGGGTCGACGCCGTACTCGTCGAGCAGCCGCATGATGCCGCCCGGCGTGCACGACACGAAGCCCGGCAGGCCGAAGCTCATCGTCGCGAACGAGGCGAAGGTGACGCCGTCGACGTCCTTCTCGGGCGCGATCGCCTCGAACGCGGCTCGCTCGTCGATGTGCTCGCCCATCGGGTGCTGCAGCAGAATGCCGTGCACACCGGGGTCGTCCGACAGGGCGTGCAGGGCGCCGACGAGTTCCTCGGTGGTCGTGGCGGCGGGAAGCTCCACCTGGCGCGACTCGATACCGGCCGTGCGGCAGCGGTTCCGCTTCATCCGGACGTAGGTGACGGAGGCGGGGTCCTCGCCGACCAGAACCGTGGCCAGACAGGGCGCCGTTCCGGTCCGTTCGGTGAGGTCGGCCGCCCGCTTGGCGGTCTCCTCGACGATGCGCCGGGCGAGGGAGGTGCCGTCGATGAGCCGGGCCTGGGGCATGATCCACTCCTGGGCTGGTGTGACGATATCGCCCAGGCGCACGGCATCGGCTCTGCGTGGCCGCTCCCCGGTGGTGCTCCACCTCAGCGCCAGTCACGGCCCGCCCTCAGACTAGCCGAGCCGCTACGGCAGTCAGGGGCCGCTCTCACCGGTGCAGGACACGGCGTCTGCGCGCAGCGGGAAGCCGGCGGGACCGCCTCGCTCTCAGCACCGACCGCAGCAGGGCCACCGACGCCAGCCGTTCTGCCGTCCTCGCCCGAGGCCGGGCCGGACGTATCCGCCCGAACGCCGCACGGGCCGAGAAGGTCCAGGTCAAGCGGGAGGTGACCTGGACCCTCGCGGTTCTGCCGCCTACTCGTCCCATGCCTGGATCAGGACCTCTTCGGCGATCTTGCCGTCGCGCAATGTGATCATCGACTCCGCCAGGACACGCGTCCCGTCCGCGTACTGGCAGGACTGGCTGTAGGCGGCGTGGTCGCCCTGAATGATGCACTGGTCCACTTTGTGCGTCATGTCACGGCTGTAGATGTCCTCGAACATCGCGCCGATCTCCTGGCGACCGCGTAGAACCTTGGGCTGGCTGGGCTGGGTGTTGCGGTCCACGATGCGTATCTGCGCGTCGTCCGCGTAGAGCGACAGAAGATCCGCCGCAGTGTGTCCTTCGATCCCCTTGCGCAGGGTGTCCGCGTTGAAGCCGGGAGTTGCCGTGGTGCCCATGATGACCTCCTTCGAGGGCCGCGACCCGAGGAGGTGCGGGCCGCGCAGGACCTCTCCTTTGAGGCTCCTCCGCCGTGGCAGCCTCGGCAAGCGCAGCCGGAGCACTGCCCCTGACGGGTGAGTGGCGTGGCGCGGCCGTGACCGCCGCAGGCCCGCTGACGTTGTGCGAAGCATGATCTCAACACGACGTATCGTCGCCGCCGTTGGTCTCGCCGCAGGAATCACCGCCCTTGCCGCGCCGCTTGCCTGTGCGTCCGACGCGACCATCCAGAACAAGGACGCGAGCGAGCTCAACCCGATCTCCACGCTCGACTCGCTCGCCCAGAGCGGCATCCCGGCGGAGCGCAGGGCCGAGGTGCCGCGCCCGTCCGAGCAGCTGCAGCATCTGAACCGCCTCAACAACCTCGAGCAGCTGGACCGGGTCGCCCGCATGGGAGCCGCAAGCGGGTTCCCGGGGGCCTTGTAACACACCGACGCCGCATCGAACGTCCGCGCACAGCGAAAGGGCCGCCCCTCTTTGGGCGGCCCTTTCGCTGTGCCGGTGGCCTGATCACAGCCCTGCGGTTGAAGGGTGAAGGAAGTGGAAACCGGGCCGGGGGTGCATCAGGAAGTCGTGGTGGGAGATGTTCCAGGCGTAGGCGCCCGCGAGTGAGAACACCACCCGGTCGCCGGCCCTGAGCCCCGGCGCGGGCACCCGGCGGGCCAGGACGTCCTTCGGCGTGCACAGCTGCCCCGCCAGAGTGACCCGGTCGCCTTCGGCGGCCGACCGCGGCCACGGGTGCGGCCAGGCGTCCACCTTCAGCACGGAACAGGGCTGGTCGTGCCCCTTCGTCGCCGGAGTCCGCAGATGATGGGTGCCGCCACGGACCACCGCGAACTCCTCGCCGTGGCTGCGCTTCACGTCCAGCACCTCGGTGGCGTACCAGCCGCAGTACGCCGTCAGCGCCCGCCCCGGTTCGATGCGCAGGGTCAGCTCCGGGTGCGCTTCGGTGAGACGGGCGAGCCCGCTGCCGTACGCGGCCCAGTCGAAGCGGCGCTCCGGATCGGTGTAGTCGACGGTCATGCCGCCGCCGACGTTGACCTCGGCGAGCGGTACACCGAGGCCCCTCGCCCAGGACACCACGGATTCGGCCACCGCCAGGTGTTCCGCCGCCTCCAGGCCACTGGCCAGGTGCGCGTGAACACCCCGTAGTTCAAGGTGCGGATACATGCCGTCGGCCAGCGCCCGGGCGATGCCGACGGCCTGCGCCGGGTCCAGACCGAAAGGCGTCGGACGGCCCCCCATCGCCAGTGAGCTGCCCGCAAGCGCCCCGTCCGCGACCGGAAGATTGACTCGGACCAGAACCGCCACCCGTCGTCCCGGTGCGGACGTCCGCGCCAGCTCGGCCAGCATGCGCAGCTCGTACTCGCTCTCCACATGGAATCGCTCGACGCCGAGCTCCAGCGCGGCCCGCACCTCGTCCGGCGTCTTGCCGGGACCACCGAAGGCGAGCGGCCGGTCCGGCACCGCCTCGGCCACATGGGCGAGTTCACCGCCCGAGGAGACCTCGTAGCCGTCCACGTACGGGCCGAGCGCGCCGAGGATCTCCGGCTCCGGGTTGGCCTTGGCGGCGTAGTAGACCTCGACCCGCTCGGGCAGTGCGGCCCGCACCGCGGCGGCATGGGCACGCAGCGCCGCCAAGTCGTAGACGTACGCGGGCAGTTCGGTGGCGGGCAGGGACAGGACGCGGTCGCGGACCGCAGGCGTCGGGTCGGTCATCGGGCGCTCCCGGAGGTGTCCCGCAGGATGTCCTCGGCGAGCGGGGACGGCAGCCGGACATACCCGGCGTCCCGGTCCGCCTTGCGCTCCCAGCGGGTGAGCAGATTGGCCTTGGCGGGCAGCGGCACCCCGGCGAGCAGGGCGGCGAGCCTCGGCGGACAGCCATGGCCGTCGGCGTACGCCTGGAGTGTGGCGCGCACCCGGGCCCACAGGGCCGCCTCCGCCTGCGGGTGCAGGTCGGCGAGGGCGGCGAGCAGCTCGGCGATGTGATTGACGAGCAGGCAGTAGACGACCCGGTCCCAGCCGCGCTGCGCGTCGTACGTCATCGGGCCCGCGACATCGGGCGGCAGCGCGGCCAGCGTCCCGGCGTGGTGCTCGGGGACGAGCTTGGCGCCCTCCAGGTCGCGGAAGAGGACCTGGGCGGGCATGCCGTCGGCGCCGACACACACCAGGACGTTCTGCAGGTGGGGTTCCAGGACCAGGCCGTGGTCGAAGTAGGCGGCCAGGACGGGCGGGACGAGCAGGTCGAGATACGTCGACCACCAGGCGAGGGTGGTGCGTACGTCCGCTCCGTCGAGAAGGCGTGAGATGTGGGCGGCGCCGGTCGGATGCTCGTCGGCGACGGCCGCCGCGAGCAGGGGAACAGTGCCCGGGGCGAGGCGGCGCGGCAGGCCCTCGCGGACGATGACGCCGAAGCCCTCGAACAGGTCGCGGTCGGGGGTGCCGTCCGGGCCGGGCAGGGCCAGCGTGCGGTAGGCCGGCTCGCGCAGCACGGCGCTGCCGGGGAAGCGGCCGGCCAGGTCGGCGAGTGCCGGGGCCAGCAGCCGGGTCAGGGCGACGGCGCCGGACAGCTCGTAACTGCTGTTCTTGCGCAGGCAGTTGGTGATCCGGACGTTCAGGCTGAACTTGAGGAACGTCTCCCCGTCGTAGAGGGTGCGCACCGACGCGGTGGCCGCGAAGGGGTGTCCGCCCGGGCCCAGGTCGAGGATGTCACCGCGGTCGAGGGCGGCCCGCAGGGCCGGGTGGGCCCGGAGCGTCTCGTACTGCCAGGGGTGGGCGGGCAGCAGCCGGTAGCCCTCGGGGACGTCCGTGCGCAGTCCGTCCAGCGGGGCGGTCGCCGACGGGTCCGCGGACTCCTCGGCGATCAGATGGGCGCGGACGGCGAGATGCCGCAGCGGGAAGGAGGCTCCGACCTCGGGCGCGTACGCGGACCAGGCACGCGGGTCGCCGGTGCGGGCCTTGGGTGTGGGGTGGAAGCGGTGCCCGAACAGCAGGGACTGCTCGGAGGCCAGATAGGCGGAGAGCCGGTCGTCGGGGAGGCGGGCCGGGCGCGTGGCGGCGAGTGCGGTGGTGATGGCGTCGTGGCTGGAGGCGATCTGATCGAGGAACTCCTCGTTGCGCACGCCGGTGCGCAGTGACAGCTCGTCGTGCGTGTACTCGGCCAGGCGCCGCCAGTCCACCTCCGACCAGCCGTCCTCGCCCTGTTCGCTCACGGGGCCGGTGAAGCGGTGTGCGCCCAGCAGCGAGGTGCGGCGCAGCGCGACCCGCAGCAGCACTCCGCGGCGGGGCAGCCGCAGCAGCAGCCGGCCGTCGGCGACGACCGACTGGTGCTCGGGGCCCGACACCTCGCGCAGCAGGCAGTTGAGGAGCGTGTGGGCCACGGCGTCGTCGGCGGAGGGGAGCCCGGCGGGCGCGGCTGCGGTGGCGGGCGGGCAGGGCGAGACCGCGGTCCCCCCGGACGAGGTCTGGGGACGGATCAGCGAGGGCATCAGCGGCTCCTGCGGGTGCGGAGGGTCAGCGGAGGGAGGACAGTGACCAGTACGGTGACGGCGGCGGCCGCGCTGCCGGTCAGCACGGGTGCGGCCGGGCCGAAGCGGGCGCTGCCCGCCGCCGCGGCCACTCCGGCGGCGACCGCGCCGGCCTTGGAGAAGAACTCCAGCGAGCCGAACATCCCGCCCGGGGCGCGGCCCTTGGCGCAGTCGGCGGCCAGCACCGACAGGCACACCAGGCCGAGGGTGAGGCCCGCGCCCAGCAGCAGCCGTACGGCGATCAGGGTGGGCAGGTCGCCGGCGACTCCGTGCCCGGCGAGCCCGAGTGCGATACAGGCGAAGCCGAGCGCGATCCCGGTGCGGGGACGGCTGTGGAAGGCGGAGTGCACGGCCAGTGCCGAGACCAGGTAGCACAGGTGGGGGAGGGCGAACAGCACACCGGAGAGGGTCGGCGAGGTGCCCGGCAGGCGGTCGTCGACCAGGGCGATCAGATAGGGGAAGGAGATGACCGTGGAGAAGACGAAGGCGAACTCCAAGGCATACAGGGCCTTGAGCGAGATCACGGGCGGCTGGAGCGCGGCAGGCGTCTCGGGGGCGTACTCCGACTCCTGGGCGGCAGGCTCCGGTTCGGGCAGCGCCGCCAGCAACAGAGCGGCCGCCAGCGGCAGTACGGCGAGCAGGGCGTACTGGCGGTGCGGTGAGAGCCGGCCCGACAGCGAGCCGACCACGATCGGGGCCACGACCAGCGCGGCCCGCGCGCTGCCCTGCATCAAGGTGAGCGCCTTGGACAGGGCGGGCCCCTCCAACGCGGCGCCCAGGTACCCGTTCGAGGCGGCGAACGTACCGCCCAGAATGCCCTGCAGTACCAGCGCCACCGTGAACGTGGCCAGGGAGTCCGCCCAGCCCGCGAGCAGGAAAGCGAGGGCCAGCCCCAACTGGGCGCGCAGCAGCAGCCGTTTACGGCCGTAGCGGTCGGCGAGCCGTCCCCACAGCGGGGCGCCCAGCGCGCCGAACACGGTCGGGACGACGTACAGCACGCCCGCCCAGCGGGCGTGGCGGTCACCCAGCTCCGGGAGGATCTCGGTGAGATACGGCGGCAGCCCGAGCGCCGCGAACGACGCCACGAAGTAGCAGCCCGCGACCGCGTGCACATGACCGCGGGTGAACGCCGTACCCGGCATCCGCAGAGTCTCGGCGCTCATACGGAACCCCCCTCGGGCAGCAGGTAGTTGGGGCCGCTCGTGTAGTACTTGTTGACGTCCGCGGCGCCCGAGCGCTCCTTGCTGAGCAGGGTGCCGGCCGTGACCATGGCCTTGACCGGCAGCCGCGGCGCATCGAGGACATGCGCCCGCAGGACCGCGCCCGCGTCACCACCGAGCCGCTCGACGGCCTCCGCCAGCCGGTCGCGGACGATCCCCAGCAGTGCCTTCCGCTGCCCGGCGAGCCCGAATGCGTAGGCCCCCGCACACAGATGGACCGTGATGGTGGCGAACACGTCGGCCACCGGTCCGTCCCCGGCGGTGAGGGTCCGCGGGTCGTCGAAGCCCCACGGCCCGGGCAGCACGTCCGCCAGTCGCGAGGCGTTGATGCGGGGCCCGTCGTTGTCCTTGAACAGCAGCCGCACCCTGCCCGGCGCCAGCACCAGCGAGACGTTCTGCTGGTGCGACTCCAGCGCGATGCCGTAGCCGAACAGGGTGGTCTGCCAGTCGAACAGCAAGGACAGGCAGGCGTCCAGCAGGGCCAGTGGATCGCCGCCGTAGAAGCGGTCGGCCAGGTGGTCGAGGACCAGTCGCCCGCCGGGCGCCTCGGCGAGGAGCGCCGCCAGGGGAACGACGACGGACTCCTCGGAACCGGCCGGGAAGCGGCGGCACAGGACTGCGAGGAGTTCATGGCCCGCGTGCGCGTACGTGGTCTCGTCGGCGTGCAGGATCGTGCCCCGGAAGCGGGGTTCGCGCGCGATCACCGCCTCCACCAGCCGCTGCCCCGCCGCGCCGTCGACGAGCGTGCCGGGCTTGATGGAGCGCTTGTTGCGCAGGCCCAAGGTGGCCGTGGCCAGGGGGAGTTTGAGGTGCAGGGACGGATCCGCGGCCACCGCGACCGTGCGCATCGAGAGCGTCGGCACGACTTCGAGGTGGGCCTGCTCGGCGAGCAGGACACGACCGGCGAGGCCGGTGGTCGACAGTGCCTCGTCGAGCGGCGCGCCGATGGTCAACGGGTGGACGGGCAGCGCCACATGGGTCCGCTCCACCTCGGGCAGACCGAGCCGCGCCGGCGAGGGCCACAGCTCCGGGAGCGCGCCGGTCAGGGTCACCGTCTCACGCGGCACAGCGAGCCAGCGCAGGGCGAAACGGGGGTGGAACTCCGGTGCGTACGCCCGAAGTTGCTCCTCCGACAAGCCTGCGCGGCCGCGCGCGGTCGGATAGACGGGATGGTCGATTCGTGCTGCCAGCGTGTCGTACGCCAGACCCGTCCACCGGGCCGGATCGTGCCCGTACCGGTCGAGGAGCCGCTGGCCGACCTCCTCCCGCGTCCGCGCGTGCAGTCGCATCGTGTCCAGCGTCTGACGGCACTCCTCGGTGAACGCCTCGAAGCCGGCGCGGTCCACGGGCTCGGCGAGCTCACACAGCGCACCGAGCACGGTCTCGTACGAGGTCAGCTCGGAGCCGTTCGACTCCCGTACGAGCAGGGGCAGCCGGGCGCGGTGCTCGCACTGGTAGCCGTCCTCGACGACGGGCAGCAGCAGGGCGTCCTCGGTGGTGGGCAGCCGCAGCCAGTCGCCGTCCGGGCGGTGCGCGAGTGTGCTGCGGCTGCGCAGCCCGACCACGTCCTCCCGCAGCAGGGCGCTGAGCACGCGGGTGAGCAGCTCCGCCTCGCAGGTGTCCCTCACGGTCGGCGCGGTCACGGCTGGATCTCCCAGCGCTGTGCGGCCAGGAAGTCGACCGACACCCGGTCAACCGTCGCCTGGTCGGTGCCGACGGCCCGCAGGACACCGAGGTAGTCACGGTTGGTGCGGTACAGCTCGTGCCGCTCGCCCACCGATCGCAGCGGACGATACGTCAGATGAACGCCGTCGACGGTCAGTTCCTGCGCTGCGGGAGCCTCGGTCAGGGTTCCGGCGCGGTCGGCGCACGGGTAGTCCAGGCGGGCGGCGCCGTTGCGGCGGGCTCCCAGGTCGGCGGGGAGACGCTCGCCCAGATGGGCGTGGAGGATCAGCTCGAAGAGCGGTATGTCCAGCAACCGGGCCAGCAGCAGATCGCACTGGTCGCCGATGGCACGGTAGTTGACCTCGATGATCCTGGCCCGCCCCGCGTGCACCACGAACTCGGTGTGACAGGCGCCGAACCCGACACCCAGCGCGTCCAGTTGGGCGAGCACCTGCGCGACGACCGGCTCTGGATGGGCCGGTACGAAGGTGAGGCGCTCCTCGATGAAGTACGGCGGGGGCGACAGTTCGGTGTGGAAGCCGCCCAGCACATGGCGGACGTGTCCGTCACCGAGCGTCTCCAGGGTGTACAGCTCGCCCTGGAGGAACTCCTCCACGAGCAGGACCGCACGGGGGCGGCGCTCAAGGATGTCCTTGGCGTGCGTGGTCAGTTGCTCGGCGTCCTCGACCAGGACGACGTCCTCGCTGGCCACGCCCTCGCGGGGCTTGAGCACGCACGGATACGGCGCGTCGTGGGGCGCGACCGGCTCGGTGAGCTCGGCCGACCACACCGTGTCCACGCCGGCGGCGGCGAGCCGGCGCCGCATCTCCGCCTTGTCCTTGGTGGCGAGAGCGGCGCGCCAGTCCTTGGCGGGCAGGCGGAAGTAGGCGGCGGCCAGGGCGGCCTGGCCCTGGAGGTGGTCGCTGTTGGTGAAGACGGCGCCGGGGCGGTGGTGCGTCGAGATCCGGGTGATGACCGCCCGGTGGTCACGGACGTCGCACTCCAGGACCTCGGTGTCCGGGTGGGTGCGTCGGTGGGCCTCGGGCTGGTCGGTGAGGACGGTGACGTCCAGGCCCAGCCGGGCGGCGGCCGGCAGGAAGCCCTCGGAGACGGAGTCGGTCGGATTGAGGGCGAGCAGATACAGGCGCATGGCTGATGAACAACTTCCGCTGGTGGGTGGGGGGTTGGGGCGGGACGCGGCGCTGCTGCGACCCGCCCCGAAAGAGCGGGAGTTACTTCTTCGGGAGCTCCACACCGGTGGCCTTCGCCACGTCCTTCAGCATCTGCTCCGCGGCCTGGACACCGATGCCGGACATCCACGTCTCGTCCGGGACGGTGAAGACCTTGCCGTCCTTGACGGCCTTGAGGGACTTCCAGACCGGGTTGGAGGTGACCTGCTTCTCCTGGGTCTTGTCCGGGGTGTCGGCGGTGGTCACGAAGACCAGGTCGGCGTCGGCCTGGTCGATCTCCTCCGGGCTGACGTCCTTCATGGTGACGGCGGGGTCGTTCGACACCTGGGACCTGGGCCGCTTGAAGCCGATGTCGTTCAGCACGACACCGCTGTAGGAGTTGGTCTGGTACAGGCGGGTCGGACCGGCGATGAAGCGGACCACGGACGCCGTCGGCATGGTGCCGCCGTTCTTCTTCCTGATGGCCTCACCCAGCGCCTTGGCCTGTGTCTCGTACTCCTTCAGCTGCGCGGCGGCCTCCTTCTCCAGGCCGAGCGCCTCGGCGTGCACCTTGAGGTTCTGCTTCCAGACACCGCCGGTGGTCTGAGTGAAGACGGTCGGGGCGATGGCGCTCAGCTTGTCGTAGATCTTCTCGTGCCGGACCTTCGACGACAGGATCAGATCCGGCTTCAGCGAGGCGATCTTCTCGAGGTCGGGCTCCAGGAGCGGGCCGACGTCGGCGGTGCCGCTCAGCTCGCCCCTCAGATACGTCGGGAAGCCGCCCTCGCTCTTGAAGTGCGGGGCGACCGCGCCGACCGGGTCGATGCCGAGCAGCGTGACGTCGTCCAGCTCACCGGTGTCGAGCACCACGACCCGCTTGGGCTGCGAGGGGATCTTGACGTCGCCCATCACCGTCTTCAGGGTGCGCGGGAAGCCGGCCGAGGCCACGCCGGAGGCCTTGGCGGTGTCGGCCGCGTCGGTCTTCTCGCTGCCGCAGGCGGCCAGTACGGCCGTACCGAGCACGACGGAGAGCAGCGCGGCGATCAGCCGGTCGGTTCCGCGCAGGGGAGAGCGCTTGAACATGGGGGGTGGGTCCTTCTGGTAGGGGAGTCGTGGGTCAGGCGGATGCGGCCGGTTGCCGGACCGCGCTGCTTTTCGGGACGACCAGCGGAGTGCCGGTCTCCGGGTCGGGGATCACCCGGCAGTCCACGTCGAACACGGACCTGACCAGATCCGCGTCGAGGACGTCGGCCGGGGTGCCGGCGGCGGCGAGGCGGCCCTCCTTGAGGACCACCATGTGGTCCGCGTAGCGGGCGGCCTGTCCGAGGTCGTGCAGCACCATCACCACGGTGCGGCCCGCCTCGGCGTGCAGGGCGGCCACCAGGTCGAGGACGTCGAGCTGGTGCCGCAGGTCGAGGAAGGTGGTCGGCTCGTCGAGCAGCAGCAGCTCGGTGTCCTGCGCCAACGCCAGGGCGATCCAGGCGCGTTGCCGCTGGCCGCCGGAGAGCCGGTCGACGGGCTGGTCGCGCAGGGACGCGGTGCCGGTGCGCTCCAGTGCCTCGTCCACCGCCCGCTGGTCCGCCGCCGACCAGGGACTCAGCAGCCGCTGATGCGGATACCGGCCCAGGCGTACGAGCGCCTCGACGGTGATCGCCTCGGGGGTGACCGGCTGCTGGGGCAGCAGTCCCATCCGGCGGGCGAGCGTCCGCGCCGGCATACGGTGGATGTCCGCGCCGTCCAGCGTGACCGTGCCCGCGGACGGGGCGAGCAGCCGGCTCAGCCCCCGCAACAGGGTCGACTTCCCACAGGCGTTGGGACCGACGATCGCGGTGACGGCGCCGCCCGGCAGCGTCAGATCGAGCCCGCCGACGACGAGCCGGTCGCCGTAGCGCAGATCGAGGCCCTGGGTCTGCAACTGGTTGGTCATGCGTGGCTCCTCTGCACGGGTGAGCTCTGCCGGAACATCAGCACCAGCAGCCAGGGCGCGCCCAGCGTGGCGGTGACCGCCCCGACCGGCAGCCCCTCGATCGGCAGCAGGTGCTGCACCACCAGGTCGGCGGCGAGCAGCAGCACCGCTCCGGTGAGACCGGCCAGCCCCAGGGACGCGGCCGTCGGCGGACCGGTGACCAGGCGCACGAGGTGCGGTACGGCGAGCGCGACGAAGGTCACCGGACCGGCGAGCGCGGCCGCGAGGGACGCCAACGCCACGGCGACGAAAAGAAGTTGGAGGCGGGCGGCGGACGTTCCGAGGCCCAGGGCCCCGGCCGACTCGTCCCCGAGGTCGAGCAGGGCCAGCCGCCGGTGCAGTACGAGGGCGGCGGCGAGCGCGAGCACCATGGCGCCGGCAGCTCCCCACACCTCCGGCCACGTCCGCCCGTACACCGAGCCCGTGGTCCACTGCAGGGCCGATCCGGCGAGCTCCGCCGGGAAGCGCACGATCATCAGGTTGACGGCGGCGGCCAGCCCCGCCTGCACGGCGAGCCCGGTGAGCACCAGCCGGGTGACGGCGAGCCCGGACCGCCAGGCGAACACGCCCAGCAGCAGCGCCGCGAGCAGGCCGCCGCCCAGCGCGCCGACCGGGATCAGCGTCTGCGAGGCCCCGGCGGCGATCAGCGCCACCGCTCCCAGCGAGGCCCCGCCTGTCACGCCCATGACATCAGGAGAGGCCAGGGGGTTGCGGAACAGCCGCTGCAGCACGCAGCCCGCCGCTCCCAGACCGGCACCGGCGACGACCGCCGCCACCGCCCTGGGCGCCCGGAACTGCTGCACCACCAGCACGTCCCCGGAATCCCCGAGCCCGACCAGCGCCCGCAGCGCCGTGCCCGCGGGCATGGGCATCTCACCGGTCGTCAGGGAGACGGTGAGCAGGACGAACAGTGCGAGGATGCCGCCGGCGGCGAACAGCAACACACGGCGTCGCACCCGGGCCCGGGAGGCGGACTTCGTACGAACGGCGGCGACGGTGACGGTCATCGGGCCACCCTCCGGGCCAGCAGCGCCAGCAGGGGCGCGCCCAGGAAGGCCGTCACTATGCCGACCTCCAGCTCCGAGGGGCGGATCACCATCCGGCCGAGGACATCGGCCGCGAGCAGCAGCAGCGGCCCTGCGATCAGACAGCCGGGCACCAGCAGCCGGTGGTCGGAGCCGAGCAGGGGACGTACGAGATGAGGCGCGGCGAGGCCGATGAAGGCGACCGGCCCGGCCAGGGCGACCGCCGATCCGGCGAGCAGGACCACCGCGATGCCGCCCGCCAGCCGGATGCGGGCCACCGGTACCCCGAGCGCCTGGGCCGAGTCGTCGCCCAGGGCAAGGGCGTTGAGGGCGGGTGACACGGCGAGGGCGAGCACCAGGCCGAGCAGCAGGGTCGGCAGCACCGGCCACAGCACGGCGAGGGGCCTGCCGGAGAGGGATCCGGCCAGCCAGAAGCGGGCCTCGTCGAGGGTGCGCTGGTTCAGCAGCATCACCGCCGACGTCCAGGACAGCAGCACCAGTTGGAGCACCGTGCCGCCGAGGGCGAGCCGTACGGGATCGATGTCCCCGGCGCGGCGGGCCAGCGCCTGGGCGAACAGGGCGGCGCCCGCGGCCCCGGCGAACGCGAACCACACGTACTGCACGGGGTCGTTGAGCTTCAGCGCGAAGATCGCGACGACGACCGCGAAACCGGCGCCCGCGTTGATGCCGAGGGTGGTCGGCGACGCGAGCGGATTGCGCGTGATGCCCTGCGCGACGGCCCCGGCGACCCCGAGCGCGGCGCCCACCGCGAGACCGATGACGGTACGCGGCAGCCGCAGCCCGGTGACCACGAGCGCCTCCCGGCCCTGGGCGTGGCCGAACAGCGCGTCGGCCACCGTGGACAGGGGCACCGACCGGGCGCCGAGCGCGAGGCTCAGCGCGGTGCAGAGCACCAGGGCGCCCAGTCCGGCGAGGAACAGGGGGAGGTGTCTGAGGGCATGGAAGGGCACACCGACAGGTGCGCCCCGTTGGGTCGCAGTCACAAGGCGTGAGCTTAGGCTAGCCTTCCTTTACTTTTCAATCGGCTGTGAAGTGACGCTGACGTGGGGGTTCCATGATCGGGACTTGCGAAAGCCCTGCTGATCACTCCTGCCTCGCTGTGAAGTAAGGTGAGCCTTACCTTCTCGGTTTTCTTTGAACGTCCTGTGCTGGAGCGCCCATGTCCGTGGCTCTGAAGACCCCGCCCGCCGGCGCCGTCACGCACGCCCTCGCCGGTGCCTACCGCAGACTCACCGACATCTGCGAAACGCTGCACGTACGGGTCGTCGAGCCGGGGGATGAACCTCAAGCCCCCGTCGCGGCAGCCGAGTTGGCGTCCGACCGCAGCGTGCTCGACGCCTTCGTCGACGCCGAGGCGGCCCGCATCCACGCCCGATACGGCATCACCGCGCGCCGCGACGTCGCCGCCTCACGGGCCCTGCACGACTACGCCTGGACCCTCGGCGTCCTGCTGGGCGGGACCTGGTACCTCGAACGGCGCGTACCCCGCATCCGCCCCGAGGCCCTGCGGCTGGACCTCGCCGCAGGTTCGTACGAGATCACGCCCGGAACCGAACTCGTCTGTCTGCCCGGCGACCCTGTCGCCTCGCTCCCGGGGGCGCTGACGGCCTCTCAGGAGGAGCCGCTGCGGGCCGCGTTGCGCATGTCGATGGCCGACCACATGCGCCCGCTGATGTCCGCGATCGGCCCGGTCGCACGACGCGGCGCGCGTTCCCTCTGGGGCCTGGTCGCCGACGACCTCGTGTCCGGCATCTGGTACCTGGGCCGCACGCTCGGCCAGGAGGCCGACGCCGTACGGGCCGCCACCGAAGTCCTCCCGATCGCCGCGTCCCCGTACCCGAACGGAGCCGACTTCCGCCACCTGACGGCCGCCGACGGGCGTCGGCACATCACCCGCACCCGCACCGGCTGCTGCATGTTCTACGCGATCCGCGCCGCCGAGGCATGTCTGACCTGTCCTCGCACCGGCGACGTGGAACGCCTGCGCAGGTTGGGGAGCTGAAAGGGAGACGGCCGGGGGCGCGCCCCATAGGGGCGCGGGGAACTGCGCGATCAGCCACAACGACGCCGCAGTCGAACAAAAACACATCAGCTGGTGGCAAGGAACTGCGTGGCCGCCAACTCCGCGTACAGCGGATCCGCCGCAACCAGTTCCCGATGGGTCCCAACCGCCCGCACCCGCCCCGCATCCATCACCACGATCCGCTCGGCCATCGCCACGGTGGACAGCCGGTGCGCAACGACGAGAACGGTAGTAGTCCGGGCGACATCGTCGACCGTATCCCGCAGCGCCGCCTCATTGACCGCATCCAGCTGCGAGGTCGCCTCGTCGAGCAACAGCAGCCGTGGCCTGCGCAGCAGTGCCCGGGCGATGGCGACCCGCTGCCGCTCACCGCCCGACAGCTTGGTGCCGCGGTGCCCCACCAGCGTGTCGAGGCCGCCGGGCAGCCGAGCGACCAGGCCGTCCAGCCGGGTCGTCTTCAGCACCCGGGCGACGGCGTCCTCGTCCGCATCCGGATCGCCCAGCAGCAGATTGTCCCGCAGTGAACCCGACAGCACGGGTGCGTCCTGCTCCACATAGCCGATCGCCGACCGGAGCCTGGGCAACTCCCAGTCCCGCAGGCCGATTCCGTCCAGCGTGATGGTCCCGGACTCGGGATCGTAGAACCGCTCGATGAGCGAGAACACCGTGGTCTTGCCCGCGCCGGACGGGCCGACGAACGCCGTCATGCCACGGGCCGGCACGGAGAACGTCACCCCGTGATGGACATACGGCAGATCGTCGGCGTACCGGAAGCGGACCTCGTCGAAGGCGACCGCGGCCGGTTCCGCGCCCGGGGTGGGCAGCGGGGCGGGCCGGGCCGCCGGTTCGGAGGGCAGGCTCAGCGCCTCCTGGATGCGGGCGAGGGCGGCGGCGCCCGTCTGGTACTGCGTGATCGCGCCGACCACCTGCTGGATCGGCGACATCAGATAGAAGACGTACAGCAGGAACGCGACCAGCGTGCCCACCTGGATGGCTCCGGTCGCCACCCGGGCCCCGCCCACCGCGAGGACCGTGATGAAGGCGATCTGCATCGCGAGACCGGCCGTGTTGCCCGCCGCCGCCGACCACTTGGCGGCGCGCACGCTCTGCCGCCACGACTCCTCGGCGGCCTCGTGCAGGGCCCGCTCCTCCCGGTCCTCGGCGCCCGACGCCTTCACCGTGCGCAGCGCGCCGAGAATCCGCTCCAGCGAGGCCCCCATCACACCGACCGCGTCCTGCGCCTGCCGGCTGGCCCGGTTGATGCGCGGCACGATCACGCCGAGCACCGTGCCCGCCCCGAGGATCACGCACAGGGTGACGCCGAGCAGCACCGGATCCACCAGCCCCATCATCACCACCGTCGCGACAAGGGTGAGCCCGCCCGTGCCCACGCCGACCAGCGAATCGGTGGTGACCTCGCGCAGCAGCGTGGTGTCGGAGGTGATGCGGGCCATCAGGTCGCCCGGTTCGCTGCGGTCCACCGCGGGGATCCGCAACCGCAGCAGATACGAGGACAGGGCGCGCCGCGCGCCGAGCACCACCGACTCCGCGGTCCGCCGCAGCACATACGAACCGAGCGCGCCCAGCGCGGCGTTGGTGACCACCAGTCCCGACATGGCGAGCAGCGCGCCCGTGATGGCCCGGTCGTGCGACAGATCGTCGATCAGCCCCTTGGCGACCAGCGGCAGCAGCAGCCCGGTCGCCCCCGTGACCAGCGACAACAGTGCGCCCGCCAGCAGGGCCCACCGGTGCGGTCGTACATAGGCGAGGAGCAGCCGCCAGGCGGGCGGTCGGGGCTCGGGCTCGGCGATGCTCACGGCGCTCCTCGGGAGTCGTGCGGAGCATTCAGGCTACGTCGGCGCCCGCCCACGAGGTGCGGTCGCTCCCGCACGGCCACGGCCCGAACGTGGCGGGCTCCGGCACCGTTACTGATCAGTTACCCGTAGGGTCGGAAGCACGGACATCCGCAGACGAAAGGTTTCAACGCCATGGCGCAGGAAGTACGCGGCGTGATCGCACCGGGCAAGGGTGAGCCGGTGCGGGTGGAGACGATCGTCGTGCCGGACCCCGGTCCGGGGGAGGCGGTCGTACGGATCCAGGCGTGCGGGGTGTGTCATACCGATCTGCACTACAAGCAGGGCGGAATCAGTGACGACTTCCCCTTCCTGCTCGGTCATGAGGCGGCCGGCGTGGTGGAGTCGGTCGGCGCGGGCGTCACGGACCTCGCCCCCGGTGACTTCGTGATCCTCAACTGGCGTGCGGTGTGCGGCAATTGCCGGGCCTGTCTGCGGGGGCGGCCCTGGTACTGCTTCAACACCCACAACGCCGAGCAGAAGATGACCCTCACCGACGGCACCGAGCTGTCCCCGGCGCTGGGCATCGGCGCGTTCGCGGAGAAGACGCTGGTCGCGGCCGGGCAGTGCACGAAGGTGGATGCGAGCGTGGCGCCGCAGGTGGCCGGGCTGCTGGGCTGCGGCGTGATGGCCGGCATCGGCGCGGCCATCAACACCGGCAACGTCGGCCGTGGCGACACGGTCGCCGTCATCGGCTGCGGTGGCGTGGGTGACGCGGCGATCGCGGGCGCGAACCTGGCCGGCGCCGCGAAGATCATCGCGGTGGACATCGACGACCGCAAGCTCGCCAAGGCACGCGAGATGGGCGCCACGCACACGGTCAACTCCAAGGACAGCGACCCGGTGGACGCCATCCGCGAGCTGACCGGCGGCTTCGGCGCCGATGTCGTCATCGAGGCGGTCGGGCGCCCCGAGACGTACCAGCAGGCCTTCTACGCCCGCGACCTCGCCGGCACGGTCGTCCTCGTCGGAGTGCCCACCCCCGAGATGAAGCTCGAACTGCCCCTGCTGGACGTGTTCGGGCGCGGCGGATCGCTGAAGTCGTCCTGGTACGGCGACTGCCTGCCCTCCCGCGACTTCCCGATGCTCATCGACCTGCACCTGCAGGGCCGCCTGCCGCTGGACAAGTTCGTCACGGAGACCATCCAACTCACCGACGTGGAGAAGGCGTTCGAGCGGATGCACCACGGCGACGTGCTGCGCTCGGTGGTGGTGCTGTGATGGCCGCACGCATCGAACGTCTCGTCACCTCCGGCACCTTCAGCCTCGACGGCGGAACCTGGGAGGTCGACAACAACGTCTGGATCGTCGGCGACGACCACGAGGTCATCGTCATCGACGCGGCCCATGACGCCGACGCCATCGCCGAGGCCGTCGGGGACCGCCGCCTGGCGGCCATCGTGTGCACCCACGCCCACAACGACCACATCGACGCCGCGCCCGCGCTCGCCGACCGCACCGGCGCGACCATCTGGCTGCACCCCGACGACCTGCCGCTGTGGAAGCTCACCCACCCCGACCGCGACCCCGACGCCCACCTGGCCGACGGCCAGGTCATCGAGGCGGCAGGGGTCGACCTCACCGTGATCCACACGCCCGGCCACGCGCCGGGCGCCGTCTGCCTCCACGACCCCGCCCTGGCCGCGGTCTTCACCGGGGACACCCTCTTCCAGGGCGGCCCCGGCGCGACCGGCCGCTCCTACTCCCACTTCCCGACGATCATCGACTCCATCCGCGACCGTCTGCTCACCCTCCCCCCGGAGACCAAGGTCCTCACCGGCCACGGCGATCCGACCACCATCGGAGCCGAAGCACCCCACCTGGAGGAGTGGATCGCCCCCGGCCACTGAGGCCGGATCGCGGCCACCCGGGCCGAAACCCATCGGGCCGGAGAACCCCTGGTCGGCGGAACCGCGCCCTGCCGGATGAGTACGCGTACTCATGCCTCGCGGCCGTCCGCCGACGCAGACTGACGACTCCGTAATCGATCATCAGGGAGTAAGCGTGAGACGTACCCGACTGGCTCTGACGGCGCTGGTGGCCTTAGGAGCGATCGCGGCCGGAACCGGATCCGCCGCGGCGGACGACGTGCTGCTGCCGGATCCCGGGGAGGACGGCCTGCTGTGGGTGACGGGGCAGACGGGCGACGGTGGCGCCGTGTCGGCCGGTGCGACCCAGTATCGGCGGACCGTCCTGACCGTGGCCTGCAAAGGCGGCGGCCACGTGAAAGTGACGATGCAGTCGCTGGACACGCAGGTGGCAGAGTTCTCCGTCCGCTGTCCGGCCAGGTCCGCCGGCGTCGGCTCGGTGACCTTGGACCAGGGCGTCGTCCAGTCGGGATCCTTCGGCGTGGGCATCCATGCCTCGAAGCAGACGATCCAGTGGGCGCTGACGGTCGTGCAGCCGAGGTGACGCGCGTCCCGAGGACGACGCAACACTCGGCATAAAGACGACAGAGGATGTCCGGCTTACCCGGCAGTGTGAAGGCGACGAACGCGTTCAACGGGAGGCCGGACATGTCACAGCCGCTGAAGGGCAAGGTCGCGCTGGTCGCCGGGGCGACACGTGGGGCCGGGCGAGGCATCGCCGTGGAACTCGGCGCGACCGGCGCCACGGTGTACGTCACCGGACGCACCACCCGTGCGCAGCGCTCGGAGTACGACCGCCCCGAGACCATCGAGGACACCGCCGACCTCGTCACCGAAGCGGGCGGCCGGGGCATCGCCGTACCGACCGACCACCTCGACCCCGCGCAGGTCCGCACCCTCGTGGACCGGATCGCGGACGAACAGGGCCGACTCGACGTCCTCGTCAACGACATCTGGGGCGGCGAGAACCTCTTCGCATGGGACAGGCCCCTCTGGGAGCACGACCTCGACGACGGACTCCGGCTGCTGCGGCTCGCCGTCGAGACCCACGCGATCACCAGCCACCACGCCCTGCCCCTCCTGCTGCGCCACCCCGGCGGCCTGGTCGTGGAGGTCACCGACGGAACCGCCGAGTACAACCGCGACACCTACCGCGTCTCCTTCTTCTACGACCTCGCCAAGGCGTCCGTGCTGCGCATGGCCTTCGCCCTGGCCCATGAACTCGGACCGCGCGGGGCGACGGCCCTCGCGCTGACGCCCGGCTGGCTGCGCTCGGAGATCATGCTCGACCAGTTCGGCGTCCGCGAGGACAACTGGCGCGACGCCCTCGAACGCGTCCCCCACTTCGCGATCTCCGAGACCCCGCACTACGTGGGGCGTGCCGTCGCCGTCCTCGCCGCCGACCCCGAGGTGGCCCGGTGGAACGGCGCGTCCCTCTCCAGCGGCTCACTCGCCCAGGAGTACGGCTTCACGGACCTCGACGGCAGCCGCCCGGACGCCTGGCGGTATCTCGTCGAGGTGCAGGACGCGGGGAAGCCGGCGGACCCGACCGGCTACCGCTGAGGAGACACGGGGTCCCCGGCGCGGACGGACCAGCGCGCCGAATGGCCCGGCGGAAGGCCGAGGTCCTCCCGCACCGCCGCGTAGTAGGCCGTACGTCCGGCGCGCTGCTGATCCAGCAGCGACCGCCAGGCCTCCGGATCCCTGGTGCCCTCACGCACGAACCGTTCCATCTCCATCACCGTCACGACCCAGGCCCGTGACTTCGTCACCACCTCGGGGCTGCCCAGCATGATCAGCGCCTCACCCGCAGGGTCTCGTCCGGCGTTCGCCGCGGCCAGCAGCGGCTTGGCCTCTTCCAGGGTGAGGGGATCCGGGTGGCTCCCGTTGCCGAGTTCGGAAGCGACCCGGTACGTCACCGTGACCGTCTGCTTCACCGACCGCGCGTAGTCGGAGTACACCGCCAGCCGTCTCTCCTCCCATCGTGCCGCCTGTTCGCGTCGGAACCTCACCTGGTCGCCCCGCACGACCGCCAGATAGGAACCGAATGCGCCGATCACCACACCGATGAGCGCGGGAAGTTGCTGTATGAACGCGGACATGGCCGCACGTTATCTGCCTTCTTGATCGCCCCGGGAGTAGGTTCGGCCCATGGCTGACACGAAGCGTTTCGAGGGGTACGGAGTTCTCGTCACCGGAGCCGCCCGCGGCATCGGAGCCGCCGTCGCCCGGCGGCTGGCCGAGGAAGGGGCGCGGGTGCTGCTGACCGACGTGGACGCACCCGAGGCGGCCAGGACGGCGGAAGTCCTGCGCGAACAGGGCCTGGCCGCCGAGGCGTTGGGGTGCGATGTGGCCGACCGGTCCTCGGTGGAGGCGGCTGTCGCGCATGCCGTGGACGCCTTCGGCTCGCTGGACGTCCTGGTCAACAGCGCGGCGAGCTGCACCCCCGACACCCCGCTGTTCGAGGACGGCCCGGACGAGGCCTGGGACCGCGACCTCGACATCACCCTGACGGGAACCTACCGCTGCTGCCGTGCGGCCCTCCCGCACCTGGCCGCCTCCGGCCGCGGCGCCGTCGTCACCATCGGTTCCGTCAACGCCCTTCAGGACTTCGGCAACCACGCCTACAGCGCGGCCAAGGCCGCTCTGGTCTCCCTGACCCGCACCATGGCCGCGCACGTCGCCGCACGCGGCGTCCGCGTCAACCTCGTGGTGCCCGGCACGGTGCGCACCTCGGCGTGGGAGGGCCGCGAGGACGAGCTCGAGGCCATGCGTCCGCTGTACCCCCTCGGCAGGGTCGGGGAGCCGGACGACATCGCGGCCGCCGTCGCCTTCCTCGCCTCCCGCGAGGCGTCCTGGATCACCGGCACCTCGCTCACGGTCGACGGCGGCGTCACCGCGGTGAACACGGGATTCCTCAGGACGACACGACAGCACCGGGACCTCTGAGACTCCCGGGACAGGTGAGAACCCAGGGACGTAGGCGGCCCGCCCCTGGGGCGTGCATCACGCTGTGACCTGCGGCACTGCGAATGTCACCGTTTCGTCGCATCGTGAGGAGGCCTTGCAACCGATCGCGCCGGTCGCCGGTCTAGCTGGCAGAGATCGCAGATCCGACCGAATCCGACCGCACGAAAGGCAAGGCAGGCCATGGGGGACATACGCAGATGGGGTGCCGTCGCACTCGGGCTCACCGGACTGGTGGCACCGCTCGCACTCGCGCTGGGGACGGCGCCCGCACAGGCGGCCACGAGCTGCACCACACAGACCGGGCCCTACCAGAAGCAGGTCGAGAAGTTCCTCGGCCTGACCGTCGACGGCAAGCAGTCCGCTACCGACTGCAAGGCCATCAAGGCCTTCCAGACCAAGCACGGCATCACCCCGAACATCGGCTACGCGGGTTCCGTCACCTGGGGCGTGATGGACCTCATGAACAAGCAGAAGGCCGTCGGTACCAACCCCAACCGGGACGGCGCCTGCCCGACCAACAAGGGCCGCATCGCCTGTGTGAACCTCACCCTCCAGCTCAGCTGGATCCAGGACGGCAGCAGGCTCGTCTACGGCCCCGTTCCGGTCCGCGCCGGCCGCGACGGCTACGAGACCCGCACCGGCCTGAAGAAGATCTACTGGCGGGACAAGAACCACGTCTCGAACATCTACAACGTGCCCATGCCCTACAGCCAGTTCTTCGACGGCGGCCAGGCCTTCCACTCGGTCAACCTCAGCATGTGGAACCCGCCCGGCTCGCACGGCTGCGTCAACATGACCCCCACCACGGCCAAGAAGTACTGGGACCTGCTGAAGACCGGCGACGACGTCTTCGTCTACGGCCGCAAGCCGGGCACCTGAGCAGGTGCCCGGCCCGGCGTCCCGTCTACTGCGGGGCGTCCCCGAAGTCCGGGATCTCCAGCCTGACCCCGCCCTGCCGCGCCGACTCGTGCGCCACGATGCCCGGCAGGGTGTAGCGGGCGGCCACCCACGCGTTGACCGACGGCACCGACCGTGTGTTCACGGCGGTCACGAAGTCGTCGACCAGGAAGTGGTGGCTGCCCTCGTGCCCGTTGTGCAGGTTGTCGAACTCCCGCGGCAGCCGCGCCCGGTCGTGCACCGGCGCCGAACCCGAGGTGAAAGCGGCCCGCAGATCCGGCGCGATGTGCTGAAGTGACGGGTCGTCAGGGGACAGGGTGGGCTTGGGCTCGAGCAGCTCGCTGATGTCCTTCACGCCCTTCTTGTCCTGCCACAGGGCCACCGTGGCCAGCTGCTCCATGCTCGCCTCCGTCCCGAAGAAGCGGAAACGCGACTCCCGGATGTGCGAGGGATAGCCGACCCGCCGGAACTCGTTCGTACGGAACGAGCCGCCGCCGGCCACCTCGAAGAGCGCGGTCGCGTTGGAGAAGTCGTTGCCGAACTGGCTGACGTCCTTGTCGAAGACGCCGTCGCCGCGCTCGTCGACCACTCCGATCGCCGACACGCTCACCGCGTGCGTCTGCCAGGCGCCGAGCACCCCGCCCACCGAGTGCGTGGGGTAGAGCAGCGGGGGATAGCTGGCGGTCTGCTTCCAGTTCTCGCCGCCGCTGTACTGGTAGGCCTCGTAGAACCCCAGATCCATGTCGTGGACGTAGTCGCCCTCGGCGTAGAAGATGCGTCCGAAGGCGCCCTCGGCGATCTGGTTGCGGGCGTGCACGGTCGCCGGGTTGTACTGGCTGGTCTCGCCCATCATGTACGTCAGCCCGGTCGCCTTGACCGCGTCGATGATGGCGGCGATCTCCTCCGTGGCGATCGCCATCGGGACCGCGGAGTACACGTGCTTGCCGGCGGCCAGGCCCTGCAGGACCAGCGGTCCGTGGGTCCAGCGCTGGGTGAAGATGGCGACCGCGTCGACTGCCTCCGACTCCAGCATGGCCTGGTACGAGGGGAAGGTGCCCGCCAACTGCTGTGCCGCGGCGAGCTGTTCGGCCCGTTCGGGAAGGAGGTCGGTGACGTAGACGTCGCTCACCCCGGGATGGGCTTGGAAGAGGGTGGCGAACTGGCCGGAGAACTGGCCGGCACCGACGATGCCGAGCGAGAACGTCATGTGAGGCGTGCCCTTCACTGGTGGAGAGATCACTGGTCGGGAGATCACTGGGAGAGGATCAGATTGATCTGGTCGTTGGTCTGGTCGAGGCTGGTGACGGACCTGTCACCGCCGAAGATTCCCTGCATGGCCGGGTGCATGAGGGCGAACACGTCCGCCGCGTTGTTGGTGATCGGGAAGGTGAAGGTCCTGAAGTCCCTCTTGTCGGCGACCGGCTTGGTGAACGCCGTGACGTCGATGCCCTTCTTCCCGTAGGCGGCAACCGCTGCCTTCGTCCCCGCGAGGGTCGCCGGGAAGACGATGCCGTACCGGCCGACGATCTTCTGGCAGGCGTCCCAGGACAGATACCGCACCCACTTCTTGGCGCCCTGCTTGTTGTGGGCATTCTTGGTGATGGAGTCGGCGAGGCCGTTCATCATGGTGGCCCGCTTGCCGGTCGGGCCGACGGGTGTGGAGGCGGTGGCGACCTTGATGCCCTTCATCGCGTAGTACGTGGAGATCATCCAGGCGCCGTCGAAAGCGGTCGCCGCCTTGCCCGCGGCCACCTGGGCGTTGGCGGGGTTGGCGCCCGCGCTGTAGTCCGTCAGGGGCGCCAGATAACCCTTCTTCGCCAGCCCGAAGTACCACTTGATCACTGACTGGAAGGTCTTGCTGTCGTAGTCGTACTTGGTGCCCCAGCGCTTCCTGTCGGTGTAGCTCCAGCCGGCGGACGCGGCGAAGTTGCTCCACTGCGTCTGACCGTCGCCGTCGCCGCCACCGCCGGTCGCGAGGCCGTACACCTTGACGTGCTTCCTGTCGAAACCGGGTTGGTCGCCGCGCCTGCCGTGGACGTCGATCGTCAGGTGGGCGATGGCCTTCTCGAAGCTACCGCCGTCCTTCGGGTTCCATGCCAGGGAGTTGAGCTGCTGAGGGGTGATCCCGGCCGCCTTCGTCATCTTCGTGTTGTAGAAGAGGGCGACCGTGTCCCAGTCCTTGGGGGCGCCGTAGCGGTGGCCGTCCTTTCCGAGCCAGTTGTCGGCCAGTCCCGACTGGTAGTCGGCCGGGTCGATGCCCAGGTCGTCCAGCGGTTCGAGCACCTTCAGATCGGCGAACTGGCCGAACTTCTGGACGTGGTCGGTGAAGACGTCCGGCTGAGTGCCCGCGATGAAACTGGCGGTCAGCTTGGTCCAGTAGTCGTCCCAGCCCATCTGACTGATCTTCACGTTCAGCCCGGGATTCTCCTTCTCGAACTCCTTCGCGCAGGCCTGGTAGGCGGGCAGCTGGTTGGAGTCCCACAGCCAGTACGTCACCGTGTTCGCGTCCCCTCCCGCGCCGCTGCCCTTCGCACACCCGGCGACCAGGGACAGCGCCAGCGCACCGGTCAGCGCCAGGGCGCTTCGCATCCGAACTCGCATGTCGGTCCCCTTACTTGATCCCGGTGAAGCTGATGGTGCTGACGATGCGGCGCGCGAAGAACCCGAAGAGCACGAGCATCGGAAGCGCGGCGATGAGGGTCGCGGCCATCAGACCGGACCAGTCGTAGCCGGTCTGCGGGGTCTGCGCCCGGAAGATGGCCAGCGCCACCGTCAGCACCCGCGAGCTGTCGCTGTAGGACACCATCAGCGGCCAGAAGTAGTCGTTCCACGAGGTGATGTACGTCAGCACGCCCAGGGTGAGGATGGGCGTCGACGCCATCGGCAGCAGCACCCGGAAGAAGACCCGCACCTTCCCCGCCCCGTCCAGCAGGGCGGCCTCCTCGACCTCCCGCGGGACGTTCAGGAAGAACTGGCGCAGGAAGAACACCGCGAACGGCGTCATGAACATCGTCGGCAGGGCGATGCCCAACAGCGTGTCCACCAGGTGGAGTTGCTTGATGAGCACGAAGTTCGGCAGCAGCGTGAAGATCGCGGGCACCATCAGCCCGGCGAGGAACAGCCCGAACACCTGGTCCCGGCCGCGCCACCTCAGGCGCGCGAAGGCGTACGCGGCCATGGCGGAGAAGAAGAGCTGGCAGACGGTGATCAGCGTCGAGACGATCACCGAGTTGAGCAGATAGCGCCAGAACCTCAGTCCGCCGCCCGCACCGCCCTGCGCGATCGCCTCCTTCGCCGACTGCAGGCCCAGCGCCCGCTCGAAGCCGCCGGCCGTCAGGTCGACCGGCAGGGGGTCGCCGGGATGGGCGGCGAGGGCGGTGTTGGTGGACAGCGCGGTGCGCAGGATCCAGTAGAACGGCAGCAGCGTGATGAGCAGGATCGCGGCCATCACCGCCCAGGCGGCGATCCGGCCGAAGGAGGGCCGGCGCCTGGTGGGCCGTACGGTCGTCGTGGTTGCCACGGCAGCCATGTGGTTCGTCTCCCTTCCGTCAGCCGAGATCGCTCTGGCCGGCCCGGGTGAGCCGGTACTGCAGGAACGTGATCGCGCTCAGCACGAGGAGCAGGGCCACGGACATGGCCGAGGCGTAGCCGAACTGGAAGCGGCCGAAGGCGGCGCCGTAGATGTAGTACTGAAGCACGTTGGTGGCGTCGGCCGGGCCGCCCATGGTGGTCACGGCGACGGTGTCGAACACCTGGAACGAGCCGATCACCGTCATGATCAGCACGACCGCCAGTACCGGCCGCAGCAGCGGGAGCGTGATCCGCCAGAACATCCGCCACTCGCTCGCGCCGTCCACCCGGGCCGCCTCGTACATGTCGTTCGGGATGGCCATGAGCCCGGCGAACAGCAGCAGCGCGGTGTAGCCGACGTGCCGCCACACGTTGATCAGCGCGATCGTGGGGATCGCCCAGTGCTCGTCGGCGAGGAACGGGATGTGGTCGAAGCCGAGCGCCCCGATGAGCTGGTTGCCGATGCCGAGCTGGGTGTCCAGGATCCACAGCCAGACGACGCCCGCCACGACGTTCGACATCAGGTACGGGGTCAGCACGATCCCGCGCAGCACCGCCGACTGCGTCAGCCGCTGCAGCAGCACCGCGACGGCGAGCGCCGCCACCGTCTGGACACCGATGTTGATGACCACGTACTCGACGGTGACCTTGAGCGAGTCCCAGAAGATCGGGTCGTGGACCATCCGTATGTAGTTGTCCAGGCCGACCCACCTGGCCGGAGTGAGCAGGTTGAAGCGCGTGAAGCTCAGATAGATGCCGCGCAGCGTCGGCCAGAGCAGGAAGACCGTGAAGCCCAGCAGCGCCGGCGCGATGAACACCGCGGCCAGCCGTCCGTCGCCCCCGTCCTCGCGGGCCCTGGCCCGTCCCGTCCTCTGTTCGGTCACTGCCCTCTCCCGGCCGCGCAGTGGCAGGCGCGACGGAGGGCTGCTGGAGGCGATGGTCATCGGGAGACTCCCTCGTCTGCGGCGGCTCGTCCTCGGGCCACTTACTTTTGGTACGAAAGAATCAATGCGTCAAGGGGCCTGCTCGTATCTTTTTCCGAGGGGATCGAGCGCGCTAACCTGACCTGGTTACTTCCATAACGAAAAGAATCATGTGGGAGTCTGACCTTCATGACCACAGTTGCCGACAGCTGGCTTCCGCTGAGCCCCGGTGAGCGCTCGGTGGCGATCGAGGTGCTCGTGAACGGCCCGCTGTCGCGTACCGAACTCGCCCGGCGGCTCGACCTCTCCGCGGGCAGCCTCACCCGGCTGACCAAACCGCTGATCGAGTCGGGCCTGCTGATCGAGGTCGCCGAGGCCGGAGCCCCGGCGGAGGTGCGCCAGGGGCGCCCCTCACAGCCGTTGGCCGTCGTCGCCGAGTCCCGCTCCTTCATCGGCTTCAAGATCACCGAGGACATGGTCTACGGCGTCGTGACCACCCTCCGCAGCGACATCGTCGCCCGCTGTGACCGCCCGCTCACCACCCATGAGCCGGCCGAAGTCGCCGACGTGCTCGCCGAGATGACGGACGAGCTCGCCCGCATCCATCCGCGACTGGCCGGCATCGGAATCGGCGTGGGCGGTCTGGTCGAGGACCGGGCCGTGGTGGGGGAGTCGCCGTTCCTGCACTGGCGGGACGTCCCGCTGGCGGGGCTGGTCGAGGAGCGCACCGGACTGCCCGTCGTCGTCGAGAACGACGTCGCCGCCCTCGTCGAGGCCGAGACCTGGTTCGGAGCCGGGCGCGGCCTGGAGCGCTTCGTCGTCCTCACCATCGGCGCCGGCATCGGCTACGGGCTGGTCCTGGGCGGCAAACGGGTCTCCTGCGCGGAGGAGGACCGCGGCTTCGGCCGCCACTGGATCATCAACACCAACGGGCCGCTCACCCCCGACGGCGAACGCGGCAGCGCCGTCTCACTGCTGACCATCTCCAGCATCCGCTACCAGGTCCGGGCCGCCACCGGTCGCGACCGGACCTACGAGGAGATCCTCGCCCTCGCCGCCGCCGGTGAACCCATGCCCGCCCGCGTCATCGACGAGGCGGCGCGCGCCCTCGGCGCCCTGGTCGCCCAGATCGCCAACTTCGTCATGCCGCAGAAGATCCTTCTTGCGGGCGAGGGTGTCGGCCTGATGGATGTGGCCGGAGACACAGTGCGGCAGACGATCGCCGCCCACCGGCATCCGATGGCCGGCCCGGTCCCCCTGGAGACCAAGGTGTCCGACTTCCACGACTGGGCCCGCGGTGCGGCCGTCCTGGCGATCCAGGTGCTGGTGCTGGGGGCGGCGGAAGCCTGAACTCGGCGACTCACGTTGTCAGATGGACGTGATCAGCAACACGTCCGATATGCCCCCTTGATGTCGCCTTACTCACAGCGCCTTCACCTCCGGAGCCGTATGCTTCACAGCATGTCCACCACTGTTGAACCCGTCTCCGAGCGCTCGGCAGCCGAGGTCAACGAGGAGATCCGGGCCCTGTGGCGCCGGTCGGGCGGGACACTGAGCGGCGAGCAGCGCGAGGAGTACCAGCGCCTCGTCCTGGAGTGGGCCGCCGCGGCCCCGCAACCGGCGCGGGCGGCCTGAGCACCACCCGCTGAGGCCCGCCGCGCATCGGGGCCCCCGACCGGGGCACCCCCCATCGGATGGGCCCTCTCCTCGCACTGGCCTCGGCGGTCTGCTACGGCATCGTCGACTTCACCGGCGGGCTTCTGTCCCGCCGTGCCCCCTTCACCGCCATCACCTTCCTCGGCCAGCTGGGCGGCCTGCTCCTTGCGAGCATGGCCGCCCTCTTCGTGCCGGCCGGCGCCGTCCGCCCCGCCGACCTCCTCTGGGGTGCCCTGTCCGGCGTCGGCAGTGGCATCGCCATGCACTTCCTCAACCGGGGACTGAGCCGCGGTGATGGGGGCACCGCCCGGCTCGAGCGAAGCCGAGAGCTGGGGGAGAGCGTCGTCGTGCCCGTGAGCGCGGTGACCGGCGTCGCCCTGTCCGTGCTGTGCGGGGTGCTCGCCCTCGGTGACCGCCCCGGCGCCCTGGCCTGGACCGGCATCGCGGTGACCGTCCCCGCGCTCTGGCTCGTCGCCGGCGGGGGAGCAGGCGGCCGGGGCGCGAGCGGGCAGGTGGCAGACGGTCTGCTGGCGAGCGCGGGGGTCGCCGTGCAGTACGTCGCGCTCGGACTGGCGGGATCCTCCGCCGGACTGTGGCCGGTGGCCGCGGGCCGCGTCGCCGCCGTGCTCCTGCTGCTGCCCACCGCGAGCCGGCACCCACACCGGCTGCGGCTGCCGATACGCCTCACCGCACAGGCCCTCCTCGTCGGCGCCGGGGCCGCCCTCGGGCTGATCCTCTATCTGCTCGCCGCCCAGCGGCAGCTGCTCGCCGTCGCCGTGGTCCTCGCCTCCCTCTACCCGGCACTTCCCGTCGTCCTCGGCCTGGCCCTGCTGCACGAACGCGTCACCCCACGCCAGACAGCCGGCCTGCTGGGCGCAGCGGCCGCCACGGTCCTGCTGACCCTCGGCTGAACCGTCAGCCCCACGTCGCCGAGTAGTAGCGCCGGTACGCCTTGCGGTCCTGTTCGGCGCGGATCCAGCGGGTGGCCACCAGGGCGAGCAGGCTGCCTCCGATCACCAGCATTCCGGGACCGATGTTCTGGGGGTCCGAGAGCCGGGTCAGCAGCGTCGAACCGTCCGCGCTGCCCGTCACGGGAGTCGAGGAACCGGGTGAGGCCGCGTTGGGTGCGATCGCGCTGTGCGTGGCCGCGGACGAGGGCGCGGAGGACGGCGAGGAGCCCTGCCCCGCGGCGGCCTGCTTCGACACGATCAGCTGGACGCCGAGCGCCTGCATCGCCTTGGTCACCGGCTGGAAGAACGTCGTACCGCCCGACGTGCAGTCACCGCTGCCGCCCGAGGTCACGCCCAGCGCGATGCCCTCGGAGAACAACGGGCCGCCGCTGTCCCCGGGCTCGGCGCACACGTTCGTCTCGATGAGGCCGGTGACGGTGCCCTCCGGGTAGTTGACCGTCGCGTCGAGCCCCTTGACCTCGCCGTCGTGCAGACCGCTGGTGCTGCCGCTGCGGAACACCCGTTCCCCGACGGCCGGATCGCCCACTCCCGTGATGCGCACCCCGTTGCCGTTGCCGATGGCCACGATGTCGGCCCCGGCTCCCGCCGCGCCGGTCGCGTACTGGACCAGTGAGAAGTCACTGCCGGGGAAGTTCTGCTGCACGGTCCTGCCCAGCTGCTGGTTGCCTTGGTTGTCCGCGAACCAGACGGACCCGGTCGGCCCGCAGTGCCCGGCGGTGAGAATGAAGTCGCTCTGCCCGTTGGTCACGTTGAAGCCCGCCGAGCAGCGTCCGCCGGTGGACAGGATCGGGGAGGCCCCGTTGAGACGGGTGGTGAAGGTGCCCTGGGT
The DNA here is from genome assembly GCF_042896045.1 of Streptomyces sp. NPDC001351. Classification (NCBI taxonomy): domain Bacteria; kingdom Bacillati; phylum Actinomycetota; class Actinomycetes; order Kitasatosporales; family Streptomycetaceae; genus Streptomyces; species Streptomyces sp. NPDC001351. The sequence continues at coordinate 252,924 of NZ_JBIAWS010000009.1, read as the reverse complement.
GCGCTCCATGCGGACGAAGCTGCCGATGCCGCCCGCGACCTTGGTCAGGTTCGACCAGTCCGTCGGCGAGACGGTGCTGTCGGCCTGCACCACCACCTGGTTCGTCTTGTAGTCCATGACCCATGCCGTGCCCGCGACCCGGGGCGCGGCACGCAGCGTCGACGCCGCCGCCTTCAGCTCGTTCATGCTGTGCGACACCATCTTCGCCTCGGCGCCCGCACGCTTGACCTCGGCCGCCGCCGCGTCGTCGGTGACCGCGACGACCGGACGGCCGTCCGCGCCGATCCAGGTGCCCGCCGTACGGGAGGTGCCGAGCTTGGACACGAGCGCGACGCCGGGGTTGGGCGAGGTCCCCGAGGCCTTGAGCGGGAGGGCGGAGGTGCCGGGAGTCCCGCTCGCCATGGCGGCCTGCGTCACCATCGCTCCTCCCAGGAGGAGTCCGCCGACGGCCGCCAGCCGCGTCACTCGCCGGACGATCCGTCGTCGTGCGTGCCTCATGCATGGCTCCCGAACCCGAACGCGCGGCGCGAACACCGCGGGGCCCTCCGGTCGTTGAGCGCCCTCCCTCCATACGTGGCCCGGGACGGTCGCGTTCAGCGCGCGGGCGATCTTCTCACCGCTTGCGGCCCACCCCGCCGTACAGGGCCACTTCCTGCGGTTCCCCCGCCTCCGCGGGCTCGGGCCGCCAGCGCGAGCACGAGACCACGCCCGGCTCCAGAAGCTCCAGACCGTCGAAGAAACGGGCCACGGCCTCGGGGGTGCGCTGGGTCAGTGCCGGGATGCCGTGCTCGTTCCAGAACCGCACCGCCTCGTCCACCTCCGACAGCGCGGGACCCGTGATGGTGTGGGACAGGACGAGATGGCTGCCGGAGGGCAGCGCGTCCATGAGCCGCCGCACCAAGCCGTACGGGTCCTCGTCGTCGCCGATGAAGATGACCACCCCGAGCAGCATCAGCGCGACCGGCCGGGTGAAGTCCAGGGTGTCGGCGGCGCGCTCCAGGATCGAGTCGACGTTGCGCAGGTCCTCGTCCAGGTGGTCCGTGCGGCCCTCGGGCGAGCTGGTGAGCAGGGCGCGGGCGTGCGCCAGGACGAGCGGGTCGTTGTCGACGTAGACGATCCGCGCGTCCGGGGCCAGACGCTGGGCGACCTCGTGCGTGTTGTCGGCGGTGGGCAGGCCGGTGCCTATGTCGAGGAACTGCCGGATCCCCGCGTCAGCCACCAGATGACGCACGGCACGACCCAGGAAGAGGCGGTCCGCGCGGGCGTACTCGCCGATGGCCGGATGGAGTTCACGGATCCGGTCGCCGGCGATGCGGTCGACCTCGTAGTAGTCGCTGCCGCCCAGCCAGTAGTTCCAGATCCGGGCGGTGTGCGGGCGCAGCGTGTGGATGCGGCTGCGCAGCGCCGCGGCGGGATCTTCGGTGGTTGCCGGGTTCTCCGTCACGGGCTCTGCTCCTGGGTGCCTGATGGTGCGCTGTGCAGGACGTCAAACGGCAATCTAGACGGCCATGTTGATGTCTGCCGAGAGCGCGGTGCGGATCTTTTCCCCGCGGGCGATTCCAGATCGTGCCAGGTCACACCGCAGCCCCTATCTTGTGCCCCATGGCCAGCACCCCGCATGACACGTCCGGCGAACCGAACCCACTGCGCGCACTCTCCCTCGAGACCCTGCGATGTCGTACGAGCATGAAATGGCGCACCTACCCGGCCGACGTGCTGCCGCTGTGGGTGGCCGAGATGGACGTGCCCCTCGCCGGACCCGTCGTCCGCGCGGTCACGGAGGCGCTTGCGCTCGGGGACACCGGCTACCCGGCGGGTACCGCCTACGCCGAGGCGCTCGCCGGGTTCGCCGAGAAGCGCTGGGGATGGGACGGCCTCGCCGTGGAGCGCACCGCGATCGTGCCCGACGTCATGCTCGGCGTCGTCGAGATGCTCAAGCTGGTCACCGGGCACGGGGACCCGGTGGTCGTCAACTCGCCGGTGTACCCGCCCTTCTACCAGTTCATCGAGCACATGGACCGGCAGGTGCGGGAGGCTCCCCTCGGGGCGGACCTGCGCATCGACCTCGACGCCCTGGAAGAGGCCTTCCGGCAGGCGGTCGCCGGCGGACGCCGGGCCGCCTACCTGCTGTGCAGCCCCCACAATCCGACCGGCACCGTGCACACCGCCGGGGAACTGACCGCCGTGGCCGCGCTCGCCGACCGGTACGGCGTCCGCGTGGTCGCCGACGAGATCCACGCCCCGCTGGCCTTCTCCGGAGCCGACTTCGTGCCGTACCTGAGCGTTCCCGGCGGGGAGAGCGGCCTGTCCCTCATGTCCGCGTCCAAGGCGTGGAACCTGGCGGGGCTGAAAGCCGCGCTCGCGATCGCCGGACCCGCGGCCGCCGCCGACCTCGCCCGCCTGCCCGAGGAGGTCGGCCACGGCCCCAGCCACGTCGGCGTCATCGCCCACACGGCCGCCCTGACCGAGGGCACCGCCTGGCTGGACGCGCTGCTCAGCGGCCTCGACGACAACCGGCGCCTGCTCACCGGCCTGCTCGCCGAACACCTCCCCGCGCTCTCCTACCGTCCGGGCCAGGCCACCTACCTGGCCTGGCTCGACTGCCGCGGACTCGGCCTCGGCGAGGATCCGGCGCAGGTGTTCCTGGAGCGGGGGAGGGTGGCCCTGAACTCGGGGATCCCCTTCGGCACCGGCGGGAGGGGGCACGTACGCCTGAACCTGGCGACCTCGCCCGAGGTGATCACGGAGGGCGTCCGGCGGATGGCGGCGGCACTCGCCTGAACCGACACCCGGGCGGGGGTGTCATGGACACGTGACAGCCCTGCATGATGGCCCCATGCGCGTGCTGATCCCCCTCCCTGACCAGGACTTCGACGTCACCGAGGTCGCCGTGCCCTGGCGACTGCTCACCGACGCCGGGCACGAGGTCGTCTTCGCCACCGAGCGCGCCGGGACCCGGCCCGCGGCCGATCCACGGCTGCTGACCGGTGTGCTCTTCGGGCAGCTCGGCGCGGAGGACGAACCGAAGCGGTTCTACGAACAGCTCACCGCGGCACCGGAGTTCACCGCCACGGCCGCCTGGGCCGACCTGGACGTGACCGAGTACGACGGGCTGCTGCTGCCGGGCGGCCACGCGCCCGGTATGCGGCAGTACCTCGGCTCGGCCTCGCTGCAACGGCAGGCCGCCCGGTTCTGGGGGCTGGAGCGACCGGTCGGTGCGATCTGCCACGGGGTGCTCGTCCTGGCTCGCACCCGGGACGCCGGAACGGGACGCAGTGTCCTCGCCGACCGGCGCACGACGTGCCTGCCCAAGTACATGGAGCGCACCGCCTACCTGACCACCGCGTGGCGGCTCGGGCGGTACTACCGGACCTACCCGGCGTATGTGGAGGACGAGGTGCGTTCTGCTCTCGCCGAGCCGGCTGAACAGTTCGAGCGTGGCCCTCGGGTTCTGACCCAGCGCGGTACCGCGGACGACGACACGTACGCCTTTGTCGTGCAGGACGGCCGTTATCTGTCGGCGCGGTGGCCGGGGGACGCGTATCTTTTCGCGCGTCGGTTTCTCCAGCTTCTCGAGTGAGGTGTCTGCGGGTCAGCCTGCTTAGACTTTTCGGTATGGACGACACGGCGCTGGAGCGGCTCGGGGCGGGGAAGTACGTGCTGGTCACCAGTTACCGCAAGAACGGCACGCCGGTGGCCACCCCGGTGTGGGTGGTGCGGGACGGTGACACGCTCGGGGTGTGGACGGCGGCCGACTCCTGGAAGGTGAAGCGGATCCGCGCTCGCGGCGACATCCTCGTCGGCCCCTGCGACCTGCGCGGCAACCCCACCGGCGCGCAGCTCCCGGCCACCGCGGAGATCGGCGACGAGGCGACCGTTGCCCGCTATCGAGAGCTCATCGCCCGCAAGTACGGCATCGTCGGCCGGCTCACCCTGCTCGGCAGCCGGCTGCGCCGAGGGCTGAAGGGCACCATCGGCATCCGCGTGACGCTGAAGCCGTAGAACGCGTACGGCCGCGTGCTCCTCCCGGGAGGACCACACGGCCGTCACGACGGCGAACCGCGCTCTACGAGCCGTCCAGCACCGTGCCGGTCAGCACCGGCCCGCCGGGCTGCGGATCACCGTTGTCGTTCGTCAGCTGGAAGCGCACGGACTCGGCCGGCTCCGTCACCCGGTCCTTGACCGTCGGCAGGGACACGTCCGCACTCAGCTTCCCCCTGGGCACGTTCGCCGCCAGGTAGAGGTACTTGATCTGCGACAGGGGACGCTCCGGATCCGGCGACTCGCCCGAGGCGCCGGCCAGCCACGCCGGGTCGACGTCCTTGGTGGACAGCTCCGGTCCGCCCGTGACCGGGGTGACGACGAACATCGGGCTCAGGTCCACGTCCGCGGCCTCCGAGAGGGACACCTTCCACTTCAGCGGGTTCCCCTCGGTCACCCGGTCCGCCACCGGCGTCACGGTGATGGTGGGCATCGGGTCGTCGTTCTGCACCGTCACGCCACCGCGGTACGAGCCGATGACAGCGCCCCGCACGGCCTTCACGATCACCGTGTGGTCCACGTCGTACGCGTAGCGCGTGTTGCCCTTCACCTCCACCGGTACGTCGATGTCGTGGCCGCCGGGATGCACCGTGACCAGGCGTGCCGTGGCCCTGCCGGTGACGGGGTCGACGACGTACACCCGCACCTGCCCGCTGCCCTGCCCGGACACCTCGACAGGCACCCGGTACGTGCGGACGCCCGAGTCGCCCTCCTTGACGGTCGTGCGGCCGATGTCGACGCGTGCCAGCGGGGCCTGCTGAACCGCAGGGGTGCCCGGCCGCCAGCCCCAGGCGTCCATCAGCCAGGCCTGTCCGGAGCGCGAACGCGGGGTCAGGTCAAGGGACTTGATGTGCTTGAGGTCGAGACCGGCCCGGGACGCCGCCGACAGCGGGACGCGGACCTCGCGCGCCCAGTAGGAAGCGGTCCGTTCCGTGCCCGGCAGGCCGTCGACAGCCGTGCGGCCGAGGTTGGCCCGCTTGCCACGGGTGTCGGTGAGGGAGACGTCGAGCTTGGTGCCGGTCGAGTCGGGCGGCACGATCACGCGCAGGGCGAGGTCCTTGGCACCGCCCAGCGACACCGGCGCATCGGGGCGCACCCGGGTCGCCGAGCCGGCCGCCGACCAACGCAGCGCGACCGCGCGCCGGCCGGCCTCTCGGTCCGTCTCCCACCGTGCGAAGTGCGGCGAAGCACCCTTCACACGGGATCCCAGACAGGCCACGTGGTCGTCCGGATCGGCGGCCGAGCACAGCCGCCCGCCGGTCACCGTGACCTTGCCGTCCGGCAGGAACCCGCCCTCACGGTTCGCCCCGACCGCATGCGTGAGCACCCGCGCGGGATCGGCCGACGGGGCCCGTCGGCCCGAGCCGTCGAGCAGGGGCCGTACCCGGTCGTCCCCGGCCACGAACAGCCGGGCCGCCGCCGCGATGTAGGTGCTGCCCGCCTGGTGCTGCTGGTTCGCGGTGAGCCGGGTCGCGGTACCCGGCGAGCACACCGGGTCGCGGTGGTCCGGGTCGTCGTAGAAGTCGTCCTCGGCGGGCGCCTGCGCCTGTCCCGGGGTCCACTCGGTGTTGAAGAAGTTGTGGTCGGCGCCCACCACGTACACCGCGCTGTGCAGCGCGGCACCCCGGCTGACCGACCGGGTGCCGTCGACATAGACCTCGCCCTGCAGGTCGGACACGTCGCCGTCGCAGCCCGGCAGGATCGTCGCCGACTGCACGTCCGCGACCGGATTCTGGCCGAAGATCGTCGGTCCGATGAGGACGGTGCCGCGGATGTGCCAGCGCACCGGCCCGTGGTAGCCGTCCTGCGCGGCGGGCGGAGGGTTGAGGCTGTCCATCGCCGCACGGTTGACGCCCTCGCCGCCGCGGGAGTGGCCGACGAGCAGCACGCGCGAGAGGTCGGCCGGCGGTGCGGTGCGTACGGCCGCGGGGGCCGAGGCCGGGTCGGCGGCCCATCCGGCCCACCGCGCCAGGTGCTCGCGGACCAGTGAGGAGCGGGCCTGTGCGCCGCCGTCCTCGGCCGCGTCGTCCTGGGCGTTGATGCCGTTGGCCGAGATCGACACCGTCACATAGCCCTGCGAGGCCAGCAGCCGCTGGTCGCGCAGATAGCCCCGGTAGCTCGGGATCGGCTTGGTGCCCTGCGGGCAGGGCCAGTCGCCGGTCACGTTCGTACGGGTGTAGCAGGTGGAGTGGCGGCCGTGCAGGAACAGGGCGAGCGGCCGGTGGCCGGTGGCGCCCTTCGGGGCGACCACCACGGCGCGCATCTCGACCGGCTGGGGGAAGCCGGGCAACTTCACGGGGGCGAGGTCGTACTCGCCGGTGGTCGTGGCGTACTGGCCCGGCTTCCCGGGGTCCACGGAGTTCGCGGGAAGCCGGGCGGGAGGCAGAGCCGCCGCGGAGCGCCGTCCGCTCGGAGTCTCGCTACGGCCTGCGGCGTCCAACTCCCGCCCTCCGGCCCGCACATGAAGACCCGACAGCCCGGTTGCCGCCGCGCCTCGCCCGAGGCCGAGCCGGAACGTGCGGCCGTCCCTGTCCGGCTGCGGGACGCCCAGCATCCGGCCCCCGGAGTAGAACTCGACCCGCGCGTCTCCCATCGGCACGGGAGCGGTCGAGCGCCAGACGAGCTGCCGGGCGTCACCCTTGCCGGCGATTCGCCAGCCGGGTGGCAGGCCACCGTCCTGGTCGGTGGCTGTGCTTGACGGTCTGGCGTCGGGCGGCGGTGCCGCCTGCGCCAGTCCTGGCGATCCCCCCGCCACCGCGAGCACCGCCGCAGCGGTCACCCATATTCGCCGGGCACGGAACAAGGTCCCCTCCTCAAGTACCAAGCAGAAGCACCCCGTTGGTCAGCCGGGGCGTCACGCGTTTCAGAGGACGGCAGGAGGGACCTGTGGGTTGCCTGTGACTGCCGATTCGGCTGGTGCCCGGTGATGCGATCAGGCCGACCCCGACGACCAGGCATGGACGCCGGGCCTGCGGGACAGGACCCCCCAATGAGCCGAACACCGTTGCGCGCCGCCGTCGTCGGCACCGGCCATCGCGCCCAGACCTTCGTGCGGGGACTCGCCGCCCGCCCCGGCCACCGCGTGGCAGCCCTGTGCGACCCGAGCCCGACGCGGATGGCCTTCCACAACCGGGCGCTGGCCGCCGCCGGGGAACCGGCAGCCACCGAGTGGGAACCGGACCGTTTCACCGACATGCTCGCCGAGGAGGCCATCGACGAGGTCGTCGTCACCACCGTCGACGCCGCGCACGACCGCTACATCGTGCCGGCGCTGCGGGCGGGCTGCCGCGTCGTCACCGAGAAGCCGATGACCGTCGACGCGGACCGCTGCGCACGCATCCTCGACGCGGTGCAGTCCACCGGCAATCCCCTCACTGTCGCCTTCAACTACCGCTTCAACCCGGTGCACGAGAAGGTGCGGGCGCTGCTGGCCGACGGCGCGATCGGCGAGATCCTCTCCGTGCACTTCGAGTGGGTCCTCGACGTACGGCACGGCGCCGACTACTTCCGCCGCTGGCACCGCGAGAAGCACCACAGCGGCGGCCTGATGGTGCACAAGTCGAGCCACCACTTCGACCTGGTCAACTGGTGGCTCGCCGACGAGCCGCACGAGGTCTTCGGCTACGGCCGGCTCGGTTTCTACGGCCCCGAGGCGGGCGAACGCCATGGACTGCGCCGGGACTACGACCGCGCCCACGGGTCCGCCCCGGCCGCCGACGACCCCTTCGCCCTGGACCTGGCCGGCAACGAGACCCTGCGAGCCCTGTATCTGGCCGCAGAGGGGGACGACGGTTACCTCCGCGACCGCAATGTCTTCGGCGGCCCGGTCACCATCGAGGACGACATGGCGGTCCTCGTCCGTTACGCGCGCGGGGCGTCGATGACCTACCACCTCACCGCGTACTCCCCCTGGGAGGGCTACCGCGTCATGTTCAACGGCAGCGGCGGCCGTCTCGAGCTGGAGGTGGAGGAGAGCCGCTGGGCGCAGCCGCGGACCCCGGTCGCCTCCGACAGCGGCGCGCTGCACGGCGACACGGCTGCCGAGCACGCGGGCGGTGCACGGCTCACCTGGCGTCCGTTGTGGCGGCCTCCGGTCGAGGTGCCGCTGGACGCCGCCCACGAGGCCCACGGCGGGGGAGACCCCCGTATGCTCGACGCGCTCTTCGGACCCCTGGACTCCGCTGCGCCGGATCAGGGTGCGGCAGCGCATCCCACCGCCACCCAGCGCGACGGCGCCCTCGCTCTCGCCGTGGGGCTCGCCGCCAACCGGTGCTTCGAGACGGGACGGCCCGTGTCCGTGCGGGACCTGGTCCCCGGAGTGTGGCGGAGCTGAGGAGGTGTCAGGACCAGGCGCGGTAGGGCTCGTCGACCAACTGAAAGACCGGCTCGCCGCGGACCGGGTCCTTGGCCGTCGACAGCCGGACCCGGTCACCGCTGTGAATGCCGATCAGCGGGCCCATGACCCTGCCGCGCACCACGAACCCCTCGGCCATCTCCACGAGCGAGACATTGCGGGCGGCGGGGGTGTTGCGGTGCACGATCGTCGCATGGCGGACCGTGCCCACGCCCTCGCTGCGCTCCGTGCGCAGGTCGCCGCCCTGGCAGACCGGACACAGCAGCCGGTGGTACATGGCCGTGCCGCACCAGGTGCACCGCTGGAAGAGGATGGTGTCCGCGTCGTGCGTCCCGGGATCGAGCAGGCCTGCCGCGGAGCCGGCCGCCTGACGAGCAACGTTTCCTGAGTGGTGGTACACGCTGGTCAACTCCCTGCGCTCGGCCCGGAATCCCGCGTGCGCGGGTCAACCGCGCACGCACGTGCCCGGTCGCCGTGCCACCGTGCACGGCATCAATGTATGGCACTGAGTGTCATACGTAAAGACACTGCGTACCCTCAATGTGGGGCTCCGGTCAGTCCTGCTCCAGAGCGCTCTCGATCTCCTGGACCACCCGCCACAACGGCGCGCCACGCCGGGAGACGACCACCACCACGTCCTCGGGTTCCTCGTCGTCGTGCGCCGGGGGAGTGGTGAAGGCCTGCTGCACGTACCCCAGGGCGTGGTCGAGAGCGGCGCTCGCGTCCCCCTGCCCGTCCGAGCGCAGCCAGGAGCGCAGCGCGTTGTTGTGCGCCGCGGCCACCGCCGCCGCGATCACGTCGGCCTGCAGCGTCCCGTCCGGACGGCCCGCGAGGCGGCCGCGCAGATGGTCGGCGAAGGCGCGCTCGTATCGCCACACCACCGAGAGTTCGTACGCGCGCAGTCCCGGCACCTTCTTGGTGAGGCGGTAGCGCTGCACGGAGAAGGTCGGGTTCTCGGTGTACATGCGCAGCACGATCCGCACCGCGTCACAGACCCGCTGCACCGGTTCGTCCTCGTCGCCGCTGTCGGCGAGGAACGCCGTCATCTCGGCCAGGCACCGCTCGTGGTCGGGGAAGACCACGTCCTCCTTGGAGGGGAAGTAGCGGAAGAACGACCGCCGCCCGACGCCGGCGAGCGCCACGATGTCGTCCACCGTGGTCTGCTCGTATCCCCGCTCGAGGAACAGGTGGAAGGCCGCCGCGACCAGGGCGTCCCGCATGGGTGGCCGCGCGGCAGTCGGCTCCGTCTTCATGAACGGGAAAGTAGCATCCGGACGGCACAGACGGCACTCAGTGCGCTGCCAAAGGGAACTGAGTGTCCTCCTGTGGGGCTGCTGAACTCTCGCGGTGCAGGGCGCGTATCACTCCCCGGGGAACCGCGGAGGCCCCGCAACGGGGACGGAAGGAGAGCGCAGTGCCCATACCGCCCGCATCCGGGTCACCGCAGGACCGTTTGCCGCTGGAGCCCATCCGGGTCCTGCGCCCGCGCCGCACCGACGCCCTGGCGCAGCTCTTCAAGGAGATGGAGCAGGGCACCGGTGATCTCGAGCCCGTCGCCGTGCGGGACCCGCGGTCCTGGGACGAGGGCGAGACACAGGAACTCCCGCCCGTGCGCACCGGCCACGTCAGCGCACCGCACGGTGGCGGCCGTTTCGGGTTCGGGCCGGGACTGCGCCGCGCCGCCGTGACGATCGCTGTCGCCGCGGCCGCCCTGGTCGGCTTCGGCGGCGCCCTGCTGCTGCACGACAGGAACGAGGCCGCCGCCGTGCCGGAACCCCGCCCCACCGTGTCCGCCGAGCCGACCGTGTCAGCTGAGCCGACCGCGACCGCCGAGCCGACCGCCTCCGCCTCCGCCGCGTCGGACCCCGACGGCCCGGGCACCCTCCGCGAGGGCGACAGCGGCCCGGCCGTGACCGATCTGCAGCAACGCCTGCTGCGCATCCCGGACGTCTACACGGGCGGCTCCACCGGCGGCACCTACGACGCCACCCTCAAGGCCGCGGTGGCGCGCTTCCAGCTCTGGTACGGCATCAGGGGCGACGAGACCGGCGTCTACGGCAATGACACCCGCGTCGCACTGGAGTCCCGGACGGCCTCCGGCACCGGCTGACACCGGGGAGGTCCCGCCGTCTACTGCGGATCCGCAGGCACCCGGATGTCGAGCACACAGACGTCATCCCGCCGCTCACCCTCCAGCATGGCGGCGAGCATGGGCGCCAGGGCGCCGGGCTCGTCACTGTGGCGGCTGAGGACGGCCTCGGAGAGCCGTTTGAAGCCTCGGTCGAGGTCCTCCGTGGGCCGCTCGACCAGGCCGTCCGTGTACAGGAGGACGCGGTCGCCGGGTGCGAGGGGCAACTCCGCCTCCGCGAAGTCCGGCGCCGTGCTCGCGCCGAGCAGGATGCCGCTAGGGCGGTCGAGATAGTGCGCCTGGCCGTCGCGCAGCAGCAGGGGCGGCGGGTGGCCGGCCTGCGCCCAGATCAGCCGGCGCTCGGCGGGGGCGTAGCGGGCGAGGACCATGGTCGCGGTGCCGTGGGGTCCGCGGGAGTGCAGCAGCAGCGTGTTGAGGCGCGCGAGCGCTCCCGTCAGCGAGGACCCGGTGATGACCATGCCCTTGGCGGTGAAGCGGAGCTGGGCCATCGTGGCGACCGCGTCTATGCCGTGGCCGGCCACGTCGCCGACGACGAAGAGGGCGTCCCCGTCCGGCAGTTCGATGGCGCTGAACCAGTCGCCGCCGACATAGGTGCCCGACTGGGCGGGCAGATAGGCCACTTCGACACGCAGCCCCGCCAGGCGCACGGGCCTGGTGGGCAGGGGGAGCAGGGCATGCTGCAGCCGGCCGGCCAGTGCCCGCTCGGCGCGCAGCACGTCGTGCTGGGTGAGGACGGCCCGCTCGCTCTCGACGAGGGCGAGCTCCGCGCTGCGCTGCGCGGTGAGGTCCTGTACGACGCCGTGCACCTCGACGGGCCTACCTGCAGCGTCCGGCACCGCCTCGGCGACGGCCCGCAGATGCCGTAGCCCATCCGCCGTCCTGATGCGGAACGGGACGTCGAAGGGGCGGCCGGTGCCCAGGAGTTCGCCGATGGCACGGGCCAGCACGGGCGCGTCCTCGGGCAGGGCAAGGCCGGGCAGGTCGGTGAGGCCGACCGGGCCTTTGCCGGGGGCACGGCCGAGGAGCTCGAAGACCTGCGAGGACCAGGTGGCCTCGTGCGTGACCAGGCTCCAGCTCGCCCAGCCGAGACTCCCCAGCCGCTGCACGTCCGCGAGGCGCTGTTCCTGCCGGTCCGAGGAGCCGTGCCGCAACCATGTCACGAACAGCCCGTCGCCCAGCCGGGCCGCCCGCACCGTGTAGGTGGACAGCTCCGTGACACCGTCCACGACCTCCTGGTAGGCGAACGGCGCGCTCTCATACGGCTTTCCGGTGGCCAGTGCGCTGCGCAGGCCCTGCCACAGCGGCTCGCCCGCCAGGGCCGGGCAGGCCTCCTGGAAGCGTCGGCCGACCAGGTCGGACGCGCCGCCGACGACGTCGGCGGCCTGTGCGGTGGCGGCGTCGATGCGGTAGTCGTCGATCACGCCCGAGGCGGCGGGCAGCGGAGTGAGCAGCATGGCGGCGCCGGGCAGCGCTTCGAAGACGGCCTGCATGGCCTGAACGGTCTCGGTGGCGTCGACGGCGGCCTGCGGACCGGTGGAGAAGTCCCGCAGACGTCCGGCACACAGCCGGGCGGCGGCCTGCAGATGAGCCCGCTCGCTCGCGCTGAACGGCCCGCTGCGGGTGCGCAGGATCCCGATGCAGACGCTCGGTGAGGCACCGGTCGGCACCGGCAGCCAGGCGCGGGACGCCCAGCGTTCGGAAGGGTCGCCGATCAGCACGTAACGCTTCCGGTCCTCGGCGGCGGCCTCCAGCCAGCGCGGCTCGCCCGCCCGCAGGGCCTCGAGGGCAGGGAACCCCTTCAGCGGCGGGATCTGCTGCCACTGGGCGGCGAGGGTGGCTTCGATGCCGGCGTGGCTGACCAGCTCAAGCCCGCCGGCGGGCGGTCGCGCATAGATCATGACCGCGTCGGCGCCCACCTCGGGCGCCAGTTGGTCCAGCAGACAGGAGGCGAGGTCCTGCGGTGCGGTGACACGGACGAGCTCCCTGCCGAGAGCGGCGAGCGCCGCGGCACCCCAGTCGGCGGCCGCGTCCCGCGAGGGCGACACGGCGGACTCGGTCAGGACGGCGGGCTCCGGGGCGGGAGCGGCACCGCCCGGCGGCGGCAGGCTGCCGAGGGTGATCCAGCACTCCTCCAGCACGGTGCGGCCGGCTGTCTCGGCCCGCCGCTGCAGCTCCTCCTCAGCGGCACCGGCGGAGCAGCCGGTGAGTGCCATGATCACGCCCTTGGCCTGCTCCAGGACGGCCGACATGGCCGCCAGGTGGCGCAGCCGGTCCATCTCGGCGCGCTGCCTGGCGACGACCTGGGCCAGGGCGACGGTGTCGGCGGCGGTGCTGGACTCCGTCGGCGTGGCGGGCTTACTCGTCACGCGTCGAGCATCGCACAACAGGGCGGGTGCGATCGTGGTCCATCCGGCCCTGGCTTCACTCGAAAGGAGAAGAGCCGGCGTGTCGAAGTGGACGCCGGGTCCGCCCGGCCCGTCAGTCGTCCGGCGGCGGGTACAGCCACAACCGGAACAACCGGCTGAGCAGCGGCATGACCAGATACGTCAGCACGGGCAGCAGCACGACGGGGAACACGGCCGCCCTCAGCGGCAGGGGCCAGGCCGTGGTGCGGGGCGTCACCAGCCACTGGATGAGCAGGGTGAAGGGATAGGCGCCGACGAACGTGGTCAGCACCATCTTCCAGCGGGGCGGGGACCGCGTCGTGGTCCCCGGCAGCGAGAACCAGGTCTCCATCCCGGTGGTCGACTGGCGCTCGTCGCCCACCTCCGTGGCGATCCCCTCGATCCGCGCATGCCACTCGGCCCGTTCAGCGGACTCCAGCCACCGCGCCAGCCGCTGCGGATCGGACCAGCGCAGCACCGCGTGGTACCGGGGGCCGTCCTCGGGCCGCAGCCAGGAGACGCCCTCGTTGCCGGGGAACCGGCTGGCGCAGCGGGTGATCCCACGGGTCCACTTCTCGAACTCCGCTTCCCGGCCGGGACGCACCTGCCAGGTCAGCACCGTGGTGACCGGATCGCGCCTGCGCAACTGGGCGGTGCTCATGTTCATCACGTGTGCCACGCGTGGCGCGAATCATGCGGTGCGAGCCCCGGCCGCCGCGGTCAGCGTGAGTCGACCAGGGCCCGGGCGACCGCCCGGACGCTGCGCGCGATGTGCTGGAGCTGCAGCACCTCCGCCGCGTACAGCTTGATCGTGTGCTCGATGACCGACTCGGGCATGCCGAGCGCGGGCAGATCGGCGCGTGCTGTCTGCAGCGCGGTGCGCGCGACCCGGATCTCGTGCTGCACCTGTATCTGCGCATGGCGGGCCAGCAGCACGGGGTGGCGGATCAGGGCCGGGTAGCTGCCGTAGCGGGCCGGCACCAGTTCGCGCAGCCACTTGGCCGCCGAGCGCTCCCAGTCGTAGGAGCCGGGCGTCTTGACCTGGCACGGCCAGTCCGGGCTGATACGCGTGGTCGTCAGTTGCATGATCATCGCTTCCGGGTGTGCGGCGTCGTGTGGGGGTGGTCCGACGTGGGCGGGCGGCCCCGGTCTAGGGGATGACCGGGGCCGCCAAGGGCGCTCGCAGAGGCGAGGCCCGACCGAACACCCTGGGCGCCGACGCGGGTAGGGGACGGCGGCTTCGGGTGTCCGTGCAGGAGCCCGGGAGAGCAGACGGCGCCGGCGCGGCGGATGGTGCAGGCGCATGGGCGGACCGTCGGCTTTCTCCGGGCGATGCGGGTGGGGACGGGGGTGCGGAACGTGTCCCGGAGTGGGCCGGTGCGCGATCCGTGAGAAGTATTTATATATGCCGTCCGGTTTGCAAGAAGCATGAAAACATTCATGCCCAGTCTGTTGTGAAAGGTCCTTTTGTAATTTGGCTGTAACGCCGGATCGGCCGGGAGTACGGGGCGGGTCGCGGTCGCGCCGGATCAGTCGCGCAGGAAGAACTGGTGCTGGTCGGAGATCTGCTCGTACTCCTCCAGCCGCGCCTGGGTGCGCTCGGGATCGGCGTCGGTCATGGCCTGCAGCAGCGCGGCGGCGATCACGCCGGGCGCCGCGTAGGAGTCGAAGACCAGGCGGGAGCCGGTGCCGGTGGCGAAGACGACGTCCGCCTCGTCGGCCACGAGCCCCAGCGCCAGGTCCGTGACCAGGGCGACCTTCAGCCCGGCGCTGCGTGCGACCCGTACGGCCGTGAGCGTCTCCTGGGCGTGCCGGGGCATCGAGAAGGCCAGCACCCAGGTGCCGCCCGCCTCACGCGACTGCAACAGCGCGTCGTAGGCGACGCTGCCGCCCCGCGTCACCAGCCGCACGTCCGGGTGGATACGGCGCGCGGCGTAGGCGAAGTACTCCGCGAGCGAGACCGAGATGCGCAGTCCCAGGACGGTCAAGGGTGTGGACGCCGACAGTTTGCGGCCGAGGTCGATCAGCTGGTCGGGGTCGGCGAAGTCGCGCCGGAGGTTCTCCAGGTTCTCGATCTCGGCGTCGACGGCCGCCTGCAGTTCGTTGCTGCCGTTCTCCTCGGTCGCGGCGGGGCCGCCGGCCAGGGTGCCGAGGGCGATCGACTGGAGCTTCTCGCGCAGCGCGGGGTAGCCGCTGAAGCCGACCGCCGCGGCGAACCGCGTCACCGAGGGCTGGCTCACGCCGACGCGTTCGGCGAGGTCGGTGATGGACAGGAAGGCCGCCTCGGTGATGTGCTCGATGAGGTACTGGGCGATGCGCCGCTGGCCGGGGGAGAGTCGGGGCCGGTCGAAGAGTGTCCTGAGCTGGGAGGCCGGGGCGGCCTCGGCTTCCGGAGCCGTCTTGCCCGAGGTGATCGCGGACGCCTGTGCGCGTGCCTGCTGCGGCGATGACACCGGTGCGCCTCCTTTGTCTCCCACAGTGTTTCAACATAGCCCACACACCGTCGTGACCAGGGCTTGTACGGGGGCATCCGGCGCCGCCGGACGCCCCCGTCACCGGCGGTAGATCGTGATCGAATGCCCGACGTCGTCGACCGGACGACTGCTGCGGATCAACGCGGCCAGCCGTCCCCGCGCCTTGGCCGCCGCCGAGTCCGACACGACCAGCAGCCCGCGCACCTGACGCTGGGGCACCTGGCGCGGATCGGAGGCGTCGATGCCGTAGTACGACGGCACTCCGCTGCCCTTGTACACCAGCCAGACCCGCTCGCCCCGGTACCGCTCGCGCAGCCGGTCGGCGAGCCGGCCCAGGTCCTGGCCCCAGTCCACGTTGGAGTCGTGCAGCCGCAGATGGGTCTTGGCGGGACCGCCGAACGCCTCGTTGGAGTAGGGCAGATAGTACGGATACGTCAGCAGCGAACCGACCGCGATGAACAGCACCAGCGCTCCCGTCACGAGCGGCGCCCACCGCCACCGCACGGCGAGCACACAGCCCGCGGCCACCGCCAGGAACATCGGCACGAAAATCGCGTACCGCGTCCCGAAGTCCCGCGACCCGGTCATGGCCGCGGCCAGCAGCACTCCGGCGGGCACCAGCACATACGGCGCCGCGGGCCGCAGCCGCCGCACCGCCACCAGCACCGCCGCCCCGGCCACCCACAGGGCGAGCATGCCGAGCGGCGTCTTCACCAGCAGCGCGGCCGGCAGGTAGTACCAGCGGGAGCCGGTGTACAGATGCCCGAACAGGAAGCCCTGCCACGGGTAGTTCTCCAGACCGAACTGAATGCGCATCCCGTCCCGGTACGACGCCGGCAACGGCAGCAGCCGCACCAGCAGCCCCTTCACCCCGTCCACCGCGGGCACCGGCTGCTCCGGCGTCCACCGCAGCCTTGGGTCGACCACCAGATACGACGCCCATACGACGGCGACGGCGGCCACCGCCACCACGCCGGCGCCGAGTGCCGCTCGCGCAGCCGCCCCGCGCCGGTCCCCGGGCCTCGCCCGCCACACCGACCACGCACCCAGCGCCAGCAGCACGGGAACCGCCGGGAGCACGCTCATCTTGGTCGCAAGGCCCGCCCCGAGAGCGACTCCGGCCAGTGGCACATACAGCCGGGGCCGCCGGCGCGCCCGCCACAGCAGCCAGGCCGAGGTCAGCACGAACCCGGCCGCCGGCACGTCGAGGGTGGCCAGCGAACCGTGTGCGATCACGTCGGGGGAGAAGGCGTACAGGGCGAGCGCCGCCAACCCTGCGACCGTGCCCGCGAGTTCACGGGCGAAGGCGAACACGACGAGCCCGAACAGCAGCGTGAGCACGATCATCGGGAGGCGCGCCCAGAACATCAGCCGCCATGGATCGTTTCCGGACTCGTAGAGCAGATGCCGCCCGAACTGCCCCTGATCACCTTGGTACGAGGTGTCGACGTGCGGAGCGGCGATGGCCACCCCGACGGCGATGACCAGCTTGCCGAGCGGCGGATGCTCGGGGTTGAGACGCACCCGGTGCTCGTGCAGATAGTCGGCGGCCGTGGCGACGTAGACGGGCTCGTCGATCGTCGGGGTCTGCTGCACGGCGGTGGTGACCATCGCCGCGGCCATCTGGGCCAGCAGCACGACGACGAGGAGCGGCGGCAACCACCGCCCGCGCGGGCGGGGCGACCGCTCGGGGGCCGTCACCGGTGGCGGGTGTTCCTCGTCGTCGTGGGTGCCCGGTTCGAGGACCGAGTGCTGTTCGTGCGCCATCATCCGCCCCGCGGTGACACGGACCGCGAGGGGGCGGGAGCGATCCGGGCCCATCCCATGGACCCTACTTTCTCATCAGCTCCCGCCTCCCGGGCGTTACCGCTTCAGGAGTCGTACCGACAGACCTTCCGTCGTGTAGACGGGTACGGCCCGCAGCCGGTCGGAGTTCAGCTCGATGCGGTCGAACTGGCCGCGCAGCCCCGCAGCGGACAGGACGCGCACGGTGCTGCCCGCGGCCGGCGGCTTGTCGGCGTCGAGGTGCAGCGTCAGGACGCTCCCCGTGCCCAGCACCGCCCGGCGCATGACCTCGAGGGCGGGTCCGTGGCCCGAGCGCAGGGTCAGCTCCAGCGCGCCCGACTCCTGCGCGTAGACGCCGTGCACCCGCACGGGCCGCTGCAGCCGCAGCGTGCCGCCCGACACCCGGACCTCGCCGTGGCCCAGCGCGTGGGACGAGGCGGCGACCAGTACGCCGTCCTGCACCACGGTGCCGCCCGTGTACTTGTTGTGGCCGGTCAGGGTGAGCGTGCCGCTGCCGCGCTTGGTCAGACCGCCGTCGCCGCTGATGTCGTTGCGCCAGCTGTCGGCCGCGCCGAAGCCGCCCGCCGCCGCGTCGAGGGTGACGGTCACGTCGTAGTCGAAGGCGCCGTAACCGTCCGCCGCGGCGAACAGGTTCAGCCGCCCCCACTGCTCGAAGCCGTCCAGCAGCACATACCCGGAGGGCAGCGCGGTCGTGCGCAGCACCTCGCGCCGCTGCTCCGCGTCCAGGTACGGCAGCCGTGTCTCCAGCAGCACCTCCGCGCCCTTCGGCACGGTCAGCGGCTCGCTGCGGCCGTGGCGGGTCAGCACGTACGTCAACTGGTGCCGCACCGCACGGGCGTTGGCTTCCCGGTCCGCGTAGGGGTCGGTGGTGTCCGAGTGTGCGTAGGCGTAGAGGGTGTCGGCGGTGGTGCCGGTCTGTGCCTCGAAGTAGGCGAGGGCCTGGGCGCGGGCCGCGGCCTTGAGGGCGGCGTTCGCGGGGTCGGCCAGGGTGGCGGCGGCCAGCGCGGTGGCCATGATGCGGCCGCCGATGACGTCGACCGTGGAGTGCATGCCGGCCATGATCCGGGTGTGGCCGAGTTCGAGGGCCCGCGTCACCAGCTCCTGGAAACGCTCCGGTACGGCGTACGCGTACGCCAGGCCCGCCAGGTGGAAGGCGTTGGTGTGGCCGCTGGGGAAGCCGCCGTCGTCCGCCGGGGAGGTGCTGCGCTGGCGCAGCAGCTGCGGGGCGACGACCACCTTCGAGTCGTAGACGGGGAAGCCGAGGGCGTCCGTCTGCCCTGTGTCGACGACCTCGCTGTCCTCGTTCATGCGCCACGGCCGCGGGTACAGGTAGGCGTACTTGGACGGGTTGCCCGAGGCCCAGTTGCCCCGCAGGGTGTCGACCAGTTCGGCCACCTTGCCGAGCGCGGAGTCGTGCGAGCCGGCGCCGAGCGCGGAGCCGGCCGGGGCGTCCGCGGGGACCGCGTCGTCGATCTTGGCGGGCGGTGTGCCGTCGGGGGCGCTGGTGATCGACGTGACCGCCTTGGCGCCCGCCTTGTAGAGGTCGGACAGCGGCCCCAGGCCCGCGATCATCGCGTAGCTCTGGTGCTGGCGGTCGTAGAGGAACGCCTCCTTCGCCTGCGCGTCCGTGCGCGCGGCGGTGATACGGGCGCAGTAGCGCATGTTGGCGCGCAGTATCTCGGGCCGCAGGGGCGTGCCGGTGTTCCAGGCGCCGCCGGTCTTCCATATCTGCGCGAACCCGCCGAGCACGCGGACGACCGCGTTGGTCTCGGGCGTGAGGTTCGTCGGGAGGTTGGTCCTGTAGTCGTCGACGAACGCCGCGGGCGCCGTGGCGGCCTTGGCGTCGGCGGCGCCCAGCCACGTCACGAAGGTGGGCGCGGCCAGCACACCGGCCGAGGCGCCCAGGGAGGTCTTGAGGAACCCCCGCCTGTTGACGGTGGGTCGACCGGCGTTCGAGGAGCGGTGCCCGGCGGGTGACGGCATGCGTGTGCCTCTTTTCAGTTCTGCGGCCCTGCGGCCGGGAGAGATCGTGCGATCAGAGATGTCCCACGGGACGCATGAGATGTGCGAATCCGGTGCGTCCCGTGAAGCTTTGAGCGAAGATCTACGGCCGGGTCCTGTCCCGTCGGCGAGGGCCCGGCGGCCGTGACGTGTCGTGTGCGTGAACGGGGGCCGACCGGTTCACAGGATCGAACGGGCCAGTGCCACCGCACCCGCCACGGGCGGGGCGCGCAGGGGCTGCGGGCGTGCTCCCGGCACGGACCTCGCGAGCGCCGTCGCGAACGCGCCGTACAGGGAGGCCTGGGCGAGGACGGTGCTGCCGGCGACCACCACGTCGTCGACCACGACCCCGCGCGCGGCGAGCCGTTCCACGAGCGCGGCCAGCGAACGGCCGGCCTCGGTGATCACCGCACGGGCGAGCGACGAGCCCGCCTCGGCGGCCGCGAACACGACCGGAGCGTGCCGGCCCCACTGGGCGGAGACGTCCGTGGCGCTCTCCAACGCGGCGCCGAGCGCCGGTACTTCGGAGACGCCGAAGGATGCGAGCAGTCCCCGGGCGAGTGCGTCGGGCTCCTCCCCGCGATCGTGCGCCGCCCATGCGGCCCGTGCGGCCTCGCGCACCAGGCCGGCCGCGCCGCCCTCGTCGCCGAGGACCGCGCCCCAGCCGCCGACCTGGAGGCAGGTCCCGTCGGAGAGCCGGCCCACCGCGACGGAACCGGTGCCGGCGACCAGGCCGACCCCCTTGTCCAGTCCGGCGGCGGGCACGAGCAGCTCGGCGTCGCCCACGACCAGCGCGGGCGCGTCGAAGTGCTGTTGCAGGGCGGTACGAATCTCGGCGCACTGGCGCGGAGTCTCACAGGCGTGGCCGCCCACGGCGACGGCCGCCGGGCGTGCGCCCGTCGGCAGCGCGTCGGCGACCAGCGCGGCCAGCCAGCCGGCGGCGGCCACGGGCTCGTGCGGCCGCCAGCCGCTGCTCGGCCGGACGTGGTCGGCGACGAGCTCCGTATGGGCGTAGGCACGCAGTTGTGTCTTGGTGCCACCCACGTCGATGCCGACCACGAGGGGCGTGGAGTCCTGCACGGAACCTCTTCTTGTCGTTGCGCGGGGCGCGACGGTTGGGCGAACCGTGCCTGAGATTACGGGAGTTGGTGAACTAGGGAAGCCCCGGGACGGGCTTCAGACGGACACGGCAGGCGAGTACCGTGAAGTTCGTTAGGAAGTTAACTAACGAAGTACAGTGCGTCAAGAGGCATCGCGCACTCGACCACTGAGCGGCCCGTGACCCGTGGGAGAACTGTGATACACGACGTGGCGGAAGCCCCCCGTCTGACCGAGAGCGCAAGCGCGGTATTCGCCGTGCTCGCCGCGGCGGGCAGCGCGACCCGGCCGCAGCTCGCCAGCCTGGCGGGCCTGTCCAAACCCACCGTGTCCTCCGCCGTGGCGGAGCTGGAGAGCGCACGGCTGGCGGCCCACTCCGGCACCGCCTCCGGCGGCACGGGCCGTTCCGCCGCCGTCTACGGTCTCGGCCCGGCAGCCGGGGCCGTGCTCGCCGTCGACCTCGGCCCCGCGCTGACCCGGGTGCGCGGCTGCGCCCTGGACGGCACCCTGCTCGCCCAGGCCACCGGGACCCGGGACGAGGCCGCCGACGTGGTGCGCGAGGCCCTCGTCGCGCTCCCCGCAGGCGCCCCGCTGCGCGCCGTCGTCGTCGCCGTCGGCGACGTCACCGCACGCGAGAAGGAGGGCGCCCGCATGCGCCCCGCCACGGCCAAGGCCGGCCCCGTCTTCGACGCCATGGCCGTCGCCCTGCCGCCGGGCGTCCCCGTCCATCTCGAGAACAACGTCAACTGCGCCGCGCTCGCCGAACTGCACGAGGGCGCCGCGCGCGGCCGGCACACCTTCGGCTATCTGCGGATCGGCGTCGGTATCGGCCTCGGCATCGTGGTCGGCGGGCAGGTGCTGCGCGGAGCCAACGGCGCCGCCGGTGAGCTGGCCCGGCTGCCCTACCCCTGGGACGACGGCCGCGAGCCGCGCCACGAGGCCCTGGAGGAGTACATCGGCGCCCGCTCGCTGCTGCGGCGGGCGGCCGAGGCCTGGCAGGACGAGGACGGGCCCCGCCCGCGCACCGCCGAGCAGCTCTTCGCCCTGGCCGGTGAGGGCCGGGCGGCGGCCCGCGCCGTGATCGGCCGCCATGCCACCGACGTCGGCCGTCTCGCCGCCGCCGTGACCGCCGTACTGGACCCGGGACTGATCGTCCTGGGCGGCAGCACCGGCGCGGACCCGCAGGTACTGCCCGGTGTACGGGCGGAACTGGCCCGGCTGAGCTGGCCGACCGAAGTCGTCAGCAGCACGGTCGGCGATCTCGGCACGGTCGTGGGTGCCGCCCGGCTCGCGGTTTCGCGAGGAGTCCAAACCGTGACCGAGGCCGCGGGGGCTAAGGATTGACGGCCTCCGACTCGACGTGCCAATGTCCGGACAAGCGCTTTCTAAGTCGGTCGGGATACCGACTCCGGGTGAGCCTCCCGCCCGTACGCGAAGTACGGCAGTCGCACGAGGGCGTGCTTGTGCGACGACGGCCCTCATTGGCCGGGGACTCCACCCGCTCCAGGCGACGCGGCCGGGCGAGGCCGTGCCCCGGAAAGCGAAATTTCCTGCAAAATGCACCCGTGCCGCCTCGGCTGGCGCCGTGCTCCGTCCAGTACGACGAAAAGGGAAGAAAATGACCAGTGTGGGTGTGCGGCGCTCCCGCCGACTCGGCCGCGGCGGTATACGTCGTGTGGTTCCCCTCGCTGCCGTGGCCACGGCAGGTGCCCTTCTGCTCACCGCCTGCGGTGGGTCGGGGTCCGGCTCGGGCGGGAACTCCAAGTCGCTGACGTTCTGGATCTCCACGGTTCCCGGGCAGGACGCGGGCTGGAAGAAGCTGGTGGCGCAGTACAAGAAGGAAAACGGCGTCTCCGTCAAGCTCGTCAACATCCCCTACGACGGCTACACCACGAAGCTGCACAACTCGGCGCAGGCGAATGCTCTGCCCGACGTGGCGGCCGTGCCGTCGCTGGACCCGATCTGGTCGAACAAGCTGATCGACCTGAGCTCCATCGCCGGCAACAAGAGCTACAACATCAACGCCAACTTCCTGGCGAAGGACTCCTCCGGCAAGGTGCTGGCCATCCCCTCGGACGTCACCGCGTCCGGCCTGTACATCAACAAGACGCTCTTCAAGAAGGCCGGCGTCTCCTTCCCCACCTCGCCCTCGAAGACCTGGACCTGGACCGACTTCATCGCGGCCGCGAACAAGGTCCGGGAGAAGACCGGCGCCAAGTACTCCCTGACCTTCGACCAGTCGCCGTCGCGACTGCGCGCCATGGTGTACGAGATGGGCGGAAAGTACGTCCACGCGGACTCCTCCGGCAAGTTCTCCGTGGACGCCGCGACCAAGAAGGCCGTGAAGACCTTCGTCGGTTGGAACGACGACAAGACCATGCCGAAGTCGGTGTGGACCAGCGGCGCCGACCCGTCCGCGATGTTCCAGAGCGGTGACGTGGTCGCCTACTGGTCCGGCGTGTGGCAGGTCGCAGCGTTCGCGGACAGCATCAAGAAGTTCGACTGGGCCAGCGTCCCGACCCCCGCCCAGCCCGTGCAGGCCAGCGACGTCAACGCCGGCGGCCTGATGGTGGGCTTCAACAACAACGGCGCCGCGGCCACCGCCGCGAAGAAGTTCATGACCTGGGTGTACGACCCGAAGCAGTACACCGAACTGGTCGAGAGCTCCGGGTTCCTCCCCGTCGAGAGCGGTCTGACCCCGAACTACCCCTTCAAGTCCGACGCGGCGCAGTCGGCGTTCAAGCTGTACAACGAGGAGATCCCGCTCTACGCCCCGATCTCCGGCTACTTCAACGGTGCGCAGACGGAATGGGCGCTGAAGGGCAAGAGCATCACCACCGACCCGACCAAGACGGAGCTCGGTAAGGCGGTCAACGGCCAGCAGTCGTCCGACAAGGCCCTGGAGAACATCGTGGCCGGCTACAACCAGCAGGTCGGCGGCGGATCGTAGGCCACAGGGCCGGGGGGCGGTGTCTCGACAGCGCCCCCCGGCCCTTTACGCCCACACGATGCCGGGCTCACGGCGTGAGCCCACCGCAACCCATTCCACCAGCACGGAGTCAGGAAGATGACAAAACGCGCCTCGGTCGTGTCCGCGAGCCCGCCCAGGAGACGCAGTAAGTACACCCTTGCGCCGCTCGTCCTCATCGCGGCCAATGTCGTGCTCTTCTCGCTGTTCTTCGTCTGGCCGGCGGTGATCGGGCTCGTCTACTCCTTCACGAACTACACGGGCGTGGGGGCGTTCCAGTTCATCGGACTGGACAACTACCACAACCTGTTCGGGGACTCCACGTTCTACGACGCGCTGACCCGGACGCTCCTGTACACCGTGCTCTTCGTACCGCTGAACTTCGCGCTCTCGCTGCTCGCCGCCAACCTGGTGGTGAACAAGCACGCCAAGGGTGCGTCGGTCGCGCGCGTCATCTTCTTCATCCCGTGGCTGCTGTCGCCCATCGTCGTGGGTGTCCTGTGGCGGTGGCTGTTCGGCGAGAACTTCGGACTGGTCAACTACGTCATCGAGAAGCTCGGCGGCAGTGCCGTCCCGTGGCAGTCGGACGCGGACCTGTCGCTGCTCGTGGTGGTGATGGCGGCGTCCTGGATGTGGACGGGATTCACGATGCTGCTGTTCATCGCGGCGATCAAGAACGTACCGGTGTCGTACTACGAGGCGGCCTCGCTCGACGGCGCCGGACCGTGGCGCCAGTTCTTCAGCATCACACTGCCGAGCATCGCGCCCACCTCGTTCATCGTCATTCTGCTCAACACGATCAACGCGATGAAGGAATACCCGGTGTTCGTCGCCCTCAACAACGGCGGACCCGGAACGTCGAACAACCTTCTTGTCCAGTACATCTACCAGACCGGCTTCCAACGGGGCCAGATCGGCTACGCGAGCGCCGCGTCATTCGTGCTCATGCTCATCCTGATGGCCGTCGCGATCATCCAGCTGATCGTCAACCGGCGGGTGGAGAACCGATGACAACCACAGACATGCCCCGCAAGGTCGACACCGGTCCCGGACGGACTGTTTCCAGGAAGCGGACCCGCGGCGCGACGAGCGGCGGGATCCGGCAGGCGGTGTCCGCGACGACCCTGCTGTGGATCCTCGCGTGCCTCTACGGGCTGCCGGTGCTGTGGTTCATCCTCAGCTCCCTCAAGCCGGCCAGCGACCTGTTCTCCTATCCGCTGACACTGGTTCCGCACCACCCCACCCTGTCCGGGTACCTGACGGCGTGGCGCAGTGCCAACTTCTCCCAGTTCTTCATCAACACGACCATCGTGTGTGTGATCACGACGATCCTCACGGTGGGAGTGAGCTGCTGCACCGGGTACGCGCTGGCCAAGTACGACAACAGATGGCTGAAGGCGTTCTTCCTCTGCATCCTGGCCACCACGATGCTGCCGGGCGAGGTCATGCTGGCCCCGGAGTTCCTGGTGGTCCGCAACCTCGGCCTCTACAACTCGTTCGCCGGCATCATCCTCCCGGCCGTGCTCACCGCGACCGGATGCTTCATGTTCCGCCAGTTCTTCCTGACCGTTCCCGACGAACTCGTGGAAGCCGCCCGCATCGACGGTGCCCGCGAACTGTCGATCTTCCTGCGGATCATGGTGCCGCTCTCCCGGCCCATCATGCTGACCCTCGCCATCCTGTCCTTCCAGTGGCGCTGGAACGACTACATCTGGCCGCTGCTGATGCTCAACGACCCCAACAAGTTCACCGTGCAGATCGGCATCCAGAGCATCGTCGGCGCACAGAACATCAACTGGTCGGTCCTGCTCGGCGCCTCGGTCATCTCCATGATCCCGCTGATCGTGATCTTCCTGGTCTTCCAGCGCTACGTCATGGGCGCCGACATCAACGCCGGACTGAAGGACTGACCTTGACCGCCCCGCTCGACCACGAGTTCGTCCGCGCAGCGGCGGTCGCCGCCGACGGGTCGGCCGCCCTGCTCGCGGAGGAACCGTCGGCGGAATTCATCGGGCCGCACCGCGCCCTGGCCCGGCGGGTGAAGACCCTGGTCGCGGCGTACCGCTCGCCGGAGTCGGCCCTGCACGGCAGCGAGCGCGCCGTCGCCGCCGCGCTGACCCACCTCCGTGCCCTGCGGTCCCTGCAGACGGCCTCCGGCCTCTTTGCGGGCGGCGACAACGTGCAGTCGCCGCCGGACTCCGCGTTCACCGTCAACGACGTGTGCGACGCGCACGTCCTCGCCGCGGGCGCGGGGCCGGAACTGGACGACGTCACGGCGGCGCTCGCCGAGATCGCCGGCGCCGCCACCGGCCCTCTCCTGACCGGCGGGGTCCACACCCCGAACCACCGCTGGGAGCTGTCCGCGGCGCTGGCCCGGCTGCACCGTTCGTTCCCGGACGACCGGCTGCTCGCCCGTGTCGAGGAGTGGCTCGCCGAGGGCGTCGACATCGACGCGGACGGCCTGTACTCGGAACGCAGCGCCGTCTACGCGTCCATCGTCACCAACCCGTCGCTGCTGTTGCTGGCCGAGGTGCTCGGGCGCAGCGACCTGCGGGACGCCGTCGAACGCAACCTCGCCGCGACCCTGGACCTGATCAGGCCGGACGGCACGGTGGAGACCGTCCACTCGCGCCGCCAGGACCAGAGCCAGTCGTTCGCGCTGTGGCCCTACCTGCCGCACTACCGGCTGCTCGCGATCCGCACCGGCCGGGGCGACTTCGCCCGCGCGGCCCGCCTGGCGGCCGCCGACGGCATCAACGACCCCGACCTGCTCGCCCAGACCCTCCTCACCCCGGATCTGTGCCGCGCCCTGCCGGCCCCGGACGCGGAGAAGCTCCCGCGAGACCGGTACCTCCCCACCGCACGCCTCGCCGTACATGCCTCGGCCACCGCCCACACCGTGGTGTACGGCGGCTCCGACGTGCCCGAGCACCGGCGCATCCGCTCGGGCCTCGCCTGCAACCCCACCTTCCTGCGCCTGTTCGCCGGTGCCGCAGTCCTCGACGCGGTCCGCCTCTCACGGGTGTTCTTCGACCTGGGCCCGTTCCGCGCCGCCGACATGGAACGGCTCGCCGACAACCGGTACCGGCTCACCCAAACCCTCACCACCGCCTACTACCAGCCGCTCCCGAAGGACCTCAGGAGCGACGACGGCGCCTACCGTCTGGTGGACGAGGGCCGCTTCTCCGCGGCGATGGCGTTCCCCGACCGTCCTCAGGACGAGGTCTCCCACACGACCCGAGTCGAGGTCGACCTGCGGGAGGACGGGGCCGACCTGCGGATCGACATCAGCGGCCCATCGGTGCCCTGGGCCCTCGAACTGACCTTCCGGCCGGGTGGCGAGCCGCAGGGCGCCGTACCGCTCGGCGACGGACGCTGGTGCCTGACGACCGAGCCGTTGACCTACCGCGTCGGCGACGACGAGATCCGGGTCGAGGCCGCCGTCGAGACGGGCGAACCGCTCGCCGGACCGGACCGCAGCGACGTACTGCGCTACGACCCGGGGCAGGACTACACCGTGGCCGGCGGCACCGACGCGACGACCGGGAACCGCGTCTACCTCGGCGGACACGGACCGCAGACACTGACCCTCACACTGCGCGCCACATCTCGGGCATGAAGGGCTGATCTCCTTGCACCTCCCACGCCAGCTCGGGCCGCTGCACGACCTGCCGGACACCCCGGAGGCATACGACGCCGTCCTCGCCGACATCACCGAGCAGGCCCTCGCGCGCCTCACCCCCGAGGGCAACCTCGAACACCCCGACTGCGTCGACGACATCGGCGACACCTCCCTCGGCATCACGTCCCTGCTCGCCTTCGCCTGGCAGCGCACCAAGGACGACCGACTGCCCGAGGCGGTCCGCCGCAGCCTCGCCTTCCATCTGCGCGAGCGGGTCTACGTCGACGACAACCCCGGCTACCCGAACCTGAGGATCCGCAACTCCGGCTTCCCGTACGCCCGTTACGTCCTGGAGGCGGGCGCCCACCCCATCGGCGACTGGCCGAGCACGGTGTGGGCGCTGCTCCAGGCGGTCAACCTCCTCGCCGCACCGGACGGCCTGGTCGATGCCGACCAGCGCGCCCAACTGCTCGACGTGGCACGGGGTTACTGGCGCTGGCTGACCGAGGCGACCTTCTTCAACCCGCAGGAGGCCGGCAACCAGGCCATCGGCTGCGTCGTCGGCGGCCTGATGCTGGCACGCCATCTCCCGCCGGACGAAGGGGAGTTGGTTCGCGCCCGGGCGATCGGCCTGTACACCGAGAAGATCCGTGCGCACCGGGTACGCGACCGGGGCGCCCTGCTGCCCCCGGAACACGGCGGCGCCTACGACAACAACTACGGCCCGATCTCCCTGTCCTTCCTCGCCCAGGCCCATCGTGTCAGCGGGGAGGAGATGTTCGCCGAGGACGGCGACGCGCTCGCCCGCTACATCGACGCCCGGCTGACGAACGGCGGCTTCGACAACGGCGGCCCCCGCTACAGCGAGCAGCACTCCGCCTTCGAATCGGTCCTGGGCCTGCGCTACTTCGGTGCCCGCATCGGCGCCGACCTGGGCCGCTACCGGGGCGACACCCGCTGGGGGCGGCACGCGGCGGGGCCCGACGGCGGCGTCGACGGGCACTTCGCCTGGATGCTGGTCTGGCAGATCCAGGACCCCACCCGCTGGCACCGCACGCCCTCGCCCGAGCCCGCCCGCCACCAACTGCGGTCGGGCACCGTCTCGGTGGCCTTCGACGACCGTATGACCCCGTCGGTCGTCGAGGCGGGCGGCACCTACTACCTGCCGGCGGTCGTGAACCGCCAGCACGGCTTCGGCCCGGTGCTGGACGGATTCGTGTTCTGCCGTCCCATGGGCGAGGTCCGGGTGCGGGACGTGCGCACCGGCGCCCTGGCGGCGAAGCTGGTCACCAAGCCGGTGGTCGGCCGCGACCACGTCCTGCGGCACGTGCGGTCCCTCTACGTCACCGACGGCACGAGCCTGTGGACGACCGTCGCCGTGGAACGCCTGCCCAACGAGCCGTATCTGCTCGCGGGACTGCCCTACGCGGCCGACGACGGCGACCGGGTGCGCCGGACGGCCGGGGGCGCGGTGGCGTCGGCCGGCACCCTCCGTCTGACCCACCCGCAGGCGCAGGGACCGGAGCACTTCGACGCCCGCGCGGAACTCACCCAGGAACAGGCGGCGTTCGCACTCGCCGCCGACCCGCGCGGCTACGGCAACCCCGACGACGGCTGGCGCCACCTGGTGAGCTCCACCGCCCTGGAGGCGGGGCCGATCCCAGGTGCACCGGACGATCTGCATGTGTTCGCCGTACGGTACGGCTCCGCCGAGCCCTTCAGGGCCGTTGCCACGTGGGATGAGCAGGGGCTGACCGTACGGACGGACGCCTTCACCGCGGTGATCGGGGAGGCGGACGGGCGCGGGGAGCCGCAGCTGACGCTCACTGCTTGAGGTCGAGTTCACCCACCGGTACCACCAGGTCCGCCCGGTCGCGGGTCGCGGCGACCAGCTCCGCGTTGTGCTGGTCGCTGCGCAGCACCCAGGCCATCGCCTCGTCGTGCCCCTTGCCGAACTCCTCGTGCCGGGCGATCAGCCGGCGCAGGCGCTCTTCTTCGTCCAGTTCGCAGAACCACACCTCGTCGAGCCGGCTGCGCACGCGGGGCCAGGCTCCCGTGTCCAGCAGCAGGTAGTTGCCCTCGGTCACCACCAGCCGGGCCGTCGGCGGTACCGGTACGGCGCCTGCGATGGGCTGCTCCAGCACCCGCTCGAACCCCGGCGCGTACACCACGTCGCCTTCCTCGCTCTCGCGCAGGCGGTCCAGCAACGCCGCATACCCGGCCGCGTCGAAGGTGTCGGGCGCTCCCTTGCGGTCCCGGCGGCCCAGCCGCTCCAGCTCGACGTCGGCGAGATGGAAGCCGTCCATGGGCACGTGCGCGACCCACGGCTCTCCCGCCGCTGCGTTCAGCTCCCGCACGAGGTTCTCCGCGAGGGTCGACTTGCCCGCGCCCGGGCTGCCGGTGATGCCCAGGACGGCGCGACGCCCGCCGCGGGGCAGAGCGCGCGCACGGGTCAGCAGATCGTCGAAAGTCGGCGGCACACGGCAGAGTCTGTCACCCGGGCGGCGGCGCGATGAACTATGGCGGCGCGGGGAGTCGTCTCCGAGTACGGGGGACACGTCCGTGACGAGGCAGGGGGCCGGTGCCGTGACCGACGACGCAGCGCAGATCCGCACACTGATCGAGAAATGGGCCGAGGCCGTCCACCGCGGCGATCTGGACGGCGTCCTGGCCGACCACGCCGAGGACATCGTGATGTACGACGTCCCGCCGCCGCACGAGGGCCTGCGCGGCCTCGCCGCCTATCGCGCGACCTGGCCGCCGTTCTTCGCCTGGCAGGCCCAGGGCGCCTGCTTCGACATCGAGTCCCTGGACGTCACGGCCGGCAGCGACGTCGCCTACGCGCATGCGCTCCTGCGCTGTGGAACGCTTCAGGAGCTGGCCGAACACCCCACGCTCCGCCTGCGGTTGACGCTGGGTCTGCGCAAGGAGCACGACCGCTGGCTGGTGGCGCACGAGCACCACTCGTTCCCGCACGACTGACCGGTGTGGCGTGCGCCACAAGCTGGATGTCCCCGAACGGGGAACCGGACCCGTATGACGCAGCTCGGTCCGCCCCTCGGTCTCCCCGAAGACATCCAGGCCTGCCTCTTCGACCTCGACGGGGTCGTGACCCGGACGGCCGTCGTGCACGCCGCCGCTTGGAAGGAGACCTTCGACGCCTTCCTGCGCGGGCGGGACGGCGAGCAGTTCCGGCCCTTCGACGCCGTGGCCGACTACGACGAGTACGTCGACGGGCGCCCCCGCGCCGACGGGGTCCGCACCTTTCTCGCCTCCCGGGGCATCGAACTGCCCGAGGGATCCCCCGACGACCCGCCCGAGAAGGCCACCGTCCACGGGCTCGGCAACCGCAAGAACGTCCTGCTCCTGGAGAGGATCCGCACCCAGGGCGTCGAGGCCTACGAGGGCACCCTGCGCTACATCGAGGCCGTACGAGCCCATGGTCTGCGCACCGCGATCGTCTCCTCCAGCGCCAACACCCGTGACGTGTTGCGCTCGATCCACGCAGAGGACCTCTTCGAGGTCCGCATCGACGGTGTCGTCGCGGCCGAGCGCAAACTGCCCGGCAAACCGCACCCCGACACCTTCCTCGAGGCCGCCCATGACCTCGGGGTCGAGCCGTCGCGAGCGGCCGTCTTCGAGGACGCCCTCGCCGGCATGGACGCCGGCCGGTCCGGCCACTTCGGATACGTCGTCGGCGTCGACCGCGTGGGACAGACCGACGCGCTGTACGCACACGGCGCGGACGTGGTCGTGAAGGACCTCGCCGAACTGGGAGGCCGGGCGTGATCACCGACCGGTCGTACACCGTCGAACCCTGGGCCGTGCGCGAGACGGCGCTCAATCTCGACGTCCTGGCGCAGAGCGAGTCCGTCTTCGCGCTGTCCAACGGCCACGTCGGCTGGCGCGGCAACCTCGACGAGGGAGAACCGCACGGCCTGCCCGGCTCCTACCTCGGCGGCGTCCACGAACTGCACCCGCTGCCCTACGCGGAGGCCGGGTACGGATACCCGGAGTCCGGCCAGACCGTCATCAACGTCACCAACGGCAAGGTCCTGCGCCTGCTGGTCGACGACGAGCCCTTCGACCTGCGCTACGGCCGCCTCGTCTCCCACGAGCGCACCCTCGACCTGCGCAGGGGAGTGCTGGAGCGGGTCTGCGAGTGGGTCTCGCCGGCCGGTACGACGATCCGTGTGCGCTCGACCCGGCTCGTCTCCCTCACCCAGCGGGCGATCGCCGCTGTGGCCTACGAGGTGGAGGCCGTCGGCACGCGCACGCGTGTGGTCCTCCAGTCGGAGCTCGTCGCCAACGAGCAGCTGCCCGAGCGCAAGGGCGACCCCCGGGCGGCCATGGCCCTGCAGTCGCCCCTGGAGGCGGAGGAGGCCTTCGCCGAGGGGTCCCGGCTGCGCCTCGTGCACCGCACCCGGCGCACCGGTCAGCGCGTCGCCGTGGGCGCCGACCACGTCGTGACCGGCCCGGACGCGACCACCACCGGCAGCGAGAGCAAGGAGGACGTCGCCCGTCTCACCGTCACCTCCGTCCTCGAACCGGGCGAGCGGCTGCGTGTGGAGAAGCTCGTCGCCCACGGCTGGTCCGCCACCCGCTCCAAACCGGCGATGGGCGACCAGGTCGACGCGGCCCTCGCGGCGGCCGCGGTCGGCGGCTGGGCGGGCCTCGCAAAGGAACAGCGCGCGTATCTCGACGACTTCTGGGCGCGCGCCGACGTCGAGGTCGACGGCGACGAGGAGATCCAGCAGGCCGTCCGCTTCGCCCTCTTCCACGTCCTGCAGGCCGGCGCCCGCGCCGAACAGCGCGCGATCCCCGCCAAGGGCCTGACCGGCTCCGGCTACGACGGCCACGCCTTCTGGGACACCGAGGCCTTCGTGCTGCCTCTGCTCACCTACACCGCGCCCGAGGCCGTGGCCGAGGCGCTGCGCTGGCGGCACAGCACACTGGACGCCGCCCGCGAGCGAGCGGCCCAGCTCGGCCTGAACGGCGCCGCGTTCCCCTGGCGCACCATCGAGGGCTCGGAAGGCTCGGCGTACTGGCCGGCCGGCACCGCCGCCTTCCACGTCAACGCCGCCGTCGCCGACGCCGTCGTACGGTACGCGGCGGCGAGCGGGGACGAGCAGTTCGAGCGGGACGCCGGTACCGAGCTGCTGGTGGAGACGGCCCGCCTGTGGCGCTCGCTGGGGCATCACGACCACGAGGGCGCCTTCCACATCGACGGCGTCACCGGCCCCGACGAGTACAGCGCGGTCGCCGACGACAACACGTACACCAACCTCATGGCGCGCGCGAACCTGCTGGAGGCCGCGGACGCCTGCAAGCGGTACCCGGATCGGGCCGCGCGGCTGGGAGTCGACGACGAGGAGAGCGCGGCCTGGCGGGACGCCGCCGAGGCCATGCACATCCCGTACAACCACGAACTCGGCGTGCACGAGCAGCACGCCGGCTTCACCCGCTACCAGCGCTGGGACTTCGCCCGCACCCGCCCGGACCAGTACCCGCTGATGCTGCACTTCCCCTATTTCGACCTGTACCGCAAACAGGTCGTCAAACAGGCCGACCTGGTGCTCGCGATGTACACCTGCGGCAGCCACTTCGACGACGAGCACATAGCCCGCAACTTCGCCTACTACGAGCCCCTCACCGTCCGGGACTCCTCGCTGTCGGCGAGCGTCCAGGCCGTGATCGCCGCCCAGGCCGGCCATCTGGACCTCGCCTACGCCTACGCGGCCGAGTCGGCGCTGATGGATCTGGCGGACCTGCAGCACAACACGCGCGACGGGTTGCACATCGCGTCCCTCGCCGGCACCTGGACGGCCCTGGTGGCCGGTTTCGGCGGACTGCGCCGCGACGGCGACTCGCTGCGCTTCGCCCCGCGCCTGCCCGAGAGGTTCAGCCGCCTGGCCTTCTCCCTCCAGTTCCTCGGCCGCCGCCTGCGCGTGGAGGTCGGCCCCGACAAGGCCACGTACACCCTGCTGTCCGGCCCGACCCTGACCATCCGCCACCACGAAACCCCCGTGACCCTGCGCGCCGACGGCCCCGTCGTCCGCGCGATCCCCCCACTCCCGGCCCGCCCGGCCCCGCAGCAGCCGCCGCACCGCAGCCCGCGCTAGGGCGTCAGCCATCCGGCCGCATGCCGGGCGGCAGGTTCATCCGAACCGGCGCCGCGGTGGCGGGACGGGCGTTTCCCGGGCCCCCGGTTCAGGTAGGAGTCGGATGTCCGGCCGACGAGAAGGGGGAGTGGCATGACAGCGAGCGACACCGGCGGCCAGCTGGGGGAGGAGTTCTTCACTCCGGGAGCCGCGTCCTTCACCGAGTTCCTGGCCGCCCACCGCCCCGAACTGCTGCCCACCCGGCCGCCCTTCCCCGACGGCGTCCGCGCCGAACCCGGACGGTTCCCGCACGGCACCACCGTGCTGGCCCTCGCCTACCGCGACGGCGTGCTGATCGCCGGCGACCGCCGTGCCACGATGGGCAACCTCATCGCCCAGCGCGACCTGGAGAAGGTGCACCCCGCGGACGACTACACCGCCGTGGCCTTCGCCGGCTCCGTCGGACTCGCCCTGGACATGGTGAAGCTGTACCAGGTCGAGCTGACGCACTTCGAGAAGATCGAGGGCATCCCGATGACCCTCAACGCCAAGGCGAGGCGCCTGGCCGGCATGATCCGGCAGAACCTCGGCCAGGCCATGCAGGGCCTCGCCGTCGTACCGCTCCTGACCGGCTACGACGAGACGGCCCCGGACGGCGAGAAGGGCCGCATCTTCAGCTTCGACGTCGCCGGCGGCCTGTACGAGAAGACGGACTTCCACGCCGAGGGCTCCGGATCGCCGTACGCCCGGGGCGCGCTCAAGAAGCTGTTCCGCAAGGGCATGGACCGGCGCGAGGCGGCGCTGGCCGCCCTGCAGGCCCTCTACGACGCGGCCGACGACGACTCCGCGACCGGCGGCCCGGACATCAACCGCCGTATCTTCCCCATCGTGTCGGTGATCACCGAGGAGGGCTTCGAGCGGCTGTCGGAGCCCGAGACGGAGGCGCTGAGCCGCGAGATGGTGGAGCAGCGCCGCAGCCGGCCGGACGGCCCGACCGCCACTCCCTGACCGCGGGTCCCGCACTCGCGTTCTTTCCCCTTCCATGGGGAAGAGCTGTCGCGACCTTTGCTGCACATTGTTTGCAAGTGCAGGAGGATGGCACAAGGTTGCGGACCGCAGCCGCTGTGCACCCGAAGGAAGACCTCCCCGTATGACGGCCGCCCCCGAAACCGCTCCGCCACTCCCCGCCAAGGCCTCCGCCTGGCACCGTGTCCGCACCTCGATGACACGGGAGGAGTGGACCAGGATCGGCTGGATGGCCGCCTTCGTCCTCGCCCTGCACCTCATCGGCTGGTTCACGCTCGTCGGGATCGTGGCACCCGAGCACTACAGCGTCGGCACGCAGTCCTTCGGTGTCGGCATCGGCGTCACCGCCTACACGCTCGGCATGCGGCACGCCTTCGACGCGGACCACATCGCCGCGATCGACAACACCACCCGCAAGCTGATGGGCGAGGGGCAGCGGCCCCTGTCGGTCGGCTTCTGGTTCTCGCTCGGGCACTCCAGCGTCGTCTTCGCCCTGGCGCTGCTGCTCTCCTTCGGCGTCAAGGCCGTGGCCGGACCGGTCCGCGACGACAACTCCCGGCTGCACGACATCACCGGCCTGATCGGCACGACCGTCTCCGGAACCTTCCTCTACCTCATCGCGATCATCAACCTCGTGATCATGGAGGGAATCTGGAAGGTGTTCCGGCGCATGCGATCCGGCGACTTCGACGAGGCGGCCCTGGAGGAGCAGCTGGGCAACCGCGGCTTCATGAACCGCCTGCTGGGCCGCGTGATGAAGTCGGTCACCAAGCCCTGGCACATGTACCCGCTGGGCCTGCTCTTCGGCCTCGGCTTCGACACCGCCACCGAGATCGCGCTGCTCGTGCTGGCCGGCTCCGGAGCCGCCTCGGGACTTCCCTGGTACGCGATCCTGTGCCTGCCCGTCCTGTTCGCCGCGGGCATGTCGCTCCTGGACACCATCGACGGCTCGTTCATGAACTTCGCCTACGACTGGGCGTTCTCCAAGCCGGTCCGCAAGGTCTACTACAACCTCACCATCACCGGCCTCTCGGTCGCCGTCGCCCTGCTCATCGGCACGGTCGAACTCCTCGGCCTGCTGGCCCAGAAGCTCGGTCTGCACGGCGCTTTCTGGGACTGGATCGCCGGCCTCGACCTCAACACCGTCGGCTTCGCCATCGTCGGCCTGTTCTTCGCCACCTGGATCGTGGCGCTGCTGGTGTGGAAGCTGGGCCGCATCGAGGAGAAGTGGACGGCGGGCCTGTCCCGTCCCGCGCAGCGGCCCGCGGACTAGACCCGCCGTCCGTTCAGGCTCCCCGCAGCTTCAGCTCCTTGCGCCACCTCACGAACTGCTGGTCCGGATCCCCCGTGTAGGACCAGGGAGTCCGTGTGGCGCGGCGCCCCAGCATCCGCAGCAGGGTGGCGGCGACCTCCGGGACGTGTGCGTTGCAGGCGGCGTGTGCCAGGTAGTTGAGGTCGCGCAGTTCGCCGGGGGCGATGCCGCTGTTCGTGCGGCCCATGATCCACCGCTGCCAGGTGCGGCGTACGTCGCTGACCGCGCCGTCGTGGTTCCAGTGCTGCCCGAGGCCCACCGCGGACTGGCTGCCCTGCGCCACGTCGAGGGCGTAGCGGTACTCCTCCACCCGCGCGTACTGCACCAGAACCGGCAGTGCGCAGCCCGTGGGTGCCACTCCGGCCGCGTCGCGGGCGAAGTCGTACATGAGGCCGTGGCTGCCGTGCCAGCGGGCCGAGTAGTAGTGCAGGACCTGCAGGTGGCCCTCCACGCTGTACGGGTCGCGCTGGTGCAGCTCGTCCCACCAGCGCGACAGTTCCTGCCGGCGCACCCCCGAGGAGTACAGCCGGGCCACCGAGATCAGGGAGATCCAGGGCGTCGGGTCGTCCAGATATGCCTCCGAGGCGTGCAGACACGCCGTCACCGCGGTGTCGATGCGGTGCGGGTCGATCGGCACCCCCCGGCCCGCGGCGATCGCCAGGTTGAACGCGCGGGCCGTCTCCGTCGCGGCCCGCAGCACCAGCGCGTCACCGCTGTGGGGTTCGGCCGCCAGCCAGGACTCCACGGTCGAACTGCCCGCGCAGGCCTGGGCGAGCAGCCGGATGCGGTGGCCGCGCGCGAGCCAGTCCGGACCGGTGTCCCGCAGCAGTTCTCTCAGGCCCTGCCAGCGGCCGATGACGATGTCGTGACGTGCGTTGGTCAGGGGCGCGTCCCCGCAGTCGGGGTCGTAGTCGGGAGTGAATCGGTCTCTCGCCATCGGGGTCTGCCTCAGAAGTCGGTGGAGAGACCTTCGTGGACACGGGAGTTCGCGGTGGGCAGGTCGTCGGGGACGTACTCCGCCTCGACGGTGCGGCTGGCGTCCAGGCGGGCGGGCCGGTAGTAGTCGCTGCCCTGCCTCCAGTACCAGAGCATCGGGACCAGCCCGACGGCGAGCCCGCCGATGCCGATCGCGACCGCCGCGCTGTCGAGCTCGCTCAGCGACTCGGCGAAGATCCAGAACATGAACAGGGCGCCGAACAGCGGCCACAGCCCGCCGAGCAGGAAGTTGGCGGGCGACTTCAGCAGCATCCTGCGGTACGCCACGACCACCGCGAGGCCCGCGAGGCCGTAGTACACGGCGATCTGCAGACCGATCGCCGAGATCGCGTCGGAGAGGATCTCACCGACCGAGCCCAGCGCGTTGGAGGCGATGAACATCGCCAGTGCCACCGCGCCGACCACCGTGATCGCCACCCACGGGGTGTTCCAGGTGCGGTGCACCCGGCCGAGCGCGGAGGGCATCGTACGGTCCCGGCCCATCGCGAACAGCGAGCGCGTGACCTGGATGAGAGTGGTCTCCAGGGTGGCGATGGTCGACAGCATCACCGCCACGATCAGCAGCTTGCCGCCCCAGCCCGGCCAGATCTCCTCACCGAGGGCACCCAGCACGTTGGCGTCGTTCGCCTCGATCTGCTTCGAGGACAGGATGACGTTCACCGCGATGGTGAACACCTCGAAGAGCAGGAAGACGATCCCCACCCCGATCAGCCCGGCGAGTCCCGTCGTACGGCGGCTGTTGCGGGTCTCCTCGCTCAGGTTGCTGGTGACGTCCCAGCCCCAGTAGTAGAAGGCGGCGACGAGTGCGCCCGAGGCAAAACCCGACACGCCGTCGAAGTGCGAGAAGCCGAGCCAGGACCAGTCGAACACGCGGGCGTTGCCGGTGTGGAAGAGGGCGAGGACCGCGAACAGCGCCAGTATCGCCAGCTCGACGCCGGACATGACGAGCTGGGCGCGGACCGTGAGCCGGGCGCCGCCGAGCACCACGAGCAGCATGATGATGAACCAGGCCGCGCCGACCACCGTCGACAGCGCGGTGTTGTCGGCGAGGCCGCTGTCGAACAGGGCCAGCGTCATCGACCCCGCGGGCAGCGAGCCGGCCACCATGAAGATGGTCGCCGAGATGACCAGCGCCCAGCCGCTGATGAACCCGAGAAAGGGATGCAGGGTGCGCCCCACCCAGGAGTAGCTGGCCCCCGCGTTCACGTCGATACGGCCGAGATAGCTGAACGCCAGCGCGATGCCCAGCATGGGTATCGCGCAGTACAGCAGCGCGGCCGGGCTGGCCAGGCCCACCGCGCCGACGAGGACGGCGGTGGTCGCGGCGATCGAGTACGCCGGGGCGCTGCCCGCGACGGCCATCACCACGGTGTCGAACGTACCGAGGGCATTGGCCTGCAGCCCTCTGCCCCTGCTGTTGCTCATGGTTGCGCTGCTTTCCGTCTTGCACGACGCGAGGGCGACCCGCCCCGACGGCGTAGGGGGAGGTGGGGGGTGAGGAACCCGCCCCGGATCCCCGAGGGTTGGCCTCGGAGCAGATCAAGGGCAGCGAAAAACAAATGGGGTGGTGGATGGCGCACGGCTGCCTGCGTTGTCGTTCGGTCACACCGTGTGTGCGAGTGATGATAGCCCTACTCCTTGACCTTTCAAGATTGACCAAGAAGTAACCTCCTGCGCCACCGGCGACGGCCGTGGTTGGACGGCGCGCAACGGGAAACGCGGATCGGGACACCGTACAGACGACCCGCCGCAGCGCGCGAGGGAGGCACTCATGGGCAGCGAACACACGAGCCCCGAACCGATGGCCGACGACGCCTACCAGCCCACCGGGACCAACGAGGAGCAGGAGGACGCGGCGCCGCTCGACCTGCAGGACGCCGTCGACGAACGCACCTACGACGACACCCTCGACGAGGGCTACTCC
Source organism: Streptomyces sp. NPDC001351 (assembly GCF_042896045.1). Classification (NCBI taxonomy): domain Bacteria; kingdom Bacillati; phylum Actinomycetota; class Actinomycetes; order Kitasatosporales; family Streptomycetaceae; genus Streptomyces; species Streptomyces sp. NPDC001351. The sequence goes on along the minus strand of NZ_JBIAWS010000009.1, from coordinate 214,668 downwards.
CCACCGGAGAAGCCGCTCGGCGTCACTAAACACGGCACGACGGCCGCTGAGCAGCACAGCGGCGAGAGCCTCGACGAACGGCTCGCCGAGGAGGTCCCCGACGCGGCCGTGCCCGCCGGTGACGAGGTCGGCGACCTCCCCGGAGGTGAGGGCGAACCCGTCGACCCGGAGGCCGGCACGGAGCGCGCGGGCCGCCTGGTCGCTCCGGACGAGGGCGCCCACCCCGACAGGACCAAGGAGACGGTCGCCGACGACGCGGGCATCGACGGTGGTGCCGCCGGCGCCGAGGAGGCCGCCGTCCACGTCGTCGAGGACACCACGCAGCTGCCCGATGCCGAGCACGACCGCTGACGCCGGCCCCTCAGTCGCCGATCCGGTCGATCTGCCGCAGCTTGTTGGTGGCGTCGAGGGCGGCGACCTTGTAGGACTCCGCCAGCGTCGGGTAGTTGAAGACCGCGTCGACCAGATAGTCGACGGTGCCGCCGCAGCCCATCACCGACTGGCCGATGTGGATGAGTTCGGTGGCGCCGGTGCCGAAGCAGTGCACGCCGAGGAGGGTGCGGTCCTCCGGGGAGACCAGCAGCTTCAGCATGCCGTGCGAGTCGCCGATGATCTGGCCCCGGGCCAGTTCGCGGTATCGGGAGATGCCGACCTCGAACGGCACGCAGTCCTCGGTGAGTTGATCCTCGGTCCGGCCGACGAAGCTGATCTCCGGGATGGTGTAGATGCCGATGGGCTGGAGGTTGTGCATCTGGCCGACCGGTTCGCCGAAGGCGTGGTAGGCGGCCGCCCGCCCCTGCTCCATGGAGGTCGCGGCCAGCGCGGGGAAGCCGATCACGTCGCCGACGGCGTAGATGTGCGGCACCTGCGTGCGGTAGTGCTCGTCCACGGTGATCCGGCCGCGCTTGTCCGCGGACAGTCCGGCCTTGTCCAGGTCGAGTTCGTCGGTCAGGCCCTGCCGGCCCGCGGAGTACATCACGGCGTCGGCCGGTATCTTCTTGCCGCTCTCCAGGATGGTCAGCGTGCCCCGCGGATGCCGCTCCACCGCGGCGACGGTCTCGCCGAACCGGAACGTCACGGCGAGGTCCCGCAGGTGGTACTTGAGCGACTCGATGACCTCGACGTCGCACATGTCGAGCATCCCGGCACGCTTCTCGACGACCGTCACCTTGCTGCCGAGCGCCGCGAACATGGAGGCGTACTCCATGCCGATGACCCCCGCGCCGACGATGACCATGGAACGCGGGACGCGTTCCAGCGCCAGCACATTGTCGGAGTCCATGATCGTACGGCCGTCGAACTCGACGCTGTCCGGCCGGGCCGGCCGGGTACCGGTGGCGATGACGATGTGATCCGCGCTGAGCAGCCGTTCGTTGCCGGTGACCTCGCGCAGCGCGATGGTGTGCGGGTCGACGAAACTGCCGGTGCCGGCGAAGAGGGAGACGTGGTTGCGGGAGAGCTGGTTGCGGATGACGTCGACCTCCCGGCCGACCACGTGCTCGGTGCGCGAGGTCAGGTCGGAGACGGTGATGTCCTCCTTCAGCCGGTAGCTCTGCCCGTACAGATCCCGCTGCGTGAGACCGGTCAGGTACAGCACCGCCTCGCGCAGGGTCTTGGAGGGGATGGTGCCGGTATGGATGGAGACCCCGCCGACCATGTCGGGGCGGTCGACGACGGCGACCCGGCGGCCGAGCTTGGCCGCGGCGATGGCGGCCTTCTGGCCACCCGGGCCGGATCCGATGACAAGCATGTCGAAGTCGGGCACCCTCCGGAGTCTGTCAGCCCCGGACCCCGCTTCGAAAGACTGAACGGACAACAACCGTCCACGAAGTGACGGGGCGCAAGCCCTGTGAGGGGCGCGGGGCTGCATCGATGTGCGGCTGCGCCGCGATGGGGGTCCCCCCGCTCGAGCGAAGCCGAGAGTGGGGGAGCGCCCAGCCACGATGGCGCCGCAGCCGGCAGACGGCATGTCGCGGCCCGCGGCGAAGCCGCACCCGGCACGACCCAGCGGAGCGATAATGCCGGCATGGGCCACCGACTCGCCGACGCGAGCACCCCCGCCCGGCTGGCCGCCCCCGACGAGGGCATCGGCCGGGACGAACTGGCGCTCGCCACCCGCAACCACGGCCTCCCGCTCGAGGCACTGCGCTACGACGTCACCCCGCCGGGCCTGCACTACCTGCTCACGCACTACGACATCCCGTACGTCCCCGACGACACGCCCTGGCCACTGAGCGTCGGGGGCCGGGTCCGCCGTCCGCTGCAGCTGGACCTGGCCGAACTGCGGACCCGCCCCCAGGTCACCACGCGCGTGACCATGGAGTGCGCGGGCAACGGGCGGGCCCTGCTGACGCCCCGTCCGGTCAGCCAGCCCTGGCTCGTCGAGGCGGTCGGCACCGCCGAGTGGACGGGCGTACCGCTGCGGCTGCTGCTCGCAGAGGCCGGGGTGGAACCGGACGCCGTCGAGGTGGTCTTCACCGGCGCCGACCACGGCGTGGAACGTGGCGTCGAACAGGACTACCAGCGGTCCCTTCCGGTGGACGTGGCCATGGGCACCGAGCCCGAGGTACTGGTGGCGTACGCCATGAACGGCGCCCCGCTGCTGCCCCAGCACGGCCGTCCGTTGCGCCTGATCGTGCCCGGCTGGTACGGCATGGCCCACGTGAAGTGGCTGCGCGAGATCACCGTCACCGACGCGCCGTTCACGGGTTTCCAGCAGGCCGTGGCCTACCGGCTCCGGCAGGACCCCGCCGACGAGGGCCGACCGGTCACCCGGATCGAGCCGCGCGCCCTGCTGATCCCGCCCGGCTTCCCGGACTTCATGTCCCGCGCCCGTGTGGTGCGTCCGGGCCCGGTGACCCTGGAGGGCCGCGCCTGGTCGGGGCGGGCACCGCTCGCGGGGGCCGAGGTGAGCACGGACGGCGGGCGCACTTGGCACAAGGCGGAACTGGAGCCCGACGGGGGGCGCCGGTGGGCGTGGCGCCGCTGGCACCTCGACTGGACGGCGACCCCCGGCGAGCATGTGCTGAGCGCTCGGGCCACCGACGCCGAAGGACACACCCAGCCGCTGGAGCAGCACTGGAACCGCGGCGGCTTCACCAACAACCTGGTCCAGCGGGTGCCGGTGCTGTGCCTGGAGCCCGGCGACACGGACTGAACCGGCACCGGGACCCCAGGCGGGCGTACGGGAACGGGTACGGGTACGGCTCTACGGCAGCAGTTTCTCCAGGGCGGCGGGGCCCTCCGTCTCCAGCTTGCGCCTGGCCCATTCGAGGTTGTGCGGGGTGATGTCCCTGCCCGTGGCAAGGACCAGGTCCTCCGGCGACACATCGGTGCCGGTGCGGGTGTGGAGCAGGTCGTCCGGGGTGACGCGGTCCTCGGACGGCCCGGACACGTCGGGCTGTGACGTCGGCATGATCTCTGCTCCTCGAGTCCGGATCGCTACTGCTAACACCATTCATCGCGGGAGCCCGGCGTGCATCCGGAAGCACACGCGAGTGACCCGAGATGCCCAAGTGACAGGGCGGGCGTCTAATGGGAAACGACGACCGTCTCGACCGGCAGAGAAGACCGAGAGCATGTCACCGACCCACACTGGCGAGGGGGCGCGGGGGCTGTCACCGCAGGGATACCGCGACGGCTGGAGGAGGTCCGCCAGGCACTTCGTGATCGTCGTCCTGGCCTGGTCTGGTCTGGCTGGTGGCGCTCGTGGCGCTGTAGACCCTCAATCGGTCCCTCGGCGGGGAGCACTCCGACCACTTCTCCCTGCCCGGCGTGCACTCCCAGCAGGGCCTGGATCGTCCTGCAGGACGGTCGGCAGCGTGATCGCCGCCGGTCGGCCTGGCCGCCGCCACGACGGTCGTCTCGGCGTTCATCGGCGCCCTGACACTGGTCCCGGCCATGCTCGGACTGCGGCGTCCCGTCGCCGAGACCGACGCCGAGAGGGGGGCGTCACGACCGTCGTACGACCGCTGATGGTTCCGGCCGCGGTGACGCTGCCGGGCCCGCACGCCTGCTGGACGCCCCGCTGGCTGGACCGAATCATGCCGCACGCCGACGCCGACGCCGAGGGTGAGCAGGTGGCAGGCCCCGCGTCGGACGTCAGTCGGCGTCCGGTGACGCGGGCGTGAGGACGAGCATCGTCACGTCGTCGTCGACGGCAGGGCAGTACCGTACGAGATCCGCCCACACGCGGTCCGCGAGTACGGCCGGGTCGTCGTCGGCCAGGGCGGAGAGGCGGGCGGTCAGGGGGTAGAAGGCGCCGGAGGAGTCGCGTGCCTCGCTCACGCCGTCCGAGGCCAGGAACAGGCTGTGGCCGGGCTCCAGCCGCAGCGTGAGCCCGGCGTGCGGGCCGCCGTCGGACAGGCCGAGACCGAGCGGCGTCCACGAGGCGAGCGCGATCTCGGTGGCCTGCCGGCCGCGCAGCAGCACGGGCGCCGGATGCCCGCAGGACACGATCCGCACCGACCGGGCATCGGGCGAGAACTCCAGCAGTACGGCGGTCGCGAACAGCTCGGCGTACCGGGACGACGCCGAATCCAGCTCCAGCCTGCGGTCGAGCCGGGCGGCGACCGACTCCAGGTCCGGCTGGTCCAGCACCGCCTCCCGGAAAGCGCCCAGCAGCGAGGCGACGGTGGCGACCGCCGCCAGCCCGTGCCCCTGGACGTCGCCCATCACGGCCCGGACCCCGTGCGGCCCCTCGCGTACGTCGAAGAAGTCGCCGCCCACCAGCGTGCCGCGCTGAGCGGCCCGGTACAGGCCCACGCAGCGGACCGGACCGACCCGCTCGGGCAGCGGGGGGACGACGGCGCGCTGCGCGGCCTCGGCGACCGTGCGCTCCAGATGCAGCTGGGCGTCGCGGCGGCTGCGCACATAGGACACGAACACGCTCAGCACGCAGACGAAGGTGATCGTCAACAGGTCGGTGTTGCCGGGGTGGTTGAGCTGGAAGGCCGGGGTGTTCAGCACGGCGACGACGACTCCGCCGAGGACCGCGGTCGCCAGCGGCCCGTACGACAGGACGGCGAGGGGTGGGATGGCGCCCAGCAGAAAACCGATGTCGAGGGGTTCGTGGCTGGCCAGGGTGGCCGCGCAGACGGCCATGATCAGGCCGAGCGGGAGCAGCCGCACCAGCCGGGGCGGTGGCGCGCCCCGCAGCCAGCCCCGCCGGTCGTGGACCTGCCGGCGCGCTGACAGGAGGTGCACCTTTCCCACAGCACCACGCTCCTACGGCGGGCCGCGGCCCGCACGCCGGGCCGCTGTCGGTGCCGGGTGGCATGCTGGTCCATGGCGGTGATCGGCGGCGGCTGACGGGGGATGCGGCGTGGGGTTCGAGGGCGAGGTCTGGCAGGTGCGCACGGGTGCGGAGCCGGTCGGGGAGATCCTGATCGACGACGCGGACTTTCCGTGGCTGTCCGGCCGTTTCACCGCCGGCCCGGCCTTCGGGGCGGTCCGGGATCTGTTCGCCCGTGAGCTCGCCCTGGTCGAGCGGGACGACGAGAAGCACCGGCAGGAGTGGGAAGCGGCCTACGACGAGATCACCAGACGGGTGTCCCTGTCGTCGCCGGACGGACCCGTTCCCGAGTTCCTGCTGCACATCGAGGGCGACCGCGCCTGGTTCCGCTGGAGCGACGAACCGTTCGAGCATGCGTAGGGGCGCGGGGGTGCCCGGAGTGCGGGTGGTGTTGATCGGGGGCACGTCGAACGTGGGCAAGTCGACGGTCGCACGAGCGGTGGCGGAGCGTCTCGGGTTCGAGTATCGGTCGACGGACCTGCTGGCCCGTCACCCCGGGCGGCCCTGGAGAACCCCGGAGCGGGAGGTGCCCGCACATGTCGCCGAGCACTATGCGTCGCTCACGGTCGACGAACTGATCACCTCTGTTCTTGCCCACTACGAACGGCTGTGGCCCCGCATCCGCACACTGATCGCGACCCATGCGGCGCAGGACGGGGCCGGCACGGGCCTCGTCCTGGAGGGCTCGGCGCTCTGGCCCGTCCGCGTCGCCGGACTGGACGTGCCGCACACGGGCGCCGTGTGGCTGACGGCCGACGAAGCCGTGCTGCGCGCCCGGGTGCACGCGGGCGGACGGTACGAGGCGGCGACGGACGAGGAACGGACGCTGATGGACCGCTTCCTCGCCCGCACGGAGCGCTACCAGAGCCTCATGGTCGCGGCCCTCGACGGGCTGGGCCTCGACCGCATCGACGCCGGAGCCGGGCAGACCGTCCCCGCACTGGTCGAGTCCGTCCTCGCCACGGTGGCGAAGCAGACTGCACCGGGCAGACGATGACGCTGCGTCAGTGGTGCGCCGGTAGAGTCGGTCCCCTTGATGGCGTGGCCAAATTGGCCCTGCGCGACAGAGTGTGACGCCACGTCAGCCAGCCGCACTGTCCAGCAGGGCCTGGGCCTCGACGAGGATCTCGGTGACCCGCTGGCCGAACGCGGCGTCGCAGGCGTGCGGTCGCCCGGTGCGGGCGGAGGCGAGCAGCGCGTCGGCGGCGTGCCCGAGCGCGGTGACGGCTCCCTCGGCGCTCTGGGGCAGCACCGACACGCCTGCCGTGCCCCGGAGTTCGGCAGCGGCGCCCGACGCCGCGGACGGGGCCGACAGACTGAGGGTCAGGGTGCTCGACGCGCCGTCGGCATGGTCGAGGACCAGATGGACCGTGTCCCCGGGCCCGGGTGCCGCGGCCGCCACACGGCGGGCGTCACCGAGGACCGGCAGCAGCACGGACAGGGCATGCGGGCCCACGTCCCACAGGGCGCCCTTCTCCCGCCGCCACGGCGAGTTGGCGAACGGGCTGTCGCTGTCACCCCCGAACAGCGCCCCCAGCCACTGGGCGTGAGCCGTGAACCAGCCCCCCGCTTCCGCCTGTTCGGTGATCCATGCCTCGGTCTCGGGCAGGAAGCGGCTGGTGAAGAAGACGACCGAGGCGACGCCGGCCTCCTGGACCGCGTCGACCACGGCCCTCCCCTGCCCGACCGTCGTGGCGAGAGGCTTGTCCAGCAGCAGATGGCACCCCGCCCGCGCCGCCCGCACCGCGAGCTGCGCCTGCACGGCCGGCGGCAGGGCGACCGCGACCGCGTCCACGTCGGCGAACAGTGCGTCGACGTCGTCGTAGGCACGCGTGCCGAACCGGTCGGCGAGCTGCTTCGCGGCCTCCGTACGGCGGCCCCACACGCCCACGAACTCCAGCTCCGCGTGCCCGCGCAGGGCGGGAGCGTGCGCCAGCTCCGCCCAGGGGCCGGTACCGAGAAGTCCTATGCGCATGCCGCCGCCTCTCCACTCCGTCGCCCGTTGTGGCGATCGGTCGCCAGCGAGCCTCGCACACCGGCCGGCCGGTCGCGCAAGCAGATTCGGCGGAGGCGGCGATTCAGTGGCGCGGCTGCTGAATGCGTTCTCTTTCCTCTATTGGACCTGCGGCCCGTGGGCGGGTCAGGGTGGAATGTGGTTGGGCTTTCCCGCACTCCATGTGCGGCCGGCCGAACATCATTCGCTACCGCGCGACAACCGGAAGAGGGCACGAGCACATGCAGACCCGCCGCATCGGTGACGTCGAAGTCAGCGCGATCGGCCTGGGCGGGATGCCCATGTCGATCGAGGGACGGCCGGACGAGGCGCGCTCCCTCGCCACGATCCACGCCGCCCTCGACGCCGGCGTGACCCTGATCGACACCGCGGACGCCTACCACCGGGACGCCCACGAGGTCGGCCACAACGAGACCCTGATCGCCAAGGCCCTCTCCTCCCACGACCGCGGCCGTGACGTCCTGGTCGCCACCAAGGGTGGCCATCTGCGCCCCGGCGACGGCAGCTGGACCCTCGACGGCAGCCCCCGTCACCTCAAGGAGGCCTGCGAGGCGTCCCTGCGCCGGCTCGGCGTGGAAGCCATCGGGCTCTACCAGTTCCACCGCCCCGACCCGAGGGTGCCGTACGCCGAGTCCGTCGGTGCGATCCGGGACCTGCTGGACGAGGGCAAGATCCGGCTGGCGGGCATCTCCAACGCCGACCCCGACCAGATCAGGCAGGCGAACGAGATCCTCGGCGGCCGGCTGGTCTCCGTGCAGAACCAGTTCTCCCCGGCCTTCCGCTCCAGCGAGCCGGAGCTCGAACTGTGCGACGAACTCGGCATCGCCTTCCTGCCCTGGAGCCCGCTCGGCGGCATCTCCAGGGCCCGTGAACTGGGCTCCGCCTACGCGCCGTTCGCGCGGATCGCCGAGGCCCACGGGGTCAGCCCGCAGCGCGTGTGTCTGGCCTGGATGCTCGCCAAGTCGCCGGTGGTCGTCCCCATCCCCGGCGCCAGCCGCCCGGAGACCATCCTCGACTCCCTGGCCGCGACCGAACTCACCCTCGAAGCCGAGGAACTCGCGCAACTCGACGCCGTCTGACAGACCCCCCGCCCACCACGGAGGATCCCGCGGCGTCGCGAGGGCTTCCCCGGGGGCTCACACCGGCCGGTTCTGCGGCGTCGGCCACGCGTACGACGACAGCGGCCGGCCCGCCGTACGCGATTTCACGCTCGGTGCGCGCGCCGCCCGTCTCTCCGGCGGGCGGCGCCAGCGGCTGGCCGTTCGCCCGCGCCCTGATCCGCGACTCCAAGGGGCTGATCCTGGACACAGCGACGGGCGACGGCCGCAGCCTGGACTGGCCCCCCGGTCACCACGGAGGATCCCGCGGCATCGCGAGGCCTTCTCCGGGCGGAGCCGGGCGGTGCTCACACCGACCGCCTCCTCAGGCGGCGCTGCTGCGGCGCATGCCGTGCGGGCAGGTCGAGTCATGGTGGATGCCGAGGCTGGTCCACCACCGTTCGCAGCACGCGGCGTCCAGCTCACCGCGCACGATCTCGTCGGTGGCCGTGCGCGCGGGGTGGCGTGCCACGACCGCGGCCCTGCGCAGGTCGCGGATCAGGGTCTCGCGGACGACGGCGATGACCGGGACCAGGCTCGCCGCGGCGAACAGACATGCGGCCCACCGCGGGCCCTGGAGGAATTCGAGGACCGTGGTCCAGGCGAGTTCGGCGCTGGTGGTGAGGTAGAGGGTACAGAGGAGGCGGCCGGAGCGGTTCATGTGCTTCACCGTTCGTGCTGGGGGGGTTACCCTCTGTTCAACGCCTCGCGGCGCGCTGGGAATCGGGTCGGACGGCGGTTTTGCGTCAATTGAGGCCCGCGGCGCGGAAGATGCGATTGGTCCGGGCCTGACCGGGAAGGCGAGGCGCAAACCACAGAGAGGGGCACTTCGTGCTCGTTGCGGACCCGAAGGTCGTCAGAACGTTGCTCACCAGATACGCGTCGCTGCGCATCGCGCAGGCGGAGCGTGAGAAACCGCAGGCGGCACGGGAGTTGGCGGACGTCAGCCGCGCGCTGTGCGCCACCATGGGAGCCGCGAGCGTCGAGGACGCGATCGCTGAGGCGGACGCCCTGCTCATCGCCTCGCGAGGGGCCGCAGGCGGGGACGGCGGCCTGTCACTGGCCGTCTGACGCGACGACAGCTTCGAATGACGTACATCTGGAACATCTGGACAGTCACAACCGCCGTGCCGGCGTCAAGTGCTCCTGGAGAATTCACACCCTGGTATCCCGGGGCGCATACACTCGACAGCCGTGCCCATGCGCATGGGCCACCACACGAAAGGCGCGTCGGTGTTCCAGGATTCCCCGATCTACGACCGACTCGTCGCCGAGCGCGGCGACGTCCCCACTCAGGCTCGCCGGGAGGCCGAGCGCGTGAGCCGGGAACTGGAGTACGCCATGCGGCCGCTGCAGTCCTTCGGCTCCGTACCCGCCGCCCCCGACCGTCACTCCTCCCCGGGGGCCGGATGGCAGCGGACCGCCCTGCTGCCCGGCTCGCTGCCCCACTGACCGCGCCGTCCTCAACACACCGTGGTGCTGGAGCCGTTGACTCGTGTCTGCGGCTCCGGCCCGGGATGGGCCAGCCACTCCGCAATGGTCCGGGCGATCGGCAGACCTGTCTCCACCTCGACGAAGCCGAACTGCCCCGACTGATTGCACTCCAGGAACCACCAGGTCCCGTCCGCGTCCTCGGCGAAGTCGAAGGCACCGTAGGCCAGTTCGGCCTCACGCAGATACGAGCGGACCGCGTCGGCGATGCGCGGCGGGACGTCGGTCGCACGCCACGGTATGTCGCCCGAGGCGAAGCGCACGTCCACCGCGCCGGGATCGTCCGGATCCGCATCGTCGGCGGTCGCCTTGCGGGCCGCCAGCAGCCGCTCTCCCACCACGGTCAGCCGGATGTCGGCCCGCTTGCCGACCCGCCGCTGCAGCAGCGTCGGCCCGAACGCCACGGCGGAGAAGTCCGTCTCCGGCGCCACCCTGCTGGTCGGCACCGCGCGGGGCGGATCCTGCGGATGCGCCCCGGAGACCGGCTTGACCACCAGATCCGGATAGCGGTCGGCGAACTCCCGGGCCGCCTGCGGAAACGTCGTGATCAACGTGGCCGGCACGGGCAGTCCGCAGCGCTGGGCGAGCCGCAGCTGCCACGGCTTGTGCCGGGCCCGGCGGGCCGCGTCGGGATGGTTCATCCAGCGGGCGTCCGAGCCGCGCAGCATGCCGTAGAGCGCCTGGGCGGACTCCTCGGTCAGCCAGGCGGACGGCTGGGCCGCCCGCGCGGCCGCATCCCCCGGCCTGCGCACCCAGACCGACCGCAGCCCGGCGATGCTCACCAGTCGGCCCGCGGACTGGAGGTGGCCGCGGAAGCGGCCGTGCACGTACTCACCGGACAGCGCGACACCGCCGGGCAGGTCGGCGGGGTCCAGGCGGACCACCGGTACCCCGGACGCGTTCAGGTGCACGACCACCATGTCGGCGGTCACGTCCTCTTCACAAGTCAGGATCAGCACGGTCATAGTGGGCGGATCCGCGTTCAGTCGTCGAAGTGTGTCTTGGAGCCCGCGGTGGACGTGGTCGTCCCCAACTCCCTGAGCAGCGCGAGGTCACCGGCGGCGACCCGGCCGTCCATGAGCACGTTCAACTGCAGCCCGGAGTCGTAGACGTACGGAGTCGTGGCTTCCAACTCCACCGCCGGACGTGCGTAGTTGAGCGCGAACGGTTGCATCGTGTCTCCCTCGTCAGTGCAGCACCGACCCGGCGGTCCGCTCCCCGCGGCCCCGCCCGGTCCGCCGACTGCATTGCCCTTCCAGTCACTTATACGAATCGAACGAGTGATTGGTTTCCTTACTCTGCGTAGTCACAGGGAGGATTCGTGACGATTCGGCCCGTCCAAAGGGCCGCGCATGCTGCGCAGAGCGAGGAGAAGGACGCCGATGTCGTCCAGGTAGACCGGGTCGGGCAGCAGGTCGGTCGGCAGCAGGAAGTACAGGACGGCACCCCAGAAGACCCAGCGCCGCCCGGTCGGAAGGCCGGCACGTCTGAGGTCGCGCCGCGCCCGCACCAGCCGCACCAGCAGGGCGACGGCCACGGCGAGGGTGAGCGCCGCGAGGGCAACGGCGACCACGATCACCGTTGTGGTCCATTTCACGGTCCTCCTCCATCCGGCGTGCCGAACGGCGCGCCCCTGTCTTGGATTCCCCCTTCCGGCGTTCGTACGTCCTCCGTCGCCCCGTCAGAAGCGCGACGGGGCCTCACACCTGTGGCCCATCCCGACTGGCACGGACCGGAAGCGGCACCTAGTAATGGCACTGCATCGCAACGTCGTGATACGCGCCGGGAGATGCGAGAGCAGGTGAACCGTTCCGTCTGTATCCATGGAGGAGAGTCATGAGCATCCGCTCTTCATCACCCCGTCCCTACGACCCCTCCATAGTCGGCGCGCACGACGACCCGGCCAGCGCACTGGTGCACGCCGCCATCGCGGACCGGCCACTGGAGGAAGTCGCCAATCTGATCACCATGCTGGAGCAGTCCCCGGAGTATGCGAGAGCCACCATCGACGCGCTGCGCGCGGTCGGCACGGACCGCTCCGTGGAGGACGTCACCCGACTGGTCACCCTGCTGACCCAACCTCCGCGTGACCCTTCCAGTGCGGACGAGGTCATCCGGGCGGCGGCCGAGAACCGTCCGGTGGAGGAAGTGACCCGGCTGATGGCGCTGCTGCACCTGCCGTCGACGGAGCGCCGCTTCGGACAGGAGGCCGCAAAGGCGGTCGCTGCCGCACGGTCCGTGGAGGACCTCGTGGAACTCATCGGGCGGCTGAGCACGGATCGCGGTGCCCACCCCGCCCCGCCGAAGACGGAGCCGTCGCTTCCGCAGGCCGGAGAGGCGGACTGGCGCCCGGAAGGTACCGGCACCGGCCTTCCACCGTTCCCGACGGTCCTGCCCTCCTACGGCGGGGACACCATGCCGAGGCAACCCCTGGGCGCGCCGCGTCGCGCCGCCGAGCGCCCGCCGTGGGCGGGCCTCCTCGTCGCAGCCGCACTCTTCCTGTGCGCGCTGCTCTGGTTCCCGACGTACAAGTCGGGCACGTCGGTCCAGGTGTACGCCTCCGGCATCGCGGTGTCGATCCTGTACGCCCTGCTGGCCGTCCTGGTGACCCTGCGTCCCGTCCGGGCCGTGCTCGTGGTCGCGGCCGTGCTGCCGGCGCTGCTCGCCGGGGCCGAGCTGTACCGCGGGTACCGCTCGCGGTCGCTGTTCCGGGCGCTCGACCTCACGCTCGCCCCGGGCTGGCTCGCCGGCCTGGTCGCCGTGATCGCGGCACTGACGGCAGTGACGGCCCTGGTCCTGCGCGCAGCAGCGCGCCCTCCCGCCCTGGGGGGTGCTCCTGCCCGGCCTCTGGCCACGGCGCGGCGTCTGGACTGATGCGCCGCCTCCCCGACGCCCGCACGGCGTCGTGGCCCCGCGCCCGCGGTTCTCCGGACCGCGGGCGCTTCGGTGCCGGTGGACAGATCCCGCGCAGGCGGGCCTGTGCCCAGGTGCTCAGCGGCCGGAGGAGTCCGGCTGCTCGACCGCGCCGTCCGCCTCCCGCCCGCTGCCCGGAGCGGATGTAGGGCGCAGCGCCTTGGCGGTGTCCTTCAGCCGCTCCAGCCTCCGGGTCAGCTGCTGGAAGGGCGAGCCCTGGGGCGTGGCGGGCGGCTGCGGCCGGGCCGGCAGCCCGTCGCCGTTCTCGCGGTAGACGGCCAGCGCCTCGTGCGCGCGCTCGGCGGCCTCGCGGTACAGATCCCGCGACTTGGTCATGGCCTCGAGCGCCTCGGCGTACATGGCCACGAGTCCCCGCGCATGGGCGAGTTCCTCTTCGATCGTCCTCAGCTGCCAGTCGTCCCGCAGGGCGGTGACGACCTCCTCGGCGCCGTCCGGCAGCGGAAGCGGCAGTGCGGCGAAACGGGTGAGGGCGTCGACGAGTTGCGCGGGCCGTGAGCCGTCGAGGAAGACGGTGCGTACGGAGAAGTCGTCCGCGTCGAAGCCCTCCGGGGCCGGCGTGGTGGGCAGCAGGACCGCGCCGCCGCGCGGGACCTGCACCCCGAACTCGCGCAGCACCCGGTTGACGATGCGCAGCTGGTCCGGTGCGGCACGGTGCTCCAGCACGCGATGGCGCAGGCTCGGCGGCAGCAGCGGGCCGAGCGGCAGCCGGCCGCGCTCGTCGGGCGTCATCGCCTCGTGCACGACGAGGTTGATGTGCCAGCCTCCGCGCACGGAGTTGCGGAGCAGACGCCGGATGTCCTTGTCGTCCGCGGGCAGACGGTTGACCTCCCGCAGGCGCAACCCCGTGCCGGGCTGGTGGTCCCAGGACGCGTCCGGCTCCCCGGGCCAGAACATGGTGGCGGGGGAGGGCCACCCCTGCTCCCACGGGCGTTCCGCCTCCGCCGCCAGCACCCATTCCACGCCGGTGTCGGCATCGTGCGTCAGGGTCAGCCGGGCCCGCACGGTCACCGACTCGGCGACCGTCCACCGCGCCTCGAAAACGCAGTCCGAACTGCCTGCGGAGGCCTCGGAGGCGGCCACCTCGAGATGGTCGTCGATGGTCCCCTCGTCCTTGAGCCGGTGCAGCGTCCGGCGTACGACGTCTTCGGCATCGGGTCCGGTATGGCGGCCGCGGGCCAGCCACAGGGTGGGGGACGGGGTCGGTCGGACGGAGGGCGAAGTACGCATGAGTCCATCTGAGGGCGGGGGCACGTGTATCCCACCAGTATCGTCGCCGCGCGCCGGCGGGGTGCCCCCGGGGGGTGCTCGCACGGGAGGCGCGCGGTGCACTCGGGGTGCGAGGAGTGCACTCCAGGCCACCCGGTTCACCCGTATCCCCGGCGTACCGGGCCCGCCACAATGGCGCCCGCGAACAGGGCCCGCCCACCATCCGCTTAGGGGCGGGTCCTGTTCGTGTCCCACCACGCCGTATGACTCGCCCTTGCGTTATATATCGGAAGCCGAGATATCATGGCTGCATGGCATCGAGGAGCATGACTCAGGCAGCGTTCTTCGTCCTCACCGCCCTGGCCGACCAGCCCCGGCACGGCTACGGGATTCTGCGGGAGGTCGAGGAACTCTCCGACGGCGCCGTGCAGTTGCGCGTCGGCACTCTGTACGGCGTCCTGGACCGGCTCACCGCGGACGGGCTGATCGTCCTGGACCGCGAGGAGGTGCACGACGGCCGGCTGCGGCGCTACTACCGCCTGACCGACGAGGGAACGCAGGCCCTCGACGCGGAGGCGGAGCGCATGGCGGCCGGCGCCAGCGCCGCCAAGTCGCGCATCGCCGAGGGACGCAGGGCCCCCGGCGCCGTCGCGAAACCGTCCGCGGGCCCCGGACTCGCAGGAGGCGTGGCATGACGACGCTGCTCGAGACGCGCTATCGCACGGTACTGCGCCTGCTGCCCGCCTACTACCGGCGCAACCGGGAGGAGGAGATGGTCGAGGTCTACCTGTGGGACGTCGACCAGGAGATGCAGGATCAGAGCAGGCCCACCCTGGGTGAGGTGGCGAGCATCGCCGCCCTCGCCGTGCGCAGCAGGCTCGCCGCCACCGGGGCGCCCCGGCCGTACGTCCTGCTCGGGTCGGCGATCCGTCGCTTCGCCCTGTTCGCCGTGCTGCTGCAGGCCGCAGCAGCGGTCGTCGACCGGGTTCTGGAGCTGACCTGGGCGGGCACGCACGGAGCACGTGAGTGGGACATGTTCCGGACGGGATTCACCGGCCGCGGTCGGCTCATGAGCATCGTCGAGGCCGCCCAGTGGACGCTGCCGCTGCTGTGGACGGTCGGATTCTTCGCTCTGGTCCACGAGCGCCGGCGCCTGGCCCAGGTGTCGGTGCTGCTCGCCGCGCTGCCCACGCTGTGGCCGTTCGCCGGTCCGCTGGTGAGTGAACTGGCGCCGTGGGACCCGTGGTTCGCCACCGCCGGCGCGCTCTTCGCCTGGCTGCCGGCGCTCGCCCTGTGCGCGGCCCACCACCGCGACGCCCCCGCGGCCGTGCTGCCCGTCGGCACACCCGGCCTCGTCTTCGCGGCCTGCGGTGTGGTGATGGGTGCCTCCGAGGTCGTGCCGCCCGCGCTGCCCGACGCGGTGAGGGCGCCGGCCACCTGCTTCGTCCTCGGGGCGCTCGGCTGGCTGCTGCTGCGCCGTCGCCGCACGGATGCGAGCCCTGCCTGTGGCGCCATGGCCCTGGCCGCGCTGGGGCTGCTGCTCCTGGCGGTGCGGATCGCCACGCTGTATCCGTGGCTGGGCCTTCCCGTCCCCGCCGCCTTCGTCGGTGCCGCGCTGGGCCAGACGGCCGCGCTCCTGCTGCTGACCCTGGTGCTGACGGTGGTGGCCAGGCGGGACCTCGCCGGGCGCTGACCCGAGCGGAGGCCGGGGTCGGCACGTCCGCCGGCCCCGACGTGCGTCGTCAGCCGTGGAACGTGATGTAGCCGTTGCCGTCGGGGACGTTGCTTGTATAGATACATCGTGTCCTTGTCGTTGTTCCACATGAAGTTGCAGTTGTTGCGGTAGACGACGCTGTTTCTGCCGGAGTCGGTGCCGTGGCCGCCGCCCTTGATCTTCAGCGCGGACCGGTACTCGGTGGCGTGGGCCGGGACAGCGGCCAGCACGGCGAGCGTGCCCGCGGCGGCGGTGGCGGCGACGAGGCGTATACGCCGTCCGGTCGCCCGTCTGTGCTCAGTGCGGGTAGGCGCGCGGGGGCCGCTGGCGCGCCTGCCCGGCACGGAAGTCCTCGATGACGGAGCTGATCTGGCGCATGAGCGCGGTGTTCTCCAGCCGGTCCAGGTAGAGGTTCTGGCGGGCGAGGCCGGGTGCGTCCACGCAGAAGTACAGGGCCATCAGCGGGTTGATGAACAGTTCGCTGTCCTTGGTACGCCGAGTGAAGCGGACATCGCCGAAGTTGCCGCGTACGGCGGCCGCCACGGAGCCGTTGACGATGCTCGGGTACTCCGGTGTGCCGCGCTGGGCGTGGGCGATCGCGTCGAGGTAGAGGGCGCCTTCCCGGCTCTCGCGCGGCAGCGAGAACGTGCCCAGATAGGCGCCGTCCCGGTCCAGCGCGGCCAGGTTCTCCAGCACCAGGGAGTGGCTGACCCCGTGGTGGGCGTCCACCCCGAAACCCAGGCAGGCGACGAGCCGTTGGGGTATCTCGTTCAGCCCGTTCACGGCGGCCAGGCTCGCCATGTCCTCCTCCGGTGTGCCCAGGCCGTGCTCGTCACCCCGCATGAGGATGTCGGTCCCGCCGTCCACCAGCACCACGGCGTCCACGCCGCCGAGATGGTCGACGAGCGCGCGATACGCGGCGCGCAGCGGTCGCACCCCGGTCTGCGGGAACGCGTACACCGTGGCCGGCAGGCCCTGCTCTTCCAGCCACCGGGCGAGCGTGCGCTCCGGGAAGTAGTCGCCGCGCGCCGCGGTGTCCGGCCCGATGGCCGCGACGTCCGCCTCCAGCCACACGTCCATGTCCAGCCCGTAGAGGTCGGCGAAGGACAGGTTGGCCAGATGGACCTCCTTGCCCGCCGAGCGCAGCGCGAGGGCCAGCGGAAGGCCGGCGTACACGTCGAAGCCGCCGCCCGCACCTGCGACGAGAACCCGCCGGGCATCGCGGAGACGGGTGAAGAAAGGGGGCTCTGTCAGGGAGAACACCGGGGGACGGTAACAGGCTGAGAGGGTGTCAGGGCGGGCCTTTTCCGGCAGCCGGCCGGCGCCCGGCGTACTCACGCGTTCCCGGCCGACTGTTCTTCCAGGATGTCGGGCTCCCACTCCAACAGACGTATCAGTCCGTCCTCGCCCGGCCGTGCGGGAGAAGCGCCCGGACGTCCGGCGGGCGCACCCCGGGAGATGTTCCCGCTCACCGTGATGTTGTGTTCGACGCGCGGGCGGCGCAGGTCCTCGTACAGGCCGAGCGCTGTGTCGGTGTCCGGTGCGTCGCGCAGGCACTTCGCGAGGATCACCGCGTCCTCCAGCGCCATGGACGCGCCCTGGCCGGTCACCGGAGAGGCCGCGTGGGCGGCGTCGCCGATGAGGATGAGCCGGCCGGAGCGCCAGGGTGTGCCGACGGGTATCTCGGTGGCGTTGGTGACCATGAGGTCCTCGCCTGCTGCCTCGACGATGTCCGCGGCGGGTGTGGCGTCCTTGCGCAGCAGCGGAACGAGCAGTTCACACCAGTGGGCGGGCGAGCCGTCCGCGATCTCGTCGGCGTCCAGGGGCTCGCCGCTCACGCGCGCGAACCAGTACGTCTCCCCGCCGGGCGAGACGGCGTAGCCGAAGGCTGCCGCGCTGCCGCGCACCATGGTGATGCGCGCCTGCGGTCCGGATCCCGCTGCGGCGCCGGTGTAGCCGTAGAAGACCCGCTGACCGGCGTAGCACGGCTGGGTTTGCGGGGTGATCTGCCGGCGGACCGCGGAGTTCAGGCCGTCGGCGCCGAGCAGCAGGTCGCCGGTTGCGGTGCTGCCGTCGGTGAAGTGCGCGGTGACGCCGTCCGCGCCGTCCTGGACGGAGGCGAGGCGGGCGCCGTGCCGGACAGGGATTCCCCGGCGTGCTGCCTCCGCCTGCAGGGCCGCGGTGAGGTCCCCGCGGCGCAGGCAGCGGAACTGCAGGAGCGGATCGGCGGCTTCACCGAGGGGTACTTCTGCAAGCTCGGCGCCCGCGTCGTCCAGGACCCGCATCGAGGTCAGCGGGAAGCCGAGCTCCGTGACCGCGGCTGAGGCGTCGATCTGCGCGAGGGCGCGCATGCCGTTGCTCGCGAGGGTGAGGAACGCGCCCAGGTCCTCGGCCGATCCCGGATGCGCCTCGTGCACGGTCACCTCGAAGCCCGCCTTGCGCAGGGCCAGAGCCGCCGCCGTGCCGGCTATTCCGCCGCCGATGACCAGTACGCGTGCCACGCCCCACCCCGCTCGTCTCCGCACGGCCCCCGCGGTCGCACGCACTCAGGGGGAACGCATGAGCGGCATCAGGGGTTCCGTGCGAAGGCGAAGCCCGTCGTGCCAGGCCCTTGCGGGCTGTGGCACGACGGGCGTTCGTCCGTGTCAGGCGCCACTCGCCCCGAGCATGTCCACACGCTCGACGATCTTCACGCGCTCACGGCCCTGCGGCTCGCCCAGCGCCTTCTCCGCGGCGTCCAGCTTGTACCAGCCCTCCCAGGTGGTGAAGCGGACGCCCCGCTCGGCGAGGAACGCGTCCACGGCCTCGGGCTCGGGTGAACCCGGCGTCTGCAGACGGCCGTTCGCGTGGTCGTCCAGCAGGTTGGCCACGGTCTCGTTGGCATCGCCCTTGGTGTGGCCGATCAGGCCCACCGGACCGCGCCGGATCCAGCCGGTGACATACGTCGACTGCAGGTACTCGCCGGACTCCTGGACGACCCGTCCGCCCTCGTCCGGGACGGTGCCGGAGTCGAGGTCCCAGGGCAGCTTGGGCAGCTTGTCCGACAGGTAGCCCACCGCGCGGTAGACGGCGGTGACGTCCCAGTCCTTGAACTCGCCGGTGCCCTTGACGTTGCCGGTGCCGTCCAGGGTGGTGCGCTCGGTGCGCAGGCCGACGACCTTGCCGTCCTCGCCGAGGATCTCGGTGGGCGACTCGAAGAAGTGCAGGAACAGCTTGTGCGGGCGGTCGCCGACGTCGCGGATCGCCCAGTTCTCCAGGGTCTTGGCGACCATGTCGGCCTGCTTGTTGCCGCGCCGGGTCTCGATCGAGCCCGCGTCGTAGTCGATGTCCTCGGGGTCGACGATGACCTCGATGTTGGGGGAGTGGTCCAGCTCCCGCAGTTCCATGGGGGAGAACTTCGCCTGCGCCGGGCCGCGCCGGCCGAAGACGTGGACCTCCAGCGCCTTGTTGGCCTTCAGGCCGTCGTAGACGTTCGGCGGGATCTCCGTCGGCAGCAGCTCGTCCGCCGTCTTGGCGAGGATGCGCGCGACGTCCAGGGCGACGTTGCCGACACCGAGGACGGCGACCTTCTCGGCCCCGAGTGGCCAGGTGCGCGGCACGTCCGGGTGGCCGTCGTACCAGGAGACGAAGTCGGCGGCGCCGTACGAGCCGTCGAGGTCGATGCCGGGGATCGGCAGCGCGCGGTCGGCGGTCGCTCCCGTGGAGAAGATCACGGCGTCGTAGAAGGCGCGCAGATCGTCCAGGCTGATGTCGGTCGGGTAGTCGACGTTGCCGAAGAGGCGTATCTGGGGCTTGTCGAGCACCTGGTGCAGGGCCGTGATGATGCCCTTGATGCGGGGGTGGTCGGGGGCGACGCCGTAGCGGATCAGGCCGAACGGGGCGGGCATCCGCTCGAAGAGGTCGATGGACACACCGGGGTCGGCGGCCACCTCGGACTTGAGCAGGGCGTCGGCGGCGTAGATCCCGGCGGGGCCGGCTCCGACGATGGCTACCCGCAGGGGGCGCGGCATGATCAGGTTCCCTTCGAGCGATGACAGGCGACTCGAACGGGAAGCCTAAGCTAAGGCAAGCCTAAGTCGGTACGCGGGTCCGCTCTATGAGCTCATAAATCAACTTTATGACAGAAGCTGATGACGGGGTCGCGGGTCATGCCACCCGGCCTGGAGGCCGCCACGAGGTGGACGCCCTCGGCCGCCGCGGCATCGCGGCCGCCCCTCGCACCGGCGGCTGCCGTACCGCGAGGGGGGCGGTACGGCAGTCCGGCGCACCGGTCAGCCGATGTGGTAACTGTCCCCGTACACCTTCCAGTTGAGCGGGGTGTCGAGGCACAGGTTGCCGTTGCGCAGGAAGACCCGCTGCTCCGTGTCGACCCGGCTGGTGTCGCTGTGCGCCTCCTCCTGCTTCATGGCCCACACCCGGGCGTCGAGGAAGGCGTTCAGGTAGGCCACCTCGTCGCCGCCCTGCGCCGGCGGCTTGGCCTTGTTGAGGGCGCGCTTGCGTATGTTGCGGAAACTGGTGGGATCGTCGCCGTTGCCGTGCATGACGATGGCGTCGTAGTACGCGAACTGGCCCAGCGTCCCGATGCGGTCCGCCTTGCCCTGCTGGACGGCCGGGTTGAAGTACACGCGGTCGCGCTCGTCGTTCTGTGCCTGCTGGAACGCGGTGTCCTGGGCCGCCTTGCGCCAGTCGCGGGGGAAGTTCGGGTCCAGGCCCTCGTGCGAGTCGGAGCCGTTCACCGCGCGCAGGGCCGGGAGGTATTTGGCAAGGACGTTGCCGGGCTTGCGGTCGGTGTAGAGCTGGACGAGGTCGAGCATGTCTCCGGTGCCCGAGCAGAAGCCGATGATCCCGGCGGTGTAGCCGCGGCCGTCGCCGATGTCCTCGATGTACTTGTACTGGGCCTTCCAGTCGAGCGAGGAGTTCTCCGCGCTCGACACCAGCTTCATGGCGATCTCCTTCTTCGCCGGGTCGTCGAGGTCCACGCAGCCCGCCGCGGCCGGGGTGGCCGAGGCGTGGGAGGGCCGCAGGAAGGGAGCTGCGGCCAGGGATGCGCCGGCCGCCACGAGGACGGTGCGGCGTGCGATGCGTGCGGGATGTGCGGGGTCGCTGGAGGGATGCCTCACGAGGGCTCCAAGTGGTGGTGGGGGGTGGGGAGTTGGCCGTGGGTGGTACTGATAGGAAGGTTTCCTATCAGAGGAGGGGTGTGGCGCACACCCGTCACGGCAGAAGTTCGTAGGGACGCACGAATCAGGTACGGACCAAAAGGGGGTGAGTCAGGGCAGCGGCTGTTCCGCCCAGATGACCTTGCCCGCGGGGGTGTACCGGGTGCCCCAGCGATCGGCGAGCTGAGCCACCAGGAACAGCCCGCGGCCGCCCTCGTCCGTCATCGCCGCATACCGAAGGTGCGGCGAGGTGTTGCTGCTGTCGAAGACCTCGCAGATCAGGGTGCGGTCGAACAGCACGCGCACATGGATGGGGTCGGCGCCGTACCGGATCGCGTTGGTGACCAGTTCGCTCAGGATGAGCTCCGTGGTGAACGTCAGCTCGTCGAGCCCCCACCCGGCGAGCCTGCGGCTGACGGAGGCACGAACCTCCCCGACGGCCGCCGGGTCGTTGGGCACCTGCCAGTCGGCGATCCGGTCGGCGTCCAGTGCCCGGGTACGGGCCACGAGCAGCGCGACGTCGTCGCTCGGCCGGGCCGGCAGCTGTGATTCGAGCACCACCCGGCAGGTGTCCTCCGGCGACTCACCCGCGCGCTCCAGTGCGCCCCGCAGGAGGGCGAGCCCCTCGTCGATGTCCCGCTCCCGGTCCTCGACCAGTCCGTCCGTGTACAGGACGAGACGGCTGCCCTCCTCCAGCACAAGATCGGCTGTCTCGAACGGCAGGCCGCCGAGGCCGAGCGGGGGACCGGCGGGCACGTCGGGGAACTCCACTTCGCCGTCGGGCCGGACGAGTGCCGGCGGCGGATGTCCGGCCCGGGCGATGGCGCACCTGCGCGACACCGGGTCGTAGATCGCGTACAGACAGGTGGCGCCGGTGACGGGGGCGCTGCCGCCGTCCGCCGTCTCGTCCTGGTCGATGCGGCCGACCAACTCGTCGAGCAGCGCGAGCAGTTCGTCGGGCGGCAGGTCCAGCGCGGAGAAGTTGTGGACCGCCGTGCGCAGCCGCCCCATGGTGGCTGCGGCATGCAGCCCGTGCCCGACGACGTCGCCGACCACGAGGGCGACACGGGCACCCGACAGCGGCAGTACGTCGAACCAGTCCCCGCCGACTCCGGCCTGCGCGGGCAGATACCGGTAGGCGATGTCCAGGGCGGTCTGCTCGGGCAGGCGGCGGGGCAGCAGGCTGCGCTGCAGGGTCACGGCCATGCTGTGCTCGCGCGTGTAGCGGCGGGCGTTGTCGATGGAGACCGCGGCGCGGGCCACCAGCTCCTCGGCGAGAGCCAGTTCGTCCAGGTCGAAGGGCTCGGGCTTCTCCGAGCGCCAGAAGCTGACCACCCCGAGCACCAGCGAACCGGCGCGCAGCGGCACGGTGATCAGCGAGTGGATGCCGTACTCGACGACCTGCGCGGTGCGCTCCAGATCCTGCGCGTGCCAGCCCGGCGCCGCGCCGAGGTCCGGCTCCAGCACGGCCTGCCCGGAGCGCAGGCTGCGGGCGTGCGGGGAGGAGTCGACGAACTTGATCTGCCGGCCCACCTTGTACAGCGGGGCGTCCTCGCGGATCCCGCTCGACGCGGTGCGGCGCAAGGAGGTCACCGCCTCCGGCTGGCCCCCGCCCAGCACCGCGTCGAACAGGTCGACGGTCGCGAAATCGGCGAACCGCGGCACGGCGAGTTCCGCCAGCTCCTCCGCGGTGCGGGTGACGTCCAGGCTGGTGCCGATGCCCACCCCGGCGTCGTACAGCATGTTGAGGCGTTCCCGTGCCGTCTCCGCGCGGCCGGACAGGGCACGCAGCTCCGTCGAGTCGCGCAGCGTGGCGACACTGCCCGGCGGGCCGCCCTGGACATCCGTGGGCCGCTGGTTGACCGCCAGGAGCCGGTCCTTGACCAGGTGCACCTCGTCGGTGGCGACGCGCCCGGAGGCCAGCAGCTCGGCCGTGTCCGGGGCGAGGCCCAGGTCGAGGGCGTGCCGGCCCTCGGCGTCCGCGGGCAGGTCGAGCAGACGGTGCGCCTCGTCGTTGGCGAGCAGCAGCCGGCCCTCGCCGCTGACGATGAGCACGCCCTCGCGCACGGCATGCAGCACCGCGTCGTGGTGCTCGTACATACGGGTCATCTCGTGCGGGCCCAGGCCGTGCGTCTGGCGCAGCAGCCGTCTGCTCACCAGGGCGGTGCCGCCGGTGGCCAGGGCGAGTCCCCCGGCCGCGGCGAACAGGACGAGGGGCAGCTGCCGGTCGGCGGTGCCGCCCACGGTCGCGGTCGTGATGCCCGCCGAGACCAGCCCCACGACCTTGCCGTGGGGGTCCTTGATCGGTACGACGGCCTGCACCAGCCGTCCGATCGTCCCGTTGATCTCCTCGACCACCGTCCCGCCGGCCAGCGCGGGCTCGATGGTCCCGACGAACTTCTTGCCGATGCGGTTCGGTTTGGGGTGGGTGTAGCGGATGCCGTCGGTGTTCATGACGACGATGAAGTCGACGCCGGTCGCCTTGCGGGCGGCCTCGGCCCGCGGCTGCAGGATCTTCGTGGGATGGGGGCTGTCGAGCGCCTCGCGGGTGCCCGGCGCATTGGCGAACGCCTGGGCGACGGCGACCGACCGGTTGCGGGCCTCCTGAGTGCTGTCGCGCCGGACCTGCAGATACAGCGCCACCACCGCGGCGACCACCAGCAGCAGCACGATCACCACCTGCAGGACGAACACCTGCCGGGCGATGCTGCGCCCGGTCAGCGCCGACCGCAACGCGCTCATGCGGCCCGGTTCCGGCTCGCTCGGATGTCCACTTCGGCGGGTGTGCGCACTGTGCGGCGTCCGCGTCGTGCGCCGCCCGTGCGCTGCGTGGGCACGATCGCTCGCGCGGCGGGCACGGGGACCGCCGGGACGGCGGTGCGACCGGGTCCCGGAACGGTCCGGAAGTCGGACCATGTGCCCATGTCTACACTGCCGGGCCGCGTGAGGCGAGAGGCGTCACAGCGGGTGACAGAGATCGCCCCCTGTCCGCGTGCCGATGTCACGGGCGGTGGTCGGGTTCACTGCTGGTTCCCTTGCGCCGCACGGCGCGTGGCGAGAAGCAGCGCGATGTCGTCGGGACGGTCGGCGGAGTGCCGGGCCGTCGCGGTGAGGCGGTCGGCGACCCCGGCCAGCGGACGGCGGCCCGGGCGGGTGGCAGGCGCGCCGACCTTCGCCAAGGCCACCCGCAGAGCGGTGATGCCCTCGTCGATGTCGACACCGGGCCGCTCGACCAGACCGTCCGTGTACAGCGCGAGGACGGCACCGGGCTCGATGTGCAGCTCGGCGACGGGGTAGTGAGCGTGCGGATCCACGCCGAGCACCACACCGCCGGGCAGATCCAGCACCTCGGTGTGGCCGTCCGGGTGACGCAGCAGCGGCGGCGGATGCCCCGCGCGGGCCGCCCGCGCCAGGCCCGAGGCCGGGTCCAGCCGGATGTAGCAGCAGCTCGCGAACTGTCCGGGATCGAGGTCGATCAGCAGATGGTTCGTGCCGCTCATCACCTCGTCGGGCGGCCGGTCACCGAGCGCGAACGCCCTTACCGCACTGCGCAGTTGACCCATGGTGGCCGCCGCCTGCACGCCGTGCCCCTGCACATCGCCGATCACCAGCGCCAGACCGTCCCCCGCCTCCACGACGTCGTACCAGTCGCCGCCCACCTCCATCCCCTGCGTGCCGGGCAGATAGCGCCCCGTCGTGTCCACCTGCGGGTGGGCCGACAGCCGGCGGGGGAGCAGGGCCTGCTGCAGGCCGCGGGCGAGCGCCGCCTCGCTCTCGTAGCGCTTGGCCTTCTCCATGGCGTGGGCGATCAGCCCGGCGAGCGCGGTGAGTGCCGTGCGTTCCTCGGTGCTGAAGCTGCGCGAACGGTCGAAGCCCAGGATGCAGGAGCCCACCGGACGCCCGGAGGCGATCAGCGGCAGGAAGGCGCGGGCCCCCTCGTCCGCGTCCAGCGGGATGCCCGGGTAGGCGGCGGCCAGCTGCTCCATCGAGTCGAAGAAGATCGGCCGGCCGCTGGTCAGCGTCTCGACCCCGGGCAGATGGGCGTCCAGACCCACCCCCTCGAAGGGGCTGAGAAACCCTTTGGGAAAGCCGCTCTCCCAGGCCAGATACAGGTGCCGGTCCTGCAGCAGATAGATGGCGAGGCGGCGACCGCCGAACGCGGGCAGCAGTTCCCGCATGACCACGGCTGCCACCTGCCGTGCGGTGACCGCCTCCGTCAGCGCGATGGCGAGCACGATGGGGCGGTACAGCGGAGCCATCGACGGGATCCCGGGCGAGGCGGCGGTGGCGGGGTCCCGCGTGAGGTCGGCGGCCGCGTCCGCCACCCGGTTCGCCGGGCGGAACGTGCAGGTCAGCACATCCGGGCCGGGATAGACACAGACGTCGAGCCAGGCACCCTCGTACGAGGGGTCCTCGTCCTGCGCGCCGTCCGTGGCGGGCCGTGCGACATGGAAGCGCACCGGGTCCGGGGACAGCAGCGCGCTGCGCAGATGGTCCTCGACGGCGGGCTGGTTCAGCCACGGCATGCCTTCCCACAGGGGACGGCTGAGCAACTTCCGCCGGGAGCAGCCCAGCAGCTGTTCGGCGCGCGGGTTGGCGTACAGGACCAGCCCCAGCCGGTCCAGGCAGAGCACCCCGTCGGGCAGCAGGTCGGCGGCGGCGTCGGCCGCCGCGCCGGGACCGGGATCGACGATGAATCCACGGACCGGATGCGCGCCGGACGGAGTGCCGGGCGGCGCGGGGGCCGCGTACGGGCTCCACAGCTCCACCAGGCGCAGTGCGCCGTCCTCGGCCCGCACGTACAGCGGCAGGGGCGGCGGTCTGCCCGCGGCCGTCTCCCGCAGCGCGGCCAGGACCCGCGGTGTCTCGGCCGGGGCCACGGCCTCCGCCAGCGCTTCCACGGACGTGGCGAACGCGTCGATCGGCACCCCCAGCAGGGCGGGGAGGCGTTCGTCCACGGTCACGACGTCCGTCACCGGATCCCAGGCGAAACCCCCGGCACGTCCGGCGGGCGGGCGCGCGCCGGGCGGCCGTACGCACACGGGCTCCCCGTCCCAGGCGACCGACGACCTGCCGCCGTCCTCCAGCCGCCGCAGGGCCCAGCCAAGGTCCTCGGCCAGCCGCACCATGCGATCGCGGTGATGGAGCAGTTCGGTGGCGTCCGCGGTGGAGGGCCGCAGCACCGTGAGCACACCGAAGGTCGTCGACCCGCACCCGATCGGTACGTACATCGACCCGAACTGGAAGGGCAGCCCGGCCGCGAACTGGGGATAGCGGCGCATCGTCTCCGCGGCGTTCGGCAGGACCACCTGTACGCCGAGCCGGAAGGCGTCGGCCACCGGGAAAGGGCGGTCCACATGCAGGCGCCACCAGGGCCGGAACAGCGGGCCGGGCAGCCCCGCGAGCACCGCAAGCCGCAACAGTCCGGGCGTGCCGGAGCGCAGATAGACCCCTCCCGAGTGCCCGCCGGCCGCGCCGATCGCCTCCGTCGAGGCGTCGATCAGCAGTGCGGCCAGCTGCCCGGGCGTCCGGTGTGCGTACTCCGCGCGAGTCATCGGCCCTACCTCGTCCGTACGCCGTCCAGCGGGCGACACAGCAAGAATGCGCCACGACGGGCGTGTGGCGCACCTGGGCGGTCCCAGTCTCCGCAGACGAATCACGACTCCCGGGTGTCGCATGCACGACGGCCCTCGCGCTTCCTCGGCGCCTGGGAGGACGGCACGGAGTCGCACAGAACCTTGTGGGAGCGCTCCCAGATGTGCAGGATGCTGCGGTGACCTCCACGCCCGCCATCCGCCCGTATCGCTTCGAGGACCGCGAAGGCCTCGAGGACATCTGCATCCGCACCGCGCACAACGGCCAGGACAGCCGCCCTGTCTACGCGGACCCCAGCATCTTCCCGACGATCTTCGCGGTGCCCTACGTCGTGCTGGAGCCGGAGCTGGCCTTCGTCCTGGACGACGGGCACGGCCGGGCGGTCGGCTACATCCTCGGCACCGCGGACACCCCCCGCTTCGTCGAAGCCTTCCGCACCAAGTGGCTGCCGCTGGTCGCCGACCGCCACCCGGAGCCCGCAGGGCCGCCGAGGACCCCGGACGAACACATGATCCCCCTGCTGCACCACCCGGAACGGATGCTGGTCCCCGAGGTCGCCGCGTACCCCGCCCATCTGCACATCGACCTGCTCCCCGCGTGGCAGGGCCGTGGCCACGGCCGCGCGCTGATGCGCACCTTCCTGCGGGCCCTGCACGAGCGGGGCGTCACCGCCGTACACCTCTCCATGGTCACGGTCAACACCCCGGCCAGAGCCTTCTACGACCGGCTGGGCTTCCACCGGATCGACGTGCCCGATGCGGGACCGGTCACGTATCTCGGCCGCTCGACAGGCGAATCGGACACCCTGTGACGGCCGGGCACGTCAACTCCGGCTTCAAATCCAGGTGTCCAGCCACATCCGGGCCCGCCAGTCGCCGTACGGGATCGTCGTGCCCGTATAGAGCGGATAGAAGTAGATGAAGTTCCATGCGATGAGCAGCACCAGCACGCCCGCGCTCACCGCGCCGACCAGCCGGCGCCGCTCGTCCGCTCCCGAGGGTCCGAGCAGGGCGCCGACCATCATGGCGACGGCCAGGCACAGGTAGGGCACGAACGCCACGGCGTAGAAGGAAAAGATCGTACGGTCCTGGTAGTTGAACCACGGAAGATATCCGGCGCCGACCGCGCACAGGACCGCGCCCGCGCGCCAGTCGCGGCGCAGCGCCCACCGGAACAGCAGGTAGAGCAGCGCGCCGCAGGCCGCCCACCACAGCAGCGGGGTGCCCAGACCGAGGATCTCCTGCGAGCAGCCGGTGGCGGCATGACAGCCCTGCTGCCCGGCCTTCGGCGACTGGTAGTAGAACGCCACGGGGCGCCCCTGGACCAGCCAGCTCCACGGGTTGGACTGGTAGCGGTGCGGGGCGTGGAGACCGATGTTGAACTGGTAGACGGCGTGTTCGTAGTGCCACAGGCTGCGCAGCGGAGCCGGGATCCAGGACCAGGTGCCGCCGTGGCCGTCCGCCCAGTGCCGGTTGTAGCCGTTGTCGGACAGGAACCATCCGGTCCAGGTCGCCAGGTACGTCACTACGGCGACCGGTACCAGGGAGAGCGCCGACCAGCCGAGGTCCTTGCGCAGCACCGCCCGGTACGGGTGGCCCGCGCCGACCACGCGGCGGGCACCGACGTCCCACAGGAGAGTCAGGGCGGTGAAGAAGACGAGGAAGTAGAGGCCGTTCCACTTGCTCGCGGCGGCCAGTCCAAGCAGGACACCGGCCGCGAGCCGCCACGGACGCAGGCCTGTGCCGACCTGTTCGCCGATGTGCGCATCGGGACGCGCGAAGCCGTCGTCGCCGACGGGCAGGGCGGCCGCCAGCCGGGCCCGCGCCTTGTCCCGGTCGACCAGCAGGCAGCCGAACGCCGCCAGCGCGAAGAACATCACCACAAGGTCCAGCAGGGCGGTGCGGCTCATCACGAAGTGCAGACCGTCCACCGCCAGCAGCGCACCGGCGAGGCAGCCGAGCACTGTCGAACGGAACAGCCGGCGCCCTATTCGGCACAGCATGAGCACGGACAGGGTGCCGAGCGCCGCCGTCATGAACCGCCAGCCGAACGGGTCGAGTCCGAACACACCCTCCCCGAGGGCGATGACCCACTTGCCCATCGGCGGATGCGCGACGAAGCTGCCCGTGTCGGAGAGCGGGATCACCTGGGGGTGCGCCAGGATCTGCGGGTCGGCGATCTTGCGGTCCGGCCAGCTGCCCTCGTAGCCCAGCCGCAGCATCGCCCAGGCGTCCTTGGCGTAGTACGTCTCGTCGAAAACGACGGCCCGTGGTTGGCCCAGCCGCCAGAACCTGAGCACGCCCGCCAGCACGGCGACGAGTACCGGTCCCAGCCAGCCCATGGAGCGCGCGAGGCGGCGTGCCGTTCGGGGGCCGAGGCCCACCAACTCCCAGATTCTCGTGGCCGGTTCGGGAAAGGGCGGCACCAGCCGGGCACGGACGTCGGTGCGGGGGGCTGCCGGGTAGCCGAACCGCCGCAGCCGCTGCGCCCAGGGGGTCGCCTCGGGCGCGGCGGTCGCGCGGGCGTCTTCGTCGACGTCGGACCGTGTGGGGGTGTCACTCGTCACCGGGTCATCGTAGGGAACGCCAGTGCGGTTCGGGTTCGGAGCCGGTGACGGGGCGGGGTGCGGGGCCCCGACCGCACCCGCGCGGCGGTCGGGGCCCCGTCGCGCACCGGCTCAGGAGTGCGCGTGCGGGGGTGAACTCGCGGTACCGCCCAGCCACTTCAGGCCGTCGAGCGGGGAGCGGTTCTGCGTCTCGCTCGCGAACCTCTCTACCAGCGCCGGCCGGGATCGGTGCCGAGCGGGAAGCTGCTCGGGTCGACCGAGGCGAGGATCTCGATGTCGGCGGCTTCCACGACGACCTGCTGCAGTCCGCCGCCCAACGCACCGGATCCGGGCGCTACATGCGGGGCGGGGGCGCCTGGGCACGAGGATGCGTACAGCGCCGGTTCGGATGGCCTGCAGGCACGGGTGCGGGGGAGTTCAGCCGGTGTACTGGGCGAAGACGCGCGTGTAGTCCCAGGCCTGCTGGGCGACGCCGGAACAGCTGTCCGCGCCGCCGCCGGTGCAGGGGCGGTCGCGGTTGGCGGACCAGAAGGTGAGCCGGGCGAGGTGGTGCTGCCGGGCGTAGCCGAGGATGGCGCGGAAGTCGGCGACGGTGACCTTCTCGTTCTGGTCCGTGATCCCGTTCATGGAGGAGATGCCCATGGTCCGGTAGGCCTGGTCGTCGCCGTAGCCGTAGGCGCTCTTCAGCGCGGACTTGAGGCCCTCGGCCGCCTTCAGGGTGAGCGTCCCCATGTTCTGGCCGGCGCCCCCGAAGTCGAACGGCATGATGGCCCAGGCGTCCACCGACAGCCGGGACGCGGCCGCCCGTTTGATCAGGCTGGTGTCGGGCCCGCTCTGGTCGGTGCCGATGGTGACGTACACCTTCAGGCCCGGGTTGTTCGCCTTCACGGTCTTCAGCGCATCCACCGTGCGCTGCTGCACGGCCGGGTTGCTGTAGGCGTCGGCCTCGATGTCGATGTCGATCGCTTTGAGCCGGTAGGCGCCTATGACCTTCTGGTACGCGGCTGCCAGCTCCCCGGCGTTTGAGCAGGAGCTCTCCAGCTTGTTGCCGCTGTAGCCGCCGAAAGAGAGGATGACGTCACCGCCGCCGGCGCGCACGGAGTTGACGGTCCGCTGGTCGACGCCACCGGTGAGCGGGCGGCTGCCGTCCCACTGCGGATTGCAGTGTCCGTTGCTGAGGACGAAGGCGAGGGTGAACCACTTGACGCCGGTGGCGTTGGCGATGGTGGACGGGTCGGGCGGGCTGCCCCAGCCGTTGTAGAGGTACGGCGCGACGGCCATGGGGGCTGCGGCCGGGGCGGCGTCGGCGGGCGCGGCGGTGAGGGCTCCGGCGGAGAGGGCGGACAGGGCCAGGGCCAGACAGGCGCGCAACGCGGCGCCGTGGGTGGGGGGTTGGGGGTTCATCGGTGGGGCACAGCCTTTCGCCGGCAGGGAAGGGCGGAGGGTGGGGGTAGCGCGGGGTGGTTCATGTGGATGAACGCTGGGCGTACTCGTGAAGCTGTGTGACCGGGAACCTAAAGGTCTGAACCAAAGGCGTCAAGAGGTGAAGTCTCGGTGACACGAGTCCGCTTCGTCTCTTCAAGAAATGCGTGCACGCCGAATCCGAGTGCGGTGGACGGGCCGGTTCGCCCATGATGAGCGGATGACTTCGCTGACCTTCGACCGCTGTTGTCGCGAAATCGTCGTCCAGACCGACCTGCTCCGAACACAGATCAGAGGGGCGGACACGAGCACCCCGGTGTCCACGTGCCCCGGCTGGGATCTCGGCCGACTGCTGCGGCACGTTGGCGGGGACCATCGCTGGGCGGAGGAGGTGGTCCGCACGCGAGCCGTCGAACCCGTTCCCGGCGATCCCGTCGACGACCCGGCCGCATACGCCCACCTGGACGACGGTGCACTGGACGACTGGCTCGCCGAGGGAGCCGCGCAACTCGGTGGCGCCCTGCGCGATGCCGGCCCCGATGCGCGGGTGTGGACGCCGGCCCACGAGCGGAACACAACCTCTTTCTGGGCCAGGAGGATGACGCACGAGACCGTCGTGCACCGGGCCGACGCCGCACTGGCGACCGGCGCCGCCTTCACGCTCGACGACGAGCTGGCCGCGGACGCGGTGCAGGAGTGGATGGAGTTCGCGACGGTCCCCGAGGCGTACGAGCCCCGGCCGGGAGCGCCCGGCCTGCTCGGCCCCGGTCGTACGCTCCAGTTCGAGGCGACCGGTGCCGGACAGTGGCACGTCGACCTCGGCGGCGACCGGCCCGTGTGGCACAGCGGGCGCGCGGCGGCCGCGGCGACCGTAAAGGGGCCTGTGACGGACCTGCTCCTGTTCCTCTACCGCCGCCCCTCACCCGCCGTCGCCACCGAAGGCGATGCGGAACTGCTCGAACTGTGGCTGGAACGCACCGGGTTCTGGCTGGAGGCGTGAAAGGGACGGGCAGGACGGGCGTGGCGGAGGACACGCGGCACGTCGGATTGCCCCAGGTGCGCGCCTGGGCAGACATAAAGGCGAATTGATCACCTTGAAGGGAGCATGACGCCTCGTGACGCTTGTAGCGCCTCCCCCCATACCACGCGCGGCGGGATCACTCCCGTTGCTCGGTCACGCGATACAGCTCTTGCGCGACAACCTCGCCTTCACCACCTCGCTTCGCCGGCGATACGGCCCGCTCGTCGAGATCACCCTGCAACCCGGCACCCGCACGCTGGTCGTGCAGGAACCCGCCCTCATCAGGACGATGCTCACCGATCTGGCCCCCACACTCGACAAGGGCCGTCTGTTCGACAAGATGGGCCAACTCCTGGGCGAATCGGTGATCACCGTCGCCGGGCAGGAACACGTACGCAAGCGCCGTCAGCTCCAACCCGCCCTGGGGCGCGCCGAGATCGCCGGCTACGTCGACGTGATGCGTGGGCAGGCGACCGAGGCCGTCGACAGCTGGCAGCCGGGGCAACGCATCGAAGTCCGCGAGACGATGGTCAAACTGTCGCTGGACATGCTCACCCAGACCATCTTCTCCGGCAGCCTCGACGCTGACACCTTCCGCCGGCTGCAGCAGAACATCGTCGTGGTGATGGACGGCGTGGGCGTGCGCCTCATCCTGCCCGACTGGGTCGAGCGCCTGCCGCTGCCGTACAACCGCCGCTTCATGCGGGCTCGTGACGCCGTGCACGCCACCGTCAGCAAGGCGGTCACCGACCTTCGCGCCACCGGGCACAACACCGGCGACATGCTCTCCATGCTGATGGAGGCGAAGGACGAGAACACCGGCCTTCCGCTGACCGACCAGCAGATCTGCTCCGAGATCCTCACGCTCGCAGTGGCCGGCACGGAGACCACGGCCACCGTCCTGGCCTGGGCCATGTACGAACTCGCCAGGAACCCGGACATCGAGGCCCGCGTCCTCGCCGAACTCCACGAGGTGCTCGGCGACCGGCCCATCACCTTCGACGACATCACCGGCCTGCCGTACCTGAACCGGGTCGTCACGGAGGTCCTGAGGCTGCATCACATGGGGTGGATCGTCACCCGGCGCACGCTCACCGAGACCCGGCTCGGGGAGTGGACCCTGCCCGCCGACACCGAACTCGCGTACTGCCAGCACGCCCTGCACCGTGACCCGGAGTACTACCCGGAACCACTGAAGTTCGATCCGGACCGGTGGCTGGACGACAAGCAGAAGCCTCCGCCGGGCGGGTTCCTCCCCTTTGGCGCGGGCAAGCACAAGTGCATGGGGGACAGGTTCGCGATGACGGAGCTCACCACGAGCCTGGCCACCATTCTGCGCCGGGTGCGGTTGGAGCTGGCCCCGGGCCAGGTCGTCCGCCCCGTCGGCCGGGCCACCGCACGGCCCGGGAAGATGCTGATGACCGTGCGGGAACGCGGGGAGTTCGCGGCCGACTGAGGCGACGGACCACCGCGGTCAGGCCGTACCCTGCGCGTGCCTGACACGCCGTTCACGCGTCGCCGATCCGCCTCCGTGGCCGTACCCCTGGTCGGGGCTCTGCGGGGCCACGGCGTGCGGGTCACTGAGCCGCGCGGCGATCTGCGGTATCGCGGGCCGGCTGTCAGCTGTCGGCCCCTGCCCAGATGCTCCTCGGCGGCCGGAGCGAGCTAGGCGACGTAACCGGGGGCGGGCCCCTGCCCGGCCCGGAACGGGTCCCACAGGTCGGCGAAGTCGGCGAAGAGAGTGGGGACTTCGAGGGATACGACCTCCACCTCGACCAGCGCGGCCTCGCTCCACAGCCGCCGCAGTGGGGCCGGCCGGCACAGCGGGAACGGCGGCCCTCGTCCAGCTGGGCCGCCGACCCGGGATCGACGGCGGCCACGGCCTCCCAGAAGCGCCGTAGAAACCCCAGAAACCCTATGCCTTCGGCTTAGTCCCACACATACGCGGCGACCAGCCCGCCCGGCGTGACACGCGCGCGGCTTCGGCGACCGCGGCACCGGGCTCGGCGAGGAAGTTGAGGACCAGTCCGCTGATGGCTACGTCCACCGCGGCGTCGCCCACGGGAAGGGCCCGCGCGTCGTCCCTGGGGAAGAGCGCGGGAGGGGGCCCGTGTGCCCGGGCCGCGGCCACGAACCCGGCAGACGGCTCGACCCCGAGCAGCGTCCGGGGCCGGCACCTGCGCGCCACGGCCGACGCAGGCGCCCCCGAACCGCAGCCCACGTCCAGCCACCGGGCTCCGGGCGCACACGCCGGCCGGGCCACGAACTCGTCGGCCACCAGACGGCTCCAGCGCCCCATGTACCGCTCGTACGCGTCCCCGGCGCTCCACACGTCGAAGTCCTGCCCGGCCACGTTTCCACGGTGCCGTGCTGTCCCGGTTTGCGCCACGTGTGGGGATGTGGGGGCACGCGCTTTCTGAGAGGTTCGTATGAATCCGTGGGGTGCTTGAACACGCTGGTTCCGCCGTCCGTATGTGGCGAGGGATTTCCATGCCCGACCGCCGTGATCCGTAGGAGAACTCTCGTGGGACGCAACACGCGCAGACGTCCAACCGGCCCGCGCCGCGCAACCTTTGCGGCATTCGCGCTGATGCTGGGCGGGGGCGGGCTGGTGGCGGTCAATGTCTACGCCTCCGCGACGGAAGGCGGTTCGGGCACGGACGGGGCGCAGACGCGCAGTGCCGCGGCCGGCACGATCGACTGCCCGGACGTCGGCAGCAAGTTGACGCAGGTGCCGGACCGGGCGCGGGGTGAGGTCGACAAGGAACTCGCCTCGATGGACCAGCAGATAGCGGAGGCCTACCAGCGGCTGCAGGCGGCGACGCCGGAACAGCGCCAGGACAGCGGCTACACCGACGACCAGGTCATGAAGCCGCTGGAGGAGAAGCGGAGCGGGTCCCTCGACCGCATCGGCAACGCCATGGACCAGGCCGGGCGGCGTCCCGACGGGCTCGACTCCATGGCGGACTGCTCGATGCGCACCTGGAACGACCAGAACGGCGGCCAGGGTTCGCAGGGCGGCCAGCAGCAGGGGCAGGGAGACCAGCAGAACGGCGGCCAGCAGAACGGCGGCCAGCAGAACGGCGGCGGTCAGCAGGGCGGCAACGGGGGCCAGGCCGGCAACGGACCGGTCCCAGCGGACTACCAGGACATCAACTCGGTTCAGCCCAACGCCCCGGCGCCGGACCTCAAGTCCTTCGTCTCCAAGGGCACCTTCACCACCAGTTGCGGGGTGAATGAGAACGGCCTGCGCAACTCCGACAACGTGATCGTCGCCCCGGGCGTCACCAACGGCGCCCACCACTTCCACGACTACGTCGGCAACCAGTCCAACAACGCCTTCGCCAGCGACAACGACCTCGCGAACGCCCAGACCAGCTGCGAGAACCCCGGCGACAAGTCCACGTACTACTGGCCGGTGCTGCGGCTGCAGAACGGCACCCAGGACAAGGACGCGAACTCGCCCGGCGGCGGCATCGAGGGCAACGCGGGCCAGATCGTGACGCCCAAGCAGGTCACGATGACGTTCATCGGCAGCCCGCGCAGCCAGGTCACGGAGATGCCCCGGCTGCTGCGCATCATCACCGGCGACGCCAAGGCGTTCGTCAACGGACCGGCCAACGCCAACGCCTCCTGGA
Source organism: Streptomyces sp. NPDC001351 (assembly GCF_042896045.1). NCBI lineage: Bacteria > Bacillati > Actinomycetota > Actinomycetes > Kitasatosporales > Streptomycetaceae > Streptomyces > Streptomyces sp. NPDC001351. Next base: position 179,518 of record NZ_JBIAWS010000009.1, on the reverse strand, counting down.
GCTGCACCGGGTTCGAGGACCGGCAGCTGAAGGACAAGTACCCGCTGTGCCCGCAGGGCAGCGACGTGGTCCGCACCTTCCGGTTCCAGAGCTGCTGGGACGGGCGCAACATCGACAGCGCCAACCACCGCACCCACGTGGCGTTCGCCGACGCCTCCGGCAACTGCCCGAACGGCTTCAAGGCCATCCCGCAACTGGTCCAGCGCATCGTCTACGACGTGAAGGCACCGAGCCTGCAGGACGGCGGCCGTACGACCCCGCTGTTCGCGGTGGACTCCTTCCCCGAGCAGCTCCACAAGCCGGTCACCGACCACGGCGACTTCATCAACGTCTTCGACGAGGGCCTCATGAAGGAGGTCGTGTCCTGCATCAACGGCGGCCGTGAGTGCGGTGCGGGCACCGGCGAGGACCCGGGCTCCGGCGGGGGAGCGACCCAGCCGCCGACCGGGAATCCGACGGACCAGCCCAGCGGGCAGCCCACGGACCAGCCGACTGCCACCGACCAGCCGACTGCCACCGCCCAGCCCACCCAGGAGCCGACCGCCCAGCCCACCGACGACCCGACCACGCCGCCCGCCGGGAACGACAACGGCAACTCGGGCGACGGGTCCGGCAAGGGGAACTCCGGCAGCGGATCCGGTGACCAGAACGGGCAGCCCACGACCACGGCTCCGGAAACCGGGCAGCCGGCGAACGGCGACGAGCCCACGATCTCCAGCACGTCGGAACCGAGGGTCTACGCGACGTCCAAGGCCTCCCACAGCGCCGCTGCCGCCCCGGCGAACGGCGGCACCAACACCGGCGACAACTCCACCCAGCCCCAGGCCACAGGCGGGAACGTCCCCGCCGCCGGCAATCAGACCGAACCGCAGGCGACCCGGAGCGGCGCGCTGGCCGAGACCGGCACGACCTTGTGGCCGGCCACGGTCGGCACCGTGCTGCTGCTCGCAGGGCTGTTCCTGCTCACCCGTACACGGCGCAGTTACCTGCGCTGACACCTGGGGCCCCTGGTGCCGTTCCAGGGGCCCCGGCACCGCTGCTACGCCGCTGCCCGCAGCCGCCTGCGCGCCTGGACACCCCAGACCAGCAGGGCCGCCAGGGCGATCGAGACGACGGCCGTCGACATCCCGGCCCGGACGCCGATCCGCACGGTGAGGGTGCCGGCCACCAGGGCGCCGAGCGGAACACCCAGACCTGAGGAGAGCATCCGGCGCGTGGTGTTGACCCGGCCCTGGAGCTCGGGCGGCGTCACCTCCTGGGAGTAGGTCATCGTGTTCACCAGGACCACGAGGTAGGCCGACCCCCATACGGTCAGGGCGACCAGCGTGACCCGCCAGTCCGAACTGAGGACGACCAACAGGCCGAGCAGGGCCCCGGCGGGAAGCACCCCCAGGAGAAGGGGGAACGCCTCGAAACGGTGCCGCAGCCGGGGCAGCAGGAAGGATCCGCCGATGCCTCCGGCACTCCATCCCATGTACAGCAGGCCGATCCGCCCGTCGGAGCCGTGGATGGACAGCACGCGGTCGGCGAAGACGACGAGCTGGCCGATGACGGCCCCGCCGGAGAAGGACTGCAGGGTGCCGACCACCGTCATCAGGCGCAGCGTCGAGTGGTTGCGGAGGAAGCGGACTCCTTCCCGGACGGACTCCCTGAATCCCGGCCGCTTCACCGCCGGCCTGTCGGACAGGGAGGTGTACGTGACCGCCTTGATGAGCAGGGCGGAGGCGGCGAAGGACAGGGCGTCCAGCGCCAGAGTGCCGGCCGGGCGGAACAGGACGATCAGACCTCCCGCCACCGCGTTCCCTGCGATGCGTACGACGGTCTCGGCCCCGTACACGGCGCTGTTGGCCTCGGTGAGCTTGTCCTTGCCGACGATGTCGGGGACGAAGCCGTACACCCCCGCGTCGAAGAAGAGGCCGAGAGCGGCCGAGGCGAAGGCCACGACGAGAACCTGGCCGCCGGTCAGGATGCCCAGGGCGGAGGCGGCCGGTACGGAGGCGATGCAGGCGGCGTTGAGCCAGTCGGTGAGGATCATCAGGCGGCGACGGTCGGTCCGGTCCGCGACGGTGCCCGCGATCAGCCCGAAGACCACGTAGGGCAGGGTCGCCGAGGCCGCCACCAGCGAGACGATCAGCGGCGAGCCGGTCTCCTGGAAGGCCAGCACGGGCAGGGCCACCGTGGTGACGGCGGATCCCAGCCCGGAGACCACGCGAGAGAGCCAGAACCAGCGGAAGTCGGGGATCCGGCGCAGCGGGATGTCCGGTGCTTCGGGTGTCGGTTCGCCTGTGTCCTTGCGGGGCAGGGAGGTCATCGCGGTCGGAGGGTCCTTTCGGTGAGGTGTCGTCCGGCGCCTGGAACGGGAACCGGGCGTAAAACGCGTGACACCCCATCAGCAGGGTGCTGATGGGGTGTCACATGGAGTGCGGTGCGTTTCGAGACGGAACCGGCCGCTCCGATGGCGGCCCGCGACGTCCGCGGAGGCGGAGTGTGAGCGAGGGGGTTCCGGAAACCCGCAAGATCATAGCAGGCGGCGGCCGGTCAGCTCCTCTGTTTGGACTGCCGTACCGCCCGCTCGACCTCCGCCTCGACCTCGTTCCGAGACTTGCCGGACTCCTTCGCATACTCGGTCACCGACGTCCGCGCCTCGCGGGCCAGGTCGCGCCAGGCGCGGCGGGCGGTCTCATAGGTGTCGGCCTGCTGTCCGCTCCAGCCACCGGGCTGGGTCACCGGGCCGTACGAGTGCTGCAGCTCCTCGACCCGGAGGTGCGCCTCGTCGGCTGCGCGCTGTTTCTCGACCAGCTCGTCGAAGGTATGTGTCACGCAAATGGAGCATAGGCGCACATTTGCCATGCCGCGCGCCGAGCCCGGGGAGCCGAGCCGGCGCCGCCGAGCCGAGTGGATCGGCGGGCGGGCCGCGGGCTCTCAGCCCTTCCGGGACAAGGCCTCCCCGAGCAGTTCCCGCGCGGTGTCCAGCGCCGCGGCACGGTCTGCCGGCACCATGCCGATCCGGGTGCGGCGGTCGAGGATGTCGGACTCGTCGAGGGCGCCCTCGTGGCGCACCGCCCACACAAGTTCGGCGGCAGTCACCGGATGCCCAGGCAGCACTTGCTCGCCGAGCCGGGGGGCGTCCGCGCCGAGTGCGAGGACGGCTGGTGCCTCGATGCCGTAGCGCCGTACCAGATGGCGAGGTGCCCGCACCGCGTCGAGCGTCCGGGGGGACGCGGCGCCGACGAGCGGGAGGACGGCCGTGGTCGAGGGGCCGGCGGGGAGGCGGCGGGCGGCGACGGCGGCGTCCACGGCGTCCTCGGCCATGCGCCGGTAGGTGGTGAGCTTGCCGCCGACCACGGTGATGACGCCCTCGGACGAGGTGAGCACCGCGTGCCGGCGGGAGATGTCGGCGGTCCTGGCCACGGCGCCGGACCCGGCCTGCGGTGCGGTGTCCAGCAGGGGGCGCAGCCCCGCGAAGGCCCCGACGACGTCCTCGCGCCGGACCGGGACGTCGAGGACCGAGCCCAGGACGTCGAGGAGGAAGCCGATGTCGCTCTCGGGCGCCTCGGGCACGTCGGGGATGTCGCCCTCGACGGGTTCGTCGGTGAGGCCGACGTAGACGCGGCCGTCGTCCTGCGGCAGGACGAGGACGAAGCGGTTCGTCTCCCCGGGGATGGGGATGTGCAGGCCGGCCGGGAGGGGGCCGAGGTGGTCCGAGCGCAGGATCAGGTGGGTGCCGCGGGAGGGGCGGATGCGGATGCCCTCCACCAGGCCGCCCGCCCAGACACCGGAGGCGTTGATCACCGCGCGGGCCCTGATCTCGCCCTCCTCACCGGTGAGTTCGTCGCGGACGCGGGCACCGGAGGCGGTGAGTTCCAGCGCCCTGACGCGGGTCAGGACGCGTGCCCCGTGGGCGGCCGCGGTGCGGGCGACGGCGGTCACCAGGCGGGCGTCGTCGACGAGGCGGCCGTCCCAGGACAGCAGGCCGCCGCGCAGTCCGTCGGTGCGCAGGGCGGGGGCCAGATGGCGGGTCTCCAGGGCGGAGAGCCGGCGGGGCGCGGGCAGCGTGGCCCGGGCGGTGCGGGCCGTCAGGCGCAGGGTGTCGCCGGCCCGGAAGCCGGCCCAGGCGAGCGCCGCCTGACCGCGGGAGACCAGCGGGGTCAGAGGCAGGACGAACGGCTGCGCGCGGACCAGGTGGGGTGCCGTGCGCTCCATCAGCACATCCCGCTCGACCGCGCTCTCGTGGGCGACGTCGAGCTGGCCCGAGGCCAGATAGCGCAGCCCGCCATGGATGAGCTTGCTGCTCCAGCGGGAGGTGCCGAAGGCCAGGTCGTGGGCGTCGACGGCGGCGACGCTCAGGCCGCGCGCCGCGGCGTCCAGGGCGGCTCCGGCACCGGTGGCGCCGAGCCCGACGACGAGGACGTCCACGGCGGGGCCGCCGACGGTCTCGGCCAGTTCGCGCGAGCGCCGGGCGGCGGACAGGGACGATTCGGGAGCTGCGGGGCTGGGGCTCATGGTGTGAGGGTCCTCTCCAGGATGGAGCGCAGCTCCGTGAGGAAGGCCGCGGAGGACAGCTCGGCGTCGTCCTCGTCGGTCATGGTCCGCAGGGACAGGGTGAAGGACTGGACGATCAGCAGCAGCGAGCGGGCCTGGCGCTCGGGATGGCCGACGCGGACCGACCCGTCGGCGTGCCCCTGCTTCAGGCCGTCGGCCAGCAGTTCCAGGAGCGCGATCTGGCTGGCGCCGCGACGGTCCAGGACATAGGGCAGAAGCAGTTCGGGATCGACGTCGACGATCTTGCGGAAGAGGGGATGGGCGCGGAAGGACTCCACTCCCGCCACCAGTCCCTCCACCAGCAGGCCGCGCGCGTTCGCCTCCGGTCTGCGCTCGGGTATCGCCCGCGTGGCCACGTCGACCCACTCCCGGGTCATCAGGTCTCCGACCAGGGTGCGCACATCGGGCCAGCGCCGGTACAGCGTCATCCGGGAGACGCCCGCGCGGCGGGCCACGTCGGTGAGTGTCGTACGGCGGACCCCGACGGCCAGCACGCAGTCCCGCACCGCGTCGAGCACCGCATCACTGTCCGAGCTGTTGTGACGAATAGGCGTCATGTGTCACAGTGTAACGCCTCGGCGCCCCGCAGGGTCGTCGGAAGACGGAACAGCTCGAACGGAATCGCTCGAATCGACCGGTGAGGACGACAGTCATGGACATGCTGTGGAGCGGCTGGGGCGACCCGGCCAGGGCGACGCCGCTGCCCGGCACGGTGATCGGGCTGTTGCGCGATCTGCTCGGCGTCAAGCCGCGCAGCGCGGAGCCGGTCGGCCTGGCGGACATCGCCGTGCCGGAAGGGCAGTTGGAGCCTGCGGTGCACCAGGCCCTGGTGGCGGCCGTGGGCGGTGAGGAGTACGTGCGCACGGACGCGGAGACCCGCATCCGGCACACCCGCGGCAAGTCCACCCCCGATCTGCTGCGCATCCGGGAGGGCGACGTCGAGGACACCCCGGCGGCCGTGCTGCTCCCGGCCGGCCACGACGAGGTACTCGCCGTGCTGCGCGCGTGTGCCGAACACGGCCTGGCGCTCGTCCCGTTCGGCGGCGGCACCTCAGTCGTCGGCGGACTCGCCCCCCGGCAGCAGGGCACCTTCGTAGCCCTGGACCTGCGGCGCATGGACGGCCTGCTCGCCCTCGACCCCGTCTCCCGCACCGCCACCCTGCAACCGGGCCTGCGCGCCCCGCAGGCCGAGGCGCTGCTCGCCGAACACGGCTTCACCCTCGGCCACTTCCCGCAGTCCTACGAATGGGCCACCGTCGGCGGTTTCGCCGCCACCCGCTCCAGCGGCCAGGCCTCGGCAGGCTACGGCCGCTTCGACGAGATGGTCCTCGGCCTCACCCTGGCCACCCCCGAGGGCACCATCGACACGGGCCGCGCCCCGCGTTCCGCCGCCGGACCCGACCTGCGCCAGCTCGTCCTCGGCTCGGAGGGAGCGTTCGGCGTGATCACGTCCGTGACGGTCCGCATCCGCCCCGTCCCGCAGACCCGCGTCCACGAAGGCTGGCGCTTCCCCTCCTTCGAGGAGGGCGCCGCCGCACTGCGCCGCCTCGCCCAGGACGGGCCGCGCCCGACCGTGCTGCGCCTGTCCGACGAGACCGAGACCCTCATCGGTCTCGCCCAGCCGGACGCGATCGGCTCCTTTGACGCCCAGGCGGCCGCCGGATGCACGGCGATCGCCGGATACGAGGGCACGGATGAGGACGTCTCGTACCGTCGGCAGCGTGCTGGGGCCGTGCTGCGCGAGTGCGGTGGCACGCCGCTCGGCGAGGAGCCCGGCGAGTGCTGGGCGCACGGCCGCTACTCGGCGCCCTATCTGCGCGACGCCCTCCTCGACGCCGGCGCCTTCGCCGAAACGCTCGAGACGGCGACCTTCTGGTCCCGCGTCCCCGAGCTCTACTCGGCCGTACGAGACGCGCTCACCACCACCCTCACCGAGGCCGGCACACCGCCTCTGGTCATGTGCCACATCTCGCACGTCTACGAGAACGGCGCCTCGCTGTACTTCACCGTCGTCTCCGCCCAGGGCGAGGACCCCCTCGCGCACTGGACCCGCGCCAAGCACGCCGCCAACGAGGCGATCCTCGCCGCCGGCGGCACCATCACCCACCACCACGGCGTGGGCACCGACCACCGGGACTGGTACGTCCGCGAGGCCGGCCCGCTGGCCGTCGAGGCCCTGCGCGCCGTGAAGCGGCGACTGGACCCGGCCGGACTCCTCAACCCCGGGATCCTGCTTCCCCTCGACGACTGACCGTCACCCCTGTCCGGCCGTACCGACCCGTCCGTCCTCGGAGGCACACCGATGCGACAGTTCACCGCCGTCGTCAACCCCACCGCGGGCGGATCCACCTCGGCCGCCGCGCTGCTCGCCGTGGCCAGGCCGCTGCGGGAGGCGGGCGCCGAGCTGCGGACCGAGTACAGCCGCAGCCTGGCCCACGCCCAGGAACTCGCCAGGCAGGCGGGCGGCCAGGGCCGGGTGGTGCTCGCCGTCGGCGGGGACGGCATGGCCGGCGGCATCGGCGGCGCCCTCAGCGGTACCGGAGCCGTACTCGGCCTGGTCCCGGCCGGCCGCGGCAACGACTTCGCCCGGGCACTCGAACTTCCCACGCAGCCAAAGGAGTTGGCCGAGGTGCTGCTCCACCGTGAGCCGCGCGCGGTCGACACCATCGAGGTCGCGTCCGCCGTACACGACCGCACCGTCGTCCTCGGCAGCGTGTACGCGGGCGTCGACGCCCTCGCCAACCGCCACGCCAACCACGCGAAACTCCTGCGCGGCGCGGCCTCCTACTACGCCGGCGGCCTCCGCGCGGTCACCAGCTGGCGCCCCGCCCGCTACCGGGTCACCGTCGACGGCAAGGAACACCACCACACCGGCTACACCGTGGTGGCCGCCAACTCCGGCTACTACGGCTCCGGCCGCCTCATCGCCCCCGACGCCCGCGTGGACGACGGCCTCCTGGACGTGGTGATGATCAGCGAGGCGCCCCGGCGGCTCTTCTTCGCCCTGATGAACGAACTGAAGACGGGCAGCCATGTCAACCGGCCGCAGGTGCGCATCGTGCGCGGCAGGGAGATCACCATCTCCGCCGACCGCGATGTGCCCTACGGCGCCGACGGCGAGGTCGAGGCCGTCCTGCCCGTCACGGTCAGAGTGCTGCCGGGAGCGCTGCGGGTGCTGTGCTGAGCCGCTGAACTAGGGTGCGGGTGTGCCCACCTTGCTGATCGTGCACCACACGCCGTCGCCCAACTGCCAGACGATGCTGGAGGCCGTACTCTCCGGTGCCACCGCGCCCGAGATCGAGGGCGTCGAGGTCGTGCGGCGGGCGGCGCTGGCGGCCACGGCGTCCGACGTGCTGGCCGCCGACGCCTATCTGCTCGGCACCCCGGCCAACATCGGCTACATGTCCGGAGCCCTCAAGCATTTCTTCGACCAGATCTACTACCCGTGCCTGGATGCGACGCAGGGCAGGCCCTTCAGCTATTACGTGCATGGCGGCAGCGACGTCACCGGAGCGGTGCGCGGGATCGAGGCGATCACGACCGGACTGGGCTGGCGCCGCACCGCGAAACCCGTCACCGTCACCGGGGAGCCCGCCAAAGCGGACGTAGAGGCCTGCTGGGAGCTGGGCGCAACACTGGCCGCGGGACTGCTCGACTGAGCACCGGGTGAGCGAGGGAGACACAGGTCACATCCGGCTGTGTCACAACCTGCCGGGCCGTGCCGTCAAAGAGGTGTAACCACCGACAACGGCACAGGAGCGCATCATGGAAGCTCGACTCAACCTCTTCGAGAACCCGGTCGCGGCCAAGCTCTTCCGGCACCTCACCGCGGCGGGCAAGATCGTCTCGGAGTCGCCGCTGCCGCTCGCCACGCAGGAACTGGTGAAGCTCCGCGCCAGCCAGATCAACGGCTGCGGCATGTGCACGGACATGCACACCAAGGACGCGCTGGCCGCGGGGGAGGACCCGCAGCGTCTCCATCTCGTCGCGGCCTGGCGGGAGGCCAAGGTGTTCACCGACGCCGAGCGCGCCGCCCTGGAGCTGGCGGAGCAGGGCACCCGCATCGCGGACGCGGCCGGCGGGGTCACGGACGAGGCCTGGGCGAACGCGGCCAAGCACTTCGACGAGGACCAGCTCGCCGCCCTCGTCGCCACCATCGCCGTGATCAACATGTACAACCGCTTCAACGTCATCGTCCAGCAGCCCGCCGGTGACTACCAGCCGGGCATGTTCGGATGACGCCGAGCACCTGACCGGGCACCTGACCGGCAACGGCAGTCCTTGTGCACTGCATTTGAGACAGCCTTCCCGCGGAAAAGGTACGGACTATTCTCGTACGCCTTGCTTTCATGGGCTGTGCGGCGCCCATGAAAGCGAGGTCAGGTGCGTGAATGAGTCAGCTTCGAAAATTCACTCTTCCGTGCGGTTGATAGTTCAACGGGCGCGCTGGAATACTCCGGCTCCCGGTCCTCCCGCCCCACCCAACGGCGGGACCGAAGGAATCCGGAAAGTGGCGATTCCAGATTCACGAACCCCCCACAAAGTCCGCACGGTGGTCTACTCCGGCACTCTTTTTCCGGCATGCGTGCGGCGCCAGGAAGTGGAGAAGGTGTGCCCGCGTGAATGTCGAGCAGGCGAAACGACGCGAGATATCCGAAAGCGCTGAATTCCAGCTGCTGCGCCGTGCACACCGGCGATCCGGAGTGCGGATGACGGCCCTCGCCGTCGGCGGATTCCTGCTGTATGTCCTGTTGTCCAGCTTCACCCCCGACCTCATGAACACCTCTCTGTACGGTCACCTCACCCTCGGACTGGCCCTCGGACTGGGGCAGTTCGTGGTGATGGCCCTGATCGCGCGACGCCGCATCGTGCACATGCGCACACACGTCGACCCGATAGCCCGCGGCTTCCGCACCCAGGCCCGCCGCCGGCAGCCCGCACAGCCGGGCCGTCCCGCCCAGTCACCCGCCTCCCCGCACACCGAGGGGTACCGCACATGGTGACGACCGCGGCCGTCGTCGTGGACCGCTTCAGTCTGCAGCTGACGTTCCTGCTCTTTCTCTCCGTGGTCGTCGTCACCCTGTTCACCGCGTTGCTGACCGCTCCGCAGCGCGACGAGATCGGCGAGTTCTACCTCGGCAACCGCACCATGTCGCCGCTGCGCAACGGGCTGGCGATGTGCGGCGACTACCTCTCCGCCGCCACCCTCCTGGGCAGCACCGGTCTGGTCGCGCTCACCGGATACGACGGACTCCTCTACCTCGGCGGCACCGCGGTGGCCTGGATGACGGTCCTGCTGCTGATCGCCGAACCCCTGCGCAACGCGGGCCGGTTCACCCTCGGCGACACCATCGCCCTGCGCATGCCGGCCCGCCAGCGCCCGGTCCGGCTCGCCCTGTCCCTGTGCACCCTGGCCGTCACCACCCTCTACCTGGTTGCCCAACTCGTCGGCAGCGTCGCCCTGTTGACCCAGTTCACCGGTGAACCCAGTGCGGCCACCCGCACCCTGTGCGTGGTCGTCATCGGCACGGTCGTCGTCGTGTACGCGGCACTCGGCGGCATGCCCGGAGCCACCTTCATCCAGATCGTCAAGGCCGTGATGCTCATCGCCGGCGTCACCGTGACCGCCGTGATGGTGCTGCACCACTACCACTGGAACATCGACGCCCTGCTTTCAGCGGCCGCCGACCACAGCGGCCTGGGAACACGCTTCCTGGAGCCCGGACTGCGCTACGGCGCAAGCACCACCAGCAAACTCGACTTCCTCAGCCTGCAACTGGCCATCGTGCTGGGCCTCGCAGCCCTCCCGCACGTCATGATGCGGCTGCTCGCCCCCCGCTCCACCACCGTGCTGCGCAACTCGGTCGTCTGGGCGATGGGCCTGGTGGGCCTGGTGTGCCTGGCCGCCGGCGTCCTCGGCCTGGGGGCCACCGCCGTCGTGGGCCGGGACACGATCGCACGCATGGACCACAAGGGCGACGCGGCCGTGCTCCTGCTCGCCCACGCACTCGGCGGCGGCATCCTCACGGCCCTCCTGTCCTGTCTGGCCTTCGTCACGCTCCTCGCGGTGGCCGCCGGACTCACCCTCGCCGCGGCCTCCTCCGTCGCCCACGACCTCTACGGCGAGGTCATCCGCAAAGGACGCGCCAAACAGACCGAGGAACTCCTGGTCGCCCGGCTCGCCGCGGCCGGCATCGGCATCCTCGCCATGCTGCTCGCCCTCGTGTCCTGGGGCGCCAACACCGCCACCCTGGCCTTCCTCGCCTTCGCCATCGCCGCCTCCGCCCTGCTGCCCACCCTCGTCTACACCCTGTTCTGGCGGCGCTTCACCGCGACGGGCGCCCTGCTCAGCCTCTGCGGTGGCCTGCTGTGCTCGGTACTCCTCGTCGTGTTCTCGCCCGTCGTCTCCTCCACCCCGGCCTCGCTCTACCCGGACGCCGACTTCGCCTGGTTCCCGCTGCAGAACCCCGGCATCGTCTCGATCCCGGTCGGCTTCCTCCTCGGCTGGCTCGGCACCGTGCTGAGCCGGCCCGAAGTCCCGGACGCCTACGACGAGTTCGAGGTCCGTGCGCTGGTCGGAGCCGCCGACTGACGTGAGCCCGCCGGGGCGCGGTGGCGGATTTCCCGTACCTTATGCTCCTCGCCATGAACGACGGGGACACCGACGGACGGGTCGTCGACGGCCGCTTCGAGCTGGAGTCGCGGCTCGGTGGTGGCGGTATGGGCACGGTGTGGCGCGCCCGCGACCTGCTGCTGCACCGCGGTGTGGCCGTCAAGGAGGTCCGGCCCGCCGACCCGGACCCCAGGGCCTGGTCTGAGTTCCCCGCCTGCGCCCCGACGCCCGGCACGCACGCTCGCCGCACGGCGCCGCAGGGCAGGTGGCTCCGCCACATGACCTGCGACACCGCACGCCGATCGCACGCACCGAACGCCGCTGCGCCCGCGCTCCGCGCGGACGACGGGGAACTCAGACCAGGCCCTGGCCGAGTACGACCCGGACTCCGCGCGGATGCTGCGCGAACGGGTCCTGCGCGAGGGCCGCTCCCTGGCCCGGGTGCAGCATCCCAACGTGGTGACGATCCATCACATCGTCGACGGCGGCGAGGGCACCTACCCGTGGATCGTCATGGAACTGGTCGAGGGCGGTTCCCTCGCCGACCGGCTGGCCCGCGCACCGATGACGGCCGCCGAAGCCGCCCGTCTGGGCCGTGGAGTGCTCGACGCCCTGCGCGCCGCGCATGCCGCGGGCGTCCAGCACCGCGACGTGAAGCCCGCCAACGTGCTGCTGCGCACCGACGGCAGGCCCGTCCTCACCGACTTCGGGATCGCCGCGATCCGTGACTCCACCGCGCTGACCGCCACCGGGTCGATCATCGGCACCGCCGACTACATGGCCCCGGAGCGTGTGACGGGCGGCGACGGCGGGCCCGTGGCGGACCTGTGGTCGCTCGCGATGATGCTGTACGTGGCCGTCGAGGGCCATCATCCACTGCGGCGCGGAACAACCCTGGCCACGCTGGCCGCCGTACTGCACGAGGACGTGCCACCGCCGAAGCAGGCCGGACCGCTGGCTCCCGTGCTCGCCGCAGTGCTGGTGCGTGATCCCGGGGCACGTCCGGACGCGGAGGCGGTCGAGCACATGCTGGCCGCCGCGGCGGAGGCCGGACACGCACCCACGGCCACCTCGTACCCCCTGTCGCCCCCGCAGAACGCCGTCCCGGCGCCGGCGCCGGCCCCCTCCGAGACCGTCGTGCCCCGCCCCGACAGCCAGGGCCGCCTGCGCCGGGCCGCACTCGCGTCCGTCGCGGCCGGTGCCGTGCTGGTGGGCGGGATCACCTGGGTGGCGTGGCCGGACGGCGGCAACAAGGCGTCGGCGTCCACGAAGACCGGCGGGCAGCACAGCACCCCCGCCTCCGGAAAGCCGGCAGACACGCCACTGCCCAGTCCCACGACGAAACTCGCCACCGGCATGCTCACCCCCGACGGCATCCGCAAGGCGCTCAAAGCCATCGAGGACAAGACCGGCAGGGACACCTTCGGCGATCTCGCCGTCTACCCCGAGTACGTGTCGGTCAAGGCCATGGTCCCCGGCAGCCGGACCCGCCACGACAGCTACACCTACCGGCCCGGCAGGGGGGTGGAGAAGGGCACCAGCACCGGCACCCTGATGGGCAAGCTCCCGGTCAGCCTGAAGAAGTACCGCTGGGACAAGCTGCCCGCTCTCCTCACCTTCGCCGAGCAGAAACTGCGCGTCGACAAGCCGGCGAGCCCCTATCTGCTCCTGCAGCCGCCGAATGAGTTCAACGACGACCCCGAGGCCTTCGAGGTCTGCCTCGCCGACAAGTACGCCACCGGCTATGTGCTGGCCAGCCCCCAGGGAAAGGTGCTCAAGGTGATGCCGGCCGACGGATGAGCCGTTGGGCCGTATGCAGCAGCCGGAAGAGCCGCACCGGGGGCATGGGGACAGGCTTGGCCTGCACCCGCATGGCGGCGCTCTGCCAGACCCCGGCGTGCACCGCCGCCTCTCCCGCAGCGCGTGGCAGCGAGCCGCAGGACCAGCTCGAGCCGCTCGTCGGCGCCCCGGCGCCATCGCCGTGCTGCGCGGGCGGCGCCCTCTACGGCAAGAACATCGTGCGCGAGCAACGGCGCCGGATCGCCGGTGCATCCGAACCCGCGGGCCCCGGCCGGAACACGGCGGGCCTCGCCGCGGGCGCGGTGCAGGCCCGTTCCCGGCGCTGCCCCGCTCTCGCTGGCCGCCGCCATCACGAGGGAAGATGGGGCGGCAAGCGTTTTGGTCAACCGATGTGGAGGAGCGGGCACATGCAGCACGAGCGAGCGGGCAGCCCGGCACGCCCCGAGGACCTCGTCGACGTCGCCCGGCTGGTCACCGCGTACTACGCGCTGCACCCGGACCCGGCCGATCCGGGGCAGCGGGTGGCGTTCGGCACGTCAGGACACCGCGGGTCGTCCCTGGCGACCGCGTTCAACGACGACCACATCGCCGCGACCAGCCAGGCGATCTGCGAGTACCGCGCCGAGCAGGGCACCGACGGCCCGCTCTTCCTCGGCGCCGACACCCACGCCCTGTCCGAGCCGGCCCGGGTCACCGCGCTGGAGGTGTTCGCGGCCAACGAGGTGACCGTGCTCATCGACAGCGCGGACGGCTACACGCCCACCCCCGCGGTCTCGCACGCCATCCTCACCCACAACCGCGGCCGCACCTCCGGCCTCGCCGACGGCGTGGTCGTCACACCCTCGCACAACCCGCCCGCCGACGGCGGCTTCAAGTACAACCCGCCCAGCGGCGGACCAGCCGGCTCCGAGGCGACCTCCTGGATCCAGGACCGGGCCAACGAGATCATCGCGGCCGGACTGAAGGACGTACGCCGCATCCCGTACACCCGGGCGCTCGCCGCCGAGACCACCCGCCGCCACGACTTCCTCGGCGCCTACGTCGCCGACCTGCCGCACGTGCTCGACCTGGACGCCGTCCGCGCCGCGGGCGTGCGCATCGGCGCCGACCCGCTCGGCGGAGCCTCGGTCGCCTACTGGGGCCGGATCGCCGAACAGCACCGCCTCGACCTGACCGTGGTCAACCCCCTCGCCGACCCCACCTGGCGCTTCATGACGCTGGACTGGGACGGCAAGATCCGTATGGACTGCTCCTCGCCCTACGCGATGGCCTCGCTCATCGAACAGCGCGACCGCTTCCAGGTCGCCACGGGCAACGACGCGGACGCCGACCGGCACGGCATCGTCACCCCCGACGCCGGCCTGATGAACCCGAACCACTACCTGGCCGCGGCCATCTCCTACCTGTACGCCCACCGCAAGGAGTGGCCCGCCGACGCGGGCATCGGCAAGACCCTGGTCTCGTCCGGCATGATCGACCGGGTCGCCGCCGACCTGGGGCGCCGCCTGGTCGAAGTGCCGGTCGGGTTCAAGTGGTTCGTGGACGGGCTGGTCGGCGGTTCGATCGGCTTCGGCGGGGAGGAGTCGGCCGGGGCGTCCTTCCTGCGCCGGGACGGCTCGGTGTGGACCACAGACAAGGACGGCATCATCCTGGCGCTGCTCGCCTCCGAGATCATCGCGGTGACCGGGAAGACCCCCTCGGAGCACTACGCCGCTCTCACCGCCCGCTTCGGCGAGCCCGCCTACGCGCGCATCGACGCCCCCGCGACCCGCGAGGAGAAGGCGCTGCTCGCCAAGCTCTCACCCGCGCAGGTCACCGCGGACACCCTGGCCGGGGAGGCGGTCACCGGGGTGCTCACCGAGGCCCCGGGCAACGGCGCGGCCATCGGCGGCATCAAGGTGTCCACCGAGAACGCCTGGTTCGCGGCCCGCCCCTCGGGCACCGAGGACGTGTACAAGATCTACGCCGAGTCGTTCCGCGGCCCCGACCATCTGCGCCAGGTGCAGGAGGAGGCCAAGGACGTGGTCATGGCGGCCCTCGGCGGCTGATCCGGACGCCACGCCCGGGGTGCCGGACGGTGGCAGGGCAGGTCGGCGAAGTCGTACTGCGGACTTCGCCGACCGCCGTGTCGCGAACATCCCGTTAAACGAATAATCTGGGGATTTGCCCCGATGGGGCCATGGCCCACGGTCCCGCCGGAGTGATCAATGTCCCTCGAGCGTCCGACAGAGGACGGCGACGAACTGCTTGCCCGACTCGGGTCGCTGACCGCCCAGGCACGCGAACTCGCGGAGCTGCAGCGCTCCCGGGTGGAGCTGGCCCTCGCCCTGCAGCGCGGCATGCTGCCCCGCGACCTGCCCGCCGCCTGCCGCTATCACTTGGCCGTCCGCTACGCACCGGCCTGCCAGGGCCTCAATGTGGGCGGCGACTGGTACGACGCCTTCACGATGCCCGACGGCCGTATCGGACTGTCCATCGGCGACGTCCAGGGCCACAACACCGAGGCCGCCGCCTTCATGGGGCAGGTCCGGGTCGGCCTGCGCGCTCTCGCCTCCGTCACCGGCGAGCCCGGCGAACTCCTCACCCGCACCAACGACCTGCTCCTGTCCCTGGGTACCGACCTCTTCGCCACCTGCACCTTCATACGGCTCGACCCGGCCACCGGCGTCCTGGAGAGCGCACGGGCCGGACACATCCCGCACATCTGGGCCACGGCGGACGGACGGTGCGGCATCGCCGAGGACGAGGGCGGACCACCCCTGGGCATCGCGGCAGGCATGCGCTACCCCGTGACCCGCCACCTGCTCACCACCGGCGGTGTACTCGTCCTGCTCACGGACGGCGTGGTGGAAGGACCCTCGCTGAGCGTCGACGAAGGCCTCGCCCGGGTGGTGCAGCTCGCGGGCAGCGCCGCAGTGGCCGGCATGGAGGCCGACGTCCTCGCCGCCGGCGTGATGAAGATCGCCGAGCGGGTCGGCCACGAGGACGACGCGGCCGTCCTGGTCGTCACCCACGACGGTCCCGGCGTTCAGCCATAGGGCCGGACCCGGCGCCTTTCGCCTCGCCGAGCGGGTGGCACCGGTGTCTCATGTCAGCTGTGGTGGGTATCCAGGATCTGCGCCGACCGGCCGTCCGTGCCCTCCAGACGCTGGCCGTCGCTGCCTGCTACTTCGCCGCCGGGCGGCTGGGACTTCTGCGGCAGCTCGTCGTGGAGGGCGCCGTCGTCACACCCATCTGGCCGCCCACCGGCGTCGCGGTGGCCTGTCTGCTGCTCTTCGGCCTGCGCATCTGGCCCGGCATCGCGCTCGGCGCGCTTCTCGTCGTCCTGTCCATCAGCTCGGTCCAGCCCGCCGTGACCGGCACCCTCGTGGGCAACACCGCCGCGCCCGTCTGCGCGTACTACCTGCTGCGCAAGGTCGGCTTCCGCACCGACCTCGCCCGGCTGCGGGACGGCTTCGCGCTGGTGTTCCTGGCCGCGCTCACCGCCACGCTGATCAGCGCGACCGCCGGCGCCGGCCTGCTCGTCCTGACCGGCAAACTCGCCACGGACGGCTTCTGGCTGGTCTGGTCGGCCTGGTGGGCCGGCGACGCCATGGGAGTCCTGATCGTCACCCCCGTCCTGCTGGTGCTGTACGGCGCGCGCGGCCGTCGATACGCGCGGCGGTGGAGGGAGGCCGTGGCCCTGGCCCTCCTCACCTGCGCCCTCGTTCCCTTCGCCGTGCACAGCTCCGTGGGCCTGCTCTTTCTGGTCTACCCGCTCCTGATCTGGGCGGCCCTGCGCTTCCAGCTCGCGGGCAGCATGCTGTGCGCCCTCTTCGCCTCCGTCATGGCCACCATCGCGGCTACGGACCACGTCGGGCCCTTCGCCCGGCTGACCGGCGTCGAAGTGATGATCAAACTCCAGGCCTTCAACGGCGCCATGGCGCTGACCGCCCTGCTCCTGTCAGCCGTGATCACCGAGCAGCTGAACACCAGGCGGTCGGTGGAACAGGCCTGCCAGGAGCTGGTCGAGGTCCTGGAACACCTCGCCGCGGGCGAGAACCCGCAGAGCCGGCCGCCCATGGAGCTGGACGACCGGCACTGACCTCAGTTCCACAGGGGATACGTCACCGTCGGCGCGAACGTGTCCGGCCTGCCGGCGGGGTATTCGAGGGTCATCCTGCTGTAGTGCCGCAGGTGCGGGTGCTTCTTCCAGGGCTTCGCCCGGTCGAGCCGGACGACGACCGGGTAGGAGTGGAACCTGCCCGCCGCGCAGTACGGCTTGCAGTCGTTGACGATGTTGACGCCCTCGGCCCTCGCCGAGCGCGCGCCCCACCTGGACCAATGCAGCGCGGCCAGGCGGCTGTTGCCGTCGCCGCAGGCGAGGATGAAGTCGGTGGGGCGCACTTCCGGGTGGAAGAGACAGTCGACGAGCACGGTGACCCTGGCCTGCGGCCGTGCGGTCTGCGAGGCGGGCGGAGACGCCGGCCGGGCTTCGGAGGGCGCACTCGCCGCTGCCGCGAGCGAGGCCGCGAAACAGAGCGTGACCGCCGTAGTCAGTGTGTGCCTGCGCATGTCCGCTCCCCGCTGCCGTCTCCTGCCGACGCTATGACGCCGTGACGCCAGGACTCGTTCCGACGCTACGACCACCGGCAGGGATACACCACTCGGATGGAGCAACGACAGAGCTCTCGATGCGTCACTCCCGGTGGTTGAGGGTGAACGTGGTGAGGACCGCCGCGTGGTCCGAGGGCCAGTCGTTGCCCGCGACGTCCGGCCACGCCCGCGGGACGCCGGTGACGACGGTGCGGGAGTCGAGGACTTCGAGGCCGTGGCCGTTGTGGAGGACGTAGTCGATGCGGTCCTGCGGTTCGAGGCGGGTGCGGTCGTCCTCGTGGTGGGTGTGGACCGGCGACCAGGTGTGGCCCGGTGCGCCGACCGGATCGGGATGGGCCTCGCGGTAGGAGTCGCGCAGTCCGGCCTCCTCGGCGGCCCTCGTCACCGGCCAGGCCACGTCGGGCCAGTCGAGATGGGAGGGGCAGTTGAAGTCACCGGTCAGGATCACGGGTGTCGTCGCGTCCGCCGATTCCGCGATCCGCCGCAGGGTCTCCCGCATCTGGGCCAGCCGTACGTCTTCATGGGCGATCAGCTCGGCCGGTTCCAGCCCGTCGAAGGCCGCTTCGTACGGGCCGTACGGTGTGTAGTGCAGGTGCGCCGTCCACACGTCCACCTCGTGTGCGCGGCCGATGCGGATGCGGGCGCCGGCCGCTCCGTAGAAGCCGACGTCCGGGTCGCCGAGGCGGGCCGTGATGGGGTGACGGCTGATGATGCCGAGGTTCTCGCCGGCCTGGTGATGGTGCCAGCCCAACGCGTCGGCGAGTTCCCGGGCCGCCGTACCGGCCGTCTCCTGCAGGCCCACCACATCGGCCTCGGTGTCCAGGATGACCTTGAGCTGTTTGGCGCGGTGGTCGTCGACCTTCGCACCGCCGAACCAGAGGTTCCAGCTCAGCACCCGCAGCCGGGGGACCACCAGGGCCCGCAGCCGGTCCGGGGTCACCTCCTCCAGGCTGGTCACGACCGTCCGCCCGGGCGCCGCGTCGATGGGCGCCAGCGACGGCACCGCCAGCACCGTGCACCCGGCGGCCTCCGCGGACCTGACTCCCGTGGAGGTGTCCTCCACGGCCACACAGCGACCCGGGTCGACGCCCAGGGCGCGGCAGGCCGCGAGGTAGGGGTCGGGGGCGGGTTTGGTGTGCTCGGTGTCGTCCGCGGTCACGGACACGTGGAAGCGGTCGGCGCCGAGCACGGCCAGGACACTGTCGGCCACCGAGCGGGACGAGGCCGTGACCAGGGCGGTCGGCACGCTCTCGCGGGCCAGGGCGTCGAGGAGGCCGAGCGCGCCGGGACGCGGCACGATGCCCGTGCGCACGCGGTCGCCGAACTCGGAGTGCAGCCGGTCGGCGAGATCCGGGGTCCCGGTGAGCTCGCCCAGCCAGGCCGCGGTGTGCTCGACCGGCCTGCCGAGCACCTCCGGCTGGTCGGCGTCGGTCAGCGGCCGGCCGAGGCCCGTGGCCACGTACTGCACCGCCTCCCACCACAGCCGCTCGGTGTCGACGAGCGTGCCGTCCATGTCGAACAGGACGGCCTGGAGCGGGGGTCGGGTCACGGTCTCTTCTTTCGTGTGGGGGGATTTCCTGGATTTCCTACGGGGAGTGTCCGGCGTCTCACGCCGCCCGCTCGGCGACCAGCACCGGGCGCTCGGGCAGCGAGACCCGTACGGTGGCTCCGGCTCCCAGCGCGGCGGCCTCGTGGGTCGGCAGGTCGGCCTTGACCTCGGTGCCGTCGGCCAGGCGTACGGTGACGCGGGTGGCGGCACCGAGGAACGCGGTGGCGATCACCTGGGCGTCACCGGTGGCGTCCCCGGTGACGTGCACGGCCTCGGGCCGCACCAGCACGTCCACCTCCGCCGCCGCGGGAAGGGTGCCCTCGGCGGGCAGCCGCAGGCCCAGGACGTCCACGGTCGTCCCGGACAGGTGCCCGGGGATGCGGCTCATCGTGCCGACGAACTCGGCGACGAAGGCGGTGGCCGGACGCCCGTACAACTCGGCCGGTTCCGCGCACTGTTCGAGCCGCCCGGCCCGCATCACGGCGACCCGGTCGGCCACGGACAAGGCCTCTTCCTGATCGTGCGTCACGAACAGGGTGGTGATGCCGAGCTCCTGCTGCAGCCGCCGGATCTCCTCGCGCAGCGTGAGGCGCACCTTGGCGTCCAGCGCGGACAGCGGCTCGTCCAGCAGCAGCACGCGGGGCCGCAGCGCCAGGGCGCGGGCGAGCGCGATGCGCTGCTGCTGGCCGCCGGAGAGCTGGTGCGGAAAACGGTCGCCCTTGTCGGCGAGACCGACCAGCTCCAGCAACTCGGCGGCGCGCGAGCGGCGTTCGGCCGTACGCACCTTGCGCATCCGCAGCCCGAAGGCGACGTTGTCGAGGGCGCTCAGATGCGGAAAGAGGCTGTACGACTGGAACACCATCCCCGCGTCGCGGCGGTGGGCCGGCACGTGGGTGACGTCCTCGCCGTCGACCAGGACCTCACCGGAGTCGGGGTGTTCGAACCCGGCGAGCATGCGCAGCGCGGTCGTCTTGCCGCAGCCCGACGGGCCCAGCAGCGCCAGGAACTCTCCCGGCTGCACGGTCAGGTCGAGTCCGTCCAGGGCGACGGTCGCCCCGAACTCCCGGCGAAGCCCCCGGAATTCGACCGTGGCGGCCTTGGCGACGGCTGTTGTCTCAAGCGTGGTGACGGTCATGGTTCATCCCCGGGACGAAGCGGTACGGTTGCGCCCGCCGAGGCCGGCGAGCGCGAGCAGCAGGGCCCATGTGACGACAAGGCTGAGCACGGACACGGCGACGGACAGCTGGGCCTGCGAGCCGCCGACGCTGTAGATCCACACGGCGAACGGCTGGAAGCCCAGCAGCTGGGCCACGGTGAACTCGCCGAGCACCAGCGCGAGCGTGAGGAACGAGGCGTTCAGCAGCGCCCCGCGCAGATTGGGCAGCACGGCCTGCACCAGCGCCTGCGGCCAGGGGGCCCCGCAGCTGCGGGCGGCCTCGACGAGGGTGCGTACGTCGATGGCGCGCAGCCCCGAGTCCAGCGCCCGGTACACGAACGGCAACGCCATCACGACGTAGGCGAGGACGAGCACGAACGGGAAGTTCTGGTTCTGGACGGCCACGAACGTCTCGAACAGCGGGGTGCGCGAGAGGTATTCGGGGCCCCACTTCAGCACGGTGGCGATCCCGGCGACGAACGCGATCGGTGGCACGACCAGCGGCAGTGAGCACACCACCTCGACGACCGGCCGCAGCCGGGGCGCGCCGAGCCTGAGCGCGACCATGGCAGGGACCATCAGCAGGAGGACGATCGCGATGGTGGCGGCCGCCAGTTCCAGCGAGAGCAGCAGGCTGGAGGTGAAGCCGTCGGTGGAGACGATCTGGCTGTAGGCGTCGAAGGTGACGCCCTGTCCCGGTACGTCGACCGTGAAGACCACGGACGCGGCGAGCGGGACGAGGAAGTACAGGGCGGCGAGGCCGAGGACGACCCACCGCCACGGGTTCAGGCGTCGAGCCATCGCGCGCTCCGTCGTTGCAGGGGCAGGTACACGGCCATGACGAGCCCTGCGACCAGGACCATGTCGAGGCTGAGGGCGAGGGCCACGTTCTCCTGGCCGACCAGCACGTTGCCGGAGATGGCGTCGGCGATCTGCAGGGTGACCAGCGGGACCGAACTGCCCACCATGGCCGCGGCGGTGGCGTACGCGGCGAACGCGCTGCCGAAGAGGAGCACGAACCCGCCGAGCAGCGACGGCAGCAGCACGGGCAGGGCGACGTGCAGCCAGTACTGCAGGGCGGTGGCGCCGTTGTTCTGGGCGGCCTCGCGCCACTGGGAGCGCAGACCCTCCAGGGCGGGGGTGATGGTGAGGACCATGAGCGGGATCAGGAAGTACAGGTAGACGATGACCAGGCCCCAGAAGCTGTAGAGGTCCCAGCCCTTGTCCGTGAGGCCCAGGTGTTTCGTCAGCACACCGGCGTTGCCGAGCGTGGCGACGAACGCGAAGGCCAGCGGGATGCCGCCGAAGTTGGCCAGCACACCCGAGGCGGTCAGCGCCGCCTCGCGCAGCACCCGGTAGCGGGAGGAGACCACGGCCTGCGCGAGCGGCAGCCCGAGTACGGTTCCGATCCCGGCGGAGACGGCGGACAGCTTCACACTTCCGAGCAGCGCGGTCAGATAGGCGCCCTGCAGGGAAGTGGTCAGGTTCTCGGTGCTGTACGAACTGGCGCCGGTGGCCTGGTTCTTGACGCTGAACGCGCCGTTCAGCATGGCGATCGCGGGCACCCCGAAGGCGACCGCGACAAACACGAGCAGCGGGACGACGGCGAGCCAGCCGGGGACCCGGCGCCGCCGCTTCACCGAAGCGAGCGGCGGCGCCACGTCCACGCCCGTGAGGGTGGCCGTCATCCGGAGACGGCCTTTGCCCAGCCCTGCGCGATGACCGTCTTGGCCTTGCTCTGCTGGGCCTCGGACGGGAAGGACGGCGTACCGGAGACCTCCGGGAGCTTGGCGGCGGCGGTCTTGTCGAGGGTGCCGGCCTTCTCCATGGCGGTCATCAGCGCCGGACGGGCATAGCCCTTGAGCCACAGGTTCTGGCCCTCGGCGCTGTAGAGGTACTCCTGCCACAGGCGGGCGGCCGCGGGGTGCGGGGCGTCCTTGTTGATGGCCTGCGAGTAGTACTGCGAGAACTGGCCGTCGGAGGGGACAGCCACCTTCCAGTCGACGCCCTTGGACTTGAACTCGTCGGCGTAACCGGCGTTGAGGTAGTCCCAGTCGATGCTGATCGGCGTCTCGCCCTTCTCGACGGTGGCCGGGGTCGACTCGACGGGCGTGTAGTTGCCGTTCTTCTTCAGCTTGGCGAAGAAGTCCAGGCCGGGCTGGATGTTGTCGAACGAGCCGCCGTTCGCGAGCGCCGCCGCGTACACGCCGCCGAAGGCCGAACCCGACTTGGTGGGGTTGCCGTTGAGCGCGACCTGCCCCTTGTACTGCGGCTTCAGCAGGTCCTTGAAGGTGGTCGGGCAGGTCTTGACGCGCTTGGCGTCGCAGCCGATGGAGATGTAGCCGCCGTAGTCGTTGTACCAGCGGGCCTGCGGGTCCTTCTGCCCGGCGGGGAGGTCGCCGTACGAGGCCACCTTGTACGGCGCGAGCAGGCCCTGCTGGGCGGCGCTCAGCGCGAAGGAGCTGCCGAGGTCGAGGACGTCCGGGGCGCGGTCCTGGCCCTTGCGGGAGGTCACGGCGTTGATCTCGTCCTGGCTGGTGCCGTCCGGGTTCTCCACCTCGACCTTGATCCCGTACTTCTTCTTGAAGCCGTCGATCAGGGCGCCGTAGTTGGCCCAGTCGCGGGGCAGCGCGATGGCGTGCAGCGTGCCCTCCTTCTTGGCGGCCTTCACCAGGGCGTCGAGGCCGCCGAAGTCGGCGGCGGAGGTGGCGGTGGCCGCGTTCTTGCCGTCGGCGGTGGTCGACGCGTTGTCGGGAGCGGCGCCGCAGGCGCTCAGGGCGAGTGCGGCTACGACGGCGAGGGAGCCGGCCAGGGCGGCTGTTCTCGGCTGGGACACGGTGACTCCAGAAAGGGGCGCAGGGGAGGACGCACAAGGCTGAGAACTTGTCTGAACAAGTTGGCCTCAGTAATGCCGCCTGTGGTGACCAGTTCGTAAACAGTGGCGAAATTGTGACCTCCCATTCCCTGCACAGTTCGGGGCAAGCGCGATCACCCGCCCGTCTCGATTAGGCTGGTCACGCTGTGCACAGCAGCTGACTCGGAGGGATACGGTGGCGACACGACACGAGGAGATCGCCGACGAGCTGCGGCGGGCGATCGACCGTGAGGAGTACACGGTCGGCAGCAGGCTGCCCGCCGAGACGGAACTCGCCGCCCACTACGGCGTCTCGCGCGGCACCGTCCGCCAGGCCGTGGCCGCGCTGACCGCCGAGGGCCTGATCGGCTCCCGCCAGGGTGCCCGCCGGGTCGTCCTGGCCAGCCGCCGCAGCCAGAGCTTCGCCGAACTGCGCAGCTTCGCCCAGTGGGCCCGCGCCATGGGCCGCGAGGCCACCGGCCGGGTCGTGGCCCAGGAGTACCTGCCCGCCACCGCGCAGGACGCCGCCCGTCTCCAACTCCGCGAGGGTGCACGGGTGTTGCACGTGCTGCGGGTCCGCGGCCTGGACGGCGAACCGGTCCTCGTCGAGCGCACCGTGTACGCCGACTGGATCTCACCCGCCGTCGAGGCGATCGACCCGTACGCCCCCTCCGTCACCCAACTTCTGTATGACAGCACGGGACTGGTCTTCGCCTACGGCGAGCACGTCATCGACGCGGTCGCGGCGAGCGCGCAGGACGCCGAACTCCTCGGCATCCGCCGCACCAGCCCCCTGCTGCGCGTCCGCCGCGTCACGACCACCCGCGAGGGCCGCCCGGTGGAGTGGTCGGACGACCGCTACCGCTCGGACGCCGTGAGCTTCAGCGTGCACAACTCGATAGACAACAACGCGCTGGCCCGCAAGACGGCGGAGTAGGCAACCCCGGTTCCCTCCCCGGCACCGACCTCGCCCGCAACGCCGGCCCTGCCTCCCAGTCGCAGAGCGGTTGGTAGGCCCTCCGGGCTGATCATGGACTGGACGGGGGGATCCATGCGGAACCTGGTCACTGCTGTGACACTCGCGCTGATGTGCCTGGTGACAGGGACGGCCGTATCGGGATGCGGAGCCTCCGGCGAGCGGTCGGCCGACGCCATACTCGACGACGCCAACGAAACGATGCGCGGGCTGAAATCCGTCAGGATCGACTCGACCAGCGAGGCGACCAAGGGCGGCACCTTCGAACAGATCCGGATTGGCACAACGGACTACGTGCGCCCGGACCGCAAGTACCTCCATAAATGGAACGGCGACAAGAACGCCCCGAGCGGCCAAGGTCTTTGGGTGAAGGCGCGGGTTGGCGAGTCGAAGGAGCCCGAGAACGGGCTCGTCTCCTGTGAACAACCCTTCGACTCCTTCGGCAGGGCAACGAAAGGCGACTCCACCCGCATCGACGGCAGGGACGCTCTTGCGGTGACGGTGACCGACAAGACGGACAAGGGCGGCACATGCATCTTCTACGTGGCCTCGGAAGGCAAGCCGTACCTGCTCAGGACCGTCTACAAGGGCACCGAGTACCGCACCACCACGTCGTTCCGCGACTTCGACGAACCCCTGGACGTCCAGGCCCCGAAGGCGGCCGAGGTGCTGGATGCGAAGGGCCTCACCGACTGACCGGGCGAGCCAGCAGATGGGAGACGTGTTCCCGAACGGCCTCCCACGCCACGGAGTGGAGTGAGCCGAGCGCGGTGTCGCTCAGCGTGACGATCACCTCGGCACTCCCGGCGTCACAGGAGGCCTCGGCCGTGAGCACTTCGTAGCCGTCGCGTACGGCGACATGCAGGCGTGCCGCTCCGCCGTCATGCGCATGCACCGCGGCGGCGATCACGAAGGGCGGCTGCCCACCCGCCTCGCCGGGCAGTTTGCGGTAGCTGCTGGCGAGTGGCTCACGCCAGTGCAGGCTGAGCAGGAGGTGGTGCTTGGCAAGGACTTCGGCGAGGTCCGTCTCGTAGACGCGGTCCCGGTCGAGCACCGTCGCCCAGGCCTTCAGCACCAGCGCGGCCGGCAGCAGACAGCGCAGCGTGCTCCCGACGAGGTTGCCGCCGACGGTGGCCGTCCGGCGCACGGCTCCCGTCCCCACCGCGGCGGCCGCACGGCGCAGCACCTCGGGCACGCGCTCGTCGACGGTGTTCAGCACGACGGCCGCGCCCAGCACCCCGCCCCCGATCACATTGGCCTCCGGCAGCCTGCGCAGCGACACGGCCTGCTCGGGAAACCCGTCGCGTTGCCAGCCGGCCCAGATCAGCGTCGCCCCGCCGACGGGTACGGCTCCCTCGGCGAGGCACTCCTGCGCTTCGGACACGGACTCGGGCAGACGTAGCAGCACGGAGCCGACCTGCTTTCTCGACGACCTGGAGCGGAGGGGCACGGTGTCTCGGCCACGACAGCGCCGACCCGGCGCATTCTCCCCATCTGCCTGGAGGCGCGTACAGGGCTCACTGATCTACTGAATGCGCCCCCCTCCGCGGCGCCGCCCCGGAGCTTCGGGGGAGGATGAGGCATCCAGAGCGGAGAGGTGCGGTACTGGTGAGGAACCGTGGGGCAGCGCAGCGCAGTGGGTCCGCGCTGATCGTGCGGCACGCGCCGCCCGAAGGCGTGGCCGCGGCGATCGTGACGCTGCACGGCGGCCATGAGCTGAGCCGCCGGACGGCGCACCCCTGGCAGCCGGCCGCGCTCCGTATGCTCCCGGTCCTGCGGGCGGCCGGAGCGGCCTCGCCCCCGGACGTCCTGCTCGGGCAGGTCCGCTACCGGCACCAGGGCTGGAACGACGCCGACCCCGCCCGCGACGCACTGCGGGCGCTGGACGAACTGCACCGGCTGGCGGGACCGGTGCCCACCGTCCTCCTGGGGCATTCGATGGGAGCCAGGGCGGCCTTGCGGGCCGCGGCGCACCCGCTGGTGCGCGGCGTGCTGGCGCTGGCGCCGTGGTGTCCGCCCGTGGACTCCGCCCGCCACCTCGACGGTGTGCGCCTGCTGGTCCTGCACGGTGACCGCGACCGTGTGACGCCGCCCGCCGAGTCGGCGGACTACGTGCGCCGGGCCCGGGAGGCCGGAGCCCGGGCCGGCCTGGTGCTGGTCCGGGGCGGCGACCACGCGATGCTCCGCCGCAGCGGCGACTGGCACCGGGCCACGGCCGAGATCGTCGCCCGGATGCTGCGGCCGGACCCGGACACCGAGGGGCTCGCCGCGCGGGCCTGCGCGGCGGACGGCGCCGTCGACCTGTAGGCGCCGTCCACCGATGAGCCGGTTCAGCCGGGGACGACGCTCAGCAGGCCCCCTCGTCCTGCCAGGGCCCCCAGTCGGTGGCGGCCGGGGTCTCGTTCTGGGTCCACCACTTGGCCTTCCAGTTGTGCTTGTTGTACGAGACCTCGTCGCCGGCGGTGTAGACGGCGCTCGAACTCCAGGCGGTCTTGCACGCCGTGGGTGTCGGGGTGGGCGTCGGAGTGGGAGTGGGAGTGGAGTCCGGCGGGGTGGCGCCCGCGAACTTCACCGAGTACTTGGCGAAGTCCCAGGAGTTCTGCGCCACGCTGGAGCAAGTGCCGGAGGTGCGCCCGCCGTTGTCGGGCGGAGTGCACTGCCGGTCGCGGTTGAGGGACCAGAAGGTGAAGCGGTCCATGTTGTGGCTGGTGGCATAGTCCAGCACGGTCTGGAAGTCGGCCTGGCTGAAGATCTCGCCGCTGTCGCTGCGCCCGTTCATCCCGGAGAAGCCCTCGTGGGCGTAGGCCGTCGCCTGGTCCCAGCCGAACGTCGACTGGAGGATGGCGTTGAAGTTGGTGAGTGCGCTGGTCTGCGAGGACGCGCCGTTGAAGCCGCCGTCGAAGGGCATGATGGAGAAGTTGTTCGGCGTGAAGCCCTGCGACTTCGCCTCCAGCAGCATCTGCTTGCCGAACCAGCCGGTGCCGTCGGCCGTGCCGGCCGTGGTGACGGAGACGTACAGCCCGGGGTTGTTCTGCTGGAGGATCTTCGCGGCGCCGATCTCGTTCTTGATGGCGGCGGTGTTCTCGTACTCCGGCTCCTCCAGGTCGAAGTCGATCGCGTGGAGGCCGTACTTGGTGATGACCTGCTGGTACGCGGCCGCCGTCGCCGCCGCGTCCGAGCACACCTGACCGAGCTTCGTGCCGCCGTACCCGCCGATGGAGACGGACACGTCGCCGCCCTTGCCGCGGATCGTGTTGATGACGGACTGGACGGCTGTGTCCGAGGAAACGGGGGCGGTGCCGCCCCAAGTGGGCGAGCAGCCACCGCCGCTCGGGGCGAGCACGAAGGCGAGCTGGAAGGCCTTGAGGCCGGTGGCGTCCATGATGCCGGCCGGGTCCGGCGGGTCGTTGTCCAGTGGCATCAGGTACGGGGCCGCCGCGTACCAGCGGTTGCTGAGCGCGGCGGTCGCGCCCGAGGCGTGGCCCGCTACCAGGGCTGTGGTTCCTGCGGCGGTGAGTCCTACGGCGGCGGCTGCGCCCAGGCATGCACGAAGACGTCTCACGGTGTGCCTCCGATGGGGGTGGGGGAGTGCCCCAGCTTCCTGCCGGACCGTGACCGCGTCCATGCTTTGGACTAGACCAGACGGCTTCTTGGTCTAGACCATGCAGTTCCTTTGCGTTGTACCTGTCAGGCCTCCGACGCGGTGGTACGCCCCGGCTTCGCCCTGGGGGCGAGTTGTGTCTGGTTCGGCCGGGCCAGGGCCGGCCCGGTGGCCAGTCTTCTGCGCAGTTCGATGAGTGCCGGACCGTGACCGTTCTGCGCCGCCATGGAGGGCTGTGCGATGTTCGGCATGCTGGTCGTACTGGCCGAGCTCCAGCGGGAGTTGTGTGGCGAATACGAACGACGGGCTCGCCTCCTCGCTGGCCCGTGGCCGTGTCGGAAGGCGCCGGCCGAAGCTCACCGAGGCCAGGCCGCTTGCCCAACTGCTCTACGGCGAGCGGGAAAAGACCGTCCAGCGGATCGCTGACATGTTCAGCGTGCCCCGCTCGACGGTGTACGGCCACCTCGACTGCGCGAAGACCCTGCCCCGCCAGCCCAAGAAGTCCGTGGTCACGAACCCTTGAACGCTCCTTTGCGGCTGGTGTTCGAGCTGGGACTACTGGGCCTGCTCAAGGGATACCGGCAGCGGCACTGTGGTGCCGGCCGGAAGAATGCCCTCTTGTAGGATCGTTGAACAATCCATACCGTGTGCGGGAGATGCCTCGCGCGGCGGCTGCCGCGGACCACGGAGGGGCACGTCGAGGACGGAGACGGTCATGGGCGCGGGGGAAGAGGACGGCGTGCGGTGCGGCTCGGGTCAACAGCCCTCCACTGCGAGGACGTTGGTCCGGCGGTTGGGTCCGGTTGCGGCAAGCGTCGGGGGAGCGTGCGGGTTGTGGGCGGTCATGCGCCTGATCGCGCGTACCTCCTTCTTCGGGGGCGCCCCATGGGTGGACTCCCTGTGCATGCTCGTGCTCCTGCTCTCGTGCTGGTTGCCGGATGTCTGCCGCTTCCTGGGCTTCCGGTGGGTCCTGGGTGTGCTGTGCCTCCTGGGCATGCTGGTCCTGCAGCGGTCCGAGCTGGGCCAGCAGGCGCTGCACCTGCACGGGCGCACCGAACACGTCAAAGTCCTGCAGATACAGGAGTCCGACGACGGCATGGGCGATGCGGGCGTCGGCTCCTACACCGTGTCCGTCCTCGACGGTCCCCCGCAGGCTCCGATACCGGGCGGCACCCTCGTCGAGTGGGACTGGGCGGTCGGCGGCATCTACACAGTGACCGTCGACCCGCAGGGGCTTGCCCCGGCCGCGCGGGGCGGCGCTCCCGGCCCTCCGGTGGTCCAACGGTTCCTGCAGATCCCGCTCGGGCTCGGCCTGGCCTGCGCCCTGTGGCGGCCCGCGCATCTCCTCCTGCGCCGCAAGCGCGTGGCCGCGCCGGGCCTGTCCGATGAGCTGGGCGTCGACGATGCCGACGCTGGATCTGCTGCGATGGAGGGGGAGTTGTCCAATCCGGAGTTCCTGGTGAACGCAGACCCGGAGGCGGTGCTGGAACTGCTGGCGACGGCCCCCTGGGCCGCAGGGCGGTTGGAGGGGGCGGTGTACCGGGCATCGGCTCATCTGCACCGGCATGCGGGCGCGGGGGTGCGTCGGCAGATGCTCGCGCTGGACGCCGCCCGCTACGGGGACCTGGGCCTGTCGGCACGGATCACCGCCGTGCCGGTCGACGGCGGTGCCGACCGGCGATGGGGGGTGGACTGGGCCACCGGCAGCACGGTCGACCACCGGTTCCGGCAGGCCCTGATCGGCCACACCGAGCGGGTACGCGGGGTGGCGACGGCGGTGCTGGACGGCCGCTCGGTCGCCGTCACCTTCAGCAGCGACGACCGCACGGTGCGGGTGTGGGACCTGTCTTCCGGCCGCCCGGTCGGCGAACCGCTCACCGGCTACGACGGCGAGGTCTGTGCAGTGGCGACGGGGGTGGTGGACGGCCGCCCGGTTGTCGTCGGCGGCTGCCGGGACGGCGCCGTGCGGGTCTGGGACCTGCCCACCGGCCATCTCGTCGGCCACCCCCTCGTCGGCCACACCGAAGTTGTCAGAGCGGTGGCGACGGCGGTGCTGGACGGCCGCCCGCTCGGCGTGAGCGGCAGCCGGGACGGGACAGTGCGGGTGTGGGACCTGACGACCGGTCAGCTCGTGGGAAAGCCCTTCACCGGCCACAACGGTTGGGTGGAGGCGCTGGCGGCGGAGGTCATGGACAGTCGCCCGGTCGCCGTCGTCGGCAACTGGGACGGGACGGTGCGGGTGTGGGACCTGGCCACCGGCCGCCCGGTCGGCGAACCACTCGTCGGCCACACCTCAGGGGTGTGGGCCCTGGCGACCACGGTGGTGGACGGCCGCCCGGTCGCCGTCACCGGCAGCACGGACAAGACGGTGCGGAGGTGGGACCTGTCCACCGGCCGCCCGGTCGGCGAACCGCTCACCGGCGCCCCCGAAGGGGTGTACGCGCTGGCGACGGGATCGGTACAGGACCGCCCGGTCGCGGTCGGCGGCAGCAGCGACGGAATGGTGCGGGTGTGGGACCTGTCCACCGGCCGACTGGTCGGCGAACCCCTCGCCGGCCATGTCGACGGAGTGTGGGCAGTGGCGACCGGAGTGGTGGACGGCCGTCCGGTCGCCGTCACCGGCGGCAACGAGGACGGAGAAGCGCGGGTGTGGGACCTGTCACCCGGCCGCCCGGTCGGCGAGCCCCTCACCGGACACACCGATCAGGTGCGAGCCGTGGCGACCGCAGAGGTGGACGGCCGCCCGGTTGCGATCAGCGGCAGCCGGGACACCACGGTGCGGGTGTGGGACCTGGCCACCGGCCGACTCGCCGCCGAACCCGTCATCGCCCACTCGCACGTGTCGGTGTCGGTGGTCACCGCCGTGCTGGACGGCCGTCCGGTCGTCCTCACCAGCAGCTGGCAGGGGGCGGTCCGGGTGTGGGACCTCTCCACGGGCCGACCCGTCGGGGAGCCCCTCGTCGGCCACACCGGCCCGGTGTGGTCGCTGGCGACGGGGGTGGTCGAGGGAACTCCGGTGATCGCCGCCGGCGGCATGGACGGGACGGTGCGGGTGTGGGACCTGACCACCGGCCGGCCGGTCGGCGAACCCCTCAGAGGCCACGACGGCCTGGTGAGCTCGGTGGCCACCGCGGTGGTGGAAGGCCGCCCGGTCGCGGTCACCGGCAGTTGGGACACCACGGCGCGGATCTGGGACCTGACCACCGGCCGCCAGATCGGCGAACCACTCACCGGCCACATCGGCCTGGTGAAGGTAATAGGCGTGATGGTGGCGACCGCGGTGGTGGAAGGCCGCCCGGTCGCGGTCACCGGCAGTTGGGACACCACGGTGCGGATCTGGGACCTGACCACCGGCCGTCCGGTCGGCGAACCACTCACCGGCCACACCGACGAGGTGCGAGCGGTGGCGACGGGAGTGGTGGACGGCCGTCCGATCGCCGTCAGCGGCAGCCAGGACGGGATGGTGCACGTATGGGACCTGCCCTCCGGGCGGCCCGCCGGGCAGTTGGTGTTCCCCGGGCCGGTCCGCGCGGTGGAGGTCTCCCCGGACGGCCGACTGGTGGTGGGCTTCGGCTGGGAGGTCGCGGTCCTGGCCCCACCCCGCCCCTGAGGACGGTCCGGCAACGGCACGGGACGTGCCTGAGCTGCCGACATGGGTCGCCCGCCTTCTCCGCCGTTGCACTCAACCTCATTCGCCTTGATGCCTGGTGGAACGGCCACCCGCTCGACCGCACCCGCGGCAGCCACCTGACCCGTCGCGACCTCTCCCTCGCCGCGTGACTGAACAAGCCAGCAGGATCCCGCGCCTTGATCGCGGGCTCTGCCGCCTCCAACCGCTCGAAGGCCGACCAGGATCCGGCCACGTGGCAGCCGCCTGCCGACTGCTACCGCTGCACCTACGTCACCGACTGGGTGGCCGTCAAGAGCCGCTGGGGCCTGGCGATCGGCCCTGTCGAACGGTCCGCGCTCACCGGCCTCCTCAGCGCTTGCCCGAACAGTCCTGCCGAGGTCACCCTCGCGCGCTGAACAGGGGTCGCCCGTCGCAGCGGGGGAAAGCGGCGGGCCACTCGGTGCACTCGAGCGTGACTGTCACACACCTCCGCGCCGGTCCGAGTCCTTTCGCCTCGTCTGCCTCGCGTGCGCCCGGTACCGGGCGGATGCGTCTGCCCGAGCCCTTCCCGAGCCTCCGCCCGGCTCAGCCAGGCGTGCCGGCCAGCCCCTCGGTGAGGTTGCCAAGAGCTCCTGTCCATCGAAGGCGCGAAGGCGATTCGGAGGGCGCCTTGTCGTCCGGAGGCGGCGCTTCCACCATCTGTTACGCCTGGTGCCGGTGGGCAGGCTCGGCGTGGTTGCTGCTCAGCAGCTGTGCTGCCCGGTGCTGGGTGTGCTCGGCGGACGTCTGGGCC
This sequence comes from Streptomyces sp. NPDC001351, assembly GCF_042896045.1. Lineage (NCBI taxonomy): Bacteria > Bacillati > Actinomycetota > Actinomycetes > Kitasatosporales > Streptomycetaceae > Streptomyces > Streptomyces sp. NPDC001351. Next base: position 147,428 of record NZ_JBIAWS010000009.1, on the reverse strand, counting down.
TCCGCCACGACGTCACCTCGTTCTCGCACCAGGTCTTCATAGATCGGTGCCTGATCGGCTTCACTGGGGGTGGGTGCCATGGCGCTGGTCCTTCCACTGTGGTGATCTATTCAGCCCGGTACCGCCGGCTCACCAGTCGTGCGGTGAAACCCGCGCCCCCGTCTTTGGGATTTCCGCGTCTGGTTGTTCACGCCGGATTCGGGTGCGGTCTGCTGGGCTGTCAGGCCCGGTTGAGCCGGGCTGCGATCCCGTGGCCGATCGCCAAATAGATGACGGCAGGGAGGCCATAATTGAGGGCGACGCGCAGACCTTCCGTGTCCATTGTGAAAATGTCCTGTGCCCATCCGGACAGCCAGTCCGCCGTTCCGTGCACGAATTCAACGAACGGGTTCGCCTGGTTGGCGTCCAGGAGGTAGAGCACGATCCACAGTCCCAGGAAAGCGGCCGCGACGTCGGCGATCGTGCAGATCGCGAGAGCCGCCCGCCGCGCGGTGTGAGGGTTACGTGCGGGGCGGTCGGGCGCTGGAGGCCGGTCGTATGCCTGGTATCCGGACGCCGGGTCGGTGCTGTTCACAATGAATTCCGATCTGTGCATGCGCTGTCGGCAGGCCCTCCAAGGCGCCGAGATTCAACCTCGCCCAGTGGCCCGATTCTCCCTACGTCAGCGTCCGACGAGCACTGCCGTGTTACACCCTGATCTGAAGCACCTAAATATGGCGGCCTATTCGGGCACGTGCCGAAATCTCCTTCCGCACGTTACATTTCGGATGCCTGAAGGAAGCGATCGTGCATGGTCCTTTCCGTGGATGGGGCCGTGGATGGGGCCGTGGAATAGCATCGAGGATGGCCCCGGCTGACCGGACCTTTCGCCCGTGGCACTGCTGGGCGGTGCGCGGGCACGCTGCTCAGTGCCGGGATGCGGCCAGGTCGCGTACGGTGGCTGCACCGGCAGGCGGAGGCGGGTGGTGGCGGTGGAGTGGCGGGATTATGCCGAGCGGATGGCGCTGCTCGCGCGGGATCTGCTGGCCCAGGACTCGGTTCAGGCGACGCTGGATGCTATAGCCGCGTCCGCGGTGAAGCTGGTGGACGGTTGTGACGCGGCCGGCATCCTGGCAGTACGCAAGGGCCGGGCCGTGACCCTGGCCGCCTGCGGAAGGGCGGTGCAGGAATGCGACCGCCTGCAGGGTGAGCTCGGCGAGGGCCCATGTTTCGATCTGGCCCGCCGCAAGGACGGCGAACGCATCTACCGCATCGCGGACATGACCCGGCCCCAGCCGACCTGGGAGCGGTTCGCAACGCGGGCCCGGCCGCTGGGCGTCGGCAGCATGACGGGGCTACTGCTCTACACCGACAACGACGACTTCGGCGCGCTGAACCTCTACGCCCGCCGGCCCGGTGCCTTCGGCGAGGACATCGAGACCGCCGGCTGGCTGCTGGCCTCCCACGCCGCGGTCGCCCTTGCCGACGCCCGCACCATCGACCAGCTCGAGCACGCCATGGAAACCCGCCACGCCATCGGGGAGGCCATGGGCATCCTCATGGAACGCCACAAGCTGAGCGCCGACGAGGCCTTCAGCGTGCTGCGCCGCATCTCCCAGAACCACAACATCAAACTGCGCGACGTGGCCCAGCGCGTGCGGGCCGAACCGGCAGACCCGACCTGATCTCCCGGGCCCGGCCGCTCAAGGAGAGCGCAGGGCGGCTGGCGACGGGGGATTCACCTGCCCGCCCCGGCGGGCAACGGCCCGGCACAAGGGGGCATTGCGGGCCGTACCGAGCCGTAGGTACGGCTCACCGGTGACAGCGCACCCGGCGCGGTCGGTGGCATACCTGCCACATCGAGCCGTCCAACGACCCAGGGCGTGCACGCGTTCGAAGATGAGGCGGGCTGTTCGAGGCAGACGCACACGGCAAGAAAGTGCGATCGCTCCGGAGGCAGGCTGAGAGTCGGCGAGGGAACGGTGACGGTCTTGGTGGAGGACGCCAGTTGGCGGCCGCCGCGCCCGCCGCCGAGGGCGACCTGGGGCGGAACCGACGGCACGCTCCCGCATCGCCGGACGCCGCCGAGTCAGCCCGAACGCCCGGCGATGGAAAGGCAGTTCAGGCCGCCTGCTGCGGCATCACCGGGGTCGGCTCGGGGCGCTTCGCCGTGAATCCGTCTCCCGGCACATGGCCGCGCAGCCGCCGCCACAGCCAGGGCCCGACATGGTCCACGGCCCAGCGCACATCGGCCCCCACGGCACGCAGCACCGGGACCGGGGAGAGCGGAGGCAGCGGCTCGGCCCAGTCGTCGTGCCCCGGCAGGTCGAACGTATGGGCCATGCCGGCGGCGATCCGGGCGTGCCCGATCGGACTCGCATGGAGCCGGTCGTCGCTCCACAGCCGGGGGTCGGCCGTGAACGGATGCGGGAAGACGTCCAGGACGGCAACCCCGTGCCGAGCCGCGAGCACCCGCAGCCGCGCATTGAGGTCGAGGATGCGGGGCCGTACCCGCCGCGCGACCGGTGACACCTTGCCCAGGTCCGGAAAGGTCATGGTGGCGACGCGCGCGCCCGACGCGGTCAGCCGGGCGAACGTCTCCTCGATGTTCGCGGCGACCGCCTCCGGGTCGTAGCGCGGCCGTACGACATCGTTCATGCCCGCCGTCACCGTCACCAGATCCGGCCGCAGCGCGAGCGCCGGACCGAGCTGATCGGCCCTGATCTGCGTGCTGGTCTTGCCGCGGACGGCGAGATTGGCGTACGTGAGACGCGGTTGCTTCTGCGCGAGGATCTCGGCGAACCGGTCGGCCCAGCCGCGGTGCCCGCCCGCCGGACCCGGATCGCCGATGCCCTCCGTCAGACTGTCGCCGATCGCGACGTAGCACAGATACGGGTGGGAGACGGTCATGCCGCGTGAGTCTATCTTCGGTTCACCCGGAGTTCAGGCCCGCACGGTAGATCCGCGCTCCCGCATCCGCGGCGCACACAGCACCCGCTTCCTGCGCACCCGCCTGCCCTCGATCGCCGCAACCGTCAGCCGCGCCGCCTGGGCCGCGATCTCGCTCAGCCCCCAGTCCACCGTGGTCAGCGGCGGCGTGAGCACCCGTGAGACGGGATGGTCGTCGAAGCCGACCACGGAGACGTCCCGGCCCACCTCCAGGGAGTCCTCCGCCGCGGCCGCGTACACCCCGTACGCCAGCGAGTCCGAGAAGCAGAACACCGCCGTCGGCGAGTGCGCCCCCTGCAGCACGCGCCGCGCCACCGCTGTCGCCTCGCCCAACTCCTGTGGACAGGGCACCAGTTCGGCCCGCAGCCCGAGCCGGTCGGCCGCCTCGCCCACGTACACGTCGGCCGGCCGGTCCGGTGTGCTGGGCCGGGTCGGCGTCAGGACGGTCACCCGGCGGTGGCCCAGCCCGTGCAGATACTCCAGTACGGCGTCGATGCCGGCCCGGTTGTCGAAGATGACCTGCCCGGCCGTGCGGGCCCGGCTCAGCGAGTCGCCGACGGCGACCACCGGCAGCGCGTCGGCGATATCGGCCCAGCCCTTCGCGGAGGGGTCCACGGGCGACACCAGCAGCGCGTCGACCCGCTGGTCGCGCAGCTGCTTGGCGAGCACCAGCTCGCGGTCGGGGTCGCCGCCCGCGTCCAGGATCAGCGCGTAACGGTCGCCGGCCAGCAGCTCCCGCCCTATGGCCGCCATCAGCTGCTGCTGCCACAGGTCCTGGAGGTCGCCCGCGAGGACGCCGACCATGCTGGTCCTGCCGCTGGCCAGGGCACGGGCGATCGGGTCGGCCTCGTAGCCGAGCTCGGCCGCGGCCCTGCGCACCCGTTCCTCGGTCTCCTTGGAGACGTGGGTGCCGCGCAGGGCATAGGAGACGGCTGCGGTGGAGAGGCCCGTGGCCTCGGCCACCTCCCGGAGGGTGGTGCGCTTGTTGGGCCTGGCCATGCGGGGAAGCCTACCGGGGTGCCTGCGCCACATGGTCGCAGCGCCCGGCCCGCGTGCTGGACACCGTTGACACACCTCGTTGTTAAGCGGTTAAGTTAATCGCATCAGTGAAACGCTTAACAAAGCAATCCTCAGCGAGGACCGCCGCGTGCCCACCGACGTCCACCAGCACATCTGGCCGCCCGGCCTCATCGAGCTGCTGCGCTCCCGCACGACCGCTCCGTACCTCGACGCCTGGACCCTGCACCTGGCCGGGGAACCGCCCTACGCGGTCGACCCGGCCGACCACGACCCCGAGGCCCGCACGCGCCTCGCCGCCACCGACGGCCTCGACCTGGCCCTGGTGTCCCTCTCCAGCCCCCTGGGCATCGAATATCTGCCGCCCGCCGAGGCCGACCCCCTGCTGACCGCGTTCCACGACGGCGCCCTGGCGCTCCCGGCCCCGTTCGCCGTCTGGGCCTCACCGTGCCTGACGGCACCGGATCCCGAAGCGGTGGAACGCGAACTGCGCCGCGGCTGCGTCGGCCTCCAACTCCCCGCCACCGCCCTCCTCGACGCGACGGGCTGGGCGCACTGCGCACCCCTCCTCGACGTCCTCACCGGCCACGGCAAGCCCCTCTTCGTCCACCCGGGCGCGGCCCCGCCCGCCGACGACACCCCGCCGTGGTGGCCGGCCCTGGTCCCGTACGTGCAGCAGCTGCACGCCTCCTGGTTCGCCTTCCGCGCCTTCGGTCGCCCCCGCCACCCGACCCTGCGCGTCTGCTTCGCCGCCCTCGCGGGCCTCGCGCCCCTGCACGGCGAACGGCTCGCGGCACGCGGCGGCGGACGCGGCGAGATCGACTTCGACGTGTTCTACGAGACCTCCTCCTACGGCACCCGGGCCGTCGACGCACTCGTGCGCGCCGTCGGCATCGACGTGGTCGTCAACGGCAGCGACCGCCCCTACGCACCGCCTGTCGTCCCCGACCTCGGCGCGGACGCCGCCGTCCACGCCCTGTGCACCGTCAACCCCGCCCGCCTGCTGCACGGCCGCAGCTGAATCACCGTGCCCCGAGCCCGACGCAGCCCCGAAAGGAGCCACCCATGACGTACGAGTCCCTGCCCGAGCGGACCCTCGACAAGCACGAACTCCAGGCACTCGTCACGGACCTTGCCGCCCGCCCGGACCTCTGGCGCGCCCACGTGGCCTTTTCCGACCACGAGCGGCACTACGCTTCCCTGTACCGCGACGCCTACGTCGACGTCTGGCTGCTGTGCTGGACCCGGCAGAACGACACCGGCTGGCACGACCACGACCTCTCCGCCGGCGCCGTCAGCGTCGTACAGGGCGCACTCGAGGAGTCCACCCCGCGCATCGGCGGCAGCCATCTGCGCGTCACCGTCGACGCCGGCACGTCCTTCTGCTTCGGCCCGGAACACATCCACCGCCTCACCGGCGCCACCGACGACGCCGTCTCTCTCCACGCCTACTCCCCGCCGCTGTGGCGCCTGGGCCAGTACGACATCTCCACGGACGGCCTGATGCGCCGCATCTCCGTCTCGTACGCGGACGAGCTGCGCCCCCTGGACACTCCTGTCGCCTGAGAGGGGGCGCGCAAGTCCGGCCTCCGGACGGCGAGTTCGTCATTCCGGAGGAGCGCCCGGGAAGCGGCCCCGGAACGGCGAAGTGCCCCATTCCGCATGGCTCACCCAATCGGCCGCGCTCGGAGCGAAATTGGCCGCAGGGGTGTGCAAGGTGGCTGCATGAACACAACACAGGGGAACAACCCCGCTCGCCCCGGCCGTGCCAACAAGATCGCTTTCCGACTTCCGCGAATATTCGCGGTGAGTGCCGTGCTGGGCATTGCCTGCGCGGCCGGAGCGGCTCCCGCCGCTTCCGCCGCTACCGCGACGCCCGCCGTGCAGCTCACCGCAAAGACGACCGCTGCCGAGCCGAGCTCGGCACAAGGCCACGGTGCGGGAAGAGGTCACCGTGGCCATGGTGGTGGTGACGACGGCGACAACGAGTGCAACGGCCTGATCGTCCTCCTCTGCGTCTGACCATCGGCGGCAGGGTCGCCACCACCCACAGGGCGGCCGGGAAGAGGGACTGGTCCCGCTTCCCGGCCGCCCTTGCCACGGCGAACACACGATGGCGGAGTCCGGGATCCTCCGCGATCGTGCCGTGGGCCTGTCTGCTGGGCCTGTCTGCTGGGCCTGTCAGCTGGACCGGGGCAGCTGCGGGCCTGGGCCCTCCTCGGCGAAATCCTGGTAGACGGCGGGCAGTTCGGCCCGTCCCGTCACGTTGAGCTTGCGGTAGATGCGGGTCAGATGCTGTTCGACCGTGCTCACGGTGACACACAGCTGGTCAGCGATCTCCCGGTTGGAGTGCCCCCAGGAAGCCAGCGACGCGACCCGGCGTTCCGCTGCGGTCAGCGGATCCTCCGCCTCCTCGGCAGGTGGCACAGGGGAGGCGTCCGCATCATTGCTCAGCAGGGAGCGGTGCAGGGGCGTGGCGCCGCACTGCTCGGCCAGCCGCAGCGCCTGGTACAGCGCCTGCCGGGCGGGACCGGTCTCGCCGACGGCCCGCTGGGCGGAGCCGAGTGCCGCGAGTGAACGGGCGAGTTCCAGCCGGTCTCCGGTCAGCCTCTGGAGCGTCACGGCGTTGTTGAGAATCGCCACCTTGCGCCGCGGATCGGCGAGGTCGGCGAGCAGACGCAGCGCCACCCCCCGAGGGCTGGACTTCGCCGGGCCCGGCCGGGCCAGTTCCTCCTCGATGAGCTTGCGCGCCTCCTCCCGCTGCCCCAGTTCCAGATGGGCGGTGGCGGCGGCGTTGCGCCATCCTACGAACGTGGGCAGGTCCATGTTCCAGGCGCTCGCCTTTTCCCCGCAGGCCAGGAAGTCCCCCAGCGCGGCGTCCAGCCGTTTCGACGCAAGGTGATGATGGCCGCGGGCGTACAGGTAGTGGATCCCGTACCAGGATCCGTACATCTCCTCCGGTACGGGGAACTGGAGCTGCTCCTCGGCGACCTCGTGCGCGCCCGTCGCGGTCGCGGCCAGGACGAGCGCGCTCAGTGGCAGCCCCACGGCGAGTCCCCAACTGCGCGGCGGAACAAGGCTCATGGCGGACCGCGCGTGGTGCAGCGCCGTCGTCAGGTCGCCCTGGCGCAGGGCGATCTCCGCCTGTATGGCGTTGAGCCTGGCCTGCCACGTCGGCGCACTGCGGGCGGCCACGGCCGCCGCGTGCCTGGCGGACCAGTGGGCGGCGCGGTCCTGCCGGCCGGTGTAGAGCAGAGTGAGGAGCGCCGACTCCACGCTGTCGACGTCGCCCATGGTCTCCAATCGGCATGAACTCAGGATCCGCTCCGCGCTGCGGGCGGTGGATTCCCCGCCTGCGCCCTGCAGAGTGAGCGACAGCAGGGCGTCGGCGGAGCCGGCGGCGTCCGGTGCTGCCTCCTGGCCCGGAGAGGCGGGCTCCGAGCCGGGGGCGAGGGACGGGCGCGGGAGTATGGACGGATGTCGTAAACGCAGCCAGGCGTGCAGCTGTCTCAGGAGCAGCGGACACGTGTCATCGGAGGCGCTGAGCAGGTCGAGCAGGGCTACGGCCTGTCTGCAACGGCCGAACCAGAGCAGCGACTTGACGAGTGACGTCGCGGAAACCTGCGGCAGCCGGCCGTCGAGCGGCGCCTCGACCATCGAGTCGAGGCGCCGCTCGGCCGCCGCGGGGTTGATCCGCCACTCCAGCTGGATCAGCTGCGCCGTGGTGACGGCGCGGGCGTCGGGGTCGTCCGTGCTGCCGAGGGCGAGCTCCAGACAGGTGACGGCGAACGGCAGGTCTTCGCACAGCCGCGCCGCCTCGGCCGCGTCCAGCAACGTCGAGCGAGCCCAGCCGTCATGGGCGTGTCTCGCGGCCGCCAGATGCCGGGCGACCAGGAGGGAAGGGGCCCCTTCCTGGTGCAGGAGGTGTGCCGCGCGAGCGTGAGCCGCGCAGATGGCGTCCGGGGGCGCATCCTCCAGGATCGCCTCCCGCGTCGCGTGGTGACGGAAGCCGGTTCCGAGCGTGAGCCCTGAAGCCTCCAGCTGGGTCAGGGCGCGCTGGACCGTCGTCGCGCTCGTGCCGAGCAGACGGCTGAGGCGTTCCGGTGTCGCCGTGTCCTCCAGGGCCGCGAGCAGGCGGGCGACGCCCGACACCAGCGCATCATGGCGGCGCAGGCAGGCGAGGACGGCGTGCCGGAACTCCTCGTCCGCATACGGCCCGTCCGGGGCGCCTCCCGGGCGGGTCAAGCGGCCGTGCCGGTCCTCCAGCAGGGCCCGTAACAGCAGGGGGCTGCCTCCGCTGAGCGAGTGGTAGACGGGGCCCAGCCGGCGAGCCTCCTCCGGGCCGAGCCGCTGCTCGGTGAGGGCCACGGTGCCCTCGGGCGACAACCCGTTCATGCGTACGCGCCGGCAGTGCGGATGGCGGCGCAGTTCCTCGTCCAGCAGAGGGTGCCGGCTGCCACCCTCGGGCTGGACGATCACCAGCATCACGGGCGCGGTCCGGATGTGCGGCAGTAGATGAAGCAGGCAGGCCAGCGACGCCTCGTCGGCATGCTGGATGTCGTCCACTCCGATCAGCAGCTGGTTGGTGCCCGCGAGACCCAACAGGGTGCTGCACAGCCCGTGCGCCACCCGGGCCTGGAGCACGACGGCGTGGCGGGAGGTGGGCGGCCCTGCCGCCAACAGACTCTCCAGCAGGGCCATCTGGGAATTCAGGGACGGCGGGGGCCGCAGGCCGCGGACGAGTTGACGGACCACGCCCAGGGGGACGTCGCGCTCGTGCTCGTGGCCCACGGCCCCGAGCCAGAGACAGGAAGCCGAGGCCTTCTCGGCGAAGGTATACAGGACTTCCGACTTGCCCATGCCCACCGCGCCGCTCAGGAGCACGATGCGGCCGGCGCGCCCGCGTGAGGCGACGAGCGAGTTGTCCAATTCCGAGAGGGTGGCCTCTCGCTCGACCAACCGGGTGCTTACGTCTTGCTGTAACACAACCGACCTTGCCTTGGAACTCGCCGGTAAGTTTCTGTTCAGTAATGTTCGTAACGGCATCAATAAGCCGTCAATAAAGCCCTTCGGGGGCGGATGAAGTTGTTTGCAGGGGGGTGACGTTGGCCACTCCGTCGGACGGCCACTTTCCTTTTGGATCGTAGCGCAGGGCCTGGTCCCGTTCGAGGATGTTCGGCAGGAACAGGTCATCGTGGAGTACCGTCAAACGAACCTGGCCGGTCTTTCCGTATTCAATGACCTTGGGCCAGTCCCCCTTGTGGACGACCGTCATCGTCACCTGGGGGAAATTCGGGACATACGGCATTAATTCTGCGTTCTGTTGCACGGGCAGCCCCGCCGCGTTTCCGAAAGTGTTGCCGTAGCTGCGCCCGCAGATGCCGTCGTCCATGGCCGCGGTGAAGTCGCGGTACATGTCCGCGCTGAGCTGGGTGCCGCTCAGGCGTACGCCCTTCAGTGGGGCGACCAGTTCGGGGAAGCGGCGGATCAGCGCCTGGAAGACGGCCGGGGTGGTGTTCACGTAGTCGACCCGGCCCGGGGCGAGTACGTCCGCGATCTGTTCCAGAAGGTGCGTGGTGTACTCCTGGGCGTCAGCCAGCCGCCCGGCCCGGATCAGCCGCTTCACCCACCGCGGATCCATGTCGATCGCATACGTCCGGCCGTCGTACAGCTCGGCCGTCTCCCACACGCCGTTGCCGATCAGATGCGGCCCGGTGGGTGTCGCCTGCAGCCATGTGCGGTGCGGCAGAAAGCCCTCGGTGACGAACGACCATCGGCGCCAGGCACCTCGGTGCAGCAGCATGTCGGGGGTGTAGAAGAGCCGGCAGGGCGTGCCCGTGGTGCCCCCGGTGTCCCAGATCCGCCCGGTCAGCGGCCGGGGCACGGAAAGCGGCACCAGGTCCGTGGGGTCCATGCCGCGCAGGACCTCCACGGGGAACGGGCCGAAGGCCGTGAGCTGGTCGTAGCGGGTGAGGTCGCGCGGGTCGAAGTCCAGCTCGGCCGCCCGGCGCAGCCAGTAGGGGCTGCCGGTCACCGGATCGAAGTGCCGGGCGACCACCCGGCGGGTCCAGGCGTCCAGATCGGTGTCGAGCCAGCCCCGGACGAGCGCGTCGCACTCCGTGGCCCGGGACTCGATGGCTGTGTGGGCAGTCAACGTCATCGCCCGGTCTGTGCGGGGGCCAGGTCGATGCCCAGCTCGAAGGCGCTGGTCAGCACCTGCTGAATGTGCTCCGGCTGGTCGACGTGCACCACCGGGAACGGGAAGCGGAGAATGCCGTCGGGGATCGAGCCGCCCATGACGAGCGCGAGCCGGACACCCTCCTCCTTCATGCCGGCGCACACGTCCACCAGGCTGATCGCGTCCGTGGAGTTGCGGTCGAACAGGTCCCGCACCTCTTCCGCGGTCGTGAGCTTCTTCTGCTCCAGACAGGAGAACAGCGGCAGTTCGGGCGCCGTGAAGGGCATCGCCTTGATGTACGGGGCCATGAACTCGCGGTGGTGGCCGCGCAACGGCGAGTGCACCGCGATCGGCCGGTCCGGCAGCGGGACCATCGTGCCCGGCGGCAGTTCGGCCGCCAGTTCCTCCAACGCCGAGCGCTCCCCGGAGAGCATCAGGATCTGCATGGCGCCGTCCGCCGTGACGCCGAAGATCCCGGACAGATGAACCCCTGGCCGGCCCTCGCCCCGGTAGGCGGCGACCAGGTCGCCCTCGACGGGGGAGAAGGCCAGGGCGAGCCCCTGCTCCGGCGCCTCAGGCGGCAGTTCCGGGGTGTGGCGGGTGTGCGCCAGCATCTCGAACAGTTCCCTGCGCCCGATCGCACCGGCCAGACAGCTCGCCGTCATCGCTCCCAGACTGAGCCCGCCGAGCGCCGACGGCCGCAGCCCGTGCTCCACCAGTACGTCGTGGATGCCCAGCGCCAGCGCGGTCTCCCGGATCGTCCCCGCGCTCTGCCGCTCCTCCTGTGCGGTCGGCAGTTCCTCCTCCAGGATCTGGCCCACCGTCAGACCGGTCCAGTCGGAAATCTGCTTGTACAGATCACGCATCACGGGATAGGAGCGGTACATCTCGGTGCCGCGTACTTCGGTGCCGACGCCACCGCCGAAAAGAAAACCCAAAGACACCGTTATCTCCAAGCCGAGAATGGCCGAAAAGACCGTGGTGGACTCGGTCGGACTGCCTTCAAGCGGCGGCCGACACGTGCTCTTGCCGAGTCACGGTACCGACGTCCCGGCATTCTTGAAAGAGGGCTTCTGCGGGGCGCCATGACGGTCGTTCGGCTGTCGCGGGAGACGCTATGGAGACGATATCCGCGGGTGTCAGAGTCCTCTCATGGCCTCTCGCAATTCCCTTGCCCGGTCTGCCCGGGAAGCCCGCCGCGTATGCGGGGGAGACCGCCGGTTCCCCGGGGAAGCTGCGTCCGTCGCGCGTGAAAGGCGGAAGCGGAAGTAATGCCCGTCGAAGACGGTTTCAGGAACGGGATCGACCCGCGTACCGCGATCGCGGTCACCGGCTACTCATGCCGTCTCCCCGGCGCCGGCACCCCCGAGGCGTTCTGGCAACTGCTCGCCGCGGGCCGGCACGCCGTGACCGAGGCGCCGGCCGACCGCTGGGACACCGAGGCGCTCCGTACGTCGACGGTGCCCGACGCCGAGCGGGCCCGCTGGGGCGCGTTCCTGGACCGGGTCGACCTCTTCGACGCCGGATTCTTCGGGATCTCCCCGCGCGAGGCGACCGCCATGGACCCGCAGCAGCGGCTCGTCCTCGAACTCGGCTGGGAGGCCGTGGAACACGCCGGCACCGTCCCCGGCGACCTCGCGGGCAGCCACACCGGCGTCTTCGTCGGCGCGGACGCCGACGACTACGCTCTCCTGCGCGCCCGGCTCGGGGCCGACGGCATCACCAGGCACTCGTCGACCGGCGCCCAGCGCAGCATGATCGCCAACCGGCTGTCGTACCTCCTGGGGCTGCGCGGACCGAGCCAGACCGTCGACTCCGGGCAGTCCTCCTCGCTGGTCGCCGTGCACCTCGCCTGCCAGAGCCTGCGCTCCGGGGAGTGCACGACGGCGCTGGCCGGCGGCGTGCACCTCAACCTCGCTCCGGACAGCGCACTCGTCGTCGCGGGCAGCGGTGCTCTCTCCCCCGACGGGCGGTCGCACACCTTCGACGCCCGCGCCAACGGATACGTACGGGGCGAGGGCGGGGCCCTGGTCCTGCTCAAGACCCTCGACCGGGCCCTCGCCGACGGCGACCCGGTGCGCTGTCTGATCCTCGGCGGCGCGGTCAACAACGCGGGCGGCGCGGGCGCCGGGCTCACCGTGCCCGACGAGGGCGCCCAGCGCGAGGTGATCCACCTCGCCCACCGACGCGCGGGAACCCGGCCCGACGACGTGCACTACGTCGAACTCCACGGCACCGGCACCAAGGTGGGCGACCCCGTGGAGGCCACGGCACTCGGCGCGGCCCTCGGCACCCCGCGCACGTCCGGACAGCCGCTCACCGTGGGTTCCGCCAAGACCAACGTCGGCCACCTGGAGGCCGCCGCGGGCGTCGTCGGCCTGCTCAAGGTGATCCTCTCCCTCACGCACCAGGCCCTCCCGCCGAGCCTGCACCACACCACCCCCTCGACTCCGCTGGACGACTTGGGCCTTGCGGTCCAGCGCGACCTCACCGCCTGGCCGGCCGGCGACACGCCCCGCATCGCCGGGGTGAGCTCCTTCGGCATGGGGGGCACGAACTGCCACCTGGTGGTGGCGGACTGGCACGAACCCGGTACGCCGACGAGTCCGGGCGAGACGCCCGCATCGCCCCGAGAAGGGGAGCCGCCCGCGTCCGTCCTCCCCACCGGGCCGGCCGCCGTCGATCGGCCCGCCCCCGTGGTCCTGTCCGGGCGCGACGAAGCGGCCCTGCGCCAACAGGCCGAGCAGCTGGGCCGGTTCCTCACCGAGCACCCCGGGGTGGGGCCGACCGAGCTCGCGCCCGCCTGCGCCACGACCCGCACCCACTTCGGCACGCGGGCCGCGGTCGTCGCGACCGGCCGTGCTGACCTCCTCGCCGCGCTCGCCGCCCTCGCCGCGGCCAGGCCCGCACCGCGCCTCGTGCGGGGCACGGTCCACAGCGGCCGACTGGCCTTCCTGTTCACCGGACAGGGCAGTCAACGGCCCGGCATGGGCGCCGCGCTGTACGCAGCTCACCCGGCCTTCGCCGAGGCCTTCGACGAGGTGTGCGCCCACCTCGACCCGCTTCTGGACCGTCCCCTTCGGGACTTGGTCCTCGGCGACGCCGACACCGCGGAGCTGCACCGGACGCGGTACACCCAACCCGCGCTCTTCGCCTTCGAGACCGCTCTCCAACGGCTGTTCCAGCACTGGGGAGTGCGCCCGGACGTCGTGACCGGCCACTCCGTCGGCGAACTCGCGGCGGCACACGCGGCCGGAGTGCTGAACCTGCCCGACGCCTGTGCGCTCGTGGCGGCCCGGGGACGGCTCATGCAGGCCCTGCCCGAAGGCGGAGCCATGGTCGCCGTGGAGGCGTCGGAGTCCGAACTGCTCCCCGACCTGGCCGACTTGACCTCCCAGGTGTCGATCGCGGCGGTCAACGGACCCACCTCCACGGTCGTGTCCGGCGACGAGGAGACCGTCCTCGCGGTCGCCGGACGCTGGCGCGAACGCGGGCGCAGGACGCGACGGCTCAAGGTGAGCCACGCCTTCCACTCACCGCACATGGACGCCATGCTCGACGACTTCCGCCAGGTCGCCGAGAGCCTCACCTATCACACGCCCCGGATCCCGGTCGTCTCCAACCTGACCGGCACCACCGCCACCGCCGACGAACTGCGCACGCCGGACCACTGGGTACGCCACGCCCGCGACGCCGTCCGGTTCCTCGACGGAATACGGGCCCTGCCCGCCCACGGCGTCACCGTCCACCTGGAGATCGGCCCCGACGCCGTACTCACGCCGATGGCCCGCGACTGCGCCGCCGATGGCACCGCCGCCGCCCACGTGGCCGCGATCCGGGCCGACCGCGACGAGCCGGAGACCTTCGCCACCGCACTCGCCGAACTCCACGTCCACGGCATCCCCGTCGACTGGCGGCGACTGACGGACGGGCGCCCGGTCCCGCACCTCGACCTGCCCACCTACCCCTTCCAGCGCAAGCGGTACTGGCTGGAGGGCAACGGCGCGCCTCTGCCGGTTCCGCCGGCCCCCGTCGCCGCCGCGGGTCCGCCCCCTGACCGCGACGCCGACCTCGACCCGGCGGCACTCGTCCGCAGCAGTGTCGCGGCCGTCCTCGGACATGACTCCGCCGACGAGATCCCGACCGAAAGCACCTTCAAGGAACTCGGATTCAGCTCCCTCATGGGGGTCGAACTCTGCGAACTCCTCGGCGGCGCCCTGGGAGAGCGGCTCCCGAGCACCCTCGTCTACGACCACCCCACCCCCGACGCCCTGATCCGCCACCTGAGCGACACCACCGCTCCCGCCCCGGCCGAAGCCGGGCATCTCACGGCACTCGGCGACGCCGGTGAGGGGGTTGCGGTGGTGGGGATGGCGTGTCGGTTGCCGGGTGGGGTGGTGTCGCCGGAGGGGTTGTGGGAGTTGGTGGCTTCGGGTGGGGAGGGGGTGTCGGGGTTTCCGGTGGATCGGGGGTGGGATCTTCAGGCGTTGTTCGATGCGGATCCTGACCGTCCGGGGACGTCGTACACGCGTTTTGGGGGGTTCTTGCATGACGCGGGGGAGTTCGATGCGGACTTCTTCGGTATTTCGCCGCGTGAGGCGTTGGCGATGGATCCGCAGCAGCGGGTGTTGCTGGAGTCGGTGTGGGAGGCGGTGGAGCGGGCCGGCATCGATCCGCTGTCGTTGCGGGGCAGCCGCACCGGCGTCTTCGCCGGAGTCTTCGGCTTTCGAGACCCCCACCTGAGCGGCACACCGTCCGACAGCTCCGAGGGTCGCCATCTGACGGGTGGTGCGGCGAGTGTGTTGTCGGGGCGGGTGAGTTATGTGCTGGGGCTTGAGGGTCCGGCGGTGACGGTGGATACGGCGTGTTCGTCGTCGTTGGTGGCGTTGCATTTGGCGGTGCAGTCGTTGCGGGCGGGGGAGTGTGGGCTGGCGGTGGCGGGTGGGGTGACGGTGATGTCGTCGCCGGGGACGTTTGTGGAGTTTTCGCGGCAGCGGGGGTTGTCGGCGGATGGGCGGTGCCGGTCGTTTTCGGCGTCGGCGGACGGTACGGGCTGGTCCGAGGGTGTGGGTGTGCTGGTGCTGGAGCGGTTGTCGGATGCGCGGCGGCTTGGGCATCGGGTGTTGGCGGTGGTGCGTGGGTCGGCGGTGAATCAGGACGGGGCGTCGAACGGGTTGACGGCGCCGAGTGGTCGGGCGCAGGAGCGGGTGATCCGGGAGGCGTTGGCGGCTGCGGGGGTTGCGGCGTCCGGGGTGGATGTGGTGGAGGCGCACGGGACCGGGACGCGGTTGGGTGATCCGATCGAGGCGGGGGCGTTGCTGGCGGCGTACGGGCAGGGGCGTGAACGGCCTTTGTGGTTGGGGTCGTTGAAGTCGAACATCGGGCATACGCAGGCGGCTGCGGGTGTGGCTGGTGTGATCAAGATGGTGGAGGCGATGCGCCGGCGGGTGTTGCCGCGGACGTTGCATGTGGAGGAGCCGACGCCGCATGTGGACTGGTCGGCGGGGCGTGTGGAGTTGCTGACCGAGGCGCGGGAGTGGCCGGCCGAGGGGGAGCGTCCGCGCCGGGCGGGTGTGTCCTCGTTCGGGATCAGCGGCACCAACGCCCACGTCATCCTCGAAGAGTTCACCGAGGAGGAGCACACCGGGGCAGAGGCGTCCCCGGGCGCCGGGCCCGGCGGCACCGTCCTGTGGCCGCTCTCCGCCCGGTCCGAAGCGGCGCTGCACGCCCAGGCGCGCAAGCTGCTCGCCCACGTGAACGCCGACCCCGCAGCGCGGCCGGGCGACATCGGTCATGCCCTCGCCACCACCCGCGCCGCCCTGAACCACCGCGCGGTCGTGGTCGGAGACGACCGGGACCGGATGCTCGCCGATCTGAAGGCACTCGCGGACGGCAGCCCGTCCTCGCGGACGGTGCGGGGCACCCCCGTGCCGGGCCGCACCGCCTTCCTCTTCACGGGGCAGGGCAGCCAGTACGCCGGCATGGGCCGCGAACTGCACACCCGCTTCCCGGCTTTCGCCACCGCCCTCGACGAGCTCTTCGACGCGTTCGGCGATCGCCTGGGCCGCCCGCTGCGGGACATCGTCTTCGCCGAACCGGACTCGGCCAAGGCCGCGCTGCTGGACCGGACCGTCTTCACCCAGGCCGGCCTGTTCGCCTTCGAAGTCGCCCTGTTCCGGCTCGTGGAGACCTTCGGCATCCGGGCGGACCGGCTCGCCGGGCACTCCGTAGGGGAGATCGCCGCGGCCCACGCGGCCGGGGCGCTGTCCCTCGCCGACGCGGTCGAACTCGTCGGGCAGCGGGGACGGCTGATGGACGCCCTGCCCGAGGGCGGGGCGATGGTGTCCGTCCAGGCGGCCGAGGAGGAGGTCGCCGAACTGGTGGCGGAAACGGGCGGGCGGGCCGGGATCGCCGCCGTCAACGGCCCCCTTTCCTGTGTCCTGTCGGGCGACGAGGACGCGGTCACGCACATCGCCGACACGCTCGCCGCCCGCGGGCACCGCACCCGACGGCTGCGGGTCAGCCACGCCTTCCACTCGCACCTGATGGACCCCATGCTCGACGAGTTCACCCGGGCGGCCACCCGGCTGGGCTTCGCGGCTCCCGCCCTGCCGATCGTCTCCACCGTGACGGGGGCGCCGCTCGACACGGCGGACGCGCTGGGCCCGGAGTACTGGGCGCAACACGCTCGCCGGACCGTACGGTTCGCGGACGCGGTGCGCCGGCTGCGCGCGGACGGGGTGACCACGTTCCTGGAGATCGGCCCCGACGCCGTACTGACCGCCATGGGCCGCGACTGCCTGACCGATGACGGCGAACCGGCGGAGTTCGTGCCGCTGCTGCGTCGCGGGCACTCCCAGGAGCGGACCGTGTCCGAGGCACTCGCACGGCTCCATGTGCGCGGTGTCGTACCCGACTGGACCACCGTGTACGAGGCCCACCGGCCCCGGCGGATAGAACTGCCCACCTACGCGTTCCAGCGCAGGCGCTACTGGGAGCACGCCGTCACGGCCCGCCCGGCGGACGCCACGGGCCTGGGGCTCGCGACGGGCGGCCACCCTCTGCTGGGCGCCGCCGTACGCCCCGCGGACTCCGACACGCTCGTCCTCACCGCCCGGCTGTCCTCGCTCACCCACCCTTGGCTCGCCGACCACTCCGTGCTGGGCAACGTGCTGTTCCCCGGCGCGGGGCTGGTCGAGCTGGCCCTGCACGCCGGCCGGGAAACCGGCTGTCCGGAGCTGGAGGAACTGACGCTGCAAACGCCCCTGGTACTGCCCGACGACGGTGCCGTGGAGCTCCAGATACAGGCGGCGAGCGGCGACGCCGACGGACGGCGCGCGGTCACCGTGCACAGCCGGCCGGCCGGATCCGGCGCCCATGCCGATGCCGATGCCGAATGGACCCTGCACGCCTCGGGATTCGTCGCCCCGACCGCATCCGCCACGCCGGCGGACGTCGCCTTCGCCGAGCACTGGCCGCCGCCCGGCGCCGAACCGGTGGACCTGTCCGGCTGGTACGAGACGCTCTCCGACCAGGGTTTCGGATACGGCCCCGCGTTCCGCGGACTGCGCACCGCGTGGCGGCGCGGCACGGAGGTCTTCGCCGAACTGGCGGTACCGGAGCCGGCCGACGGATACGGGCTGCACCCGGCCCTCCTCGACGCCGCCCTCCACGCCATCGAACTGGGCGCGCTGCCGGGGGACGACACCACGCGGTTGCCCTTCGCCTGGACCGGTGTGCGCCTGGCCGTCGGCGGGGCGCGCACGGCCCGGGTCCGCCTGGCACCCGCCGGCCCCGACACGCTCACCCTGGCCTTCGCCGACGACGCAGGACAGCTCATCGCCTCGGTCGCCGCCCTGACCAGGCGCCCGGTCGACGCCGGGCAGCTCACGACGGGGCGGCGGGAACCGCTGTTGCGGATGGACTGGTCGCCGCTTCCGGCCGCCGTGAGCGGCAGTGACACGGTGCGGCCGTCATGCGCGATCGCGGGTGAGGCGGGCTGGGCCGACGTGGATCTTCCCGTCCACGAGGAACTCGCGGGCCTGGCCGCCGCCGAACCGCCCGCGGTGGTCCTGGCGTACCTCGCCGACGAGCCGAAGACGTCCGCGCGCGAACAGAGCGACATGGCAGACCGGGCCCGGGCTGCCGCCGCCCGCGCTCTGACGCTGGTCCGGCGGTGGCTGGCGGAAGAGCGGTTCGCGGGTTCGCGGCTCGTCGTCGTCACGCGGAACGCGGTCGCCACCCGGCCGGACGAGGACGTCACCGACCTGGCCCACGCCCCGGTGTGGGGCCTGCTGCGGTCGGCACGGACCGAACACCCCGAGCGCTTCGCCCTGCTCGACCTCGACGCCGAACCCCTCACGCCCCGTACCCTCGCGGCGGTGCTCGACGTGTCGGGCGAGTCCCAACTCGCCGTACGTGACGGGGCGTTGCTGGCCCCGAAGCTGACGCGTGCCGCCGCCGCACCCGCACCCCCGGGATGGCGCGCGGACGGCACCGTGCTGATCACCGGCGCGACCGGAGCGCTGGGCGCCCGGGTCGCCCGCCACCTCGTCACCGCACACGGCGTGCGCCACCTGCTGCTGGTCAGCCGCCGGGGCGAGGCCGCACCCGGCGCCGCCGCGTTGTGCGCGGACCTCACCGAACTGGGCGCACAGGTGACGCTCGCCGCCTGCGACACCTCGGACCGCACCGCGCTCGCCGACCTGCTCGCGACCGTCCCGGCCGACCACCCGCTGACGGCCGTCGTCCACGCGGCCGGCGTCCTCGACGACTGCGTCGTCGAGACCCTGGACGCCGAACGGCTCGACACCGTCCTGCGGCCCAAGACCGACGCGGCCTGGAACCTCCACGACCTCACCCGCGCACTGGACCTGAACGCCTTCGTCGTCTTCTCCTCGATCCAGGGGCTGCTGGGCGGCGCCGGACAGGCCAACTACGCCGCGGCCAACACCTTCCTCGACGCCCTGGCCCACCACCGCCGGGCCCTCGGACTGCCGGCCACCTCCCTGGCCTGGGGCCCCTGGGCCGAGGGCGGCATGGCCGACCAGCTCGGGTCGGCCGACCTCCGCCGGTTCACCCGGGCCGGCATACGGCCTCTCGACCCCGAGCAGGGGCTGCGGTTCCTCGACGCGGCACTGGCCCGCCCCGAACCGGCCCTCGTCCCGCTCGCCCTGGACACGGCCGCGCTGCGAGCCGCCGGCCCGGCGGCCCCACCCCTGCTGCGCGGCCTCGTCCGGCCCCCGGCCACGGCGAAACCCGGCGCCGAACCCGCCGCCCAGCACACCCCGAGCCTCGCGGACCGGCTGACCGGCCTCGACGCCGACGCCCGCAAAAAGGAACTGCTCACCCTCGTACGGGCCGAGACGGCAGCCGTGCTGAACCACGACGACGCCCGCGCGGTCGACGTCCGCCGCTCGTTCAAGGAACTCGGCGCCGACTCGCTCAGCGCCCTCGAACTGCGCAACCGGCTCGGCAAGGCGGTCGGCCTGCGCCTGTCACCGACCGTCGTCTTCGACCAGCCCAGCCCGGACGCCCTGGCCGCCTGGCTCGCATCGGAGCTGTGCCCGCCCCAGGACGACGAGCCGTCACCTCCACCCCCCGCGAGCGATACCGACGACGACCTGATCGACGCCATGGACGTGGCGGACCTCGTCCGCATGGCACGCCACGGCATCGAGCCCTGACCAGGACCGGGAGAGGGAAGTCATGACCCACGCACCAGCCAACCAGGAAGTCGTCGCGGCCCTGCGCGACGCCCTGAAGGAGACCGCCCGCCTGCGCCGGGAGAACCACAGCCTCCAGGCCCGCGCCGGTGAGGGGGTTGCGGTGGTGGGGATGGCGTGCCGGTTGCCGGGTGGGGTGGTGTCGCCGGAGGGGTTGTGGGAGTTGGTGGCTTCGGGTGGGGAGGGGGTGTCGGGGTTTCCGGTGGATCGGGGGTGGGATCTTCAGGCGTTGTTCGATGCGGATCCTGACCGTCCGGGGACGTCGTACACGCGTTTTGGGGGGTTCTTGCATGACGCGGGGGAGTTCGATGCGGACTTCTTCGGTATTTCGCCGCGTGAGGCGTTGGCGATGGATCCGCAGCAGCGGGTGTTGCTGGAGTCGGTGTGGGAGGCGGTGGAGCGGTCCGGCATCGATCCGCTGTCCTTGCGGGGCAGCCGCACCGGCGTTTTCGCCGGAGTCATGTACCACGACTACGGACGCGCCCTGCACCTCCCCGTGGAAGGCGTCGACGGCCAGCGCCTGACGGGTGGTGCGGCGAGTGTGTTGTCGGGGCGGGTGAGTTATGTGCTGGGGCTTGAGGGTCCGGCGGTGACGGTGGATACGGCGTGTTCGTCGTCGTTGGTGGCGTTGCATTTGGCGGTGCAGTCGTTGCGGGCGGGGGAGTGTGGGCTGGCGGTGGCGGGTGGGGTGACGGTGATGTCGTCGCCGGGGACGTTTGTGGAGTTTTCGCGGCAGCGGGGGTTGTCGGCGGATGGGCGGTGCCGGTCGTTTTCGGCGTCGGCGGACGGTACGGGTTGGTCCGAGGGTGTGGGTGTGCTGGTGCTGGAGCGGTTGTCGGATGCGCGGCGGCTTGGGCATCGGGTGTTGGCGGTGGTGCGTGGGTCGGCGGTGAATCAGGACGGGGCGTCGAACGGGTTGACGGCGCCGAGTGGTCGGGCGCAGGAGCGGGTGATCCGGGAGGCGTTGGCGGCTGCGGGGGTTGCGGCGTCCGGGGTGGATGTGGTGGAGGCGCACGGGACCGGGACGCGGTTGGGTGATCCGATCGAGGCGGGGGCGTTGCTGGCGACGTACGGGCAGGGGCGTGAACGGCCTTTGTGGTTGGGGTCGTTGAAGTCGAACATCGGGCATACGCAGGCGGCTGCGGGTGTGGCTGGTGTGATCAAGATGGTCGAGGCGATGCGCCGGCGGGTGTTGCCGCGGACGTTGCATGTGGAGGAGCCGACGCCGCATGTGGACTGGTCGGCGGGGCGTGTGGAGTTGCTGACCGAGGCGCGGGAGTGGCCGGCCGAGGGGGAGCGTCCGCGCCGGGCGGGTGTGTCCTCGTTCGGGATCAGCGGCACCAACGCCCACGTCATCCTCGAAGAGGCCCCTCTCGAAGATGCCTCTGTCGAAGAGGCCGCTCCCGCTGATTCCCCCGAACTCGTCGCCCCGGACGACCGGCCTGTACCGCTCGTGCTCTCCGCCCGCACGCCGCAAGCGCTGCGCGACCAGGCGAGCCGCCTCCTCCCCTTCCTCCGGGAGCCCGGCAACGCCCTGCGTGACCTGGGCTTCTCCCTGCTGACCACACGCCCCCTCTTCGACCGGCGTGCCGTCGTGTGCGGAACCGACCGGCAGACGATCGTCGACGCGGTCACCGCGCTGGCCGCAGGCTCCCCCAGCCCGGACGTGGCCGAGGGCGAGGCGGCTGTCACCGGCTCGGTCGCCTTCGTGTTCCCGGGGCAGGGGTCGCAGTGGGCGGGAATGGCGGCCGAACTGCTGGATTCCTCGCCGGTGTTCGCGGCGCGGATGGCCGAGTGCGAGGCGGCGTTGGCGCCGTTCGTGGACTGGTCGCTGACGGAGGCGGTGCGGTCGGGGCGTGCTTGGGAGGGCGTGGACGTGGTCCAGCCCGCTCTGTTCGCGGTGATGGTGTCGTTGGCGGAGGTGTGGCGGTCGTACGGGGTCGTTCCCGATGCGGTGGTGGGGCACAGTCAGGGGGAGATCGCGGCCGCCGTGGTGGCGGGTGCGCTGTCGTTGGAGGACGGGGCACGGGTCGTCGCCCTGCGCAGCCGGGCGTTGGGTGCGCTCGCCGGACGCGGCGGCATGGTCTCCCTCGCCCTGCCGCCCGACCAGGTGCGCGAACTCGTCGTGGAACGCCCGGGACTCTCGCTCGCCGCTCTCAACGCCCCGACGGCCGCCGTCGTCTCCGGCGACCCGGCCACCTTGGACGCCCTGCTCGCCGACTGCGAGGCAAGGAACGTACGCGCCCGGCGTATCGACGTCGACTACGCCTCCCACTCCGACCACGTCGAGGAGATCCGCGAGGAGCTGCTCGGTGCTCTGGCCGGACTGCGGCCCGCCAAGAGCCGTATCCCCCTGTACTCCACGGTCGCCGACGGCGGATGGCTCGACACGGAGGGCATGGACGCGGACTACTGGTACCGCAACCTGCGCGAGACCGTCGGCTTTGAACCCGCCGTACGTGCCCTGGCCGCCGCGGAGTTCACCGCCTTCGTCGAGGTCAGCCCGCACCCGGTGCTCACCATGGGCGTCTCGGAGACCGTCCAGGACACCGGCGGAGTCGCGCTCGGCACCCTGCGGCGCGGCGAGGGCGGCATGCAGCGCGTCGTGCGCTCGCTGGCGGAGGCGTTCGCCCACGGCGTCCCCGTCGACTGGCAGCCCCTGTTCGACGGCACCGGAGCCCGCACGGTCGAGGTCCCCACCTATCCCTTCCAGCGCAGCCGTTACTGGCTGAACCCGCCCACCGCCGCGGATCCCGGACCCGCCGCCGATGCGGCCGACGCCGGGCTGTGGCAGGAGATCGAGGGCGAGGACACCGGGACCGTCGCCCGCTCCCTCGGCGTGGCACCCGACGCCGCCGGCGAGGTACTGCCGGCCCTGTCCGCCTGGCGGGAGCGACGGCTGCGCGAGCGGCGTGCCGACGCACTGCGGTACCGCATCGGGTGGCGGCCCCTCTCCCTCGCCGCGTCGGCCACACTCCCCGAACGCTGGATCGTCGTACGTCCCCCACACACCGGCGGGCAGGACGTGGTCGACGCACTGGCCGCCGCCGGCGCCGACCCGGTCGTCATCACCGCGTCCGGCCCGGACGACGACCGCTCCTTCCTCACCGAGGCACTGCGCGCCGCCCTGGCCGACGGCCCGGTCGCCGGAGTGCTGTCGCTGCTCGCCGACGAGGAGCGCCCGCACCCGGCCCACCCCGACGTGCCGGGCGGCCTGGCACTCACCCTCGCCCTGGTCCAGGCACTCGGCGACAGCGGCATCTCGGCGCCCCTGTGGTGCGCGACGCGCGGCCTGGTCGCCGTCGGCGGCGGCGAGCAGCCCGGCGCGTGGGCGCAGGCCGCGGTCGCCGGGCTCGGACGGACCGTCGCCCTGGAACGCCCGGACCAGTGGGGCGGACTCGTGGACCTGCCCGCCCAGGTGGACGAGCGGGCCGGCGGCCGGCTCTGCGCGGTGCTGGCCCAGGTGACGGACGAGGACCAGGTCGCGGTGCGGTCCTCCGGTGTGTTCGGGCGGCGGCTCCTGCCCGTGACCGGGCGCCGTGAGGTCACGCGCAGCCCGGCCCCGCACGGCACCGTGCTCGTCACCGGCGGAACCGGCGGCGTCGGCGCCCATGTGGCCCGTGACCTGGCCGCACGCGGCGCCGACCACCTGCTGCTGGTCAGCAGGCGCGGCCCGGACGCCCCCGGAGCCGACGCCCTGCACGCCGAACTCACCGAGCTGGGCGCCCGGGTGACGATCGCCGCCTGCGACGTGGCCGACGAGACGGCCCTGCGGGCGCTGCTCGGCACCGTCCCCGCCGAGTCGCCCCTCACGACCGTGATCCACGCCGCCGGAGTCCTCGACGACGGCACCCTCGACACCCTCGACAACGCCCGGCTCGCCACGCTGATGCGGGTCAAGGTCACCGCCGCCCGCGCACTGCACGAGGCCACCGCCGCGCTGGAGCCCGCCGACTTCGTGGTCTTCACCTCCTTCATGGGTGTCCTCGGCAGCGCGGGCCAGGGCAACTACGCCGCCGCCAACGCCGCACTCGACGCGCTGGTCGCACAGCGCCGGGCGGCCGGGCTGCCGGGGACGGCCATCGCCTGGGGCGCCTGGGCCGGCGGCGGCCTGGTCGAGGCCGAGACCGCCGAGCGCCTGAAGTCCCTCGGCATCGCCGCGATGGACCCCGAGGATGCCGTCCGCGCCTACTCCGCTGCCCTGGCGGACGGCGACGACCTGGCCGTCGTCGCCGACGTGGACTGGGACCGCTTCCAGCAGGCCGTCGCGCTGCCCGGCACCGCGCTGCTGAGCGCGCTGCCCTCCGGCACGGTTGAGTCGGCCCCGGCCGCGCAGGAGCGCCCGGTCCGCGGCGAACTGGCCGCCCTGCCCGCCGCCGAGCGCGTCCGGTACGTCACCGACCTCGTCCGCACCCATGCGGCGGCCGTACTGCGGCACCGGGCCGGCTCCGACATCCCGGCCGCCCGGGCCTTCGCCGAGCTCGGCTTCGACTCGCTCACCGCGGTGGAACTGCGCAACCGTATCGGCGCCGCGACCGGACTGCGCCTGCCGGCGACCGTGCTGTTCGACCACCCCACGCCCCAGTCCCTGGCCGCCCACCTGCTCACCGAACTGGCCCCCGGCGACGCAGGGCCGGACACCGGCGACCACACCGCCGGTACCGGCACGACGGACGCGCACGACGAACCGATCGCCGTCATCGGCATCGGCTGCCGGTTCCCCGGCGCCCACGGCCCGGAAGCCTTCTGGGAGTTGCTGCGCGAGGGGCGCGACGTCATCGCCGACTGGCCGGCCGACCGAGGCTGGGACACCGCCCGGCTCTACCACCCCGACCCCGACCGGCCCGGCACCACCTACAGCCGCAGCGGAGGATTCCTCACCGACGTCGGCGGCTTCGACGCGGAGTTCTTCGGCATCTCCCCGCGTGAGGCACTGGCCATGGACCCCCAGCAGCGGCTCCTGCTGGAGACCTGCTGGGAGACCGTCGAGCACGCCGGCATCGACCCGGCCTCCCTGCGCGGCCGGCCCGTCGGCGTGTACGTCGGCACCAACGGCCAGGACTACCCGCTGCGCCTGGACGGCGCCCCCGACGTGTCCGAGGGGCACGCCCTGACCGGCAACACGGCCAGCGTGATGTCCGGCCGGGTGTCCTACGCGCTAGGCCTGGACGGGCCCGCCCTCACCGTCGACACCGCGTGCTCCTCCTCGCTGGTCACCCTGCACCTGGCCGCCCAGGCACTACGGCGCGGCGAGTGCGCCCAGGCCCTGGCCGGCGGGGTCACCGTCATGACCACACCCAAGCTGTTCGTCGAGTTCAGCCGGCAGCGCGGCCTCGCCCCGGACGGCCGCTGCAAGGCGTTCGGCGCGGGCGCCGACGGCACCGGCTGGGCCGAGGGTGTCGCCATGCTCCTCCTGGAGCGGCTGTCCGACGCCGAACGCCACGGACACCGTGTCCTCGCCGTGCTGCGCGGCACCGCCGTCAACCAGGACGGCGCCAGCAACGGGCTCACCGCCCCGAACGGACCGGCGCAGCAGCGCGTGATCCGCGCCGCGCTCGCCGACGCCCGCCTCGCACCCGACGACATCGACGCGGTGGAGGCACACGGCACCGGCACCCGGCTCGGCGACCCCATCGAGGCCCAGGCCCTGCAGACCGTGTACGGCGAGAGCAGGGGCGCCGGCCGGCCGGTGTGGCTCGGCTCGGTGAAGTCCAACATCGGTCACACCCAGGCCGCCGCGGGTGTCGCCGGAGTCATCAAGATGGCCCTCGCCCTCCGCCACGGCGTCCTGCCCGCGACCCTGCACGCCGCGGAACCGAGCCCCCACGTCGACTGGGACACCGCGGGCCTGAGGCTGCTCACCGAGGCGACGCCCTGGCCGCGGACCGGCCGGCCGCGACGCGCGGGCGTCTCCTCGTTCGGTATCAGCGGCACCAACGCCCACGTGATCGTCGAGCAGGCGCCCATCAGCCCGGCCGACGGGCAGCCCCGGCCCGTCAGCCCTCAGCTCGTCGACTCCCGTCCTGTACGGCCCCAGTCCGCCGGCTCACAGTCCGTACCGCCTCTGCCGCTGCTGCTGTCCGCACGCACCCCGGCCGCCCTCCGCGCCCAGGCCGCCCGGCTCGCCACCCACCTGGACGCCCACCCCGACCTCCCGCTGCCCGACGTGGCCCGCGCCCTGGCCGTCGGCCGCTCGGCCCTCGACCACCGCGCCGCCGTCACCGCCGCCGACCGGACCGCGGCCCGCGCCGCCCTCGACGCCCTGGCCGCCGGCGGACCGGCCACCGCACTGCTCACGGGCACCGTGGCCACCGGCCGCACCGCGTTCCTCTTCCCCGGCCAGGGCAGCCAGCGGCCCGCCACCGGTGCCCGCCTCTACCGGGACGAGCCCGTGTTCGCCGAGGCCCTGGACGAGGTGCTCACCCACTTCGCACCGCACCTCGATGTGCCCCTGCGAGACCTCCTCTTCGCCGCCGAGGGCAGCCATGAGGCGGGCCTGCTGGACCGCACCCGCTACACCCAGCCCGCCCTGTTCGCCCTGGAAGTCGCCCTGTTCCGGCTGCTCGGCCACTGGGGCGTCGTACCGGATCTGCTGCTCGGGCACTCGGTCGGCGAACTGACCGCCGCCCACGTCGCCGGAGTCCTCGACCTGCCCGACGCCTGCGCCCTGGTCGCCGCACGCGGCGCACTGATGGAACAGCTTCCCGACGGCGGCGCCATGGTGGCCGTCGAGGCCGCCGAGGACGAGGTCGCCGCCCACCTGGACGGCGCGGTCGCGGTCGCCGCCGTCAACGGGCCACGGTCCGTGGTGCTCAGCGGCGACGAGGACGCCGTCCTCGCCGTGGCCGAGACCTTCCGCGCCCGGGGCCGCCGCACCCGGCGCCTGCCCGTCAGCCACGCCTTCCACTCACCCCGCATGGACGGCATGCTCGACGCCTTCCGCGAGGTCGCCGCCGGACTGTCGTACGGCGAACCCCGCATCCCCGTCGTCTCCAACCTCACCGGCAGGCCCGCCACCGCGGAGGAACTGGCGTCCCCGGACTTCTGGGTGCGGCACGTGCGGGGCACCGTGCGCTTCCTCGACGGTGTCCGGGCGCTGGCGGACGCGGGCGCCACGACCTTCGTGGAGGCCGGCCCCGGCGGCGCTCTCTCAGCCCTGCTGGCCGAGTGCCTTCCGGGCGGCGAGGCGGTCCCTCTGCTGCCGAAGGACCGTCCCGAGGGCCCCGCCGTCCTGGACGCCCTGGCCCGGCTCCATGTCAGGGGCGTGGCCGTGGACTGGCCGGCCGGCGCCGGCAGCGCGCCGTCCGCCCCGCACGTCGACCTCCCCACCTACCCCTTCCAGCACGAACGGTTCTGGCCGCAGGCCACGCCACCCGGCGGCACCGACCCCCTGTGGGACCTGATCGGCGGGGCCGACGCCCCGGCCGTCGCCGAGTCGCTGGGCGTCACCGAGCACGCGCCCCTGAGCGAGGTCCTGCCCGCGCTGACGGCCTGGCGCTCCCGGCACGAGGAGGAGACCGAGGCCGCCCGCCACCAGTACCGCGTCGACTGGCAGCCGCTGCCCACCCCCGCCGCGGGCCGCCTCGACGGCACCTGGCTGCTGGTCGCACCCGACGACGCCGACGCCGAACTCGTCGCCTCCTGCGGCCGCGCGCTCGGCGAGAACGGCGCTCGGGTGACCGTCCTGCACACCGCACCCGACATCACAGGGCCGGAACTCACCGAGCACCTTTCGGACGGCGTCACAGGTGTCCTCTCCCTCACTGGGCGACTCCCGCTGACGGTGCGTCTGCTCCAGGCCCTCGCGGACCACGGCAGCCGGGCCCGGCTGTGGTGCGCCACGTCCGGTGCGGTGGCCACCGGCCCGGACGAGGCACCCGACCCCGAGCAGGCACAGGTGTGGGGCCTGGGCAGGGTCGCCGCGCTGGAACACCCCGACCGCTGGGGCGGTCTCGTCGACCTCCCCGAGCGTCCCGACGCCGCCGCCCTGCGCACACTCTGCGCCTGCCTGAGCGGCGAGGCGGGCCCCGAGGACCAGATCGCCCTACGGCGCAGCGGTCCGCTCGGCCGCCGGATCGTGCCCTCGGCCCCGGCCGCCCTGTCCACCTGGGCGCCGCAGGGCACCGTACTCGTCACCGGCGGCACCGGCGGGATCGGCGCTCAGGTGGCCCGCTGGCTGGCCGCGCGGGGTGCCGAGCATCTGGTGCTGACCGGGCGGCGCGGCCCGCAGGCCCCGGGAGCGGCCGAACTCCGCACGGAACTCCAGGCCTCGGGAACCCGGGTGACGATCGAGACCTGCGACGTCGCCGACCGCTCCCGCCTCGGCGCGCTCCTCGACCGGCTCCGCGCGGACGGCGACACACCGCGCGCGGTGTTCCACGCCGCCGGAACCGTCACCGACACCCGCATCGAGCACTGCACCCCCGCACAACTGCGCGCCGAACTCGCCCCCAAGGCCGATGGCGCCGACCACCTGCACGACCTGCTCGCGGACACACCGCTCGACGCCTTCGTGCTCTTCTCCTCCATCGCCGGCACCTGGGGCAGCGGCGGCCAGGGCGCGTACGCCGCCGCCAGCGCGCACCTCGACGCGCTCGCCGCCCGCCGTACGGCCGCGGGCCTGCCCGCGACCTCCGTCGCCTGGGGGCCCTGGCAGGGCACCGGAATGGCGGCGGGCGAGGCGGGCCGTGCGCTGAGCCGCCACGGCCTGACCGGACTGCCGCCCGCCCTCGCGCTCGGCGCGCTGGGCCGGATCCTCGGCGCGGGCGAGACCCACGCCGTGGTGGCCGACGTGGACTGGGCGCGGTTCGTCCCGGTGTTCACCTCCGCGCGGCCCAGCCCGCTGCTGGAACCGGTGACGGTCGAGCCGGAGCAGGCGAGTGGCCCGCAGGAACACACGCAGTCCTGGCAGGAGCGACTGGCCGCCCTGCCCGCGGCGGAGGGCCGGCGGCTGCTCGTCGAACTCGTCAGCCAGGAGGCGGCACGGATCCTGGGCCACACCTCCTCCGACCGCGTCGATCCCGAACGCCCGCTGCGCGAGATCGGGTTCGACTCCATCACGGCCGTCGAACTGCGCAACCGTCTCGTGCGGGCCACCGGCCTGAACCTGCCGGTCACCGCCCTCTTCGACCACCCCACCGGGACGGACCTCGCGCACCGCATCCACGCCGATCTCACGGGAACCGGCACCGATGCCGATGCCGATGCCGATGCCGATGCCGATGCCGATGCCGTGCCTCCCGTGGAAGTGCGGGAAGCGGACCTCGCGGGAGACCCCCTCGCGGTCGTCGCGATGGCCTGCCGCTTCCCGGGCGGCGTGCATACCCCCGAGGACCTGTGGCGGCTCCTGGCCGATGAGGTGGACGCCATCGGCCCCGTCCCCGCCGACCGGGGCTGGGAGGCGGCCGAGGCCTTTCCCACCTCGGGAGGCGGCTTCCTCGACGAGGCGGGCGACTTCGACGCCGCCTTCTTCGGGATCTCGCCGCGTGAGGCGCTGGCGATGGACCCGCAGCAGCGGCTGCTCCTGGAGGTCTCCTGGGAGGTGCTGGAACGCGCCGGCATCGACCCCCTCTCCGTGCGCGGCAGCCGGGGCGGCGTGTTCGTCGGCGTCGCCTCCCAGGGTTACGGCACCGGGCCCGCTGCCGCCGTCGACGAGGTGGAGGGCCATCTGCTCAGCGGCAACGTCACCAGCGTGGCGTCCGGCCGCATCGCCTACACCCTGGGCTTGGAAGGCCCGGCGGTCACGGTGGACACCGCCTGCTCCTCCTCACTGGTGGCCCTGCACCTCGCCGGGCAGGCCCTGCGCTCCGGCGACTGCTCGTTCGCACTCGTCGGCGGCGCCGCCGTGATGGCCGCCCCGGACGTCTTCCTGGAGTTCGGCAAGCAGGGCGGCCTCTCGGCCGACGGCCGCTGCCGCTCGTTCGCGGACGGCGCCGACGGCACCGGCTGGGGCGAGGGAGCGGGCGTCATCCTGGTCGAGCGGCTCTCCGAGGCGCGCCGCAACGGCCACCCGGTCCTCGCCGTCGTACGCGGCACCGCCGTCAACCAGGACGGCGCCAGCAACGGGCTGACGGCCCCCAACGGGCTGGCCCAGCAGCGGGTCATCCGCCAGGCACTGACCAGCGCGGGCCTGCACGCCGAGGACGTGGACGCGGTCGAGGCGCACGGCACCGGCACGGCCCTCGGCGATCCCGTCGAGGCCCAGGCGCTGCTGGCGACGTACGGGCAGGGGCGTGAACGACCGCTGTGGCTCGGGTCGTTGAAGTCGAACATCGGACACACCCAGGCCGCCGCCGGCGTCGCCGGAGTGATGAAGACCGTCCTGGCCATGCGGCACGGCCTGCTGCCCCGCACGCTGCACGCCGACACGCCCACCCCGCAGGTCGAGTGGTCGACGGGTACCGTCCGTCTCCTGGACCGCGCACGCCCCTGGCCGGACACCGGCCGCCCCCGCCGTGCCGGCGTCTCCGCCTTCGGCATGAGCGGCACCAACGCGCATGTGGTCCTGGAGTCGGCGGAGCCCGCGAACGCGGTGGCGGAGGCGGCCGACCGTACGCCTGCGGTCCCGGCGGTGGCAGCCGATGCGCACGCGGTAGCGGGCGCGGCGCACGACCGTGGGCCTGCGGCCTCGACGCTGGCGGCCGACACGCACGCGGTCGCCGACAGCACGCCCGCGGCCTCGGAGATGCCGGCCGACGCGAACGCGGTCGTGGACGCTGCCGACGGTCCGCCTGTGGCTTCGGCGGTGGCGGCCGATGCGAACGCGGTCGCCGGGGCGGGCGGCAGCAGTCCTGCCTCGCCGGTGGCGGGCGACCGTATCCCTGTGGGCTCGGCGGCGGCCGACGCGCTGGCGGTCGCAGAGGCGGCGGGCGACACGCCCCACACCTCGGCCGTGGCGGACGATGTGAGCGCGGTGGTGGAGGCTGCTGACGGTCCGCCTGTGGCTTCGGCGGTGGGGGCCGATGCGAACGTGGTCGCCGGGGCGGGCGGCAGCAGTCCTGCCTCGCCGGTGGCGGCCGACCGTATCCCTGTGGGCTCGGCGGCGGCCGACGCGCAGGCGGTCGCAGAGGCGGCGGGCAACACGCCCCACGCCTCGGCAGAGGCGGACGCCTCGCACACGGAGCGGGGGCCTTCGGCCCCGGCGGAAGCTGCGTCCGCTCCCCAGCTCGCGCCGCGGGCCGCCGCGCCGGCACAAGCCCCCTCCACCCCGCTGCCCTGGCTGCTGTCCGCCCGCACCCCGGCCGCTCTGCGCGAGCAGGCCCGCCGCCTGCGCGACCACCTGACCGCGCACCCCGAGCTCGCCCCGGCCGACGTCGCTCACACCCTCGCGACCACCCGTGCCGCGCTGCCCCACCGCGCCGCGGTGATCGGCGCGGACCGTACCCGGCTGCTGGCTGCCCTCGGCGGGCTGGCCGCCGGACCGGCCGCCCCCGTGCAGGGCCGGGCCCGCGGTGCCGGCAGGACCGTGTTCGTCTTCCCCGGGCAGGGCTCGCAGTGGGCCGGGATGGCCGTCGAACTGCTCGACAGCGCACCGGAGTTCGCCGCGCGGATCGCCGAGTGCGAGCGGGCCCTCGCCCCGCACGTCGACTGGTCCCTGAGGGAAGTCCTGGGCTGCGCCGCCGACCTGGAGCGGGTCGACGTCGTCCAGCCCGCCCTGTTCGCCGTGATGGTCGCGCTCGCCGCGCAGTGGCAGGCGGCCGGGGTGCGACCGGACGCCGTGGTGGGACACAGCCAGGGCGAGATCGCAGCCGCCTGCGTGGCCGGCGTTCTGACCCTCGAGGACGCGGCGATGATCGTGGCGCTGCGCAGCCGGGCGCTGCGCCGGCTGTCCGGGGCGGGTGGCATGGCCTCCCTCGCCGTCGGCGAGGAACGGGCCCGCGCCCTCCTGGCCCCCTTCGGAGACCGGGTCTGCGTGGCCGCGGTCAACGGCCCCGACGCCCTCGTGGTCGCGGGCGAGCCCGCCGCACTGGACTCCCTGGTCGCCGCCTGCCAGGCGGAAGGCGTGCGCGCCCGGCTCATCCCGGTCGACTACGCAGCCCACTCGGCCCAGGTGGAACAGGTGCGCGACGACCTGCTCACCGCCCTGGCCGGGGTACGGCCCCGGCCGGGCGACGTGCCGCTTTACTCCACCGTCACCGGCGAACGGATCGACGGAACGCGGCTGACCGCCGACTACTGGTACCGCAACCTCCGCGAACCTGTCGCCTTCGACCGCGCCACCGACCGGCTGCTCGCCGACGGACACGACCTGTTCGTCGAGACCAGCCCACACCCCGTGCTCACCGCCGGCGTCGACGGCACCGCCGACCGCGCCGGACGCCCCGCCACCGCCGTCGGCACCCTCCGGCGCGACGACGGCGGCCCCGACCGGCTGCTCACCTCGCTCGCCGAGGCATGGACCGCCGGCGCCGAGGTGGCCTGGCCGCGGCTGCTGCTGCACAGCGCCCCCGGCGCTCAGCGGGTCGACCTGCCCACGTACGCCTTCCAGCGGACCCGCTACTGGCTGCCCAGCCCGGGCCGTGCCGCGCAGGCGGACGGACCGGTGGACGGCGCCTTCTGGGCGGCTGTCGCCGAGGGCGACCCGGCCCGGCTGGCCGCCGCCCTCGGCGCGGACCCGGGCGACGCCCCCGACGGCTTCGGTCCCGCACTGCGCGAGGTGCTGCCCGTCCTGTCCGGCTGGCGCCGGGCCCGCGAGGAACAGCGGGCCCTGGACACCTTCGGCTACCGACTGCGCTGGCAGCCGCTGCCCGAACCGCCCGCCGCCGCACCCACCGGCGACTGGCTGGTGGTCGTGCCCGAAGGACACGCGGAAGCGCCGCAGGCCGGTGCCTGCCTGGAAGCGTTGCGGTTCGGCGGGGCCCGGGTGAAGACCGTCGTCACGGACCCGGCCGCCCCCGGCGACACCTACCGCGCCGTGAGCGAGGCCGTCACCCCCGCCGACACCGGTGTGCTGTCCCTGCTGGCCCTGGACGAACGCCCCGCGTCCGGCCGTACGGCGACCCTCACCGCCACCCTGGAACTCCTGCGGGCACTCGACACCCGGGGTGTCCCGGCCCCGCTGTGGTGCGTGACGAGCGGTGCCGTCGCCGTACACCCCGACGAACCCCTGACCCACCCGGGCCAGGCCCGGCTCTGGGGCCTCGGTCAGGTCCTGGGCCTGGAGCAGCCGCAGCGCTGGGGCGGCATCGCCGACCTGCCGACCCACCCCGGCCCCGACGAGGTGCGACGGCTCGCGGTCCTGCTGGCCGGCGGCATCGAGGACGACCACCTCGCCGTACGCGCCGACGGCGCCCACGTACGACGTCTGGTCCGTGAGTCGCCTGCCCCGGCACCCGCATCTCCCGGCTGGAGTCCGGCCGGTGGCGCCGTCCTGGTCACGGGCGGCACGGGAGCGCTGGACGCGGAGATCGCCCGCTGGTTCGCCGCCGACGGTGCCCTGCACGTTGTCCTCGCCACCGGCGGCGAGCCACCGTCCGGGCTGCGCGACGAACTCGCCGCCCTGGGCGCCTCGTTGACCGTCGAAGAGACCTCCGCCGACCTGCTCCAGCTGCTGTCCGCGCTGCCCGCCGAGGCACCGCTGACAGCCGTCGTCCACCTGGCCGACGCCCCCACGGCACCCGGGGCGGCCCTCGCCGACCTCACCCCCGAGACCCTGGAGCAGGCCGTCCGCCAGGCCCTCGGGCCGGTCCCGGACCTCGTCGGACTGATCGCTCCCGAGACCGCCGTCGCCGTCCTGTGCCCGCTCGGCGGGATCTGGGGGGCGGCCCGCGAAGCCGCGTCCACCAGCGCCTACGCCGGCCTGCGCGCACTGCTGCGGGCCTCGGGCGGGCGGCGCTTCCTCATGGCCGTCGGCGGACTCGACCCACGGTCGGCGCAGACCGAGCGTCCCCTCCCCGCCGACACGGTCGCCCGGGCACTGAGCCGGGCCCTGAAGGGCGCCGAGCCCGATCCCGTCCTCGCCGACGTGCGCTGGGACCGAGTCGTCGCCGCCGTACCGACGGACCGGGCGCTGCGCCTGCTCGCCGAACTGCCGGAAGCCACCACGGACGCCCCCTCCGGCGACCAGGAGACCGGCGCCGGTGAACTCGCCGCACAGCTCGCGCCGTTGGACGAACCGGCCCGCCGACGGCTCCTGCTCGACCTCGTCGCCGACCACGCGGCGGCCGTCCTGGGCCACACCGACCGCCAGTCGGTCCCACCGGACCAGGCGTTCTCCGCGGTCGGCTTCGACTCGATGCTCGCCGTGCAGTTCCGCAACCGGCTGCGCGCCGCGACCGGCCTGCCGCTGGCGGCGACCACCGTCTTCGACCACCCCACCCCGCTGGCCCTGGCCGACCATCTCCACGAAGGGCTGTGCGGCGTGCCGGACCCACTCGCACCGGCACTCGCCGAACTCGACGCGCTGGAGGCCGCCCTGACCGCGGCCGACCCAGGCGCCCCCGGCGCCGACGACATCGGGCCGCGCCTGCAGAACCTGATGCGTGTGTGGGCCCGGCGTACCGCGCCCGAGGACCGGGCCTCCGACGCCGACGACATCGGCTCCGCAAGCGCCGACGAACTCTTCGAACTCCTTGACAACAACTTCGGAATGGCCTGAGGAGCGCGCCACCATGTCTGACGAAAAGAAACTCCTCGACTACCTCAGGCGGGCCACCGCGGACCTCGGCGAGGCGCGCCGCGAACTGCGCGAGGCCGAGGACGCCCGGCACGAGCCGATCGCGATCGTGGCCACGAGCTGCCGCTACCCCGGCGGCGCCGACACCCCCGAACGACTGTGGGACCTGGTCGCCGAGGGCCGGGACGCCATCTCCGAGTGGCCCACCGACCGCGGCTGGGACACCTCCGCCCTCTACGACCCCGACCCCGACCATCCCGGCACCTCCTGCACCCGGCACGGCGGATTCCTGCACGAGGCGGGGGAGTTCGACGCGGGCTTCTTCGGCATCTCGCCGCGCGAGGCGCTGGCCATGGACCCGCAGCAGCGGCTGCTGCTGGAGGCCTCCTGGGAGGCGCTGGAGCGCGCCGGCATGGACCCCGCCTCCGTGCGCTCCAGCCCCACCGGCGTGTTCATCGGCGCCATGACCAACGACTACGGCGACGACTCCCGCGACCGGCCCGACGTCCAGGGACTGCTGCACGCCGGCACCGCGGGCAGCGTGATCTCCGGCCGCGTCTCCTACACACTCGGTCTCGAGGGTCCCGCGGTGACCGTGGACACGGCGTGTTCGTCCTCGCTGGTCGCCCTGCATCTCGCGGTACGGGCCCTCAGGGCCGGCGAGTGCAGCCTCGCCCTCGCCGGCGGCGTCACCGTCATGCCCCACCCCGACCCCTTCGTCGCCTTCAGCCGCCAGCGCGCCCTGGCACCCGACGGCCGCTGCAAGGCCTTCGCCGACGGCGCCGACGGCACCTCCTGGTCCGAGGGGCTGGGAGTGCTCGTACTGGAGCGGCTGTCGGACGCACGGGCCGCCGGGCGCCGGGTGCTGGCGGTGGTGCGGGGCACGGCGGTCAATCAGGACGGAGCGAGCAACGGGCTGACGGCGCCCAGTGGCCCGGCTCAACAGCGGGTCATCCGGGCCGCGTTGGCCGACGCCCGGTTGTCGGCGGGCGACGTGGACGCGGTGGAGGCGCACGGCACCGGGACCCGGCTGGGCGACCCGATCGAGGCACAGGCGCTGCTCGCCACCTACGGGCAGCGGCGTGAACGGCCGCTCTGGCTGGGGTCGTTGAAATCCAACATCGGCCACTCCTCGGCGGCGGCCGGGGTGGGCGGCGTGATCAAGATGGTGGAGGCGCTGCGGCACGGGGTGCTTCCGAAGACCCTGCACGTGGACGCCCCGTCGTCGCAGGTGGACTGGTCGGCGGGCGCGGTGGAGCTGCTGACCGAGGCACGGGAATGGCCGGCCGACCCCGACCGGCCCCGCCGCGCCGCCGTCTCCGGCTTCGGCGTCAGCGGCACCAACGCCCACGTGATCATCGAGGAGGCCCCCCGGGCGGAGGACGCCGAGTCCGACCCGCAGGGCATGCCGCTCACGGCTGTGCCCTGGATCGTCTCCGCCCGTACCGAAGAGGCGCTGGCGGCCCAGGCCGGGCGCCTGCTGGAGGCCCTGGACGACGCGGCCGACACCGTCGACACCGCCGCCGTCGCGCGGGCCCTGGCGACCACCCGCTCGGCCTTCGAGCACCGCGCCGTCGTGGTCGCCGACTCGGCGGACGGGTTCCGGGCCGGGCTCACCGCGCTGGCCGCCGGGGGCACCTTCGCCGGGCTGGTGCAGGGCACGGTGCGCGCCTCGGGACGGGTCGCTTTCGTCTTCCCCGGACAGGGCGCCCAGTGGACCGGTATGGCTCGCGAACTCCTCGAGGCCTCACCGGTGTTCGCCGAGCGGATGGCCGCCTGCGCGACGGCCCTCGCCCCGTACATCGACTGGTCCCTCACGGAAGTCCTCGGCTCCGCCGCGGAGTTGGAGCGCGTGGACGTCGTCCAGCCCGCCCTCTTCGCGGTGATGGTGTCCCTGGCCGAACTGTGGCGGGCGCACGGCGTCGAGCCGGACGCCGTCCTCGGACACAGCCAGGGCGAGATCGCCGCCGCCGTGGTCGCCGGGGCACTCTCCCTTCAGGACGGCGCCAAGGTCGTCGCCCTGCGCAGCCGCGCCCTCGTCGAGCTGGCCGGGCGCGGCGGCATGGCCGCGATACCGCTCGCCGCCGACGAGCTGACGGTCCATCTGGAGCGGTGGGAGGACCGGTTGTCGGTCGCCGCTGTCAACGGCCCCGCCTCGGTGGTGGTGTCCGGCGACCCCGAAGCGGTCGACGGACTCGTGGCCGAACTCCAGGCAGCCGACATCCGCGCGCGCCGGATCCCCGTCGACTACGCCTCCCACAGCCCGCACGTCGAGCAGATCCGCGAACGCCTCCTTCAGAGCCTGGCCGACATCCGCCCCACCACCGGACAGATCCCCTTCTACTCCACCGTCGACCTGCGCTGGCAGGACACCGGCACCCTGGACGCCGACTACTGGTACCGCAATCTGCGGCAGACCGTACGGCTGGAGGAGGCCACCCGCGCCCTGCTCGCAGAGGGCTTCAGGTTCTTCGTCGAGTCCAGCCCGCACCCCGTGCTGACCATGGCGATCGACCAGACCGCCGAGGCCGCGCGGATTGACGCCGTAGCCGTCGGCACCCTGCGCCGCGACCAGGGCGGGGCCGACCGCTTCCTGCTCTCTCTGGCCGAGGCCCACACCGGCGGCCTCGCCCCCGACTGGAACACCCTCTTCGCGGGCCGGCCGGAGCGGCCGGTCGACCTGCCCACCTACGCCTTCCGGCGGGACCGGTACTGGCTGCAGCGCAAACCGGCCGACACCGGGGGCGGCGCCGCCGCGGCGGATCCGCTGCAGGACGCCTTCTGGGAGAACGTGCGGGAGCAGGACCTCACCGGGCTCGCCACGACCCTGGGCGTCGACCCGCAGGCCCCGCTCTCCGCCGTCCTGCCCGCCCTGGCCGACTGGCGCACCCGCGGCGACGAGCAGACCACCGTCGACTCCTGGCGCTACCGCGTCGAGTGGCATCCGCTCGCCGACGTCCCGGCCGCACGCCCGGCCACCCTCGACGGCACCTGGCTGGTCGCCACCACGGAGGCGGTCGACGCACACCCCTGCCTGAAGGCCCTGCGCGAGGCGGGCGCCGCCCCGGTGCCCGTGGTCCTCGGCGGCACCGGTACCCGGGCCGACCGCGCGGACATCGCCGGCCGGCTGAGCCGGGCCGTCGAGGAGGCGGGCCCGGTGCAGGGCGTGCTGTCCCTGATCGCCCTGGACCAGCGGCCCTGCCCCGACCGCCCGCACCTCCCGCTCGGCACGGCGCTCACGCTGAGCCTGGTCCAGGCCCTCGGCGACGCCGGCCTGGAGGCCCCCCTGTGGTGCGCCACCCGGGGGGCGGTGACCACCGGCCGCGGCGACGCCGTCACCAACGCGGCCCAGTACCTGGTGTGGGGTCTGGGCCGGGTGGCCGCCCTGGAACACCCGCAGCGCTGGGGCGGTCTCATCGACCTCCCCGAGACACCCGACGCACGCTTCGGGTCCCGCCTGTGCCGCGCCCTGGCCGGCTGGGACGGCGAGGACCAGATCGCGTTGCGCGCCGGCGGCGCCTACGCCCGGCGCCTGGTACGCAGCCGTACCACCGACCCCGCGGACCGGGGCGACTGGCGTGCCCGCGGCACCGTCCTGGTCACCGGCGGCACCGGTGGCGTCGGCGCACACCTGGCCAGGTGGCTGGCCGACCGCGGCGCCGAGCACCTGGTGCTGGCCGGCCGCCGGGGCGTCGACGCACCCGGAGCGGCCGAACTCGCCGACGCCATCAGGGCCGACGGCACCCGGGTCACCGTCGCCGCCTGCGACGTCGCCGACCGCGACGCGCTGGCCGCACTGGTGCGGGAACTGGAGGACGACGACGGCCCGATCACGACGGTCGTGCACGCCGCCGGCACCGGCCTGCTCGTGCCGCTGCGCGACACCGACCCCGAGGAGTTCGCCGAGACCCTGTACGCCAAGGTCGCCGGGGCCGCCAACCTCGACGCCCTCTTCGACCGCGACGGCCTCGACGCCTTCGTGCTGTTCTCCTCCATCTCCGGCGTCTGGGGCAGCGGCGACCACGGCGCCTACGCCTCCGCCAACGCCTACCTCGACGCGCTCGCCGACCAGCGGCGGGCCAGGGGCCGCACGGCCACCTCCGTCGTCTGGGGCATCTGGGACCCCGAAGGCGGCGCCGGCATGGCCGCCAACCTGGTCGAGGAGCAACTGCGCGGCCGGGGCATCCCGTTCA
Organism: Streptomyces sp. NPDC001351; assembly: GCF_042896045.1. NCBI lineage: Bacteria > Bacillati > Actinomycetota > Actinomycetes > Kitasatosporales > Streptomycetaceae > Streptomyces > Streptomyces sp. NPDC001351. The sequence continues at coordinate 108,773 of NZ_JBIAWS010000009.1, read as the reverse complement.
TGCGGCCCGCGACCGCGCTGACCGCGCTCGGCCAGGTCCTCGCCGACGATCCGGCCGTCGAACTCGTCACCGCCGTCGACTGGGACCGCTTCGCCCCCGTCTTCACCTCGGCCCGGCCCAGCCCCCTCATCGGCGACCTCCCGGACGTGCGCCGTGCCCTCGCCGAGGAGACCGCGCCCCGGCCCGACACCGAGGGCGGTACCTCCTCCCTCCGTGAACGGCTGACCCCGCTCGCCCCCGCCGAGCGCGACCGGCTGCTGACCGACCTCGTCCGCGAGCACGCCGCCGCCGTCCTGGGCCACGACTCCCTCGACGCGGTCCAGCCCGAGAGGGCCTTCCGCGAACTCGGCTTCGACTCCCTGACCGCGGTCGAGATGCGCAACCGGCTCAATACCGCCACCGGACTGCGGCTGCCCGTGACCGTCCTGTTCGACTACGCCAGCGCCACCGCCCTCGCCCGCCATGTGCGCGAGGAACTGCTCGGCCCCGACGCCCCGGCGGCAGCCGTCCCCGCCCATGTGGCCGCCGACCCCGACGACCCCATCGCCGTCGTCGCCATGGGCTGCCGCTATCCCGGAGACGTACGCACCCCCGAGGACCTGTGGCGGCTGGTGGAGGAGGGTCGCGACGCCGTCTCCGGACCGCCCGCCGACCGTGGCTGGGACCTCGACCGGCTCTACGACACCGACCCGGACCGCGCCGGCACCACCTACAGCACCGACGGCGGTTTCCTGCACGACGCGGGCCGCTTCGACCCCGCCTTCTTCGGCATCTCGCCGCGCGAGGCCCTGGCCATGGACCCCCAGCAGCGCCTCCTGCTGGAGATCGCCTGGGAGACCCTGGAGCGCGCCCAGATCGCCCCCGCCACCCTGCGCGGCACCCAGGTCGGTGTCTTCACCGGCGCCGCCTACCAGGGCTATGGAGGACAGGGCGCCGTCCCCGAAGAGGTGGAGGGCCACCTCATCGCCGGGATCTCCACCAGCGTCCTGTCCGGCCGCATCGCCTACACCTTCGGCTGGGAAGGGCCGGCCGTCACCGTCGACACCGCCTGCTCCTCCTCCCTGGTCGCCGTCCATCTGGCCGCCCAGGCACTCAGGTCGGGCGAGTGCACGCTGGCCCTCGCGGGCGGCGCCACCGTACTGGGCACCCCCCTGTCCTTCACCGGTTTCAGCCGCCAGCGCGGCCTCGCGGCGGACGGTCGCTGCAAGTCCTTCGGCGCCGGCGCGGACGGCTTCGGCATCGCCGAAGGAGCCGGACTGCTTCTCCTCGAACGCCTCTCGGACGCACGCCGCAACGGGCACCCGGTGCTGGCCCTCGTGCGCGGCTCGGCGGTCAACCAGGACGGCGCCAGCAACGGCCTCACCGCCCCCAGCGGACTCGCCCAGCAGCGCGTCATCCGCAGCGCCCTGGCCGCGGCCGGACTGACCGGCGCCGAAGTCGACGCGGTGGAGGCGCACGGCACCGGCACCCGGCTCGGCGACCCGATCGAGGCGCAGGCCCTGCTCGCCACGTACGGCCAGGACCGGCCCGCCGACCGGCCGCTGCTGCTCGGCTCCCTGAAGTCCAACATCGGCCACAGCCAGGCCGCCGCCGGTGTCGGCGGCATCATCAAGATGGTCCAGGCGATGCGCCACGGCGTCCTGCCCCGCACCCTGCACGCCGACGAACCCACGCCCGACGTCGACTGGTCGACGGGCGCGGTGGAACTCCTGACCCGGGCCAGGCCCTGGGAGGCGAACGGACACCCGCGCCGCGCCGGAGTCTCGTCGTTCGGCCTCAGCGGCACCAACGCGCATGTCATCGTCGAGCAGGCCGAGGAACCCGCCGGGCACACCGACCGCCAGCCACCCGTCGCGACCGCCTGGACCCTGTCGGGCCGCACCGAACAGGCCCTGCGCGACCAGGCGGAGCACCTGTACGCCCACGCCACCGAACGGCCGGAACTGCGCCCGGCCGACATCGGGCTGACCCTGGCAACCGGACGCTCCGCGTTCGAGCACCGGGCCGTCGTCGTCGGCACCGAACGCGACGGTCTCCTCGACGGCCTGGCCGCGCTCGCCGCCGGGCGAACCCACCCCGCCGTGGTCCGGGGCACGGCCACCGCACCCGGCCGCACCGTCTTCGTCTTCCCCGGCCAGGGCTCCCAGTGGTCCGCCATGGCCACCGAACTCCTCGACACCGCGCCCGTCTTCGCCCAGAGCATCGCCGACTGCGAACGCGCCCTTGCCCCGTACGTCGACTGGTCCCTGACCGACGTGCTGCGCGAGGAGCCCGGCAGCCCGCCGCTGGAGCGGGTGGACGTGGTCCAGCCCGTGCTGTTCTCCGTGATGGTGTCGCTGGCCGCGCTCTGGCGCTCGTACGGCATCGAACCCGCCGCGGTCGTCGGACACAGCCAGGGCGAGATCGCCGCGGCCTGCGTCGCCGGGGCGCTGACCCTTCAGGACGCGGCGAAGGTCGTGGCCCTGCGCAGCCGCGCCCTGATCCCGCTGGTGGGGCACGGCACGATGCTGTTCGCCGCGCTGCCGGCCGACGAACTGCGCGAGCGCATCAGCGACTTCAGCGACCGCGTCGCCGTCGCCGCCGTCAACGGGCCCACGTCCGTGACCCTCTCCGGCGACCCCGGGGCACTGGAGGAGATCGGCGAACGGCTGGCCGAGGACGGCAGTCTCAGCTGGAGCATCCCGGGCGTCACCTTCGCGGGTCACTCGCCCCAGGTGGACGCCCTGCGCACCGAGATCCTCGACGCGCTGGCCGACGTCACCCCGCGCGCCACGGACATCGCCTTCTGCTCCACCGTCACCGGCGGCCCGCTGGACCCGCTGACCCTCGACGCCGGGTACTGGTACCGCAACCTGCGCGAACCGGTCGAGTTCCATCGGGCCGTCACCTCGTTGACCACCGCCGGGTACGACACCTTCGTCGAGGCGAGCCCGCACCCCATGCTCACCGTCTGGCTCCAGCAGAGCGTGGACGCGGCGGGCGGGACGGGCTGCGTCACCGGCACCCTGCAGACCGGCGCGGGCGGCCTCGACCGCTTCCTGACCTCGCTCGCAGAGCCCCATGTCCGGGGTGTCCCCGTCGACTGGCGGCCCGCGTTCGAGGGCACCGGAGCCCGTCACGCCGACCTGCCCACGTATGCCTTCCAACAGCAGCGGTACTGGCTCGAAACGACCGCGGCCACGGCCGGCGCACACACCGGGGAACCCGTGGATGCGACCTTCTGGGACGCCGTCGAACGCCGGGACCTGCCCGCCGTGGCCGACACCCTGCGACTGCCCGAGGCCGACGAGGCGGCCCGCGCCGGTCTGAGCGGAGTGCTGCCGGCGCTCGCCGACTGGTGGCGCGACCGGCAGAGCCGGACCACGATCGACGGCTGGCGCCACCGCGTCGGCTGGAAGCCCCTCACCCTGGCGTCCGGCACACCGGCCCTCACAGGAACCTGGTGGGTCCTGGTCCCCTCCACGGCGGCGGGGCATCCCGTGACCGCGGGTGTTCTGCGGGCACTGGGCCGGCACGGTGCCACCACCGTCACCGTGGAGCTCGCGCCCGACGGAACCGACCGTGACACGCTCACCGCCCGCCTGCGCACCCTGCGCGAATCCGGCGCCCCCGACGGGCTGTTGTCCCTGGCCGCCCTGGCCGAGGAGCCGTACGCCACCGGCACGTCGCTGCCGGCCGGACTCGCCCTGACCACCTCCCTGCTCCAGGCACTCGGCGACGCCTCGATCGCCGCGCCCCTGTGGTGCGCGACCAGCGGAGCGGTCTCCGTCGGCCGCTCCGACGCCCTCACCAGCACGCTCCAGGCGACCGTCTGGGGACTGGGCGCGGTCGCCGGCGTGGAGTACCCGGAGCGCTGGGGCGGCCTCATCGACCTGCCGGCCGAGCCCGACGACCGCAGCGGTACCCGCCTGGCCGCCGTCCTCGCGGGCGCCGACGGCGAGGACCAGATCGCCATCCGCGCCTCCGGCGCCTTCGGCCGCAGGCTCGAACAGGCGCCTCCCGCGCCGCAGACCGAGGCGACGCCCTGGGCGCCCACCGGCACGGTGCTGATCACCGGCGGCACCGGCGCGCTCGGCGCCCACGTCGCCCGCCGGCTCGCCTCCGCCGGCACCCGGCACCTGCTGCTCACCAGTCGGCGGGGCGCCGACACGCCCGGCGCCGCGACACTGGTCCAGGAACTCGCCGAACTGGGCGCCGAGGCCCGGGTCGTGGCCTGCGACGCCGCCGACCGTGACGCCCTCGCCGCGCTGATCGCCGCCGTCCCGGACGACCGTCCGCTCACCGCCGTCGTGCACACCGCCGGCGTCCTCGACGACGGCGTCCTCGACACCCTCAGCCCCGAGCGGACGGCCACCGTGCTGCGGCCCAAGCTCGATGCCGCCCTCAACCTGGACGAACTCACCCGGGACCTCGACCTCACCGCCTTCGTACTGTTCTCCTCGCTCGCCGGCACCCTCGGCGGCACCGGACAGGGCAGCTACGCCGCCGCCAACGCCTTCCTCGACGCCCTCGCCGAGCAGCGGCGCGCCCGGGGCCTGCCCGCCACCTCCGTCGCCTGGGGCCTGTGGGCCGGGGACAGCGCGGCGGGTGCCGCCAGCGAGCAACTCGTCCGCAACGGCCTGCCCCCCATGCCGCCGGAGCTCGCGCTCACCGCCCTCGGCCGGGCCCTGGCCGACGGCGAGACCCGGCCGGTGCTGTGCGCCTTCGCCTGGGAACGTTTCCTGCCCGCCTACACCGCCCTGCGCCCCAGCGCCCTGCTGCGCGACCTGCCCGCCGCCCGCACCCTCCCTGTCGACACCGCGGGCACGGACGCGAACCCCCTGACCGGCCTTCCCGCGGCCGAACGGCTCGCCGCACTCGAACGCGTCGTGCGCACCGAGGTCGCCGCCGTGCTCGGCTATCCCGACCCCGGCGCGATCGAGCCCGACCGCGTCTTCAAGGACCTCGGCTTCGACTCCCTGACCGCCGTCGACCTGCGCAACCGGCTCGCCGAGGCGACCGGCCTCCGGCTGTCGGTGACCCTGGTCTTCGACCACCCGACCGTCACCGCCCTCGTCGAGCACATCCGCGGTGAACTGTGGGGCGCGGAGCCCGAGTCGGCCACCCCCGGCACCCCTGCCGCCGCAGCCGTCCCTGCCGACGACGACCCCATCGCCGTCGTCGCCATGAGCTGCCGCTTCCCGGGCGGTGTCACCACCCCCGAGGACCTGTGGCGGCTCGTGTCCCTCGGCACCGACGCGATCTCCGCCTTCCCCACCGACCGCGGCTGGGACCTCGAGGAGCTCTACGACCCCGACCCGGACGCCGTCGGCCGCACCTACGCCCGCGAGGGCGGTTTCCTGTACGACGCCGACCGGTTCGACCCCGCCTTCTTCGGCATCTCGCCCCGCGAGGCCGTCGCCATCGACCCGCAGCAGCGCCTGTTGCTGGAGCTGGCCTGGGAGGCGTTCGAACGGGCCGGTATCGATCCGACGTCCCTGAAGGGCAGCCGCTCCGGGGTCTACGTCGGCTCCAGCTACCGCGACTACGGCTCCCGCGTCCAGCAGCCCACCGAGGAGATCGAGGGCTATCTCGGCATCGGCAGCGCGGGCAGCGTCGCCTCCGGGCGCGTCGCCTACACCTTCGGCCTGGAGGGACCGGCGGTCACCGTCGACACGGCGTGCTCCTCCTCGCTCGTCGCGGTGCACCTCGCCGCCCAGGCGCTGCGCGGCGGCGAGTGCTCCCTGGCCCTCGCGGGCGGCGTCACGGTGATGGCCAGGCCCGACGCGTTCATCGAGTTCAGCCGGCAGCGCGGCCTCGCGGCCGACGGCCGCTGCAAGCCGTTCGCCGCCGCCGCCGACGGCACCGCGTGGGCCGAGGGCGCCGGTCTGGTCCTGCTGGAGCGGCTGTCCGACGCGCGCCGCAACGGGCACCCGGTGCTGGCCCTGGTACGGGGCTCGGCGGTCAACCAGGACGGCGCCAGCAACGGCCTCACCGCCCCCAACGGCCCCTCTCAGCAGCGCGTCATCCGCCAGGCGCTCGCCTCGGCCGGACTGACCGGCGCCGAGGTGGACGCGGTCGAGGCACACGGCACCGGTACCCGGCTCGGCGACCCGATCGAGGCGCAGGCCCTGCTCGCCACCTACGGTCAGGAACGGTCCGCCGACCGGCCGCTGCTGCTCGGCTCGCTCAAGTCCAACATCGGCCACAGCCAGGCCGCCGCCGGCATCGCGGGCCTGCAGAAGATGGTCCTCGCCATGCGGCACGGCGTTCTGCCGCGCACCCTCCACGTCGACGCGCCGACCCCGTTCGTCGACTGGTCGGCGGGCGCGGTGTCCCTGCTGACCGAGGACACCCCCTGGCCGGACAACGGCCACCCCCGCCGGGCCGCCGTCTCGTCGTTCGGCGTCAGCGGCACCAACGCGCACACGATCCTGGAACACGTCCCCGAGCCGGCCGAACCGGCCGAGGAGACAGGGGAGAGCACACAGGACGACGGCACGGCCGTGCCCTGGCTGCTCTCGGCCCGCAGCCCCGAAGCCCTGCGCGCCCAGGCCGAGCGGCTCCTCGACCACCTCGACGCCCACCCCGGCCTCGCCGCCACCGACATCGCCCGCACCCTGGCCACCGCCCGTGGCGCGTTCGAACACCGGGCCGCGCTCGTGGCCGAGGACCGCCCCGCGCTCACCGGTGCGCTGAGCGCCCTCGCCCACGGAACGGACGGGCCCGGCGTGCTGCGCGGCACGGCCGTCACCGGAAAGACCGCGTTCCTTTTCTCCGGCCAGGGCAGCCAGCGGCCCGGCATGGCCGCCGGACTCTACGCCGGCCAACCCGTGTTCGCCGACGCCTTCGACGCGATGTGCGCCGTACTCGACCCGCTGCTCGAAAGGCCCCTGCGGGACATCGTGTTCGCGCCCGCCGGATCCCCCGACGCGGCGCTGCTGGACCGGACGGAGTACACCCAGCCCGCCCTGTTCGCCGTGCATGTCGCCCTGTTCCGGCTGGCCGCCCACTGGGGGGTCGAGCCCGACCTGCTGTTCGGCCACTCCATCGGCGAGATCTCGGCCGCGCACGTGGCGGGTGTCCTGTCGGCAGCCGACGCGGCCGCTCTGGTCGCGGCCCGGGGCCGGCTCATGCAGGCCCTCCCCGAGGGCGGCGCCATGGTCGCGCTCACCGCCTCCGAGGCGGACGTGCGGCCGCTGCTCGCCGACCACGCCGACCGGGTCGCCCTGGCCGCCGTCAACGGCCCCGCCTCCGTCGTCGTCTCCGGCGCCGAGGACGCCGTCACGGACATCGCCGGGCGCTGGCAGGCGGCGGGCGGCAAGGCGCGGCGCCTGACGGTCAGCCACGCCTTCCACTCCCCGCTGATGGACGACATGCTCGACGAGTTCCGCCGGGTCGTGGACTCGCTCGACCTGCGGGCACCCACCGTGCCGATCGTCTCCGACGTCACCGGCACCCTGGCCACCACGGAGCAGTTGACCTCTGCCGAGTACTGGGTACGGCACGTACGCGAGACGGTCCGCTTCCACGACGGCATGCGCACCCTCGCCGCCGAGGGCGCCGTGACGTACCTCGAACTCGGCCCGGACGGCTCGCTCAGCGCGATGGGCCGCGACTGCCTTCCCGAGCCGGCCGACCCGACCGCGGCCGGACCCCTGGTGCCCCTGCTGCGCAAGGACCGCCCCGACGATCACGCCGTCACCACCGCTCTCGGTCACCTCAGCGTGCGGGGTACGGCCGTGGACTGGCCGGCCGTGTTCCGCGGCACCGGCGCGCGCCGGGCCGACCTGCCCACGTACGCCTTCCAGCGCGAGCGGTACTGGCTGGAGGCCACCGCCCCGGCAGGCGGTGCGACCGCCCTCGGCCTCCAGGCGGCGGACCACCCGCTGCTGGGCGCGGCCGTCCCGCTCGCCGACTCGGACGGGTACCTGTTCACCAGCCGGATCTCGCTGCACACCCACCCCTGGCTGGGCGACCACCGGATCTACGGCACCGTCCTCGTCCCCGCCACCGCCCTGCTCGAACTCGCGCTGCGGGCCGGCGACGAGGCCGGCTGCGACCAGATCGACGAACTCGTCCTGCAGGCCCCGCTGGTGCTGCCCGAGCGGGGCGGGGTGACCCTCCAGATCACGGTCGGCGCGCCCGACGCCTCCGGCGCCCGTCCGTTCTCGGTGCACTCCCGGCCGGCCGACGGACCCTGGGTCCGGCACGCGGGCGGCCTGCTCTCCACCGCGTCCGCCGCCCCGCCCGAGCCCCTCACCGAGTGGCCGCCGCAGGGCGCCGCACCCGTCGCGCTGGACGGGCTGTACGAACAGTCCGCCGAGGACGGCTTCGGCTACGGCCCCGCCTTCCAGGGGCTGCGGTCGGTGTGGCGCGTCGGCGACGAGGTGTACGCCGAGGCGGAACTCCCGTCCGGCACCCAGGCCGACGCCACCCGCTTCGGACTGCACCCCGCTCTGCTGGACAGCGCCCTGCACGCGCTCGCCTTCGGTGTCCTCGACGGCACCGACCAGGGCTGGCTGCCCTTCTCCTTCAACGAAGCGCGCCTGCACGCCACGGGCGCCACCGCCCTGCGCATCCGGCTGCGCCCCACGGGCCGCGACGCGATGGCCGTGCTGGTCACCGACCCCACCGGGCGCCCGGTCGCCGACGTCGGCTCCCTGCGCCTGCGTCCGGTGGCCCCCGACCAGGTGGCCGCCGCCCGCTCCGGCCACCACGACGACCTCTACCGGGTCGAGTGGCCCACCGCACCCGTGCCGGCACCGCTCACCCCGGACGACGGCTGGGCACTCGTCGCGCAGGAACCCGCCCACGGCATCACCCGTACCGCCGCCGGCCCGGCAGGGCTCGCCCGCGAGGTCTCCGACGGGGCCGTACGGCCCGGTTTCGTCCTCGTGGCCGCTCCGGTCCCGGCGGCCGGTGTGGGCCAGGCCGAGGCCGTGCGCCAGGTCACCGGGCGCACCCTCGCCCTGGTCCAGGAGTGGCTCGCCGAGGAGGCGCTGAGCGGCGCCGCCCTCGTCCTGCTCACCCGGAACGCGGTCGGCACCGGCCTCGGCGACGACGCACCGGACCCCGTACAGGCCGCCGTCTGGGGCCTGGTGCGCTCGGCCCAGACCGAGAACCCGGGCCGGTTCGTCCTCGTCGACCTCGACGGCACCGAAGCCTCCGACACGGCGCTCGCCGCCGCGGTCGCCACGGGCGAACCCCAACTGGCGCTGCGGGACGGCCAGGTCCACCTGGCCCGGCTCGCGCACGTCCCCGACACGGGAGAGAGCGACGCCCCGGACTTCGGCTCCGGCACCGTTCTGATCACCGGCGGCACGGGAGCCATCGGCGCCGTGATCGCCCGTCACCTCGCCACCGAGCACGGTGTACGGCACCTGCTGCTCACCAGCCGGCGCGGACCGGCGGCAGCGGACGCCGCCGAACTCGTCGCCGAGCTGGCGGAACGGGGAGCCGAGGCCGAGGTCGTGGCCTGCGACGCCGCCGACCGGGACGCGCTCGCGGCGCTGCTGGCCCGCATCCCCGGCGGCCGGCCCCTGACGGCGGTCGTCCACGCGGCGGGCGTGATCGCGGACGGTGTCGTCGACGCGATGACGCAGCAGCAACTCGACACCGCGCTGCGACCCAAGGCGGACGCCGCCTGGAACCTGCACGAACTGTCCGCGGACGCCGAGCTGTCGGCCTTCGTGCTGTTCTCCTCCATCGCCGGCGTCTTCGGCGGCATGGGGCAGGGCAACTACGCTGCCGCCAACGCCTACCTGGACGGCCTCGCCCAGTACCGGCGCTCGCTCGGACTGCCCGCCGCTTCGCTGGCCTGGGGCCTGTGGGCCAACAAGGGCGGTATGAGCGGCGGCCTGGACGAGGCGGACTTCCGGCGCATCGCCCGCGGCGGCATCCTCGCCTTCCCGCCCGACGAGGGCGCCCGCCTGTTCGACGCCGCGCTCGCCACCGGTGAGCCCGCGCTGCTGCCCCTGCGCCTGGACACCGCCGCGCTCGCCGCCCAGTCCGGACCCGGCGGCGTACCGGCCCTGCTGCGCGGACTCGTCCGCGCACCCGCCCGCCGCACCGCCGCCACCGGCGAGACGGCCGCGCCCGGCGCGGCGGACGCGCTGCGCCGCACGCTCGCCGGGCAGACCGAGGCCCAGCGGACGCGGACCCTGCTGGACCTGGTACGCACCCACGCCGCCACCGTCCTCGGACACTCCGGGCCCGGCTCCGTGGACGCCGAACGAGGCCTGCTGGACCTGGGCTTCGACTCGCTCACCGCCGTCGAACTGCGCAACCGGCTCGGCGCGGCCTGCGGGCTGCGGCTCCCGGCCACCCTGCTCTTCGACCACCCGACCTCGGCGGCCATCGCGGCCCACCTCGCCACCGAACTCCTCCCCGAGACACCCGGGGCCGCCACGGGCGCCACCACCGGACTGGCCGAACTCGGCCTGCTGGAGGCGGCCCTCGCCGGCGCGGAGCCGAGTCCGGAACTGCTCGCCCGCCTCCAGACCCTGCTCAGCACGCTGCGCCCGACGGCCGGCGAGACGGCTCAGGACCGTCTCGACCTGGCCAGCGACGACGACCTCTTCGACTTCATCGACAACGAGCTGGGCACGTCGTGACCGGCCGACCCGCATCCGCGACCCCGCGACCCCCCGCCCCCCGCTCGAAGGACGGTGCCCAGTGACGGACGGCACGGTGAACGACGACAAGCTCCGCGCGTACCTCAAGCGGGTCGCCGCCGACCTGCACAGCACCCGGCGGCAGCTGGAAGAGGTCGAGGCCCGGCAGCACGAGCCCGTCGCCGTCGTCGGCATGGCCTGCCGCTACCCGGGCCGGGTCACCTCACCCGAGGACCTGTGGAACCTGGTGGCCACCGGCACCGACGCCGTCGCCGGATTCCCCGACGACCGCGGCTGGGACGTGGAGGCGCTGCACGACCCCGCCCGCGAGCGCCCGGGCACCACCTACGCCGCCGAGGGCGGCTTCCTCACCGGCGCCGCCGACTTCGACCCCGCCTTCTTCGGCATCTCCCCGCGCGAGGCCCTGGCGATGGACCCGCAGCAGCGGCTGCTGCTGGAGACCACGTGGGAGGCGTTCGAACGGGCCGGCGTCGACCCGGCCGGGCTGCGCGGCAGCGACACCGGCGTGTTCGTCGGCGTCATGTACCAGGACTACGCCCTGCGCCTGCGCCACGTTCCGGACGACATCCAGGGATACATCGGCAGCGGCACCTCCGACAGCGTCGCCTCCGGGCGCCTCGCCTACACCTTCGGTCTGGGGGGCCCCGCCGTCACCGTCGACACCGCCTGCTCGTCCTCCCTGGTCGCCCTGCACCTCGCCTGCCAGTCGCTGCGCCGGCAGGAGTGCGGACTGGCCCTGGCGGGCGGCGCGATGGTGATGTCGACGCCGGTGCCGTTCGTGGAGATGAGCAGGCAGGGCGGACTCGCCGCCGACGGACGCAGCAAGTCCTTCAGCGCCGAGGCCGACGGCACCGGCTGGGGCGAGGGCGTCGGCATGCTCCTCCTCGAACGCCTCTCGGACGCCCGCCGCAACGGCCACCCCGTGCTGGCCGTCGTCCGCGGCACCGCAGTCAACCAGGACGGCGCCAGCAGCCGCCTGACCGCCCCCAACGGGCCCGCCCAGCAGCGCGTCATCCGGAGTGCCCTCGCCGACGCGCGGCTCGCCCCGGCCGAGGTCGACGTCGTCGAGGCGCACGGCACGGGCACCCCGCTGGGCGACCCCATCGAGGCCCAGGCGCTGCTCGCCGCCTACGGACGCGAGCGTGAACGGCCGCTGCTGCTGGGCTCGTTGAAGTCCAACCTGGGCCACACCCAGGCCGCCGCCGGCGTGGGCGGGATCATCAAGATGGTCATGGCCATGCGGCACGGCACCGTACCGCCCACCCTGCACGCCGAGCGGCCCACCCAGGCCGTCGACTGGTCCTCCGGCGCCGTCCGCCTGGTCACCGAGGTCGCACCCTGGCCGCGGACGGGAGGCCCGCGCCGTGCCGCCGTCTCCTCCTTCGGCATCAGCGGCACCAACGGGCACGTCATCCTCGAACAGGGCGACCTCGAACAGGGCGACCCGGCCGACCTGGGCACGCCCGCCGCCGACACCGCCCTCCCGGTACCCCTGCCCTTCTCCGCCCGCAACGGCGACGGACTGCGCGCCCAGGCCCGGCAGCTCGCCGCCCACCTGGCGGCCCACCCCGAGCAGCCCCTCACCGCCGTGAGCCACGCCCTGGCCACCGGGCGGGCCGCGCTGGAGCACCGGGCCCTCGTCGTCGCCGCCGACCGCGACACGGCCGTCGACACCCTGAACGCCCTTGCCGAGGACCACCGTTCGCAGCCCGGCACCGGTGGCGACATCGCCTTCGTCTTCCCCGGCCAGGGCTCCCAGTGGACCGGAATGGCGGCGGCCCTCCTCGACACCGAGCCCGTCTTCCGCGACCGCTTCGCGGCCTGCGCCGACGCCCTCGCGCCGCACGTCGACTTCTCGCTCGACGAGGTGATCCGCGGCACGCCGGGCGCGCCCGGTCTCGACCGGGTGGACGTCGTCCAGCCCGCCCTGTTCGCCGTGATGGTGTCCCTCGCCGCGCTCTGGCGCTCCTACGGCGTCGAACCGGCCGCCGTCGCCGGACACAGCCAGGGCGAGATCGCCGCCGCCGTCGTCGCCGGGGCCCTGTCGCTTGAGCACGGCGCCGCCGTGGTCGCGCTGCGCAGCCGCGCACTGCGGACGCTCGCCGGCCAGGGCGGCATGGCCTCCGTCCCCCTCCCGGCGGACGAGGTGCGCGCGCTGCTCGCCGACCGCGGCGACGGACTGTCCCTCGCCGCCGTCAACGGACCTGCCTCGGCGGTGGTCTGCGGGGACGAGGCCGCCCTGGACGCCTTCCTCGCCGAACTCACCGCACGGGACCTGCGCGTGCGGCGCATCCCCGTCGACTACGCCTCGCACGGCCCGCACGTCGAACGCATCCGCGACGAGGTGCTGCGACTGCTGGACGGCATCCGCCCCCGCACGGCCGACATCCCCTTCCACTCCACCGTCACCGGCGAGCCGGTCGACGGGGAACTGCTGACCGCCGACTACTGGTACCGCAACCTGCGCACCACGGTGGAATTCGAGCGCGCCACCCGGGGGCTGCTGGCCGCGGGCCACCGCATCCTGCTGGAGGTGAGCCCCCACCCGGTGCTCACCCTCCCCATGGAGGACACGGCCCGAGCGGCCGACGCCGAGGACACCGTCGTCACCGGGACCCTGCGCCGGGACGACGGCGGCCGGGACCGGTTCCTCGCCGCGGTCGGCGAACTCTATGCGGCCGGTACGCCCGTCGACTGGACCGCGGCCCACACCGGCCCGGCCCCCGAGCGCGTCGACCTGCCGACCTACCCCTTCCAGCGCCGCAGGTACTGGCTGGAGGACACCTCGGCGCCGCAGGGCGACATGTCATCCGCCGGCCTGGCCGCCGCCGACCACCCGCTGCTCGGCGCCGTGGTCTCCCTCGCCGACGGCACGGGTCAGGTGCTCACCGGCCGTCTGTCCACCCGCACGCACCCCTGGCTCGCCGACCACACGGTGGGGGAGAGTGCCCTGCTGCCCGGCACCGCCTTCCTCGAACTCGCTGTCGCCGCCGCCGACCAGGTGGGCTGCGGCCAGGTCGAGGAACTCACCCTGCACGCCCCGCTGCGCCTGCCCGAGACGGGCGGCGTCGCCCTCCAACTGACCGTCGGCGCACCGGACGACGAGGGCCGCCGCCCGCTGACCGTGCACTCCCGGCCCGACGACAACGACGCCGACGAGTGGACCCCGCACGCCACCGGCGTCCTGTCCACCGCCCCCGCCGCTCCGGCCGAGCCGCTCACGCACTGGCCGCCGCCCGGCGCCGAACCGGTCGACATCACCGGCATCTACGAGCGGTTCGCCGCGGGCGGCTTCGCCTACGGTCCGGCCTTCCAGGGCCTGAACGCGGTATGGCGCCTGGGGGAGGAGTACTTCGCCGAGGCGAGCCTCCCGGACGACCGGCACAGCGACGCCGGCCTCTTCGGACTGCATCCCGCCCTGCTGGACAGCGCCCTGCACACCACCGGCCTGATCGGCGCGGGCGGCGGCCGGATGCCGTTCACCTGGACCGGGGCCGCCCTGCACGCCCAGGGCGCGACCCGTCTGCGCCTGCGGATCACCCCGACGGGCCAGGACAGCATGGCGCTGTACGCCTACGACCCGGCCGGACAGCCCGTCCTGTCCGTGGCCTCCCTCGGCCTGCGCCCGGCCGCCCCCGACGCGCTTCAGGGCCCGGCCCGCCACCACGACGCGCTCTTCCGCCTGGACTGGACGCCCCTCGCCCCGGCGACCGGACCGGCCCGCGCCGGCTGGGCACGCCTCGACGACTCCCGGGACGCGGACTTCGTCCTGGCCGAACTCGCCCCCGCCGACGACACCCACCGTGCCGTCCACGACGCTCTCGCCCTTCTCCAGGAGTGGCTCGCCGACGAGCGCCGGGCCGGCTCCCGGCTGGTGCTGATCACCCGGGGAGCAGTGGCCGCGCACCCCGGCGACGACGTCACCGACCTGCCGCTGAGCGCCGTCTGGGGGCTGGTCCGCTCCGCCCAGTCCGAACACCCCGGCCGCTTCCACCTCGTGGACACCGACCGGAGCGACATCGGCCCGGCCGCCCTGGTCGCCGTACTGGAAGCCTGTGACGAACCGCAGCTGGCCCTGCGGGACGGCCACTGGTGCGCACCGCGCCTGGCCCGGACCCCGGCGCGGGACGACGACCGGGCGCCCGTCCTGGACCCCGACCGCACCGTGCTGATCACCGGCGGCACCGGCCTCCTCGGCGGACATGTCGCCCGCCACCTGGTACGCCACCACGGAGTACGGCATCTGCTGCTCGCCGGCCGCAGCGGCCCCGACGCCCCCGGCGCCGCCCGACTGCGCGACGAACTCGCCGCCCTCGGCGCCGACGCGCGGATCGCCGCCTGCGACGCGGCCGACCCCGGGCAACTGGCCGAGCTGCTGGCCGGCGTGCCCGCGGACCACCCCCTGACGGCCGTGATCCACGCGGCCGGAGTCCTCGACGACGGCGTGATCGAATCCCTCACGCCCGACCGCGTCGACGCCGTGCTGCGGCCGAAGACCGACGCGGCGCTCACCCTCCACCGCCTGACCGAGGACCACGACCTCGCCGCGTTCGTGCTCTTCTCCTCCGCGGCCGGCACGTTCGGCGGCCCCGGGCAGGGCAACTACGCCGCCGCCAACGCCTTCCTCGACGCCCTCGCCCACCACCGGCGCGCCCGCGGCCTGGCAGGGCAGTCGATCTCCTGGACCCTGTGGGAGCAGCGCAGCGCCATGACCGGCCACCTCGGCGACGAGGAGGTCCGCCGCATCGCCCGCTCCGGCATGCGTCCGATCACCGTCGACGAGGGCCTGGCGCTGCTCGACAGCGCGCTCACCGTGGACGCGCCGCACCTGGTCGCGCTGCGCCTGGACACCGCCGCCCTGCGCGGCCGGACCGCCGCCGATCCCGTACCCCGGCTGCTGCACGGCCTGGTCCGCGCCCCGGCCCGACCGCAGGCCGCCACCGACGGCCCCGGCGACGACAGGCCGGCGCTGAGCCGCCGGCTCGCCGCGCTGGACGGCCCCGGGCGCCGACGCGAACTCCTGGACCTGGTGCGCGAACAGGTAGCCGCGGTCCTCGGCCACGCTTCCGGGCAGGCCGTGGAGGCCGGGCGCGCCTTCCGCGACCTCGGCTTCGACTCGCTGGCCGCCGTCCAGCTGCGCAACCGGCTCGGCACCGCCACCGGGCTGCGGCTGCCCGCCACCCTGGTCTTCGACCACCCCAACCCCGAGGCCCTCGCCGCCCACCTCGACGAGAAGCTGACCGGCACGGCCGAGACGCCCGCCGCCCTCGTGCCCCGGGCCGCGACGGACGACGACGACCTCATCGCCGTCGTCGCGATGGGCTGCCGCTACCCGGGAGGCGTCCGCTCCCCGCAGGACCTGTGGGACCTCGTCGCCTCCGGCACCGACGGCATCGCCGCCTTCCCCGCCGACCGTGGCTGGGACCTCGACGCCCTCCACGACCCCGACGGCGAACGCCACGGCACGTCGTACGTGCGCGAAGGCGGATTCCTCGACGCGGCAGGCGAGTTCGACGCGGGCTTCTTCGGGATCTCGCCGCGCGAGGCGCTGGCCATGGACCCGCAGCAGCGGCTGATGCTGGAGACGTCCTGGGAGGCGCTGGAGCGCGCGGGCATCGACCCGAGCACCCTGCGTGCCACCCCGACCGGTGTGTTCGTCGGCGTCATGCACCAGGACTACGCGGCCCGGCTGCTGCCCCACATCCCCGAGGAGGTCGAGGGCTTCCTCGGCGCCGGCAACTCGGGCAGCGTCCTGTCCGGCAGGGTCAGCTACACCCTCGGTCTGGAAGGTCCGGCGGTGACCGTGGACACCGCGTGCTCGTCCTCGCTGGTCGCCCTGCACCTTGCGGTACGGGCCCTCAGGTCCGGCGAGTGCACCCTCGCGCTGGCGGGCGGCGTCACCGTCATGTCCAGCCCCGAGCTCTTCGTGGAGTTCAGCCGGCAGCGCGGACTGGCCTCCGACGGCCGCTGCAAGGCCTTCGCCGACGCCGCCGACGGCACGGGCTTCGGCGAGGGGGTCGGCGTCGTCGTACTGGAGCGGCTGTCGGACGCACGGGCCGCCGGGCGCCGGGTGCTGGCGGTGGTACGCGGGTCGGCGGTGAACCAGGACGGGGCGAGCAACGGGCTGACAGCTCCCAGCGGTCCGGCTCAACAACGGGTCATCCGGGCGGCGTTGGCCGACGCCCGGTTGACGCCGGCGGACGTGGACGTCGTCGAAGGGCACGGTACGGGGACCCGGCTGGGCGACCCGATCGAGGCGCAGGCGCTGCTCGCCACCTACGGACGGGACCGCGAACAGCCCCTGTACCTCGGGTCGTTGAAGTCGAACATCGGGCACACCTCGGCGGCTGCCGGAGTGGGCGGCGTGATCAAGATGGTCCAGGCGCTGCGACACGGGCTGCTCCCCAAGACCCTGCATGTGGACGAGCCGTCGTCACAGGTCGACTGGTCGGCGGGCGCGGTGGAGCTGCTGACCGACGCGCGGGAATGGCCCGCCGACGCCGGACGGCCGCGGCGCGCCGCCGTCTCCTCGTTCGGCATGAGCGGCACCAACGCCCATCTCGTGCTGGAACAGTCCCCGGGCCCCGAACTCCCCGCCGAGGCGGGCCCGGACGGGCCGCCCGTCCCCTGGACCGTCTCGGGCCACACCCCCGAAGCCCTCCGCGCCCAGGCGGAACTCCTCTCCGTCTACGCCGAGAGCCACCCCGAGGCCGACCTCGCGGCCGTCGGCCGCACCCTCGCCACCGGCCGCACCCGGCATGAGCACCGGGCCGTCCTCGTCGGCGACCGCGAGCAGCTGACCGCCGGACTGCGCGCCCTGGCCGATGACAACCCCTGGCCCCGCACGGCCCAGGGCGCCGCGGGACCGGTCGGCCGTACCGTCTTCGTCTTCCCCGGCCAGGGCGCCCAGTGGACCGGCATGGCGCTCGAACTCCTCGACACCTGCCCCGTGTTCGCCTCGGCCCTCGCCGACTGTCAGGCAGCCCTTGCGCCGCACGTCGACTGGTCCCTGACCGAAGTCCTCGGCAGCGCGGCCGACCTGGAACGCGTCGACGTCGTCCAGCCCGCCCTCTTCGCCGTCATGGTCTCCCTCGCCGCGGCCTGGCGGGCGTACGGCGTCGAGCCCGACGCCGTCCTCGGACACAGCCAGGGCGAAATCGCCGCCGCCGTGGTCGCCGAGGCACTCTCCCTTCAGGACGGCGCCAAGGTCGTCGCCCTGCGCAGCAGGCTGCTGCGGGCCGTCGCTGGCCGCGGCGGCATGGCATCCGTGGCCCTGCCCGCCGACCGCGCGGCCGAACTGCTGGCGCCCTGGGGCGAGCGGCTGTCCGTCGCCGCGGTGAACGGCCCGCGCTCGACGGTGGTCGCGGGCGAGGCGGCCGCGCTGGCCGAACTGATCGCGGCATGTGAGGCCGACGGTGTCCGCGCCCGGCGGATCGAGGTCGACTACGCCTCCCACTCCGCCGAGATGGACCCCTTGCGCGCACAACTCCACGACGCGCTGGCCGGGTTGCGTCCCGCACCGGCCCGTATCCGCATGTACTCCAGCCTGGAAGCCGACTGGCTCGAAGGCCCCGAACTCGACGCCGACTACTGGTTCCGCAACCTGCGCGGCACCGTCCGGTTCGCACCGGCCGTCCAGGCGCTCGCCGAGTCCGGGTTCACCACGTTCGTGGAGACCAGCCCGCACCCCGTACTCACCGCCGCCGTACAGGAGGTGCTGGACGAGGCAGAGGGCGGCCTCGTCGTCGGGTCGCTGCGCCGCGACGACGGCGGACTCGACCGGCTGCTGCTCTCGCTCGGCGAGGCCCATGTCCAGGGCGTGCCCGTCGACTGGTCCGCCGCCCTCCCCGGCAGCGGCACCCCGGCCGACGACCTGCCCACCTACGCCTTCCAGCGCACCCGCTACTGGCTGGACGTGCCCGTCCGTAGCGGCGACGTGGCCACCGCCGGACTCGGCGCCACCGACCACCCGCTGCTGGGCGCGTCCGTCGACCTCGCCCACTCCGGCGAACACCTGCTCACCGGACGGCTCTCGGCCCGCACCCAGCCCTGGCTCGCCGACCACGTCGTCTCCGGACTGAACCTGCTGCCCGGCACCGCGTTCCTGGAACTCGCCCTGCGCGCCGCCGACGAGGCCGGCAGCGCCGTCGTCGACGAACTCACCCTGCAGACACCGCTGGTCCTGCCCCAGCGCGACGGCGTCCACCTGCAACTGCGCGTCGGGCCCGCCGAGGACGACGGCAGCCGGACCTTCGGCCTCTATGCCCGCCCCGAAGGCGACCCGGGCGCCGAATGGACCCCGCACGCCACCGGCACCCTCGGAACGGGCGACCGTACGGCTCCTGCCGCCGCGCCCGCGGCCTGGCCGCCGCCCGGTGCCGAACCGGTCGACCTGACCGGCGTCTACGACCGCTTCGCCGAAGCCGGATATGGCTACGGCCCCGCCTTCCGCGGCCTGCGCGCCGCCTGGCGGCACGGCACCGACGTCTACGCCGACATCGCCCTCGACCAGCCCTCCGACGCCGCCCGCTACCTGCTGCACCCCGCCCTCCTCGACGGCGCCCTCCAGGCCTCCGCGCTGCTCGCCGGGCAGGACAGGCAGGCCCGGCTGCCGTTCTCCTGGTCCGGCGTCGAGGTGCACGCCGCCGGGGCCGCCGCGCTGCGCATCCGGATCGGATCCGCAGGGCCCGACGCGGTCACCCTCGACGCCTGGGACCCGGCGGGGGAGCCCGTCCTGTCCGCCGATTCGCTGCTCCTGCGCCCGCTGACCCCGGGCGCCCTGACACCCGCCGCCGGCCGGGACGGGCTCTACCGGCTGGAGTGGACGCCGGTCCCCGCCGACGGGCCCGAGGCCGCGGATCCGGCGGTGCTCGACGACGCCTTCCTGGTGCGCCTCGCGGACCACGCCGACGAGATACCCGCGCTGCTCGTGTGGTCCTGCCCCTCCGACATCGACACCGAGAGCGAGAGCGAGAGCGACAGCGGGGCCGGGGCCGTCCGGAAGCTCACAGGTCACGCCCTGGACCTTGTCCGCCGCTGGGTCACCGAGCCCGCCCTCGCCGAGGCCCGCCTCGCGGTCGTCACCCGCCACGCCGTCTCCACCGCCCTCGGTACCCCCGCGCCCGACCCGGCGCAGGCGGCGGTGTGGGGGCTCGTGCGTGCCGCCCAGACCGAACACCCGGACCGTTTCGTGCTGGTGGACCTGGACGGCACCACCGCCTCCGAGGACGCCCTGCCCCGGGCGCTCGCCACAGGAGAGACCCAGTTCGCGCTGCGCGAGGGGACCGTGCTGGCGCCTCGGCTGGCCCGGGCCGACCGGGACACCGTCCTGGCGGCGCCGGCCGACACCGCCGCCTGGCACCTCGCCGTCACCGGCGACGGCAGCCTCGACGGGCTCGCCCTGCTGCCCGCCTCGCACGCCCACGCCCCGCTGGCCGAGGGCGAGGTGCGGATCGCCGTCCGCGCCGCCGGCCTCAACTTCCGGGATGTCGCCATCAGCCTCGGCCTCGTCCCCGACCAGCGCGTCCTGGGCAGTGAAGGCGCCGGGGTGGTCCTGGAGACCGGGCCCGGGGTGAGCGACCTCGCCCCCGGCGACCGCGTGTTCGGTATCTTCGGCGCCGCCTTCGGCCCGGTCGCCGTGGCGGACCGCCGTACCGTCGTCCCGATGCCCGCCGGCTGGTCCTTCGCCCGGGCCGCCGCCCTACCCGTCGCCTTCCTCACCGCCCACTACGGCCTGTTCGACCTCGGTGGTCTGCGGGCGGGGGAGAAGGTCGTCGTGCACTCCGCCGCCGGCGGTGTCGGCATGGCGGCCGTGCAGCTCGCCCGGCACGCCGGGGCCGAGGTGTACGGCACGGCGAGCCCCGGAAAGTGGGACACCCTGCGCGCGCTCGGCCTCGACGACGAGCACATCGCCTCCTCCCGCACCCTGGACTTCGAGTCCCGCTTCCTGGCCGCCACCGACGGGCGGGGCGCCGATCTCGTCCTGGACTGTCTGGCCCGGGAGTTCGTGGACGCGTCACTGCGCCTGCTGCCCCGGGGCGGGCGGTTCCTGGAGATGGGCAAGACCGACATCCGTGACGCGGACGCCGTGGCAGCCGCCCATCCCGGGGTCCGCTACCAGGCGTACGACCTGGCAGAGGCCGGCCCGGAACGGATCGGCGAGCTACTGCGGCACCTCGTCGCCCTGTTCGACGACGGAGCCCTCACCCCGCTGCCGCTCACCTGCTGGGACGTACGCCGGGCCCCCGAGGCGTTCCGGCACGTGAGCCAGGCCCGGCACACCGGCAAGAACGTCCTGCTGCTGCCCGGCACGCCCGACCCGGACGGCACCGTCCTCATCACCGGCGGCACCGGCACGCTCGGCCGTCTCGTCGCGCGGCACCTGGTCACCGAGCACGGCATGCGGCATCTGCTGCTGACCAGCCGCAGCGGCCCCGAGGCGCCCGGCGCGGCCGAGCTGAGCGACGAACTCGCGGTCCTCGGCGCCGAGGTGCGGATCGCCGCCTGCGACGCCGCCGACCGCGACGGCCTCGCCGCCGTCCTCGCCCGGGCCACCGCTCCGCTCACCGCCGTCGTGCACGCCGCCGGCGTCCTCGACGACGCCCTGGTCGACTCCCTCACCCCCGAGCACCTGGACCGGGTGCTGCGTCCCAAGACCGACGCTGCGTTCGTCCTGGACGAACTGACCCGGGACAGCGACCTGGCCGCCTTCGTGCTCTTCTCCTCCGGCGCAGCCCTCTTCGGCGGCGCGGGGCAGGCCAACTACGCCGCCGCCAACGCCGCCCTGGACGCACTCGCCCGGCGGCGCCGCGCCGAGGGCCTGCCGGGGCTGTCGATCGCCTGGGGCATGTGGGAGGAGCGCACGGGCATGACCCGGCACCTGGGCGAGGCCGACCTCGGCAGGATGAACCGCGGCGGCGTCACACCGCTGTCCTCCGCCGAGGGCCTCGCGCTGTTCGACCGCGCCCTAGCCTGCGACCACGACTATCTGCTGGCCGCCCGGCTCGACACGGCCGCGCTGCGCACGGGAGGCCAGGAGATCCCGCCGCTGCTGGCGGGCCTGGTCCGCGCCCCGCGCCGGCGCGCCGCCGCCCAAGCGGCCGCGGGCCGGGCCGCCGACGACCTGATGACCCGGCTGAGCGGGCTGTCCGAGGCGGACGCCCACCGGGCCCTCCTCGACCTCGTGCGCAGCCACGCCGCCGCCGTCCTCGGCCACACCTCGGCCGAACGGGTCCAGCAGGGCCGCCCGTTCAAGGACCTCGGCTTCGACTCCCTCACCGGCGTCGAACTGCGCAACCGGCTCTCCGCCGCGACCGGCGTGCGGCTGCCCGCCGGACTGGTCTTCGACCACCCCACCCCCGAGGCGCTGGCCCGGCACATCGGCACGGCCGTCGGCGAGCGCACCCGCCCGGCCCGGCCGGCCGCGTCGCCGGCCGAACTCGACCGGTTCCTCGAACGCCTCGCGGGGCTGTCCCCGCGTGCCCCCGAGCGCGACCTGCTGACCCGGCGCCTGCGCGAGGCCCTCACCGCCCTGGAGGCCTCCGCCCCGGACGGCGGGACCGACGGCGAGGTCACCGCCGCGAACATCGAGTCCGCCACGGACGACGAGATCTTCCACCTCATCGACAACCAGCTGGGCATCTCGTGACGCCCCGGATCCACGTACCACTGCTTCCAGAAGGCGAGGATGCCCAGTGAGCGAGCACGGCGAGAACAACGAGCAGCGTCTGCGCGACTACCTCAACCGCGTGACCATCGACCTCCAGCAGACCCGCAGGCGGCTGCGCGAGGCCGAGGAACGGCACCGTGAGCCCATCGCGATCACCGCGATGAGCTGTCACTTCCCCGGCGGGGTGCGCAGCCCCGAGGACCTGTGGGAGCTGGTCGCCGCCGGCCGTGACACCATCGCCGGGATGCCGGCGGACCGGGGCTGGGAGGTCGGCGCGCTGGCCTCCTCCGGAGTACCCGTCCAGGGTGCGTTCCTCGACGATCCGGCCGGCTTCGACCCCGACTTCTTCGGGATCTCGCCGCGCGAGGCCCTCGCCATGGACCCCCAGCAGCGGCTGATGCTGCAGTCCTGCTGGGAGGCGGTCGAGCGGGCCGGCATCGACCCCCTCTCGCTGCGCGGCAGCCGCACCGGCGTGTTCGCCGCCTCCATCGACCAGGGCTACATGTCCCTGGCGGACGGCGCGCCCGAGGCGGTCCGCGGCTTCCTGATGACCGGCAACGCGGTCAGCGTCATGTCCGGCCGGGTGTCGTACGTCATGGGCCTGGAGGGCCCCTCCGTCACCGTCGACACCGCCTGCTCCGCCTCCCTCGTCGCCCTGCACCTCGCGGCGCACTCCCTGCGCAACGAGGAGTGCTCGCTGGCGCTCGTCGGCGGCGTCAACGTCATGGCCCTGCCCGGGGCGTTCGTCGAGATCGCCCGGCAGGGCGGCCTCGCCGCCAACGGGCGCAGCAAGCCCTTCGCCGCGGCGGCCGACGGCACCGGCTGGGGCGAGGGCGTCGCCGTCCTCCTCGTCGAGCGCCTCCGGGACGCCCAGGCGGCCGGCCGGCCCGTCCTCGCCGTACTGCGGGGCAGCGCCATCAACCAGGACGGCGCCAGCAACGGCCTCACCGCCCCCAACGGGCCTTCCCAGCAGCGGGTCATCCGGGCCGCCCTGCTGGACGCGGGCCTGACCCCCGCCGACGTCGACGTCGTCGAGGCGCACGGCACCGGCACCCGGCTCGGCGACCCGATCGAGGCCGACGCCCTGCTCGCCGCCTACGGCCAGGAGCGCCCCGAGGAACGGCCCTTGTGGCTCGGCTCCGTCAAGTCGAACATCGGCCACACCCAGGCCGCCGCCGGTCTGGCCGGCGTCATCAAGATGGTCATGGCGATCCGGCACGGCGTGCTGCCCCAGACCCTGCACGTCGACGCCCCCACCCCGCATGTCGACTGGAGCTCCGGCGCCGTACGGCTGCTCACCGAGGCCCGCGACTGGCCGGGCACCGGGGCGCCCCGCCGCGCGGGCGTGTCCTCGTTCGGCATGAGCGGCACCAACGCCCACGTCCTGATCGAGCAGGCGCCGGCCGTCGAGACCGACGCCGAGCCCGCCCCGGCCGCGAGCGGCGCCCCCGTGCCCTGGCCGCTGGCCGCCCGCACCCCCGACGCGCTGCGCGACCAGGCCGTCCGCCTCGCCGCATGGATCGCCGACCACCCGGACATACGACCCGCCGACGTCGGCCACTCCCTGGCCACCACCCGCTCCGCCTTCGAACACCGGGCCGTGGTCGTCGCCGACGACGCGGACGGCTTCCGGCGCGGCCTCGCCGCCGTGGCCGCCGGCGGCAGCGCCCCCGAGACCGTCGTGGGCCGCACCGGCGCGGGCGACGGCAAGACGGTGTTCGTCTTCCCCGGACAGGGCGGTCAGTGGGAGGGCATGGCCCGGGAACTGCTCGCCGAGTCACCGGTGTTCGCCGCGCGCATGGCCGAGTGCGAGCAGGCCCTCGCACCCCACCTGGACTGGTCGCTGATGGCCGTCGTCCGGGGCGAGCCGGACGCCCCGAGCCTGCAGCGCATCGATGTCGTCCAGCCCGTCCTGTTCGCCGTGATGGTCTCCCTGGCCGCCCTCTGGCAGTCGTACGGCGTCGAACCGGACGCCGTCGTCGGCCACTCCCAGGGCGAGATCGCCGCCGCGTACGTGGCGGGCGCCCTCTCCATCGAGGACGCCGCCCGGATCGTCGCCGTCCGCAGCCGCGCCCAGCGCGAGCTGTCCGGCACCGGCGGCATGGCCTCCGTCGCGCTGCCCGCCGACGCCCTGCGCGAGCGGCTGCGCCCCTTCGACGACCGGCTGTCCGTCGCCGCCGTCAACGGCCCCGCCTCCGCCGTGGTCGCGGGCGACCCCGAAGCCCTGGAGGAGTTCCTGGCGGGCTGCGAGGCCGACGGGACACGCGTGCGGCGCGTCGCCGCCGACGTCGCCGGTCACTCCGCCCACATGGACCCGCTGCGCGAGGGCGTCCTCGACGCCCTGGCCCAGGTACAGCCGCGCACCTCCCGCATCCCGTTCTGCTCCACGGTGACCGGCGCCCTGCTGGACACCGGCACCCTGGACGCCGCCTACTGGTTCGCCAACATGCGGCAGACGGTCGACTTCGACACCGCCGTACGGACCCTGGCCGGGCAGGGACACACCGTCTTCCTGGAGATCAGCCCGCACCCGGTCCTCACCGTCCCGACGCAGGACATCGTCGACGACCTCACGGACCCCGACGCGGCGGTCCCCGCCCCGCCCACGCTCGTCACCGGCACCCTGCGTCGCGACGAGGGCGGACTGCGCCGGATGCTCACGGCACTCGCCGAAGTACACGCGGCGGGCGTGCGGGTGGACTGGCGGGCCGTGTACGAGGGCGACGGGCCCCGGCGGGTCGACCTGCCCACGTACGCCTTCCAGAACCGGCGCTTCTGGCTCGAACCGGAAGCCCCGGCAGGCGCCGGGGCCGTCGTGGGCGACCCCGCCGACGCCGCCTTCTGGGCCGCGGTCGAACGCGAGGACGTCGCCGCCGTCGCCACCACCCTCGGCGTCGCGGCCGACACCTGGAGCGACGTCCTGCCGGCCCTCGCCGACTGGCGCCGGCGCCGCCGCGACGCTTCCGTGCTGGACCGCTGGCGCTACCACATCACCTGGCAGCGGCACACCGTACGGCCCACCGCACCCCTGCACGGCGTCTGGCCGGTCCTCGTCCCCGAAGGCAGCGCCGACGACGCCGTCGTGACCCACGTCGTGGACGCGCTGCGGCAGCGGGGCGCCGAACCCCGCGTCGTGGTCCTCGACGCCTCCCACACCGACCGGCCCCGGCTCGCCGAGGAACTGCGCCCCCACCTGGCGGACGAACCGGCCGGATTCCTCTCCCTGCTGGCCCTCGACGAGCGCCCGCACCCCGGTCTGCCCGCCCTGCCCACCGGGCAGGCACTGACCACCACCCTGGTCCAGGTGCTGGACGAGGCCGCGACCGAGGCCCGCGTGTGGTGCGCCACGACCGGCGCCCTCGCGGTCGGCGCGGGCGAGCCCGTGCCTCATCCCGTACAGGCCCTCGTATGGGGCCTCGGCCGGACCGCCGCACTCGAACTCCCCGGCCTGTGGGGCGGGTTGATCGACCTCCCGGAGATGTGCGACGAACGCGCCGCGCTGCACCTCGCCGACGTCCTCGCCGATGCCGGTGAGGAGGACCAGCTGGCCGTACGCCCCTCCGGCATCCACGTCCGCCGGCTCGAACGCGCACCCGCCGGCGGCGACACACCGAACCCCTGGCAGCCCCGGGGCACCGTGCTCGTCACCGGCGGCACCGGCGGACTCGGCGCCCACGCCGCCCGCCGGCTCGCCCGCGGTGGCGCCGAGCATCTCGTCCTGGTCAGCCGGCGCGGCCCCGAGGCACCCGGCGCCGGGGAGCTGGCCGCCGAACTCACCGAACTCGGCGTCGGCGTGACCCTCGCGGCCTGCGACATCACCGACCGCCAGGCCCTGTCCGACCTGGTCGACCGGCTCCGTGCGGAGAACCGCCGTATCGACGCCGTCCTGCACACCGCCGCTGCCGCCCAGCTGCTGTCGCTGCGCGACGAGAGCCCGGCGACGATGAACGCCACCCTGGCCGCCAAGGTCCAGGGCGCCGCCAACCTCGACGCGGTGTTCGCCGACACCGACCTGGACGCCTTCGTCCTGTACTCCTCCGTCTCGGGAACCTGGGGCAGTGCCGACCACGCCGCCTACGCCGCCGGCAACGCCTACCTCGACGCGCTCGCCTGCCACCGCCGCGGACGCGGCCTGAAGGCCACCTCGATCGTGTGGGGCATCTGGAGCGCCGAGGGCGGCGGCCTGGCCACCAGCGACCTGGAGCAGCAACTGCTCCAGCGGGGCATCCCGTTCATGGACCCGCGCCTCGCCGTCAGCGGACTCCAGCGGGCCCTGGACGACGACGAGACCGTGGTCGTGGTCGCCGACGTGGACTGGGCGCGATTCGTGCCCGTCTTCACCTCCGTGCGCCCGAGCCCCCTCATCGCCTCCCTGCCCGACGTCCGCGCGCTCGCCACCGCCCAGGAACCCGCCGAGGACGACCCCGCCGACGCCGTGTCCGCGCTGCGCCGCAGCCTCGCCGGGCTGTCCGAGGCGGAAGTCCGGCGCAGGCTCCTGGACCTCGTCCGCACGCACGCGAGCGCCGTCCTCGGCCACGACTCCGCCGACGCGGTCCTGCCCGACCGGGCCTTCCGCGAACTGGGCTTCGACTCCCTCATCGCCGTCGAGATGCGCAACCGGCTCAACACGGCCACCGGACTGCGGCTGCGCGCCACGGTCGTCTTCGACCACCCCACCGCGGGGCTGCTCGCCGAGCACGTGCGGACCGAACTGCTCGGCGTCGGCCCGGCCCCGGTGGCCGTACCGGAGACCAGGGCGCAGGCCGAACCCGACGAACCCATCGCCGTCGTCGCCATGAGCTGCCGCTTCCCCGGCGGCATCGACACCCCCGAACGGCTGTGGCAGCTGCTCCAGGACGGCGGCGAGGTGCTGTCGGGCATGCCCACCGACCGCGGCTGGCCGCTGGAGCGGCTCTACCACCCCGACCCCGACCACCAGAGCACCTCCTACGTCCGCGAAGGCAGCTTCCTGCACGACGCGGGCGACTTCGACCCCGCCTTCTTCGGCATCTCCCCGCGCGAGGCCGTCGCCATGGACCCCCAGCAGCGGCTGCTGCTCGAGACTTCCTGGGAGACGATCGAACGCGCCGGCATCGACCCCGGCACCCTGCGCACCACCCGCACCGGCGTCTTCGTCGGCCTCAACTACCAGGACTACACCTCCCTCGCGGGCACCTCCCCGGAGGGCGGCGAAGGCCACCTGGTCGCCGGGGGAGCGGCGAGCGTCGTCTCCGGCCGCGTCGCCTACACCCTCGGCCTGGAGGGCCCGGCGGTCACCGTCGACACCGCCTGCTCCTCCTCCCTCGTCGCCATCCATCTCGCGGCCCAGGGGCTGCGCGGCGGCGACTGCTCGCTCGCCCTGGCAGGCGGCGTGGCCGTGATGGCCACCCCGGGCGTCTTCGTCGGCTTCTCCCGGCAGCGCGGCCTCGCCGCCGACGGCCGCTGCAAGGCCTTCGGTGCAGGCGCCGACGGCATGGGTCTCGCCGAGGGCGCCGGCGTGGTCCTCCTCGAACGCCTCTCGGACGCCCGCCGCAACGGCCACCCCGTCCTCGCGGTGCTGCGCGGGTCGGCCGTCAACCAGGACGGCGCGAGCAACGGCCTGTCCGCCCCCAACGGCCTCGCCCAGCAACGCGTCATCCGCCAGGCCCTGGCCAACGCCCACGTCACGGCGGCCGACGTCGACGTCGTCGAGACCCACGGCACCGGCACCACGCTCGGCGACCCCATCGAGGCGGACGCCCTGCTCGCCACCTACGGCCAGGAGCGCCCGCACGGACGGCCGCTGTACATCGGCGCCCTGAAGTCCAACATCGGGCACACCCAGGCCGCGTCCGGCGTCGCCGGCGTCATCAAGACCGTCCTCGCCCTGCGCCACGGCGTCCTGCCCCGCACCCTGCACGCCGATGAGCCCTCCCCGCACGTCGACTGGGACTCCGGGGACGTCGCCCTGCTCACCGAGGCCCGTCCGTGGCCCGAGACCGGCGAGCCCCGCCGGGCCGGCATCTCCTCCTTCGGCTTCAGCGGCACCAACGTCCACGCCATCCTGGAGGAGGCCCCGCCCGAGAACGAGCCGGCCGAGAGCGGGCCGATCGAGACCGAGCCGACCGAGAGCGGGGACGTCCCCGGCACCCTGCCTTGGATCCTGTCGGCCAGGTCGCCGCGTGCCCTCGCCCGCCAGGCGGAGCGGCTGCGCGACCGCCTCACCGGCCCGGGCGCCCCCGAACTCCTCGACGCCGCCTGGTCCCTGGCGACCGGCCGCACCCCCTTCGAGCACCGCGCCGTGCTCGTCGGCACCGACCCGCTGGCCGCCCTCGACGCGCTCGCCGCGGACGGGGAGAGCCCCGGCCTGGTCCGCGGCACCGCCGACAGCGACGGCCGTCGTGTCTTCGTCTTCCCCGGCCAGGGCGCCCAGTGGGCCGGCATGGCCGTCGAACTCCTCGACACCTGCCCGGTGTTCGCCGACTCCCTCGCCGGCTGCGAGCGCGCTCTCGCCCCGCACGTCGACTGGTCGCTGGAGGCCGTCCTGCGCGGCGAGGAGGGCACGCCCCCCTTCGAGCGGGTGGACGTCGTCCAGCCCGCGCTGTGGGCCGTGATGGTGTCGCTGGCCGCCCTGTGGCGCTCCTGGGGCGTCGAGCCCGACGCCGTACTCGGGCACAGCCAGGGCGAGATCGCCGCGGCCGTCGTCGCCGGAGCGCTGTCCCTGGAGGACGGCGCCAAAGTGGTGACGCTGCGCAGCCGCGCGATCCTCGCCCTCGCGGGACACGGCGGCATGCTGTCCGTCGCCGTCCCGCGCGAGCGGGCCGCCGAACTCGTCGCGGGCCGGGACGACTTGTCGCTGGCGGCCGTCAACGGCCCCTCGGCCGTGGTGATTTCGGGCACCCCCAAGGCGCTGGCCGAACTCCAGGCCGCCTGCGAGGCCGACGGCGTCCGCGCCCGCATGGTGGCGGTCGACTACGCCTCCCACTCGGCCCAGGTCGAGCGGATCCGTGAGGAACTGCTCACCGCGCTCGACGGCATCCGACCGGCCACCGGGGACGTGCCCCTGTTCTCCACCCTCACCGGGAACTGGCTGGACACGGCCACCATGGACGCGGACTACTGGTACCGCAACCTGCGCGAGACCGTCGAGTTCGACGCCGCTGTCACCGCCCTCGCCGCCCAGGGACACGAGATCTTCGTCGAGGTCTCGCCACACCCGGTGCTC
Source organism: Streptomyces sp. NPDC001351 (assembly GCF_042896045.1). Lineage (NCBI taxonomy): Bacteria > Bacillati > Actinomycetota > Actinomycetes > Kitasatosporales > Streptomycetaceae > Streptomyces > Streptomyces sp. NPDC001351. Next base: position 79,285 of record NZ_JBIAWS010000009.1, on the reverse strand, counting down.
ACCATGTCCGTCCAGGACTCCCTCGACGCGGCCGACGCCCCGCAGGCCGTGGTGACCGGAACACTGCGGCGCGGCGAGGGCGGCCTCGCCCGAGCGCTCTGCTCGGCAGCCGAACTGTGGGTGCGCGGAGTGCCCGTCGCCTGGCCGGTCCTGTTCGAGAACTCCGGCGCCCGCCGCGCCGATCTGCCCACCTACCCGTTCGAACACCGGCGGTACTGGCTCCGGCCGGCGGAGCCGGTGGCCGCTGCCACCGAAACGAGCGACGACACCGAGTTCTGGGACATCGTGGAGGGCGCCGACCCCGTCGCCGCCTTCGCCGGCCTGGAGGTCGACGCCGACGCGCTCGGCCGGGTGCTGCCCGCGCTGGGCGACTGGCGCCGCCGCAGGCGCGAGAACGCCACCGTCGAGAGCTGGCGCTACCGCGTCGACTGGCAGCCGGTCCCCGAACCCTCCTCGGCCCGCCTGTCCGGCGTCTGGCTGGTCGCCGCACCCGAGGGCCACGAGGAGGACCCCACGGTCCGCAACACCGTGGAGGCCCTCGCCGAGGCGGGCGCGCAGCCGGTCACCGTGCGGCTCGGCGACGCCGACGCCGACCGCCCGGCCCTCGCCGCGAAACTCGCCGACACCCTCGACGGGCGCGAGCCCCAGGGCGTCCTCTCCCTGGTCGCCCTCGCCGGACGGCCGCACGCCCACCACCCCGCCGTCTCCACCGGCGCCGCGCTGACCCTCGTCCTGGTGCAGGCGCTCGGAGACCTCGGCATCGACGCCCCGCTGTGGTGCGCCACCCGCGGCGGTGTCTCCACCGGCCCCGCCGACCCGCTCAGCGCCCCCGACCAGGCACTGACCTGGGGCACCGGCATGGTCGCCGGCCTCGAACACGCGAACCGCTGGGGCGGCCTGATCGACCTGCCGCCCGCCCTCAACACCCCGGCCCGTGAACGGCTGCGTGCCGTCCTGGCCGGTGCGACCGGCGAGGACCAGCTCGCGCTGCGTGCCTCCGGTCTCCTCGCCCGCCGCCTGGTGCGCGCGCCCCGCCTGCCCGGTGCCGAGTCCCGGCAGGCCTGGCGGCCCCGGGGCACCGTCCTGGTCACCGGCGGCACCGGCGCCCTCGGCCCCCACCTCGCCCGCTGGCTCGCCCGCGGCGGCGCCGAGCACCTGGTCCTGCCCGGCCGGCGCGGCGGCGACGTTCCCGGCGCGGCCGAACTGCGCGCCGAACTGGCCGACCTGGGTACCGGCCTCACTCTGCCCACCTGTGACGTCGCCGACCGCGACCAGGTGGCCCGGCTGCTGGCCGAACTCGACGCCCAGGGCACCCCGGTCACCGCCGTCTTCCACGCCGCCGCCTACATCCAGCTGGCGTCCCTCGACGACACCCCGCTCGACGCCTTCGCCGAAGTCGTCGCCGCCAAGGCGGAAGGCGCCCGGCACCTGGACGAACTCCTCGACCGCGAACTCGACGCGTTCGTGCTGTTCTCCTCCATCGCCGGTGTGTGGGGCAGCAGCAACCACGCCGCCTACACCGCCGGAAACGCCTACCTCGACGCCCTGGCCGAACACCGCAGGGCCCGCGGCCTGACGGCCACCAGCGTCGACTGGGGCGTATGGGCCGCGGCCAACCCGTGGGCCGTGCGCGAGACCGTCGACGACTCCGACTTCTACCGTGTGCAGAAGCAGGGCCTGCCGCTCATCGAGCCCGACCGCGCGCTCACCGGGCTGCAACAGGCCCTCGACGACGACGAGAGCGTCATCGCGCTCGCCAACGTCGACTGGGAGCAGTTCGCCGCCGTCTTCACCTCCGTACGTCCCAGCCGCCTGCTCACCGGCATCCCCGAGGTCAGGCGCCAACTGGAGGAGGCGCAGGCACCCGCGACGGATTCCACCGCCCCCGCCGCGTCCGTCTTCCGCGAGCGCCTGACCGGGCTGCCCGAGGCCGAACAGCGCCGGGTCACCCTCGACCTGGTACGCGGCCACGCGGCGGCCGTCCTCGGCCACGACTCGCCCGAGGAACTGCGGCCCGGCCGGGCCTTCCAGGAACTCGGCTTCGACTCGCTCACCGCCGTCGAACTCCGCAACCGCCTGCGGACCGCCACCGGCCTGCCGCTGCCCGCCACCCTCGTCTTCGACTACCCCTCCGCCGCCGTCCTGGCCGACCACATCCGCGCCGAGGTACTGGGCGAACAGGCGGCCTCCGCCGCCCCGTCGACGGTGGCCGCGGCCGCCGACGACCCCGTCGCGATCGTCGCCATGGGTTGCCGGTTCCCTGGCCAGGTGCACACCCCCGAGCAGCTGTGGGAGGCACTGGCGGCGGGCGCGGACCTCGTCTCCGAGTTCCCCGGCGACCGCAACTGGCCATTGGAGACCCTCTTCGACCCCGACCCGGACCGGCCCGGCACCTGCTACGTCCGGCACGGCGGATTCCTGTACGACGCGGGCGAGTTCGACGCCGACTTCTTCGGCATCTCCCCGCGCGAGGCCGTCGCCATGGACCCCCAGCAGCGACTGCTCCTGGAGACCACCTGGGAGACCCTCGAACGGGCCGGTCTCGACCCGGAACGCCTGCGCGGCAGCGACACCGGCGTCTTCACCGGCGTCAACTACCAGGACTACGGCGCCTCCGTCGCCCAGACCCAGGAGAACGAGGGCCATCTCCTCACCGGCAGCGCCGCCAGCGTGATATCCGGCCGGATCTCCTACACCCTCGGCCTGGAGGGCCCAGCCGTCACCGTCGACACGGCGTGCTCCGCCTCCCTGGTCGCCCTCCACATCGCCGCGCAGGCCCTGCGCTCCGGGGACTGCTCGCTCGCCCTGGCCGGAGGTGTCGCGGTGATGTCGACACCGGGCGCCATCATCAGCTTCGCCCGCCAGCGCGGCCTCGCCGCCGACGGCCGTTGCAAGGCGTTCTCCGACGCCGCCGACGGCATGGGCATGGCCGAGGGCGTCGGCGTGGTCCTGCTGGAGCGCCTCTCCGACGCGCGCCGCAACGGCCACCCCGTGCTGGCCGTCCTGCGCGGCTCCGCCGTCAACCAGGACGGCGCCAGCAACGGCCTCACCGCGCCCAACGGCCCCTCCCAGCAGCGGGTCATCCGGGCGGCCCTGGCCAACGCCCGGCTCACCCCGGCCGAGGTCGACGTCGTCGAGGCGCACGGCACCGGCACCAGGCTGGGCGACCCGATCGAGGCCCAGGCGCTGCTCGCGACGTACGGCAGGGAACGCGACGGGGACCGGCCGCTGCTGATCGGCTCCCTGAAGTCGAACATCGGCCACACCCAGGCCGCCGCCGGCGTGGCCGGAGTCATCAAGACCGTCCTCGCCCTCCAGCACGGCCAGGTGCCACCCACCCTGCACGCCCGGCAGCGCTCCACCGAGGTCGACTGGACGGCCGGTGCCGTCGAGGTGGTCACCGAGCCGACGCCGTGGCCGCGGACCGGCAGGCCGCGCCGCGCGGGCGTGTCCGCGTTCGGCATGAGCGGCACCAACGTCCACGCCATCATCGAGGAGGCCCCCGCACCGGAGGAGCCTGTGGCACCGCCGGAGTCCACGCCCTCCGGCGCCCTGGCCTGGCCCCTGTCCGCCAAGTCGCCGGACGCCCTCAGCGGCCAGGCCCGGCGGCTCGCCGCGCACCTGGCCTCGGCGCCCGACACCCCGGCCCCCGGCGTCGCCGCCACCCTCGCGGGCCGGACCGCGTTCGAACACCGAGCCGTCCTCGTCGGCGACCCCGGCCGGCTTCCCGACGTCCTCGGCGCACTCGCCGACGGCGCGAGCGCCCCCGACCTGGTACGCGGCTTCGCCGACACCGAGGGCCGGACGGTGTTCGTGTTCCCGGGTCAGGGGTCGCAGTGGGCGGGGATGGCGGCCGAACTGCTGGATTCCTCGGCGGTGTTCGCGGCGCGGATGGCCGAGTGCGAGGCGGCTTTGGCGCCGTTCGTGGACTGGTCGCTGACGGAGGCGGTGCGGTCGGGGCGTGCTTGGGAGGGTGTGGACGTGGTCCAGCCCGCTCTGTTCGCGGTGATGGTGTCGTTGGCGGAGGTGTGGCGGTCGTTCGGGGTCGTTCCCGATGCGGTGGTGGGGCACAGTCAGGGGGAGATCGCTGCCGCGGTGGTGGCGGGTGCGCTGTCGTTGGAGGACGGGGCACGGGTCGTCGCCCTGCGCAGCCGGGCGTTGGGTGCGCTCGCCGGACGCGGCGGCATGGTCTCCCTCGCCCTGCCGGAGACGGAGGCCCGCGCGGCCATCGCCCCCTGGGCCGACGCCCTGGCCGTGGCCGCGCTCAACGGCGCCGCCGCGACGGTCGTCGCCGGAGACGCGGACGCCGTGACCGCCCTGCTCGCCCACTGCGAGGCCAAGGACATACGGGCCCGCCGCATCGACGTCGACTACGCCTCCCACTGCGCCCACGTCGAGGAGATCCACGGCGAACTCATGGAGGCGCTGGCCGGGCTCGCGCCCACCGAGGCCGAGGTGCCCCTGTACTCCACGGTCGACGGCTGCTGGCTCGACACCACACGGATGCACGCCGACTACTGGTACCGCAACCTGCGCCAGACCGTCGGCTTCGCACCCGCCGTACGCGCCCTGGCCACCGAGGGCTTCACCTCCTTCGTCGAGGTCAGCCCGCACCCGGTGCTCACCATGGCGGTCGAGGAGACCGTCGAGGCCGGCGGACGCCTCGCCGTGGCCGTCGGCTCGCTCCGCCGGGACGAGGGCGGCGCGCACCGCATGCTGCGCTCCGCCGCCGAACTGTGGGTGCGCGGCGGCACGGTCGACTGGGCCGCCGCGTCCGCCGGAGGCGCCGCACCGGTGCCGCTGCCCACCTACGCCTTCCAGCGCCGCCACTTCTGGATCAAGCCTCCGGCCGCGCTGCCCACCGGGCCCGGCGCCACCGGCCACCCGCTCCTCGGCACCGCCGTCGAGGTCGCCGACACCGGTGAGATCCTCCTCACCGGCAGCCTGTCGACCCGGACCCACCCCTGGCTGGCCGACCACGCCGTCTCCGGTGTGATCCTGCTGCCGGGCACCGGGTTCGTCGAGATGGCCGTGCGCGCCGCGGACGAGGCGGGCTGCCCGCAGGTCGAGGAACTCACCCTGCAGGCACCCCTGGTGCTCGACCGCGACGAGGCGGTGCACGTCCAGGCCCGGGTCGGCGCCCCCGACGACGAGGGCCGCCGCAGTCTCGGAATCTTCTCGCGGGGCGAGGACGACACGGGCGCCTGGACCGGCCACGCGGCCGGCGTCCTCGCCCCGGAACCCCACCACGTCCCGGCCGCGTTCACGGCTTCCGCGTGGCCCCCCGCAGGCGCGGAACCGGTCCCGGTCGACGGCCTCTACGAGCGCTTCGCCGACTCCGGCTCCGGCTACGGCCCCGCCTTCCACGGCCTGCGCGCCGCCTGGCGCCTCGGCGACGACATCTACGCCGAGGTCGGGTTGCCCGAGGACCAGCGGGACATGGCCGCCGCGTTCGGGCTGCACCCGGCGCTGCTCGATGCCGCCCTGCACGGCCTGTGGCTCACCACCCCCGGCGGCGCCGCCCAGAGTGACGAACCCGGCACCGCCCGGCTGCCGTTCTCCTGGGGTGCCGTCCGGCTGCACGCCTCGGGCGCTACCGAACTGCGCGTCCGGCTCAGCTACGACGACACCGGCTCGATCGCCGTTTCCGCGGCCGACCCCACCGGACAGCCCGTCGCCGAGGTCGGCGCGCTGGCCGTGCGGCCCGTCTCCTTCGACGCCCTGCGGCGGGTCCGGGACAGCCGCCAGGACTCGCTGTTCCGGCTCGACTGGACGGTCCTGCCCGCCACGGCCCAGCCGCCGAGCGGCCGTTGGACCGCCCTCGGGACCGAACCGCTGCTGCCCGAGACCCACCCGGACCTCGCCGCGCTCACCGCCGCCGTCGAGGCCGGCGCCCCCGTGCCCGACACAGTCGTCACCGCGCTCCCCGCGGGCGGCGACAGTGCGGACGCGGCCCGCGGCGGGCTCACCGCCGTACTGCGCCTGCTGCAGGACTGGCTGGCCGACGACCGCTGGGCCGACACCCGGCTCGTCCTGGTCACCCGGGGCGCCGTCGCCACGGCCCCCGGAGACGACATCGGCGACCTGACGGCGGCAGCCGTCTGGGGACTCGTGCGCTCCGCGCAGTCCGAACACCCGGGCCGGATCGTGCTCCTCGACACCGACGGCGACCCTGAGGCCGGCGGCGGCACCGACGGGCGTCTCGACCTCCCGGCGATCGCCGCCGCCCTCGCCGCGGGGGAGACGCAACTCGCGGTGAGGGGCGGGCAGTTGCTCGCACCGAGGCTGGCCCGGGCCATTGCTGCCGAGACGGAGCCCGAGAACGCAACCGGGACGACCAAGCCCTGGGATTCCGACGGCACGGTCCTCGTCACCGGCGCCTTCGGCGTCCTCGGCGCACTGGTCGCCCGGCACCTGGTCACCGAGCACGGCGTCCGCAGGCTGCTGCTGACCGGACGCCGGGGCCCCGACACCGCCGAGGCGCGGGAGCTGGTCGGCGAACTCACCGCCCTGGGCGCCCACGTCGACGCGCGGGCCTGCGACGCCGCCGACCGCGAGGCCCTGGCGGCCCTTCTCGCCGGCATCCCCGACGCCCACCCGCTGACCGCCGTCGTCCACTCGGCGGGCGTACTCGACGACGGAGTCATCGGCTCCCTCACCCCGGAACGCCTCGACCGTGTCCTGCGCCCCAAGGCCGACGCGGCCCTGAACCTGCACGAACTCACCGAGCACCTGCCACTGACCGCGTTCGTCCTCTTCTCGTCCGCCTCCGGCACCGTCGGCAGCTCCGGTCAGGGCAACTACGCCGCCGCCAACGCCTTCCTCGACGCCCTCGCCCGCCGCCGCCGCGCCCGGGGACTGCCCGCCCAGTCGCTCGCCTGGGGCATGTGGGCCGAGCGCAGCGCGCTGACCGGCACGCTCGACGAGGTGGACCTGCGACGGCTGGTTCGGGGCGGCGTGGCGGCCCTCTCCAACGAGGAGGGCCTGACCCTGTTCGACACCGCGCTCGCGCTGGACGAGCCGGCACTGGTGCCCGTCCGGCTCGACCTGGCCCGCGTGGCGGCCCGGGCGGTCACGGCCGGCGTACCGCCGCTCTTCCGCGACCTGGTCCGCGGTCCCGCGCGCCGCACCGCGGCCACCGGTGCCGGCGCCGCTGAGGAAGCGGACCTGCTGCGCCGCCGGCTGACCGGTCTGTCCGCCGACGACACCCGGGCCGTCCTCACCGACCTGGTGTGCGCCCACGTCGCCGACGTGCTCGGACACTCCGGCGCCGTGGCGATCGACCCCGAACGCGCCTTCCGGCAGCTCGGCTTCGACTCGCTGACGGCCGTGGAACTGCGCAACCGGCTCGGCGCCGCGACCGGACTGCGCCTCCCGGCCACCCTGGTGTTCGACTACCCCAGCCCGACCGAGGTCGCCGGGTACTGCGCGGAACGCCTCGCCCCGGCCGTCCCCGCGGTCACCGAGGACGCCGGACCGGCCGACGACGACATCGCCCGCATGGTCTCGGCCATCCCGGTCGCCGCACTGCGCCGCTCGGGCCTGCTGGACGCACTCCTGCGGCTGGCCGGACCCGCACCCCACGAGAACGGCGCCGCCGACGAAGCTCCGGCCGCCGACCGCACCGAGGAGATCGCGGACATGGGCGTCGACGACCTCGTACGCCTCGCCATGGGAGACGAGCGTGCCTGAGCCCCGACCGACCCCGGACGAAAGGGGGAACACGATGACCGACGACAAGGTCGTGGCGGCGCTGCGCACCTCGCTCCAGGAGACCGAGCGGCTGCGCGGCGAGAACCTGCGGCTGCGCCGGCAGCGCGAGCAGGCCGGCGAGCCCATCGCCGTCGTCGCCATGAGCTGCCGCTTCCCCGGCGGTGTCAGCACCCCGGAGCAGCTGTGGCAGCTCCTCGTCGACGAGCGGGACGCCGTCACCGGGTTCCCCGCCGACCGGGGCTGGGACCTCGCCGGTCTCTACGACCCCGACCCCGACAACCCCGGCACGAGCAGCACCCAGGAGGGCGGCTTCCTGCACGACGCCTGCGCCTTCGACGCCGAGTTCTTCGGCATCTCCCCGCGAGAAGCGCTGGCCATGGACCCCCAGCAGCGGCTCCTGCTGGAGACCTGCTGGGAGGCGGTCGAACGCGGCGGCATCGACCCGCTGTCGCTGCGCGGCAGCCGCACCGGCGTCTACGCGGGCGTCATGTACAACGAGTACGGGGCCCGGCTGCCCAGCATGCCGCCCGAGGTGGAGGCGTTCATCGGCACCGGGACCGTGCCCAGCGTGGTCACCGGACGCATCGCCTACACCCTCGGCCTGGAGGGGCCGGCGGTCACTCTCGACACCGCCTGCTCGTCCTCCCTCGTCGCCCTCCACCTCGCCTGCCAGGCGCTGCGCGGCGGGGAGATCTCCCTCGCGCTCGCCGGCGGGGTCACCGTGATGTCCACACCCAGCCTCTACGTCGGCTTCAGCCGCCAGCGGGGGCTGGCCCCGGACGGGCGCTGCAAGTCCTTCGCCGCGGCGGCCGACGGTGCCGGTTTCGGCGAGGGCGTCGGCGTCCTGCTGCTGGAGCGGCTGTCCGACGCCCGCCGCAACGGGCACCCGGTGCTGGCCCTGGTACGGGGCTCGGCCGTCAACCAGGACGGCGCAAGCAACGGTATGACCGCCCCCAACGGGCCCTCCCAGCAACGGGTGATCCGGCAGGCGCTGGCCTCGGCCGGACTGACCGCCGCCGACGTGGACGCCGTGGAGGCGCACGGCACCGGCACCCGGCTCGGCGACCCGATCGAGGCGCAGGCCCTGCTCGCGACCTACGGACAGGAGCGTGAGCGGCCGCTGCTGCTCGGCTCCCTCAAGTCCAACCTCACACACACCCAGGCCGCCGCCGGGGTCGGCGGCATCATGAAGATGGTGCTGGCCATGCGCCACGGCCTGCTGCCGCGCACCCTGCACATCGACGCGCCGACCCCCCAGGTCGACTGGAGCGAGGGCGACATCGCCCTCCTCACCGAGGCCCGCGCCTGGCCCGACACCGGGCATCCGCGCCGGGCCGCGGTGTCCTCCTTCGGGGCGAGCGGCACCAATGCGCACGCGGTGCTGGAGGAGGCACCGTCCGAGGAGCCCCGCGAGTCCGCCGAGCCCCGCGAGCCCCTCGGGTCCGCCGAGCCCGCTCCGGTCGTGTGGCCTCTGTCCGCCAAGGGCCCGGCCGCCCTGCGCGCCCAGGCCGCCGCCCTCCACGCCCACCTGGAGGCGGACCCCGGCGTCCGTCCGGCGGACGTCGGCCACTCCCTCGTCACCGGTCGCTCTCTCTTCACCGACCGTGCGGTCGTGGCGGGCACCGACCGCACGGAACTCCTCGACGGGCTCGCCGCCCTCGCCGCAGGACGGCCGCACCCGGCGGTCGCCACCGGCCGTGCGCTGCCCGGCCGCAAGGCCGTCTTCGTCTTCCCCGGCCTGGGTTCCCAGTGGCCCGGCATGGCAGCGGAACTCCTCGACGCCGCACCGGTGTTCGCGGCCCGACTCGCCGAGTGCGAACAGGCCCTCGCCCCGTACGTGGACTGGTCCGTCGCCGATGTCCTGCGCCGCGCGCCCGGCGCGCCGGAGCTGGACCGGGTGGAGGTGGTCCAGCCCGTCCTGTTCTCCGTGATGGTGTCCCTGGCCGCCGTATGGCGCTCCTACGGCGTTGAGCCGGCCGCGGTCGTCGGCCACAGCCAGGGCGAGGTGGCCGCGGCCTGTGTGGCCGGCGCCCTCAGCCTGCCGGACGCCGCCCGCGTGGTCGCCCTGCGCAGCCGTGCCCTGGCCGGTCTCACCGGCGCGGGCGGCATGGCCACCGTCCTGATGTCGCCCGACGAGATCACCCCCCACCTGGAGCGCCGGTCGGGCAAGGTGACGATCGCCGCCGTCAACGGCCCTCGGGTGCTGGTCGTCGCGGGCCCCGGCGACGAGGTCGCGGGCCTCGTCGACGACCTGACCGGCGAGGGCATGATGGCATGGACCATGCCGGTGGCCTACGCCTCGCACTCCGACGACGTCGAGGCGGTGCGCGACCGGCTGCGCGAGGACCTGTCCGGGCTGACGCCCCGCGCGCCCGACGTCCCCATGATGTCCACGGTGGACGCCGACTGGGTAGGCCCCGGCACCCTCACCCACGACTACTGGTACCGCAACCTGCGCCACACCGTCCGCTTCCACGAGGCCGTGCGGGGGCTGCTGGACGCCGGTCACCGCACCTTCGTGGAGGTCAGCCCCCACCCCCTGCTCACCTACGGCATCGCCGACACCGCCGCGGACGCCGGCGCCGACGACACGGCCGTACTCGCCACCCTCCAGCGCGAGGACGGCGGCCCGCGCCGCATGCTGCTGGCGCTCGGCGAGGCCCAGACCCAGGGCCTGCCCGTCGACTGGGACCGGCTCTTCGACGGCACCGGCGCCCGCCTCACCGACCTGCCGACGTACGCCTTCCAGCGCACCCACTTCTGGCTCGACGTCCCCGCACCGGTGGGCGACCCGGTCTCGGCCGGCCAGACGGCCACCGGCCACCCCTTGCTCCCGGCCGTCGTCGACCTGCCCGACGGCGAGGGCACGGTCCTCACCGGCCGCCTCTCCCTGCGCACCCAGCCATGGCTGGCCGACCACGCCGTCGCCACAACCGCGCTGCTGCCCGGCGTGGCGTTCCTGGAGATGGCCGCCCACGCCGCCGCGCACGTCGGGTGCGCCACGGTGGAGGAACTCACCCTGGCCGCACCGCTGGTCCTGACCGACGACGCCCGCCGGCTGCGCCTCACCGTCACTGCCCCCGGCCCGGACGGACGCCGCGAGATCAGCGTCCACTCGGCCTCCGACGACGAACCGTGGGAGCGCCACGCCACGGGCGTCCTCGCCCCGCAGCCCGCGCCCGCAGCGGACGAAGGCCTCTTCCGGGGACACGGCGAGGAGGCGGAGAAACTCGACATCGACGGGCTCTATGACGACTTCGAGGCCGTAGGCGTCCACTACGGTCCGCTGTTCCAGGGACTGCGTGCCGCCTGGCGCGTCGGCGCCGAGATCCACGCCGAGGTCGCCCTGCCCGAGCCCGGTCACCACGGATTCGCCGTCCACCCCGCGCTGCTGGACGCCGCGCTCCAGACGGTCGGCCTGCGCCCGGACGCACGGGACGGCTCCTCGGGCGTGCCGCTGCCGTTCTCCTGGCACGACGTGACGCTGCGCGAGAGCGGCGAGTCGGCGCTCACCGTGGTCCTGCGGCCCGTCGGCGAGGACGGCGACGCCGTCTCGGTCCTGGTCGCCGACAGCAGCGGACGCCCGGTGCTGACGGTCGGCCGGCTGGTCCTGCGGTCCGGCACGTCCGGCGCGCCCGGTGCCGTGGCGCGTTCGCTGTTCGCGCTCGACTGGACGGCCCTGGCCCCCGTCCCGCCGTGGTCCGAGGTCCGCACCGCCGTCCTCGGCTCGGTCGACGAGGCGACGGACGTCGCCCTGCTGCCGTGTCCGCCGTCCGGCGACGGCCCGCAGGCCGCACGCGCCGCGCTCACGGACGTCCTGCGGCAGCTCAAGGCGTGGCTGGCCGACCCCCGCCGCACGGACACCCCCCTGGTCGTGCTCACGCAGGGCGCGGTGGACCTGGGCGAGGTCCCGGTGGACGTCGCACGCGCCGCCGTATGGGGGCTGCTGCGCACCGCCCAGCTGGAGCACCCCGGCCGGTTCGTGCTCCTGGACACGGACGGCGGCGAGGGCCTTCAGACAGCCCTGGCGACGGCCCTGAGGGGCGACGAGCCCCAACTCGCACTGCGCGGCGGCACACTCCACGCACCGCGCCTGGTGCGCGCCACCGCCCCCGCGGCCGAGACACCCGCCTTCGACCCCGACGGCACCGTCCTCGTCACCGGAGGCGGCGGCACCCTCGGCGGACTCGTCGCCCGGCACCTCGCCACCGCACACGGTGCCCGGCACCTGCTGCTGCTCGGCCGGAGCGTCACCCCCGCCGTGACGGGGCTCGCCGAAGAACTGCGCGCGGGTGGCTGCCGGGTCACCGTCGCCGCCTGCGACGTGGCCGACCGCGCCGCGCTGACCGCCGTGCTCGACGCGGTCCCGCCGGAGCACCCGCTGACCGCGGTCGTCCACACGGCAGGAGTGCTGGCGGACGGAGTGCTCGCGGACCTGACGGACGACCGGCTCGACACCGTCCTGCGGCCCAAGGCCGACGGTGCCTGGAACCTGCACGAGCTGACGCGGGACCAGAACCTGTCCGCCTTCGTGCTGTTCTCCTCGTCCGCCGGTGTCTTCGGCAGCCCCGGCCAGGCCGCCTACGCCGCCGCGAACGCCTTCGCCGACGCCCTCGCCGCCCTCCGCCGGCGCGCGGGACTGCCCGCCGTCTCCCTGGCCTGGGGTCTGTGGGAGCAGCGCACCGGCCTCACCACCGGCCTCTCGGACACCGACCGGCGGCGCATCGCCCGGGCCGGCGTCCGCGCCCTGACCACCGAGGAGGGCCTGGCCCTGTTCGACGCGGCACCCGCGGCCGGGCGCCCGCTGATGGTGCCGGTCGGCCTGGAACCGGCCGTCCACCGCCACGGCCCCGTACCGCCGTTGCTGCGTGCGCTGGTGCGCCCCGCCACCCGGCGAGCCGCGTCCGCGGCGGCGGAGCCGGACCTGCGCCCGCGGCTGGCCGCGGTACCGGAGGCGGAGCGGGACGCGCTGCTGCTGCGCCTGGTGCGTGCCCACGCCGCCGAGGTGCTCGGGCACACCGACCCCGAGGCCCTGGACCCGGGGGACGCCTTCCTGGAGCGGGGATTCGACTCGCTCACCGCGGTCGAACTGCGCAACCGGCTCGCGGCGGCGCTCGACCTGCGGCTGCGGCCCACCGTCGTCCTGGACAGCCGCACCCCGGCCCGGCTGGCGCAGCGCCTCGCGGCGGAACTCGCCGCCACCACGACGGCCGGCCCGGCCACCGCCGAACCCGGACCGGACCCGGTCAGCGCCCTGTTCCGGCAGGCCTGCGACCTCGGCCGCGCACACGACGGCATCCAGTTGCTGCAACAGGCCGCCCGGCTGCGCCCGGACTTCCGCTCCGGAGCCGGCCTGCTGGATTCGGGCGAGCGGCGCCCCGAGCTGCTGCGGCTGCACCAGCGTGCGGACGCGCCCGAACTGGTCTGCTTCGCCTCCGTCGTGGCCCTCGGCGGAGCCCACCAGTACAGCAGGTTCGCCGCCGCCTTCGAGGGCCGCTTCGGAGTCAGCGCCCTGGACGCGCCCGGCTTCGCCGCCGACGAGCCACTGCCGGCGGACCTGGACGCCCTGCTGGAGTTCCAGACCGGACTCGTCCTGCGGAACCTGGGCGAGGGCCCGAAGGTCCTGCTCGGCTCCTCCTCCGGCGGCACCCTGGCCTACGCGGCCGCCGCCCGCATGGAGGAGCTGGGCGCGGGACCGGCGGCCGTCGTGCTGCTGGACACCTACCTCTCCGGCGACGCGGCGATGACCCAGTTCGACGACGTGCTGGTGCGCGGCATGTTCGAACGCGAGGACCGGGCGGCACCCATGGACGGCGCCCGGCTGACCGCCATGGGCCGCTACTTCCAGCTCCTCGACGACTGGACACCGCCCCGGGTCCAGGCGCCCGTCCTGCTGGTGCGGGCCTCGCAGCCGATCGCCGAACCGGCGGCGGACAGCACCGTCGACTGGCGGGCCTCCTGGCCGACCGCGCACTCCGTCGTCGACGTCCCCGGAAACCACTGGTCGATGCTCGAACAGCATCTGCCCGCCACCGCCGGCGCCGTCCGCGCATGGCTGGACTCCGTCCTCCCCGACACCACCCCCGACCCCCGAAGCGAGTAGGCGGCCGACATGCAGCAACCACTCCGACCGACAGCCGGCACGCCCCGGCGACCACACCACCTCGTCGTCCTCGGCGCCGGCGTCATGGGCGCGAGCATCGCGACCCTGGCCGTCGGCCACGGCGTCCCCGTCACCCTCATCGACGTGGACGAGGCGAAACTCGCCGCCGCCGAGACCAGGATCGCCGGGGAACTGCGCCTGGCCCAGCTCATGGGGGCACTGCCCGACGACGTACCCGAGGCGACCGTCACCACCAGCGGCCACCTCGCCGACGCGGCCGGCGCCACCGCGGTCGTCGAGGCCGTCACGGAGGACGCGGACATCAAGGAGAAGGTCCTCGCCGAGGTCTCCGCCGTCGTGGCACCCGGCACCGTCCTGGTGTCCAACACCTCCTCCATCCCCATCGACGAACTCGCGTCGGCGGCCGCGCATCCGGCGGACGTCGTCGGCACCCACTTCATGAACCCGCCGTATCTGATCCGCACCGTGGAGGTGATCCGCGGCGCCCGCACCGGAGAGCAGGCGATGGACTCCATCCGGTCACTGCTCGACGCACTGCGCCGGCAGCCGGTCGTGGTGCGGGACGCACCGGGGTTCGTGACCAGCAGGGTGCTCCACCCCATGATCAACGACGCCGCCCGCGTGGTGCAGGAGGGCACCGCGACCGCCGAGGACGTCGACACCCTCATGCAGGGCTGCCTCGGCCACCCCACCGGCCCGCTGCGCACGGCCGACCTCATCGGCATCGACAACCTCGTCGACTCGCTGCGGGTGCTCCACGAGCGCACCGGCGACCCCGGCTGCCAGCCCTGCGACCTTCTGCTGCAGAAGGTGCGGGCCGGTGACATCGGCCGCAAGTCCGGCCGTGGCTTCTACGTCTACCAGGGAGAAACATCATGACCGTGTCACCGCAGAGCACCACCGAGCAGGAGCTCGTCGACTTCCTCCACGGCAAGACCAAGAGGGTGTGGGAGGAGGACACCGACCTCTTCGCCTCCGGCGGACTGTCCTCGCTCTTCGCGATGGAGATCGTTGTACACCTGGAGAAGACGTACGGCGTCTCGATCCGCGGCAAGGACCTGCGGCTGGACAACTTCCGCACCGTCAGGAGCATGGCGTCCCTGGTCCGCCGGCTCCAGGGAGCGACCGGAGACGCCGGTGAGTGACGAGTTCGCCGACGCCGCCGCCTCCGTCACCGCCCTGGTCGGCGACCGGGCCGGCGACTGGGACCTGGCCGGCCTGATCCCCGAGCCGCTGCTGCGCGAGCTCGGCGCGACGGGCCGGCTGTGCACCGGCGTCCCCACCAAGTACGGCGGCCCGGGCTGGAGCAGCCTCGCCGGCGGGGAGTTCACCGCGCACGTCGGCAGCCTGTGCAGCTCCCTGCGAAGCGTCATGACCTCCCAGGGCATGGCCGCCTGGACCATCGAACGCCTCGGCACCACGGCCCAGTGCCGCGCCTATCTGCCCCGCCTGACCTCCGGCGAGCTCGCCGCCGTGGGCTTCAGCGAACCCCAGGCGGGCAGCGACCTGTCGGCCATCCGCACCACCATCCGCAGCGAGGGCGACGCGCTGGTCGTCGACGGCCACAAGGTCTGGGTGACCGCCGCCCACTACGCCGACCTGCTCGTCGTCTTCGGACGCTACGGCGAGGGGGCCGCCGCCGTCGTCATCCCCGCCGACACGCCCGGTGTCCGCGTCCAAAGGGTCGCCGACCCGCTGGGCTGCCGCGCCGCGGGCCACGCCGAGGTGACCCTCGAAGGAGTACGGCTCCCCGCCGACCACCTGCTCGGGGGCAACGAGCTGTCCCTGCCGCTGCTGGTGACCACCGCCCTCGCGTACGGCCGTATCTCGGTCGCCTGGGGCTGCGTCGGCATCCTGCACGCCTGCCTGGCGGCGGTCGCCTCCCACGCTGCCTCCCGGCACCAGTTCGGTGTGCCGCTCGCCTCCCACCAGCTCGTCGCCCGGCACGTCGCCGAGCTCTACGTCGCCGAGCAGACCGCCACCCGCGCGTGCGAGCACGCCAGCCGCCGCTGGGACGACGGAACGCCCGACATGGTGAGCGCCACCGTGCTCGCCAAGCACGTCAGCGCGGTGCAGGCCGCCCGCGGAGCCGCCACCGCCGTCCAGGTCATGGCCTCGGCGGGCGCGAGGGACGGCCACGTGGTGGCCCGCGCCTACCGGGACGCCAAACTCATGGAGATCATCGAAGGCAGCAACGAGATGTGTGAACTGATGCTCGCCCAGCACGCCCTCGCCACTGCGGGGGCGTCATGAGCGACGCCCCGGTCATGGTGAAGTGCCTGGTGTGGGACCTCGACAACACCCTGTGGAACGGCACGCTCCTGGAGGACGGCCAGGTCCTGCTGGACGACGAGATCCGCGCCGTGGTCAGCGAACTCGACTCCCGCGGCATCCTGCAGTCGGTGTGCAGCCGCAACGACCACGAGCAGGCCTGGGCCCGCCTGGAAGAGCTCGGCATCGCCGAGTACTTCGTCCTGCCGGAGATCGGCTGGGGTCCCAAGTCGAAGGCGGTGGAACGGATCGCGCAGCGCCTGAACTTCGCCCACCGCACCATCGCCTTCATCGACGACCAGCCGGCCGAACGCGCCGAGGTCACCTACCACCTGCCCGACGTCCGCTGCTATCCCGCCGAGGCCGCCCTCACCCTCACCGGCCTCGCCGAGTTCAGCCCCGCCGTCAGCACCGTGGACTCCCGGCGCCGCCGCGCGATGTACCAGGCCGGCTTCCGCAGGGACGCCGAACGGGAGGCCTTCGAAGGACCCGACGAGGAGTTCCTGCGCAGCCTGGAGCTGGTGATGCGGATCGGCCGGGCCACCCCGGACGAACTCACCCGCGTCGAGGAACTGACGCTGCGCACCAGCCAGATGAACGCCACCGGCGTCCACTACTCGGACGCCGCCCTGCGCGCACTGATGGCCGACCCCGCCCACGAGGTGCTGGTCACCACCCTCACCGACCGGTTCGGGCCGCACGGCGCGGTCGGCGTGATCCTGCTGGAGAAGCACCCGGACCTGTGGCACCTTAAACTGCTGGCCACCTCGTGCCGGGTGGTCTCCTTCGGCGCGGGATCGGTGATCCTGAACTGGCTGGTGGACCGGGCGGCCGCCGCCGGAGCGCACCTGGTGGCCGATTTCCGGCGCACCGACCGCAACCGCATGATGGAGGTCGCCTACCGCTTCGCCGGCTTCGAGGAGTCCCCCTGCGCCTGCACCGAGGCCCTGGGCGACGGCAGCCCGGACGTGGAGCGGCTCCACCTCGTGGCCGATCCGAGACCGGCGTCGACCACGGTGCGCCTGGAGGTGTCCGACCTGGCGGCCACCGGCGCGTGACCCCATGACTTCGGGGCTGTGACGGCATCCGTCGTCACAGCCCCGAAGTACGTGTCGGTCAGGCCTCTTTGCGTCGGGCGAGCGTGACACCGTCGGCGATGGTGAGCATGCTCACCTCGACCCGGTCGTCGTCCCGCAGCAGCGCGTTGAGCGCCCGGACTCCCTCGGTGTCGGCGTCCGTGAAGGCCGGATCGGCGACCCGGCCGAAGAACAGCGTGTTGTCCACGACGATCAGACCGCCGGGCCGCACCAGTTCCAGCGACTGCTCGTAGTACCGGGGGTAGTTGACCTTGTCCGCGTCGACGAACACCAGGTCGAAGCTCGCCGGCCCCTGCTCGGCGAGCAGCTCCCCGAGGACCTCGGTCGCGTCCCCGAGGCGCTGCTCCACGCGGTCGGACACCCCCGCCCGCTTCCAGTAGGGGACGCCGATCGACGGCCAGCGATCGGTGATGTCACAGGTCACCAGGCGCCCGTCGGCCGGCAGCGCCCGTGCCATGCACAGGGCGCTGTAGCCCGTGTAGGTGCCCAGCTCCAGCACGGCGGCAGCGCCAGTGAGCCGCACCAGCAGGGCGAGGAACTGTCCCTCCTCCGGGTGTGTCTGCAGGGCGGTGCCGCCGGGCAGTTCGGCCGTCTCCTCCCGCAGTTCGCGCAGCACGTCGTCCTCGCGCAGCGAGAAGTCGCGTACGTAGTCCAGGAGTTGTGGGCTCATGGTCAGCTGGTCGGCCATGCGGTGCTCTCTCCATCCGGTGCGAGTGGTCGGGTGCGGCACGGCCCGGCTGAGGTCACGGCCGCCACGGGGCGGGGCGGTGGCCGCCGACGCCCTCGTCGTCCGCGCCCGCGTTGTGCCACAGCAGGGGGTCGTAGGGGGTCTCGGCCACGGCCACGGCCCGCTGCCCCGATGGCGGGACCGGGGGAGTGCCCAGGCCGGCGGCGTCGGTTCTCATCCGGGCCGCGGTGTCGAGCAGGTTCTGCACCACGGCCGACTCGCCGGTCCGCTGCCGCAGCGCGTGCAGGCAGCGCTCCAACTCGTCGATGGTCCCGAGCAGGTTGGTGATGTGCGTAGCGGGCATGTCCCCACCTCTTTCGGTGTCAGGCCCCCACACCGGGGACCGGCAGCGCGCTGAGATGCCGTCGTACGGTTTCCTGCACCGCCTCCGCCTGGTCGTTGAGATAGAAGTGGCCGCCTTCGAAGACGTGCTGGGAGAACGGGCCCTCGGTGTACCGGCGCCATCCCTCCACCTCACCCACCGACGCCCTGGGGTCACGGTCGCCGGTGAGCGCGACCACGGGGGAGCGCAGCGGGGGCCCCGGCACATGCACATAGGTCTCCGCCGCCCGGTAGTCGCCCCGGATGGCGGGCATCACCATCTGGAGGATCTCGGGGTCCCTGAGCGCGGCGCCGACGGAACCGCCCAGCAGCTCCAGCTCGCGCAGGATCCCCTGGTCGTCACGGAGATGCACGGTCTCGCCGCGTTCGAAGTGGGGTGCGCGGCGCCCGGACAGGAAGACGATCACGGGCTCCGCCGCCCCGCCCAGCTCCTGGAGCCGGCGCGCGACCTCGTAGGCGAGGGTCGCGCCCATGCTGTGGCCGAACAGCGCCAGCGGCCGTTCGTCGCCCGGCGTCGAGAGCAACGGGACCAGCCGGTCGAGCAGTTCGGGAACGTTGTCGATACAGGGCTCGTTGCGCCGGTCCTGCCGGCCCGGGTACTGCACGGCGAACACCTCGGCCGTCGGCGCGAGCGCGACCGACAGTGTGTGGTAGGCACTGGCCGAGCCGCCGGCGTGGGGGAAGCAGATGAGTCGAGTGGGGGAGTCGGGGGCCGGGACGAAGCACCGAAGCCACAGGTCCCGCTCATCGACATGGTGATCCATCGGCTGCTGTCCTTCGAGAGAAGTCGATCACGGACACATGACGCCGCTCCGGAGGCTAGACACCCCCGTCCACGGGGGGCTACCCCTACTGGCCCCCTGCCGCCCCCTGTCTTTGCGCCGCTCACCCCAGCTTCCTGACAGGCAGCGCGACGGAGCCGCTACAAAGTCACCATGAACGTGCACTGCCAGGCAGAACCCGCACACAGTCCGTCATCGCTGTTCAGGTCCGCGGATCTCTTCTCCGGATCGCCTCGGTGCTGCCGCCCGCGGGGAACACCCCCGCACCGGGACGCGGCACCCCTGCGCTGACCGCCTCCCTCCCACCCGCACTGTTCCTTCGCACCGCGTCGAGACACCCCACTGGGCAACCCCCACCGACTTCCGCCACGGGATCCCCGTCCCGGTCGGATGCCGCCGCTCACTGCCGTCTAAAGGGTGGAGCAGTTATGGAAATCTCGTTACTTGGTCCCCTGGTCGTCCGTTCCGGCGGACACGAACTTCGAGTCTCGGCGCCCCGCCAGCGCGTCGTGCTCGCCACCCTCGTACTGAACGCGAACAAGGTGGTCCCCGTCCAGACCCTGGCCCGCTTCGTCTGGGACGGAACCCCGCCCCCGAGCGCGACCGCCACGATCCGTACCTACGTCATGCGCCTGCGCCAGTCCCTGGGCCCGCACGGCGGAAGCAGGATCATCACGCGGGCACCTGGATATCTGATCGAGATGGAGGAGGACGAGACCGATCTCGGCCGTTTCCAGGCCCTCCGCAGAACCGCCCAGTCGCTGGCCGAGGGGGGTGCCCTCCCGCAGGCCGTGGAGCAACTGCGGGCGGCACTGGCGCTGTGGCGCCACGAACCGTTGATGGACGTCCCCTCCCACACGCTCCAGGAACTGGAGGGCTGCCACCTCGAGAAGCTCTATCTCCAGACCTGCACCTGGCGCGTGGATCTGGACCTGGCACTCGGGCGGCACGCCGAGATCCTCCCCGAACTGTGGCGGCTGGGCCGCGAGCACCCCTTGCACGAGGGGCTGATCGGCCGGCTGATGCTGGCCCTGTCCCGCTCCGGGCAGCAGACGGAGGCGCTCGACCTGTTCCGGCGGACCCGGGCCGCCCTCGTCGACCAACTGGGCGCCGAGCCCGGCACGGAGCTGCGCGCGGTCCAGCAGCGGATCCTGCGCGCCGAGGACGAGCTCGAACACCCCTCCGAACGGCGGCAGGAACCGCCGGCCCGCTGGGGCGAGGGCGGCCCGCGCTGGCCCGTCCCCGCCCAACTGCCCCCGGCGACCGCGGGTCTGACCGCACGCGACCGGGAACTGACCGAGCTGGTACGGCTCCTGGGTGCCGAGCCGGCCGCACAGACGCCGACGACGGTGGTGCTGACGGGCGGCGGAGGCATCGGCAAGACGGCGCTCGCCGTACAGTCGGGTCACCTGGTCCGCGACCGCTTTCCCGACGGGCAGCTCTACGTGGAGCTGGAGGGCAGCTCCCGACGCCCCGTCGCACCCGGGGAGATACTGGCCGGGCTGCTGGTCGGCCTCGGGGTGCCCGACACGGCCGTACCCGCCTCGCTCGCGGGGCGCATCGCGCTCTTCAGGTCCCTGACGGACGGCCGCCGGATGCTGGTGGTGCTGGACGACGCCCAGAACGCCGCGCAGGTCCGCCCCTTCGTGCCCGGTACCGGCGGCAGCCGGCTGGTGGTCACGAGCCGCAACCGGCTCACCGATCTCGAGGGCGCCCGCGAGATGGCACTGGAGCCGCTGTCCGAGGCGGGTGCCCTGGACCTGCTCCGCCGCATCGTCGGTCGTCGGCGGACCGAACTGGAACCGCGGGCCGCCCGCCAGGTCGCCGCCGGCTGCGCGGGACTGCCCCTGGCGGTGCGGATCATCGGCTCCCGGATCAGCGCGAGGCCCCGCCGCGGCCTCGCCGACGTGGCCCGTCGCCTCGGCGACGAACAGCGGCTGCTGGACGAGCTGGAGGTCGGCGACCTGGCCGTACGGCCGGTGCTGGAGTCCGCGTATGCCACCACCCGTGACCGCACCGTGGCCGGCATCTGCCTCGGCGGGGCCTTCCGCGTGCTGGGCACCGAAGTCCGCGCCCCCTTCGGGCGGGAGACGGCGGCCGCGCTGCTCGGGTGCTCACCGGACGGCGCCGAGGATGTCCTGGACGCGCTGGTGGACGCCAACCTCCTGCGCGAACACGACCAGGGGCGCTATCTGATGGACCGGCTGGCCCGGGCCTACGCCCGGGAGCGGACCCTCGTCGAGGGTCCCGGCGTCCGCGCGGTGCGGCCCGGCAGCGGTCCGTACCTGCTGCCCGCCGCCGATCCCGGCGCCGCGAGCCGGGCCGTTGCACACGCCGGAGGCTTTCGATAGGGCCGGCGCAACGCCGTGCCCGCCCGGCCCGGAACCGGACGACGGCCGGTTCCGGCAGCGCATTCACCGGACCTTCCCGAACCCATTGGGGAACCCATGGACTCCTTGATCGAAGCCGTGCTCAGCGACGCGCCCGCGGAGGAACTCCTGCGCAGGCCGCTGCCGGACACGTACACCGCGGCCCATCTGCACGCCGAGGACCAGACGGTCTTCGACGGCACCTGTGACCGGGACGTCCGCAAGACCCTGCGGGTCGGCCCGGTGCCCATGCCGGAACTGGCCGTCGACGAGGTCCTGATCGCCGTCATGGCCAGCTCCATCAACTACAACACGGTCTGGTCGGCGACCTTCGAACCCCTGCCGACGTTCACCTTCCTCAAGCGCCTGGGCCGCCAGGGCGGCCCGGCCGCCCGGCACGACCTGCCCTGGCACGTGGTCGGCTCCGACGCCGCCGGAGTCGTCGTACGGGTGGGTACGGGCGTGCGGCGCTGGCAGGCCGGTGACCACGTCGTCGTCAGCTGCGTCCAGGTGGACGACCAGGAACCCGCCACCCACGCGGACGGCATGCTCGGCGCCGAGCAGCGGATCTGGGGCTTCGAGACCAACTTCGGTGGCCTGGCCCACTACGCCGTCGTCCGGGCCAGCCAGTTGATGCCCAAGCCCGCGCACCTGACCTGGGAGGAGGCCGCCTCGACGATGCTGTGCGCCGCCACCTCGTACCGCATGCTGGTCAGCGACCGGGGCGCGCGCATCAAGCAGGGCGACATCGTGCTCATCTGGGGCGCGACCGGCGGTCTCGGCTCCTACGCCGTCCAGCTCGTCCGGGGCGGCGGTGGTATCGCCGTCGGTGTCGTGAGCTCCGAGGAGAAGGCGGAGCGGCTGCGCGCCCTCGGCTGCGACCTCGTCATCAACCGGGCCGAGGTCGGCCTGGACCAGGACATCTCCGACGACCCGGAGGCGACCGTCGAGGCGGGCAAGCGGCTGGGCGGGATCATCCGCGGCCACTTCGGCGAGGACCCCCACGTCGTCTTCGACTACATCGGAAAGGCCACCTTCGGCCTGTCCGTGTTCGTCGTCCGACGCGGCGGAACAGTCGTCACCTGCGGCTCCAGCACCGGATACCAGCACCGCTTCGACAACCGTTACCTGTGGATGAATCTCAAGCGCATCGTGGGCAGCCACGCCGCCAACCTCCAGGAGCAGTCGGAGTGCAACCGGCTGTTCCGCCTCGGCCGCCTGGTCCCCGCGCGATCGACCGTCTACCCCCTCACCGAGGTCGCCGACGCCGCCCGGCTCGTCCAGACCAACGGCCACATCGGGAAGGTCGGCGTCCTGTGCCTGGCCCCCCGCCCCGGACTGGGCGTCACGGACCGCGCCCTGCGAGACCGGATCGGCGAACACCGCCTCAACCCCCTGCGCGCCGAGCAGACCACCGAGACCCGAAGCCCCGTCGCGGCCGCACCGGCCCACTGACACGAGAACCACACAACAGCCTGAGGAGGGGACGCGGATGACCGCGATCCAGCGCGTGGGCATGGTCGGCTGCGGCACCATGGGCTCAGGCATCGCCCACATCTGCGCCGTCGCCGGCCTCGACGTACGCGTGGCGGCGTCGTCACAGGAATCCCTGACCCGCGCCGAGGAGCGAGTGACCAAGTCCTTGGACCGCGCGCTGGCCAAGGACCGGCTGAGCGCGCAGGAGCACGAAACCGCTCTGCGCCACCTCACCTACACCACGGACCTGACGGACCTGGCCGACTGCCACCTGGTCGTCGAGGCCGTCGCCGAAGACCTCGACGCGAAGCTGGCCCTGTTCGCCCGTCTGGACAGCGTCCTGGCGGACCGCGACACCATCCTCGCCACCAACACCTCCTCCCTGTCCGTCACCCGTCTGGCCCGCGCCACCCGCGATCCGAGCCGCGTCCTGGGCCTGCACTTCTTCAACCCGGTGCCCGCCCTCCCCCTGGTCGAGCTCGTCGGCACCCTCCTGACCGACGAGAAGACCCTGACGCGCGCCGAGGAATGGGTGACCGTCGTCCTCGGCAAGAAACCGATCCGCTGCGAGGACCGCGCCGGATTCACCGTCAACGCCCTGCTCATCCCCTACTTGCTGTCCGCCGTCCGCATGGT
The DNA here is from genome assembly GCF_042896045.1 of Streptomyces sp. NPDC001351. Lineage (NCBI taxonomy): Bacteria > Bacillati > Actinomycetota > Actinomycetes > Kitasatosporales > Streptomycetaceae > Streptomyces > Streptomyces sp. NPDC001351. Next base: position 55,748 of record NZ_JBIAWS010000009.1, on the reverse strand, counting down.
CGAGTCGGGTTACGCCTCACCGGACGCGGTGGACGACGCCATGACCCTCGGCTGCTCCCACCCGATGGGCCCGCTGCGCCTCGCCGACCTCATCGGCCTGGACGTCGTCCTGTCGATCTCCGAGTCCCTGTACGCAGAGTCCTGCGACCCGAACCACAGCGCACCGCCCACGCTCCGCCGCCTGGTCGAGGCCGGCCTTCTCGGCCGCAAGACGGGCCGGGGTTTCCACTCGTACCAGCAGAGCGGGCCGCGATGAAGGCAGTGGTGTGAGACGCAGAGGGTTCTCGCCCTGCCGCTGGAGAGCCTGTGGTGACCGCGGCGATGCGTTCGGAGTGCCGGTCCCGGGGCACCCAGCGCTTCGCCGCACACCCCGCGGAGCGCTTAGTGTCGTCGTCATGGCAGATGACACCCTGCGCTCCGTCACCGTCGAGCGAACCAGCACCGGTCACTTCGTCGCGATGAACGCCCGTGGCGGCACGATCAGTTTCGGGACCGGTTCCGAACCCGAGGGGGAGGACGAATTCACCCCGGTGGAGTTGCTGCTCGCCGCGCTCGGCGGCTGCACGGCGGTCGACGTCGACATCGCCACCAGCCGCCACGCGGAGCCGACCAGGTTCTCCGTCGCGGTGACCGGCAACAAGATCAATGACGAGCTCGGCAACCGGATGACCGATCTCCAGGTCACCTTCTCCGTCGCCTTCCCGGACGGCGAGGGCGCGGACCGGGCCCGCGCGATTCTTCCCCGGGCCGTCAAGACCTCCCACGACCGGCTCTGCACGGTCAGCCGCACGGTCGAGACCGGTACGCCCGTCACCGTGGCGGTCGAGGAGGCCTGACCACACTTCACGTTTCTGCGACGGCATGACCGGAAGGGCTCAGACCCCGGTGACGACGCCGACCTTCTTGGTCCAGATGGGCCGGCCGGTGATGTCGTCGTGCCTGACGCCGGTCACGCGGACGGTGGACTTGCGCGGGTTCTTGGGGTGCGTGCGGGCCCAGGATCAGCACCGCGTCGTAAGCGGCGTTGGGGTGGGCAGTTCACGGGCGTCCCGAGGCGGGCGGTGACTCCGGGGATTCGGGCGGAGCCACTCCGCGCGCACCCCGCTGCCGCCGCAGCACGTCCTGCGTACGCCAGAACTCCAGCCGCCCGGCTGGGGCTCCGCCCTTCCTGAGCCGGACGTCCTCCTCCTTGCGCAGGGCGGTGTGTCGCGCGTTCACATACCGCGAATGTGCCGAGTCGTGGGCCGACTTGATGCGCGACTGCGCCCGTCGCCGCATGTGCGCCCCGGTTCCGGCGGTCGGGGACGGAGCCCTGGGCTTCCGCGCGGGCACTGGCCGAGGTGTTCCCCGCCATCCGAGCTGAGGTGCTACAGCGACCCGGCGCGGCCGACGGCCGGCCGGTCGTCTTGTGGTGGCCGGGCTGCAAGCGCCGTGTGGTGAGGGTGGCAGGCAAGGCAACGAGACCGTGCCCACCGCCCTCGTGGCGGGCCGACCACACGTCAACTCCGAACCTGCACCGTATGTCTACGCGAACAGCTCACGTGACCGCACCGGCCCGCTTCAATCCGGGCCGGAATCAGCTGCGTCATCGACCGTCCGGGCCCGGCTCGGGGCTTCGGGTTGTCGGGTCTGTCGCAACCTGTACAACTCGTCGAGGTCGTACTCCGCGCGCTGTGCGGTGCCAAGACGGGTGATCTTTCCTCGACTGGCCCATTTCCGGATGGTCGCCGACGAGACCCCCATGGCCAGAGCCGCCAGTTCGGTCGGTACGGTGCGCTTGCCTCCCCCGGTGGTCACGGCCGGATCCCGGCAGATTGGCGCGGGCCGGCGAGCAGCAGCCAGTCCTGTGGCGCGAAGGCATGCCCCTGGTCGCACATCACCCTTGAACCGGGCCGTTCTGGGTCGCTTTCGGTTGGATGCAGTGCTGCATACAACGTTCCGGAGCAGCCGGGCTCCGGGCAGCCGCCCAGCTCCCGGCGCGTCGGCCCGGTTTCTTCGCGCAGTGTGTGGCAGGAGCGCATCAGCGCGGTGACCTCCCGGTCGAAGTCAGGTCCCGCCGGATGCTCCGTCAGCCAGGAGAGGTGTCGGTCGAGGAATTCGGCCAGGCCCGGAACGCTGCAGTTCCGGGGCGCGGCCACTCCGCGCTCCTCGATGACCAGCCGGGCCCACGAGGTGAGCAGCTCGGTGATCCGCGACCGCAGGGCGACCACGGACTCGTCGAGAGTGATACCCGTCGGCCTGCTGCCGCTGACGCGTTCCCGCAGCCCATGCGCGGACGACGTCAGTTCGTGCTCGCTCTCGTGGTGGAAATTCACGGCTGTGCACAGAGCGACGCGCAGGCGCTCTGCCCGGAAGCAGCTCGCTTCATGGACACTCTCGAGAGATGTGTCGAGGGATATGTGGAGAGGTGGGGTTAATTTCCTGGATGAGGGCACGATTGTTCTCCCTCCGGCCCGGAGACATGTTCATGAATTACAAAAAAGAATCGCGCTGCGGCCGGCAGGAAGATGGCTGTCGCACGGTGAAGGGATATCTGACTCTGATTTAACAGACGTTTAATGGCCTGGGTGAGGGACCCACCTTGAAGTGCTCCTCAGGGTCAGAGTATGGAAGCGGTTACTGGGGTCAATTTTGATGAAGCCTCAAGGAGTTCGTCAAGCCCGGCAGAGAGGGGAATGTCACGAAGCGGTCACATATTGTCGTTTTGTGTTGCGGTTGCCGCTCGCCCCTGGCATTTGCCAGGACGGCTCCCGTCACCCGGAGTGACGGGATGGGCGCGTGTTGACAGTGAGTGAGTGGGGTGTCACGCTTCTTCGGGCAGTCGAAGTGTGCCCTTTTCCGGCCGCGACCCCGCGACACGTCCTCTTCGATGTCGTCTCAGCGCACCGCGAAGGATTCGCCCTTCCCGCCGGGTCCGCCGTGGAAGCCTCTGTAGAAGCCCTTGCTCCCACACCGCCGGGTGCCCCGTTCACCCCTGGTGATCCGTTGTGGCCGCCATCGTCCGTAGTCGTGCTCCGCTGCCCCCAGGCGGAGCGCTGGTCGGTGGCGCCGCCGACCAGGGGATCCGGCCTTACCGCTGCCGCCCGAAGCTGCCCCGAAAGGTCCTATGGCGTGGGCGCGTGTCCCGCATCTGGCGAGACCGATGCCTGCCGCCGAGGGAGAGTGACCCCCTTGCACATACGTCTTGTGACAGCCGACGCCAGGATTGCTGCCCTCGAAGCCCCCTTGACCCGGAGCGGGTTCACCGTCGAGGTCGTCCACGCCGGCGCGGAGGCCCTGCGTGATCTCGCCCAGGTCGACCTCGTCCTGCTCGATCTGGACATAACGGATCGTGACGGCCTGGACGTCTGCCGGGGCATCAGGGAACTGAGTGATCTGCCCGTCCTGTGTGTCACCGTCCGCACCGAGGAACTCGACCGGGTCCTGGCCCTCCAGGCAGGCGCGGACGACTGCCTGGTCAGACCCTTTGGTCTGCATGAACTGACGGCACGCATCGAGGCCGTCACCCGCCGGCTCCGCGGCTCGCTGACCGGACAGTCGCCGAAGACCATCGAAAGCGGTCCGCTGCGGATCGATCTGGAGTCGCGGGAAGTGCGCCTCCATGACCGGGTTGTGCCGCTCACCCGGAAGGAATTCGACCTGCTCGCACTTCTCGCCTGCCGTCCTGACGAGGTGCTGCCGCGTCGGCAGATCCTCCAGGAGGTGTGGCGTGACATTCAGCCCGGTACGGGCAGGACCCTCGACAGCCATGTGAGCAGCATTCGACGCAAACTTGGTTCACGTGACTGGATCGTGGCAGTACGAGGCGCCGGATTCATGTTTGGGCGAGGGCACAAGGAGTGACCTTCGTCGCATCCTCCGTTGTTAACAGAGCACATCGTTTGACTCACTGTGGATCGTGAAAAGAGTCGAACGTTGTCACTCTCCCCCGGAGGTTCGCCTTGGACATTCTTCTGTTAGAAAGCGACAAGAAGCTTGCCGCCTGCCTCGCCCGCGGGCTCAGGAGGTGCGGTCACCGGGCGGTGAGTCTTACCGCCGTCGAGGATGCCCTGCGCGTGCTGACGGAATTCGATCTCGTCCTGCTCGACCTCGATCTTGCCGACATGGACGGAGTGGAGGCCTGCCGGCGCATCAGAGCCGTCTCCGACGTCGCGGTGATAGGGACCTCGCGGCACCACTCCGAGGTCACCCGGACTCTCGTACTGCGGGCGGGGGCCGACGACTGCCTGGACAAGCCGTACGGTTTCCGGGAACTGACGGCCAGGATGGACGCGGTCATGCGGCGGGTGAGGCTGCAGGCCGACAACACCGGAGAGTTGTCGTTCGGTCCGCTGCGCATCGAACCCGACACGCGTGAGGTCGTGCTGGGCGGCCGGTCCGTCCGCTTGACCGACAAGGAGTTCGGCCTCCTCCAGCTGCTCGCCTCGCGCCCCGGCGCGGTGGTGTCCCGCCAGGAACTCATGACGAAGGTCTGGGGGGACAGATGGAACAGCACCGGACGCACCATCGACACCCACGTCAGCAGTCTGCGCGGCAAGTTGGGCGGCGGTCGCTGGATCACCACCGTGCACGGCGTCGGCTTCCGCTTCGCCGCCGACGCCTGACCGGCGTGGTGCACGGCTAAGCCCCGTGCGGGGACTGTTCCCGACCGGACAGGCACTCCTCCAGGAAGGCGAGCGCTCGCAGGTGGTACGCGCGTGCCGCCCACCCCAGGCTGATGTTGTGGCCGGCGCGGGGCAGGCGGTCGACGACCACCCGGGGTGCGGCGAGAAGCCCCGTCATCTCGTCGAGCGTGGCCTCGTCGTGGAGCCACCACCGCTCGTACTCGGCATAGGTGAAGCGCACGGGTACCCGTACCCGGCCCGCGATGCCGGGAAAGAGTTCGGGCCAGAGCGAGGCTTCTGCCTCCTCTCTCTCCGGCATGGTGGTGACGAGCCCTTCCGCCAGGCGGAACGTGTTCGGCGGGTAGAGCCGCAGCGGTCCCCAGTGCAGCCGTGTCGTGCGACGGCCGTGGAAGCCGCCGAGACCGTTGACGTCGATCGCGTACCGGTGGCTGATCCCCGACACGTCGAGGCCCAGGACAGGACCGTCCGCCTCGCCCCCGTGGGCCGCGACAGCGAGGGCGGCCTTGCCACCGTAGGAGTGACCGACCAGGAACAGCCCCGCCCCAGTGGCTTGGCGCGCGGTGAAGTCCCCGAGGGCGGTGCTGAGCGTTCCGGCCTGTTCGGCCAGGCTCTCCCCACGGGGGACCGCGGTGGCCGAGAGCCCGTAGCCGGGACGGTCGACGGCCAGTACCGCAAATCCCAGGGACGCCCCGAGCCTGAGCAGGGACAGGCTCGGATGGGCCATGCCATGGAAGTACCCGGCGCGCATGCCGCCCCCGTGGAGGGCGACGACGACCGCCCGGGGCGGCGCGTCGCGCGGCAGCACCAGCAGGGCCGACAGCGGGCTGTGGCCGCCGTCGAGGACGACCTCCCGTACGTTCTCAACGGCCGGGGCAGGCAGCGATTTGGCGTATTCGACAGGCATCGGAGCTCCTACGGATGTCGCGTCCCGGCCGGATCGGTCCGGGAGGGCCGGTGCGCGCCGGCTGCGGGGGAGGGGACCGCCTCGCCGGCGTCGGGGAGCGGGAGGGGCAGGACCAGCACGGCCAGCAGGACGACGGCCGCCAGGCCCGCCGCCGCGAGCAATCCGTCTGCGAGCGAGGTGGCGGCGACCAAAGGGCCGAAGAACACCGGGGACAGGAACTGCCCGGAGAACGCGGCCGTGCCCGACAACGCCGTGGCCTGCCCCTTCAGATGAGGCGGGGCTGTGCGGTTGATCAGCACGGTCATGGCCGGTACGGACATGCCCATGCCCAGGCCGAACAGCGCGGGCGCGGCCAGGAGCGCTGCCGGACGGGTGGCCGTCCCGGCGACCAGGAGCCCCAGCGTCCAGCAGGCCCCGGCGACGCGCAGGAACGCGGCGTACCCCAGATACGCCCTGGCCTTGGCATACGCCAGCCCCGCCACGCTCGCGGCCAGCGAACTGGCCGCGGTGTAAGGGGCGATGAGCGCCGGCTCGTCGATGCCGGCCTGGGCCAGCCGCTGCGGCAGGAACACGGACAGCACATACAGCAGGAGCGAGCTGGTGAACGAGATCGCGTACAGGCCCAGCAGCCGGGGCCGCAGACGCAGCAGGGTGAACGCGGTTCCGCCCCCCGCCGTCCGGGAGCCTGTGTCGGCGGGCAGTAGGAGCAGTACGCCGAGGGCGAGCGGAAGGCCGATCAGATGGACGGCGAAGGGGCCGTGCCAGGAGATCGTCCCGAGCGCCCCGCCCAGCAGAGGCCACAGGATGCCCCCGAGGCTGATGGCCGTGGAGCGCCGGCCCATCGCGCGGTCCCGCTCGGGCCCCTGATAGAGGGTCAGCAGAGCGAGCGTGGTGCCGGAGAAGACCGCCGCCGCGCCGACCCCGAAGGCCAGCCGCGCGGCGAAGAGCACGCCGTAGGAGTCGATGAACAGACCCGAGCCGCCGGCCACGCCGTACAGCAGCAGTCCGGCGACCAGAGGACGGCGGATGCCGTAACGGTCCAGCAGCCACCCGGCCAGCGGGCTGGCCACGGCGAGTGCCAGGCCGTGCGCCGTGAGCAGGAGCCCGGCCGCCGTGCCGCCCAACTGGAGTTCGCGGCGGATGAGGGGCAGCACGGGACTGAGGACCGTACCAGCCATGACGGTGAGGGTGGAGCCGGCCAGGAGTACGAAGAGAACGGAGCGCCCTCGGGGCATCAGTCGATTCCCCGGACGATATGTGGTTCCGCCCAGTCGGTCTCGTCCTCCCCCGCCGGCCGGCCGGGAACCGCCGGCGGCACGGGAGCCGTCGGCGCGACGGGTTCGGAGTCCTCGGCGGACGGGGCCGCGGCCTCGGAGGGGCGGCGCACGGGCTGATGCGTCGTCTGGTCGATGGTCATGGCAGATCTCCTTCGCAGGGCGTACGACGGTCGACGGGGGCGTACGGCGGCGGGTGTGCCCGGCGGCACCGGGCACACCCCACGGGGATCCGGCGAGCCGCGGTCAGCTTCCGTACGGAGTCCTCGACCGGGCCTCGGACAACGCCTTGCCCCACCAGGTGAGCTGATCCAGCAGCGTCTTGGCGGCCAGGGTCGCCGCCTCCGGCTCCTTGAGGGCGCCGGTCTCGTCGAACTGCCCCCAGCAATTGTGGAAGCTCACCGAGTCGCGGACCGTCACCGCGTGCAACTCGGCGAAGACCTGGCGCAGTTGCTCCACCGAGCGCAGACCGCCGGACAACCCGCCATAGGAGACGAAGCCGACGGGCTTGGCCTGCCACTGCGTGTTGTGCCAGTCGACCAGGGTCTTGAGCGAGGCGGGGAAGCTGTGGTTGTACTCGGGAGTCACCACGATGAACGCGTCGGCCTCAGCCAGCCGTGGTGAGACCTTCGCCAGTTCGGCGGCCACCTCCTCACCGGGGCCGGAGGACAGCGAGTGCGGCAGCGGGTGCTCGGCGAGGTCCATCAGATCGACCTGCATATCCTCGCGTTCCTTGGCCAGCGAGGTGATCCAGTTGGCGACGGTGGGACCGAATCGGCCCTCCCGGACACTGCTGTTGATCACGACGATCCGCAAGGGGGTGGCGGACATGGATGAGTCTCCTTACGAGTGAGGGCGTACGTCGACGAACGTAGAAGTTGAACCGAACTTCAAGTCAATTGCTCACTGCGGGGGGTTGCCGTGCTTGCGGGACGGCAGATCGGCGTGCTTGGTCTGCAGCATCGCCAGGGAGCGGATGAGGATCTCGCGGGTCTCGGTCGGGTCGATGACGTCGTCGACCAGGCCGCGTTCGGCCGCGTAGTACGGGTGCATGAGCTCGGACTTGTACTCCTTGACCATGCGGGCCCGCATGGCCTCGGGGTCCTCGGCCTCTGCGATCTGTCGCCGGAAGATGACGTTGGCGGCCCCTTCGGCGCCCATCACGGCGATCTCGTTCGTCGGCCAGGCATAGGTGAGGTCGGCACCGATGGACTGGCTGTCCATGACGATGTACGCACCTCCGTACGCCTTGCGCAGGATCAGCGAAATCCTCGGCACGGTCGCGTTGCAGTAGGCGTAGAGGAGCTTCGCGCCGTGGCGGATGATTCCGCCGTGCTCCTGGTCGACGCCCGGGAGGAACCCGGGGACGTCCAGGAAGGTGACGATCGGGATGTTGAAGGCGTCGCACATCTGGACGAAGCGCGCAGCTTTTTCCGATGCCTCGATGTCCAGGACGCCGGCGAGGGTCTGCGGCTGGTTGGCGACGATGCCCACCACCTGGCCGTCCAGGCGGCCCAGCGCGCAGATGATGTTGCGGGCCCAGCGCTCGTGGACCTCGAGGTAGTCGCCGTCGTCGACGATCTCCTCGATCACCTTGGCCATGTCGTAGGGCCGGTTGCCGTCGGCCGGGACGAGGTCGAGCAGGACGTCGCTGCGGCGGTCCGCCGCGTCCGTGGACTCGACCCGCGGCGGGTTCTCGCGGTTGTTCTGCGGCAGGAGGGAGAGCAGGTAGCGGACCTCGGCGATGCAGGTCTCTTCGTCGTCGTAGGCGAAGTGGCACACGCCGGAGGTCTCGGCGTGCACGTCGGCGCCGCCCAGGCCGTTCTGGGTGATCTCCTCGCCGGTCACCGCCTTGACCACGTCCGGGCCGGTGATGAACATCTGCGAGGTCTCGCGGACCATGAACACGAAGTCGGTCAGGGCGGGGCTGTAGGCCGCGCCGCCGGCGCAGGGGCCGAGCATGACCGAGATCTGCGGGATGACACCGGAGGCCTTGGTGTTGCGCTGGAAGATGCCGCCGTAGCCGGCCAGCGCCGAGACGCCCTCCTGGATGCGGGCGCCGGCGCCGTCGTTCAGGGAGACCAGGGGGGCACCGGCCGCGATGGCCATGTCCATGATCTTGTGGATCTTGGTGGCGTGGGCCTCGCCCAGCGCGCCGCCGAAGATGCGGAAGTCATGGGCGTAGACGAAGACCGTGCGGCCCTCCACCGTGCCCCAGCCGGTGATCACACCGTCCGTGTAGGGCTTCTTCGCTTCCAGGCCGAAGCCGACCGCGCGGTGCCGGCGCAGCTGCTCGACCTCCTGGAAGGAGCCCGGGTCCAGGAGCAGCTCGATGCGCTCCCGGCCGGTCAGCTTCCCCCTGGCGTGCTGTCGTTCAGTGGCCTTCGGGTCCGTTCCGTCCCGGGCCTCCTCCTTGAGCAGCCGGAGTTCGTCCAGGCGTTCGCGCGCGGTGGGCGGCGAGGCCGTCCTGACGGCCGGGTCGGCGGTGGTGGTGTCGGTTGCGAGCATGGGTCTCTCACTCTCGTGTGGAACCGTGGTGGGCGACCACGCGGTCCGCGGCGTACGGCAGGACGCCCACCAGGGCGACGGCGAGGACGGACAGGGCGGCCGTCCGCTCTCCCGCGCCCGAGGCGACGACCGCGGCGACCACGGCCGGGACCAGGGCAGCAGCGAACTGAACGGCGGTCTGGTACAGGGCCGTGGCGGTCGCCCGCTCGGATGCCGCGATCCGCGACGTGGCCTGGATGTTCAGCGCCGCGAAAGCCAGCACGAACCCGATGCCCATCAGCAGCAGCGACGGCAGTACGTCGGTGGGGTAACGGACGGTCGTACCGGACGCCCGCACGGCGTAGAGCAGACAGGCCGCCACCGGGCACAGTGCTCCCAGGGCGATCAGCCGAGCCGTGCCGAACCGCTTCACCAGCCGCTGCGTCAGCAGCGTGGTGACGACCACCGGGGCGCTCGCCGGCAGGAAGGCCAGCGCCGTCTGCCAGGGGGACCAACCGTGCTGGGTCTGCAGGCGCATCGTGGCGAGCAACAGCAGCCCCAGGTAGGAGCCGTTGAGGGCCGCTGCGCCGAGCATCGAGCGGACAAGCATGGTGTTGGCGAGCACCTCGATGCGGATCAGCGGCTGCCGCGCGAACCGTTCCGCGGTCACGAAGACCGCTGCGAGCAGCGCGGCGAGTGCGAAGGCGATGACCGTGGGCGGCGCGGACCAGCCGGCCCGGGGGACCGACATCACCCCGTACACCAGCGCCGACAGCGCTCCGGTGAAGGACGCGGCGCCGGTCGCGCCGAAGGACCGCCCTGTCGACGGACTCGGCTCGTCGACGGGGACGAGCCGCAGTCCGAGGACGAGGAGGGCGAGTACGGCGGGAGCGGGGAACAGGAAGGCCCACCGCCAGCCCACCCCGGTGAGCGCCCCGGACAACAGCAGTCCGGAGGTGAACCCGGCAGCGCCGAAGAACGCGTACACCGAGACCGCCCGGTCGCGGTCCGGGCCCTCGCGGAACGCGGCACCGATGATCGCAAGGCCGGTGGGAGCGGTGAGCGCGGCACAGCAGCCCTTGACGAACCTCATGGCGATCAGCAGCCACGGCTCGCTCGTCAGCCCGGCCACCAGGGAGGCGGCGGCGAAGGCGAGGAGCGCGGCCAGATAGACCCGCCGGCGTCCCAGCGCCTCCACCACGCGGGCACCGAACAGCAGCAGCCCGCCGAACCCCAGAGCGAACCCGCTGACCAGCCACTGTGAAGCGACCAGCGGCATCCCGAGGTCCGCGCCGACCGAGGGCAGCGCCACGATCACCACGGACACCTCGAGCGCGTCGATGAGCATGTTGCCCGCCAGCACGATCAGCAGGCCCCGCTGCCCCGCACCCCACCGCCCGGCCGTCGGCCTGGCTTCGGGGGATCCCCACGCTCCCTCGGCAACACTCCTGGGCCTCGTCATCGATGGTCCGTCCCTCAGCCGAGCAGCGTTCCGCCGCTGGCGTCGATGAACGCCCCGGTGACCCAGCGTGCGTCGGGGGAGGCGAGGAAGGCCACGACGTCGGCGACGTCCTGCGGCTCCCCGACCCGGCCGAACGCCGACAGCTGCGCCATCTGCTCGACCGCCTCCGGTATGTCGAAGACGGGACTGCCGTTGCGGGTGATGCCCGGCGCCACGCTGTTGATGGTGATGTTGCGTGGTGCGAGGAACTTGGCGAAGTGCAGGGCGAGTTGCTCCACCGCTCCCTTCGTCATCGCGTACGCGATCTCGTCGGGATTGGCGAAACGGGTGAGGCCGGAGGAGATGTTGACGATACGGCCCCCCTCGGTCAGGTTGGCCAGGGCCCGCTGGATGATGAAGAACGGCGCCCTGACATTGACGGCGAACAGCCGGTCGAACTTCTCCTGGGTGGTGTCCTCCACGGAGACACCGCCCATCACCCCGGCGTTGTTGACGACGATGTCCAGATCGGTCGACCCGGTGCGCTCCTTCAACCCCTGTTCGAGGGCGAGGAACAACTCGTGGACGTCGCCGGGCACACCGAGTTCGGCCTGCACGACGAAGGCCCGGCCGCCGTCACTCTCGATCGACGCGACGACGTCCTCGGCCGCCGCCACGCCGGTGGAGCAGTGCACCGCGACGAGCGCCCCCTCCCGGGCCAGCCGTTCGGCGATCGCGCGGCCTATGCCCCGGCTCGATCCCGTGACCAGTGCCGTCTTGCCGGTGAGCCTGTTCATGTCGTGTCTCCGTTCGGCTGGGGTGTTTCGTGTGGTGCGTTCGACCGAGAGGTTTCGTGTGGTGCCGACGTGGTCGAGCCGCGCCGGCTCGCCGAACCAGGTCCGCAGGGCCGCGACCAGCGGTTCCGGGCCGGGAGGTCCGGCTGAGGCGATCCAGACGACATGGCCGTCCGGGCGGACGAGCACGGCATCGGTGCCGGACAGCCCGACGGTCTCGGGTCCGGCCGCCAGGACGTCCACCCGGTCTGCCCAGGGCGCGGCGGCCCGGCGCAGCCGCAGGTGGTGTTCCGGGTCGCCATAGGCGTCGATCAGCAGGCCCCGCCCGGAGCGCACGGGGTGGCCGTGCGCCAGGCGGGCGCCCAGCGGTGAAGGGCCGCCGGGGCCGGTGTCGTAGCGGATGTCCAGGCCGGATATCGCCCCGGCCAGCCGTTGCCGGACGGGTTCGAGGGCGATGAGTTCGGCGAGGACCGAGCGGGCGGCCTCCACCTCCGGGCCGCCGAGCAGCAGCAGTGCCTGGGCGTTGATGTTCGCCAGGACCCGCCGGCCGACGGCGTGACGTTCGGTGTGGTAGGTGTCGAGGAGTCCGGCTGGTGCCCGGCCACTGACCTGGAGGGCCAGTTTCCAGCCGAGGTTGACCGCGTCCTGGAGGCCGAGGTTGAGCGCCTGGCCGCCGATGGGCATCTGCCGGTGGGCCGCGTCGCCCGCGAACAGCACGCGGCCGTGCCGGTACCGGGCCAGCTGGCGGGAGGCGTCGTCGAAGGAGTTGACCCACAGCGGTGTGCCATGGGAGATGTCCTCGCCGGTGACGCGCCGCCAGGCGTCGCGGATGTCGGCGAACTCCGGGTCACGGGTGCGCTGCGCTGCGGCGCTGCCGAACTCGTGCACCATGACCCGGGTGACCCCCTGCGGATTGCGGGCCGCGATGGCCAGCCCCCGCTCCAGCCGCTGGAAGCGCCGGGCCGGGATGTCGATCCCGGCGACATCCGCCCGGATCAGCTCCCGGTCGGCGTCCCGGCCGGGGAACTCCGCCCCGGTGAGCCGGCGGACCGTGCTGTGCTCGCCGTCGCAGCCGACGAGGTACAGCGCGCTGATCCGGACCGGCCCGGCGGGTCCCGACACTTCGGTCTCCACCCGGTCCTGATGAAGCGTCACCGAGGTGAGGGCGTGACCGCGTCGGAGACGGGCGCCGAGGGACAGGGCCCACTCCTGGAGGACCGCTTCCGTGCGGACCTGGGGGGCCTTCCACTGGCCGGGGAACGGGCCCGGCAGTGTCAGGTCCAGCGGGATGCCGCCGAAGTGGCCCATGACGTCGTTCGGCAGTTCCCCGAAGCCGTTCAGGAGCCCCCGGGAGGCGAAGATCTCCATGGTGCGGGCGTGCAGGGTCGACGCACGTGACTCGGTGGTCGGTTCGGCCCTGCTCTCCACCACGACGACGTCCACCCCGCCGAGCCGCAGTTCCCCGGCGAGCATCAGCCCCACGGGGCCCGCCCCCACCACGACGACCTGGGTGTCGATACGGGGCTGTACGTCCGCTGTGCCGGCCATGGTCAGCCCTTGGCTTCGGCGTAGTCCTTGGCGTGGCCCAGCGTGGCCAGGCTGTTGGTGCTCAGCGCGCCCTGGACGTACTCGCGGGCCTCGGCGACGCCGGCCTCGGGGCCGAGGACGCGGGCGATGTTCTCCGGGTTGATCACCACGGTGTGCTGCGAGGACGCGGTGGTGACGACGGTGCCGTCCGCCTCCTCGTGCTCCACGAACGTCCAGTACCCGGTGTGCAGGGACATCAGCGCGGGCAGGGTGATCTGCTTGTACGCGATCTTGTGGTGGGGGAAGGTCACCCGGATGGACTTCGTGGTGTGCGTGGAACCGTCCTTGGCCCGGGTGTCCATCTCCAGGGTCTGCAGACCGTTGGCGTCTTCTTCGAACCGGACCTTGGCCACGTGCGGCAGTCGCTCGGCCCACAACTGGGCCTCGTTGACGAAGTCGAAGGCGTTCTTGGCGGAGCCGTTGATCCGGACGCTGTCCTCGAAGGACAGCAGCAGCTCCCGGGACTGGGCGACGGCCAGTTCCACATTGCCCTTCAGAGCCGCCAGTTCGGAGCGGGAGTTGCGGTCGACGGCGTTGTCGATCCACTCCAGGCTCTTCGGGTCGTCGTCGACCGCGCGGTAGTCGTGCAGCAGACGGACCCGGGACTCGCTGTCCGAGAGCGTCTCGATGACCCAGGTGCCGCCCATCGTGGCCACCGGAGGGGTCGATATCGTCTGGCGGAAACCGATCCGCAGGGCGTCGGGGTCGAGGGTGCGGCGCGAGGTCCAGTTCTTGGGCTCGCCGTTGGCGGTGGCCCAGATCCGGATGACCTCCTCCTTCTCACCGCGTTCCACATGGTCCACGTGGATGGTCGGTGGGAAGATCCTCGGCCAGTTCTCGACCTCGGCGATGAGCCGGTACACGTCGGCGGCCGGTGCCGCCACGACGATCTCGTGCTCGACCTCGCGAAGTGCGCTGGGGGGCATGTCTGTTCTCCTTTCCGGCGGGGATCCCAAGGAGCCCGAGGGGCGGGTGCCGTACGGTCGGCGGTCAGAAGTTGCCGAGCCCGCCGCAGACGTTGAGGGCCTGCGAGGTGATGGAGGCAGCGGGGTCGGACGCCAGGTAGCCGACGAGACCCGCGACCTCCTCAGGGCTGGAATAGCGGCCGAGCGGGATCTTCGCGGAGAACTTCTCCATGATCGCCTCCTCGGTGGTGTCGTAGGCCGCGGCATAGCCCTGCCGGACGCGCTGCGCCATCGGCGTCTCGACATAGCCCGGGCAGACCGCGTTGACGGTGATGCCGGTCGGCGCCAGCTCATTGCCCAGGGCCTTGGTGAAACCGACGACACCGTGCTTGGAGGCCGAGTAGGGGGCGCCCAGGACCACGCCCTGCTTACCGGCCGTCGAGGCGATGTTGATGATGCGCCCGCGCTTCTTCTGACGCATGCCACCGGTGTTGAGGACTTCCTTGGTCATCCGGAAGACGCTGTGGAGGTTGGTGTCGATGACGTCCTGCCACAGCTCCTCGTCGATGTCGGCGGTGACCCCACCACCGGACCGGCCGGCGTTGTTGACCAGCACGTCGACGGTGCCGAAGCGCTCGACGGCGGCTTCGACGAACTGTCGCACCGCGTCCGCCGAACGGACGTCGAGGACGGCGCCGTCCACGTCGAGGCCTTCCTCGCGCAGCTCCTTGACGGTGGCGGCGACGTTCTCGGCGTTCCGGGCGCCGATGAACACCCGATGGCCGGTCGAGGCCAGCAGCCGGGCGACGGCGAGCCCGATACCGCTCGTGGCACCGGAGACGAGCGCGACCTTCTGCGTCGTTTCGCCGGCGGTGTCCCGCTGTTCGGCGACAGGGGTGACGGTCATGTTCTTCCTCCGTGCTCGGTTCAGGCCGCGGCGGCGAGGTGGCTGTTGACCAGGTCGATGAGTGCGCGCGGCGTCGTCACGTCGGCCATCGCCGACTCGTCCAGCGAGATGTCGTACTCACGCTCGATGCGGCTGCTGGTCTCCAGCAGGGCGAGGGACTCGTAGCCCAGGTCCACGAATTCCATGTCGAGGATCTCGCCGTCGAGATCGACGCCGTCGTCGGCGCCCGCGCCTTCGAGGAGGATCCGCTTGAGGTCGGCGAGAGTGAACGGGGACATGTTTGTTTCCCTTCCGGTCGTCGGGGTGTGCGGTGGGGGTGTGGTGTGTGAGCGGGGCGCGCCCGGTCGGCGGCCCGTGCCGTCGGGCGGGTCAGACGGCCCGTACGACGAGCGCGGAGTTGAAACCGCCGTGGCCGCGGGCCAGTACCAGGGCGCTGCGCACGGGAAGACGGCGGGGCTCGCCGATGACCAGGTCGAGGTCATGGTCGGCGGATGGTTCGACGTTGCTGGTCGGCGGTACGACACCGTCCTGGACGGCCAGGAGCGCGGTCGCGACATCGAGGGCGGCGGCACCGGAGTAGAGCCGGCCGGTCATGGTCTTCGGCGCGGTCACGGGCACCCCGCGCGGGCCGAAGACCGCGGTGATCGCCTCCGCCTCCGCGCGGTCCAGTTCCGGGATGGCCGCCGCGTCCGCGAACACCACGTCGATGTCCGACGGCTGGGCCCCGGCGTCCGCCAGAGCCAGCTCGATCGCCTTGCCCAGCCCGGGCTCACGGCCGGTTTCCGGCGCGGGGTCGAAGGTCGCGGCGTAGCCGGCGATCTCGCCGTACACGCGGGCTCCGCGCCGACGGGCCGCCGCCGCGTCCTCCACGATCAGGATGGCGCCGCCCTCGCCCGGCACATGTCCCCGCGCCTGAGCGTCGAACGGGACATAGGCCCGCGCGGGATCGTCGCTGGTGCTCAGACGGCCCCCGGCGAGCTGGGCCACCCAACCCCAGGTGCAGATCGAGGCGTCGACACCGCCGGAGACGACGAGCGGGGTCCCCTTGCGGATCTGGCGCCTGGCCTGTGCGAGCGCGTCCAGTCCGCCGGCCTGGTCGCTCACGACCACTCCGCTGGGGCCCTTCATTCCGTTGCGGATCGAGATCTGGCCGCTGTTGACGGCGTAGAACCAGGCGAACGACTGGTAGGCGCTGACGTACTCGCTGCCCTGGGACCACAGTTTGCGCAGTTCGCCCTGGCCGAACTCGAAGCCGCCGGAGGAACTGGCCGTGACCACACCCATGTCGAAGGCGGGCAGTTCACCCGGCTCGACCCCGGCGTCCCGCAGGGCCCAGTCGGCCGCCGCCAGCGCGAGCTGGGTCATCCGGTCGGTCTGCGGGATCAGACGGCCCGGGATGTGTTCCTGCGCGACGAAGCCGGGAACCTCACCCGCCAGCCGCGCCGGATAGGAACTCGGGTCGAAGCGGGTGATCGGGCCGATCCCGCTCCGGCCGACCAGCGTGGCCTTCCAGTACTCGTCCGTGCCCAGGCCGTTGGGCGCGGCCACACCGAGGCCGGTCACCACCGCCGAGGCGCTCATGCGACCCTCCGGTCGGGTCGGGCCAGCACCATGGCGCTCTGGAAACCGCCGAAACCGCTGCCGACGGTGAGCACGGCGTCCGTGAGCTGGTCGCGCGCCTCCAGCGGGACGTAGTCCAGGTCGCACTCGGGGTCGGGGGTGTGCAGGTTGGCGGTGGGCGGCACCGTGTTGTTCTCCATGGCGAGGGCGGACGCGGCGATCTCGATCGCGCCGATCGCGCCGAGCGAGTGTCCGACCATCGACTTGATGGAGCTGACCGGGGTCCGATAGGCGTGTTCGCCGAGGCTTCGCTTGAACGCCGCCGTCTCATGACGGTCGTTCTGCTTGGTCCCCGAGCCATGGGCATTGATGTAGTCGATCTGGTCACCGGACATCCGCGCCTCGTCGAGTGCGACCCGGATCGCCTCGGCCATCTCCGCGCCGTCCGGCCGCAGACCGGTCATGTGGTACGCGTTGCTGCGCGTGGCGTACCCCGCGATCTCGGCGTACACATGGGCGCCGCGCGCGGCGGCACTCTCCAGCTCCTCCAGGACGAACACCGCCGCTCCCTCGCCCAGCACGAATCCGTTGCGGGTGCCGTCGAAGGGGCGGGAGGCCCGCTCCGGTTCGTCGTGCCGGGGCGTGGTCGCCTTGATGGCGTCGAAGCACGCCATGGTGATCGGGGAGATCGGCGCGTCCGTCGCCCCGGCGATCATGACGTCCACGGAACCCTCACGGATCAGCTCGACGGCATGACCGACCGAGTCCAGGCCCGAGGTGCAGCCCGTGGACACCACCGTGCTGGGACCCCGGGCACCGACCGTCCGCGCGACCTCGGCGGTGAAGGAACTGGGCACCAGGTACTCGTACAGATGGGGTACGGCGTACTCGTGGTCGACGAGTTCCAGCCGACCGCCGTCACTGACGATCCGGTACTCCTGGTCGAGGCCCGTCGTGGCGCCCACGGCGCTGCCGATGGTGACGCCGACCCGGAAGGGATCGTAGGAGTCGAGCTCGATCCCGCTGTCCGCGACCGCACCGCGCGCCGCGACGACCGCGAACTGCGCGGCCCGGTCCATGCGCCGCACCTCCTGCGGCCGCAGTCCGTGCATCTCGGGATGGAAGTCGATCTCCGCCGCGACCTGGGAGCGGAACGGCGAAGGATCGAAGAAGGTGATGCGCCGGGTCGCGGTCCGTCCCCCGCTCAGCAGCTCCCAGAAGTTCTTGACACCGACACCGCCGGGAGCGAGGACCTCCATCCCGGTGATGACGACCCGTCGCCCGTTCACCGTGCCTCCCAGTGGTAGAAGCGGGTGGCCATGGCGTCGGCCGGGGAGCGCCAGGTCGCCGGGTCGTAGGCCTCGATGAAGGGCTTCAGGTCGTCGCTGATGGCGACGAACCGCGGGTCCGTCCTGGCCTCCTGGATGAGCCGGTCGCCGTTGTCCTCGGCGAAGTCCTGGAGGTGGAAGTAGAGGCCCCGGTACGAGAAGAGCTGACGACGTCGGGTGCCCATGCGGTGGGGCATGTCCGTCGTGTCGAAGGCACTGAACAGCTGTGCCACGTCAGCGCTGGAGTCCGGAGCCATCCGGGCGACGATCAGGGTACTGTGCATGCTTCTCTCGCTTTCCTGTGCTTTTCCTTCGTTTCCTGCGGTTTCCGGTACGGGACACCGGCTCCGGAGGAAGGCCTAGCCGGCGGGGCCGAACCAGCGGTCCAGGGCCATGGGCAGATCGCTGTGGCAGCCGGGCGCTGCCCACGCCACGTAGCCGTCGGGACGGATCAGCACGGCGGTGGTGCCCGCGAGCTCACTGTCCTCGGCGAGGTCCTGCGGCTGCCCGGTCACGATGTCCACGCGGTCCCGCCACCGGGCGGCGCGGCGCCGAAGCTCCGCATTGTCGGCCAGGTCGAGCAGGACACCGCGCCCCGCGTGCAGGGCCTGCGTGCTGCTGCCGACGCTCCTGCCGGTGCTGTCGGACAGCTTCAGGTGCGGCATACGGCGACCGAGCAGCGGATGCCGGCCCCCGGCGACCGGATACCGGATCTCCAGACCGCTGACCATCCCGGCGAGGTGCCGGCTCACCGGCAGATAGGTGATCAACTCGGTGAACACGTCGCGCAGCGGCTGCACTTCGGGCCCGCTCAGGAAGAGCAGCCCCTGGGCGCGGGTGTTCATCAACAGCCGCTTGCCGACCGGGTGGCGCTCGTCGTGATAGGTGTCCAGCAGGGACTCGGGTGCCCGGCCCCGTACCACGGCGGCGAGCTTCCAGCCCAGGTTCACGGCGTCCTGGATGCTGGTGTTCATCCCCTGGCCGCCTGCCGGGAGGTGGATGTGCGCAGAGTCGCCGGCCAGGAAGACCCGACCCTGCCGGTACTCGGTGACCTGGCGCGTGGCATCGCCGAACGAACTGACCCAGACCGGCTCACCGTGCGAGATGTCGTCGCCGGTGAGGCGCTTCCAGGCCGCCGCCACCTCGTCGTAGGAGGGCGGCGTCTCCCGCCGCTGCGGTGGCGTGCCCCGTTCGCACACGATCAGCCGGGTGATCCCACCGGGCAGCGGACCGACCATCACCATGCCGCCCGGCAGCGTCTCACCGATCATGCGGGGCTCGAGGTCGAGCCCCTTCACATCGGCGAGGAACATCTCCAACGTGGCCGGTGTGCCCGGGAAGTCGAAGCCCACGGTCTTGCGCACGACGCTGCGCCCGCCGTCACAGCCCACCAGGTAACCGGCGGTCAACTGGTGTACGCCGTCCGGCCCTTGGACCTCGACCTCCACCACATCACCGGTGTCCTTGAGGGACAGCAGCTCATGCCGGCGCCGGATGTCCGCGCCCAGTTCCTCGGCCCAGTTCTCCAGAACCGTCTCCGTGTGGGACTGCGGCACGGTCTTGGCGGCCTGGTGAGCGCCGTCGAGCACGGCGAAGTCGACGGGCAGACCACCGAAGTGGCCCTGGTTGCTGATCTCGATGTCACCGAACCGCGAGAGCAGCCCCCGCTGGTCGAAGACCTCCATGGTGCGCGCCGTGAACCCCAGGCCCCTGGACTCACCCGTCCGTGCGGCCAGGCGCTCGATGACGACGACGTCGACACCCGCCAGCCGTAGCTCTCCGGCCAGCATCAACCCGGCCGGCCCCGCTCCGACGACAATTACTTCGGCGTCCATATGTTCTCCTCGGTCGACCACGGTCACAATTCAGCGGATTTCAGGCGCACATGTCGGCAAGCAGCCCGGCGGATCAGAACTGTGGCCCGGATGGTTCGCGGCCCGGATGGTTCGTCAGTCTTTGATGTCGCAGATGACCGCGCCCTGGGCCACGGCGGCCCCGACCTCGATTCCGAGGTCCTTGACAGTGCCCGCTTTGTGCGCGTTCAGGGGCTGTTCCATCTTCATGGCTTCGAGGACGACGACCAGGTCGCCTTCCTCGATCTCCTGGCCTTCCTCGGCGGCGACCTTGACGATGGTGCCCTGCATGGGGGAGGTGAGGGTGTCGCCGGAGGCGGCGGGGCCGGACTTCTTGGCGGCACGGCGTTTGGGCTTGGCTCCGGCGGCCAGGCCGGTGCGGGCGAGGGTCATGCCGAGGGAGGCGGGGAGGGAGACCTCCAGGCGTTTGCCGCCGACCTCGACGACGACGGTTTCGCGGCCGGCCTCGTCCTCGGCCTCGGGGGTGTCGGCTGGGGCCGTGAAGGGCTCGATGCCGCCCGCGAACTCGGTTTCGATCCAGCGGGTGTGGACGGTGAACGGGTCGGTGGAGCCGGTGAGTTCGGGGGCGAACGCCGGGTCGGTGACGACCGCGCGGTGGAAGGGAAGGGCGGTGGCCATGCCTTCGACGGTGAACTCGCTCAGGGCGCGGGCGGCACGCTGGAGGGCCTGCCCGCGGGTGGCGCCGGTGACGATCAGCTTGGCGAGCAGGGAGTCCCAGGCGGGGCCGATGACGCTGCCGGATTCGACGCCGGCGTCGAGGCGGACGCCGGGGCCGGTGGGCGGGGTGAAGGTGGTGACGGTGCCGGGGGCGGGCAGGAAGCCTCGGCCGGGGTCCTCGCCGTTGATGCGGAACTCGAACGAGTGGCCGCGCAGGGGCGGGTCGTCGTAGCCGAGTTCCTCGCCGTCGGCGATGCGGAACATCTCGCGGACCAGGTCGATGCCGGCGACCTCCTCGGTGACCGGGTGCTCGACCTGCAGGCGGGTGTTGACCTCCAGGAAGGAGATGGTGCCGTCGTTGCCGACGAGGAACTCCACAGTGCCCGCGCCGACGTAGCCGGCCTCCTTCAGGATCGCCTTGGAGGCGCGGTACAGCTCGGCGTTCTGTTCGGCGGTCAGGAAGGGGGCGGGGGCTTCTTCGACGAGTTTCTGGTGGCGGCGCTGCAGGGAGCAGTCGCGGGTGGAGACGACCACCACGTTGCCGTGGGAGTCGGCCAGGCACTGGGTCTCGACGTGGCGGGGCTTGTCGAGGTAGCGCTCGACGAAGCACTCGCCGCGGCCGAAGGCGGCGACCGCCTCGCGGACGGCCGAGTCGTACAGCTCGGGGACTTCTTCGAGGGTACGGGCGACTTTCAGGCCGCGTCCGCCACCGCCGAAGGCGGCCTTGATGGCGATGGGCAGGCCGTGCTCCTCGGCGAAGGCGACGACCTCCTCGGGGCCCGAGACCGGGTCGGGTGTCCCCACCACAAGGGGTGCGCCCGCGCGTTGGGCGATGTGACGGGCCGCCACTTTGTCGCCGAGGTCGCGGATGGCCTGCGGGGGCGGGCCGATCCAGATCAGGCCCGCGTCCAGGACCGCCTGTGCGAATTCGGCGTTCTCCGAGAGGAAGCCGTAGCCCGGGTGCACGGCGTCCGCCCCACACTCACGGGCCGCACCCAGCACCTTCTCGATGTCGAGGTAGCTCGTGGCCGGAGTGTCGCCGCCGAGGGCGAACGCCTCGTCCGCGGCGCGGACATGCAGAGCGTCCCGGTCCGGGTCGGCGTAGACGGCCACGCTCGCGATACCGGCATCCCGGCACGCACGCGCCACACGGACGGCTATTTCGCCGCGATTGGAGATCAGGACCTTTTCCGGCATGGAAACACCACCTCAAGAAAACCACTCTCCTCGGAGTGCCGAGGAAAGAGAATTGGTGAGTGGTGTAAATCCTCTTCGTTTCCGCACGGGCAGGTCAAGGCGAGAAATAAAGAGGACCGTGATGAATCATCAGAAGAATGTCAAGGCGTCCGCACGAACCATGGGTAACGTCAAAGGAATCTCAATCGCCGCGCTGAAACCCTGCGGGGTTTCAGCGCATACCGAGGCGATGGGCGCCCGGCCCCTTCTCACCAAGCACGTCATAGGGGTTGGCCAACTGGCACCGCTCCAGGGTGAGGCAGCCGCAGCCGATGCAGTCGGTCAGGGCGTCGCGGAGGGCGATCAACTGCTCGATGCGCCGGGTCAGATCCTCGTACCAGTGCTCCGAGACGCGGGCCCAGTCCTCCGGAGTCGGAGTACGGCCTTCGGGTAGCAGGTCGAGGACCTCCCGGATCGCCGCGAGCGGTATGCCGAGACGCTGGGACACCCGGATGAACGAGACCCGCCGGAGCGTGTCCCGCGCATAACGGCGCTGGTTCCCGGAGGTGCGCGCGCTGCGGACCAGTCCCTGCCGCTCGTAGAAGCGCAACGTGGAGGTGGGCACACCGGCGCGCCGCGCGAACTGACTGATGGTCATCTGCGTCGCCGGCCGCGGACCGCTCATGCGCCGGAGTCCGCGGAGGGGCTGACGGGACCGGGGACCCCCTGGCCGGCCCCCGAGTCGGAGCGGACGGCGTCCTCCCAGGCCCGCTGGAGCAGCGCGGTCATCTCGTCCGGGCTCTGCGGCCCGAAGACCGCGTAGGTCTCCTGAACGACGTAGCTGGGCACCCCGCGAAGACCGAGCCGCCGAGCCAGCTGCTGGTCCTGGCGGACGGAGTCGGCGTACCGGCCGCTCCTGAGCGCCTCCGCGGCCTCCTCTCGGTCGAGCCCCACTTCGCCCGCGAGGCGGACCAGGGTATCGCTGTCGGAGAGCACGGCCCCCTCGCCGGTGTAGGCCGCCATCAGCCGGCCCAGCATGAGGTCGGCGCGACCGTGGCCGGCGGCGAAATGCGTCAGGCGGTGCGCGTCGAAGGAGTTGACCACGCGGATCGCGTCGATCCGGTACTCCAGGTCCAGATCCGCGGCCATCGAGGCGACCTCCCCGAGCACCTTGGCCGCGTGCGCCTTGCTGGTGCCCATGTCGCGAGCAGACCTCTCCAGCATGGGCTGGGCGCTGTCGCGCGGTGTACTCGGATCGAGTTCGAAGCTGTGATATCGCACCGTCACCGCGTCCCGATGGTCGAACTGCGCCAGAGCGGTGTCGAACTGGGCTTTGCCGATCGGACACCAGAGGCAGACGATGTCGGACCAGATGTCCACGGTGATCTCTGTCATGACGCCAAGCCTAGGTACATGGGCTTACTGGAAGTGAGCCCATACCTCTGGGTAAGCTCAGTACATGAAGGTCCGTCACGAGCTCACACGCCATCAGTCGGCCCAGGAAAGTGACGCGTTTCACACGGACTGTCCTGGACGGCATGTCCTCAACCACGTCACCAGCCGCTGGGGTGTGCTGATCCTCAGCGCGTTGCGCGAAGGCGACCTGCGGTTCTACGAGCTACGGGACCGGATCGGCGGGATCAGCGAGAAGATGCTGTCCCAGAACCTCCGCGTGCTGTGCCGGGACGGACTGGTCAGCCGGGAGGTCGTGCCCGATTCACCGCCCCGGGTCTCGTACGGCCTGACTCCGCTCGGCAGCGGACTCGCCCAGTACACACACGCCCTCGTCGAGTGGATCACCCTGCACACTCACGACATCGTCGACGCCCAGACGGCGTATGACGCGACGGACGGCACTCCGCAGAAGTGAAGTGCCGTCAGCCGGCTCCACCGTCTTGATCGAGCCATTCGTAGGGCTGGCTCGCCCAGGGGTGCCGGGTGTGGCCATCAGTCGGCCGCCGCCTCGTGGCTTGCATCGCTTCGCCGCCCGGCACCCAGCGCAGGACCGACGCACGCAAGGTCCGCAACGCAAGAGCCCTGGTTCGCGGGCGTCGCCCCCGCGCCTCACGACTCCGGCAAGGTCAGCGGCAACCTGCACCGGCCGGTCGCCACCACCGAACGTCCTGTGGGCCCTGATCCGTGACCGGCGGTGCTACCAAGTAACACCGCCGGTGACCACGGCCGCTTGGCAGGAGCATCAGGAAGCGATGTCCTGCGCGTACCGGCAGGAGATCACGCACGGCTCGGCGAGCGCGTGGTCCTTCGCGTCCGCCAACCCGCCCGGGATGCTGGGGTGGTTCATGTAGACGTGGAAAGCATCCTCGTCCACCCATGCGGGGTTGTTGAGGAACTCCGTGCCGTCGAGGCTGACATACGGGGTGGCGGACACGAAGCCGGGAATCGTGTGCTTCCATTCCCCTGTCCTGAGCAGGACGTCATGGATCTTCATGGCCGTCTCGCGGTCCTGGACCGGTCGCGTCGCCACCACGCTGTACCCGGCTTCCTTGTCGGCGTCCGGGCCGGTGAACCCCGGGACCTGCGTTCCGACGAAAGCTGTTCGATCGGTGATCGCGGCCTTGGCGAGACACTCGGTGAAGGTGTTGCCCCGCGCCGCCACCGCGGCCGAGTACGCCTCGAGGTCCTGCTCCCGCTCCCAGCGGACCCGTGTGACGATCGTGTCCTCCGCCACACTGAGGTGGACGCGTGCGCCGAGGAACCCGGGCGCTTCGCGATACTCGCGTTCCACCGTCTCCTTGAATGCGTCCACCAACTCGACGGCGCCCCCGTCACCCGCCACCTTGATGCTGTCGAAGACGAAGATGCCCGGCTCCGGCTCCGTCAATACCATCTGGGACATTCCGAACTCCTTCGGCTCTCGGCCCTTTTCCTACGTCACCTCTGCGGCTCGACACCAGTGTGCACTGGCGGACGCCTGGAACGACACCGGCCGCACCGCAGTTGACATTTCTCTGAAGAAGCCTTACGAGCATCTGGAATTGAAGCCTTGACTGCTTCCCGGCATCACGAAGAAGCTTTCATCAGGGTCCATTCGCCGCACTCGCATGCACTCGCTCCCCGCGGACCGTCCGCCGCAGATTTCGAAAATCCGTCTTTTCTCCAGTGCCCGAGAGGAACCGCCCCATGACCGCCCAGCGCACGTTCTTGATCACCGCGGCCACCGGCAACGTGGGCCCGCACGCCGCCGCCCAGTTGCTCGCGACGGGCGCCACGGTCCGGGCCCTGGTACTGAAGGACGACCCCAACATCGCCAAGCTTCCCGAGGGCGTCGAACTGCACTATGGCGACCTGGCCGACCCCGACAGCCTCGACCCCGCTCTCGACGGCGTCCACGGTGTCTTCTGGATGTGGCCGTTCTTCACCCTGAGCGTGGAGACCGCGCCCGCCGTGCTGGCGAAGATCGAACGTCAGGCCGAAAGGATCGTGCTGGTCTCGTCGGTCGGCGTGCACATAGGCCTGGAGCGACGGGACAACAACTGCCACGCCTATCTGGAAGAGCTGATCGAGCAGACAAGTCTGGACTGGACGTTTCTCCGCACCACGGGGTTCATGGCGAACGCGTTCGGCTTCGCCGGTCAGATCAAGGGCAGCGGGACCGTGCACTTCCCGCACGGCGCGGCCGCCCGGACGTCGGTGCACGAGGGGGACCTGGCGGCCGTGGGGGTGCACGCGCTGACCGAGGACGGGCACGCGGGCAAGAAGTACCTGGTGACCGGGCCGGAGGCGCTCACCCAGGAGGAACAGGTCCACATCATCGGCGAGGTGATCGGCCGTCAACTCGGCTGGCAGGACGTCCAGGCACAGGCCGCGCGGGAGGAGATGGTGAAATCCGGCTGGCCCCCCGCGTACGCGGACGGGGCGCTGGACTACTTCGCCATGCTCACCACGCAGCCGGAAGTGGGATCCACCGTCGTGGCCGATGTCACCGGCCGGCCGGCGCGGACCTTCCGGGAATGGGTGGAGGAGCACGCCGACGCCTTCCGGGCCGAGGACACGAAGGCCCCCGCGGGCGCCGAGGGCGATGACGCCCTGGCCCTGCTGTGGGAGCGGGTCTACGACCCACTCACCACGGAGATTCTGGCGAGCCTGCCGATCGGGCGGAGCTGGCGCTGCCTGGAGGTGGGGGCAGGGGCGGGCTCCATGTCGTATTGGCTGGCCGCACAGGCCGACCAGGGCTCGGTGATCGCCCTCGACACCGACATCAGTCGGTTGGACGAGCGGCGCGCGCCGAACCTGACGGTAGTGCAACAGGACGTCGCGGAGGCCGAGTTCGAGCCGGACTCGACCGACCTCATCCTGGCCCGGGCCGTGTTCGAGCACCTGCCCAAGGCCGAGGAGACGTTTGAGCGGGTGGTGCGCTGGCTGGCGCCGGGCGGCTGGATCCTGCTGGAGGACTTCTACTTCCTGCCCAGCGAGCACGCCGTCAGCCCTGCCGCACGGGCGTTGATCGGCGCGTACTTCGCCGGCTGGAAGGCCGTGGGCGCGGACATGCACTGGGGCCGCAGGCTGCCGTCGACGTTCGCCAGGGCGGGACTGACCTCGGTCTCGATGCGGGTGACCCCGTTGGGTCCGGGACAGGACGAACTGGACAGCGAACTGATCCGGTTGCGGATGAAGCTCCAGGGCCCCGCGATGATCGAGCAGGGAGTGGTGAGCGCCGAGAACCTCGAGGCGTTCGTGGCGAGCCTCGACGACCCGCGCGACCGTGACGTCACCATGCTGCGGTTCTGCGTCTGGGGCCAGAAGCCCGAGCGATGAATGTCCGGGGCCGGGAGCCCGAGCGGTGCGGCACACCGGCGCCGGGCGAGTCGACGTCGACCAGGCCCCACATCTCCTGCCCGCCTTCCTTCGCCCGGTGTCCTGTTTCCGTCGGCACGCGGCTTCCCCCGTAGGACACTCGGTGCACCGACTGCCGACTGGGGCACGGCGAGTCCGTCCCCGCCCATCGCACACGTAAGAGGAGAGTGCCGACTTGCTCGTCGTCCAGGTAAACCGATTCGGGCCCCCCGAGGTTCTGACGCCGACTCAGGCGCCCGACCCCGTGGCCGGTGAGGGACAGGCGGTGATCGACGTCACGGTCGCCGACATCCTCTTCATCGAGACCCAGGTCAGGAACGGCTGGGGCCGGGAATTCTTCTCGGTGGAGCCGCCCTACGTACCGGGCGACGGCGTGGCCGGGCACGTGCGTGCGGTCGGCCCGGGCGTCGACCCCGGGTGGGTGGGCCGACGGGTGGCCGCCCACGCCGGCGGTTACGGAGGCTACGCCGAGCAAGTGGTCGTACCGGTCGAGGCGCTGATCCCCGTCCCGGACGGGCTGGAGCTGCCGCAGGCCGCCGCGCTCCTCAACGACGGCACGACCGCGCTGACGGTTTTCGAGGCCGCCGAGGTCACCAAGGACGACCAGGTCCTGATCACGGCGGCGGCCGGAGGGCTCGGCAGCCTGCTGGTCCAGCTGGCGCACGCGGCCGGCGCCCGCACCATCGCCGCTGCGCGCGGCGAGCGCAAACTGGCCACCGCCCACGAGCGCGGTGCCGATGTCCTCGCCGACTACTCCGACCCCGACTGGACCACACGGGTGCGGGAGGCGACAGGCGGCCGGGGCGTCGATGTCGTCTTCGACGGCGTGGGCGGGGCGGTCGGCCGAGCCGCCTTCGAACTCACGGCGCCGGGCGCCCGGTTCTCCGCGCATGGCGCGCCCAGCGGTTCCTTCACCGAGGTCGACACGCGGGCCGCACAGGAGCGGAGTGTGCGGCTCCGTGGCATCCAGGATGTGCAACGTTCCGCCGAGGACCGGCGGCGGCTGGCGGCGCAGGCTGTCGAAGCGGCGGCCCGCGGCGAGTTGCGGCCACTCATCGGCCAGACCTTCCCACTGGCACAGGCCGCCGCGGCGCACCGAGCACTGGAGGCCCGAGAGGTGATCGGTAAGGCCCTGCTCGTGGTGCCCTGACCCACCCGCCGGCCCGGGACACCGACGACTTCACCCATCACGGCTCGTCTCATGGGCGGGCGGCGCACCCGCGTGGACTTCGCGCACAGCGCTGAGGACAAGGGCGTACGGCAGGCGATGGACCACCTCGTCGAGCTGGGCCTGCCGGATCGTGCAGATCGACGGCGGCCGCGGCCCGGGCTCCGCCGACCGCCGGCGCTCCTGCCGGGCGGCCATGCGCAGCCATGTGCTGGAGGCCGAAGTGCGGGTGATTCCCGGCGAGCACACCGAGCCGTCCGGTATCGAGGCCGGACGGCTGCTGGTGGCGGAGTGCGATCAGGGTCCGCCCCTGCCGACGGCCGTTCTCGTGGGCAACGACCGTTGTGCGTGGGGCCTGTCGATGGCCCTGACTCGGGCGGGCCCCAAGACTCCCCGCGACATGTCCGTCGTTGGATACGACGACAGTCATCTCTCCCCTCTGATACCGATCGGGCTGACCACCGTGCGCCGGGACACGCGCCTCATGGCGGAGCTCGCCGTGCGGTTCGCCGGGTAACGGCTGGAGAAGCCGGAGCTGGAGCCACGGGAGGCGGTGGAGGTGTTCCACGGACTCCTGCGCGATGTGGCGCGGGAACGGTCGGCTGCCTGGGGCGAGGCCGGACAGTGGACTCCGTAGCCGCTTGAGCTTGAATCCTCAAACACATTCGTTCAGACTACCGTTTGATGCTTCAAACACTTCTCGCGGAGCCCCTCCGCCGTCCCGTCCCCGGAGTTGCCATGTCTGTTGCCTCTGACGAAGCCGTCGTCCGCCGTGGTCCACTCGTAGTGGCGGGAGGTGTGCTCGCCGCGATCGTCGTGGCCTCCGCGGCGGACGCGCTCCTTGCGCTCCTCGCCTCGGCCGCGGGCGCGCCTGACGACTTCAAGCCGCTGAAGGCGTCCTCGTACATATTCCTGACGGCGGTCGGCGTCGTGGCCGGCGCGGTCGGCTGGGCCGTTGTGCGCAGGGTGTCGAAGGATCCCCGGGCGCTGGTGCGGTGGCTGGTGCCGACGCTCGTCGTCGTGTCCTTCGTTCCCGACTTCCTGCTCTTCGGCGCCGGCGGCGCGACCGGCGTCGGGGCGCTGCTGCTGATGCATGTCGTGGTTGCGACGGCCGCGGTGTTCGCCTACCGCAAGGTCATGCCCCTGTCGTAGGAACGCGCCGGAAAACGTGGCGCGGGCAGGGACTCACCATCCCTGCCCGCAGCGCACGGACGCGTGGCTCAGGTCTTCACCGGCGCGTCCGTGCGAGCCGCGATGTCGTCCACGCTCACACCCGGCGCGCATTCGACCAGGACCAGGCCGTCGGGCGTGATGTCGAGGACGCCGAGGTCGGTGATGACGCGGTGCACGCAGCGCTCTCCTGTCAGTGGCAGGGTGCACTCCTCGACCAGCTTCGGGGTGCCGTCCTTGGCGGTGTGGTCCATCAGGACGATGACGCGGCGGGCGCCGTGGACGAGGTCCATCGCGCCGCCCATGCCCTTGACCATGGTGCCGGGGATCATCCAGTTGGCCAGGTCGCCGGCGGCGGAGACCTGCATGGCGCCGAGGACGGCCGTGTCGATGTGACCGCCGCGGATCATGCCGAAGGAGAGCGCGGAGTCGAAGAAGGACGCGCCGGGCAGGACGGTGACGGTCTCCTTGCCCGCGTTGATCAGATCAGGGTCGACCTCGTCCTCGTACGGATACGGGCCGGTGCCGAGGATGCCGTTCTCGGAGTGCAGGACGACGTGTACGCCGGGCGGGAGGTGGCCGGGGATGCGGGTGGGCAGGCCGATGCCGAGGTTGACGTAGGAGCCGTGGCTGAGTTCGGCGGCGGCGCGGGCGGCCATCTGGTCGCGGGTCCAGCCCAGTCGGGTGGGGATGGCGGTGCTCATGCGCGTACGGTCCCTCGTGTCGAAGACGCGGAAGTCAGAAGGTGTTCGATCTGCTTGGCGGTGGCCTGGGCGGCCGTCAGCTCCACCACCCGCTGCACGAAGATGCCAGGCAGATGCACCTCGTCCGGGTTCAACTCACCCGGTTCCACGAGCTGTTCGACTTCGGCGACCGTGATGCGGCCGGCCATCGCCGCGAGCGGGTTGAAGTTGGCGGCCGCCTTGCGGAAGACCAGGTTTCCGTGGGTGTCCGCGCGCCAGGCCCGTACGAGTGCGAAGTCGGTGGTGATGGCGTGTTCCAGGACATACGTCCGGTCGGCGAAGTCCCGGGTCTCCTTGGCCGGGGAGGCCACGGCCACCGCGCCGTCGGATGCGTAGCGCCAGGGGAGGCCGCCCACGGCGACCTGAGTGCCCACCCCGGCGGGCGTGTAGAACGCGGGGATACCCGCGCCGCCGGCGCGCAGCCGTTCGGCCAGTGTGCCCTGCGGGACCAGCTCCACCTCCAGTTCACCCGACAGGTACTGACGGGCGAACTCCTTGTTCTCGCCGACGTAGGACCCCGTCACGCGGGCGATCCGGCCGTCGGCCAGCAGGACGCCCAGTCCCCGTCCGTCCACGCCGCAGTTGTTCGACACGACCCGCAGGCCCGTGGCGCCCTGGGAGTGGAGGGCCTGGATGAGCACGTCGGGAATGCCGCTGAGGCCGAAGCCGCCGACGGCCAGCGACGCACCGTCGGGGATGTCGGCGACCGCCTCCACGGCGCTCGCGCAGACCTTGTCCATGGCTCAAGAGCCTTTCTGCCGTGCGTGTGCTGATTCATGCATCGGGGCGCAGGGCGTCCGAGATCGGCATCGCGCCACCGTGCGAGGTGAAGCCGCCGTCCACCGGGATCTCGGCTCCGGTGATGAAGGCGGAGTCGTCCGATAGGAGGAAGGTGACGAGCGGGGTGATCTCGTCCACCGTGCCGGTGCGGCCGAGCGGGGTCAGGCGGAGGTTCGCCTCCCGGAAGGCCGGAGCGGCGGAGGCGGTCATGTCCGTCTCGATGAAGCCGGGGTGGATGGTGTTCACGCGGATGCCGCGGGGTCCCAGTTCCATGGCGGCGGTCTTCGACAGGCCGCGCAGTGCCCACTTGGCGGCCGTGTAGGCCACCGGGTAGTGGGCGGTGAGCGCCGCCGACGAACCGACGTTCACGATCGACGCCCCCGCGCGCATCAGCGGCACCAGGTGCTGGATGCCCAGGAGCGGCCCGGTGGCGTTGACGGCGTGGACGCGGGCCATGTCCTCGGGGCGTACGTCGTCGATGCGGGCGCGCCAGGTGACGCCCGCGTTGTTGACCAGGCCGTGCACCTGCCCGTACGACTCCCGCAGTTCGGCGGTGAGTTCGGCCCAGTCCCGCTCGCTGGTGACGTCGAGGCGGCGGCAGCCGGGCCCCTCTGTCACATCGGTGGCGATCACCCGGGCTCCCTCGCGGGTGAGTGCCTCGGCCTCCGCGGCGCCCTGGCCGCCTGCCGCGCCCGTCACCACGACGACCTTGCCGAGCAGCCGCTTCGGATGGAGTCCGCTCACGGCCGCTCCCGCGAGCGGCGTCGGCCGGCTGGGACGGGTAGTGGATCGGCGCCGCGCACCACGGTGTTGGAGACAGTGCCGATGCCCTCGACGGTGAGGGTGACCGTGTCGCCCGGCTTGAGCGGCGGCGGGTCCTGCCTGCCCCGTACGCCCCACAGCTCGGCGAGGCAGCCGCCGTTGCCGCAGGTGCCCGAGCCGAGGACGTCGCCGGGGCGCACCCAGGTCCCGCGCGAGGCGTAGGCGACCATCTCCTCGAACGTCCAGCTCATGTTGGACAGCAGGTCCTTGCCGACCACCTCGCCGTTCACCGCGGCGGTCAGCCCCAGCCGCAGGAACCCGTCCTCGTCGCGGTACTCGTCCAGCTCGTCGGCGGTGACCAGGTAGGGGCCCAGGGTGGTGGCGGTGTCCTTGCCCTTGCACGGGCCGAGCCCCACCCGCATCTCGGCGGACTGCAGGTCGCGGGCGGACCAGTCGTTGAGCACGGTGTAGCCGACGATGTGCTCACGGGCCTGCTCGGGAGTGAGGTCGCGGCCCTCCCTGCCGATCACGGCGGCGACCTCGAGCTCGAAGTCCAGCACGCCGGATCCCGGCGGCACGGGGATGTCGTCCCCCGGCCCGTACACCGCGTACGGGTTGGTGAAGTAGAACGTGGGGGCCGCATACCACTGCTCGGGCACGCCCACGCTGCCGTCCACGGACCGCCGCACCCCCTCCACGTGCTCCTCGAAGGTGACGAAGTCCCGCACGGTGGGCGGCTGGAGCGGTGCCAGCAGCCGTACGTCCGAGACATGGGGGCCGGCCGGCAGGTCGGTCGTCGCGGACCCCGCGTCGAGCAGTTCGGGCAGACCGCCGCCCTCGGCGAGCAGCCCGGTGAGTGAGGCGACGCCCGGCAGGGGGTTGAGCGTGCCGTCCTCTTCGACGACGGCCACTTGGCGTCGGTTGCGGTACTCGTACGTGGCGAAACGCATGGCAGGGTCCTGTCGGCGGGAGGGCGGGCGGAGCGGGGCCGGGGGCGCGGCGGGGAGCCAGGGCATGACCGGGCTGCCGCGCCCCCGGTGACAGGGGGGCCGGTCAGACCGGTGGGGCGACGAAGACGCCGCGGTCGACGTCGTTGAAGGACTCCTTGGCGACCAGCTCGTTCATGGGGTTCGCGGTGCCCCACTGGTCGGTGACCTCGGGCTGGGAGAAGTCGTACACGTGCGGGTGCCAGGTGTCCTCGTCCAGGACCTCCAGCTCCGTCGTGTACTCGACGGTGTTGCCGTGCGGGTCGAGGAAGTAGGTGAAGGTGTTGTCGCCCGCCATGTGGCGGCCGGGGCCCCAGATCTTGCGGACGCCGGCCCGCATCACACGCCCGGAGCCGCGCATGTACTCGTCCAGGCCGCGCATCTCGAAGGAGACGTGGTGCAGGGCGGTGTGCGGTCCCTGCGCGATGGCCATCGAGTGGTGCTGGTTGGAGATCCGCATGAAGTGCATGACCTCGCCCATGTGCGGCGAGCTGAGCGTGTCGGAGAGACGGAAGCCCATGTGGCGCTCGTACCACTGTCGAGTGCGGTTCAGATCGGGGGAGTTGAGGACGACGTGCGACAACTTGACCGGGATCGACTCCTTCTCCTCGATCCTGCGGTGCTGCCGCACCTGGACGTCGGCGGAGACCTCGATGGTGCGGCCGTCGACGTCGAAGAAGCGGAAGCCGTAACCGCCGCCGGGGGTGTCCACCTTGCCCGGCTGCGAGATCAACTGCACGCCGTCGGACAGGAGTTGATCGGCGAGCGCATCCACGTCGGCCGCGCTCGCGGCACCGTAGGACACGAGGTCGAGGCGCTTCTCGTCGGCCTTGCGCAGCCGGATGACGTACTGCTCGGGGCTGCCCTCGGCGGCCAGGAAGGAGATGCCGGAGTCCTCGGCGACCTTGGTCAGACCCCATACTCCGGAGTAGAAGTCGAGCTGCTTGTCGTAGTCGGGCACGGCGAGGTCGACGTGCCGCAGGTGGGTGAGCAGGCGGTTGCTCATGGGGGGTTCCTCCTCAGGCGAGGTTGAGCAGGGCGGCGGCGTTGCCGCCCCGCACCGCGTGGAAGTCGGGCTCGGGCAGGTCCGCGGCACGCAGTGCGTCCAGCGGGTCGTCGGTGCCCATGTCGAAGGGGAAGTCGGAGCCGAGCAGGATCCGCTCCGGCCCGGCGGCCCTGAGCAACTCCCGCAGTACGTGGGGATCGTGGACGAGGGAGTCGAAGTAGAGCTGTTGCAGATAGCTGCTCGGCTCCCGTGCGCAGCCCCGGGCGTCGGGGCGGACCCGCCAGGCGTGGTCGGAGCGGCCGATGTGGGTGGGCAGATAGCCGCCACCGTGCGCCGCGATCAGCTTCAGCCCCGGATGGCGGTCCAGGACGCCGGAGAAGATCAGATGGGAGAGGGCGACCGCGTTCTCGGTGGGCTGGCCGACGGTGTTGGACAGATACCACTGGTCCAGACGCTCGTCGAGCGTGCAGCCGAACGGGTGCAGGAAGACCAGCGCGCCGGTCTCCTCCGCCCGGGACCACAAGGGCTCGTACGCGGGATCCGACAACTCGCGGCCGGGCGCGTGCGAGGAGATCTCCACCCCCTTCAGTCCCTGGTCCAGCGCGTGGTCGAGCAACTCCACGGCCAGACCGGGGTGTTGGAGAGGGACCAGGCCGAGGCCGTGCAGCCGGTCGGGCGCCTTCGCGCAGTGCGCGGCCGTGCCCTCGTTGGCCAACCGGCATACCTGCTCGGCCAGGTGAGGTTCGGCCCAGTAGTGGTAGTGCGACGGGGACGGGCTGACCAGCTGGACGTCCACGCCCTGCGCGTCCATCGCCGCCAGCCGCACGGCGACGTCCGTCAGTTTCGGCAGGCGCGTGCCGACCATCGGACCGTTCACGGCCAGGGCCGCCGGCCCGTTGCGGCGGGCGTCGAGCTCGCGGGCCTCGGCGAGCCCGGGGCGTCCGGCGACGGCCTCCTCGACCTGCGGAAGCAGGAGGTGGGCGTGGACGTCGATCGTCGGCATCGACGAGAGGCCTGCGGGATCGGTCACGGGAGTTCCTTCAGCGCGTTCATGGTGCGGCCGATCAGCCCCGGCACGTCGGCGTCGCGCACCCCGTCGAGCGTCCACTGGCCCAGTTGCACGGAGGCGTCGACGACCATGCGCACCCGGGGCAGCCGCCGGTCCCGGTAGTCGGTGAAGAGCTGGTCGTCCCAGTCGCCGCGGGTGGTCAGCAGCTCGCAGAGGACTGAGGTGTCCTCGAGGGACATCGCCGCGCCCTGCGCCAGGGTGGGCGGGCAGCAGTGGGCGGCGTCCCCGACCAGCACGACCCGGCCGCGGTGCCAGGGCCCTTCCACCAGGTGGCGGTCGAACCAGGTGTAGTTGACCTTGGCCGGATCGTCGATGTGCTTCACGATCTCGGGCCAGAAGCCGCCGTAGCCCTGTGCAAGGCCGCGCATCTCGTCGGCGTACGACTGGGGCGGGATCGACGCGCGGTCCCGGCACCCCTCGACGACGTAGGCGTAGATGGTGCTCTCGCTGGTGGGGCAGTATCCGGCGATGTAGGCCGGTCCGCCGTAGGCGAGGTCGGTGCGCTCCAGACCCTCCGGACGCGGAGCGGCGATGCGCCAGATGGCCATGCCGGTCGGCGCGGGCTTGTCGGTGATGCCGATCGCGGCGCGGGTCGCCGAGTTGAGACCGTCGGCGGCGACGACCAGGTCGTAGCGGCCCTCGGTGCCGTCGCTGAGGCGTACCGAGACGCCGTCGGTGTCCTGTTCCAGGGACTCGGCGGTGACGCCCAGGCGCACGGTGGCACCGGATGCGCGGACCGCGTCGCTCAGGATCTGCTGGAGCCGGGGGCGCTGCATGCCGACGGTGGCGGGCAGCTCCGGGCCGCCGGTCTGGATGTCCTCGGCGACGAACAGCACGGTGCCGTCCGGGGCGGTGACCCCCACTGAGCCGAAGGCGAAACCGGAGGCGCTCACCTGCTCCCAGACGCCCAGTTCGCGCAGCACCCTGAGGGCGTTGCCCTGGAGGGTGATGCCGGAACCGGTGGAGGCGT
Source organism: Streptomyces sp. NPDC001351 (assembly GCF_042896045.1). Taxonomy (NCBI): domain Bacteria; kingdom Bacillati; phylum Actinomycetota; class Actinomycetes; order Kitasatosporales; family Streptomycetaceae; genus Streptomyces; species Streptomyces sp. NPDC001351. The sequence goes on along the minus strand of NZ_JBIAWS010000009.1, from coordinate 20,760 downwards.
GCCAGTCGGGGCTGGCCTCGATCAGGTCCACCGTGATGCCCGCACGGCGCAGCAGGATCGTGACGGCGTTGCCGGAGGCGCCCCCACCGACGACGAGTACGGAACGGGCGTGGGGATCGGTCATGTCGGGGATACCTCCCGGTCGGGGCCGCACGGCTTCGGGCGGCGGGGGATGCGGCTCGCCCCTTAGGGGCGCGGCCGGGCGTTACTTGACGGCGATGGGGTTGACCGGGGAGCCGACCGCACCGGTGATGGGCAGTGGCGCCGCGGTGAGCCAGAACTCGTACACGCCGTCTTCTGCGCAGTCCGCGGCGAGCGCGTCGAGGTCCCACATCTCGCCGATCAGCAGTCCGATGTTGGGGATGACGACCTGGTGCAGCGGCTGGAAGGCGTTCTCGAATTCGTTGGGCCGCACCTCGAAACCCCAGGTGTCGGTGGCGATCGCGGCGATCTCGGTGCCGTGCAGCCAGCCCGCGGTGGTGAACGACAGGCCCGGTGCGGGCCCGCCCGCGTAGTCGCCCCAGCCCTCGCGCCGGGCGCGGGCGAGGTGCCCGGTCCGTACGAGGACGATGTCGCCGCGCCCGACGGCCACCCCATGCGCCGCGGCGGCCACGGTCAGATGCTCCTCGGTGATCGCGAAGCCGTCGGGCAACTCGCCGTCCGCGCCGATCACTCGGCCCACGTCGAGGAGCACCCCGCGCCCGGCGACATACGGCGCCATGTGCTCGATGCCGGTGACGAGGTCGCCCTCGGAGGTGACGACCTTCTCGGCCGCCCGTCCGTTCCAGGCCCTGCCGTGGTCGAAGATGTGGCCGAGTCCGTCCCACTGGGTGGAGCACTGCAACGGCATGGCGATCACGTCGTCGGCGCCGCCGATGCCGTGCGGGAAGCCCTGGTTGCCGAGGGCGGCGTCGCCGCCGGTGTCGAGCATCGTGTGGACGGGGTTGGTCCGCCGGCGCCAGCCCTTCTGCGGGCCGTTCATGTCGAAGGACTGCGACAGTGAGAAGCTGACTCCGCGGCGCACAAGCGCAGCGCCTTCACGCCGCTTGGCCTCGTCGAGGAAGTTGAGCGTGCCGAGTACGTCGTCCTCGCCCCAACGTCCCCAGTTGGAGCAGGACTTGGCGGCCTCGGCGATCGCGCCCTCCGGGTCGTGACGGTCGAGCGTCATGATGCCTCCTCCGCCACACATCGGGTGCGCTGGACACCCAGACCGGTGATGGAGCCCTCCATGACGTCGCCGTCGCGCAGCAGCCGGCCCCAGTGCATGCCGTTGCCGGCCGGGCTGCCGGTCAACACCAGGTCGCCGGGCAGAAGTTGGGAAGTCCGGGAGATGTACGACACCAGCCGCGCGACCCCGAAGAGCATGTCCTTGGTGGACTCGTCCTGCATGGTGTCGCCGTTCAGCTTCAGGGTGACCCGAAGATCCTGCGGATCCGCGATCGACCCGGCCGGCACGAGCCATGGCCCGAGCGGGGTGAAGCCGGGGGCGTTCTTGCAGCGCAGCCAGTCGGTACCGATGGCCTTCATGTCCCGGCGGAAGACGGTGGCACGATCGGTGAGGTCGTTGGCGATCGTGTAGCCGGCCACGTACTCCAGGGCCTCCTCCACCGACACCCGGTAGGCGGGCTTGGCGATGACGGCCGCCAACTCCAGCTCCCAGTCCGGCTGTTCGGCCCAGTCGGGCAGTACGACGTCGTCGTACGGTCCCGTGACCGTGCTCGGCAGGCCGATGAACACGTACGGCAGGTCCTCGGCGGCCCGGCGGTCCATGACCGCGGCGATCTCCGCACGCGCCTCCTCGACCGTGCGCGGATCGTCAGGGGAGCGGTGGGCGACCTCCAGGTCGATCACGTGCTGTCGGTAGTTCGCGCCGGACTGGAAGATCTGGCGGGGCTCCAGCGGGGCGTGCACCCGCAGGCCCTCCAGCGGCCGCCAGTCGAGGGCGGTGTCGCCCGCCAGGGCATGCAGCTCGGGGAGGGCCTGCTCCCACCGCTCGACCACGGCACGCACCTCGCGCGGCGCCCAGTCCAGGGCTTTGCTCAGGTCGAGTACGCGGCCTTCGGCCAAGAGGCCGGGGAAGGGGGCTCCGTCGTCCTGGGCCGAGAACGTGCCGAGCGCGAACGGGCCGGCAGGTTGCACGAGCGTTGCCATCAGATTTCCTCCTGCTGGGTTGCGGACTACTCTGACCCCGATCAACCAATCAGGGAAATCAATCCTGTGGATCCATCACATCCATGGCATGGATGATGCGCAGGATGGCCGCCCGCACCCATCAGCTCGCCAGCTCGCTCCCAGGTGGTAGCCAGTGAACCTGTCCCGTCTCGACCTCAATCTGGTCGTCGCCCTGCGTGCGCTGCTGGAGGAGCGCAACGTCACCCGGGCCGGCGAGCGCATCGGACTGAGCCAGCCCGCGATGAGCGCGGCGCTGGCCAGGCTGCGCCGTCATTTCGGCGACGAATTGCTCGCACGCACCGGGAACTCCTACGAGCTGACCCCGCTCGGCGTCGCCCTGCGAGACCGCAGTGTGACCGCCTGCGACCTGCTGGAACGTGTCTTCTCCAGCCAGGCCGACTTCGACCCCGCGGCCGAGACCCGGGAGTTCACACTGTTCGCGTCCGACTACGGCACGGCCGTGTTCGGTGCCGCGCTCGCCCGCGCCCTGCACCACGAGGCGCCCGGCATCCGGCTCACCTTCCAGCACACACCGCCGTCCGTCGTGGAGAACCCCGCCACCGCGCTGAGCACGGTCGACGGCCTGCTCATGCCGCACGGCGTCATTGACGGCCTGCCCGCCGTCGACCTCCACCAGGACCGATGGCTGTGCCTGGTCGCCGACGACAACCCCGAGATCGGCGACGAGCTCACCCTCGACCACCTGGCACGCCTGCCCTGGGCCGTCTACCAGCGCCCCTACGACGCCCCCGCGACCCGCCAGCTCAGCATGATCGGCATCAGCCCCCGGGTGGAGGTGTCCGTGCAGGCCTTTCAGCTGCTGCCCCACATGGTCGAGGGCACCAGCCGGGTCGCGATGATCCAGGAACGCCTGGCCCGCAGCGCGACCCGCCTAGCCGCGGTTCGCGTCCTGCCCTGCCCCTTCGAGGCCGTACCGGTGCAGGAGGCGATGTGGTGGCATCCGGTGCACGCCCAGGACGCGGCCCACATCTGGCTCCGTCAGAAGGCGGCGGAGGTGGGCGCGACGCTGACGGGCAACGGCCACGAGAGGGCCGTCTCCGGCGCACAGGACGCCGGGCCGACGGCGGGCCGGCCGTGATCCGGCCCGCTGCCGGCCCCTGAGCGACGCGTCTGTGCCCGTCGGCGCGCGTGACCTCAGGCCAGTTGCTCCGGCAGCGGGCGGGACTCGGCGGCGGGCGCGCGGCGGCGGGCCGCCAGCAGACCCGCGGCGACGAGAGCGGCGGCCACTCCCAGCACGCCGACGGCGCCTGCGAGGCTGCCGACCGCCGACTCCCCGGCGAGCAGCACCAAGGGGCAGACGAACTCACCGGCGAAGAAGGCAGCCGTCCACAGACCTGTGCCGCGGCCGCGGTCCTCGAAGGCCAGCCGGGACATGGCGCTGGTGAGCAGGGCGGGCAGCAGCATGCCCGTGCCGAGACAGTTGATCACCGCTCCGGCGACCAGCAGCGGCGCGTTGCCCGCAAGGAACATCACCCCGAAGCCGACCCCGCAGACGGCGAGAACGCCCGGCAGCATCGCGTCCGGGGAGCGCCCGAGGCGGGCGAAGGTGATCGCCCCGCCCACGGTCGCGGCACTGGCGATCGCCGTGGCCAGACCGATCACACCGGAGTTCTTCGTCCCGAGGTCGTCGAGCAGGTACGACATCTCCACCGGGACGGTGTAGAAGACCATCGCCCCGAAGAAGGTCAGGATGCAGATGCCCCTCAACTCCCGCCAGGGGAAGGGCCGTCGGTCCTCCACCGCGGCCGGTACCGCGACGGCGGCGGGGCGTGCAGCAGGGTCGGGCAGGGCGGTCACCATCAACGGGGCCAGCGCCAGGCTCACGGCGTACACCCAGAAAGGCACCCGCCAGCCCGCCGCTCCGGCGGCGCCGCCGAGCACGAAGAACACGGTGGCCGAGGCGGAGGCGCACATGGTCTGCAGGGCGAGGTACTTCACGCGCCGCTGCCCCGAGTAGTAGTCGCCGATCAGCGTGGTGCAGCACGTCATGATCGCGGCCTCGGTGACACCGACGAGGGCGCGGCTGGCGATGATGGCGCCGAGCGAGTCCAGCCAGAGCGGGGCGGTGCCGAACAGGGCGTACAGCAGCGTCGCCACGATCAGCAGCCGCCTGCGGCCGAGGCGGTCCACGATCACGCCGGCGAACGGGGCCAGCAGGGCCAGCGCCAGCGCGGGAACGGTCAGCGCGAGTGGCACCAGCGCCTTGGCACCCGGAACGGATCCGAAGTGGTCCTGCATCTTCGGCAGCACCGGCGCGATGAGCACCGCCCCGAGAATCGGCAGACAACTGCCCGCCATCAGCACGCCCACGCGCAGCAGATGGGCCGGGCCCGAGACGGTTACGGGCGACGAGGGGGCGTCGTCGACCGCGGTGGCGGACGGCGGCGGGACGGAACCGGGCATGGCGACTCCAGACAGGGTGTACGGAAGCGGGCATGCCTGTCAGGGGCGCCATCGGCGCACGGCATGCAGGGGACGGCCGCACGACTGCGGCTGGTCCGGACAGCGGCGTGCGGGTAGGGACGACTATGGGTGCGTCCGTGCCTGTCCGCCATCCTTGGCGTTATCCGAATCCCGTATCCGGTTCATCCATGCGATGAATGGGCCGATCTGCGTTTGAATTTTCAACCACAGCTGGGTAGAGTCGACCCGCAGCCGGTTGGGCCTCAACCTCCTTGCATCCAGGCACGTGTGCCGAACGACGCACACGCCCGCGAGGCCACCGCGGCCGCACCCCGCAGTGCCTGCACGAAGCCCTCCGACGTCAGAGGTCCCTGGACGGCGAGGTGATGAGCGAGCGCCCCGTGCAGCACGTCACCCGCTCCCAGCGTGTCCGCCACACGGACCGCGGGCACGTCCACCGTCCCACTGCTGTGGGGGCCGGCCCACAGGAGGGGCCTTCCTCCCCGGCTGACCGCCGACCATGCGACCCCGTGCTCCCGCAGAAACCGCAGCGTGTCCGCCGGAGTGCTCGCGCCGGGCGGGCGGAAGTCTGCCGAGCAGACGGCCACGTCGATGAAAGGCAGCAGGTCCTGCGTGCCGTCCTTCCAACTGCCCCCGTCCAGGACGGTCGGACGGCCGGCGGTGCGCGCGAGCCGGGCGGCGGCCACGGCCAGGTCCATGTGATGGCCGTCGAACTCCGCGATGTCACAGGCGGCCACCAGCATGTCGAGATCGTCGGGCGGGGTGAGCCGGTGGCTTTTCGCGTTGGTCGAGGCGACGGCGCGTTCCCCGCTGGACGCAGTCACCAGGATGGACGACACGGCCGGCGGCTCGGCCGACTCGGCCGCCAGGTCCGACACGGCCACCCCCAGGCGGCCGAGGTCCTCCTTGATCCCGAGCCCCAGCGGATGGGAACCGATCGCGGTGAGCAGCCGGGCCGTGCCCCCCAGGTGGCTGAAGGCGGCGGCCGCGTTCGCCGCCGGACCGCCTGCCGCGACGACCTGCTCACGAGCCGTCAGCTTCTCGTTCGAAGCCGGCGCATGGTCCACGAGCTGAATGACGTCCAGCGTGCACAAGCCGACGAACAGCCCTCCGGGACGTCCCCTCGTCAACAGCTCCACCCACCAGCACCTCCTCCTGCACGGGCCCGCGGCCGGCGTACGAACCGACGGAAAACGCCAACGACACCATCGCCGCACACGCAACCACGAGGCACACCCATTGGAGTACTCCGACCCCGGAATGCCTTCATTGGGCGGTACATGGCGTGCGGTGCGGCGCGCCCCGGGGTCAGATGGGTTGCGTGCCAAGCTGCTTCCGTCCTCAGCACGGCCGCTCGCGCTGGCGTCTCATCGCTGCCCTGACCGGCCTCCTCCTCACCCTGCCCGCCATGCCGCCCGCGTACTCGGCGGCCGGACCCTGGCCCGATCCGCCGGTGCGCGGCGGCGCCTATATGGGAATGGGCGTCGGAAAGTACGAAGGGATGGGCGCCCACCACGACCCCGATCCCGACCCCCCGCCCCTGCAGTCCGGCCAGACCGAAGGCGTCGACGTCTCCAGCTACCAGGGCGACGTCGCCTGGTCCGCCTTGTGGAGCAGCGGCACCCGATGGTCCTACACGAAGGCCACCGAGGGGACGTCCTACCAGAACCCCTACTTCGCCCAGCAGTACGACGGCGCCTATCGCGTCGGCATGGTGCGCGGGGCGTACCACTTCGCCACGCCGGACTCCGGCAGCGGCGCCGCGCAGGCCGACTACTTCGTCGACCACGGCGGGCGCTGGTCCGCCGACGGCCGGACACTGCCCGGTGCCCTCGACATCGAGTGGAACCCCTACGGTGACCCCTGTTACGGCAAGACCAAGAGCGGCATGGTGGCCTGGATCCGTGCCTTCCTGAACCGCTACAAGGCCCGCACCGGTCGCACCGCCGTGATCTACACGGCCACGAACTGGTGGAACAACTGCACGGGCGGCTACAAGGGCTTCGGCTCCACCAACCCCCTGTGGGTCGCCCGGTACGCGTCGACGGTGGGCGAGCTTCCGGCGGGCTGGTCGACGTACACGATGTGGCAGTACACGTCGTCCGGGCCGACCGTCGGCGACCACGACAAGTTCAACGCCCCCGTGGACAAACTGCGGGAGTTCGCGGCCGCTCACCGGGCCGACGACTGACCGCTTCCTGTGCCGGCACGGGCTGACCGCCCGCGCAGGCGCGGCCGCAGGCAGACGCGGCCGGGCCTGGACGGTCGGGCGTCCCGCAGGAACGGTCAGGGCCTGAGGGAACGCGAGTGGAGCATGCGGCGGACCGTGTCCGAGCGTTCGAGGAGTGTGTTGCGGACCACCGGGGCTGCCTCTTCGGAGATCCGCTGGGCGGTTTCGACGTAGCCGGAGTCGATGCCGTGGGGCGGGAACAGGTAACTGGTGAACATCATCGCCGGGATCATTCCCCCCTGGTGCAGATGGGGGATCGCCTCCAGGTAGCGCTGCGTGTATGGGCGCAGCAGGTCGTCCTGGGCGGGACGCCAGAAGGCCGCCGCCACCTGGCCGACCGCGGAGATGGGGACGGCGCGGTCGACGACGAGCTTCTGCCAGACCTCTGCCTTGGCGGCGGCGTCGGGCACGGCGGCCCGTACGGTGAGGGCGCGGATCCAGGCGTCGGGGTCCGGGTCGCGTTCCAGCAGGAGGGCGGCCTCGGACGAGACGTCCCCGCCCAGTTCGGCCGCGCGGACCAGCGCGCGCCAGTGCAGGTCGACGTCGTCGCCCGCCTGTTCGCGCAGCCGGGCGAGGTCCTCGTCGGTCGTGGCGGTACGGGCCAGGCCGCGCAGGGCGACCTGGCGGCGGCCGGGGTCCGCGGCGAGGTCCCGACAGATCCTGGCCACCGCCGCCGTCAGCTCCGCGCGATCGCCGGGCGGCGCCCACAGCTCGGCGATGTTCGCGGCGAGTGTCAGATACGGCTCGATCACGGCGTCCGACGTCTCGGCCGCGAGGACCGCGGTGAGGCACTGCCCGGCTTCCACGGCCGTGGCCTCGCCGGTGGTCAACATGTCCCACACGGTGGCGGCGGCCACGCCCCGGGAGATGGCCGTGGGCAGGTCCGCGGCCGAACGGAGGAGGGTGTCCCGGGTCGTGGGGTCCGGGCGGGCGGTGGCGAAGGTCAGGTCGTCGTCGTTGATCAGCAGGACGTCCGCCGCTGGAGGCAGGCCGGCGACCGGGGTACGGGGCTGTGTCACCTCGACGCGCACCAGCGCCGTACGTTGCAGCGCCTGTCCGTTCCGGGCGTACGCGCCCACCGCCAGAACCTGCGGGCGTGGGGTGCCGGCGGCCACCAGGGTGACGCTCTCGCCCTCGCGCTCCAGCCGGAAGCGGTCGGTGCCGGACGTCGCCAGCCAGGCGGTGCGCCAGCCGTCCAGGTCTCGCCCGCTCGCCTTGCCGAGGGAGTCGATCAGGTCCTGGAGCGTGGTGTTGTCCCAGGCGTGGCGGGCGAAGTAGGCGGCCATACCGGCCCGGAAGCTCTCTTCGCCGACATACGTCATCAGCTGCTGCAGGACCGAGGCGCCCTTGGGATAGGTGATGTTGTCGAAGATCGACGCGGCCTGTGCGACGTCGTGGATGGGCTGGTGGATCGGGTGGGAGACCGGGCCCTGGTCGGCAAGATAGGCCTTGAGCTTGTCGCCCACCAGGTGCCCCGCCCAGGCGTCCGTGTACCGGGTGGCGCGCTCGGCGGCCCAGTGGCAGGCGAACTCCGCGAAGGCCTCGTTCAGCCAGAGGTCGTCCCACCACCGCATGGTGACGATGTTGCCGAACCACATGTGCGCCATCTCGTGCAGCAGCACCTTGGCGAGCAACTCCCGCTCGGCGGGCGTCGGCGCGGCCCTCCGCAGGAACACGTCCGACCAGGTCACGCAGCCGTAGTTCTCCATCGCCCCGCCGAACTCGGGCACGAACACCTGGTCGTACCTGCGCTGCGGGAACGGCATCGCGAAGGCCTCGCCGTAGAAGGCGAGACCCTGCCGGGTGAGGGTGAAGATCTCGTCGGCGTCACGGTCGAGAACCCCGGCGAGCGAGCGGCGCGCGTACAGGCCCAGGTCGTGGCCGTCGGCCTCGCGGCGGATCTCGTGGAAGGGGCCCGCGTTGACGACGGTGTTGTACGGGGACAGCGGCGGCGTGTCCGGGAAGGTCCAGCGGCGGGCCGTCCCCAGCTCCTCGATGCGTGCCTCGCCGGAGTTGCTGGTGACGGTCCAGGCGGCGGGGGCCGTGACGGTGAAGGCGTGCGGGGCCTTGAGATCGGGCTGGTCGAAGCACGCCCAGACGAACCGGGCCTCGTCCGGTTCGAAGCTCATCCACACATAGACCTCGCCGTCGGCGGGGTCGGTCGCCTTGTGCACGCCCCCGCCCGCGGCCGTGTCGGCCTGGACGCTCTCCACACGCAGCACGTTGTGCCCGGCCAGGGCGGGCAGGGGGATCCGGCCGTCACCGCCGGGGGTGAGCGCGGTGCCGTTCAGGGTGGCGCCGACGACCTCTGCCGCGCAGTCCACGAAGGTCTCGGCGCCCGGCTCGTGACAGCTGAAGGTCACGGTGGACACACACCGCACCTCGGGTCCGTCGGGCAGCGCCGTGAGGTCGACGTCCACGTCGTACCGCTCGACGGTCAACAGCGCGGCCCGGCGCTCGGCTTCGCTACGGGTCAGGCTTCGGATCCCCATGCATCCTCCTCGGCAGACAGCGGGCGTCAGCGTATGCCGGACGGCCGCGCCGCGCGCAGGGTTTTCCGGCGCGCCGAACGGGCGCCGGGTGCCCGGTAGTTGGCATGGCCGGGGGGTGCCGGGTGGGCCGGTGGCGGCCGCGGTGATCACACCGGCCGCATCGAGGGCGTGGGCGGCCCGCGCCGGCCGCTCACGCCCTCATGGCTGCTTGCAGAGGAGGTCACGCAGTGCCTGCCCCTCCCGCTGGGTCAGCCTGCTGACGAAACCTCTTGAGCGGGCTGGTTCCTCCGGAGCTGGGGCAGGCGTGGCGGGGTGAGGAAGCCCTCCGCGCAGGCGCTGGCGATGCCGATGCGCGGAAGGTCCGCGGACTTCTCGAACAGCAGGAAGCGGGGCTCCCAGACCGGCCGGTACTTGGCGTTGGCGCGGTAGAGGGACTCGATCTGCCACCAGCGGGAGAAGAAGGTGAGGATGGAGCGCCACAGCCGTAGCACCGGTCCGGCGCCGAGGCGTGCGCCGCGCTCGAAGACGGAACGGAACATGGCGAAGTTCAGCGACACCCGTCGTACATCCAACTCCTTTGCGCGCAGCAGCAGCTCGACGACCATGAACTCCATCAGGCCGTTCTCGCCGTCCCGGTCGCGGCGCATGAGGTCGAGGGACAGCCCGTGCTCGCCCCAGGGCACGAAGCTCAGCAGCGCCCGCAACTCGCCTTCGGCGTCGTGGCACTCCAGCATCACGCAGCTTCCGTCGCCCGGGTCGCCGAGCCGGCCGAGCGCCATGGAGAAGCCGCGCTCGGTGGCGCCGTCGCGCCACTGGTCGGCGCGTTCGACCAGCGTGGCCATCTCGGCCTCGGGGATGTCGGCGTGGCGGCGCATACGCACGGTGTACCCGGCCCGCCGCACCCGGTTGTGCGCCTGACGTACGACGCGCATGGCACGGCCGTCGAGGGTGAAGTCGGCGAGGTCCACGATGGCCTCGTCGCCGAGTTCGAGGGCGTCCAGGCCGTGCCGGGCGTAGATCGTGCCGGCCTCCTCGCTCGCGCCCATCACGGCGGGCGTCCAGGCGTGGCGGCGGGCCTCGGCGAGCCAGGCGTCGATGGCGCCGGGCCATGCCTCCGGGTCGCCGATCGGGTCGCCGGAGGCGAGGGTGACTCCGCCGATCACGCGGTAGGCGACGGCGGCCTTGCCGGTCGGCGACCAGATGACGGCCTTGTCGCGGCGGAGCACGAAGTAGCCGAGGGAGTCGCGCTCGCCGTGCCGGTCGAGCAGCGCGCGCAGCCGCTCCTCGTCCTCCGGGCCCAGCAGGTCCCGGCCGCGGGGCGAGCGGAAGCAGACGTACAGGACGAGGCAGAAGGTCGCGGCGACCATGATGTTGACGATGACGTCCACCCAGCGGGGCGCCTGCACGGCATGCACGCGGTCGGCGAGCGGGCCGACGCTGATGCCCCGCAGCAGCGTGTACGCGACCTTGTCGAACAGCGTGGCACCGTGGAGTTTGTTGGTCGCGCCGACCAGCAGCGTGCCGATGGTGCCGCTGACCAGGATGCCGCCCGCTCCGAAGGCGAGCGCCAGCTTCGGGTTGGACCGGTCCCCGACCGCCTCGAACTCCCGGCGCCCGATCAGCAGCGCGGCCACGAACAGGCCGGTGAGCAGGGCCGACCCCCAGTTGAAGACGTGCCTGCGGAACGGGTCCTGGGTGAGTGCTACGACGTACAGCGCGAAGAGCGGCCCGGCAAGGGCCATGTTGACCGTCCAGGCGGCCCGCTTCCGGCGCCGCATCACCAGCGACAGGAAGATCGCGAGCGCGGCCGAGACCAGGCCGGCGGTGGCCAGGTACGGCGTGAAGTACTCGCCCGCGTGATGCGCGTGGAACCGGTGAGCCGTGTGGGAGGCGTAGATCCGGCCGGTGTTGTGCTCGTCGACCTCGCGCCGGAACGGCACGGACACCACCGCCGCGATGTTGAGCAGGGCGATCAGCCGCAGATACCAGACGGTGAATGCGGCTGCCCGCGCCCGCAGCCGGGAGGGAGCGGGCGGTTGTGCGGGGGTGGAGCGCCGGCGGGGGATCAGGGCCGACTGCTGCTGGGCGGTCATGACTGGGGTCACCTTGGGGAGTGGGCTGTGGGATCGGTACGGGTGGGGACGGGGGACAGGCGAGGGCCGTCGCGTGCCCGACCCCTTCTACCGCGTAGTCCGAACGAACGCCAGCCGGAGACCTGCGGCGTCCGCGGCGGAGGTGATTGCCCGAAGGTGGTGCATCGGCCGGCGGGGAGCTGAGGGTCGAGGTCCACGGCAAGCGCCTCGCGCCCGGAACGCAGCTCCTGAGGGTGCCGAACGAATCCCCCTGGCCGGCGACCATGATCGGTGCGCGGTACTTTGGTCATGTCTCTTCCCGCGTGCTTGCCGTCCACCTCGCCCTACAACCTTGTAGGGCGAGAGCACCCTACATCTTGTAGGACTGATGAGGTGCGGCCGTGACGGCGGAAGACGGCCGACCCTGGTGGCCGGCACGTTCACCTTCGCGCAGTTGAGGATGTGAGGCTGCCGGTCGAGGTTGTCTGTGCCGGTGGATCTGTCCGTCACCTTGACCGTCCCTTGGTGCTCTCTTGGCCAAGCCCCCAGTCGCGAGGGGAGTTGGTGCCCTGTGGCGCCCTCGCGGAGAATCGGCGGGCGCTGCGGACGCGTGTGCCGGGCACAGTGTGAGGAGAGGGGGCACATCTTGGTCTCCTCGGCGGCGGAAGGGGGCGACGGTGATGGCTCGGCGGCTCGCGGCGGTGGTGCTGTGCGGCGGGCTGCTGGCCGCCGGGTGTTCGACGGGCGACGACAGCCCCGTACCGGCACCGCGTTCCCTGCCCCCGCAGAGCCGGTCGGCGGCACCCGCCGGGCAGGCGGACTGGCCGATGTACCACCGTGACGGACCGCGCAGTGGGTACGCCCCTGACACACCGGCGCTCGGTACGCTCCGGCCGGCCTGGACGGCCAGGCTCGACGGCGCGGTGTACGGCCAGCCACTCGTGGTGCGCGGCAAGGTGGTCGCCGCCACCGAGAACAACACCGTCTACGCACTCGCCCCGGACACCGGCCGCGTCCTGTGGCGCCGCCACCTGGGCACACCGCAACCGCGATCGGGCCTGGAGTGCGGAAACATCGACCCGCTGGGCATCACCGGCACGCCCGTGTACGACGCCTCCACGGGGCTCGTCCTCGCCGTCGCCGAGACCGCCGGCGGGCGCCACCACCTGGTGGGACTGGACCTCGCCACGGGCCACGAGATGGTGGACCGCGAGGTGGAGCCCCCGGCCGGCGACCGATCGGCCCATCAGCAGCGTGCCGCGCTCGCCCTGCTGGCCGGCCGGGTCTACATCGCCTACGGCGGGCTGTACGGCGACTGCGGGTCCTACCGGGGCTCCGTGGTCTCGGTTGCGGTCACCGGCGCGGGTCCCGTCACCTCGTACACCGTGCCCACCCACCGCATGGGCGGCATCTGGGCGCCGGGCGGACCGGTGGTCGACGGCGGACGGCTTCTGGTGCCGGTCGGCAACGGCGAGTCCACCGGCGGGAGTTATGACGGAACGGACTCAGTTCTGTCCCTTTCTTCCGATCTGCACCGTACCGACTACTTCGCCCCCTCCGGCTGGGGGCGGGACAACGCGGCCGATGCCGACCTGGGTTCCCTCACCCCGGTGCGGATCGGCCGCTTCGTCCTGACGGTCGGCAAGAGCGGCACCGCCTACTTGCTGGCCGCCGACCACCTCGGCGGAATCGGCGGGCAGCTCGCGCAGACCCGCGCCTGCCCGGCGTACGGAGCGGCGGCTTTCACCGGCGGCACCGTCTATGTGCCGTGCTCCCACGGGCTGCTGCAGCTGACGGTCCGGGCGGACGGCACGATGACCACCGGGTGGCGCATCGCGCTGCGACGGGCGGGCTCGCCCGTGATCGGCGGCGGCGCGGTCTGGGTCACCGACTTCGAGACGGGCACCCTGTACGCCCTCGACCCGGACACCGGCCGGGTCCGTCAGCACCTGGCGGTGGGCCACCTGCCGAACTTCGCCTCGCCCGTGCTCTCCGGCGACCATGTCTACCTCGGCACCCGGACCGGCGTCAGCGCGCTCACCGGCGCGTAGACCTACGCTCGCACACCGGTACACCGGGGGCGGCGACTCAGTCGTCAGTACGGTCGTCGTCCGAGCGGTCGGTGTGCACAGCCATGGCCTTGCCGGACCCGGCGTCGACGGTGACCTCGTGCTCCACACCCTTGTCGGTGACGATGCTGACCTTCCAGACGGCATTGCCCTGCTGTCCCTCCAGGTCGACGGAGGTGACCGTGCCCGCTGTCGTCGTCGGAGTAGTCGTGGGCCCCGTTAGACCGAAGCGCGCCACGCGGGCAGCGGCGAGGGCCTGCTGACCGATCGAGAACTGCTTCAAGGAGCTACGCCACCGCCGTGCCCGTCGTGCCGCGCGGCCGGGACACCCCCGGCATGGGTCACCCCTGCTGGTCAGGGTTCCCGGCATCGGGCGGGCTCGTCGCATCCAGTCGGCCGAGCAGGAAGGGGAGCAGCCCCCGCTCCAGCAGGGCCCGTTGCCAGGCCTCCTGCGCCTGACGTACCGCGGCGTCCCGATCGGGCGGCTCCGAGTGGTCGGCGGGTGCGCGGTTGCGGGCCGTCGTCAGCAGCCACGCCAGATCGCCCAGAGTCGCCCCTGCCGCCACTGCGGCGGCGACCACGCCCGCCGCGATGAGCCCGTCGCCCAAGTGTGGCCGGGCGTCCAGGGCATGCAGGCTGAACCCGGTCAGCAGGAACACACCCGCGGCTACGGCTCCGAGGCTCGGCACCAGCACGGCCAGCCTCGCCAGCAGTTCGCCGCCTTCCTCGCGTGCAGCAACGGTCGAGTCGGCATCGCGCTGTCGCCCGTGGTCGGTCTCGTCGGCGGAGGCCCGCAACCGCAGACAGCGGTCGTACTCGACGGCGGCGGCGCCGGCTATGGCTGCCCGCGCGTTCAGGGCTTCGGCGCGAAGTCGCCCACGGGTCGGCCCTGTAAGGGCACCGCCGATCGCTTCCGAGAGTTCCGGCGAGTCCAGGGCCTGGTCCAGGATCTCCTCGAAGACGGTGTCACCCACCGGTGACAGAGTGTCGGGCTCTTTCATGGATTCCCCGTCGTCGACTCACTGCCGCCGCGCCGAATCGACGGGCACCCTGCACCCTACGGTGTGTAGGGTTTCACGGGGAGGCGGGGGGACGTACGTGATCCGAGAGACCGAGCACGAGTGCTCCCGCGCACCGTCCGACAGCGGGATCCGAACGCGGCGGACGGGATCAGCCGGCACTTCGAGGCGCCGCTCGTCTCACTCGATCCGGTTGCGATAGCTCACAGGCATGGTCAAGGGCCGGTCATAGGCGGGGAAGCCGGGTCGCGGCAGGCGTATTCTGTGTGAGGTTTGACCAGACACCTCGTTCGGTGAGGCGTCTTCACGGACACAGGCCACTGATCCCACCCGTCGAGAGACGCTCCGGATCAGGACAGGTCTCCCCGGCCCAAGGGGTGACCCCAAGTGGCTTCCCCCGCCTGGTCGGCGGGGGATCACGCCGTGGAGTGCCAAAGCTCTGACGAGTTGGGGTGCGCCGGAGCCGAGTGCTCCCGGTTGCCCCTTGCCGTATGGCTGCGACGCCCGTTGCGCGGCCGGGACCGGGAGGAGGCGAGATGGACAGTAGTCCGGGCCATAGTCGGCCCTCCTCCGTGTTGTCCACGCTGTCCTTCCGCGGCCCCGGACAGCCCGTCCTTCCCTGAGTGCTGCCGCACATCGGCTCCGCCGGACCGAGCGTCGGCGTGCCGTCGTCGTGCTGTGTGCCGAGGTCCAGGGGGAGGCGTGCTGCCCAGGGCGGCCCGGTGCCCCGCCGTCGTGGGGCAAGGGGGTGTTCGTCTTGGCTGCCCACACTCTGCTCATGTCCACCTCGGCCCGTCTGCGCGACCGGCGGGTCACTCTGGAACGCCGTGCCACCGCGTCCAAGGCGGTCCGTACGTCACTGGTGTCGCTCGCCGGGCTCGTCGGGGGCCCGGCCACCAACCAGTCCGGCGAGGAGGTCGGGCGCGTCGTCGACGTCGTCGCCCGGCTGTACGGGCCCGAACCGTACCCGCCCGTCACCGGGCTGATCCTGCGCATCGGCCGCCGGCGGACCTTCCTGCCCGCCGACGCCGTCGGCAAGGTCCAGGCGGGGCACGTACGGCTGCGTACAGCGCGGGTCGACCTGCGAGACTTCGCCCGCCGGCCGGGCGAGGTGCTGCTGGCCAAGGACGTCCTCGACCACCAACTGGTCGACGTGGACGGGGTCCAGGTCACCCGCGCCGCCGACCTGTACCTGGCGCCCCTGGTCGACCAGGTCGTACTGGTAGGGGTGGACGTCTCCCTGCCCACCCTGCTGCGCCGACTAGGACCCCGCCGCTGGCAGGCGAGGCCGACCCCCGAGCGGGTGCTGGACTGGCAGGCGGTGGCCCCCTTCGCCGAACAGGCCACCGAAGGGCCGCCCGAGGTGCGGCTGCGCGCCTCCAGGACCGCACTGCACCGGCTGCGCCCGGCCGATCTGGCCGACATCCTCGAAGACCTCGGCCGCGCCGAACGCCAGCAGCTGCTCGGCTGGCTGGAACCGGAGCAGGCCGCCGACGCACTGGAGGAGATGGAACCGGCCGAACTGGAGAACCTGCTGCGCGAGGCCAAGCCGGAGCACGCCGCCCGGCTGGTGGACGAGATGGAGCCGGACGAGGCCACCGACGCCCTGCGCGACCTCACCGGCGAGGAGCGCGAGGCGCTGCTGACCCGTATGCCCAAGAGGGAGGCGGCCGAGCTGCGGCGGCTGCTGACCCACCGCGAGGGCACGGCCGGCGGCGCCATGACCACCCTCCTGGTCACCGCCCGGCGCGACGCGACCGTCGCCGACCTGCGGGCACGGCTGGCCGAACAGGTCGAGCACCGCACCGAGATCGACGCCGTCGCCGTCGTCGACGACGAGGGCCGGGTCCTGTGCGACATCCCCCTCTTCGACCTGGCCGTGGCCGAGGACACGGCCCCGGTGGCCGACCTGGTGACCTGGCGGGCCCAGTTCGGCCCGCCCGTCACCGTCCACGCGGACACTCCGCTGGCCGACGCCGCCGACCAGTTGGTCGCGGCCCGCGCCTCCTCCCTCCTGGTGGTCGACGACGGCGACCGCCCGCTCGGCCGGATCCTGGCCGACGACCTGCTCGACGCCCTGCTGCCCGAACGCGGGCGCCTGCACTTCCGGAGGTTCCTGCAGTGACCCGCGACCTCGACACCACCCCCGTCACCCCGGAAGCCCCCGCACGCCGCACCGGCTGGCGCCGCATCACCGTGGTCGCGGCGATCGCCGGCCCCGGCCTGGTCGCCGCGAACGCCGGCAACGACGCCGCCGGCATCGCCACCTATGCCTCGGCGGGCGCCCAATTCACCTACGGCACCTTGTTCTTCATGGTGCTGGTCACCATCGCCCTGGTCATGGTGCAGGAGATGGCCGTCCGCCTCGGCGCCCACACCGGCAAAGGCCTCGGTGCCCTGATCCGCGAGCAGTTCAGCCTCCGCCTGAGCGCACTGGCCGTGTTCTGCCTGCTGCTGGCCAACACCGGTCTGGTGGTGAGTGAGTTCGCGGGCATCGGCGCCGCGTTCGAACTCCTCGGCGTCCCGAAATGGGCGGTCATCCCGCCCGCCGCGATCCTCCTCTGGGCCCTGGTCCTGTTCGGGTCCTACCACTGGGCCGAACGCATCTTCCTGATCATGTCGCTGGCGTTCTTCGCCTACCCGATCGCGATGATCCTCGGCCACCCCGACTGGGGCGCCGTAGGCCACCACCTGGTGGTCCCGCACGTCGAGCCGAACAAGGACTTCATCCTCCTGGCGGTCGCGCTGATCGGCACGACGGTCAGCCCGTACATGCAGTTCTACGCCGCCGCAGGTGTCGTCGACCGGGGTGCCAAGCCCGCCGACTACCCCCTCATCCGCGCCGACGCCATCCTCGGCGCCGTCTTCGCCTGCGTCATCAGCCTGACCATCATCATCGCCACCGCCTCGGCCATCGGCGGCACCGGTCCGCTCAACTCCGCCGCCCAGGCCGCCGAGGCCCTCAAACCGGTCGCCGGCCAGAACGCGGAACTCCTCTTCGCCGTCGGCCTGATCGGCGCCTCCGCCCTGGCCGGAGCCGTCGTCCCCCTCTCCGCCAGCTACGCCATAGGCGAGGCCGCCGGTGTGGAACGCTCCGTCTCCCGCAGCTTCCGCGACGCCCCGCTCTTCCTGGGCCTGTTCACCGCCCAGATCGTGCTCGGCGCCACGGTCGCCATGACACCGGTGGACGTCATCCAACTCCTCATCGGCACCCAGGTCCTGCAGGGCCTGATCAGCCCCGTCGTCCTGGTGTACCTGCTGGTGCTGACCAACCGCCGCTCCGTCCTCGGCCCTGCCGCCAACGGCCCCCGCTACCGCATCGCGGCCACCGCCGTGGTCGTCGGAGTCGGCGGCATGTCCACCATCCTTCTGGTCCAGACAGTGCTCGGCTGGTTCGGCCTCGCCTGACGCCCCCACCGGGGGCGTCAGGCGTCGCGCTCCACGACTACGAGCCTTCGGAGTACCCCGGCGCCTGGAAGCCGCCGAGCTTCGGTTCGAGCAGCTCGGCCATCCGCAGCGGGGTGCGGTCCTCGAACATCGGACCGACGAGCTGCACGCCCACCGGCAGACCCTCGGGGGACCGGCCCGCGGGTACGGCGGTGGCGGGCAGCCCGGGCATGGTGGCCAGACCGGCCCAGACGAGCTGGTCCAAGTACGGATACTCGACGCCGTCGATGGTGAGCCGGCGACCCATCAGATCGGGGTTATGGTCGTGCGGGAAGGCGGGAGTGGGCGTGATGGGACACACCACGGCGTCGAACTCCGCGAAGAGCCGCCGCCAGCCGTGCCGGTGGAGTTCGCGACGGCTGTCCGCCTTCACCCAGTCCCGGTGGCTGAACACCATGCCCCGCAGCCGCTCCGCATGGAGACTCCGGTCGTCCGCGCTCAGCCCGGCGACAACGGCTCGCAGCTGCTCGTACACCTCGTCGGGAAAACGTGCGGCGGCACCCGAGAACCACAACTGCATGTAGACCACCGCGGCTTCGGCCAGATCGGGCAGCAGCGGACTGTGCCGTTCGACGCGGGCACCGCCGTCGGCAAGCGCGTCGGCCACCCGGTTGACGCCCGCCCGCACGGCGGACCCGGACGGGATGAACGGATGCTCCTCCAGGACCAGGACCCGGAAGTCGCGGAGCCGCTCGTGGCGCGCGGGCGGCAGCCTCAGGCCATACGCCACACCCTGCGTCAGCGGGTCCGGGCCGGCCATCACGTCGAGCAGAAGCGTGAGGTCGCGGGCACTGCGAGCCATCGGACCGACGACGGCGAGGTCCTGGTCGACCGGCAGCGCCGGCCCGGGCGGCGGGACCATGCCCCGGGTCGCCGCCAGCCCCAGTGTCGGCTTGTGCGCGTAGACACCGCAGAAGTGTGCGGGGGTGCGCAGCGAACCGCCGATGTCGGAGCCGATGGACAGCGCGCCGAATCCGCACGCCAGGGCCGCCGCTGATCCGCCGGAGGACCCACCCGGCGTACGGCCGTGATCCCACGGGTTGTTGGTGGTGCCGTAGATCTCGTTGAAGCTCTGCACATCCTGCAGTCGCAAGGGCACATTGGTCTTGCCGAGCACCACCGCGCCTGCGGCCTTGAGCCGCGACACCTGCACCGCGTCCTCGGCCGGCATGTAGTCCCGGTGCGGCGGTATGCCCCAGGTCGTAGGCAGTCCGGCGATGTCGTAGGACTCCTTGACCGTCACCGGAATGCCGAGCAGCGGCCGGTCCTCGCCCCGGGCGCGGGCCTGGTCGGCGTCGCGCGCGGCGGCCCGCGCACGGTCGAAGTCCGGCACACAGATCGCGTTGACCGCCTTGTCGTCCCGCTCAATACGGGCGATCGCCTCGTCGGTCAGCTCCACCGAGGTCACTTCACCGGCACGCAGGGCAGCCATGAGCTTTTCGGCCGTCAGAAAATTCCACTCCATGAATCGGACCGTATCGGTGCCTGGGAGAGGCCATGAAATGCCGCTCCGCGCAAGGCAGTTAACGGAATACCCCTTGGCGAACGGCCTGCTGGTCATGCCAAGCTTTCCTCCACCAAAAGGGTGGGCGGCGAGGGCCGGTCACCGTGTCGTGCGTGTGGAGGCGGAGATCGGCTCCGTAAGGAACGGGGCCCGCTCGAAAGCGAAGCGGCTGCTGGCCGACCCCGCGGTCACCACGGTCGCAGTCGAGCACAAAGACCGCCTCGGCCGGATGAACATCGAACTCGTCGAGGCGGCCCTGTCCGCACACGGCACGGTACGTCGAGCATCTGCTCGGACCCGACGGGATGTGCTCATATCGGCAGGTCGGTCGAGGGACGGTTCGGGAAACGGTGCCGGATAGTCTGGCGGGATGAACGAGAATCTTCCGCCCTGTCCGAAGTGCTCCTGTGAGTACACCTACGAGATGAACGCCCTGGTGGTGTGCCCCGAGTGCGGCCACGAATGGGTTCCCGCCGAGGCCGGTGCCGAGGGCGGCGAGGCCGCCGGGGAGCGTGTGATCAGGGACGCCGTCGGCAATGTGCTGGCGGACGGCGACTCCGTGGTGGTCGTGAAGGCGCTCAAGGTGAAGGGCAGCCCGTCGGGGATCAAGGCCGGGACCAAGGTGCGCAACATCCGGCTGGTCGACGGGGTCGACGGTCACGACATCGACTGCAAGGTCGACGGCTTCGGCGCGATGCAGCTCAAGTCGAGCGTGGTCAAGAAGGCCTGAGCCCGGCGAGGGACCCCCTCCGTCGATGAGTCGTCCTGGGCGCAGCCGGATGCGGAATTGCAAAATTTCGCAATTGGTTAGATGCTGGCTTGGCTGTGTCTGCAGGTAGTCACGGGCACAGCCATTCGTGTCCGCCCCGTGCGCGGGGCCTTGCAGGGAGTCCGAGGGGTCGTGTCCGTTCCGCTGTACCAGGCCAAGGCTGAGTTCTTCCGGATGCTCGGCCATCCCGTACGGATACGCGTGCTGGAATTGCTGCAGGACGGGCCGATGCCGGTGCGGGACCTGCTGGCTCAGATCGAGGTCGAGCCCTCCGGGCTGTCGCAGCAGCTGGCGGTGCTGCGCCGCTCCGGGATCGTCACCTCCACCCGCGAGGGCTCGACCGTCGTCTACGAGCTGGCCGGCGGCGACGTCGCCGATCTGATGAAGGCCGCGCGGCGGATCCTGACCGAGATGCTCGCCGGGCGCAACGTACTGCTGGCCGAGCTGCGGGAAGCCGGGGCTGTCGCGTGATGGCCGGGGGAATCGGCCGGGCGTGGGCCCGGATCGCGGTGTTGCTGCCGGGGCGCGGAGACCTCGCAGA
>NZ_JBIAWS010000008.1:0-581994 GCF_042896045.1 Streptomyces sp. NPDC001351 | reverse complement strand
CATTCCGAACCCGGAAGCTAAGCCTTACAGCGCCGATGGTACTGCAGGGGGGACCCTGTGGGAGAGTAGGACGCCGCCGAACAATTGTTGAGGAATCCCCCGTACCGTTTATTCGGTACGGGGGTTTTCTGCGTTTCGGCTACCGTGGCCTGCATGAACTACAAGGTCCGTTCCATACGCGCAGACGAGTGGCCCCGGGCCAAGGCGCTGCGACTTGCCTCGCTGCAGGATCCCGTAGCGCGTATCGCCTTCCTGGAAACCTACGAGCAAGCGGTCGCGTACCCGGATTCTTTCTGGCAGGAGCGTGCCGCCGGCGCCGCCGAGGGAGCGTCCGGGGCACAGCAGATCATTGCCGAGGGGCCCGATGGAGAGTGGGTCGGGACATTGGTCGTACTGGTCGAGGAGGCCGGGTCGACCGACTGGGCCGGGTTTCCGGTGGAGCAGAAGCAGGGGCATGTCGTAGGCGTGTTCGTGCGGCCGGAGTGCCGGGGGATCGGACTCACCGAGGTGCTCTTCGATGCCGGCCTGGAGTGGGCCTGGGCGCAGGGCGCCGAGAGGGTGCGGCTCATCGTGCATGAGGACAACGGGCGGGCTCAGCGGTTTTATCGGAAGGTCGGGTTCGCGCCGACCGGTGTGACCGTGCCGTTGAAGGAGTGCGCGGGGGAGTCCGAGCTGGAGTTCGCCCTGGTGCCCGACGAGGTCGGCTGAGGGCTATACCGGCAGTTCGTCGTGCGGCCAGCGGGCGCGGCCCTGTTCGCGGGAGCGGAGCAGGGCCAGGGTCGGCAGGCCCCGGTCCGCTCCTGTGGCCAGTAGCTCCGGGAGCTGGGGAAGCGGAGCCACCGCTGCGACGTCGTCGAGGACGAGCGTGAGTGGTGGGTCGAGGCGACCGGAGGATGACCGTTCGGCCATGCGCCGGCCACGCTCGACCACGCTTGAGACGAGGGCCGTCAGAAGGGGCATCGCGCCCGGGTTGGATCTGGGGTCCTCGATGGATTCCCCCACTACATAAAGCGTGCCCCCTTCATGGACGAAGGAATCCAAGGTGAGGGCATCTGTTCGGTTTGGAGTGCAGGCCTCGCGGATGTTGACCGTGAAGAGCGAGGAGAGGGCTCGGCTGGTCAGCTCCTGGGCCATGTCCCGGCGATCCGGGTGTGCCGTGAGGGCGGCCTCGAGTTCGCCCGCGGAGCCGGGGGCCGCCTTGGGATTCGTACGGAGGATGCGGACCGCGTCCTGGACCTGGGCGCCCTGGGACCAGCGGTGGACGTGGCGGATGGTGCGGCCGTCGATGGCGGCGGCGTGCACATAGCTGCGCAGGAGCGTTTCGGCTGTTGCTGCCAGGGCCTGGTCGAGTTTGGCCGTGGGGCGGATCGGGGCGAGGAGGGCGGCGGCTCTGGCCGTGGCCGTCTGTTTGTCCTCGCAGCCCGTGGTGGGGGACCAGTGCAGGCGGGCCGGGGTGTCGCAGAGGTGGGCGGGGTCGTAGAGGAGGACGGGGCCCAGTTTTGACCGGGCGTCCTTGGTGTCCGACCAGATCGCCGGGTTCGAGGTGATGACGAGGGCCGGGCCTTCCGCGTCGCGTACGGCCTGGGTCGCGGTTGCCCGGCGGCTTTCTCTGGGGGCTACGACGAGTTTTTCCCGACTGCCGGCCATTTCGCTCAGTCCGGCCATCCCGCCCACTGTCGTCCGGGCATCGGCGAACAGGGAGGGGGAGGGCTCGGGGGTGGGTGCCGGTTCCTGGAGGTGTTCCGTCGGCTGGGGTTCGGGGGGTGCCGTCCTCGGGGTCGGGACCTCGTAGTGCGTCGGTGCCGGTTCGGGTGCGGGGCGCTGGAGTGGCGTCGGTTGTTCCGTGCGTCGCTTCAGGCGGCCTGCGCGCCAGCGCGCGAACGTGCCCATCGCGAACACGGTCAGTACGAACAGCACCATCAACTGGCCGATGAACAGGCCCCAGAACAGGCCGTAGCCGGAGAGCTGGGTGTCGGGGGTCTCGGGCCAGGCGCCCGGGATGTCGTGCGGCCGGCCGATGAGGTGGCGCATGGCGAGGGGGGTGCGGATGAAGGTGACGCCGTCCGGCCAGCTGCCCTTGGCGAACAGACCGGCGAGGCCGGTGGCCGTCCACACCAGCAGGGTCATCCCGAGGAGGAAGGCGAGTATGCCGAGCAGGAGCCCGTCCGGGATGCCGCCCTGCCCGTCCCGGGGGTCTCTGCGCCGGTCGTCCGGTCTCACCACGTCCCGCCTCCCCTGCTACGCCACCGTCGACTCGGACGGCCCCTCGAAGTCGCTCAGGTGCTGTTCCACGAAGGCCGCCGCGCGCTCCTCCGCCTCCAGCTCGGCGGCGCGCAGGGCGTCGTCCTTCAGGTCGCGCTCGGCGGAGGACTCCGTCATGGCGCGGTCGGTGAAGACGAGGGGGCGCTCCGTCTCGGTGACCAGGTGTTTGACGACCTGGACATTGCCGTTGACGTCCCAGACGGCGATGCCCGGGGTGAGGGTGGGGATGATCTCCACCGCCCAGCGGGGGAGGCCCAGGACGCGGCCTGTCGCCCGCGCCTCGTCGGCCTTCTGGGCGTAGATCGTCCTCGTCGACGCCATCTTGAGGATGGCCGCGGCTTCCTTTGCCGCCGCGCCGTCGACGACGTCCGACAGGTGGTGGACCACCGCCACGAAGGAGAGACCGAGCCGGCGGCCGAACTTCAGCAGCCGCTGGAACAGCTGGGCCACGAAGGGGCTGTTGATGATGTGCCAGGCCTCCTCGACCAGGAAGATGCGCTTCTTCCGGTCGGGGCGGATCCAGGTGTGTTCCAGCCATACGCCGACGATCGCCATCAGGATCGGCATGGCGATGGAGTTGCGGTCGATGTGGGACAAATCGAACACGATGAGGGGTGCGTCGAGGTCGATGCCGACCGTGGTCGGGCCGTCGAACATGCCGCGGAGGTCACCGTCGACCAGTCGGTCCAGGACCAGCGCCACGTCCAGGCCCCAGGCCCGTACGTCCTCTATGGCGACGTTCATGGCCTCGGCCGACTCGGGTTCGGGGTGCCGTAGCTGCTCGACGATGTCGGTGAGGACCGGCTGGCGTTCGACGATCGTCTCGTTGACGTAGGCGTGGGCGACCTTGAGGGCGAAGCCGGAGCGTTCGTCCAGGCCGTGGCCCATGGCGACCTCGATGATCGTCCGGAGCAGGGCGAGCTGGCCGGTCGTCGTGATCGCCGGGTCGAGGGGGTTGAGGCGGATTCCGTGGTCCAGGGCCGCCGCCGGGTCCAGGCGGATGGGGGTTATCCCCAGCTCCTCGGCGATCAGGTTCCACTCGCCGACGCCGTCCTCGCCCTGGGCGTCGAGGACGACGACCTGGCGGTCGCGGAAGCGCAGCTGCCGTAGGACGTAGGTCTTCTCTAGGGCCGACTTGCCGTTGCCGGACTCGCCGAGGACCAGCCAGTGGGGGGCCGGGAGCTGCTGGCCGTACAGCTGGAAGGGGTCGTAGATGTAGCCCTTGCCGGAGTAGACCTCGCGGCCGATGATCACGCCAGAGTCGCCGAGGCCCGGCGCGGCGGTCGGCAGGTAGACCGCCTGGGCCTGGCCCGTGGAGGTGCGTACGGGCAGGCGGGTCGTCTCGACCTTCCCGAAGAGGAAGGACGTGAAGGCGTCGGTCAGGACGGACAGCGGATCCCGCATCAGAGCTCAGCCCCTACCTTCGGATGCCGGTGGCGAACGGGAGCGTGTTCACGAAGGCGCGATGGTGTTCCCGGTCGCACCACTCCAGCTTCAGGTACGACTTTCCGGCCGAGGCGCGGATGGTCCGCTTGTCGCGGGCGAGGGCCTCGGGGGAGCGGGAGGAGACGGTGATGTAGCCGACCAGGTTCACGCCTGCCGCGCCGCTCGCCAGGTCCTCCCCGCGCTGGTCGAGGCGGTTGTGGGCGGCGACGTCGCGGGGGTCGACCGTGCGGTTCATCTTGGCGGCCCGGGAGGCCTCGGCCTCGTCGTTGGTCTTCTCGGTCAGCATGCGTTCGATGGCTACCTCGGTGGGTTCGAGATCCATCGTGACGGCGACCGTTCGGATGACGTCCGGGGTGTGGACGAGGAGCGGCGCCAGGAAGTTCACGCCGACCGGGGTCATCGGCCACTCCTTCACCCAGGCGGTGGCGTGGCACCAGGGCGCGCGGGTGGAGGACTCCCGGGTCTTGGCCTGGAGGTACGTCGGCTCCATGGCG
Source organism: Streptomyces sp. NPDC001351 (assembly GCF_042896045.1). Taxonomy (NCBI): domain Bacteria; kingdom Bacillati; phylum Actinomycetota; class Actinomycetes; order Kitasatosporales; family Streptomycetaceae; genus Streptomyces; species Streptomyces sp. NPDC001351. The sequence goes on along the minus strand of NZ_JBIAWS010000008.1, from coordinate 577,792 downwards.
TCCAGTTCGGCCGGCCAGGCGTTGCGCTTGGTCATCGCCTGGATGTGGTCGATCGGGTGGTCCGGGTCGTACATGGAGTGGATGAGGGAGGCGAGACGGCCCTGGCCCAGCGGCTGCCGGACGCGGATGTCGGCCTCCTGTAGGCGCGAGCAGATGTCGGTGAGCTCGCGGGCCATGACGACCGCGAGACCGGCGTCCCGGTCCACCTTGCGACCGTTCTGGGGGCGGGCGGCGCGGGCCATCGCGTGTGCCTCGGCCGCGAGCTCGCGGGTGAAGTGCATGCAGGCGACGAGGTAGGCGCGGTGCTGCTCGCTGCTCGTCGACACCATCGACTGCAGTTGGTCGTACGACTGCTGCAGCCAGCCCAGCGACTTCTCGTCCCCGCGGATGGCGACGTCCTTGGCGTGGGCGTCCGGGTCGGCGGGGAGGGTGCGGGCGAGCATCTGGAGGCGGGTGACGAAGCCGTCCCCGTTGGCGACGTGCTTGAGGAGCGTGCCGAAGCGGTCGACGAGGGCTTCCTGGTCCTCCGAGTCGCGCAGGCCGACGCCGGGGCCCTCGATCTCGATGGCGGCGGTGACGGTGCGGCGGTCGGCGTGCAGGAGCACGGCGATCTCGTCGGGGCCGAAGGGGGCGGCCAGCCAGGTGATGCGGCCGATCCCGGGGGGCGGGCCGACCTCGACCTCGCGTCCGTCCAGGCGCGTACCGGCCTCGATGACACCGCTGCGGTAGACGGTGCCCTGCTTCAGGGTGCGCTTGTAGCTGCGGTTGATCTCGAACCACTTGTAGAACGTGCGGTGCTTGTACGGCACGTAGACCGCCATCAGGGCGATCAGCGGGAAGCCCGTCAGCAGCACGATGCGCAGGGAGAGGACGGGGACCAGGAGCCCGCACATCATGCCGAGGAACGCGCCCGCGATGATCAGCGCGATCTCGCCGGACTCGCGGTTCCGGCCGACGATCGCGTTCGGCCGGGCGCGGCCGATGAGATATGTACGGCGGGGCGTGACCGGATGGGACAGGTGGGACTCGGTCGTCAACGCCCTTCACCTCCCGTGCGGTTGGTACTGCTGTTGCGGGTGTTGCTGGCGTGCGGGGTGTTCACCGGGCTCGACGAACGGGGTGCGGGTGCGGCGGTGGGGACGGAGCCGCCGCCTCCGTTCGAGGGGCGGGTGCTGTGGGCGGCGACTCCCCCGGAGGCCGGGTTGGCCGGGCGGGGGCCGCCGTTCGAGGACGACTGGCCGCCGCCCCCGTTGTCGTTGGCGCGGGCGCTGTGCGTCTTGATGCCCTGCGCGACCATGGTGGCCGGGGAGCTGATGACCGCGGCGGCCTTGCCCTCGGCGCCGGCCATGATGCGGTTGTTGCGGCCGCTGGCGATCTCGTCGCCGAAGCCGGGGACGAATCTGTAGATCATCGCGCTGGCGAAGATGGCGAGCAGGATGATCGCGAGGCCGGAGACGACGGCGGAGAACGAGTCCGGGCCGTTCGCGGAGGACAGCGCGCCGGCGAGGCCGAGCACGATCACGATGATCGGCTTGACGAGGATGACCGCGATCATGATGCCGGCCCAGCGGCGGACGTGGCCCCACAGGTTCTTGTCGACGAGGCCCGCGTAGACGACGGTGCCGAGGAGGGCGCCGACGTAGAGGAGGGCGGCGCGGATGACGAGCTCCAGCCAGAGCACTCCCGCGGCGAGGATGCTGACCAGGGACACGACGATCAGCATGATGGGGCCGCCGCCGATGTTCTCGCCCTTGTCGAGGGCGCCGGAGAACGTGCCGAAGAAGGTGTCCGTCTGGTCGCCGGTGGCCTTGGCGAGGACGTCGGTCACGCCGTCGGTCGCCGAGACGACGGTGTAGAGGATCAGGGGTGTGAACGCCGAGGCGAGGACCGTCAGCCAGAGGAAGCCGATGGCTTCCGAGATCGCCGTCGTGAGGGGGACACCTCGGACGGCGCGCTTGGCGACGGCCAGCAGCCAGAGGAGGAGGGTGAGGATCGTGGAGGCCGCGAAGACGACTGCGTACTGCTGAAGGAACTTCTGGTTGGTGAAGTCGACGTTCGCGGTTTCTTTTACGGCGTCGCTGAGCTTGCCGATGGTCCAGGAGGCGGCCTTGGCGCAGCCCTTGGCGAGGGAGGAGAGGGGGTCGAGGGTGGAGGTGGGGTCGAGGGTTGTGGCGCCGCCGGTGCCTTTGTCGCCGTTGCCGCGTGTGCAGTACTGCTTGGCGGGGCCGATCAGAAGGTCGCAGGGGTCGTTGCTCTTCGACGGCGTAGGTGTGGGCGAGGGTGCTGCGAAAGCGCGGGTGGCCAGCAGGACGGCAGCCGTCTGTACGACGGCCACCAAGCCGGTGAGCTTGAGTACGCGACGCGGGCTACCGGGCATAAGTGAACCCTCCGTACTCCTCGATGGCCTTGCTGATCTCGTCGGAGCTGGCGGCCTTGTCGTCACCGGGTACCGGTGCGGGGCCGTCCTTTTGCGTGTCCGAGGTGATCTTCCAGTCGCCGTTGACCCATTGCAGGTCGAACGTCCAGGTCTTCCAGGTGGAGCTCACGGGGTCGGTCGAGGTCTGGCTCGACATGCCGATGAGGCCCATGTACCAGACCGCCACCGTGGCGCTGCTGTCGCTGTACTGAGTGGCGGTGGTGCCCACGGGAATGGTGCGCGAGACGAAGGTGCTGCCCTGCGGCGCATTGCCGTTCGCGTCGAGGCCCAGCTTGCCGAGGAAGTCCGCCGAGTACGCAGAGTCCATGGAGCCCTGGAGCTTCGCGGCTGCGGTGGACGTGTAGATGGCGTTGACGATGGTGTGCCGACTGGCCGCATTGAACATACCGGTGGATCCCAGCGCCACCGCATAGTTCACCGCCGCGCTCTGCGCCCCCTGCTGGTCGTGCGCGAAGCCCGTTGGGATGCCGGCCGCCGTCGTTCGTACCGGCTTCGTCCCGCTGGCAGCCGTGGACCCGGCCTCAGGCTTGGCCCCGCTCCCGCTGTCCGAAGAGGAATCGCCCCCTCCACGGTTCGCGAAGGCGATCGCGGCGATCAGTAGGACCACCACGCCCACCACCGTGATCAGGCTCCGGGACGACGAGCGGCCGCCGCGGCGGGCGCCGCCGTACACGTCGCCGCCCCCGTCGGGCAGCCGGGTCCGGGTCTGGCCCGTGCCGCCGTAACCGCCGGAGGCCTCGTGCTCGTCTCCGAGACTCATGCCGTGTACGCCCTCTCCAGCTCGTAGACATACGACGGTAGCCGTGCTGGTTCCCGCGCGGGCGCGGTGTGGTGACTCGACATCAGGGAAACGCAACCTCAGCCGGTGGGCACGACGGATAGGTGGGGTGGAGGGACCGGGCCTGCCCGGAGCGGACGCGGTGGAGCGGGACGCGAGGGGGGTCGGCTATACAGCCATGCCGTACACGATGGTGAACAGCGTGCCCAATGATCCGATGATGAACACCCCGGTCAGGCCTGCGATGATGAGGCCCTTGCCCTGTTCCGCGCTGAAGGTGTCGCGCAGGGCCGTCGCCCCGATGCGTTGCTTCGCCGCGCCCCAGACGGCGATGCCGAGGCAGAGCAGGATGGCCACCGCCATCACGACCTCGATCATCACCTTGGCCTCGTTGCCCAGGCTGCCGAAGGGGCCCCAGTCCGGAGCGATTCCGCCGATGATGGTGTTGATGTCGCCCTTGTCGGCTGCGAAGAACATGTAAGTCACCGCCCCTGTTGGGTAGTTCCGCATCCCCCTGCGGTGCGCAGAGGTCAGGCCTCATTCTCGCCGACGATGTCGCTGTCGTATGTCGACTTGGCGCCATCGACGGGCGGGAATCGTACGAATAACTCGTTTGGTCACTCTGTGTATCACGGCAGGTCACGCCGGGCAATGAGGCCTGGGCGGAACCTTTGTGTGGCTCCGTCGTTGACCCTTCTCGCGCCCCGACCCGTTTCTGACGGTTTGTCGGGATGAGCCCTCGAGCCGATGTTCTCCGGGTGAAGGGTATCCCGCGCACGACGAGCGGGCCGCGGCTGGTCGTCTCGGCCTGCTCGGTGACGGAGAGTCAGCCGGTCGGCCCGTGAGGCGCATTTGCAGCATCTAGTGACGATGTGCCCCAGACTCTTAACTCCCTTGTTGCGCAGGCGGTCGAACGCGTAGCATCACGTTCACTATCGCGAATCGCTTGTCGTTCCGGTGGGTCGGGGGCCTGGTGTGACTTTGGTGATGGCGGTCGCGGCCGTCTGGGGTGTGCTGCAACTGTTCACGGTTTCCTGGCCGGCGCGTTCGGTGCGCTTGTCGACCGTGTTGTCGGCGTTCGCTGTGGGCGTGTACGGGTGCGGCGTGGCGACGGCGCTGGTGGAGCTCGCTTACACCCGCCTCTACGCGGATCAGTCGGGGCGGTCGCTGGTGGCGGTGGTGAACACCACCGGCTACACGGTGGCTCCCTGGGTGGAGGAACTGCTCAAGCTCTCCCCGCTGCTGCTGGCCGGGCTGAGCTCGAAGGTCCGCCGCCAGTGGGGGCTGACGGACTTCGTGGTGCTGGGTGCGGCGCTGGGGGCCGGGTTCGGGCTGCTGGAGGCGGTACTGCGGTACGGCCTGGACGCGAACCGGGCGATACCCCGCGGCGGGGGCTGGATCGTCCCGGACAGTTTGTCCCCGCCCTATGTGCCGGGCCTGAAGCAGGTGTTTGTGGCCTGGCTGCCGGCCCCGTTCAGCCAGCTGGATCTGGGAGGCCCCGCGGTCACGGAGACCTTCTCCCACCTGGTGTTCACGGCCATGGCCGGTCTGGGGGTGGGACTGCTGTGGCGCGCACGGGGTTGGGTGCGTCTGTTGTCGGCGCTCCCGGTCGTGGCAGCTGCCACGTACCACACGGTGAACAACTACGCGGTCCAGAAGCCCACGAGCAGGGCCGCGGACTGGCTGGAGTCCCTGGATGCCAAGGCGTGGGCGGCGCCCCTCGTGTGCCTGGCCGTCGCCATGGTCGTCGACCTGCGCCATATCCACCGCGGCAAGCGCACGGTGCCGGGCGTACTGCTCGCCTCCGAACGCGCCGACGGCGACAGCGTGGGAGCTCTGCTGCGCTACGCGACCTGGCGCCTGCCCTGGAGCCTGCGGATCGTCCTACGTTACGTCGGTCTGCGGCGATTCCTGTTCTACGCCATCGCGTCGGCACCGTCCGACGACACCGAGGAACTCCGTCGAATGGTCGCCGGGATCACCGCCCGGGTGGACGCCTCCGACAACCAACAGGCATGGCGGACGCTGGACATCCGTGCCGTGCTGAAGGCAGCCCGGGCCTACCGCGGTGGTGGTCGACGATGGCTGCTGCTGATCCCGTGCGTCCTCGTCCTCCCCTCGTTGCTGTTCCTGGGCGTCGGCTCGTTCACCTCGACCGCCGGGCTGCAGAAGTTCTTCAGCACCGGTTCGGGACCGGAGATCCTCATGGGCTTCGGCATCGCCGCGCTGGCCTGGATCGCCTACCAGCTCACCACCCTGCTTCGCACCTGGCGGGCGGCGTCGGCGCAGCCCATGGGTGAACTGCTGGCGGTCCACCGCTTCCGCCTCGGCACCGCACTGGGGGCGGCCACCACCGGGACACTCCTGTTGTGGCGCGGGCTCGGGGACGCGGGCCCCGACGGCAGGACGATCCACACCTTCCACCTGCTCGACGCGCTGAACACCTTCCTCGTCTACCTCGGCTTCGCCCTCCTCCTGCTCTCCCTGCTCGCACTGTTCCCTCCCGGAGGACTTGCGCTCGCCGGAGGCGGAGTGGTTGGCGCCCTCACCGCCGAAGCTGCCCTCAACGCCGGCTTGCTGGGCACGGCCGGAATCGTTCTCATGGGGCTGGGCGCATCGAACGGATCAGGTGGGGACTACAACGCGTGGCCCAGGAGCAAACGCAAGGGGCGCACCAAGCCCCAGCACCGTGCCGACGTCCGCGGTGACGAGGGCAAGAACCTCGGTGGTAAGAGCAAGGCCCATACGATCGAAAGGCATGTCGACAAGACCATTGATGGGATGCGCACGCGGCTGCGGGAGAAACCGGACCTCAAGGCGGATTCCCGCTACGTCGACGAAGATGCAGCACAGTACTTCACAGACCAAACACTGGCTGTTCCCCGTAATCAGCGGAAGATCTCGGATTGGCTGGCCGGGGGAGCGCGGGGAAAGCTGGAACTGGATGCGGAGTTCAGCGAACCGACGGGCTTGCATCTGACGCGCTACAACTTCACTCATGGGGAACCGACAACCTGGGTCAACAAGGTCCGCGTTGTCCTCAAGGGTGATGCCTCTTCTCCCTTTGGGTACCGTGTCCTGACCTCTTACCCTCAGCCCTGATCGACTCTTGGAGCCATGTATGAATGCCCCCCTACCGCAGGGACAGCGCTTCTATGAAGTCAGTGAACTCCTGGAGGCGTATGGGAACAGTGGTTTCGTGTTCTCCGACACCGCCGAAGCACCCGGCCCCGGCCTGGCTTCCTACCTGAGGATCGTGGCCCGCGACCCTGCGCGTGGTGTTGTGGCCGTCCAGCAGCTCGACGAGATACTCACCATCGGGCTGTTCTCGGAGGAGATCGCCGATGAGATCGCGTGGTTGCCTGAGATCCGTCCACCCATGGGAATGAGCGTGGAGGACTGTCTCCGTATTTCAAGGAGTCACATCAGCCGAGTCCTCCAGGACCCCTCTCAGGTGTCGCAGGAAAATCCGCAGAACTCCTGGGAGTGGAAAGAGCGGTTCCCTGCCCTGGGTCAGCTGCTGGGCGCGTACCTAAATCAAGATTTCCCGGACTTTTATGATTCCTGGCAGGAAGCCGTCGATGACTACCGCAACGAGATGGACGGTGATGACGTCAGGAATTCCGTCAACGAAATCACCGAACTCCTGGCGATCGTCCGGTCCGACGAGGAACTGGAGCAGGCAACCGATGCGCTCGGCCTCGAACTCCTTCCACCGAAAGGAACGAACCTGCGGCAGTGGCTTGAGAGTATGCGACACCGGATGACGGCCACGGCGTAGGGGCCCAGCAGAGAGCGCATTTGACCAGGGCCGGAGGTTCGGGGCCTCACGCTTGGTGGAGCGTAAGGAGCGTAATAATCAGAGAGGTGCGAGCTAAGGCTACGCCGGAGTGTGTGCCGTCGTGAGTGGCTAGGCGGGGGATTCGGGGGAGGAGGGCAGAGGGTCCGCCACGAAGGTCCCCAGCCCGACCTCACCTCGTGTCCAGCCCTGTTCTCGCACATGCCGCATGGCCTTCGCTGCAGTCGCGTTCACCACGCCGAACTCCTGGGCGATTTCCAGGGTGGACGGCACGCGGCTTCCCGGCGGATATGTGCCGTCTGTGATACGCCGGATGATCTCCGCTGCGATCTGGCGCCATAGCGGTCGCGTGCGATCAAGAACCATAGGTCTCAGCGTGGGTGACCGCGGGTTTCCGTGCATCCGTGGTTATCCACGGTTATCTAAGGGTAAGCTGGGTCTGGAACAGAGAACGGCCCCGGCAGGAAGCGGCTACTTCCTCGCCGAGGCCTGAGCCGACTGAACAGGAGTCGACCTATGCGCAGCCTACTGGCCGCGATCCTGAGCCTCTTTCTGCCTGCCCGCGGAGTGCACCGTGCTGACACGGCATCGCCCATCACCTCCTGTCCACCCCTCCCCGCCCTTCCTGCGTACCGTCCCGCGCCCGCGCGTCGGCCGAGGGGGTATGCGGCGGACATCATCGCCGTCGACGGTCAGGCCCTGGTCCGGCCGTACGTCGTCGTATGGGAACGCGAGCGTGACGATCGTGAGCGGTGGCGCCGTCAGCGAGAGCGGCGTCGGGCGGCGGTCCTCGCCACCCTGGGCCAGGACTGCCTGGGCCGGGATCACTTCCCGTGGGAGGTCGCCGTATGAGCGTGTGGCGCCCTCGCAGCCTCGGAGTCGACCCGGCCACCGGCAAGGAGGCCTTCGTGGTTGCGCGCCCCGGAGGTGTCCTCGAAGCGCTGGCCGACGCGCATGCTCTGGAGGTTGCCGCCGTCCTGGTGGCGGTCGTCGGTGCCGTGCTGGAGGCTGGGGAGGCGTCGGACGCCGAACTCGCCGCTTTCGTATCGCCGTTGCATGCGGCGCTCGACGAATGCGTCGGCATGGTGGCGGCGGACGGTGGTGTGGCAGACAGGGAGTGATGATGCAGCGGCGGCACCTTGCCGTAAGGCATGCGTAGTGCCGTGGGTGTCCAGGGTTCGTCCTGGGCACCCGCCGTTGCCGTCCTCTCCGCTCACAGTCGCTCAGCGGTGGGGATGCTCACCGGGCACACCAGCAGCCCGTATGCCCTCCGTACACGCCCGATGGAACCCGGCCCGCTCCCGGGCGCTGTAACGGATGCGTGGCGCGTGGCCGCCGACCGGCGGGTCGGTATGCGAAGGGGGGTGATTCGAGCCGGGCGGCGGCTATGGATCGTTCCGGCCTCGCCTGATCGGGTGAGCTGGAGGCATTGTCCCTGGTCAGCTATATCGCCGTACCTACTGTGATCGCGTTGTTCGTGCCCCAGAACACCCCTCCTCGACCACGAAAGGCTCGCACCCGGCCCATGAGCGTCCGTAGCCTCACATGTACGCCCATTCCAAGGAGCAGGCACATGAGCGCACAGCCCGTCGACCCCTTTCCCGAGCCCCCTCGCACTCCGGACGACGTTGCCGCCGCGCTTCCGCCTGCGCAGCGAATGGAGTTCTACCGGGAGATCGGTACCGCCACCGAAGAGACGATCAGCGGAGTCCTGCGGCGCTGGCGCCTGCGGATCCGCCTCTACCAGACCCCCGACCCTGGCGAGAGGATGCTGCGCGAACACCAGGACGGCACCCGGCCCGGACTGCCCGCCACCGCCGCTCTCCGTACTGCCACGGAGGCTCGCGGCCGGTGAACGATGAACAGCACGATCGCATCACTCTCTCCCCGCAGGTCTGGGGCATCGTGAACGATACGAGTGTGCCGTCCGACGCTCCCCAGCCGGTCCAGGCCCATGTCACGGTGTCGGCCGCGATGGCCGGCATTCTGCGTGATCTCGCCGCACTCGACGGGCGAACCCCCGAGGCCCTGGCTATCGAAAGCGCTGCGGGAAAGCTCGTCATCCCCGAGGGGACCGTCGGTGACGTGGTCGACGACTGGGGCCTCTTCGACGGGCCACGGGACCTCGCGAGCCGTGTGCACGAATACCTGCGAGGCGGGAGCGCTGCGTGACCGTTCCCGTTGCGCTTGCGGTGGCCGACACCAGCGTTCTGCTCGCCGCCTTCAACGGCCGCGACGCGCGGCACCGGGTCATCGCTCCACGTCGCTCGGGTGAGTGGCCGCTGGATGTTCGGCCTTGATCGTCCACCGTCACGAGCGGGCCGCGGCTGGCGGCCGCGGCCCGCTCGTGACGGAGAGGCGGTCAGCCCGTGAAGGCGGAGACCCCTTCCGGGGTGCCCCAGCCGGTCGGGCCGTCGTATCCCGACCGGGCGGTGCACAGGTAGGTCGTGGAGCAGCTGCCGTTGTTGCCGCTCGTCACGTCGTTCAGCGCCGAGGTGCCGGCCGCCGCGTACGGGAAGGAGGCCGGGTAGGAGGAGGACGAGGGGGTGCCTGCGAGGGCGTAGACGCCCGCGATGATCGGCGAGGAGGCGCTGGTGCCGCCGAAGGTGTACCAGCCGGCGGTGACGCCGTAGGAGTCGTAGACGGAGACGCCGGTGGCGGGGTCGGCGACGGCGGAGACGTCGGAGATCGTGCGCTTGGCGCAGCCGGTGTCGGTCTGCCAGGTCGGCTTGGTGTCGTAGGAGGAGCAGCCGGAGCCGGTGCCCTCGGTGCTCGATGTGTTCCAGACGGTTTCCGTCCAGCCGCGGGTGGTGGAGGTGGCCTTGGAGAGGGCGGTGCCGCCGACCGAGGTCACGTACCGCGAGGCCGCCGGGTATTCGGCGCCGTAGCCGCTGTCGCCCGCAGAGACGGTGATGGCCACGCCCGCGTGGTTGAAGTACGAGGAGTCGTAGCTGGTGTCGGAGGAGGACTCCGAGCCGCCGTAGCTGTTGGAGACGTACTTCGCGCCGAGGGTGACCGCGCGGTTCACCGCCGTGCCCAGGTTGGCCATGGTGGCCGACTTGGCCTCGACGAGCAGGATGTTGCAGTTCGGGCAGATGGCGGAGGCCATGTCGAGGTCGAGGGAGATCTCCTCGGACCAGCCCGAGTCGGAGGAGGGCAGGGAGGTCGTCGAGCCGGTCTGGCTGACCTTCTTGAAGCAGCCGTTGGCCGTCGTACAGGCGCTCAGGCCGTAGTACGAGCGGTACGTGGCGAGGTCGGACTCCGCGTTGGGGTCGTTGTACGCGTCGACGATGGCGATGGTCTCGCCGGAGCCGCCCGAGGCGGCGGCGGACGTCAGGCCATACGCGGACTGGAGGTCCGTGGGGCCGTAGCCGGAGGGGGTGGTGGCGTCGGCGGCCTTGGGCGTGACGCCCGTCCTTGCCGCCTGCTGCTTCTGGAAGGCGGTGAGGCCGCCCGTGACGCGGTAGGAGTTGCAGGCCAGTTCGCCCTTGTGCTTCGGGGTGGCGCAGGGGGTCGCGGTCCAGGTCGCCTTGGTGGAGGCGGTGTGCGCTGCCGCGTCGGCCTGTACGGCGGTGCCGAAGCCGGCGAGGACGAGGGTGGCCGTGGCGGCCGCCGCGGTGGTGATACGGCGCCAGCCGCGGCGGCCGGTCGGTCTGCCGGGGGGAGTGGAACGCATCGTGCAGCCTCCTGATGTTCCGGTGGTCCTGATGGGGGTGGAACAGGGGCAGTGCGGGTGCGTTGCCGACCCTCTCTTGTTGAGTACGCAACAACAAGAGGTGGTCGGAATCCTGACTTCCGGCTTACCGAACGCAGTCTGAGACTTTAATCAACTCACAGGCCACTCACGGGAGTTGCCCGGGCCGGTGGCTGCACCGCTAGCGCGTGGTGCACTTGGGGTAGCGCGAACCCTCGACGCAGTTGCTGTAGGCGCTGTAGCTGACGTCGACCTCTTCCATGTCGCCGCTCTTCGTGCGGACCTTCAGCTCGTACTCGGTGTGGCAGCTGCGGGTCCGCTTCGAGCCCTTCTTCTTCGTCTTGCACTCGTGGTCCGTGTCCTTGCTGACGACGGTGCCGGTGACGTTCTTCGACGAGCTGCTGCACCCGGCCAGTGGCGCGGTGAGTGCGGCGACGGTGAGCAGGACTGCGAGCGTGCGCTTCATGCGGTTTTCCCCCGGGGCGTCGTGGATCGGACGTCGACGTTCTCCGGAGATGGTGCCCGATGGGCTGTCACGCCCGAACGCCGGGGCGTACGGGAAAACGGGCCGCGGCCGGCTGCCGTGACCCGTTTCCCTTTCCGCGCCGCCGAGGAGGCCCCACGTACTCCCTCAGTCCGGCGGCTCCCCGTGACCCGACGGGGTGGTCCTGCTGCGTACCGCTGTCAGCTCGCCGTGAAGGCGCCCAGGCCCTCGGGGGTGCCCCAGCCGGTCGGGCCGTCGTAGCCCGACTTCGCGGTGCAGAAATAGCTGGTGGAGCAGGTGCCGTTGCTGCCGCTGGTCACGTCGTTGAGGGCGGAGGTGCCGGCCGCGTTGTAGGGGTACTGAGCCGGGTAGTCGCTGCTGCCCGGGGTGCCGGCGAGGGCGTAGACCGAGGCGATGAGCGGGGAGGAGGCGCTGGTGCCGCCGTAGGTGTTCCAGCCGGTGCCGTCGGAGCCGTAGGTGTCGTAGACGGAGACGCCGGTGGCGGGGTCGGCGACCGCGGAGACGTCACCGATCATGCGCTTGCTGCAGCCGGTGTCGGTCTGCCAGGAGGGCTTCGCGTCGTACGAGGAGCAGCCGGAGCCGGTGCCCTCCGTGCTGCTGGTGTTCCAGACGCTCTCGGTCCAGCCGCGGCTGCCCGAGGACGTCGAGAGCTTGGTGCCGCCGACCGCCGTGACGTACTTGGAGGCGGCCGGGTATTCGGCGCCGTAGCCGCTGTCGCCGGCGCTCGCGGTGATGGCGACGCCCGGGTGCTTGTAGTACGAGGAGTCGTACGTCGTGTCCGAGGAGGACTCGGAGCCGCCGTAGCTGTTGGAGACGAACTTGGCGCCGAGCTTGACGGCCTCGTTCACCGCGGTGCCCAGGTTGGCGTCGGACGCCGACTTGGCCTCGACGAGGAGGATGTTGCAGTTCGGGCAGGTCGCGCTGACCATGTCGAGGTCGAGGGAGATCTCACCGGCCCAGCCGCTGTCGGCGGTGGGGAGGGAGGTCGTGGAGCCGGTCTGGCTGACCTTGGAGAAGCAGCCGTTGTCCGTGGTACAGGCGCTCAGGCCGTAGTAGTCGCGGTAGGTGGCCAGGTCGGCCTCGGCGTTCGGGTCGTCGTAGGCGTCGACGATGGCGACGGTCTCGCCGGAGCCGTTGGAGGAGGCGGCGTCGGTCAGGCCGTAGGCCGACTGGATGTCCGACGGGCCGTAACCGGTCGGGGCGTCGGTGGCGGCGTTCGGCTTGATGGTCCTGGGGGCGACGCCCTTGAGTGCGGCCTGCTTCTCCATGAAGGCGGTGGTGCCGCCGGTGACGCGAAGGGCGTTGCAGGCGGCGTAACCCTTCTTCGGGGTCGCGGCACAGGCCTTCGTGTACTGCACGTGCGCCTTGGCGACCTGCGCGGCGATCGCCTTGGTGCTCACCTTGTGGGCGGCCGTCGTGGCCGTGGTGGCGGCGTTCGCCTGGACCGCGGTGCCGAAACCGGCGAGGACCAGCGCCGCGGTGGCCGCGGCGGCCGAGCCGATCCGGCGCCATCTGCCGGATGTGTGGGGGGAGTTGGGGGTGGTCGTACGCAACGTACAGCCTCCTGGGAGTGGTGGGCAGAGGCCTGCGGTGGGGGGACTGCCGGGTGCTCTCGGCAGGGGCGGCGACCCGCGTAGACCATCGCTTGTTGAGTACGCGACAAACAAGCCAGTTTCGGAATTCTGACTTCCGCATTACTGAAGGGGGTTGGCGGATTGCTGCTCAATGGCGGCGCGATGGACGGGGGTTGGGGGTGGCTTGACTTCGCGCACAGCATTTGGACAGGTGAGGGACAGGTTTACGCGCGTCACTTCCCGGGCGCCTGCCGCCTCCGTCCGGGCGGGACGGGGGTCAAGTCTGCGCCATATGGCCTCGGAGGCTGAGAGGGCGGGAGGTGCCCGACGTATGTAGTGGGCATGTGGACGGCGACCCCGAAGAGGGGCAACCCTGTGATCCAGCACCGCATCGTCCTGGCTTCGGCCGCGGGCCTTGTCTGCGCCTTCCTGCTGGCGGCGTGCGGCTCCATGAACGGTGACGCCTCCGGTACGAGCGCAGCCGGTGTCGCGCCGGTCACGTCGGCTCCGGCGACCTCGGCACCGGCGGCCTCGGCACCGGCGACCTCGGCACCGGCCGGCGGCGCGGCGTCCGCGAGCGGGCAGACGGCCTCGACCACCACGGTGCGGGTCGAGGCCGTGAAGGGCGGGGGCGGCGTGGTCACCGACGGGACGGGGGCGACCCTCTACCGCTACGACAAGGACCGGCCGAATCCGTCCCGGTGGACGTGTGCCGGGGCATGCGTGAAGACATGGATTCCGGTCATCGTGTCGGGCGCCGTGCAGACCGTGGGCGTCGACAAGAGCCTTCTCGGCACGGTCCACCGTGACGGCAGGAAGCAACTCACCCTGGGCGGCTGGCCGTTGTACCGCTATGCGGGCGATACGGGGGCCGGGCAGCTGAACGGTCAGGGGAAAGGCGGGCAGTGGTACGCCGTCACTCCCGCCGGGGGCAAGGCCCGTGTGACCGGCTGAGCATCAATGCGCTGCGGTGGGCAGGGCGTCCGCGTGCGCCTCCGCCTTGGCCGCGCGTACGCCGCGCAGCGCGCCGGACCAGGCGATGACCTGGTCGAGCATGTCGCGGACCGCGGCGGCGAGGCCCTCCGCCGGGACGAAGGCGCCGGTCGCGAACGCAGGTATCAGGGCGATGGCGGGTTGTGTGCGGACCGTGGCCGTCTGGAGCTCGGCGAGCACGAGCCGCAGCGCCTCGGCGGCCCGAACGCCCGCGGCCCATCCGCCGTAGCTGATGATGCCGGCGGCCTTGTCGTTCCACTCCCGATAGACGTAGTCCAGCGCGTTCTTGAGCGCGCCGGGGAAGGAGTGGTTGTACTCCGGGACGAGGAACACGAAGCCGTCGAAGCCGTCGATCAGTGCGGACCAGGCGCGGGTGTGCGGGTGCTCGTACTGCTGGTGGGTCGGATTTCCGCCCTCGTCGAGGTTGCCGAGGCGGTGGTGGGCGAGGTCGATGAGCTCGTAGTCGGCGCCGCCGTGGGCGCGCGCCGTGTCGAGCACCCAGGAGGCGATCGGCTCGCCCCGGCGTCCGGGGCGCGTGCTGCAGAGAATGATGCCGATGCGGAGTGTCATGGTGTTCCTTCCGGAGAGTTGATACGTCAACTCCAGGAGAAAGGTGAGTTGACGCGTCAACTCTAGGGACAGGCGAGTTGACGCGTCAACACCCTGGCTCGGTATGCTGCCCGCCATGGCTCAGACGCGGACGCTGGAACCCGAGGAGTGGGAGCTCTGGGACACCTGGATGCGCGCGCAACGCCTGCTCGCCCGGGAGCTCGACCGTGGTCTGCAGCGTGACTGCGGCATCTCGAAGGCCGAGTTCAGCGTGCTGGTGACGCTGTGGCAGGCCCCCGGCCGCGAGATGCGCGTCGGCGAGCTCTCCGAGTCGCTCGACTGGGAGAAGAGCCGCGTCTCGCACCAGCTGACGCGCATGGAGAACCGCGGCTTCGTGGAGCGGACCGAGCACGGCGCCGGTGGCCGCCGTACCGGCGTCGGGCTGACCGACAAGGGGCGCGGTGTCGTGCAGAACGCCGTCCTCGTGCATGCCGGAAACATCCGCCACTACTTCCTCGACACGCTCGCACCTCAGCAGGCTGCGGCTTTGCGGGCCTGGAGCGGGCAGCTGATCGACCGCATCGAGCCGCGCGGCAGCGGGACCGCCGACGACGCCCGGTAGGACCCCGCCAGGGCTGTGGTGTCGGACGGATGTCAGTCCGGTGGCCTAATGTGATGGTGCGGGTTCGGAGAGTGAAGGGAGGATGTTGTGACGAGGGTGGAGTCACGGCGCGGGAAGCCTGCACTGGCGTGCACGGAGCGTGACGCGGAGGCGGGCTCGGTGGTCGCACCGTACGGTGGTAGCGACGCCGAAGCGGAGGAGAGACGGAGGCAGCGAGCCATGTCCGTGTCGCCGGGCGCCCTGCCCCGTCTGCGACCCCGGAACCCGGGTGCCGTGTACGGCGCCTGCCCGCGCGAGCCGCAGCCGCAGGGAGGATCGTTCACGGAGAGATCCAAGTGAACGCCGGACCTTTTTCTCACCTTCGTGGGTCACAGTGGGCGCCGATGAAGCGCATCCCACGCATCAGCAGGCGTGTCACCAGTCCCCTGTGCGCGGCCATCGTGCTCCTCGTGCCGGCGCTCACCTCCGCTTCCCTCGCCAATGCGGACGACGGGCCGGGGCCCCTCGGGGTGACCGTCGTCGCGGCGGACAACGCGCAGTCCAGGAAAGTCGGGGCCCTCTTCGACGCCGACCGGAGATCCTCGCTCGCCGGCGGGCACTTCTGCACCGCCTCCGTCGTGTACAGCCCGCACCGCAATCTCATCGTCACGGCCGCCCACTGCCTGGGCGGGAGCAAGGACGGGGACCTGATCTTCGTGCCGGGCTACCGGGGCGGGCAGGCGCCCTACGGGACGTGGACGGTGCGGAAGGTGTTCCTGCCCGACGGGTGGGCCAAGGGGCAGCACGAGGACAGTGACGTCGCCTTCGCCGTCGTCGAGAACAAGGACGGGAAGAGCGTCGAGGACGCCGTCGGCGGCAACCCCTTCGTGGCCGGCATGGCGACCGGGGCCACCGCCGTCACCATCACCGGGTATCCCAACGCCCGTGAAGTGCCCGTCAGCTGCACCAACAGACCGACCTCGCACAGCCGCACCCAGCAGCGGATCGACTGCCCCGGCCTCTCCGGAGGGACCAGCGGCAGTCCTTGGGTCAACGGGGACAAGGCGGTCGTCGGGATCCTGGGCGGGCACGAGAAGGGCGGGAGCACGGACGACATCTCGTACAGCGTGGTGTTCGGGGCGGAGGCGGCCGAGTTGTATCGGGATGCGACCAACTGATGCGTTAGCGCTCCGCTGGGTGCGCCGATTTGCGGCTTCGTCGCGGGGCTGGGATGTGCCGTCGGGCGTCTGCAGCGTCGTCGTGGCTGGTCGCGCAGTTCCTCGCGCCCCTATAGGGCGCTTTGATCTCCCCGAACATTGGACGCGGCCCTAGACTGACCTGGGCTTCGGACTCCCGGGCGGTGAGGGGCGGTTGACGGTGCGTAAGGCGTGGATCGTTGCCGGCGTTGCCGTCGGCTCTGCCCTGTCCTTCGTCATGCTGCTCGTCGTCGGGGTGTACGTCGTCGCCGGGAACCTGATCAACGGGGTGGGCGGCGGTACCAAGGCCCTGGCCAAGGGGGCCGTGCCCGCCGCGTACTCGGCCATCGTGCAGAAGTGGGGCAACCTCTGCCCCGCCCTCAACCCCGCGCTGCTCGCCGCCCAGCTCTACCAGGAGAGCGGGTTCAACCCGAATGCGAAGAGCGCCGCGGCCGCGGAGGGGATAGCGCAGTTCATCCCGGGCACCTGGGCCACCCACGGCGTCGACGGCAACGGAGACGGCGTCAAAAACGTCTGGGATCCGGCGGATGCCATTCCGTCCGCCGCCTCCTACGACTGTCAGCTCGCCTCGTACGTCAAGGACGTACCGGGGAACCTGACCGAAAACATGCTCGCCTCGTACAACGCGGGTGCCTACGCGGTCATCAAGTACGGGGGCGTGCCGCCGTACAAGGAGACCCAGAACTACGTCAAGACGATCACCACGCTCGAGGAGAGCTTCGCCGCGCCGGTCAGCCGGGTGGATCCCAGCAAGCAGGCCGCCGGGGCCATCTACTACGCGCAGAAGAAACTCGGCACGCCCTATCTGTGGGGCGGCGACGGGACCGCCGCGGACAACGGGCGTTTTGACTGCTCGGGGCTGACCAAGGCCGCGTACGAGAGTGTCGGGATCACGCTGCCGCGGGTCGCCAACGACCAGTACAACGCCGGGCCGCACCCCAAGCGGGACGAGCTTCTGCCCGGCGACCTCGTGTTCTTCTCCACGGACCCCACCGACTCCCGGGCCATCCACCATGTGGGGATCTATGTCGGTGGCGGGTACATGATCGACGCGCCGAGGACGGGCGCGGTGATCCGGTTCGACCCCATCGACACCTCCGAGTACTTCGGAGCCACGCGAGTCACCGAAGATGGCGCGAAAGCACTGCCCACCACGGTGTGAACCGAGCGTGAACCCACCCCCTGAGCTGCAGAGATGAGTCTCTCTTCGATAACGTCTGCGTGATCATTCGGTGGAGTGTGGAACGTAGTAACTGGGACCGTGCGTTCCTGTTCTCGTAGTCATCCGACAGTCATCCCGGTGGCTGTCCAGGACGTGACCTACAACCACGGGGGTGGGTAAGCGGGCGTGCGCGAGTACGTCCGGCAGCAGACGACGAAGGGGCCTCAGCACCATGGCTGGACTCGCCGAATCCGGGTCGAACCCCGACGTCGACCTGCTCTACGACATCAATGGCCTGGCCAAGGACGCGCCGCACTGGTTCGACCGGCTCGTCTCCTTCGTGGGCGAGTACGGGCTGCTGCTGGCCATGGTGCTGCTGGTGGTGTGGTGCTGGTGGTCCGTGCGGCGGCGGGGCGACGAGGACGCCGCGTCGTCCGTCGCCGCGTTGGTGTGGGCGCCGGTCGCTGCGGCCCTGGCGGTGCTGGTGAATGTACCGATACGAGGGTTCGTCGAGCGGCCTCGGCCGTTTCGGACGCACGACGGGCTTGATGTGCTGGTGTCCGGGAAGACCGACTTCTCGTTCGTGAGCGATCACGCGACGATCACCATGGCCATGGCGGTGGGGGTGTTTGTCGCCAACCGGAAGTTCGGGCTGGTGGGGATCGGGTTGGCGCTGCTTGAGGGGTTCTGCCGCGTTTACATGGGTGTGCACTACCCGACTGATGTGGTCGGGGGGTTTGCGCTGGGGACGGCTGTGGCGTTGCTGCTTTCGCCGGTTGCCATGTTGTTGCTGACGCCTGTGATGAAGGCTGTTGAGGGGTCGGCTTGGGGTGGGTGGCTGGTTCGGAGCCGGGGGCGGGTTGCCGTAGGGCAGGGTGCGTTGATCCCTGGGGCGCGGAATGAGGCTGTGGGGGCGGACGAGCGGGACCTTGCTGCGTAGGCGCTCCGCTCGAAGCCGGTCATTGTCTGCGGGTACGTTGTGGCTGGTCGCGCAGTTCCCCGCGCCCCTTCAGGGCGCTACAGCGACTGGGGATAGGTGAAGAAGCGGTTCGGGTCGTACTGCTTCTTTATGGCCGTCAGGCGGGTTGCCGCGTCGCCGTAGTACGCCTGGCGCCAGTTCGTCAGGGTCGGGTCCGTGTAGTTCTGGTACGCCGCTCCCGAGGCGTACGGGCGCATGGCGTTGTGCGTGTTGGTCAGCCAGGTCTGGGCCGCCCCGCCTGTGGTGCCGGCGCGCCAGGACGTCAGGTACTGGGCCAGCATCCGGGAGCGGCGGTGGACGAAGGCCGTTGCCGTGGGGGAGACGCGGTTGACCGCGCCGCCCAGGGCCGTCAGCGCGATGCTGCCCGCGCCGCCCGGGACCGAGCTGATGTTCCTCAGCAGGGTCTGGATGCCCGCCGAGGAGATCGAGCGGTCGAAGAAGTCCGAGCGGGCCGTGTAGGTCTCCCGGCCCAGGGCGCCCTCAGGGTTGCGGTTGGGGGTGGAGCCGGGGAGGTGGCACTGGGCCTCGGTGCGGAAGGACGAGCAGCCCGCGTACGCCTCCATCGCCCCCTCGTAGGTGTGCCGTTTGAGCGTCTCGCTGCGGGCCGGTGCGCCGACCGCGGAGACCAGGCGGTCGAGGGCGTTCTGCAGTTCGCCGTAGGTGCCGATGGAGAACGCGGCGACCGACACGGTGGGCGAGCCGCCGTTCTCCAGGTGGCAGGAGGACCAGATCTCGTCGGGCTGGTCGGGGCCCCACTCCTGCCAGGCCTTCACCACGGCGGCGGCCTTCGACCAGGGCCAGGTCAGATACGCCGAGACGGCCTGTGGGGCCGGGTGGGTCTTGAAGTGCAGTTCGGTCACGACGCCGAAGTTGCCGTTGCCCGCGCCGCGCAGGGCCCAGAACAGGTCCTTGTTCTCGGTCGCGTCGGCCGTCAGCTGCTTGCCGTCCGCCGTGATCAGGGTGGCCTGCGTGAGGCTGTCGCAGGTCAGGCCGTACGCCCGGGAGACCACGCCGTGGCCGCCGCCCAGGACCAGGCCCGAGACGCCGACCGAGGGGCAGGAGCCCGCGGGTATCGTCACGCCCTTCGCGGTCAGCGCCCGGTAGACGTCGATCAGCTTGGAGCCGGCACCGACGACTGCCTGGTCGCCGCTCACCCGGATCTGCTTCAGCTTCGAGACGTCGACGATCAGCTTGCCGTTGCCGGAGGACCAACCCGCGTAGGAGTGGCCGCCGTTGCGGATCGCGACCCGGATGTTGTGGGCGCGGGCGTAGGAGAGGGTCGTGCGTATGTCGTCGGCGTGGGCGACATAGGCCACGGCCGCGGGCTTCAGGCCGTCGAAGCGGGTGTTGTACAGCTGGTGGGCCGTGGTCCAGGTCGCCTCGCCCGGGCGTATCAGGGCGCCGTCGAGGTCACGGGAGAGCGCGGTCCAGTTCGCGGCGGCGGCCTGCGCGGACGTCGACCTGATCGCCGTACCGGAGGAAGCGGACGACGTGGAGGTGCTGGTGTCCGCGTCGGCGGAACCGCCCCTGCACGCGGCTGTGGCGACCGCGGCCAGCGCGGCCGCGCCGCCCCCTATGAACGTACGACGTTCCATGTTGCGCCCTCCCCGGATTGCTCTCGGGGAACGAGACGGCCCGCCGACCACACGGGTTCCGGCGGAAGTGTCACTGCTGTGTCACCGTGGAGGGAGACACCAAGAGGCCGGAACCTTCGTGTGCCCTCCCCGTAAGCGTTCCGTGACCTAACCACACCGTCGGCAGGGGTTCACCTTCCGTTCATTTCCGGCCGTAGGCGCCTTCACCTGGTCTGCCTAATTTCGGCCCTACGCGATGCGGGTCGTGCCTCGGGGAAGGTGCGTGCTGTCGTCGCCGGGACTTAAACCTCGCACGCCGCCGAATTCAGGACGGCGGCTCCTGGAAGGAACTCTTTCAAGTGAAGCTTCAGCGCATGAATCGGCGGGCCATCGCCCTCGGTGCTCTCGCCGCGTCGAGCGCCCTGGTCCTCACGGCGTGCGGCTCGGACAACACCGGCGGCGGCAGCAGTGGCGGCAGCAGCGCCTCCTCCACCACCGGTGCCAGCAAGATCAAGTGTGACGGTGCCAAGGGTCAGCTGCTCTCCGACGGCTCGTCCGCGCAGAAGAACGCGATCGACGCGTGGGTGGCGCAGTTCTCCCAGGCCTGCGGCGTGCAGATCAACTACAAGGCCGGCGGTTCCGGTGCGGGTGTCACCTCCTTCACCCAGGGCCAGCTCGCCTTCGCGGGTTCCGACTCGGCGCTGAAGCCCGACGCCGTCGCCGCCTCGAAGAAGGTCTGCTCCGGCGGCCAGGGCATCGACCTGCCGGCGGTCGGCGGCGCGATCGCGCTCGGCTACAACCTCTCCGGCGTGGACAACCTGGTCCTGGACGCTCCGACCATTGCGAAGATCTTCGACAGCAAGATCACCAAGTGGAACGACCCGGCGATCGCCGCGCTGAACAAGGGCGTGAAGCTCCCCGACCTCAAGATCCAGGCGTTCCACCGCTCGGACGAGTCCGGCACCACGGACAACTTCACCAAGTACCTCATCGCCACGACGCCCGACAACTGGAAGTACTCCGGCGGCAAGGCCTGGCAGGCCAAGGGCGGCCAGTCCGCCGCGCAGTCCTCCGGTGTGGCCGCCCAGGTCAAGCAGACCAACGGCGCCATCGGCTACTTCGAGCTGTCCTACGTCACCGACGGCGTGAAGGCCGCCAGCATCAACACCGGTGCCAGCGCCCCGGTCGCCCCGAGCAGCGACAGCGCCACCAAGGCCATCGCCGACGCGAAGGTCGTGGGCACGGGCAAGGACCTGTCGCTCAAGCTGAACTACAACACCAAGGCCGACGGCGCCTACCCGATCTCCCTGGTCACGTACGAGATCGTGTGCGACAAGGGCAACAAGGCGGACACCCTGCCCGCCACCAAGGCGTTCCTGCGCTACATCGCCTCCGAGGACGGCCAGGCCCTGCTGCCGGGCCTGAAGTACGCGCCCGTCCCCGCCGACATCATCGCCAAGGTCCGCACCACCATCGAGGGCCTCAGCTGATCCGAGTGCGGTCCGGTCCCGGGCCTGAAAACCCGGGACCGGACCGCATCGTCCGGTGCACCGCCGCCACGAGCCGTACGTCCCGTACGGCTTCGCAGAGCCGCACTCCGCGTGAGGCTCCGCAGACCGGAGAACCCGATGGACACATCTACAGAGATAACTGACACGCCACCCCCCGCCCCGCAGCCCACCGCCGAACAGAAGCGCGCGGCTCGCGGCGCCACCCGACCCGGTGACCGGATCTTCCTCGGTCTCTCCCGTGGGTCGGGCATCTTCCTGTTGGTGGTCATGGCCGCGATCGCGGTCTTCCTGACCTACCGTGCCTCCCTCGCGATCAGCAAGGACCACGGCAACTTCCTCACGACCTTCGAGTGGAACGCCACGTCCGTCCCGCCGGTCTTCGGCATCGCGGTCCTGGCCTTCGGCACGGTGGTCTCCTCGATCATCGCCATGGTCCTCGCCGTTCCGATCGCCGTCGCGATCGCGCTGTTCCTCACGCACTACGCCCCGCGCCGGCTGAGCGGTCCCATCTCGTATGTGATCGACCTGCTCGCCGCCGTGCCGTCCATCGTGTACGGCCTGTGGGGCGCGCTGATCCTCGTACCGCACATGAACGGCCTGTTCGGCTGGCTGAACGACTACTTCGGCTGGACCGGCATCCTCTCCTGGGACGGCGGTACGCCGCGCTCGATGCTCACCGTGGGCATCCTGCTCGCGATCATGATCCTGCCGATCATCACCAACGTGAGCCGCGAGGTCTTCCGCCAGGTCCCGCAGATGCACGAGGAGGCGGCTCTCGCCCTCGGCGCCACGCGCTGGGAGGTCATCCGCATGTCGGTGCTGCCCTTCGGGCGCTCCGGTGTGATCTCCGCCTCGATGCTCGGCCTCGGCCGCGCGCTCGGCGAGACGATGGCCGTCGCCACCGTGCTCTCCCCGGACTTCCTCATCCACGGCAGCCTGCTCAACCCGGGCGGCGGCACCTTCGCCCAGAACATCGCCTCCAAGTTCGGTGAGGCGACGGAGCAGGGCCGGGACGCGCTCATCGCCTCCGGTCTGGTCCTGTTCGTCATCACCCTGCTGGTCAACGGCGCGGCCCGCATGATCATCGCCCGCCGCAAGGAGTACTCGGGGGCCAACGCATGAGCCACAGCGCCAACGCCGCCATCGCCGAAAGGCCCGCCAGCACGCTGCGCGGTGCCAGCCTGCCGAAGTGGTCGCCCTGGGCGATCGCCGCCGGCTCCGTGGCCGTGGCCATCGGCATCGGTCTCGCCGCCGGCCTCGACAGCAAGGTCCAGTGGGGCCTGATCGCCGGTCTGATCTTCCTCGTCGCCACGTACGTCATCGCCGCGAGCGTCGAGGGCCGCCGTCAGGCCAAGGACCGCATCGCGACCGGCCTGGTCTGGGTGGCCTTCCTCGTCGCGGTCGTCCCGCTGGTCTCCCTGGTGTGGGTGACCATCTCGCGCGGTGTGAAGGTCCTCAACGTCTACTTCCTGACCCACTCGATGGGCATCGTCGCCGACTCCCAGCCGGGCGGTGGCATCTACCACGCCATCATCGGCAGCCTGGAGCAGGTCGCCCTCGCGACGCTGATCGCCGCGCCGATCGGCATCCTCACCGCGATCTACCTGGTCGAGTACGGCCGGGGCAGGCTCGCCCGGGCCGTCACCTTCTTCGTCGACGTCATGACGGGTGTCCCGTCGATCGTCGCGGGTCTGTTCATCCTCAGCCTCATGCTGATCTTCCAGCTGGAGCCCTTCGGCTTCGCCGGTTCGCTGGCCCTGGCCATCCTGATGATGCCGGTGGTCGTGCGCTCCACGGAGGAGATGCTCAAGCTCGTCCCGAACGAGCTGCGCGAAGCCTCCCTGGCGCTCGGTGTCCCGAAGTGGCGCACCATCCTGAAGGTGGTCCTGCCGACCTCCATCGGCGGCATCACGACCGGCGTCATGCTGGCGATCGCCCGTATCACCGGTGAGACGGCTCCCGTGCTGCTGCTGGTGTTCGGCAACCGGTTCATCAACAACAACCCCTTCGAGGGTGCGCAGCAGTCGCTGCCGCTGTACATCTATCAGCAGTACGCGGCAGGCGCTGACGCGTCGTATGACAGGGCCTGGGCGGCCTCGCTCACCCTGATCGCCTTCGTGATGATCCTGAACCTGGTGGCCCGCGGCATCGCCCGCTGGAAGGCCCCGAAGACCGGTCGCTGACGCGGCCATATGCGACCGAGAATTCTGGAAGTGACGTAATCATGGCCAAGCGAATCGACGTAAGCGGACTGACCGCCTACTACGGTGCCCACAAGGCGATCGAAGACATCTCGATGACCGTCGAGCCGCGTTCGGTGACGGCCTTCATCGGCCCCTCCGGCTGCGGCAAGTCGACGTTCCTGCGCACGCTCAACCGTATGCACGAGGTCACGCCCGGCGGCCGGGTCGAGGGCAAGGTGCTGCTGGACGACGAGGACCTGTACGGACAGGGCATCGACCCGGTGTCCGTGCGCCGCGAGGTCGGCATGGTGTTCCAGCGGCCGAACCCGTTCCCGACGATGTCGATCTTCGACAACGTGGCGGCGGGGCTGCGGCTGAACGGCTCGTACAAGAAGTCCGAGCTCGCGGAGATCGTGGAGAAGTCCCTCAAGGGCGCGAACCTCTGGAACGAGGTCAAGGACCGGCTGAACAAGCCCGGTTCGGGTCTTTCCGGTGGTCAGCAGCAGCGTCTGTGCATCGCGCGGGCGATCGCGGTCGAGCCGAAGGTGCTGCTCATGGACGAGCCCTGCTCGGCCCTCGACCCGATCTCGACGCTCGCCATCGAGGACCTGATCGGTGAGCTCAAGGAGCGGTTCACGATCGTCATCGTGACGCACAACATGCAGCAGGCGGCCCGTGTCTCGGACCGTACGGCCTTCTTCAACCTGGCGGCCGTCGGGCAGCCCGGCAAGCTGATCGAGATCGACGACACGGAGCGGATCTTCTCCAACCCGTCGGTCCAGGCGACGGAGGACTACATCTCCGGCCGCTTCGGCTGAGCCCTCGAGACCCCTCGCGGTGCTGCATGGCGGTGCCACCGCGAGGACGATGAAGGGCCCGCCCCTGGCTCCCGGGGGCGGGCCCGTCGTCGTACCTGGGGGCTCCGCCCCCTACAGGAACGCCAGGTCCACGATCCCGAAGGAACCCGCCGCCACCAGCGCCGCCGCCGGCATGGTGATGAACCAGCCCAGGACGATGTTCTTGGCGACGCCCCAGCGGACCGCGTTCACGCGCTTCGTCGCGCCGACGCCCATGATCGCCGAGGTGATGACGTGGGTCGTCGAGATGGGGGCCTTGAACAGGTACGCGGTGGTGAACATGATCGACGCACCGGTCGTCTCGGCGGCGAAGCCCTGCGGGGGGTCGAGCTCGATGATCTTCCGGCCCAGCGTGCGCATGATGCGCCAGCCGCCGGCGTACGTGCCGAGGGACAGCATCAGGGCGCAGACGATCTTCACCCAGACCGGGATCGGGTCGGCGTAGGTCTGGTGGCCGGAAATGACCAGTGCCATCACGACCACGCCCATGGTCTTCTGCGCGTCCTGAAGGCCGTGGCCGAGCGCCATGCCGGCCGCCGAGACGGTCTGCGCTATGCGGAAACCGCGCTTGGCCTTGTGCGGGTTGGACCGGCGGAAGAGCCACATGATCGCCAGCATCACCAGGTAGCCGGCGACCAGGCCGACCATCGGCGACACGAACATCGGGATGACGACCTTGTCGAGGACGCCGCTCCAGAGCACCTCGGTGCCGCCCGCGAGCGCCGCGCCGACCAGGCCGCCGAACAGCGCGTGGGAGGACGAGGAGGGCAGGCCGAAGTACCAGGTGATCAGGTTCCAGACGATCGCGCCGGTGAGCGCCGCGAAGAGGATGCCCATCCCCCGGGAGCCTTCCGGCGTCTCGATCAGGCCCTCACTGACCGTCTTGGCCACCCCGTTGCCGAGGAACGCACCCAGCATGTTCATCGCCGCGGCCATCGCCAGCGCCGCCCGCGGGGTCAGCGCCCGGGTGGAGACGGACGTCGCGATCGCGTTCGCCGAGTCGTGGAAGCCGTTCGTGTAAGTGAAGAAGAGCGCGACCGCGATGGTCACGACCAGAGCGAAGGTGTCCATGGAGGGGTCAGGACTCCTTGACGGCGATGGTCTCCACCGTGTTCGCCACGTGCTCGAACGCGTCCGCCGCCTCCTCCAGCACATCCACGATCTGCTTGAGCTTGAGCACCTCGATCGCGTCGTACTTGCCGTTGAAGAGGTGCGCGAGCAGCTTGCGGTGGATCTGGTCGGCCTGGTTCTCGAGGCGGTTGACCTCGATCCAGTACTCGGTCAGATTGTCCAGAGTGCGGAGGTTCGGCATGGCTTCCGCCGTCAGCTCGGCGGCCCGCGCGAGGACCTCGATCTGCTGCTCGACGCCCTTGGGGAGTTCCTCGACGTTGTAGAGGACGACCAGGTCGACGGCCTCCTCCATGAAGTCCATGATGTCGTCGAGGGACGAGGCGAGGGAGTAGATGTCCTCGCGGTCGAAGGGCGTGATGAACGAGGAGTTCAGCTGGTGGAAGATCGCATGAGTGGCGTCGTCACCCGCGTGTTCCGCGGCCCGCATACGCTCTGCGATCTCGGCCCGGGCAGGTGCGTCCGCCCCGAGCAGTTCCATCAGGAGCTTCGAGCCGGTGACGATGTTGTCCGCGGATGCGGCGAACATGTCGTAGAAGCTCGTCTCCCTGGGGGTCAGACGAAAGCGCACGTGGGGTCCTCGGGGTGCTTCGGTTTCGGTCAGGGTGATGCTAGGCGCATCATCCGGCCACGGCTAATGGGCCGTCCCCCAGTGTCGCCCATCGGGCACAGTGGTCGGCACGGGGGCGGTACGCAGGCCCGGTCCACGCAGGGACCAAGGGCCGTATACCCAGCAAAGTTCGATACCATATACCCACCAGGGGTATATGTCCGCATGTCTTACGGGAGGACGCGATGACGACCACCGAGGCCGGCGCGACGGCGCCCTCCGACGACAGCACGCAGAACGCGACGCACGGCTACCACAAGCAGAAGGACGAACACCTCAAGCGCCTGCGCCGGATCGAGGGCCAGATCCGTGGCCTGCAGCGGATGGTCGACGAGGACGTCTACTGCATCGACATACTCACCCAGGTGTCCGCCTCCACCAAAGCCCTGCAGTCCTTCGCGCTGCAGCTGCTGGAGGAACACCTGCGGCACTGCGTCGCCGACGCCGCCCTCAGGGGCGGTGACGAGATCGACGCCAAGGTGGACGAGGCGACGAAGGCGATCGCCCGGCTGCTGCGCACCTGAACCTGCCGGGGGCGGGCCTCGCCTCCGGCTAGTCGCCGGAGGCGGCGCGCTCTTCGGCCACTTTCAGCACCTCGTCGATGCTCTCCAGGCTGAGCCGGTCCTCCGCGGCCGAGGCTGCGATGATCAGCTCTCCGCACAGCTCGATCTCGGCGAGGGCCACGTGGTCCTGAACTGCCGTACCGCCGACCGGAGCCACGTGCATCACCTCATCTCTGCCGTTGCCGACTTCCTAGAGTAGGGAGCGGCTACACACCGCGCATGGCACGGACGGGCTAGTTCTTGACACCCGTCCCTCATCCTCCGGCAGGGGCCCGCTACTCGGCGATCTTCCCCGCGTAGATGTCCTTCGAGGCCGGGAGGCGTACGTCGACGGGGGCCCCGAAGTCGTACAGCAGCGTCGTCGAGGCGACCGCCACGGTGCCCTTCTGGAGGCCGTTGACGAAGCTGAACCGGTGCCGGATCTTGCGGATTCGGCCCTGGTCGTCGAGGTAGGCATCGAACGGGACCTCAGCCGTGGCGAACCCTTTCGCCGCCGCCACGAGGGCCTCCCGGACGCCCTTCGAGGCGTGCCGCGCGGCCAGGGTGAGGTCGGCGGTGCCGCGGTAGTGCCGCACCTCGACACCGGCGAACTCGGTCCGGCCGAGATACGTCGCCGTGCGTGTCCCGCGCAGCAACTCGGCCGCGGCGTACGGGTCGGTGGCGCCGCCGGTCACCAGATTGCCGTCGGAGAGGGTGGCCGTGTCGACCCGTACCCACTTGTCGGCGGGCACTCCCGCGCCCCGGTTCTTCATGAACAGGGCGCCGGGCGCGAGGAGTTCGGTGATCGGGCGGTGGTCGTCGGTGCCGGCGGGGCTCTGCGGAAGCTGCACCTTCAGCCGGCCGATCTGCCGACGGTAGTTGTAGTCGCCCTCGCCCCGGATGGTGACGCGGGTGCCGCCGATGGCCATCTCCATCGAGGTGGTCGCCCTTGAACTGCCCGCCTCCACCAGGGTTTCGGCGGCGCGGTGCAGGATCTCGACGGGATCGGAGGCGCGGGGGTCCTCGGCGGCGGACCCGGTGCCGGAACAGCCGCCGGCCCCCATGCAGACACAGACCATCAGTCCCGCCGTGACGACCGTCCCCCTGTGCTGCCGCTCCGCCATCGCCTCTCTACCCCCAAGCCGGTACGTCCGTCACGGGCCCCCTGTCGTTCCGGATAACGACGGGTGGGTGGGGCCGTCACGCGCATACCGGCTCCGCTGCCGGAGGCGGCTGGATGAATGCGGCCCGGCGGTGGGTAACGTTGTCAGCGTGGCGCAGCAGGAACATCGCACGACGACGGTCGAACAGGGCCGGTTCTGTATGGCCCGGTGCAGCTGCGGGTGGCGTGGGCCTGCCCGCAGAGCACGCAGCCAGGCCCGGGCGGACGCCGAAGGGCATGTGAGCCTTCAGGCGTGACGGAGCGTCGTGAGTAGTTCGTCGACGAGGGTGCGGTCGCGGTACTGGGTCAGCCGGCTGCGGGCCGCGGCGGGGGAGAGCCACAGGATGCGGTCCACCTCCGTGGTGGGGGTGAAGGTGCCGGAGACCGCCTCGGCCGCCCAGTAACGGACCTGTTTGGGACGGCCGTTGGCGAAGTAGCGCAGGGTGGACAGCTCGGCGCCCGGTTCGGCCGTGTAGCCGGACTCCTCGGCGACCTCGCGCAGGGCGCCCGTCAGGTGGTCCTCGCCCCGCTTCAGCTTGCCCTTGGGGTGGGACCAGTCATCGTAGCATCGGTAACCACGGTGCACTACAGTCGCCTACATGATTGACACCCGGAACCCGGCACGTCCGTCTAAGACGTTCTCCCGCTCCTACATCTCACCTGAGCTGCAAGCCCACTTGGACCAGGGCGGCACGGTCGAGGAGTGGCTCGGCGGAAGGACGCCGATCGCCTCCATGGCACGCATCTCGGCCGACCGGCTGAAGGGGGACGCCATCGGGGTTGGCCGCCAGCACAAGAACAACGCGCGGAACGCAGCTCTGCACAACTGCGCCGTCGTCGTGTGCTACGAGGACAACAACCTAACGGCCGCGAAGCGTGAGGTAGTTCGCCCTGCCTTCCTCCAGATGGTCAAGGACATCACCCATGGCTACGAGGAAGAGACCGGCATCCCGCTCAAGGGCTGCATCGCGGTTGAGCGCGAGCGAGTCTGGCGGCTACCCCGCGACTTCATCGCCCTGCAAGACGCCTTGGTGCTGAACGGCACGGGGACCTTCATCGAAGACAAGACGCCCCTCAACCTCGTCGATGATGACGGAACGATCATTGCTGGCTTGGTGACTTCCGGAACGGGTGAAGCTGAGGTTCGCAAGATCCGGAAGAGGACCACGCGCAACGCCAAGGATCGAGCTGAAGAGGGAGGTGTTCCCGGCGGCCCCCGCCGCTTTGGCTGGCTTGGATCGGATAAGCGACAGGGCCGCCTTGGCAACGAGAAGAAGAACCACCTTGAGTGGCCCTATTTGATTCAGATGGTCAAGAAGCGGGCTGAGAACCGCTCTTGGCGCCATATCACGGGTTGGATTAACAAGCAGAAGTTCGAAGACGGGAGCCCTGTCCTCACCGCTCGGGGTGGCAAATGGTCTGAGCAAGGAGTGAAGGGCGCCGTCGCTAATCCATCCTGGTGGGGTGGCCGAATTTTGGGCGGGGAAATCGTTACGGATCCCGATACGGGCGAACCTAGGCTGGGCAAGTGGGAGTACGCCGATCCGGAAGTTGACGGGGTGGGCTATGAAACCTGGAAACAGATCATGGCAGGAGTGAACGCGAACCGTCTTCATCGCGGGATGGCGAACACCGCCACTTCCGAAGCGTCAGGGGGAGAGCCTAGCCGCGTAGGGAAGTATCTTTTCTCAGGAATTCTTCGTTGCGGTCGAATCAATGACCTCGACGAGGTGTGCTACTCGAAACTCAATGGGAATAAGGCGAGCGGAAAGAACGCTAAGTATGGCGACTACTACCGGTGCGGTGATGCTAATTGCAAGGGTGTAGGTCGCCGAGTCGCGCCAGTGGACGAGTTTCTTGAGGAATTGGTCTTGTCTTATCTGGACAAGCACTTTTCAGGAACCAAACCCCGAACTGCCCCATGGAGGGGAAAGGAAAAGCTTGATGGCCTAATTATTCAGCGCAGGAAAATTAAAGGCTCCGTAGCAGAGGGAGAGGTTGATTGGAGTGACGTCCACGATATGCTCACGACCCTCAATAGGAACATTAAAACCCTTCAGGATGAGGAGCAGGAACATCTCCGGACGGAGTCCAGGAAAAATCTTCTCCGCGGTTGGAGTCGAAAGAAGTGGGAAAAGATGGAACTGGACGAAAAAAAGGAGGTCATTTCTCAAGTTCTCGTCTCGGTTGTAGTTCTTCCAGTGCCGAAACAGCGGAGCGACAAGGCGCCGTTTGATCCCAACCTTCTGCAAATCTCTTGGCGCAAAGAGAAGGAGGCTAATCCTCAGGATCAAGGCCCAGAATCGCCGCCAAGGCCCGACGCTGCGTAGGTCCAGGATCGGGCGCTCTCTCCAACTGGACCCGAACCCATTCATCAATCGGGATCATGGTCTTCCCGTTCCAAACCCCCGGCTTTGCTCCGGGGGCTTTTTCTACTTGCAGCACCTCTTGCCCGGATTCATCTATCGCACCACCGGAATGAGAATATCCCGCGCGATCCTTACGCAGCATATTTCCACCCTTCGGCGATCATTTCTCGTCTGATGTCGCGTAGATTCGCGAGGTCTTCGGCTATGCCATATGCAATGTCCGCTTCGGCCGGAGAGTGCCCGGAGCCGACGTAGCGCCAAGCAGACTCGGTGACGGGGTCCCGCTCCTCCAGGACGAGGAGGCCGCCCCCGTTTTGGTGGTCCGTGCGGACTGCGCGCAGTGCTCCGTAGGTGGTGGAGTACTGGCGGGATTTGGTGAGGACATGGCCCCGGAAGCCGAGGGTGTGAGTCCATGCCCGCAGGTTCAGTGCCTCCAGCTCGGGCAGGCCGCCCAGGCGCCAGCAGGCAGTCATGAGGGCGCGCAGGTGAGCGTTCACCGGGGCGAGCCGGATGCTGTCGAAGTCGGTTATGCGGTAGTCGATTCCGCCCGCGTCGCCGACGCTCTTGGAGACGTACTTAGCGACGTAGGCAGCAACGGCGCTGTCGGTGACCGCCGAGGAGTCGGTGAATGCGTCGCTGCGGATCGGGTGCACGTCGAGCTGTTCGCCCCACTTGAGGACGCGTTCACCGGTCGCCGGGGAGTACGGAGTGTGCACCTCGACGGAGTCCGCAGCCGAGTGCACAGCGCCCGTCAGCAGGTCGGTTGTGGCCCACGAGGGCGGAAGCGAGGCAGGACCGTCGGGCCCGTCAAGCCGGATCACCGCATGGAAGTGCACTGCGCCACGTTTTTGGTATTCGGCGACCTTCGCGAAAGACACGGTGAGGTGTTCTCGCAGGCAGGTTTGTGTGATTCCTGCGGCCGTTGCCAAATGCCGCCTGAGTGTGCGGCAAAAGCGATTCCACAGTGAGCCGGCGGATGCGTGCCACAGGACGTGTCCGGCGTAGTCGTAGCAGTCCGGGCACAGCGGCTGACCGACCGCAGAATCGGTGTCCTCGTGCTTGCGTCCGCAGCCCCGGGGCCGCCCATGCTCGCAGACGCCGCCGTCCCGTCGAGGGCGGCACCGAGCCCCCTCAGGACCGCTGACACCGTGCACCGGGCCGAACGAGGGGGCGGTCAGAGTGACGAACAGCCGGGGGTGGCGCTGGACATTGCTCGTGATGCCCTTGCCGCCCAGCAGGCCGGAGCGGACCAGGTGGAAGGTGTCGCCTGCGTGCAGGTAGGAGCACGGGGCGCAGCGCGTCTCCCGGCGGTTGCGGCAGCGCACCGGCATGCGCCCGCCGGGTTCCTCGCTGGTGTCGTAGCGCCGCAGAATCTCGCCCGTCACGGCGTCACGGATGGTGGTGTGCCCCGCGAGGTAGATGGGGTGGGCACAGCCGCCAATGGATTTGATCTGTTCGAGCCAGCGCGGGAATCCGGGTTCGTGGACGAGCCGGATCAGGTCGCGTTCGGTAGACGAAAGAAGGCGCAGACGCTCAGCCTCATTGAGAACTGAGCGCCGCGCCTCATCCGACATCGGATACATAGGAGGCCCCCTTTCACGAGGGATGGGCACGGCGTTCATGGGTCAACTCCTGCTTTGGCTTGTCTCAGCTATTAATTCGACTTGGCTTCGAGGGAGAGGAGATAGGGAGGGGTGAATGCTTCAATGTTCGGGAGATTCGCGGTACGCGTCAGCGCTTTTCTACGACCGAATGTAATACGCGCTGACCCAGCCCTTTTTCCCCTTGTTGGCGCCGCTGGTCACCTTGCCGTAATACCACAACAAATCCTTGTTGCAGTACATGTAAATTCGGGTTCCCTTGGTGAGGATTCCCAGGGAGGTGTACTTTGTTCCAGGACCTTTACGGAGATTCACGTTCTCCGTCGTTTTGTAGTAGTCCTGCCACATCAGGCCGCACCCTTGCGGCAGGGAAGCAGCCTGCGCCGTTCCGGCGGTCGAGGCGACACCGACCGCCGTCATCGTGAGACCGAGCACGCTTGCCGCAACGGCGTAAACTGCCTTGTGGCTGATCTTCATTTCTTTTCTCCTCATCTGGTTTCTTCAGTCGGCCATGCAGGGGTCGGTGGATTTTTAGTCGTCCTGCATTACACGCAGTCATCCACGTACCGCTTGGCAACCCATCCGACGGAATTCTTGGGTAGCCCCGTCGCCGACTTAGCGCCGAGCCGCAGCTTTACCCAGGACCCCTTCGCGTCGATCTTCCATCCCCAGTCGCCCCTATAGAGCAGGCCCCGTGACTTGTATGTGGCGCCGGGGCCAGTACGGAAATTGACACCGTTGGTGTTGATTTCGTAATAGGAATTCGGTATGCACGACGTCTCTGCGGCACTGGCAGCGGGAGCCATGGTCACGGCCCCGCCGAGGAGCACGGCAGCGGACGCCATACCAGCCGCTACACGGGTGGGGATTCGCATTCTTCTTCTCCTTTGAATTACGGAACGGCGAGACGGCCCTGTTGCCGCCTCTGGGGGTTTTCTTTTCCGGGGTCAGCCGAAAAAGAGGCTTCCGAGAATCTTGACGATCTCCCAGACGGGATATGAGAACGGAGTTCCTGCGAGCAGGAATCCGAAGAGGGAAATCAGGGTTGCCTGATACCAGCGGATTTCCCGTGACCGGGCGATCAGGACCACGTACAGCAGAAGGAACGTGTCGATCACCCAGAGTTCGTTCTGTGTCATGCCGCTACTCCGTCCTTGTCGAAGGTCACGGGGTCCGGTTGGGTCAGGAACGGGTTCACCGGGGGATCCGTGCGGGCGATTGCGGCCGCATCGGCAGTGGTGACCAGGCGGGAGCGGGCCCGCATCCACCGGCCGCCCATGGCGGCCACGGCGACGCCCTGTTCGTCCTCGGTGATGTTCTGCGCGGTCACCACGGCGTCCGGGTTGATGTCCCCGAGGGTCATCTCCGCCGATGCCTCGTCGTGTGCACGGTGGGCGATGCGTCCGCCGAGCTGTGCGCGAAGGGCGGTTACGCGGGGGCCGATGTCGGAGCCGACCCGTTGTCCGGCGATGACCAGATGCACGCCGAGCGCCGCGCCGAGCTGGGCGACGCGCAGCAGCAGCGTTCCGCACTGCTCCGCCTCGTCCCTGGACTCCCGCGAACCGTCGGAGAGGTACAGCTCCGCGAGTTCGTCGACGATGACGACCAGGGGCACCGGCCGATCCGGCTCGGGCAGCTCCCACACGGACCGCTTGCCCAGCGCCCGGCA
The DNA here is from genome assembly GCF_042896045.1 of Streptomyces sp. NPDC001351. NCBI lineage: Bacteria > Bacillati > Actinomycetota > Actinomycetes > Kitasatosporales > Streptomycetaceae > Streptomyces > Streptomyces sp. NPDC001351. The sequence continues at coordinate 544,298 of NZ_JBIAWS010000008.1, read as the reverse complement.
TACGCCCATGCGTGCCTGGATCTCCTCGACGACCCCGCCCAGCAGGCCGACCGCTTGCGTACGGTTGGTCGCCAGGGCGGAGAGCCGTCCGCCGAACAGGCCGAGTTCCATGCCGCCCTTGCAGTCGATGCCGACCAGGGCGACCGGCTGAGGCGCCAGCGCGAGCACCAACGAGGCCAGGAGCGAGGACTTGCCGGACTGCGTGGCCCCCGTGACAAGCCAGTGCGGAACGCGCCGCAGGTCGATCAGCCAGGGCTCGCCGTCCTCGACGCGGCCCACGTCAGCCGCCAGGAGCACAGGTGCCGGCGAACGGGTCTCAGGGACGTCTCCTTTCAACGGATCCATGGCTGTGACCTGCACGATTACCTGCCCGCGGCGGGGCGAGGTGACCCGCACGGAGTGCACTCGCCAGGCGTGTTCCATGGCGCGAGCCGCCGCGTAGTACGGCGCGGGAGTCTGGCCCGGATGCAGTTGGACCCGCAGCATCAGCCCGGTTTTCGTGGGCACCGGCCAGGACAGGCGAGGAGGCTTCGGCCGCAGCGCGGTTCCCTGCACCACGAGGTCACGGCCGATCACCCGGTTGTTCGGCCGCATGCTCACCGACAACCCGTTGAGGTAGGCCAGCCGCCGCCACGTGAGGAAGATGCGCAGCGTGGTTTCCGGGTAGCCGACCAGCCACCAGCGCCACGGCCACCGCCGCACCGGCACACCGCGCGCCTCAAGACGAGGCTCCCACCAGCGTTGCGTCAGGACGCCGACGATGAGCAACGCGGTCAGGATCCATACGACCAGGGAGGCGGGCATCATTCCTCCCCTTCCTTGGGCTCCTCGGTCTTGAGGCGGGCCAGCACGAGGCGGGCGCGCATCATGGCCGTCTCGGCATGACGAGCCGTCAGGGAGAGGAGGAAGCGGAGCGTGGAGGTCTCGTCGGACGTGGTCAGCAGCGCTTCCGTGCCGGACAGCGTCTTCAGGTCGCGCAGCAGCGAGCCGAAATGGCCGTCCACGCAGAACACACCGTTCTCGCACTCAGCCATGTCGTCCACGTCGACCGCATTGGCCGTGCCCGTCGCAGCGGCCCGCATCGCTCGGGCCATGCGCTCAGTGTCATCAGCGATCTTTCCGGCGCACGGTTCCTTGCAGACGAACACCTGCGACTCGTCCGCCGGATTCCGGCCCACCGGAACCGCCGTGATCTTCGCCGTCAGGAAGTTCGCGCCGCAGACCACGCAGGCCATGCCGTCCGCCTGCTCCGCGTTCAGATGCCAGAAATAGCGCTCCATCAGGAGTCACCGCCGGCCGACTTCCCGCGCGGACCAGGCGCCGCGGCAGCCGGGCCCGAGACGGCACCGGAGCCCGGAACGGGGGTAATGGCGTCGGCGCGGTAGGTGGTACCGGTCCGGCCGTCCACCGCCCATTCATTGGCCATCAGGCCGGTGATCTTGACCTCGCCGCCTTCTATGAGGCCGGTCGGCTGGCCGCTGGTGACCACGTGAATGACGTCCGTGCGTCGCCCCTCTGCCTGCCGGATGGACAGGCCCGTGACCCACAGCGGGTTTCCCTCACGGTCCCGGCGCTGCTCGCCCTCCAGCGTCGTGCGCGGCTCCGGGGCGATCACGCAGCGGATCGTGCCCAGCCGGGCCGTGTCGATCGGCTTGTTGTCCATGGGAGTTCACCTCTCTTCTCAGCAACACCCACCCAGCCACTTATCCAGATGAGTGGAGGGATCATCCTCACTCGACACCCGGAGCGACGTCAACCACTTATCCGGATGAGTTAGGCGGGGTGGTGTGGCAGTCGGTCAACCACTTATCCTCATGAGTGCACAGGCCCGCCCATACCACGGACCACTGACAAGCAACCCGGCTCACCAACCCTGCTCCACCCCACGAGGAGCGCCGTTGAAGGACTTACCGCCGACCGGAGAGGGGCACGCCATGGCAGCCCGAGAGCACATCGAGCGCCGTCCAGCCATGTACATGCAGGTAGCTCAGCGCATGGCTGACGACATCCGGCGAGGCCGCTACCAGCCCGGCGAACTCCTGCCGTCCGAAGCTCAGATGGTGGAGATGTACGGCATCGGCAAGGCCACCGCACGGGCCGCCGTCGCCGAGGTACGTCACATGGGACTGGCCGAGTCCCGCCAGGGCAAGGGAACCATCGTGCTCGCCTCGGGCGAAGCCATGCCCCAGACCAAGGTGGTCCGCTCCATCCACCGTACGGCGAAGGGAAGTTGGAGTCTTCCGGAGACGACCGAGGCGGAAGCGCCCGCCGTCAGCCGCACCGCGCTCGACGGGCGCCCCGCACTCCTGTTGGGCCAGCAGGACCAGGACGCCATCAGTGTCGACCGCATGCTCTACGACCCGGCAACCGGTGCCCGCATGGCTCACCGTCTCCTCATCCCCATGGCCACATCCGCCGACGTGCCCTCACTCGCCGAGCAGCCCGACGCCGAAGTCAGCGACCTGTACCGCCAACTCGCCGAAGCCGGACTCAGCCTCTCGTTCACCGACCACGTCACCGCCCGCACCCCGTACCCGGACGAGCGCACCGCACTCGGACTCAGCGACGCCAGCCCCCTCCTGATCACCTACCGCATCACCGCCGACGCCGACCAGGAACGTCCCCTTTTGTGTGAGGAGCTGAAGGCGCCCGCCGCCACGTGCCAGCTCACCTTCCCTGTGACGCCGACGAAGCCAGCCGCCCGGCGCACCGCTCGCCGCTGATCCTGATCGGTCAAACTTCCTTTTACTTTATTCTTGCAATTCTCATACGCATCACTGCGCAACCGAAAACTGCATGGCGGCATGCGCCCGAACCTTCCCCTTGATCGCTTGTACCCGTAACCTTGACCAATCCCTTCGTGACCTGCCAAAATCCCTGTCGCACCCCGACATGGCGGGTGCATGACGAGTCTGACCAACCGTCATGAGTACGGCCGAAATCGCCGCAAGGCGCAATTCGGCGCAAAGCTAGGAAGACATTTGAAGACTAAGATTTCGCGTGCCACTGTTCTGGCATTGGCCGTTGCAATGACGGGCACGCTTATCGGGGGATCCGCCGGCACGGCAATCGCAGCCTCGAAGATTACTCGAGTCACCGCGCGAGCTGACCACCAAACGGCTTCACTCGCACCGGTCCCGTCAAGTGAGGTCGCCCCGGCCTCCAGCCCGCTGCACGTGCTAAACGGCTACGTCTCATACTCAGAGGCCGGCTACCAAATCGACGCTCCGGCCTCCGTGCTGGCCGAGGTTCCGAAGGATGACCTCGACAAGTTCAATGCCTACATTGACGCTGTGAACAGCGACATCAAGAGTGGCAACCTCGTGATGTCTGGTGACGGAGTGGCGGAGTCTGCTCCAAGCGAGGCACTCGCACGCAAGGCCTTGGCCGTCGAGCAGGCAGCCGCACACAGGGGCCACGGGTACATAAAGACTCACTGGTACGGCATCGAAGTAGGACTGGACAGCTGGCTGACCAACAAGGTGGAAGGCGGTGCCTGGACCGGCGCCGGGATCGCGACGCTTGCCAGCTATCTCGGCGGAGGGAAAACCGCCGGTATTGTGGCGGCGGCACTCGGCATCGCGGCGGGCGCAATACAGGTCTGCCAGCACAAGGACGGCTGGACAATCCTGTACTTTCTCGGTCCAGTCGGCCCCACCGGGTTCGTGTGTAACCCATTTGGCTAAGATGGAGAAATTCTGATGAGTCCAGCAATAAAGCAGGTCGTGGCCACGACGACCGTAGGAGTTCTCGCCCTCCTCGCTCTAATCTCATTCTTCGCTCAACTGCACTCCTCGGGTAACTATGCGAAGATCTTTGGAGCGGCCGCTGTTGTCGCGGGGGCTGTCTTCTTTGCGCTCGGCTGGGTAAAGCGGAAGAATTAGCTCTTCAACGGTGGCGGTTCGTGTTATGAGTAAGTGAGGACACGAACCGCCACCGTTGAGCATTCCAGGCACGATCACACCCTGGGAAATAGAGGCGCGTCACCGCCCGCACCCCGTACCCGGACAAGCGCGCCGCACTCGGGCTCAGGGACGCCAGCCCCCTCCTGATCACCTACCGCATCACCGCCGACGCCGACCAGGACCACCCTCTGCTGTGTGAGGAACTGAAGGCCCCCGCCGCCACGTGCCAGCTCACCTTCCCCGTCACGCCGCGCCCCCGCCACAACTGAAAATCCGCACGGAGGCACGCCCTCAGAGCCAGGAGTCGCGCCAGCCGTTGCGCCAACGGATACTCTTTCCCGATCCGGCTACCAGCTGCGCCAACTTGCCTCCGAGCGTGGCCGATTGCCGTCACACTGTAGGGCACGGCTTCGCGACGGTCTGCCACGGGGGATGAAGGTATGCAAGACGACCTCTCGTCGAGAATTCACCAAGCGGATCAGCAGGCGCCCGATGGCATCGAGGTGCTGCTGATCGTCCTGCCCGATCCCGAGTTGGATGCGGAGGCAGGGGAACGGGTGATTCGCCGGCTCAGGGCCGAGATTGCCGATCTGGACGTCGACGCGGTCCACGCTGGCCCCAACATCCAGGCCCCTGACACAGCGAAAGGCACCGATGCCGTCACTCTCGGGGCCATCGTCGTGGCGCTGAGCGCATCCGGCGGCGTGTTCACGGCGCTCATCGAGACCGTACGTGACTGGCTGGGCAGGTCCTCCGCACGACACCGTGTCTCGCTGACCATCGACGGCGACACGATCGAGCTGGAGCGAGCGTCCGACGCCGAGCGCCAAGCCCTGATCCACGCATACGTCCGGCGCCACACTCGCGACTAGCCATGGGTCGCCGCCTGGCGTTGCTTATCGCCACCTTCCACTATCAAGACAGCGCTCTGCGGCAGTTGACCGCTCCTGCACATGACGCGGAGGCGCTCGCTGCGGTGCTCAAGGATCCGGACATCGCCGGGTTCGAAGTCACTCCCCTGATCAACCAACCGCACTATGTCGTCGGCAAGGCCATCGGTGACTTCTACCGCAATGCGCGCCGTGACGACCTCACCCTCCTGTACTTCACGGGCCATGGTCTCAAGGACGACGACGGCCTCCTGTACCTGGCGATGGCTGACACGTACCGCGACGATCTGCTGTTCACCGCACTGGGTGCCGAGCGGATCAGCCAGGCCATGAAGGGGTGCAACTCTCGGCGGAAGGTGCTGATCCTCGACTGCTGCTACAGCGGGGCGTTCCCGGCCGGCAGGATCTCCAAGTCCGACAGCGCCGTGCACACCGCGGAGCGGTTCCGTGGCCGCGGGCACGTCGTGCTGACCGCTTCCGACGCGACCCAGTACTCGTTCGAAGGAAACCAGGTGCACGGTGCAGCCGTGCAGTCAGTGTTCACCCGCTACTTGGTGGACGGTATACGTGACGGCAGTGCGGACCTCGACGGCGACGGCGACATCACCCTCGACGAGCTGTACGGCTACGTCTACGAGCGGGTCGTCGACGAAATGCCGCAGCAACGGCCCAAGCTGCAAGGCGACGTTGAGGGCCGCATCGTCATCGCCCGTAACGTCAACTGGGCCCTGCCTCCCTACCTGTCCAACGACCTTGCCAGCCCGAACGTGGACGACCGGCTCACCGCTCTCGACGAGCTCGCCCGTCTGCACCGCAAGGGCAACGACGTCGTACGCAGCAGTGTCATCGAGGAGATCCAGCGCCTCACCGACGACGACAGCAAACGCGTGTCCAGCGCCGCCGCCCGCCTACGCTCTCTCCTGCCACTGGCGCAATCGTCGTCGTCGGAAGCGCCGCCACCACCGGCGCCCGAGAGCACTCCTGAGCAACCGCAGCCGCCCCGCCGTGAATCCCCAACGCCGGAGGTGACCGAGAGGTCGGTAACCGGACTGGAGGATGCAGTCACCCTTGGCCGCCGTGGGCAGGCCCACCGGCAGATGCATCGCTTCGACGAAGCGATTTCCGATTTCACTGCGGCACTCAACCAAGACCCGACACTCAGTTGGGTCCTCGCTGAGCGTGGTGTGACGCACCGCGAGTGCGGTCGCTACGACGAAGCGATTTCCGATTTCACCGCCGCACTCGACCTCGACCCCCAGTACGCCTGGGCCCTCGCTGAACGCGGTGAGGCCCACCGGCAGGCCGGTCGCTACAACGAAGCCATCACCGATTTCACCGCGGCACTCGACCTCGATCCTCAATATGCCTGGGCCCTCGCTGAACGCGGTGAGGCCCACCGCCAGGCCGGTCGCTACGACCAAGCCATCACTGACTTCACCGCGGCACTCGACCTCGATCCCGCACTCATCCGGGCCCTCGGTCGTCGCGCTGAGGCCTACCGACAGGCGGGTAACTTCGACGAAACGGTTTCTGTTTTCACCGCGGTACTCGACCTCGACCCCACACTCAGCGGGGTCCTCGGTCAACGCGGTATGGCCCACCGGCAGGCAGGTCGCTACGACGAAGCGATTTCCGATTTCACCGCGGCACTCAACCAAGACCCGACACTCAGTTGGGTCCTCGCTGAGCGTGGTGTGACGCACCGCGAGTGGGGTCGCTACGACGAAGCGATTTCCGACTTCACCGCCGCACTCGACCTCGCCCCCCAGTACGCCTGGGCCCTCGCTGAACGCGGTATGGCCCACCGCCAGGCCGGTCACTTCGACGAGGCCATCACCGACCTCACCGCCGCACTCAACCTCAACCCCCAGAACGCACACGCCTTGGCTCAACGCGGTGAGGCCCACCGCGAGTGCGGTCGCTACGACCAAGCCATCACCGACCTCACCGCCGCACTCAACCTCACCCCCCAGGACGCCTGGGCCCTCGTCTCCCGCGGTCAGGCCCACCGCGAGGCCGGTCACTACGACCAAGCCATCACCGACCTCACCGCCGCACTCAACCTCACCCCCCAGGACGCCTGGGCTCTCGCTGAGCGCGGTGAGGCCCACCGCGAGGCCGGTCACTTCGACGAGGCCGTCACCGACTTCACCGCCCTACTCGACCTCGACCCCTGGGACGCGGGGGCCCTCGTCTCCCGCGGTGAGGCCCACCGCCAGGCCGGTCGCTACGACCAAGCCATCACCGACCTCACCGCCGCACTCAACCTCACCCCCCGGAACACAGGGGCCCTCGTCTCCCGCGGTGAGGCCCACCGCCAGGCCGGTCGCTACGACCAAGCCATCACCGACCTCACCGCCGCACTCAACCTCAACCCCCAGAACGCACACGCCTTGGCTCAACGCGGTATGGCCCACCGCCAGGCCGGTCGCTACGACGAGGCCATCACCGACCTCACCGCCGCACTCAACCTCAACCCCCAGAACGCACACGCCTTGGCTCAACGCGGTGAGGCCCACCGCCAGGCCGGTCGCTACGACCAAGCCATCACCGACCTCACCGCCGCACTCAACCTCACCCCCCAGGACGCCTGGGCCCTCGTCTCCCGCGGTCAGGCCCACCGCGAGGCCGGTCACTACGACCAAGCCATCACCGACCTCACCGCCGCACTCAACCTCACCCCCCAGGACGCCTGGGCTCTCGCTGAGCGCGGTGAGGCCCACCGCCAGGCCGGTCACTTCGACGAGGCCGTCACCGACTTCACCGCCCTACTCGACCTCGACCCCTGGGACGCGGGGGCCCTCGTCTCCCGTGGTGAGGCCCACCGCCAGGCCGGTCGCTTCGACGAGGCCACCGCCGACCTCACCGCCGCACTCAACCTCAACCCCCAGAACGCACACGCCTTGGCTCAACGCGGTGAGGCCCACCGCCAGGCCGGTCGCTACGACGAGGCCATCACCGACCTCACCGGCGCACTCAACCTCAACCCCCAGAACGCAAAGGCCCTCGTCTCCCGCGCTGTGGCCCACAGCGAGGCTGGTCGCTTCGACGAGGCCATCACCGACTTCACCGCCATACTCGACCTCAACCCCCAGAACGCAGGGGCCCTCGCCTTCCGTGGTCAGGCTCACCGCCAGGCCGGTCGCTTCGACGAGGCCATCACCGACCTCACTGCCGCACTCGACCTCGACCCCCAGAACGCAAGGGCCCTCGTCTCCCGCGGTGTGGCCCACCGCCAGGCCGGTCGCTTCGACCAGGCCATCACCGACCTCACCGCCGCACTCGACCTCAACCCCCAGAACGCAAGGGCTCTCGCTGAGCGCGGTGAGGCCCACCGCCAGGCCGGTCGCTTCGACCAGGCCACCGCCGACCTCACCGCCGCACTCGACCTCAACCCCCAGGACACATGGGCCCTCGCCTCCCGCGGTCAGGCCCACCGCGAGGCTGGTCGCTTCGACGAGGCCATCACCGACTTCACCGCCGCACTCGACCTCAACCCCCAGGACGCCTGGGCCCTCGCCTCCCGCGGTCTCGCTCACCACGAGTGCGGTCGCTTCGATAAGGCCATCACCGACTTCACCGCCGCACTCGACCTCAACCCCACACTCAACTGGGCTCGTGTAGGCCTGGAGACCGCGAAGAGGGCCAGCGCAAGGAAGACTGGCTAGGTGTGCTGTCCGGACAGGTTGGTGAACATCTGCTGTCCGTTCTCGTGGACAAAGCCACCCCCCTGTGGAACTCCACGTAATTCCCCATCGGCAGCGTCAGGTTCCCCAGCCAAACGTTCGAGCGCGGCAGTGGGGTCGCTGTGTTCTCACCCGGATAATCCTGGGGCGGCCTCCGTATCTTGGCGCCATGACGGACGAGGCAGTGCCGAGGCTCAATCTGAACCGCTGGGGCGACACATCGGACCCGGCCCCGGAGCGATGGGGGCCCCGCCAGGACGCGTGCTCGTGCTTCGATCAGTCCAGGCCGCATCCGCGCGCCCGAGTCGGATTTCACGCCGAGCGGCAGGACACCTCAGCTCCGGGCTGGCGCCGCCTGCTGGAGCTGATCGACGAGGCCGCCGCCGACGGGCGCGAAGAGTTCCGCCCTCTGACCGAGCTCAGTCCTGAAGAGCGGCGGCAGATCATCACCCTGCCACCGAGCATCGCCCAGCTGACGGCGGTCAAGCACCTCGTGCTCTACAGCAGCAATCTGGTCCGGATCCCGCCCGAGATCGGAGCCATGACCAACCTGGAAGAGTTCACCCCCTACACCTCCTACCGGCTGCACTGGTTCCCCTACGAGATCACCCGATGCCGGAAGCTGACCCGCAGCACGGTGAGCACGCGCGCATTGTTCGGCAACTACAAGTTGCGACCGCCGTTCCCACAGCTACAGCCTTCCCTCAACTCCGTCGCGGACCTCGATCCGGGAAACCTGGATCCTCGGCACTGGGGCTTCACCACCATCCACAGCTGCAGTGTCTGCGCCCGTCCGATCGAGCAGAGCGCACTCCATCAGGTGTGGATCTCACTGCGCGTGGCCACTGACGTACTGCCCCTGCTGGTCAGCGCCTGCTCGGCGGCGTGTGTCGGCACCCTGCCCGGCGGTGCTCGTGACTACATCCCCACACCCCACAAGGGCGGCCGAGTCGACCAGCCGGCATCCGACTGGGACTGACCAGCCGAACCTCGCCCTCCGGTCAGTCGCTAAACGACCACGATGGTGTGACGACGGGTCGAACGTCTGGGCGGGGAAGCTGACGCTCGCGATGGGGAAATACATGACCGTCGACACCCCCCGTAGGCGAGAGTTCGCCGGGCCTGTTCCCCACTGACCGCCGGCATCGCTTGCCCGCCATCCAGCAATCCCCGGCATAGCTGAAGGCCCCGTAGCCACTTGCCAACTCACGTTTCCCGTGACGCCGACAGAGCCAGCCGCCTAGCGCGCCCCTCGCGGCCAATCCTGATCGGTCCAACTTCTCTTTACTTGCTCAAGGGCGCGCGCTCCGCGCGCGCCGGGCGGCCCTGGCCGCCTCGGCCGGGCATGCGGCCTTCGGCCGGTCCCGTCCGGACGGCCGGCCGCCCGACACACCCAGCCCGCCCCCGGACCAAGCAGAGAAGCCCCCCGCCGAATCATGGCGGGGGGCTTCGTCGTCTGCTCTGTCAGCCACCGGGGAGACGAGCCGCGCGGAGCGTGGCCCACGCTCCGCAACCACAGGCGCCCACACTGCTCGGGCCGATCCGACAGGTGCTCGCTGGTCTCAGGCACGTCGGTGGGTCTCGTGTGCTCCTCGGGAGCTTCCGAGCGCCATCACCCCAGGAATACCGGTACAGGAGGGCCGCGACCGGGAATGCTCCCAGCCCATTCACATCTGTGCCAACGAGCACACATATTCAGGAGGCCTGCCACATGAGACCCGTACGCCGGTTCGTCACTGCGGGAGCAGCAACCGTCCTTCTCGCACTCGGCAGTATCACGCTGGCCGCCCCCGCTCAGGCCGCCCCTGACCCACTTGGAGGGCTCACGAGCCCCGTCGGGTACGTCTCCGACTCAGTCGCGGGCCTCCTCGGGAAGGGGGATTGAACGGCTAGAGCCCCTCCGATGGTTCCGAGTCCGTGATCTCTCACATCGGTACCTCACAGAGGCCAACGCAACCCACCGTGGCACACAGCATCGTGACAAACCCTCACCTGGGGCCGGTGGTACCAGGGGCGCTATAGCGCACCCCTGGACCCCGCCCAGCGTGGCAACCTCACGCGCGAATGCGGGTCTCGTCGTGGCCCGGATCCGTGCGCGCGTGAGATCACCACGCACGCGATCTCACACGGTGCCGCCGTCGTGAGGAACTGCAGCCGACGACACGCAGTCAGCCGGCACAAGCACGACGAAACAGTCCTGCCGCTAGTCGGAAACCTCAGACCACACCGTCACCTGTGCCTGGTCGCCGGTGTCGGAATCGTTGCTCGTCTGCGTGATCGTCAGCACGGCGATGCGCCCGGCATCAGTCCGGACGCAGACCACCGTTCCTTTCTTCACCTCTACTCTTGTCCCCCCTTGGGTGGAGAGCAGGTCGGAGCAGCCCTGCCTGTTGGGCATTGTCGAGCCTGTCCAGAGTGCCAAACGGGGCTCGTTCACCACGCTGTAAGCGTCTATATGTGACGGGTCAAATGGGGCGATGACAATGTCGGGGTCAGGGTGGGAGGTGCCGATTTTCGGAGGGACGACGTCGAGGTCCGGCCCTGCGTTCGCGATACGCACAGGCCCTGTGTACTGGATCGCTTTCGGGTCAGAGCTCGAAGTTACGCTTGGTGCGGGGGCTTCCGAGGAACCAGACTCGGTGGGCTGCTTTGTTGGCGGAGTAGCAGTCGCTGGTGACTCGGTCGTGCCTGGCGTCTCGGAGGCCTGTACCGATGGCTTATCGTCCTTCTCGGCGTTGGTCAGGAGGGTAGGGGCGACAGCGGTGATCAAGCCGAAGACGCCCCCGCCAAGGGTCGTGATCACAGCTCCGATGAGCGCGACCTTGCCGCCTTCACTCAGCCCCGCGAACCAATCCCGGGCGCGGCGCAGGGCTGACCGTCGAGGCTGTGGGGGTGGTGGCTGTGAGCCGGAGCCCGGGTTGGGCGTCGGGCTCGGATTGTTGTTGTGAGAAGGCGATGGTGATGCTGAAGACACCCGAACTCCCCAACTGCGACTGTTAGTTGCGACACGAAAGAGTAGAGCAGTCGAGCATCTGTCCCCGCCGAGGTGGCGGTTACCGGAGCGGCCCTTCGGAACGACCTAGTTCCGGCAGCTCCGCGCGTGCTGCTCAGCGGCGAACCGCGCAGGCCCCGCACCCGTGATCAGGATCGGTCGTCGGCATCCCTCGCACCGGATGAACTCACCCCGCCGGTCCGTCTCGATCCAAACCCGCGAACCCGCCGCCGTCTTCCAGTCATCCCGAGCCATCCCGTAACCCCTTCTCGGTCTCGTCTGCCATGCGCCCTCAGGACGCCCGCCGGTGCCTCTCGCCCCGTCGCTCTCGCGCCGCCTCATGCAGCCTCGCCGCGAGCAACCGCGCACCGTCGAGGTAGAGCCACACCACCGGCTCACCACGCGGCCCCGTGTGCGCCACCGCACGCACCACCCGCACATCAAGGCCCAGATCCTCCGCCGCTGCGATCAGCTCCCGGGCGACCTTGTCCGCCTCTCGCCAGGGCGACACGTGGTCAACTCCCGGCACGAACACGGCATCATCCAGACCGCCGTATCCCCCGTCGCCCGGTGATGTGCTCTCCACCATCACGCAACTCTCTCCCCGCTAGCCACAGCCGAATTGGTCAGGAACGACCGGCCACCCCCGTGATGTCGAACGCTTGTGCAAATCGAAAACAGGGCACGCAGTCTACTTTGAGCCAGCCACTTACGCGCCAGTAGCGATCCTTCAGCCTGGGCAACCGCTTACATCAACACACTCCCCGCACAACGCACCCACTCGGCGATCACATGCCAACGGCATAGGACAAGAAGCGGCTCCCTCCCCGCCGAGGCCGAGAGGGAGCCGCCCCACCTACATCACTCCGCTCATGAGATGGTCAGTAGAGGTATTCCTCGGTGACCCAGCCGACATAACCAGCGGGCAGGCCGCCCGCCGAATTCGTCTGCAACATCACCTCGTCCCACCGCTGACCCGTCCAGTCGCAACGGGTGGCGATCACCTGCACCGGCTCACCGTCGTAGACCAGGCCGAGGATCGTGTGCCCCGCTCCCGGACCGGTGCGCACCCGCAGCCCATCGACCGTCACCGACTTGAATATCGACTGATCCGTGCTGCTGATCCCCGTCCGGCCCTGGCTCGGCGAATACCCCGACGGGTCCGGAACCAGCGCCGACGCCGTCGAGGCCCCCATCAAGCCGACACCGGTCACCAGCGCGCCCGACACAACCAGCGACCGCAGAACCTTACGCCCCATGATCAACTTCCCTTCACTCGAAACAGGGTGGGCGGTCTGGTTCAGACCTGGCGAACCCGACCACTCATCCGGATGAGTTGTCAGCATCAGCCATCGAGATCCATATGGTCAACCACTTATCCGTATGAGTCGTCCGAGCGATCCCGACACGGTGAACACGCAAGAGGCCCGCCGTCCCGACGAAGGGGAACGGCGGGCACCTGGCCAGCGAACCGAGCGCCAGCCCACGACTGACTGATCGTCGGAAGTCGTCCAGCCCCCAAGGATGCTCGGTGCTGACCACTGAATACGGTGGAGGCCGGTTGAATGAGAGGGCGCGGGGACTTGGATGTGTATGAGGCCGTGGAGAGCCGCCGGGCCGTACGGGCGTTCAGCGATGAGCCGGTGCCCAGGGAGGTCCTCGAACGAGTGCTGACCGCGGCAACGCGGGCTCCGTCCAGCGGGAACCTCCAGCCGTGGCATATATATGTCGTGACCGGTGAACCACTGGCCGAACTGAAGAGGCGTGCGACGGCCAGGGCGCTGGCGGGGGACCCGGGTGATGAGCGGGAGTATCCGATGTACCCGGACGAACTGACCTCGCCGTATCTAAACCGCTTCTCCGCTGCCGCCGCCCAGCGGTACGAAGCCCTCGGGATCGAGCGTGACGACCCCGACCGGCCCCAGAAGATCGCCACCTTGAACTCGGAGGCGTTCGGGGCGCCGGTCGTCCTGTTCTGCTACCTCGACCGGACGATGGGCCCCGGGCAGTGGGGTGACGCGGGAATGTACTTGCAGACGGTCATGCTGTTGCTGAGGGCGGAAGGGTTGCACAGCTGCCCTCAGGTGATGTGGACCATGTACCGCAAGACCGTCAGCCGAACAGCCGGAGCCAATGACGAGTTCGTGCTGTTCTGCGGCATCTCGGTGGGATTCGAGAAGGAAGGCGTGCCACCGCTGCGTACCGGGCGAGCGGACATGACGGAAACGGTGAGCTTCATCGGAGTGTGACCGCTGATGGCCGAGATCGACAGGAGCGGCGCGGCCGATCAGGGAGAGAGGGCGTGAACGCCGCTCTACCGCCCTTCCTCACGGTGTGCTGCCCACGCCCCCGCGGCGGCAGTGAGGGCGGCCCGGTGAGGCAATGGACGCGTCCGCTCCCAGTCATCCCACTCGGCATGGACGGTGCGCGCGAAAGTGGTGACGGCGACCGGACTGGCCCCGCGGTACGCGGGAACCTTCTGAGCGATCGTCTCGGCCTGTCGCGGTGTGTGGCCAGCGGAGATGAGCCGGGGGATCGTCAGCGCGGTATCTGCCCATGCCGGGGCTGGGCAGGAAAGGGCCCAGTCCACTAGCAGCAACTCGCCGGCAGGCGTCACCAACATGTTGTGCGGAGACATGTCCGTGTGGGCAAGCCCGCGGCCTTGCAGTCCGGACGGCACGTCCGCGGGTAGAAAGCCGCTCCATCGGGTGTGAAGAGGCTTCTTGCGGATGGTCTCGGGCCATGGCACCTCGGACATGACGGTGAGGGTGCGCACAAGAGCGTCGAGATCGTCGGACCCCGGGGCGAGGTTCGGATGTCGGCCATCGACGTACTCGTACCCACACAGCAGCCACCCGCCGGCGTCGACCTCCCAGAGCACGTGGGGCGCGAGCGGTGCGCGCCGCGTGACCTGTGATTCGTGGTGGTACACCCACGCTTGTGGGTCGTCTTGCCGTGTGCCCTTGACGAACGATCGGCCCGCGCGGGTGTGGACGGTACAGGCAAGCCGGGACATGACTCCGTGCGGCGCGGTCTCGGCCTTCTCGACCGGGCCCGTGTGTTGCTCAACGGCGGTTCGAGTCTCTGCCGGTAGATCGTGCCATTCGATGCGGTCCACCCGCGCACCCCTGGATCGGTCGAGCAAAACGGGGCCGACCCCCGGCCTGGCCACAGCCTGGCACAGACCGAGGGCCGGTAGAGGGGAACCCTCAGGGGTGGTTCGGGCTGTCCGAGCAGTTCGCGTGGCACTGCGAGCACTCCGCGAGGTCCAGCTCGGGCCAGAACTCCATGTCGATCTCGTACCCGGCGAGGGTGATCGCGTCGATGGTCCGAGCGCGCAGCACCTTGCCGCCCCCGTGCTCCTCCGGGTTGAGGTAGCCGGGTTGGTGGTCGAGGAACCGGCCGAAGTTCTCCTCACAGAACTCGCGATACGCCTTGGTGTGGAGCAGGAAGGCGTGCCAGAAGTCGTCCACGAGCGGGGAGGGGCTGAGCGGCTTCTCGCTGTAGGCACACGCCGCGAGGAAGGCGAGCATCTGTCCGACGCCGCGGGCGGCCTTCTCCTCAGTCAGCTGCGGGAACTTGGCGCGCATGTTGTCCACCAGAGTCTCACGCAGTTCCGTGCTGATGAGCGTCCGCGCGTCGGTGGCGGTGCGCTTCTGTGCGGTGGTCATGTTCCGTGCCTCCTTGTATTGGGTGATGCTTCGGGCGTGGTGGTGCGCACTGCGGCGAGCCCCTGTTGGCGGCCTCGGCCGCGGTGGAGTCCCCGCCCGCCGGAAAAGAGAAGCGATGTCCGAACGGGCGGGAGCCTGTTTCCGCGGAGCGCGGTGATCTACAGCGCGGCGAATGCAGCCGCGGGCTGGCACCCGGCCCCCGCCGGGGAGGGGATACACCCGGCAGGGGGCGGGAACTGTGGGGGGCGCCGGACAGGTACGGGGGCTGCAATCAGGGAGTACCGCGCATCGCTGTCCGTGACGGTGAGGTGGTACGAGACGTGCGCGGCCAGCTTCTGTATGGCGTCCGCGTACTTCGCTGGGTCTCGGACCCACGTGCGCAGGACGTCGGCGGAGTGTGTGTCACCCGTGAGGACGACTGGGGCGTCGTGCAGCCATGGGGCGAACGGGTCCGGGTCGAGGCGCCGCGCGAGTCGCTCGGCCTGCCCTTGGAGCCATCGTGCGGCAAGGCGTGGTGAGCGGGCGTTGTGGACGGCGAGAACGACCGCACGTTTGTCGTCGAGAGGTGTTGCGAGAGCTTCGCACCGGTAGCCGACTAGGTGGGGCGCGGTTGGGGTGTATGAGATGGCGCGTAACTGCCGGGGCTTGCGGCCTGCGGCGTGGCGTCCGCTCACAGCTTGCCCCCGAGGGCTTTGTCGCGCATGGCGAGGATGCGCCCAACTTGGTAGTGGTACAGCTCCAATTGGGAGGGGTCGAGCACGAGCAGGGACTCGGCGGTGCCTCCGTCGTCGTAGTGGACGGTGATCGGCAAGCCGCCCTGCCTGGCGCGGGCGTCATACGTCACGTCGCGTTTCTGCGGTGTGACGTGCGTGACCTGCGGTTGCACGGGGCGCAAGGTGTTGCCGTCGTTGGGCGCCGACCACTTGTCACCGCCTCCGGGCGGGCACAGGTGGTAGGTGTTCCTCCCCTCGCCCGGTAACGCGACCACGACGCCGATTTCCCCGCCTCTCGACGTGTCCCGAGCGAGGTCGCCGAGTCGGGGGTAGAAGGGCGCGGCGGTGCCCAACTGGCTGCCTTGTGAGGGCTGGTGGGGGGTTCCTCGTCGACTCATGCCTCCGAAGCTAAAAGTGCGTCAGGGGGCCAATATGAATCAGAGGAATACGACCCTCATCCGTCGAGGTGGAAGCGGTTTGACATGCGGCGCAGCTTCTCGCGGGTGGCCGCGCGCTCGTTGTAGACGATGCTGCGCAGCGTCGAGCGGGCGATCGGATGATTGCGAACCAGCTGCGGGGCGATACGTTCCGCCGTCTCCAGTTCGGCTAGTGCCTTGTCGCGGTTGCCGTCCCACAGCCACGCGCGCGCGATGTCCATGTGATGGTGCCCCTGGCGGGAGTTGGGCAGCGCGGTGACCAGTTCGGGGCTGGTGCGCCGGTTGATGGAGAGAGCCCGTGCTTGTTCACCGCTCTCCAGCGCGACGCTGATCGCGTGAATCTGGACGTTGCCGGGTGAGAACGTCACGGAATGCCGATCGTAGACGGGCGGCCCTTGATGGTCGTTCATACGGTCGGCGGCGGCGCGAGCGTGAGCGATTCGGTCCTCGGATTCCGACGGCCGACCCGCTCGGGCGGCCGACACGGCGGCGCGTAGCTGGAGTGACCCCCACATGCGGACCGCAAGCGGGTCGCCGCGGTCGTAGTCGTCCTGAATGGTGCCGAGAGCCTTATCGGAGAGGGACAAGGAATCGTCCCAATCCGCGGTTGCCCACATGTCCCAAACACGCATCCAGTCGGCAAGCGCGGGCATGACAGGGTCGCCGGACAGCCGGGCGGACCATGCAGCGCGCTCGGCGGCCAGGGTGATCAGTTCGGCGTGCCCAAGTGCATGCGCGGCAGTGTGGGCGAACTTGCAGGCGACGGCGTAAACGGCGTACGCCTCTTCGCGCTCGTGGCCCGTGGCGACTTCGGCGAGGGCGCGGGCCTCCCGCAGCAGGTCGGGCAGCACGCTCAGGATCGCGACGTTCGCCGCAGCGTCCCGTAGACGGTGCAGCCTGGTCATGTCGCGCCACAGCTCACTGGACGACCGAGGGGTGCCATCAAATGCGGGTGTGAGGTCGTAGCGGCGCAGTTCGCGCAGGATGGACCCGGCGGAGACCTGCCACTGGTTCTCGGCAGGGCTACTCGTGTACGGGCGTCCGATCAGGTCGTTGGGGTGTACGTGCAGCTCGGCCGCAATGGCATTGAGCAGGCCAACGCGGTCTATCTCGATTTGTCCCCGTTCCATCTTCGATACCCACCCCTGAGACTTCCCCAGGGCGACGGCGAGGTCCGCCTGTGGCATGCCAAGGCGCAGGCGCGCGCGGCGAATACGGCGGCCGATCTCCTCGGCTTCTTCCAGCATGCGCGGGACTCCATCCGTTCGGGCTCTCCCAAGCACGGTACCCATGACTCGCGGTGGATGTCGTGGACGATCGTGGAACGGCAGAAGCCGTCAAGAACGACATGCGCGCCGCCGCAGCCGTCCCTACCTCAGCAACCCCAAAGCCCGCCCATTGGAAGAACGGGCGAGGGCGCCGGCTAGCTCGGCAGAAGGCCGCTGCCTGACTGAAACAAGACGGCCCCCTCTCACCTTGGGTTCCGAGAGGGGGGCCGTCTCCATATCAACTGACCTGCGTCATACGGCCGTCATACGGGATCCTTCGCCCTGTACGACACCCGCATATCCGGTATGACTCCAGGCGCTTCGTGGCCGTTCTTCCACGCCAGTTCGAGGATGTTGGCCGCGATGGTCAGCGCCCACTTGGTTGCGTCACTGTCCGACATACCCGTCTGACCGATAACGCTCAAGGCTCGCCTCAACCTGTCGTCCCGGCGGACAGACAGCACCTTGGGAGTCTTCTGGCTCATGCTGCTGCCTCCCCCCGAGTCGCAGAGTTGAACAGAGTGGTCAGCGCCCCGCGCTGATCCTCGCCAGGCTCGGGAGCCTTTGCCAGCTGTGCCGCCACCCAGTCGGCAACGCTGACTGTCGACGGCCCGTCCCAACGTGGCTCCTCCTGCTCACTCATCACAGCCCCCTCGCGTCCTCGTTCGTGGCGATCGCGAGCAGGGCCGAGGAGATCATGTCTCGGTCCCTCGGGTGTGTCACTCGTTCACGGGCCTCGTCCGGCGTGAGCCAGACGAGGTCACTGATTTCGTCGTTGGGCGTGAAGGATCCGCCGGTTGCCTCAGCCACCCAGTAGCGGACTTCCTTGAGCCGGCCCTGATGATCGACGTACCGAGCCGACGGGAGCGCCGCCCCCAGCCGGCAGGTCTGGCCGGTCTCTTCCAGCACCTCACGATGGGCTGCCTCTTCGTGAGTCTCGCCCCTCTTGAGCTTGCCTTTGGGCCAGGACCAGTCAGCCCACTTGGGCCTGTACACCAGAGCCAGTTCCAGCCGATGCGCGGGCGAGCGACGCCAAAGCACGCAGCCCGCCGCATGGACCATAGAAGCACGTCCCATGGCTTCCCCTACGTTGCCGTGTTGCTTCCAGATGCCCTCTGACCTGCGGATTTGTTCACCGTGGTTGACGATCATACGGGTCGTCGTACTTCGGCCGGTGGACGAGGCAGATCTCCAGCTCGCCGTCGACCGGGGAGCGTCGCCACAGGACGCAGCCGGATGCGTGGACGATGGTGTCGTTGGTGTGGGTCACGGGTGGGTCACCGCTCCTTCGACAGGGGTTGGGGCGCCGGGGTGGCCGGCTCAGGGCGTGCGCAGCGCCTGTTTCTGCCAGGACTGCTGGAAGGCGAAGCGGGCCGCCTCCACTTCGTGCCGCTGGTCCGCGTGGAGCACCCCGAGTGCGTACGCCGTCGCCGGGGCGATGCGGGGGGTGCGGGCCGCGGAGGCCGCGGCCGCCGCCGCCTCCGAGGCGTCGCGGTGCCGGTCCAGGGCCTGGCCCGCGGTCAGCAGGCGCAGGTCGGTCGGGCCGCCGGTGCCGTGGAGGGCCTCGCGGGCGTAGCGGTGCAGGCGCAGCAGCAGGCGGACCTGGTGCCAGGGGGCGTCCTGGGGGTGCGGGGACGGGTCCGGGGAGAGGCCGTGGATGAGGGCCTCCGCGTTGTAGGGGCTGCCCGCGGTGACCAGGGGGAGGGCGGTGACGGCGTCCGTCAGGCGGTCCTCGGCCGCGGCGGCCAGCGGGTGGAGGGGGGTGGTGGGGGCGGCGGGGGTCAGGGGGACTTCGCTGGCCAGTACGGCGATTTTGTCTGCTACGGCGTGGAAGCGGGAGGAGCCCAGTGCCTGGAGGGCTGTGCTGTGGGCCCGGGTGCGGGCGAGTGTCAGCTGGCGTTCGAGCAGGGCGCCTGCTTTTGCTGCGCCAACTGTGAGGTTGCCGCGGTCCGTTGTGGGCGCGGGGGTGGGGGGGCCGGCGGTGCCTTGTGCCGTTTTCAGTGGGACGGGCTCCGCCCCGGCGGAACGACTGCCCACCACGGCGCCGATGGTCGAAGACGTGGCCGCCACTGCAGACTGCGCCGGGAAAACCGTGGCCCCCGACAACCTGTGCAGCGCCAGCAACAGCCGTTCCTGCCGTGCCGCGTACGCGTGTTCCATGGTCAAGGTGCCGGAGAGCCAGGCCAGTTCGGGCTGGAGGGACTCCGACCATTCCGGCTCCAGGAGAGGGCGGAAGGTGTGCAGGCTGGCGCTGATGCGGCGGACCGAGCGGCGCAGGGCGAGGGCCGCGTCGGCGGGGTCCTCCGTGCCGTTGCCGGTCGCACCGCCGGTTTCCCGGTGCAGCCGCAGGGCGCGGAGGAACTCCGTGGCCTGGGCCCTCAGGTAGCCCGCGAGGGCCTCGCCTGTGGGGTCCGTAGGGTCAAGGTGTTGCTGTGCCACGCCGGCGCCTCCGGGCGTCTATGAGCATCTCCTGGATGTTTCGCAGGGGCCCGCCGTCCGCGTCGGTGGCATGCCGCGTCCACTCGCCGTCCGGGCCGAGGTGCCAGGAGGCGGTGGTGTCGGACATGCCGGTCTCCAACAGCCGGTTCAGGGCGGCGCGGTGGGCCGGGTCGGTAACCCTGACCAGGGCCTCGATACGGCGGTCGAGGTTGCGGTGCATCATGTCGGCGCTGCCGATCCACACCTCGGGCTCGCCGCCGTTGCCGAAGGCGAAGACCCGGGAGTGTTCGAGGAAGCGGCCGAGGATGGAGCGGACCCGGATGTTCTCCGACAGGCCCGTGACGCCGGGGCGGATCGCGCAGATGCCGCGGACCCACACGTCGACCGGCACGCCGGCCTGGGACGCCCGGTAGAGCGCGTCGATGAGGGCCTCGTCGACCATCGAGTTGACCTTGATGCGGATGAAGGCCGGACGGCCCGCACGGTGGTGCTGGGCCTCCTTGTTGATCCGCGCGATCAGTCCGTCGCGCAGGGACTTGGGGGCGACGAGCAGACGGCGGTACGTCTCGCGGCGCGAGTAGCCGGACAGCCGGTTGAAGAGGTCGGAGAGGTCGGCGCCGACCTGCGGGTCGGCCGTCAGCAGGCCGAGGTCCTCGTACAGCCGCGCGGTCTTCGGGTGGTAGTTGCCGGTGCCGACATGGCTGTAACGCCGTAGCGTGTCGCCCTCCTGGCGGACCACCAGGGACAGCTTGCAGTGGGTCTTCAGACCGACCAGGCCGTAGACGACGTGGCAGCCGGCCTCCTCCAGCTTGCGCGCCCACTTGATGTTGGCGTGCTCGTCGAAGCGGGCCTTGATCTCGACCAGGACGAGGACCTGCTTGCCGGCCTCGGCGGCGTCGATGAGCGCGTTGACTATGGGGGAGTCGCCGGAGGTCCGGTACAGGGTCTGCTTGATCGCGAGGACGTCCTCGTCCTCGGCCGCCTGCTCCAGGAACGCCTGCACCGACGTGGAGAAGGAGTCGTACGGGTGGTGCAGCAGCACGTCCCGGCTGCGCAGCGCGGCGAATATGTCGGGCGCGGACGCAGACTCGACCTCCGCGAGGTCGCGGTGGACGCCGGCGACGAACTTCCGGTACTTCAGCTCGGGGCGGTCGAGGCCGGCGACACGGAAGAGGCCCGTGAGGTCCAGGGGACCCGGCAGCGGGTACACCTCGGCCTCGCTGATCTTCAGCTCGCGGACCAGCAGGTCCAGGACCTCGCGGTCGATGGACTCCTCGACCTCCAGACGCACCGGCGGCCCGAAACGGCGCCGCATGAGCTCCTTCTCCAGGGCCTGGAGCAGGTTCTCGGCGTCGTCCTCCTCGACCTCCAGGTCCTCGTTCCTGGTCAGCCGGAAGGCGTGGTGCTCCAGGACCTCCATGCCCGGGAACAGCTCCTCCAGGTGGGCGGCGATGACGTCCTCTATGGGGACGTAGCGGCCGGGGGAGCTCTCCAGGAAGCGGGACAGCAGCGGCGGGACCTTCACGCGGGCGAAGTGCCTGTGGCCGGTGACCGGGTTGCGTACGACCACGGCCAGGTTCAGGGAGAGGCCCGAGATGTACGGGAAGGGGTGCGCGGGGTCGACCGCGAGGGGGGTGAGCACCGGGAAGATCTGGTGGCGGAAGAGGGTGAACAGGCGGGCCTGCTCCTTCTCCGTGAGCTCGCTCCAGCGGACCAGGTGGATGCCCTCCTCCGCGAGGGCGGGGGCGACGTCCTCGTGGTAGCAGGCGGCGTGCCGGGCCATGAGCTCGCGGGAGCGGGCCCAGATCATCTCCAGGACTTCGCGGGGCTGCAGGCCGGAGGCGGATCGGGTGGCGACACCCGTCGCGATACGGCGCTTCAGACCGGCCACCCGGACCATGAAGAACTCGTCCAGGTTGCTGGCGAAGATCGCGAGGAAGTTGGCGCGCTCCAGCAGGGGCGTGTTCGGGTCCTCGGCCAGCTCCAGGACCCTCTCGTTGAACGCCAGCCAGCTGCGCTCCCGGTCGAGGAAACGGCCCTGCGGCAACTGAGGGCCGTCGTACGGCGACTCCTCGTAGGCATCGAGATCCGCGTCGATGTCGGGTTCCAGGTCGGAGACCGCGGCGGCCACCGTGTGCGGGCGGTGCGCGGCTATGGAGCCCACGGAGGGCTGCGCGTGCTGGACCTGTGCCTGGGCGGTTTCTGGCTGACTCATGAACCCATTCTTCCGCGTTCCCAGCGATACGGGCGCGTCGGAAAGCGCGGGCGGGAGCGCATTCGGGAGAGCGCTTACGGAATCAGGGCCGGAGCGGAGGGCGTCCCCGTCCCCCGCGGGCCCCTCGGGGGGCGGCGAAGGCTGTGGCACGGAGGGCGTCATTGGCCGAGCGTCGCAAGCCTGTCTGAACCGTTGGTTACGGCGACATGGCGTGCGGGATATCTGGGGGCGGCTCCGGGGCGTCTACGCCGGCGGGACCCTCGTAACAGACTGCTGGGAGCCGCCCCGAGGATACGTACGTCCATCCCGCCAGGGAAGGACGTACCCGCATCGGATGCCTCACACGGTTGGAGTGAACCGATCCGCGGGACCGGTCCGATGAGGGGACGTGAGCGAAACGAGAAGCGACGGTGAGCTGCTGCGGGCCGCCGCGGACGGGGACCGGCGCGCCTTCGAGGAGCTGTACCGGCGGTACGCGCCGTGGCTGACCGCCCGGCTGCGCGGCCGGTGCGCCGACGCGGGCGTGGTCGACGACGTCGTACAGGAGACGTTCCTCGCGATCTGGCGGGGCAAGGCCCGCTACCGGGAGGACGGCGACGTCGCCGGCTGGCTGTGGCGGATCGGCTCGCGGCGGCTGATCGACGCGCTGCGGGGCGACGGGGCCCGGGGGCGGCTCAGGCAGGCGCTGGCCAGGCTGCGGCACCGGGACGAGGCGTCCGCGGAGGAACGCGTGCTCGCGGGGGTGGAGCACGGGGACCTCGCGGGCGCCCTGGTCCGGCTCTCGCCGGAGCTGCGCGCGGTGCTCCAGGCCACCGTCATCGACGGCCTGACCACCCGGGAGGCGGCCGTGCTGCTCGGGATACCGCCGGGGACGGTCAAGACACGGGCGATGCGGGCCCGTAAGCAACTGCGGGAGGCACTGACATGAGCGGGCGGGTGTGCGATCGGGTGTGCAGGGCCGCGCCCGGGCGTGGGGGCGGCGGAAGGGGCAGGCAGATGGGCGACCGGGGGCTGCCGGGCCGTGGGCCGGTGCAGGAGGTGGTGGCATGACCTGGCATGTGGATGCCGAAGACCTGCGGGCCTACGCCCGGGGAGAGTTGGCGCCGCCCGCGCTGTGGTCCGCCGACACCCATCTGGTCGCGTGCGCGCGGTGCCGGGGCGTGCTCGCCGAGGTCGGTGACCCGGAGCGGGTCGACGTCGGCTGGGAGCGGCTGGACGCCGAGCTCGACGCGCCCCGGCCGGGGGTGCTGGAGGGGCTGCTGATGCGGCTGGGAGTCGCCGACCACACCGCGCGGCTGCTCGCGGCCACGCCCGTGCTGCGCCGTTCGTGGCTCGGTGCGGTCGTCGCGGTGCTGGTGATGAGCGTGGTGGCGGCCCGCACCGGCACGGCGGCCGCCTCGCCCACGCTCTTCCTCGCCCTCGCGCCGCTGCTGCCCCTCGGCGGGGTCGCGCTGTCGTACGGGCCCGCGCTGGACCCGACGTACGAGATGGCGGTGGTCGCGCCGATGCACGGGTTCAAGCTGCTGATGGTGCGGACGGTCGCCGTGCTCACCGCCGTGCTCGGCCTCAGCGGCCTGGCCACCCTCGCGCTGCCCGGGTACGGGCTGGGCGCTCTCGCCTGGCTGCTGCCCGCGCTGGCCCTGACCTCGACCGGGCTGGTCCTCACCGCCCGGCTCGGCCCGGTGCTGGCGCCGTCGCTGGTCGGCGGGGTGTGGGTGGCGGTGCTGCTGGCGGCCCACGCCTATGACGCGGGCGCCACGCCCGTCCCGTTCACCGCGGCCGGCCAGGGGGTGGCGGCGGCGGTCGCCGCGCTCACCGGCGGGCTGCTCGTCCTTGTACGTGACCGTTTCGACCGCTTCCAGGGGGATGCCGTATGACACCGACCGTTTCCGCCGCAGGGCTCAGCCTCCGCTTCGGCCGGACCCAGGCCCTCGACGAGGTGTCGCTGCGGCTCACCTCGGGCGTCACCGGGCTGCTCGGTCCCAACGGGGCCGGAAAGACCACCCTGCTCAGGGTGCTGGCCACCGCCGTGCCCGCGGACCGGGGCGCCTTCACCGTGCTCGGGCACGACCCGGCGACGGCGGCCGGCCGGCAGGAGGTGCGGCGCAGGCTCGGCTATCTGCCCCAGACGCCCGGCTTCCACCCGGATTTCACGGCCTTCGAGTTCGTCGACTACGTGGCGATCCTCAAGGAGATCACCGACCGGGGCGCCCGGCACCGGGAGGTGCGGCGCGTGCTGGACGAGGTCGATCTCGCCGACGTACGCGCCAAGCGCATCAAGAAGCTGTCCGGCGGAATGCGGCAGCGGGTGGCGCTGGCCGCCGCGCTGGTCGGCGACCCGGGGTTCCTCGTCCTGGATGAGCCGACTGTCGGGCTCGACCCCGAACAGCGCATGCGGTTCCGGGAGTTGATCGCACAGGCAGGGGAGGGGCGCACCGTTCTCCTCTCCACCCACCAGACCGAGGACGTGGCGATGCTCTGCCACCGGGTGCTGGTGATGGCGGGCGGCAGCATCCGCTTCGACGGCACCCCCGCCGAGCTGACCGCACGGGCGGCCGGACGGGTGTGGAGCAGCACGGAACGCGACCCCGGCGCGAAGGCGGGCTGGCGCACCGGCACCGGCTCCTTCCGCAACATCGGCAGCCCGCCCGACGGCGCCGACCTGCTCGAACCCACCCTGGAGGACGGCTACTTGCTCACCCTGGACGGCGCGGGCGCGGAGGTGGCGGCATGACCACGGTCATGGAGGCGACGGCCCCGCCCGTCGTCCACGGCGAACAGCGCCGCAGCTGGGCGGCCGTGTTCGCCCTCGCCCGCTTCGAGGCACGCGAGCTGGTCCTGCAGCTCCCGGTGGCGGTGACCCTCCTCGTCTACGTGGGCTACACCGGCTGGAAGCTGCTCTTTCCACCGGACGGCATGGACGCCTACCCGGCGCTCCAGGACGTCGACCGCGCGACCCAGACCACGCCCACGCTGCTCGGCATCGTCCTGTTCATCGCCGTCAACCGGGCCGCGCTGCGCTCCCGCCGGCGCGGGACCGACCGCCACTTCGACGTGCTGGTCATGGAGCCGTGGCGGCGCACGGCAGGGCACGCCCTGTCCCTGGTGCCGTTCGGCGTCGTCACCGCGCTGGTCGTGCTGGCCCAGTTCACCTGGCAGGCACTGCGGCCGGGCGCGGTGGGGCACGGGTCGGTGGCCGAACTGGCCGTCGCTCCCCTGTACGTGCTGCTGTGCGGAGCCGTCGGTCTGCTGATCGCCCGGCTGATCCCGTCCGTGTTCGCCGCGCCGCTCACGGTGCTCGGTCTCTTCACGTTCCTGATGTTCGTCGCGACGGGGACGTCGGGGGCGCAGTGGAGCCGCTGGCTGTCGCCGGTGGTGAGTGAGAACAGCAACTCGACGTTGCCGTCCGACCTGGTCGGTCGGCCTGCGGGGTGGCATGCGCTGTACCTGGGCGGGTTGGTGCTGGTGGCGGCTCTGGCCGCGGTGCTTTGCGCTCCGCGGGACGCCGTTGATCGTCTGCGGGGCCGTCGTGGCTGGTCGCGCAGTTCCCCGCGCCCCTATGGGGCGCTGGGCCTCGCGGGGGCTATTGCGCTTGCGGTGACCGGTGCTGTCGGACAGTCCGGCGGGGTGTCCCCGGAACTCGCGACGGCCCGGGAACGCGCCTCGGTCTCCCCGGAGAAGGAGCAGTCGTGCGTACGGCACGGCGTCTCGCAGTACTGCGCCTTCGGCGAGTGGAGCGCCCGCACGGGCACCTGGGCCGGAGTGGTCGACCGGGTCCAGGCCCTTGCCGGTGGTACGGCCGCGAGCCGGCCCCTGCTCGTACGGCAGCGGATCGACGCCCGCTACGGCCTCGACGGCGACGCGGCGATCGCACCGTCCACCACACCCGGCCAGGTGACGGTCGGCACGCGCTGGGGCGGCAACCGGGTCCCGGAGTTCGCGGTCGCCGTCGCCTCCGTGCTGGTCGGCGGCGACGAGAAGAAGGGCAGCCAGCTCTGCGACGGCCGCGTGGTCACGGTGATGTGGCTGGCCCTGGGCCGCGACGCGGACCCGGTCGCCGACCTGAAGAACGTCCGGCTCGACGACAGCCTGAGCGGCCCGGCGATCGCGCTGACGCCGACCAGCCCGTTGTCGATGTCGGCCGGACAGACCGATGTCGTACGGGAGTTGCTCTCCCGTCCGCGTGCCGAGGTGACGTCCGCCGTCAAGTCCCACTGGGCGCAGCTGACGGCCCCCGGGGTGAAAACGGCCGAGGTGGCACGGGTGCTGGGGACCGAGGTGCCGAAGGGGGCGGACGAGTGTGGGAAGTGACCGCAGGAGCGTGCCGGTGAGCGGGGCGCTGGTGGCGGCCGTGGCGCGTACGGTGCCGTGGCGGGCGCTCGGGGCGGGCGCGGCCGTGGGGCTGCTGGTCGTGGCTCTGCCACGGCTGTCCGACGGCCCGCCCGAACCCTGGCTCGCCCTCACCGTGCTGCGGGCCGCAGCCCTGGCCTTCGCGCTGGGCCTGACGTTCCTGCTGGACGACCCGGCCCGGCACCTCACGACACCCGTCACCACCCCGCGTTGGGTGCGCACGGGCCTGCGGGTGGCGCTGGTCGCGCCGGTGGCGGTCCTGTGGTGGACCGCCGCCCTGGCCCTCGTACCGCACGCCGTGCGTCCCCCGGTCGGCGCCGTCACCCTGGAGGCCGGCGCAACCGCCGCACTCGCCCTGGCCGCGGCGGCCACCGCGGTACGCCTCACGGACGAGCCGCAGCCGGGCCCGTCGGTGGCGGCCGCCGTCCTGACCACGGCGGCCCTGGGGGCCCTGCTGATCCCGGCCCGCTGGACCCTGCTCGCCGCGACCGGCGATCCCCGCTGGGGGGCTGCGCATGAGCGGTGGGGGGTGCTGCTGGGGGTCGGGGTGGTGGCTTGGGGGATGTGTCAGCCCGAGCCGAGGCGGGCGCTGTGCTTCGGCCGCCGGTCAGGCACTTCCAGCCCGTCCGGCGTTTGAGGACGAGGCCGCAGGCCGATGGGGGTCTGGGGGCGTAGCCCCCAGGGACGCGCACCCCACGTGCCCGCACAACACACCGCTCGCCCGCCGGAGGCTCACGTCTCGGTGCGGTACATCAGGTCCGTCTCGTACGTGGTGAAACCAAGCCGCTCGTACACCGACACCGCCGCCTTGTTGTCCCCGTCGACGTACAGCATCGCGGTCGGCAGCCCCTGCGCCTCGAGATGCCGCAGCCCGATCGTCGTCAGGGCCTTGCCCAGCCCTCCGCCCTGCGCCCCCGGCCGCACGCCGAGGACGTACACCTCACCCAGCCGGTCGGCCGCATGGACCTTCGTCCAGTGGAAGCCGATGAGTTCGCCGCCGCGGAAGGCGAGGAAGAAGCCCGCGGGGTCGAACCACGGCTCGGCCTTGCGGTCGTCGAGGTCGCGCTGGGTGAGGGAGCCCTGCTCCGGGTGGTGGGCGAACGCGGCGGCGTTCACCGCGAGCCAGGCGGCGTCGTCCTCGCCGGGGACGAAGGTACGGACGGTCACACCCGCCGGCAGCACCGGCTCGGGCAGGTTCAGGTCCGCCAACGGCCGCCGCATCTGCCGCAGTTCGCGGAAGAGCGTGAGCCCCAGGACCTGCGCGAGATGCCGGGCCGCGGAGTGCCCGCCGTGCGCCCACACCCGCAGCCGCTTGCCGGAGGCCGCGAGCAGCGCCGAGCCGAGCGCCCGCCCGTGCCCGTGCCCGCGGTGCGCGGGGTGCACGACCAGTTCGGCGGCCGGTGCCTCCACCGGGTCGGTGTCCTCCAGCTGCGCGTACCCCAGGAGCTCGTCGCCGACGCTGAGCAGCAGATGGGACACGCCCTCCCGCTCGCCGCCGCGCAGTTGCAGCCGTCCCTGTTCGGACACCGCCTGCTGGCCGTCGTCCTGGGCGGCCGCCGCGAGCAGGGAGAGCACGGCCTCGGTCTGCGCCGGCGAGAGCGCGGAGTAGGTCTCGATGGAGCGGGTCCGGCCGGGCCGGGCGGTGTCGTCGCTGGTCATGCGTACGAGGGTAAGCGGAGGAAGGCGCAAAGTGAGGGGGTGAGGGGGTCGCGTACCTGGGCGAGCGAGTCCCACAGCGGGGCGGCTGGGCACGGGCGGCCTGGTCGGGACGATCGTGAGCTGGATCGCATACCTGAGGTACCGCTTGCGGGTGGGGGGCGTTCGCATGATCGGATGGATCGATGCGTGCCCCCCACCACATAACGACGCATCCTGGTACAAACATCAACGACTTTTCCGAGGGTGCCTTTGTCGCGAGCGAAACCGAGGAAGAGCAGGACGAGCCCTGGGCTCCGCCCAACCACCGCCGCGGCGGCCGCCGCAGGCGAAACCGCTTCGCGGGCCTCCCGCTCGCGCTGAAGGCGGTGGTGGGCGTCGTCGTCCTCGCCGCCTTCCTCACCCTCGCCGACCGCTGGGCGCTTCTGTACGCCGAGCGCCGGGCGGCGGACGAGCTCAAGGCCCGGATGCACCTGAGCGCGGCGCCCGAAGTGGACATCGACGGCTTCCCCTTCCTGACCCAACTCGCCGACGACAGGCTGCAGTCGGTGAAGGTCACCGTGCCGGACGTCGCCGCCGACCGGGTCACGCTGGCCAGGGTGACGGCGACGGCGCACGACGTACGGCTGAACGCGCCCGACGGACCAACCTCCGTACGGGGCGCGGCAATTCCCCGGCTCGACGGCGACGTACTGCTCTCCTTCGACGACCTGAACCGCGAACTCGGCGCGTCCCAGGTGACGTTCACCGGACACGGCCACGACCGGGTGCTGGCGCGCGGCACGCTCCCGGTGGCCGGGCACGACCTGAGGCTGCGGGCCGACGCCCGTATCGGCCGGGACGGCGAGCACGGCATCGCCACCCAGATCGGCGGAATGCGCCTGGACATCGGGGACCTGGCCACCTACCGGCCCGGCACCCGGGCCTCCGAGGGCCTGCATCTGACCCGCCGCTCCGCCGCACGCCTCGCGCACGAGACGAAGAAGGCGAAGGCGCTGTTCGCGGTCCCGGCGGTGGTACGCCGGCTCGGCGTACCCGACTCCGCCGTACGCGCGGCCCTGCGCTCCGACGCCGAACTGGCGCGCGTGACCGGCTCACCGCGCTTCATCCACCAGGCCATGCGGCTCAACCTCATCGACCTGGCCCTGCGGCACCCGGCCCTCCTCAAGCGCCTCGGCCTCGACCCGTCGCTCCTGGACGCCCTGCCCCGGCTCACCCGCCCGGTCCTGGCCGACCGCCTGTCCTTGGGCTTCCACCTGCCCACACCGCACCGCGGCGAGCTGCGGCTGCGGGACGTACGGGTGGAGAAGGACGGGATCAGGGTGCGGCTCGAGGGCTCGGGCCTCGCCGTCGGTCGTTAAAACGATGTTCCTCAGGCGGTAGACCTGGCCGCCGCCCGGTTCACCCCCGCTTGGGGCCGGTGATCGCCTCGCCGATCACGAAGCCCTTGGCGGGGCCTTCGGGGATGGTGATCTCGGTGCCGTAGGGGACGCGGTGGACTCCCACCCAGTCGGCCTTGTCGGGCTCGGGCTCGGTGAGAACGGTGACGGTGCCGTGGCTGTCGTAGTCGTCGATGATGACGTAGACGGGGATCCCGGCGCGGGCGTACTCGCGGCGCTTTCGGATGCGGTCGCGGTCCTGGTTGCGCTTGCCCGGGGAGACGACTTCGACGATGAGGTGGACAGCGGAGGCTTTCACCCCCAACCCTTCCTCGTCGGCGTGCGGCTCCAGGTCTTCTGGAGCGACCAATGCGTCTGGGATCCACCCCTTGCGCTTGTGGATGACATTGGTGTCCTGGTGGCACGCGTGCTCGCCGCCGTCCAGGAATTTATCCAGTGCCCGCCGCAGGCGGTTCGTGATCTGGGCGTGGGTCAGACGTCCGGTGGGCGACACCTCGATGGCTCCCTCGATGATCTCGGCGCAGTAGCCCTCGGGGAGTTCCATGGCCTTCCAGGCCTGCCATAGGACCTCGTCCAGGTCGGGTCCGTTCAGGGATTCAGCGGGAGCGTGGGACATGGTCTCGGGCCTCTCGTGCGCGAGAGCGGTCAAGGTGACACCTCCTCCTCAAGTGTGGGCTGGGTGTGCCTGCGGCACAAGCAACGCGATCACCGTAACGACGGCTATGGGGATGACCTGGGGCGTTGTCGTGGGATCACTCGATCGGGCGATCGGAAGGCGAACAGCCGGACCGGGGCCGGCAGCCGGATGTGCGTGAGCTACGGCTGCTGAGCGAGGGAGCCCGGCGGACGGCTGGTCCAGTACCGGTCGAGTACGGCGCCCAGGACGGCGAAGGAGGCCAGCGGTACGCAGGCGAGCAGCAGGAACGGGTGGTCCGGCCGTCCGTCGGTGATCTCCAAGAAGTCGACCACGAACATGACGGCCAGCACCCCGAGCGCACCGTAGAGGGCCCACGTCCACGCCTTGCGCCGAGCCGCCCCGCGCAGGATCAGCGCCTCGACCTGGGGGCGCGGCTCCCAGGCCAGACTGCGGTACGGCGCGGCCGACAGGCACAGGTCCGAGACCTCGGCGTACGGGTCGGCCAGCTGCCAGTCGTCGAGATGCCACAGCAGGCGCCGGCGGCCCTCGACGTCGTAGAGGTAGGTGAGCCACTGGGGACCCATCCCGTTCGTACCGCGCGGGGCCCGCTCGACCCGGATGTCGTACACGTCCTGCCAGGCCCAGGAGCGCGAGCGCAGCCGACCCTGGACGGTGATGCCCGCGGCCGTGACGCGGGTGTGCGCCCGCAGTTGTTCCAGGGCGACCCGGGCGAAGGCCGTCACCACGAGCAGCCCGAACACCAACGGCGGCCAGCCGGACGGTCCGTCGCGGTGGCCGTACGGATCGCCGAACAAGCGGCTGGACTGGAAGAAGGCGTTCACGGCGAGCAGCCCCATCAGACCGAGGTGCATCAACGGCGGCCTGCGCCGTCGTCGGTACACCCGCTCGATCCCGCCTGTGTCCCCGTTCCCGCCCATACGCCCTCCCCGGCCTCCGTGTCCGAGGTGATCGTAGGGCGGGGGCTGTGGGCGTCGGGACGGGGGCGGCGTCAGGAAGTCGTCAGGACGAGGAAGGTGTCCAGCCGCCCAGCCAGCCCGCGACCTCCTGGTCCGTGGCCTGGGCGTCGGTCAGGTGAGGCCGGTCGCTGCTCGCGGCACCCGAGCCCGCGTGGCGGCGGAGGCTTTGGGCTGGGTGCCGGGGAGCAGACCGTGGCCGACGGCTCCGGTGGCCGCGAGGATGAGAGGGACGGCGATGGCGAGGGCGGTTTTGCTCCGGCGGTGGTGAGCCATGGGGGGTCTTCGAGGTTGAGCGGTGCATCGCTGTGACGGGACCGGCCGACGGGTCGCGCAAGTGTGACAGATTGCCGCGAGGTGTCACACTCCTGGGCAGGTGGCATCTCCTCCTGGCAGGCGTCATCGGGGTCGATACACCGCTCAACTTCGAAGACCCGCCTTGGAGGGACTCCGTTCCGTGCGGGCGATGGACAGGACGGGCGATGCGTCGTCACCCCGGGCGGAGAAATTGCCGGACTCCTGCTCCCTGCCCAAGCCCCCAATATTTGCCAGGGAACCTGACGAAGGAATCCAATGAACCAGTTGCTCCAGTCCCTTCAGGAGTTCACGGTCTCGGCCGACTACAGCCGGACGCACACCACCTGGGAGGTACGGGCAGCCGGGCAGCGCACGCCGGTGCTCCTGATGCACAAGGATTCCCCGCACCACTCCCTACCCGAATACCGGGTGTACGCACCGGAACGCCCGGACGAGATCCTGGGCTTCGTCCTCTCGACGGGGATGGCATTCGCGGCCGACCGCACGCAGATCGGCAAGGTGCGCACCGGGCCTTGGGAGGACCGTGAGTGGATCCTGGTGCAGCAGGACCTCGGGGAACTGACCGGGAAGTGGAAAGGCAACACCAGGCTGCGCCGCGCCCCGGTCATCGACAACTTCCTCGGCCACGAGAGCCTCGACGCCCTCCTCTCCGCAAAAGTGCGCTTCTCCGGACCGCAGTCCGAGGGCTTCGACTTCGCCCGGAGCGCAGGCATCCGGGCGGAATACGAGGTCACCGTCCGCGACCCGCGCGTGGACCGGCTGCTGATCCTGGCCTGGGTCGTGCACTTCAACTGGCACCACTCGGTCGATCCGCGCAAAACCGCGGTCGACCTGACCACCAACCCGTTCCGCGACTTCGGTGCCGCACGCCGAGCCAAGAAGCGCAGGCAGACCGGGCAGAACTGAGCGGAAGGAACCGGAGAATGACCATGCCTTCGTACGACGCCTACGGTCACGGAGACCGCCAAGGCCAGGACGACCCGGCCGCCCAGCGACGCGCGGCCCAACTTGCCGAGCTGGGCGAGGAGTTGGTGGCAGGCCAGACCTGGCCTCAGAAGGAGATCGCCGGCCGGATCTACGAGGAGCTGAAGGCCGGCGCCCACGTCGACGACATCAAGCCCCTCATCTCGCAGCTGCGCCGCACCACGATCGAGGACGCCCGCGACCGGGGTACGGACAGGCGCGGCCGACGCTGAGCGGTAGGGCTACGGCCCCTCCGGCGGCGGCATCGGCGCCCCCGGCAGCCGTACCGTCGCGATCGCGCCGCCGCCCTCCGCTCGGGCCAGGGTGACTTCGCCGCCCGCCTGCTCCACCGTCCGCGCGACTATCGACAGACCCAGGCCCGATCCGGGCAGGGCGCGTGCGCTGGGGGAGCGCCAGAAGCGGTCGAAGACGTAGGGGAGTTCCTCGGCGGGGATGCCGGGGCCGTGGTCGCGGACCGTCAGGATGCCGCTGCCGAGCTCCACCTCGATGGTGCCGCCCTCGGGGCTGAACTTCACCGCGTTGTCGAGGATGTTGACGATCGCCCGCTCCAGGGCTGAGGGCTCCGCCCGTACGTACCAGGGATGCAGGTCCGCCGTGATCGTCAGCTCCGGCCCGCGCAGCCGTGCCCGGCGCAGCGCCGCCTCCACGATGTCCTCCAGCGAGACCACCTGAACGCGCTCGCCCCGCTGCCCCTCCGACCGCGACAGCTCCTGCAAGTCGCCGATCAGCGCGGCCAGTTCGGTCATCTGCGCCTTCACGGAGTCGAGGAGCGCCTTGCGGTCGGCCGGGGGGAGGGGACGGCCGGTCTCCTCGCTGCGGGTGAGGAGTTCGATGTTGGTGCGGAGGGAGGTGAGGGGGGTGCGCAGTTCGTGGCCGGCGTCGGCGATGAGCTGCTGCTGCAGGTCGCGGGAGCTGGCCAGGGACGCGGTCATCGAGTTGAAGGAACGGGACAGCCGGGCCACCTCGTCCTCGGCGTCGTCCTCGACCGGGATGCGGATGCCCAGGTCCTCGGTACGGGCGACGTGTTCGACGGCCTCGGTGAGCTTGTCCACGGGACGGAGACCTGCGCGGGCGACCGCGAGACCGGCGGCTCCTGCGCCGAGCACTCCGACGCCGGAGACGAGGAGGAGGATCAGGGCGAGGTCGTTGAGGGTGTTCTGGGTGCTCTTCAGGGGTACGGCGACCGCTATTCCGACGTTGGGGCCGGCCTCCCCGGTGGCAGTGGTGGTGGGGCTCAGGAACCGTGTCATCACGCGCACCGGGTTGCCGTTCCCGTCAGTGCCGTCGCGGAAGTAGACCCGGCTGACGTCCCCTGCCTTGATCTCGTTCTTGTCGGCCTGCGTGACCCTGATCGTGCCCTTGGAGTCGCCGAAGACGCAGACCTTTCCGGTCTCCGTGACCAGCTGGGTGTAGTTGCCCCGGTAGAAGCCGTTGCCCTGCGGGGTCTTGGAGCACTCGTTGAGGACGGCCTGGGCCTGGAGCTGATCGGGCCCCCGCATGCCCCTCTGCAGATCGTTGTCCACCTGCTCATACAGCTTCCCCTGCACGATGAACCAACACGTCACCGAAACCGCCGCCACCGCAAAAGCCACCGCCGCAGCCACCAGCATCGCCAGCCGTGAGCGGATCGGCAGCGTCTGGAAGCGGCGCAGCACCTTCCTCACTCCGCGCCGCCCTGCCGCAGCACATACCCCACGCCCCGCACGGTGTGCACGAGGCGCGGCTCGCCGCCCGCCTCCGTCTTGCGGCGCAGGTACATGACGTACACGTCCAGGGAGTTCGAGGACGGCTCGAAGTCGAAGCCCCAGACCGCCTTCAGGATCTGCTCCCTGGTCAGCACCTGGCGCGGGTGTGCCATGAACATCTCCAGGAGGGTGAACTCCGTGCGGGTCAGCTCCACCGGGCGCCCGCCCCGCGTCACCTCCCGCGTCGCCAGATCCATCCGCAGGTCCGCGAAGGTCAGCGCCTCGTCCTCGTGGAGGGCCCCGGCGGCCGCCGCGGCGGCGTACGAGCTGCGCCGCAGCAGGGCACGGACGCGTGCGAACAGCTCGTCCAGCTCGAAGGGCTTGACCAGGTAGTCGTCGGCGCCGGCGTCGAGGCCCGTCACCCGGTCGCCGACCGTGTCGCGTGCCGTCAGCATCAGGATCGGCGTCGTCGTGCCCGCCCCCCGCATACGGCGGGCCGCGGTCAGACCGTCCATGCGCGGCATCTGGATGTCGAGGACGACCAGGTCGGGCTGGTACGCCGTCGCCTTCTCCAGGGCGTCGGCGCCGTCCACCGCGACCTCCGTCTCGTAGCCCTCGAAGGCGAGGCTGCGCTGGAGTGCTTCGCGCACGGCCGGCTCGTCGTCGACGATCAGGATGCGCTGCGGGTCACGGTCGCCTTCGGCGGGGCTCATGGGCTTCGGATTCCTCGGGTGCGGTGGGACGACAGGGGGGAGGCAGCAGGCAGGTGCTCAACGCCTTCAGCCTCGCATATCAGCCGCGCATCGCCGCGAGCCTGTTCAGCGGCACCTTGCGGCGGTGCGGGCGGGCGGCCGTGGTGTGCAGGCCCATCAGCTGCGGGGCCACCTCCGGCGCCCGGGTCGTCGGTGCGTGGAGTTCGTGCGCCACCGCGAGGGCCTGGGCGAGGCCGGCCGGATCGGTGCCGGCGACGGTGTGCGAGATCTGCTTGATCATGGCGTACTCCCTGCTGGTGAGGTGCGGGATCAGTTGGTGGAACCGGACCGGAGGTTGGCCAGGTCGGACTTGACGGTGTTGATCGGGATGGCGAAGCCGAGGCCGACGCTGCCGGCGTCCGAGGAGCCCGAGGACGACTGCGAACTGGCCGAGTACATCGCGGAGTTGATGCCGATGATGTCGCCCGCGGCGTCGATCAGAGCGCCGCCGGAGTTGCCCGGGTTGAGGGACGCGTCGGTCTGGATCGCCTTGTACGTGGTCGTCGAGGATCCCGTGTCGCCGTTGAACTGCTGGCCGCCGAAGGAGAACGGCCACCGGCCGTCACCGCCGCCCTGCCCCTGGCCCTCGTCGGTGGAGACGGTGACGTCACGGTTCAGGGCCGAGACGATGCCGCTGGTGACCGTGCCGCTCAGGCCCTCGGGGGAGCCGATCGCCACGACCGTGTCGCCGACCTGGACGCCGGAGGAGTTGCCGAGGGTGGCCGGCTTGAGGCCGGACGCGCCCTCCAGCTTGATCAGGGCGAGGTCCTTCTTGCTGTCGGTGCCGACGACCTTCGCGGTGTAGGTCTTGCCGTTGCTGGTCGTCACCTTGATCGACGAGGCACCGGAGATGACGTGGTTGTTGGTGACGATCTCGCCGCTACTGGTGATGATCACGCCGGAGCCGGTCGACGAGCCGTTGTCCAGGGTGGCGCTGATCTCGACCACGCTCGGGCTGACGGCCGCGGCGATGGTGGCGACGTCGCCCTTCTTGGCGGCCGGCACCACATTGGTGCTCGTGCTGCTGGTGGCGACGGTGTCGTTGCCGGTCAGCTCCTGGAAGGCGTACGCGGTGCCGCCGCCGATCGCCGCGGCGACGATCGCAACGGCCGCCAGCAGGGCCAGGGGGCCCCGGGCCCGCTTCCTCGGCGCCGGGGCGGGGGGCTCGGCCATGACCTGCTGCACCGGCGGCTGCGCCGGCGGGGGCGGCCACTCGGGATTCACAGGGGAGGAGGCGTGCTGCGGGGTGCCCTGCTGCGGGTTCCCGTAGCCGTCATAGCTCTCGTACTCGCCGCTGCGGCGGAAGCTCTCGGTCATGACAACGAGCTTGAACCGTGACCATGAGAGCTTCCTGAGTGCCGACTGAGAAGCCCGGCAGAACCTTGTTTGCCCGATATAAAGGCGGAGCTCGCAGCGCGGCGGGGACCTTCAGACAACCCTCATGTACCGAGGCACGGCCTTCATGTGCCGGGGCACGGCCCTCATGTGCATCCGCAGGAGGTCCGCACGACCAGGCGTGACGGGAACTGCTTGAGCCGTTCCCGCCGCGCCCCCGCCACCCTGAGCCCGTCGTCGAGTACGAGGTCCACGGCCGCCCGGGCCATCCCGGAGCGGTCCGAGGCGATCGTGGTCAGGGGCGGGTCGGCCAGGGCCGCCTCCTTGATGTCGTCGAACCCGGCGACCGCGAGCTCCCCCGGCACATCGATCCGCAGCTCGCGGGCGGCCCGCAGCACGCCGATCGCCTGGTCGTCGGTGGAGCAGAAGATCGCGGGCGGCCGCTGCGGCCCGGAGAGGATCTCCAGAGCCACGCCGTACGCGTCGTAGCGGTTGTACGGCGCCTCGAAGAGCCGCCCCTCGGTGGAGATCCCGGCTTCGCCCATCGCGCGCCGCCAGCCCTCGACGTGGTCGGAGACCGGGTCGCCGACCGCCGGGGTCTCGGCGGTGCCGCCCATGCAGGCGACGTACTCGTAGCCGTGCTCGATGAGGTGGCGTACGGCGAGCTCGGCGCCGCCCAGGTCGTCGGTGACGACGGCGACGTCGTCGATGGCCTCGGGCCGCTCGTGCAGCAGGACCACCCGGGCGTCCCAGGCCTCGATCTCCGCGGCGGCCTGGTCGTTGAGGGCGTGCGAGACGAGGATGAGCCCCGAGACCCGCATGCCCAGGAAGGCACGCAGATAGTGGACCTCGCGCTCGCTGACGTAGTCGGTGTTGCCGACGAGCACCATCTTTCCGCGCTCGGAGGCGGCCTGTTCGACCGCGTGCGCCATCTCGCCGAAGTACGGCTGGCGCGCGTCCGGGAGGATCAGGCCTATGAGGTCCGTGCGGCGGGACGCCATCGCCTGGGCGACCCGGTCCGGCCGGTACCCCAGCTCCTTGATGGCGGCGAGGACACGCTCGCGCGTGGCCGGGGCGACCGGCCGGGGTCCGTTGTTGATGACATAACTGACGACGGCGGTCGAAGTTCCCGCCAGCCGCGCCACATCATCCCGAGTCACCTTGGCCACGCGCGGAGTCTACGCGGATATACCGGCCCTGGGCAGGGCGAGAAGGAGCTTGCTCCCACGCCTTCTGTGCGGAAGCAATGCCCCTTCCGGCGGTCGGCTATGCCTCGGCCGACACCTCGGCGGCGTCCAGGGCGGCGGTCTCGTCCGCATCCTCCGGCTTTGCCCGTTCTGCCTTGGCCTTGACTTCGTCGGAGACGCGATCGGCCTTCTCGGGAGTAACGAATCGATAACCGACGTTCCGGACGGTCCCGATCAGCGACTCGTGCTCGGGGCCGAGCTTGGCGCGCAGACGTCGTACGTGGACGTCGACCGTGCGGGTGCCGCCGAAGTAGTCGTAGCCCCAGACCTCCTGCAGCAGCTGCGCGCGCGTGAAGACGCGGCCCGGGTGCTGTGCGAGGTACTTGAGGAGCTCGAACTCCTTGAAGGTGAGGTCGAGGACCCGCCCCTTGAGTTTCGCGGAGTACGTCGCCTCGTCGACCGACAGGTCGCCGTTGCGGATCTCCATGGGGGAGTCGTCGTTGACGATCTGCTGCCGGCCCATGGCCAGCCGCAGTCGCGCCTCCACCTCCGCCGGTCCTGCGGTGTCGAGGAGCACATCGTCGATGCCCCAGTCGGCGGTGACGGCCGCGAGGCCGCCCTCGGTGACGACCAGGACGAGCGGACAGCCGGGGCCCGTGGAGCGCAGCAGCTGGCACAGGCTGCGGACCTGGGGCAGATCACGGCGGCCGTCGATGAGGATGACGTCGGCACCGGGGGTGTCGACGAGGGCGGGGCCCTCCGCCGGAGCCACTCGCACGTTGTGCAGGAGCAGACCGAGGGCGGGGAGCACCTCCGTCGACGGCTGGAGGGCATTGGTCAGGAGCAGCAGAGAACTCATACGTCTGGTTCCTCCTCGGTCCCTGCGAGGACGTGTGTGGTGCATCACCTGCTCTGCGATCCCGAAAGGCCCCGTATATCAGCGGTCACCTGGAGTTTCCCGCTTCGTATACAACGCTTCCGAAAGCACAAAAGGACCCGGGGGCTACGCTGCCCGAGTCCTCTGCCCAGCAGAATAGCCCACATGAGCATCACTCCGGCAGGTCATGTGGCGCGATCCACCGTTCGTCCGAATCCTGAGACGGGCAGACGGGGGCCTTTCCGTACGTTTCTGCGCACCGACGACGGGATTGCGATCGATTCCGTATACGACCCGGGCTCGGTCGTATACGACGCCTCCATGTCACCTTCCGTTGTTCCGGTGTTCGTCGTCGCCCACGGGTTCACGGGCGATGTGGACCGGCCGCATGTTCGGCGGGTGGCGGAGGCGTTCGCGCAGTACGGGGCCGTGGTCACGTTCTCCTTCCGCGGCCACGGTGCCTCCGGCGGGCGCTCCACGGTCGGCGACCGGGAGGTCCTCGATCTGGCGGCCGCGGTGGAGTGGGCGCGGGGGTTCGGGCACACGCGCGTGGTGACCGTCGGGTTCTCGATGGGCGGCTCCGTGGTGCTGCGGCACGCGGCGCTGTACGGACAGGGGCGCGAGGGGCGCACGGAGGCGGCGACGGACGCCGTGGTTTCGGTGAGTGCCCCCGCCCGCTGGTACTACCGGGGCACCGCCCCTATGCGGAAGCTCCACTGGCTGGTAACGCGGCCCGAGGGGCGGCTGGTGGGCCGCTACGGATTCCGCACCCGGATCCACCACCGGCAGTGGGACCCGGTGCCGCTGTCCCCCGTGGAGGCCGTACCGCGGATCGCGCCGACGCCGTTGCTGATCGTGCACGGCGACCAGGACGGCTACTTCCCGGTGGACCACCCGCGCATGCTGGCCGACGCCGCCGGTGACCGGGGCGAACTCTGGCTGGAGCACGGCATGGGGCACGCCGAACACGCGGCCGGCGACGACCTGCTGGCCCGTATCGGGGCCTGGGGTGCCGCGCAGGCGGGCTAGCCTGACCGTGTACACCGCCGATCCAAACCAGAGGAACCGGATGTCAAAGGTCACGGTGCGCTACTGGGCCGCCGCGAAGGCCGCGGCCGGGGTCGCCGAGGAGCCGTACGACGCGGCCACCCTCGCCGACGCGCTCGACGCCGTGCGCGCGCGACACCCCGGAGAACTCACGCGCGTCCTGCGGCGATGCTCGTTCCTCATCGACGGTGACCCCGTGGGCACCCGCGGACATGAGACGGTACGGCTGGCCGACGGCGGCACGGTCGAGGTGCTCCCGCCGTTCGCAGGAGGGTGACGATGACCGACCAGCCGTACGAGGGTTCGTACGACGCGTACGACCCGTATCAGCAGCCGTACCAGCCGTACCAGGGGTACCAGGGGTACGACGAGGCGCACGCCGCCCAGGCCCAGCAGTACCAGCAGTACACGCAGCAGTGGCAGGGGCAGACGTGGGAGGCGGCACAGCCGCAGGGGGCGCAGCAGGGGTATCCCGGCGCTGTAGTCGACCACGGCTACGAGGCGCCCGGCGGTGATGGCCTTGCCCACCCGTCCCGCCCCAGCGGGACGACTGCCCAAGGCGGTGACGGCGGTGACAGTGAGGCCGACTCCGATTACGGCCCCGCGACCCTCGCCGGCAACTCCCGGATCACGGACGCCCAGCGGGCCCGTGAGGAGGGACGTTCACCGATCATCGAGCCGGGCATGCAGCCGGCCGGGCTCACGGCGCTGCTGGGTCTGCTCGTGTCCGGTGCGGCGGCGATCAACTCGTACGCCCTGCTCGTCCCGCTCATCGCCCTGCAGGCGGTCACCGCTGCGGGCTGGTTCCGGCTGAACGGCATGTGGCCGGCCCGGCAGGGCATCGCGCTGGCCTTCCTGGGCGCACTCGCCGCGGACGTGGCGCTGCTGGTGGCGGGCCGGGAGAACGCCCCCGCGGCGATCCTGGGCACCCTGGGCGTCTGGGTCCTGCTCTCCCTGGTCCTCCAGCTGCGCTCGCACGCGGACCCGGACGAGCGGATGTACGGCCTGATGGCGACCGTCGCCTCGGCGGCGCTGTCCATCGTCGCGGCCGGGTATCTCGCGGCCGAGCCGGACGCGGTGACCGTCGGCGCGGCCGCCGTGGCGGTGGCGGTCCTGGCCCGCGCCCTGCCGCTGCCCACCCCGGCGTCGATCGTGGTCTCGCTGCTCGCCGCGGCGGGGGCGGGCATCGCGGTCGGCGGGATGACCGGCCTCGGCGCGAAGGGCGCACTCCTCGGCGCGGGCGCGGCAGCCTGCGCCCTGATCGGGCACCGCGTCGCGAGCTACGACTACCCGTCGAGATTCGTCCACTTCACAGCAGGCGTGGCCCTGCCCCTGACAGCGGCGGCACCGGTGGTGTTCATGCTGGGCCGGGCGCTGGCGTAGGGCTGGACCGGGGGCGGCAGCCCCGCTCACGGTCGGGCCGACTCCGGCAACCTCTGTCACAGCTGATCGACAACTCCGCGATCAGACCCAAGTGCAGGGTTACGCTCGCGCTGGACGGCCACCCGGTCGTCACAACCGTCGTCGTCCGGCAGGTGGGGGAAACACCGCATGCGCGCCCTGCGAATGCTTCTGATC
Source organism: Streptomyces sp. NPDC001351 (assembly GCF_042896045.1). NCBI lineage: Bacteria > Bacillati > Actinomycetota > Actinomycetes > Kitasatosporales > Streptomycetaceae > Streptomyces > Streptomyces sp. NPDC001351. Next base: position 503,302 of record NZ_JBIAWS010000008.1, on the reverse strand, counting down.
GTCGTCGTGGTCCTGGGCGGCCTCTTCGTTGTCGCGGACCGCGTCGCGGTCCACTTCGCCGAGAACAAGGCGGCGGACAAGGTGAAGACCACGGAGAACCTGGCAACCACCCCGGACGTGTCCATCAAGGGCTTCCCCTTCCTCACCCAGGCCGCCTCCGGCGAGCTGGACGACGTCGAGATCGGCATCAAGGACTACGAGGCCGACACCGGCACGGGCACCGGCGGCGGACCGAAGACGATCCGTATCGACGACCTGAAGGCCGACATGAAGGGCGTCAAGTTCTCCGGCGACTACAGCTCCGCCACCGCCGCCACCGCGACGGGCACCGCCACCATCGCCTACGACGAACTCCTCAAGGCGGCCAAATCCGAGCCGACGCAGCTCTTCCCTGGCGTCCACGCCCAGGTCGTCGGCCTCTCCGACGGCGGCAACGGCAAGATCAAGGTGGACATCAAGGTCACCGTCGCGGGCGCCACGCAGACGTATCCCGTGCTCAGCTCGGTGACCGTGGACGGCGACACCGTCAAGGTGCACGCGGACAACCTGCCCAAGCTGGTCGTCGACCTCGCCGACTCCCGCATCCGGGCCGTCACCGACTTCCAGCAGGCCATCCACCAGCTCCCCGGCGGTGTGAAGCTGGACAGTGTGCAGGCTGCGAAGAACGGTGTGGAGATCACGGTGAAGGGTTCAAACGTCAAGCTCGCGGGGTAGACCGTAGACCGTCCGAAAGGCGAGACGGCGAGGTCCGTACCGTAGATGTGATGGTCCGTCCGCGCGCCGGGGAAGCACGGAATCACGTGCCCCGGAACGCGTCTGTCTCACTTTGTGGACGATCGCATCTCACCATTCAACACCCCGGTGACACGCCCTGCTGTCCGTCCCTACGATCGAGGCCATGAAGCGACAGGCGGATCTCACGAAGCGGCGGGCAGTCGACCTGTGCCGCGTCGCCGCCATGCTCTGTCGCCCCTTCTGAGCGGAAGCGCCGCCTTCCGTATTCCCCCCGCCCTGCCAAGGGCACCCGTGCGCTCCGGTCGAACCGCCGGAGGCACTCCGCACGCCCCGCCGCAACTGCCCCGGAGGAGAAAGAGCATGAGCCGCAGCGACGTCCTGGTCGACGCCGACTGGGTCGAGGCCAACCTCGACAACCCGAACATCGCGATCGTGGAGGTGGACGAAGACACGTCCGCCTACGAGAAGAACCACATCAGGAACGCGATCCGCATCGACTGGACCAAGGACCTCCAGGACCCGGTCCGCCGCGACTTCATCGACCAGGAGGGCTTCGAGAAGCTCCTGTCCGCCAAGGGCATCGCCAACGACACGCTGGTGATCCTCTACGGCGGCAACAACAACTGGTTCGCGTCGTACGCGTACTGGTATTTCAAGCTGTACGGCCACGAGAGCGTCAAGCTGCTCGACGGCGGCCGCAAGAAGTGGGAGCTGGACGCCCGCGAGCTGGTCGAGGAGGTCCCGGAGCGCGCCGAGACCACCTACAAGGCCAAGCCCCAGAACACGGCCATCCGTGCCTTCCGTGACGACGTCGTCGCCGCGATCGGCTCGCACAACCTGGTCGACGTCCGTTCGCCCGACGAGTTCTCCGGCAAGCTGCTCGCTCCCGCGCACCTGCCGCAGGAGCAGTCGCAGCGCCCGGGTCACGTCCCGTCCGCGCGCAACATCCCGTGGTCGAAGAACGCCAACGACGACGGCACCTTCAAGTCGGACGACGAGCTCAAGGAGCTCTACGCCGAGGAGCAGGTGGACCTGTCCAAGGACACCATCGCCTACTGCCGCATCGGTGAGCGCTCGGCCCTGACCTGGTTCGTCCTGCACGAGCTGCTCGGTGTCGAGAACGTCAAGAACTACGACGGCTCGTGGACCGAGTACGGCAGCCTCGTCGGCGTCCCGATCGAGCTCGGCGCCAACAAGTAAGACCCAACCCGCAAAATCCCGACCGGCCTTCCTCCGGTCAGACCCCTCTTGGAGAAAGACATGTGTGGAGCGAAGGCCGGCGGCCCGGACGCCTCGACGATCAAGCCCGGTGAGACCACCATCCAGGGCCAGGTGACGAAGGACGGCGAGCCCGTCGTCGGTTACGTCCGTCTCCTGGACTCGACCGGTGAGTTCACCGCGGAGGTCCCGACCTCCGCCACCGGACAGTTCCGCTTCTACGCCGCCGAGGGCACCTGGACCGTCCGTGCCCTGGTCCCCGGCGCCACCGCGGACCGCACGGTCGTCGCCCAGCAGGGCGGCCTCGCGGAGGTGGCGATCGCGGTCTGACGCGCTGACCACCCAAGGGCCGCATCCTCCGGGAGCGGCCCTTCGGCGTGCCCGGTTCTACTCTGGAAGCATGCTGGCACGTCGGCGTCACGTCTATTTCGCCATGATGGGCACCTGCATCACGCTGTTCGTCCTGGCCTGGGGAGTCGTACGCATCTGGTCGGTCCCGGTGGCGGTCGGGATGTGCGTGGTGGCGATGGTCATCCCCCCGGTCGCCGCCATGGTCGCCAACCGCCGGGGCCCGGACGACCGCTGGTGGGACGATCCGTCCGGCGACCCGAAGTCCGACGAGTGGTGGGACGAGCTGGACGGCAAGAAGCGCCCGAGGTCCTAGCGCGGCTCGGTGGGCCGGCTCCGTCGGCCGTCTCAGTAGACGAGAGCCTGCGTCTCGTCCCCCAGAGCCTCCTGGACGAACACCTGCGCCCCCGCGATCCGTACGCCCTCGATGACGTCCTTCTCCGTGATGTCCCGGCGGGCCGCGCACTGGGTGCACAGGGTGACGCGGCCGGCGGCGAGGATCGCGTCGAGCAGGTCGGGCAGCGGGGCCGCGTGCGGGAGTTCGAACTCGGCGGCGCGGCCCGGCAGGGCGAACCATGCGGACTCGCCGGTCAGCCACAGGGAGACGTCGACCCCGCTGGCCACGGCCACCGCCGCCACCGTGAACGCCTGCGAGCACCGCTCGGGCGCATCGGCCCCCGCCGTCACCTTGATCACGAGCTTCTTCGCCATGGCCGAATCGTAATCAACTCCCTTACAACCAGCGGTGCCGGCCATGGGTCTCCTGTGAGCGCGCGTACGGAATGCGCGCTTCAAGTTTGTGGGGGGACGTGTTGGAAGTACCCGAAGAGGTGGTCGAAGCGCCGGTTGTGGAGGTTGCGCCGGATGCGCCCGCCGTGCCCGGACGCCGCGGCCGCACCGCTCTGCTCATCGCCGGCGCCGCACTCCTCGGTGTGGTCGCGGGCACCTGCACCGGCTTTCTGATCCAGGCCGACCGCAGCCCGACGGCCCTGCCCCCGCTGTCCCAGCCGAAGCTGGCCCAGGCGACGGGCAAGGCGCCCGAACCGCTGCCCGCCGCCGAGGACCGTCAGGTGAAGACCGACGGCGACCTGCGCAAGCTGCTGCTGAAGAAGCCGGGCGGCGCGAAGGCGGCGACCTGGCTGGGCGGGGACGGCTGGATGAACCTGACCGAGTACGCCGAGGACTTCGAGAAGCCCGGCACCATGTTCGGCAACCTCGTCCGCGACGAGTTCCGCCGCGCGGCCGTCACCGGCTGGGAGACCGACGGCGGACAGACCGTGGAGATCCGGCTGGTCCAGTTCCGCCAGCAGGAGTCCCTGGAGGCCGCCGACTCCAGCGACAACGGCCAGTACTGGGCGGACCGGAAGTCCGCCACCAACAGCTGGTCCGTCCCCGGCACGGGCAGCGGCATGGCGTACGTCCACACCCGTCCGGACACCAAGGCCGGCTATGTGCCGCTGTACAGCGCGGAGGCCCACGCCTACCGCGGTGACATCGCCATGGAGGTCTGGGTCTACGACACCAAGCCGATCACCAAGGCCAGGATCATGGACCTGGCCGAGCGGCAGATGGAGCGGCTGTGAGCGAGAACGTCAACGAGCCGGCCGAGCCCGTACAGCCGATACAACCGGTCGAGCCCACCCCCGCCTCTGGGGAGCCGAGCGGCCCCGCGGAGCCCGCCGCCCCCGTCGGCAAGCCGCGCCGTCGCGGCCGTGTCGTCGCCGTCGCGGGGTTCACCCTGCTCGCCGTGGCAGTGGCCGCCGGTGTCGGCTACACCGCCGTCACCGTGAACGGCGCCGATCGCGACGCCGGTGCGGCCGTCTGGAAGTTCCCGAAGCAGAAGAGCGCCGAGGGAGGGAAGGAAGCCCGCGCCAAGGGGCTCTCCGGCATGCTCCTGACCTACACCAACGGCTGGAAGCGCGGCCCCGACCTCGGCGACTTCGCCGCCGACACCGAGCTCAGCGGTGCCCAGGCCACCGCCCTGCGCAAGGAGTCGCTGCGGAACCTGCCGCGCACCCAGCGCAAACAGCTGGAGAAGCTGATCGACAAGCAGCACATCGAGGGCATGGCGATGCGCAGCTATGTGCGGGAGGCCGGCGCCGCGTTCTTCACGGACACCGCCGTCTCCGTGAACATCCAGCTGTCCCAGATGAAGAACAGGGCCGCCGTCCGGAACATCTCGGCGTCCCAGAACGAGTTCCTCGACAGGCTCGACGTCTTCCGCAAGGGTCCGAAGATCGAGGGCTACAAGGACGCCGCGTGCTTCCTGCCGCCCAAGGACTCCCACGAGGACCTCGAGGCGATGTTCTGCTCCGCCTACCGCGGAAACGTCCTGGTCACCGTCACCGCTGACGGGGTCAAGCCGTTCGACGCCAAGGGGATCGCGGAGCTCCTGAAGGACCAGCTCGACCGCATCGCCGAGCCGGGAGAGGCCGTATGACCGAGCAGACCGAACGCACGGTGCAGGCTGAGCCGACCGTGCAGGCTGAGCCGACCGTGCAGGCCGAGCCGACCGTGCAGGCCGAGCCGACCGTGCAGGCCGAGCCGCAGACCGTCGTGGCGCCGCCCCACCAGCCACCGGCCCCGAGCCAGGGCCCCGTACCGGCCCCGGCTCCGGTCAAGAAGAACCGCCGCGTCCTGCACGCGGCCCTGCGCTGGACCGCCGCCGTCGTGGTGTTCGCGGCGGCCGGTGCGGGGACGGCGTACGGCATCACGGCGATGAAGCGGACCGACGTACCGGGACTGGCGACGCAGTCGGACGGGCGCTGGGAGTACCCGACGCTCGTCAAGCCGCCGCTGCCCTCCGGCAGCCCAGGGCCCTTCGCCGAGGGCAACACGGCCGGCGCCCACTACGCCGACCTGCGTGAACTCGTCCTGCCCGCACCCGAGGGAGCGGTGCAGGACCAGAAGCTGCGCGGCACGGACGGCTGGCTGGCGACGAAGGACTTCCTGGCCGAGTACGCGCCGGGGTCCGCCCGCGACGACCTGCGGCAGGAGTTCGTCGACAAGGGGCTGCGGCACATCGCGGCCCGCGGCTGGACCACTCCGGACGGCACGCGCACCCGCGTCTACCTGCTGCAGTTCGGCACGGCGGAGGTCGTGGACCATCTGTTCTCCCAGGAGGCCCCGATCGACGGCCCCCGACAGCAGCTGCGCGGCACGGACGGCTTCGTCTTCGACTCGGACTTCCCTTCCGAGGCTCACGACCACCATGTCGACTACTCCGTCTACATCGAGAAGAGGCCGCGCGGCGCCGAGCAGACCCGGCAGGGATACCTCTCCGCCGGTGACGTCCTGGCGGTGATCGTGCAGTCCGGGAAGGGCGCGGCGAAGGCCGTACCGTTCCGGCAGACGGTGGCCCTGCAGAGCGAGCTGCTCGGCTGACGTCCGCCCGAGTCCCGCTTGGGCGTACCTCACAAGGAGTGCCGGGCCCCGGCCGCGTAAGCTGGGGCCCGGCCTTTGTGTACCGCCCATCCTCAGCTCATCAAGGAGCACCCCGTGCTTGAGGCATTCTTCGAAGCCCTGCTGATCCTGGTCTGCGTCGGCGTCCTCGCCTTCGCCGGGCTGACCGTGAAGAAGCTGTACCAGGGCCAGCGCTGACCCCCATCAAGGAACTGCCGACCCCATGATCGAGATCCCGTCCGACCTCCACAAGGACCTCGTCCCCCTCGCCTTCCTGCTCGGCAACTGGGCGGGCGCGGGCGTGCACGACTTCCCCGGTGCCGAGAAGTGCAACTTCGGGCAGGAGGTGACCTTCAGCCACGACGGCCGGGACTTCCTGGAGTACCAGTCCCGCACCTGGGTGCTGGACAACGACGGCAACAAGGTCCGGCCGCTGGAGTCCGAGCACGGCTTCTGGCGCATCGACGCCGACCGCAAGGTCGAGGTGACGATGGTCCGCGACGACGGTGTCGTCGAGATCTGGTACGGCGAGATGGCCGACAAGAAGCCCCAGATCGACCTGGTCACGGACGCCGTCGCGCGCACGGCCGCCTCCGGCCCGTACAGCGGCGGCAAGCGCCTGTACGGCTACGTCAAGAGCGACCTCATGTGGGTCGGCGAGAAGCAGACCCCCGAGGTCGAGCTGCGCCCCTACATGTCGGCGCACCTGAAGAAGGTCGTCACCCCGGAGGACGTCGAGCGCTGGGCCAAGGCCCTGCCGGACGACATGCCGGACGACGGCATCGCGTTCTTCAAGTAGTCCGGTGGTCGTACCGCGGTCGCGTTTTTCAGGTAGTTCTGACAAGTACAAGTAGTTCTAGACTCTTCGGTGTGGTGAGCACCGACTGGAAGAGCGACCTCAGGCAGCGCGGCTACCGGCTGACGCCGCAGCGGCAACTCGTGCTCGAAGCCGTGGACGCCCTGGAGCACGCGACCCCCGACGACATCCTCACGGAAGTGAAGAAGACGGCGTCGGGGGTCAACATTTCCACCGTCTACCGGACGCTGGAGCTGCTGGAGGAGCTGGGCCTCGTCAGCCACGCCCACCTCGGGCACGGCGCGCCGACGTACCACCTCGCGGACCGCCACCACCACATCCACCTGGTCTGCCGGGACTGCCAGAACGTGATCGAGGCCGATGTGTCGGTGGCCGCCGAGTTCACCGCGAAGCTGCGGCGGGAGTTCGGCTTCGAGACGGACATGAAGCACTTCGCGATCTTCGGCAGATGCCGTGACTGTTCGCTGAAGAGTTCAACTACCGAGTCGTAGGCTTGTGCATATGAAGAGCCCCCTCCTGTCCCTGCCCGGCGCCGTCCCCGCCGAGGGCGTGGACGAAGGCGTCGCCGCCCACTACGGCGAACTGTTCCGCGAGCAGCGCGCCCTCGCCGACGGCACCGGCTTCGTCGACCTCTCGCACCGGGGGGTCGTCACCGTCACCGGCGAGGACCGCCTCAGCTGGCTGCACCTGCTCCTCACCCAGCACGTCAGCGACCTCCCGGCCGGCCAGGCCACCGAGGCGCTGATCCTCTCCGCACACGGCCACATCGAGCACGCGCTCTACCTGGTCGACGACGGCGAGACGGTCTGGGCGCACGTCGAGCCGGGCACCCAGGACGCGCTCCTCGCCTACCTGGAGTCGATGAAGTTCTTCTACAAGGTCGAAGTCGCCGACCGCACGGCCGAGTTCGCGGTCGTGCACCTGCCGGCCGGTTCGATCGCGGAGGTGCCTGAGGGCGTCGCCGTACGCGAGACGGCGTACGGCCGCGACCTGTTCCTCCCGCGCGCGGACCTCGAGTCGTACGCGGAGAAGGCGGGCCCCCCCGCCGGGATCCTGGCCTACGAGGCCCTGCGCGTCGAACACCACCGCCCGCGCCTCGGCTTCGAGACCGACCACCGCACCATCCCGCACGAGCTGGGCTGGATCGGCACGGCGGTGCATCTGCAGAAGGGCTGCTACCGGGGCCAGGAGACGGTGGCGCGGGTGCAGAACCTGGGGAAGCCGCCGCGCCGCCTGGTCTTCCTGCACCTGGACGGCAGCGAGGTCCACCTCCCCACGCCCGGCACGGAGATCCGCCTCGCGGACGAGGACCCCGACGGCCGCAAGATCGGCTTCATCACGACCTCCGTACGCCACCACGAGCTGGGCCCGGTCGCACTAGCCCTGGTGAAGCGGAACGTGCCGGTGGACGCGCGGCTGGTGGCGGGGGACACGGCGGCGGCGCAGGAGACGGTCGTAGAACCCTAGGCGCAGTGGCCGGAGGCTGGATCCAGATCCAGGTCTAGATCTCCACCAGGACGGTGAAGGGCCCGTCGTTGGTGAGCGACACCCGCATCTGCGCGCCGAAACGGCCCGTCGCCACCGTCGCGCCGAGGGCCCGCAGCTGGGCGACGACCTCGTCGACGAGGGGTTCGGCGACATCGCCGGGGGCGGCGGCGTTCCAGGTGGGCCGACGCCCCTTGCGGGCGTCCCCGTACAGGGTGAACTGGCTGATGACCAGCAGCGGCGCATCGACGTCACTGCAGGACTTCTCGTCCTGCAGCATGCGGATCGACCAGAGCTTGCGCGCGAGTTGGGCGGCCTTCTCCTTGGTGTCCTCGTGCGTCACCCCGACGAGGACGCACAGCCCCTCGCCGATGATCTCCCCGACCGTCTCGCCGTCGACGACCACGCTCGCGCCGTCCACTCTCTGCACCACTGCACGCATGAACCCATCATGCCGTGCGCCCGGAACCGGGTCCGAGGGGGCCTGGGAGGGCTTCTTATTGATCCTTAACCCCCCATCTGGGGCCGATCGGGGGCACTCGGTCACATAGCGGCCACTTGGGGTGGCACGATGCTTCCACACGCCGGTCGAGGGGACGGTTGAGGCACATGAGCACACCGAGCATTGGGCAGCCTCCTGGGGCAGTCTCGCTGATTCGTACGGGGGAGCGAACGCCGATGCGTCCGCCCACACAGCGCACGGACAGCCCGGACGGCGCGACCGGCGGGGACGGTGGTGAGGGTCCGGGCGGTCCGCAAATGCCCGCGGGGCCGCCCGAGCACGACCTGGCCGTGCTGAGCCTGCCCGAACTGCGCACCCTGCGCCGGGACGCCCAGCGCGAGGAGGCCGACCTCAGCTATGTACGGCGGCTGCTGCAGGGCCGTATCGACATCCTGCGGGCGGAACTGACCCGCCGCTCCCCGGCAGGTGCGGGCTCCGTGGTCGAACGGCTTCCGGAGATCCTCACCGACGCCCCGGCCCGCCACCGCTCCTCGGCCCGCCATGTGACGCTGGGCACGCCGTACAACGAGGAGTACGGCCAACTGGCCGCGGACATGCTCGCCGAGGTCGAACTCTCCGACCTGGCCGCCCGCACGGACCTGGAACTGAACACGGCAATGGGCCGACTGGTCCGCTACGAACAGCAGGTCTCCCTGAGACGCCAGCGCCTCCAACGCACCACGGACGACTGCAGCGGCGAAATCACCCGCCGCTACCGCGAGGGAGAGGCACAGGTCGACGACCTGCTGACCTGAGCCGGGAGATCGCCGCCCCGGGCCTGCCGTCCCGGTCCCTTGCCCGTCCGGCGGGGCGTTGCCTTTCAGCCCGTCGTGGGGGTCCCCCCGCTCGAGCGAAGCCGAGAGTGGGGGAGTTTGAGGACGAGGCCGTTCAGGCCGATCGGGGTCCGGGGCGGAGCCCCGAAACGGGGTGCGGGGGCGGAGCCCCGCGAGGGGTGCAGGGGACGCAGTCCCCGCCGGGGTGCAGGGGCGGAGCCCCTGGCGGGGTCGAAGGAGCGGCAGCCCCTGGGGACGGGACGGGTAGGGGCGGCGGGGGCGAGGAAAATCCACGCGACACCACCCCACGCCGCACCTACCGTGATCCCATGACCCAGGCGCACCCCGACATCGACGTCCGCCCGATCACCGAGGCCGAGTTCCCCGACTGGATCAGGGCCGTGAAGGCCGGGTTCCTGCAGATGCCCACGCCCCCGGAAGCCGAAGTCGAGGCGCGGCGCACGCAGTTCGAGACCGGCCGGTATCTCGGCGCCTTCGACGGGGCCCGCTGCGTCGCGACCTTCCGCTCCTTCGCCCAGGAGGTCACAGCGGTCGGCGGCACGCTCGTACCCGCCGACGCGGTCTCGGGTGTGACCGTCACCGCGACCCACCGCCGCCGCGGCCTGCTCACCCGCATGATGAGCCGGGACCTGGCGGCGGCGAAGGAGCGCGGGGACGTGGTGGCGACCCTGATCGCCGCCGAGTACCCGATCTACGGCCGTTACGGCTTCGGCCCCGCCACCAGCGCCGCCGAGTGGACCGTCGACGTGCCGCGCACCGGCCTCGACCCCCGCTGGTCCGGGCCGCAGGACGGCGCCCGTATCGACCTGGTGGACGCGGAGGAGGTGCGCAAGCTCGGCCCCGACCTGCACGACCGCGTGCGCCGCGCGACCCCCGGCGCCGTCAGCCGCGACGACCGGTGGTGGCAGCTCAACACCGGCGCGCTGCGCTTCGACCCGAAGTGGACCGAGCCGTTCTTCGCCGTGTACCGCGCGGCGGACGGCGAGGTCGAGGGTCTGGTCGCCTACGAGGTCGACGACAAGTGGGGGGACGCCAAGCAGCCGCAGGACACGGCGACCGTGCGGGGCCTGGACGCGGCGACCCCGGCCGCCGAGCGCGCCCTGTGGAGCTACCTGTGCTCCATCGACTGGGTCACCCAGGTCAAGAGCGGCCAACGGGCCCCCGACGACCTGCTCCCCCTCCTCCTCCCGGACCCGAGGGCCGCCCGTATCACGTCGCAGTCCGACTGGCTGTGGGTGCGGATCCTGGATGTCGTACGGGCGCTGGAGTCGCGGACGTACGAGGGGTCGGGCTCCCTGGTGCTGGAGGTCGCCGACCGCGCCGGCCTGGCGGGCGGCCGCTACCGGCTGGAGGCGTCGGCGCAGGGCGCGTCCTGCACGCCGACCACGGAGAGCACCGAACTCGCCCTGGACATATCCGAGTTGGGGCAGCTGTGGCTGGGCGACGAGTCGGTCGTGCGGCTCGCGGCGCTGGGCCGGGTGCAGGAAGAACGAGCGGGCGCCGCCCGAGTGGCCGACGCCCTGCTGCGTACGTCCAGGCGGCCTTGGTGCCCGGACATGTTCTGAGCCCCTTCCTTCCGACGACGACTGATGACTCATCCGTAGCTGTGCTCTTCAGTTGTGACCGTGCTTTCACGGGTTGTGCTGTTCAGTTGTGGCTGTGCTGGTGGAGCTGTTCAGTTGTCGGTGTTCAGTTGTGGCTGTGCGGTTGGTGCAGACTGACCGGGCTCCCGGCTCCCCTCCGGAAGGGAGCCCGGCCAGCCGGATCCTGGGTCGGCGAACCCCTCGGGCTCGCCGGGGCTCAGCCGGACTGGGCGAGCAGCATCACGAGGATGACCGCTCCGATGCCGCTGATCGTGGTGTTCCTGGCCTTGAGTCCGATGGACAGGGCGGCGAAGGCGATGATGCCCATCGGCCCGTACTTCCACTGGACGAGGTTCTCGAATCCGATGGCGAGGGCGGCGACGACGAGGGCGACGAGCGGCATGGCGGTCCCTCCTTCGGGACGGGGAGGCGGACGCCTGGTTGCGGCCAACCCTCTTGAAGTTTGACCATGTTGTTGAAGTTGGCTACCAACTTCTCTCTACTTATCTCCGCTTGGAAGCGGCTTATAACCACCTTCCCTGGAACTGCCGAAAGATGGCGGGAAGTTGTAGTGTTTGGTCGTGGACCCGAAACACGCCTCCGTCAATGGACGGAAGAGGTCGCAGCGGCCACAGGCGTCACAGATGTCGCACCGAGACGTGGCAGACAAGCTGCGCGCCCGCATCAGGTCGGGCGAGCTCAAACCGGGTCAACGCATGCCCACGCAGGCGAAACTGGCCGAGGAGTTCGGCGTCGAACGCGGCGCGGTACGCGAGGCCCTGCGCATCCTGCAGTCGGAGCACCTGCTGACCAACGTGTCGAAGGGTGCCCCCGCCACCGTCGCCCCCGACCTGGGCCTGAGCAAGGCCCTGACCGGCCCCGGAGCCCCGCCGCTGCCGACCATGGTGGCCCTGGCCCCACGCATAGCGGAGGCCTTCGCCGCGCAACACGTGGAGATAGACGCCCTCTGTCTGACCGCCGTCTCGCTGACCCTCGCCATCGGCGAACCGCTGCGCCGGATCCACGCCGGACAGCTGAAACCGGCCAGGCTGGACGTCCGCGTACTGCTGCCCAGCCACGACATCGACCTGGCCTTCCCGACCCCGGTGGACCCCTCCGCCGACGGCCGGCTGCAGCGCCGCTGGCTGGCCAATCGCAATGCCCAGGGCCAGGTGCTCCAGCACAACCTGCTGGCCCTGCGCGCCACACACGGCATCGATGTGAACATCACCTTCCGCGCCCTGCCCTTCACCCCGCCCGTGAAGCTGTACCTGCTCAACGGCATGGAGGCGCTCTTCGCGTACTACACGCTCACGCGACGCGAGGAGGAGATCGACCACGAGTACCTGGAGATGTACGACGCCGAGGGCACCCAGTCCATGCTGTTCGCCTTCGATCAGGGCGCCGGCCTGCGCGACACGACCTTCGTCGAGCAGTCGCACCTGTGGTTCAACGCACTGTGGGAGACGATCAGTTCGGAGCTTGTGCTCACGAGCTGACGTCTCCCACAGCGACGGGGACAGCGGCCGAGCGGGCCGCAGACCGCCTTCCGCTCACAGAGCGGGCCCCGCGACCAGCAGGGCGAGCACGACGGCCCCGATGGAGCTGACGGCCGGGTTCTTCGCCTTGATGCCTATGGTGAGCAGCAGCAGACCGATGATGCCGGTGGCGCCGTACTTCCACTGAACGGTCTGCTCGATGCCGACGACGAAGACGGCGGAGAGGAGGGCGAGGACGGGCATGGTGGTTCCCCCTTCGGGCTTCGCGGGCGGGACGGTGCGTGGGGGGCGAGGCGGTCCAAGGAAGCAAAACTTCCGCCAACTGAACAGAGTTGGCAACCAACTCCAAGTAAGTTATCCCCACTTGGCAGCCACTTATAAACAAGTCCCAAACAACTCCCGATAGATGGATCCGAGTTGTAGCGTTTGGTCGTGACCCAGGAGAACGTGGCAGTGAACGGCAGCAGAAGGCTCTCGCCCCAGGAGATCGCCGACATCCTGCGGGAACGGATCAGCAACGGCGACCTCAAGGCCGGAGACCGCCTGCCCACCCAGGCCGAACTGGCAGACGAGTTCGGCGTGGAACGCGGCGCGGTCCGCCAGGCCCTGCGCGCCCTCCAGCAAGACGGGTTGCTCAGCAATGTCAGCAAGGGAAGCCCACCACGGATCGCGGAGCCGCCGGCGCCCGCTCGGGGGGAGCCGCAGCCGACGATGGTGGGGCTGGCGCCGCGGTTGACGGAGGCGTTCTCGGCGCAGCGGGTCCGCGTCGACGTGGTGTGCCATACGTCCGAGACGCTGCTGCTGGCCCTCAGCGAGCCGCTTCGCATGATCCACGAGGGCCGCATACGGCCCGAGTCGATCACGTTCCGGGTCCTGCTGCCGAGCCGCGACATCAATCTCGCCTTTCCCGTGCTGGTCGAGGGCAGCGACGAGGACGACATGGTCCACAAGCGATGGCTCTCGATGCGCGACGCGCAGGCGCAGGTGCTCCGCCACAACCTGCAGGCCATCCGGTCCACGCACGGTATCGATGTGCGGGTCACATTCCGCGCGCTCCCCTTCACGCCTCCGGTGAAGCTGTACATGCTCAACGGCGAGGAGGCGCTGATCGGCTACTACATCCCCACCAAGCGGGCGGAGGAGTGGCAGAGCCAGACCCTGGAGATGTACGACGCCCTCGGCTCCGCGTCGGTCCTCTTCTCCTTCGTCAAACGAGCCGGGCAGCGGGACGGGGCGTTCGTGGAGGAATCCCAGAAGTGGTTCGACGCCCTCTGGGAAACCATCACGACGGACCTGACACTCTCCTAGTGACTAGTGATACGACGCAGACTGATCCGATGGCGGCACAGACCGAGCGACTGCAGGAGCTGATCGGGCACGCCCGCGTCGTGCTCTGGGACTTCGACGGACCGATCTGCCGGCTGTTCGCCGGGCACTCGGCGGAGGGGGTGGCGACCGACCTGGTGGACTGGCTCGAAGGCCGGGGGCTGCACGATCTCCTCACGGAGGACGAGCGGGACACCGAGGACCCCCACGCGGTACTGCGCGCGGTCGACCGCCGGCACCCCGACAGTGACCTGGTGCTGGAGGTGGAGGAACGTCTCACCCAGGAAGAACTGCGGGCGGTCCCCAAGGCCCAGCCGACCCCGTACGCCGACCCGCTGATCCGCACCTGGAAGGCGGTCGGTGCACGGTTGGCGATAGCGACCAACAACTCCCCGAAGGTCGTTCACGCCTACCTGGCCGGTCGGGGCCTGCTCGAGTGCTTCATGCCGCACATCTACGGCCGCACCCACGACCTCCAGTACCTCAAGCCCCACCCCCACTACCTCAACCGCGCCCTGACAGCCATGGGCGTGGCCCCCACCGGCGCCCTGTTCATCGGGGACACCCCCACCGACTGCGAGGCGGCCCGCAAGGCGGGTGTTCCCTTTCTCGGTTACGCGCGTAACGAGGCCAAGAAGAAGCAGCTGCGCGACGCTGGCGCCACGTCCGTCGTGATGTCGCTCGAGTGGCTCCTGAAGCTGCTCAGAGATCAGGCGTGAGTCATCAGCAGCGTGAACATGACGGCGGCCGTCACGGCGAGCCCGGTGCGCCGCACCCGCACAGCCGCGCCGATCACCAACAGGAGCAGCACACCGACCACACCCAAGCGCGCCTGCGCCCGCATGCCCAGGACCAGTTGGGCCAGTCCCCAGCACACCTGGAACAGGAACATTCCCCCCACCTCCCATCCACTTCCGGTCGACCTATCAACTAGCCGCCCAATTGGACTGGCTGGCCTGAGATTGGTCTGCCCCGCCCGTCTGATCCTTAATCAGCCATACCAATTCGGCCGTTCAGTTGACTGGAAGTGGTGTGAAAGTGGGCTGGGGGCGGTAGGTTCGAGAGGTGGACGGTCAGCAGAGTGCAGACGGTGGCGGCAGGGAGTTCCAGCGGGTGTCCGACGAGCTGCGGGCCCGTATGACCGACGGTACGTATGCGCGAGGTTCCTTCCTTCCCTCGCAGCGTGATCTGGCCGAGGAGTTCGGCGTCTCCCGGGACACGGTCCAACGGGCGCTGCGGGAGCTGGCCAGCGAGGGCTGGATCGAGTCGCGGCAGGGCAGCGGGTCGCGCGTCATCAAGACCCAGCGCATACAGTCGTCGACGCCCAAAGCCAGCAGGACGCCGCGCGGTATGACTCTGGGGCCACTCATCAGCGAGGCGTTCGAGCAGCCCGAAGTCACCCTGGATGTCTACACGTTGACGTCCGAGTCGCTGGACGCGCACATCCGCCTTCAGGCGGAGCGCATTCACGGTCGTTTGATCACACCGGAGCGGATCGCTCTGCGCATGCTGCTGCCCGACAGGACGCTGCCCCCTCCCTATCCGCGGATCAGTGGCGACAAGGACGACCTGCGCCCGTGGCGGCGGATGCTGGACATCACCGAGCGGCATACGGACTCACTGCGCGGGCTGCTGAAAGACCTGAAGACGGAGAAGCTGGTCCAAGACGTCGACGTGCAGATCCGCTACGTACCCCTCACCCCGGCCTTCAAGCTCTATCTGCTCAACGGTGTCGAAGCCCTGCACGGCATGTACGAAGTGATCGAGCGTCAGATGGAGCTGGATTCCGGCGAGGTCGTTTCGGCTCTCGATGTTCTGGGGCTGGGCACCGTGCTGACCCATCATGTGAAGGACGCCGATCCCGACTCGCCCGGCTCGGTGTTCGTGGACAGCATGCAGGCCTGGTTCGACTCGGTATGGGAGCGGCTTGCCACGCCCGAGTGATGTCACGCAGCGTGTCAGAGGCTCAAGTCGGCGATATTTCATCGACACGGCAATGCGCTAACATGCCCGCCATCCCCGGTGAACAACAGCTCCGGTTCATGCGTAAGAGATGGCAAAAACTACGCCAATCTCAAGCGGTCAGGTACAGAAGAGTGGCAAACCACCCATTGCGCACTCTCGACTGTGATTCTGGCCGTTCCGTGTATCACTCTGCGGTTAGTGCAGCTGTTTTGCCACCTGTCGAGCCAATATGCCGGAGGGTCAGTGGATACGTGGCCTGTCCCTCATGCCACTGCCGGGACGCACGCTGACGAGGTGCGACCCGCGGACACCTACCAGGCGTTCGTGGCGCGTGCGGGGGCATCAGGCCAGGCAAGCAACGGCTTCCACAATCAGAACTACGTGCTACCCCTGACGGCGCCCGTCGCGCGGTTGCTGAATCGTGATCCCGAGACTTACGTCACTGTGCGTATTCGGCGTGCCGAGGCGCTTCCTGTCGTGATCAGGACCTGGAACAACGAGGCGGAGATCCTTCGGGCCATCAGGGGCGTGCTGCCCAATGTGCCGGAATGTCTGTTCCAAGGGGACGGATTCGCCATCCACAGTTATGTGGAGGGCATCCCTCTTTCGAGTGTCTGCGGGAACGGCAAGCCCGTCGATACCCTTCTCATAAGGGCGCTGGCCGACCTCCTCGCGGGGATGACGCAGGTGCGCCTGGCGGCTCTGCCGACGCTGCCGTCGATCTGGCCTCACGACCACACGGACAGTCAGGGCTTCCTGCGGACGCTGGCGTTGTTGGCGAACTCTCAGATCAGGCAGCCCAATTGGCCTGGCTTCGGAGCCCTGTTCGCGAAGCTCGGCCTCCCGGAGGACGCCCTGATCCGGCTGGCCGAGCGGGTGCCGGCCATGGCGGCGCGTCCCTACAGCCTGCTCCACGCGGACCTGCACCGCGACAACCTGATCATGTCGTACGCCGGCGACTCGCCTCTCATCTGCGTGGACTGGGAACTGGCCACCTACGGCGATCCTCTGCACGATCTCGCGACGCATCTGGTCCGGATGCAGTACCCAGCCGACCAATGGGACGAGGTCGTGAATGCGTGGGCGGACGCCATGGAGCAGGTCCGACCGGCCGCTGTTAACGGTGCGAACAAGGACCTGCGTCACTACGTCGCCTTCGAGCGGGCGCAGTCCGTCTATCCCGACGTGATGCGTGCGGCACAGACCCTGCAGGGCCCGACCGACCAGAAGGGCCTGGACGCGGCGACGCAGGCGGTGCGCCGTGCCCTGGAGGCTGCTGCGGAGCCGCTGCGACTGGCGAAGGTGCCGAGCGAGCGCGCGATCGAGCAGGTCCTCGTGCAGTGGCGGGCCTCCCGCACCGGCGATGGCCTGGGTCTGTATGCCACGGGCGCCGACTGGCACCGCGACGAGCGGGTTCTCGAGCGACCCGACTTCCCTGAGCGGGCTGTGAGTGACGCGCTTCAGGCAGAGGGTGCGGCGTCCGGCAGCAGGGTGTTCAAAGGGACCGCGCACGTCAACACGGTGGTGAGCGTGCCGAACGTCGACTCCCGCGTCGTCGTGAGACGCGCCGTGCCCGGTGTGCGCCGACGTGAGCGGGGCTTTCTCAGCGAGCATGCGGTACTGGGTGCCATCGAGAAGTCGGGTGTCGAGGTGGCGGCCCCCAGGATCCTGGCACTGGGTTGGAACCATGACGGGGCCCCCTTCGCCATCCATACCTACGTCGGGCCCTGTCATCCCTACAGGCCGCCCGATCACCCGGTGAACGGTCTGCTGCCGCGTGAGGCGGACAGGCTGGTCGATCAGCTCTGCGCGCTGACGAAGGTCGACTACCTTCAGGTCGACCCGCTCGCGGGCCAGGGGAGGTTCTACGGCTGGCTCAGCGATCAGCTGGTGTCCCTGGTACGGGAGTTGCCGAAGGAATCGCAGCAGCTGGCCCGCGTTCTCGGGCTGCCCGGAGCCGACATGCTGGCGCAGATCCTGGCGCGCCACACGGTCAGCCACCGGACGCCTGCCCTGCTGCACGGCGACCTGAACCCCTGGAACCTCGTCCGCCGCGACGACGACCTGGCGCTGACCATCATCGACTGGGAGATGGCGATGGTCGGCGATCCCCTCTATGACCTCGTCCGACACATGCATCTCACTCCGACGCGGCCGGAGATCCGTGACCGGATGTTCCGCCGCTGGCAGCAGCGGCTGCCTTCCGAGTACACCGTCGACTGGCCGAAGGACTGGCGGGTCTACCGCTGGATCGAGATTGTGCGGTCCGCGTATGTGGACCTCGACCGCCTGGTCACCGGAGCAAGCCTGGATGCCCCCAACGTACGGCGGGCCGTGGACTCGTACGCGATGACCCTCGCGGCAGCCACCGGATCGCTGGGCCTGCCGGTCCGTCCGGCCGCGAACCCCTATCTTGCCCGTGCCCTTGCTTGAAGGGACCATGCATGGGGGGATCACGACATCCCCGGATGGGGGAGTCGTGCCGGAACGGGGGGCGGCGCTGGGGCGGTGGCTCAGGCGTCAACAGGAGCGCTGGGAACCGGTGGTGACCCGGGTCCTGTTGCTCGGAATCTTCGCCATCGGGCTGATCGGACAGTTCGTCAAGCCGGTCGGCGATGCGCTGGAAGGCAAGGTGTACCTCGTCGGCGCGCTGCTGAGCCTGGTCGGGTACGTGCTGTACGACCAGGTCAAGGAACTGGCCTCGTCCGTCAGGGCCCCGGCCCGCGCCCTCGTGAACTCCAGTGAGCTGGGCAGCTTCGTCAGTGAGGCCTTCCATGCCCGGAAGGTCGAGATCAGCTTCCTCGGCTACACGGGCGAGACCCTGTACCACGCCCTCTACCACCGCCTCGAGGATCTCTTCGACAATCAGGGACCCACCCGGAGGGTCTCGATCCGCATGATGGTGCCGGACTTCGGGTTGCCGATGCTCGTGCCCTCCAAGGTCGACGCTGAAGGGAAGCCCGAGGACGACGAAGCCTTTCGCAGGCGGTGTGAGCAGAAGTGCAGCGAGTACGACGACATGCTGTCCGATCTGGCAGAGCGGCTCACCGGAACCGGCCGGATGGTCGTTGAGTGCGAGTACCGCTTCTACCCCGGCATTCCGCGTGACAAGATCTGCATCTTCAACCGCAAGCAGGTTCTCCACGGCCTGTACGACCTGTCCGCGCGGATGCACTACATGGGCAACGAGTACTTCGATCCCAAGGGCTACAAGACCGACCTCAACGTGTGGTCCCTGCAGGGTTCCGCTGCCGCCGAAGAGGCCGTCGCCAGATGGAACAAGCATTTCGACGACCTGTGGAAGCTGGCGCGGGTGCCGCAGTGGCGGCGGCATCCGGCACCGTGATCGTCCGCCCCCCCCGCCGGTGCGCAGTGCGTACGCTCAGGGGCATGACCGAGCCCGGCCTGCGTGAACGCAAAAAGCAGCGGATGTACCAAGACGTCTCCGAGATCGCCATCCGGCTGTTCCTGGAGCGCGGCTTCGACGCCGTCTCCGTCGCCGAGGTCGCCGCCGCCGCCGGGATCTCCAAGCCGACCCTCTTCCGGTACTTCCCGGCGAAGGAGGATCTCGTCCTGCACCGGATCGCCGATCACGAGGGGGAGGCCGCTCGGGTCGTGGCCGGGGGGCCCACGCCGCTCGCCGCGCTGCGGCGGCACTTCCTCGACGGGCTGGAGCGGGGCGATCCGGTCACCGGGCTGAACGACCATCCGCAGGTGCTCGCCTTTCACTCCCTCCTCTACGGGACCCCCAGCCTCGTCGCCCGTGTGTACGCCTACCAGCAGCGGTCCGAGGCCGCTCTGGCCGAGGCCCTCGGCGGTGGGCTGGAGGGGCGGCTCGCCGCCGGGCAGATCGTTGCCGTGCAGCGGATCCTCGCGATGGAGAACTGGCGGCGGATCGCCGAGGGGGAGCGGGTGGAGGACGTACAGGCAGATGCCGTGGCTGCGGCGGAGCGGGCGTTCGGGGTGCTGGCGGCCGCGTTGCCGCACTTCGCCTGAGCCGCGAGCCGGCGTGAGACTCGGTAAAAAATTTAACTCGGTTACGTTTGTTGGGTAGTCTCGTACCCATGACGTCAGCCGATCCCGCCCCGCCCGCACTGAGAGAGTCCCTCCACCGCGAACGCGCCCACCACGACCGCTGCCGCAGAGCACTCGCCGCCATGGTCGACGGTGCCCAGGAGCACGTCGTCACCGGCGAGGACGTCTCCGCCTCCGGTGCCGACGCGGAGGTGCTCGGGTACCGGCTGCGCAGCCGGGCGAAGGAGATGCGCGAGCTGCCCGAGGGGCCGTTGTTCTTCGGGCGGCTGGACACCGCCGAGCAGTCGCTGCACATCGGGCGGCTCAGGATCAGCGAGGACGTCGCCGCCCCGCCCCTGGTCGTCGACTGGCGGGCGCCCGTCTCCCGCGCCTTCTACCAGGCGAGCGCCGGCGACCCGCAGGGCGTCGCGGTCCGGCGCAGGTTCGGCTGGGCCCCCGGCAGCCGCGGCGACTCCGCCGACCTCACCGGCCTCGAGGACGAGCACCTCGACCGGGGCGAGTCCCGGGCGAGCGACATCGTCGCCCGGGAGATCGAACGGCCCCGCGTCGGCCCCATGCGGGACATCGCGGCGACCATCCAGCCCGAGCAGGACGATCTCGTACGAGGGGACCTGGGCGTTTCCGTGTGCGTGCAGGGCGCTCCCGGCACCGGCAAGACCGCCGTCGGGCTGCACCGCGCCGCCTATCTCCTCTACACCCATCCGCAGCGCATGAAGCGCGGCGGACTGCTCATCCTGGGGCCCAACCGGACCTTCCTCTCCTACATCTCCCAGGTGCTTCCGGCCCTCGGTGAGACCGGCGTACGGCAGTCGACCCTCCAGGAGGAGATCGCCGCGCACCCGGTCAGGGGGACCGACAGCGAGCGCGCCGCCGTCGTCAAGCACGACGCCCGGATGGCTCAGGTGCTGCGCCGGGCGCTGTACGCGCATGTCTCCAGCGACGGGGTCGAGCCCCTCTCGGTGGACGACGGCTCGTACCGGTGGCGGGTCGGGGCCGGCGAACTCGTGCGGATCGTCGAGGGCGTACGCCGTGAGGAGCCGCCGTACGGGATCGGGCGCGAGCGGGTGCGGATGCGGGTCGTGCGGTGCGTTCAGGCGCAGGCCGAGCGGCGGGCCGGGCCGCAGTCGAACGCCTGGGTGCAGAAGATCTCGCGGGCGCGGGCGGTCCGGGAGCATCTCGACGCCGTGTGGCCTCGGGTGCGGCCCGAGGAGGTCCTCGCCCGACTGCTCGCCGATGCAAGGGCGTTGGCCGTCGCCGCCGACGGGCTGCTGGACGCCGACGAGCAGCGGGCACTGCTGTGGGCCAGGCCTCCGCGGTCGTGGAAGTCGGCCCGCTGGTCGGCCGCCGACCTGGTGCTCCTCGACGAGGTCGCCGGGCTCGTCGGGCATCCGGAGGGGTACGGCCATGTCGTCGTCGACGAGGCGCAGGACCTCTCCCCGATGGAGTGCCGGGCCATCGCGCGGCGCGCGCCCTTCGGGTCGCTCACCGTGCTCGGCGACTTGGCGCAGGGGACCACGCCCTGGGCGGCGCGCTCCTGGGACACGGTCCTGCGGCACCTGGGGAAACCGGACGCGGCCGTGGTGCCGCTGACGACCGGGTTCCGGGTGCCCGGGGCCGTCGTCGCGCTCGCCAACCGGCTGCTGGAGCGGCTGGACGTCGACGTTCCGGCGGGGCGGTCCCTGCGCGGGGACGGCGAGTTGAGGGTGCGGGAGGCGGGGGCCGATCTGCCGGGCGCGGTCGTGGACGCCGTACGCGACGCGCTCGGTCATGAGGGATCGGTCGGGGTCGTCGCCGCCGACGCCGACGTGGAACGGGTGACACAGGCGCTCGGCGCGGCCGGGATCAAGGCCGCGGGACCGGACGAGCTGGGCGCCCGCGTGACCGTCGTACCGGCGGCCCTCGTCAAGGGACTCGAGTACGACCATGTCGTCGCCGTCGAGCCCGCGGCGATCGCGGAGGCGGAGGCGCGCGGGCTGCACCGGCTGTATGTGGTGCTGACCCGGGCGGTCTCGCGGCTGGATGTGGTGCACGGGCGGCCGCTGCCGTTCTAGCCCGAAAGGGCCGAGGCAGGCAGCGGCCGCCCGCGGGTCAGGCCGGGGCGTCGAGGAGGGGGATCAACTCCTGCTCCTCGTACGTCAGATGGGCTTCGAGGTCGCGGGTGAGGCGCTCGACCTCGGCGCGGGCGGCTGCCGGGTCCTCGTCGGCCAGCGCGCGGCGCAGCTCCGCCACCAGGGCGGCGATCTGCTGGTGCTCCTCGCTCAGGCGTTTGAGTACCGGGTTTGCTTCGGGACGACGGTCGGCGAGGAACGGGAACATCATCGTGTCCTCGCCGGTGTGGTGGTGGTGCAGCCCCTGGCAGAAGGTCAGGCAGTTGACGCGCAGCTGGGCGCCGAGAGTGCCGTTGCCCGCCGCCATCTCCTTGCGGATCAGGGCCAGTTCACGGCGGAAGGCGTCGTGCACCACCTTGATCGCCTCGCCCGGCGAGGAGGCGTTGATCTTCCCCGGGCCGCCGTTGGTGATCGCGCGCAGGGCGACCACCGGGATGACCCGCTCGGTCTTCCTCTGGTACTCCGCCCAGCCGGGGTCGGCCTCCACCGCCCGCGCCCAGGCCTGCTCCCGCTCCTCTCCGGTCAGTACGACGGCCTCGGCCTCGTACGTGAACACACCGCTCTCCACGGTGACCCGGGGGTTGGCGAGGAGGTTGTGGTACCAGTCCGGGTGCTTGGGGGAGCCGCCCGCGGAGGCGATGACCAGGACCCGTTCGCCGCCGTCGGGGAAATAGGCGACGGGATTGGTGTGCGGGTTCCCGGTGCGGGCGCCGGTGGTGGTCAGCAGGAGCAGCCGGCCACCCTCGAAGGGGCCGCCGACGCGGCCGTGATGAGCGCGGAACTCATCGATGACCTGCTGGTTGAAGTCGATGAACTTCTTGTTGTCCTCGTCGGGCATTCTCTTCTTTCTCTGCAGTTGGTGTCTTCCGAAGGATGCGAAGGCGACGCAGAGAAAGTGGCGGGCTTCGCGCCCGCCCTGGCCTCACTCAGAGGCCGGGCACCCGACTCGCTCACGGCACAAGGCCGACCCGGCAGTCATGTACTGGACGATAACGTCCGGCGTATGACTGACGCCATCGAGTTCCGGACCATTCCCACCACCACCCTCGCCGACCTCCTGGGCCGCGGACAGGTCATGGACATCGGGATCCGCCCCCTGTGGGGACCGCACGGCCGGGTGGCCGGACCGGCCTTCACCGTCAGCTGCCCGCCCGGCGACAACCTGATGCTGCACGCGGCCATCCACCGCGCCGGGCGCGGATCGGTCGTCGTCGTGGAGTCCGGAGACCTGGACTGGGCGCTCGCGGGCGGCAACGTCTGCGCCGTCGCCCAGCGGCGGGGCGTCGAGGCCTTCGTGCTGGACGGGCTGATCCGCGACCTCGCCGAGGTGCGTCAGGCACGGTTCCCGGTGTTCGCCCGGGGTGTCATCCCGATCCCGGGCGCCAAGTCGGCCGTACGGCCGCTGGGCGAGCCGGTGACGTGCGGTGGCGTGCGGGTAGAGGCCGGTGACATCGTCGTGGCCGACGAGGAGGGCGTCGTCGCCGTGCCCGCCGCGCGAGGCGACGAGGTGCTCGCGGCGGCCCGGGCCAAGCTCGCGAAGGAGGCCGACGAATCGCTGGACGCGTGGGAGGCGGCCCACCGGGCACGCATCGACAAGATCCTGGCGGAGCAGGGTTTCGAGGGCTGATCCTGTCCCTGATGCTTCTCTTCCTCGACATCGACGGAACGCTGATCCCGTTCGGCTCGGCGCACCCGTATCCCTCGTACGAGCCGCGCTTTCCGCTGCCGCGGGCAGCGGTCGCCGGGCAGCCGCTGCTGGAGCGCATCGACCCCGCGCTCGGCGCGCGGCTGGTCGCGCTGGACTGCGAGCTGGTGTGGGCGACGACGTGGCTGGACGACGCGAACGTGTGCGTGGCGCCCTGGCTTGGCCTGCCCCCGCTGCCCTCGGTGGACTGGCCGGACGAGGACGAGCCGTCGGCGCCGCTGCACTGGAAGACCCGGCCCCTGGTCGCCCGGGCGGCCGGCCGGCCCTTCGTCTGGGTCGACGACGAGATCACCGCCGCCGACCGCACCTGGGTCGCCGCACACCATCGGGCGCCCGCCCTGCTGCACCGGGTCGATCACCGGTACGGGCTCACCGACGCGGACTTCGCCGTACTGGAGGAGTGGCTCAGGGGCCGCCCCGCCGGGAGCTGACGCTCTCTCCGCGCGTGCCTGTCGCTGTCACATTCGCGGACCCCGCGGTGTCTTCATGCCGAACAGGCAACGCACGCACACGGACAGGGAGATCACCATGGCGCTGCGCGTTCCGAAGGCCGAGATCAGCCGTGAGGTCGCCGACAGCATGACCGAGCGGTTCGGTGTCGTACCCGAACCGCTCGAGGCCACCTGGCACAACCCCGCGGTCGCCGAGGCGTCCTCGGAGATGGGGGCCAGGGTGGCCGCCTGGGACGCGGCCGACGAGAGCCTCAAGTCGTTCGCCCACATGGCCGTCGCCGCGCAGGTCGGCTGCGGCTGGTGCCTCGACATCAACTACTTCCAGGCGCGGAACCTGGACCTGGACCTGGCCAAGGCGAGCCAGGTGCCGCGCTGGCGCGAGTCGGACGTGTTCACACCGCTGGAGCGGGACGTCATGGAGTACGCGGAGGCCATGACGAACACGCCGCCGACCGTCACCGACGAGTTGTCCGCCCGCCTGCTGGCCGAACTCGGCGCGGCGGCGCTGGTCGAGCTCACCGGCTGCATCGCCTTCGCCAACCTCGCGACCAGGAGCAACACGGCGCTCGGGGTCAGCTCGCAGGGCTTCTCCGCGGCATGCGAGATCCCGCTGGCGGCGCGGCCGGGTACGCCCGAAGTGACCACGGCATGACCGAGGACCCGTTCGTCGCCCATCGCCGCCTGCTGTTCACGGTCGCCTACGAGATGCTCGGCTCGGCGGCCGACGCGGAGGACGTGCTGCAGGAGTCCTGGCTGCGGTGGGCCGGCGTCGACCGGGCACAGGTGCGTGACCCGCGGGCCTACCTCGTCCGGATCGTGACCCGGCAGGCGCTCAACCGCCTGCGCACCGTGTCGCGCAGCCGCGAGGAGTACGTCGGCGAGTGGCTCCCCGAGCCGCTGCTGACCAGCCCGGACGTCGCCGAGGACGTCGAACTCGCGGAGAGCGTCTCGATCGCGATGCTGACCGTCCTCGAAACCCTCGGGCCGACGGAACGGGCGGTGTTCGTGCTGCGCGAGGTCTTCGAGCTGCCGTACGGCGAGATCGCCGAGGCGACGGGCAGGTCCGCGGCCGCGGTGCGGCAGATCGCACGGCGGGCCCGCGAGCGCGTGGCGGCCCGGCGCCCGCGGGTGCGGGTCAGCCGGTCCGAGCAGCAGGCCGTGGTGGAACGGTTCCTGGCCGCGCTGCGGACCGGGCAGCTGCAGGAGCTGCTGGAACTCCTGGCACCGGACGTCGTCATGATCGCCGACGGCGGCGGGATCGTGGCGGCGGCTCTGGCTCCGGTCCACGGCGCCCAGGTGGTGGCCGAGCTGCTGGCGGGCGCGAACCGCAAGGTGGCGGCGCTCACGGCGACGACCGTATGGCTCAACGGCGCGCCCGCCGGCCGTATCGACTTCGACGGCGAACCGTCCACGGTGAGCCT
Source organism: Streptomyces sp. NPDC001351 (assembly GCF_042896045.1). NCBI lineage: Bacteria > Bacillati > Actinomycetota > Actinomycetes > Kitasatosporales > Streptomycetaceae > Streptomyces > Streptomyces sp. NPDC001351. The sequence goes on along the minus strand of NZ_JBIAWS010000008.1, from coordinate 477,907 downwards.
CACGGTGGACAACGGCCGGGTCACCCGGATCTACGTGGTGAGAAACCCGCGCAAGCTGACCCGGCTGGACACACCGGCCGAGCTCGCGCGGTAGCCGTCGTGCACCCGACAGCCGTGGTGCACCCGACCGAGTGGCGTGGCGCACTATTGCAAGCAGCTGCTTGCAATAGTTAGCGAGGGTGGTGCAAGGTGGAGGCATGGCATCGCTCAACGTCGGCAATCTCGGCGAGTACCTGCGCGAGCAGCGGCGCACCGCGCAGCTGTCGCTCAGGCAGCTCGCCGACGCCGCCGGGGTGTCCAATCCGTATCTGAGCCAGATCGAGCGCGGGCTGCGCAAGCCGAGCGCGGAGGTGTTGCAGCAGGTCGCCAAGGCGCTGCGGATCTCCGCCGAGACGCTGTACGTCCGCGCCGGCATCCTCGACGCCGAGCGGGACCGGGACGAGGTGGAGACGCGCGCCGTCATCCTCGCCGACCCCACGCTGAACGAGCGGCAGAAGCAGGTGCTGCTCCAGATCTACGAGTCCTTCCGCAAGGAGAACGGGCTGGGGATCACCAGTACGGCGGACGAGGTGATCGAGGCACCCCCAGAGGCCGGCGCGGTGATCCTGTCCGCCGAGCCCGGCCAGGGCGCCACGGACACCCAGGACGCTCAGGACACCGACACCGCGATACGCCGCCCCCGCGAGGACGACGGCGAGCAGACCGGTGAGCGCCGTACCCGCAAGACCCGCACGGCCGGCGGACGCAGGTCCGCCACGCGCCGCACCCGCACGTCCGACGGCAACGATGCCGAACCGCACGACCCGCAGCGGCCCACCGGTTGAGCAGACCGGCCACGCTGCCCGCGGGAACCAAAACCCTCAGCTGCAAGCGACCCGGGAGGACCATCACCATGGCCATCACCGACGACCTCCGTAAGACCCTCAGCGACCCGACGCCGCTCTACTTCGCCGCGGGCACCGCCGACCTGGCCCTTCAGCAGGCCAAGAAGGTGCCCGGCCTCGTGGAGCAGCTGCGCGCCGAGGCCCCGGCCCGTTTCGAGGCCGTCCGCACCACCGACCCGAAGGCCGTCCAGGAGAAGGCCCAGGCCCGTGCCAAGGAGGCCGGCGCCAAGGTCAAGGAGACCCAGGAGAACCTCCAGGCCAAGGTCACCGAGTTCCTGGCGACCCTCGACGGTGACATCAAGAAGCTCGGCTCCACCATCGACGCCGACCTGAAGAAGCTCGGCGAGTCGGCCCAGGACCTCGCGCTGCGCGGTGTCGGCGTCGCCGCCGAGTACGCCGTGAAGGCCCGCGAGACCTACGAGAAGGTCGCCGAGCACGGCGAGCAGGCCGTGAAGACCTGGCGCGGCGAGGCTGCCGAGGAGATCGAGGAGCTCGCCGTCGCCGTCGAGCCGAAGGCCGAGCCGGTCACGGTCAAGGAAGACGCCGCCAAGCCGGCCGAGCCCACGGCCGCCGCCGCTCCGGCGAAGAAGCCCGTCGCCAAGAAGGCGCCGGCCCGCAAGACCACCACCGCGAAGAAGACGACGCCGCCCGCGAAGTAACCCGGACGGGTGATCGGTAACGGGTCGGGCACTCCTGGAGCGCCCGGCCCGTTGTGCGGGTAGCCGGTGTTCGGGAACGGGTACGGTGACCGCGTAGGGACAAGCCGAGTCGGGTGGTGGACGTAGTGCTGATGCAGGGATTCGCAGGGTTGATGTGGCTGCTGAGCATGGCCCTGATCCTTTTCAGCGGTTTCGCGCTGTTCGACGCGGCCATCCGCCGCGAGGACGGCTACCGAGCGGTCGGCAAGCAGACAAAGCCGTTCTGGCTGATCATCCTCGCCATCGCCTTCGTGGTGAACCTCATCTTCCCGATCCTGTCGTTCCTGCCCGCCATAGGCCTGGTCGCCAGCATCGTCTACATGGTCGACGTCCGCCCGGCCCTCCGAGGCCTCGCAGGCGGCGGCCGCAACCACAGGGGCTCCAGCAGCGACGGCCCTTACGGCCCGTACAACGGCGGCCGCTGACAACCGCCGGTCAGGGGAGCGCCCGAAGGGGCGCGGGGAACTGCGCGAACAGCCACAACGGACCCGCAGTCGGCATACAACAAACCCCACAACGGCGAGTTACCGCTCAGACCCCCGGTCCAGCAGCAGCACTGCAACATCATCCGTCAGCTCGCCCCCATTGAGCGCGCGAACCTCGTTCACGGCAGCCCGCAGCAACGCCTCACCCCGCAACCCCTCCGCCAACTGCCGCCGGACCATCTCCACCATCCCGTCCTGCCCCAGCCGCTCAAGGCGCCCCTCCCCGATCCGCCCTTCGATCAGCCCGTCGGTGTAGAGCATCAGGCTCCACTCCCGCCCCAACTCGACCTGCATCCGAGGCCACCGCGCCCCCGGCAGCAGCCCCAGGGCCGGCCCGTTGTTGTCGTAGGGCAGCAGCTTCGCCTTCCGTCCGGGCCGCGCGATCAGCGGCGACGGGTGCCCGGCCAGGCAGAGCCCGGCCCGCCGCCCGTCCGGCGAGATGTCCACCGTGCAGAGCGTCGCGAAGATCTCGTCGTCGGACCGCTCGTGCTCCAGCACCTGCTGCAGCGTCCCGAGCAGTTCGTCACCGCACAGCCCCGCCAGGGTCAGCGCGCGCCAGGCGATCCTCAGCTCCACGCCGAGCGCCGCCTCGTCCGGGCCGTGCCCGCAGACGTCGCCGATCATGGCGTGCACGGTGCCGTCCGGCGTCCGTACGACGTCGTAGAAGTCACCCCCGAGCAGCGCGCGCGACCGCCCCGGCCGGTACCGGGCGGCGAACCGCAGCGACGACCCCTCCAGCAGCGGCGTAGGGAGCAGTCCCCGCTCCAGACGCCGGTTCTCCTGTGCCCGCACCCGGCCCTCGGCGAGCCGCCGCTCGGCCGTGTCGGAACGTTTCCGCTCCACGGCGTAGCGGATCGCCCGGCTCAGTAGCCGGCCGTCCAGTTCGTCCCGGAAGAGGTAGTCCTGGGCGCCGACCCGCACGGCCTCGGCGCCGCGCTCGGCGTCGCCGGACGCGGTGAGCGCGAGGACGGCGTGCCGGGGCGCGAGCTCCAGTACGTGCTTGAGCACGGCGAGCTCGTCGTCGTCATCGCTGCGGCCGGGGGCCGGCAGCGCGAGGTCCAGCAGGATGCAGTGGACGTCGTCGGTCAGCAGCCGCGCGGCCTCGGTGAGGTTGCGGGCGGTGCGGACGCGGATCGGACGGCCGGCCGAGTCCTGCAGCTCGGGTATGACGGTGGAGCCGCCGGGATCGTCCTCGATCAGCAGCAGCGTCAGGTTCGTGGTGGTGGCGGCGTTCTTGTCGACCGTGGCTTCCTTGCGCGGGGTCTGGTCCGTGGAGGTGCCGCCTTGTTGCGCGGCCTGCGCCTGACCACTCTCCGCGGCCGGGATCGCTCTCTGCCGCGGTATGGGTACGGGCATCTTGTTGAGTTCCTTCCCTCCCCCCGAGGGCACGAGGAGCGAGAGATCTCGATCCACCGACGGGGACCATAGCGGGTGCCGGCGCCGTAAAGGAATGGCGTGAGACACGCTGCTTGGCCAGGCGCCAATGTCATATGCCGCGATTGGTATCGCAGTTGGACAGGAGGGACGGGGGCCAGGAATGACCAACGTCACGTCCACCGTGGGTTTGCCGGGGCGTTCAGCGTGCAGTGGGTCACGTGACGGGGTTCACGGCAGCGCCCCGAAGGGGCGCGGGGAACTGCGCGACAAGCCACGACGACGCCGCAGACAAAACACGACCCAAGGCCGCACAACCCGCGGAGCGTCACGCGTCGGGCCGCACCACCCCGAGGATCGGCATCGACCCCGCCCCCGTGATCGTCACCGTCCGCCCAGGCCGCGGGGCGTGCACGATCGCGCCGTCGCCGATGTACATCCCGACATGGCTGGCGTCGTCGAAGTAGATGATGAGGTCGCCGGGCCGCATGTCCTTGATGTCGACGTGCGGCAGCTGCTTCCACTGCTCCTGCGAGGTGCGTGGAATGGGGTGCCCCGCAGCCGCCCAGGCCTGTGAGGTCAGCCCCGAGCAGTCGTAGGTCTTCGGGCCCTCGGCGCCCCATTCGTACGGCTTTCCGATCTGCGCCGTGGCGTATGCGACCGCCTTCTTGCCGAGCTCGGACGCCTTGCCGTTGATCTCGTCGAGGATCCCGGAGTCGAGCCAGGCGGTCTGCGCCTGGAGGGCGGCGTCCTGCTCCAGCTGGGCGAGGCGCTCCTTCTCCTTCTTCTCCAGCCGGTTCTCGAGCTTCTCGGCGGCCGCGATCTGCTGCTTGATCTTCTTCCGGGCGGCGTCCTTCGCCTTGCGGTTCGCCTCCAGCTTGTTCCACTGGTCGGCGGCGTCCGCGGCGTACTGCTTCAAGTCCTGCTGGGTGCGGGTCATTTCCGTGATCAGGCCCTTGGTCGCGCGCTCGCCCTCCAGTACCTGGCCCGCGCCGTCGAGGAACTGCTGCGGGTTGTCGCTGAGCAGCAGCTGGGCCTCGTCGGGCAGTCCGCCGGTGCGGTACTGGGCGGCGGCCGCGGCGCCCGCCCGCTGCTTCAACTCGTCCAGCTTCTGCTGCCCCTTGACGATCTTCTGCGCCAGGTCGACGATCGCGGCGGACTGCTGCTTGGTCTTCTCCTCGGCCGCGTTGTACGCGTCCGTGGCGACGGCGGCGTCGTGGTAGAGCTGGTCGAGCTTCTCGCGGATCGCCTCAAGGTCCTTGCTCGGCGCGGGAGTCGCGGACGCGGACGGGTCCGGCGAGGGAGAGGCGGTGGGGGAGGGCGTCCGGCCGGCATTCGCGAACGCCGTTCCCGGCGCCGCCAGCACGGTGACCGCGCAGACCACGGTCACGGCCATCGCGACGAGGCCGCGCTTGCCCGTACCCATACCGCTACCCCCAAACCTGATTTACCGTCAGTAACTTACGGCGTCTGGGGGATCGTGCCACGCCGACGCGCAAAGCGACAGAGCCGCACGCACGTCGGATTTCCCCCTCCCTGCTGCCCTACGCGATCTCCCCGCCTTTGTGACGAACGACTCATGGAGATCGTTCCCCGCAGGTCAGGGGTGGCGGCCGGTCAGCCGCGGGGCGCCAACGCCTCCCAGGTCACCGTCACTTCACCCTGCCGCCACCGCCCGGCCCCGTCCGTCACCGGCCAGTCGGCCGTCAGGTCCCGCACCGCACGGATCCAGCGCTGGCGGGCGCCGTAGGAGGCGTAGGGCGCGGCGGCGGACCAGGCGCGGTCGAAGTCGCGCAGGAAGGCGTGCACGGGTTCGCCGGGGACATTGCGGTGGATGAGCGCCTTGGGGAGGCGTTCGGCGAGGTCCGAGGGCCGGTCCAGGGAGCCGAGCCGGGTCGCGAAGGTGACCGTCCGCGGCCCCTCGGGCCCGAGCGCGACCCACACGTGCCGGCGCCCGATCTCGTCGCAGGTCCCCTCGACGAGCAGCCCGCCGCGGGAGTGCGCGGTCGCCGGGGCCAGCCGGGCGCACAGCCGCTGCCACACGGCGGCGACCTCGGACTCGTCGTACTGGCGCAGGACGTTGGCCGCGCGGACGAGATGCGGCCGCTGGGGGAGGGGGATCTCGAACCCGCCGTGCCGGAAGGCGAGCCCGTCGCGCTCGTACGGCTTGGCCGCCGTCACCCGGGCCGGTTCGATCTCGACGCCGACCACGCGGGTGCGGGGCGCCGCCGTGCGGAGCCGGGTGAGGAGTTCGACGGCCGTCCAGGGCGCGGCGCCGTAGCCGAGGTCGACGGCGACGGGATCGGCGGCGCGGCGCAGCTCGGCGCCGTGCGTGGCCGCGATCCAGCGGTCCATGCGGCGCAGCCGGTTGGGATTGGTCGTCCCGCGCGTCACGGTTCCCACAGGGCGGGGCGTGGCGCGGGAAGTCATGCCTACGAGGGTATGCGGACGGTTCGCGGCCCCACGCACCCGAGTGTCGAACGGTTGAGCGATCCCCGGTAATGCCTCGGCAAAATCGCCGCCGCCGGGGATGGGAACGCCTCCCTGCAATGTTGCTTCCCTTGGAGGGCGCCCCACACCCTCCCCCAGGCATGCCCGCACAAGGAGGAACGCCACGTGAGCCAGTACGTCAACAGGCTCGGGCGACGCTCCCAGGCAACGCCCCCGCGGCTGAGGCTGCACCGCCGCCCCCGCCGCGTCGCCATGCTCTCCGTGCACACCTCACCGCTCCACCAGCCCGGCACGGGCGACGCCGGTGGCATGAACGTCTACATCGTGGAACTCGCGCAGCGCCTCGCCGCGATCAACATCGAGGTCGAGATCTTCACGCGCGCGACCACGGCCGCCCTCCCCCCGACCGTCGAGCTGGCCCCGGGCGTCCTCGTCCGCCATGTCGACGCGGGCCCGTACGAGGGCCTGGCCAAGGAGGAGCTGCCCGCGCAGCTGTGCGCCTTCACGCACGGCGTGATGCAGGCCTGGGCGGGCAACCGCCCCGGCTACTACGACCTCGTGCACTCCCACTACTGGCTCTCCGGCCACGTCGGCTGGCTCGCCGCCCAGCGCTGGGGCGCCCCCCTGGTCCACGCCATGCACACCATGGCCAAGGTGAAGAACGCCAACCTGGCCGACGGTGACACCCCCGAGCCCGCCGCCCGCGTGATCGGCGAGACCCAGATCGTCGAGGCGGCCGACCGTCTCATCGCGAACACCGCCGAGGAAGCCGACGAGCTGGTACGGCACTACTCGGCCGACCCCGGCAAGGTCGCCGTGGTCCACCCGGGTGTCAACCTGGACCGCTTCTGCCCGGCCGACGGCCGCGCCGCCGCCCGCGCCCGCCTCGATCTCCCGCAGGACGCCCTGGTCCCCCTCTTCGCGGGCCGCATCCAGCCCCTGAAGGCCCCGGACGTGCTCCTGCGCGCGGTCGCCGTCCTCCTCGACGAGCGCCCCGAGCTGCGCTCCCGCATCGTCGTGCCGATCGTCGGCGGCCCCAGCGGCAGTGGCCTCGCCAAGCCCGAGGGCCTGCAGAAACTGGCCGCCCGCCTGGGCATCGCGGACGTGGTGCGTTTCCGTCCGCCGGTCGGTCAGGACCAGCTCGCGGACTGGTTCCGGGCCGCCTCCGTCCTCGTCATGCCGTCCTACAGCGAGTCCTTCGGCCTGGTCGCGATCGAGGCGCAGGCGGCCGGCACCCCGGTGCTCGCGGCCTCGGTCGGCGGACTGCCGGTGGCCGTGAGCGACCGGGAGACGGGTTTCCTCGTACAGGGCCACCATCCGGCCGACTACGCGCGCGTGCTGTCCGCATTCGCCGACGACCCGACGCTCCCGTCCCGCATGGGCGCGGCCGCCGCCCGGCACGCGCAGTCCTTCGGCTGGGACACCGCGGCCGCCGCGACGGCGGACGTGTACACGGCCGCGATGCAGTCGCACCGGCGTCGCGTACGCTCCCACCATGGCTGATGCAGAGAAAGCGGCCCAGGTGATCGAGGGTGTCCTGAAGGACGCCGAGCTCGAATGGGAGAGCCCCGCCCCCGGCAACTACGTCGTACAGCTCCCCGGCACCAGAAAGCTGAAGACGACCGTCTCCCTCCTCGTCGGCCGCCACTCCCTCTCCCTCAACGCCTTCGTCATCCGCCACCCCGACGAGAACGAGCCGGGCGTCCACCGCTGGCTGCTGGAACGCAACCTCAAGCTGTACGGCGTGAGTTACGCCGTCGACCAGCTCGGCGACATCTACGTCGCGGGCAAGCTCCCGCTCTCCGCCGTCACCCCCGAGGAGATCGACCGCCTCCTCGGCCAGGTCCTGGAGGCGGCGGACGGCAGCTTCAACACCCTCCTGGAACTCGGCTTCGCGTCCGCGATCCGCAAGGAGTACGCGTGGCGGGTGGCGCGGGGCGAATCGACGCGGAATCTGGACGCGTTCACGCATCTGACCCAGCGCTCTGCTGAATAACTCCCGCACATCCCCTTTCCGACCACAGCCGCTCGTGGCATGCTCACGGCCGACGCAGATCTGAACGTCGTTCATATCCATGAAGAGTCGCATGGAAAGGACGTACGGAATGAGCACGGCGCACCAGGGCATGACCAGACGGAGCCTCCTCGCCGGCGCCACCGCTGTGGCCGCCGCCGCGGCGACCGGCACACCCGCCTCCGCCGCCCCCACCGGCAACCAAGTCCCCCGCATCTGGCGGGAGTTCACCCGCACTCCCTTCACCCACCCGCAGATCCCGTACGTCGGCCGGTCCGGCTTCCTGCGCGGGGCGGCGCGCTTCCCCCGCCGTCCCGCCGCGGCCGACATACGCGACTACGGCGCCGAGGCGGACGGTTCGACCGACTGCGCCCCCGCGATCAACCGCGCCCTCGCCGCCGCCGGGAGCGCCGGGGGCGGCACGGTCACCATCCCGCCGGGGACCTTCCGCATCGACGGCCTCATCCACATCGGGTACGACAACGTCGTACTGCGCGGCGCCGGGAGCGGCCGTACGACGCTGTACGCGACGAAAAGCCTCACCGAGCTGATCGGCGTCTACGGGTCCCGATACGGCGGCACCAAGTCGGCCTGGTCCTGGGCGGGCGGACTGATCTGGCTGGCCCCACAGGCCCGTTGGGAATCGCTGGTCGCCGCCATCAGGGCCCAGGCCTGGCCCTTCGAGGGCTGGACCGGCAACAGGCGGGACGAGTGGGAGCCCTTGACGACCGTGGAGCCCGCGCGGCAAGGGGACTGGACGGTGACGGTCGCCGACCCGTCACGGCTGCGCCCCGGCCGCCTGGTCCTCCTGCGCATCGCCGACGACGCCGGCCACACCCTCCTCCAGCACATGTCGGGCGGCGGCCCCGGCCCGGCGGCGTACTACTGGCAGGACAAGACCAAGCTCCTGTCGTACGTCCCCTACGAGTGGCCGGTCCGGGTGGCCCGCGTCCGCGGCCGCAGGGTCACGCTGGAGCGCCCGCTCCCGCTCGACCTGCGCCCCGAATGGGACCCCCAATTCACCACACACGTAAGGGAGCTGACCGGATCCGGCGTCGAAGGCCTCACCCTCGACGTCATGGACACCCCCCAGTCGCCGCACCTCCTCGACAAGGGCTACAACGGCGTCGCGCTGCAGTGCGCGTACGACTGCTGGGTGGACGACGTGACCGTGCGCAACGTCGACAACGGGTTCGGCCTGGTCGCCGCGTCCTCCTGCACCCTGCGCCGCACCAGGGTCGGCGGCCGCGGCGAACACCACCCCTACTTCTGCCGTGAGGGCTCGCACGACAACCTGGTCGAGGACTTCACGATCGAACAGCGCACGGTCCCGGCCCCGGAGGGGACACAGCTGCACGGCATCAACGTCGAGGGCCTGTCCTCCTACAACGTCTGGTCACGCGGCGATATGCAGATGGGCACCTTCGACTCCCACCGGGGCCTGCCCTTCGCGAACGTCCGCACCGACATCACCGTCTTCAACAACGGCCGCCACGGCGGCGACGCGAACGCGGGCCCCCTCTACGGCGCCCGCTTCACCCACTGGAACGTCCGCGTGTCGAACGGCAGGGCGGGCCTGGTGAAGATCGACGGACTCGCGCCGTACTCCGCGACCGTCGGCGTCAACGAGGTCACGGAGTTCGACCAGATGGACGTACCGGACTTCACCGGGGACCTGCATGCGCGGCTGGAGCTGTATCCCACGACGAACGAGGTCCGGCCGCGGAATCTGTACCAGGCTCAACGGGAGCTGTGACCAAGGCGCGGCGCAGGGTGTCGTACCCGATGAAGTCGAACATGCGCTGTCCGGGCTTCAGCGGCTGGGGTTCACCGGCGAACCGGTGGGCCCCGACGCCGTAGCCGAGGCTGGGGTCGGACACCCACAGCCGCTCGAAGCCCCGCTCCTCCAGCCATGCGCAGATCTGGGGCACCAGGTCGGGCTCGAAGTGCCGGGTGCGGGTCCATACGACAGTGCCGCCGGGCCGGCAGAGTTGCGTGAGGTGGTCGACCGTCCGCTCGACGTCGGCGTCGACCAGGTTGCCGAGGACCCCGCAGACGAGGACGAGGTCGGCGGGCGCGAGCGGGGCGTAGTGGTCGGTCAGCGAGGCGTCCCCGGCGAGGACTTCGACGTCCGGCAGTTCCGCGGCCCGCGCCGCGGCCCGTGCCGCCGTGACGTTCCGCTCGTCCAGCTCGACCAGCCGGGCCCGGACGTCGGCCCGTCGGGGGTGGTCGTGGAGCGCACCGATCAGGTCGCGGCCCTGGCCGGCGCAGAGGCTGACCGCGGTGAGCGGGCCGGGCGGGGCCTCGTCGAGGGCGAGCCGGATGCGTTCCTGGACGAGGGCCAGGCGCCGGCCGAGATAGGAGTCGGGTGAGTCGTACGCTTCGTGCCACTCATGCCAGTCCATGAGCCGGACGATATGGCCGCGGGCCTCGCAAGGGCGGCCTTCTCACACGTTCTTCGCATAACGCCCCGGGGTCACCCCCACCAACTTCCGGAAATGCCGGGTGAGATGGGACTGGTCGAAGAACCCGGTGGCGGTCGCGACCTCCCCCGGCGACCGGCCGTCGAGGAGAAGCCGGCGGGCGCGGTCGACGCGGCGGGAGTTCAGGTACTGGTGCGGCGCGATGCCGTAGGCGGTGCTGAACGCCCGTACGAGATGCGCGGGATGGGCGTGCACGAGCCCCGCGGCCTCGTCGAGGGTGAGGCCGTCGACGACACGCTCGTCGAGGAGTTCGCGCAGGCGGCGGGCGAGGGCGGGATCGGACCGGGGGGTGTCCGCACTGACGCTCGGCCGCAGCTGGGAGCGCAGCCGCTCCCCGATGAACGTCAGCCTGCTCTCGGCCTCCAGCTCGTCCCCGGCGTGTGCGAGGGCCGTGTGCAACTGCCCGACGCGCCGCCGCAGCACGGGATCGCGCAGGTCCGGCCGGTCGACGGCGGCCCCGATGAGGTCGTCGCGCAGATGCGTGCCGTCGAGATAGAGGACGCGCTTGCGGAAGCCGTGCGGGGTGGCGGGGGAGCCGTTGTGCGGCACGTGCGGCGGGAGGAGGGTGACCGTGTCGTGCGGGGTGCCGTGCTCGTGCCGGTCGAGGTCGTACCGTACGGCGCCGTCGTCCACGATGAGCAGCGTCCACGCCTCGTGCACGTGCATCGGGTAGGCGTACTCGGTGAAGTGCGCGTGGAAGACCTCCACGACGCCGGGTATCCGGGGGCGCCAGGCGGAGACCTCCTGCCTGGGGCGCTGGGCGGCCATGCAAAGAACGTACAAGACGGGGCCGTACGACGGTCGGCAGTCTCGAGGCATGAGCACTGAACCGATGCGCTTCGACACCAAGATCGCCGTCCTGCTGCGGGAGGACCTGGAGCCCTGGCAGCGGCTGAACGTGACCGCGTTCCTGGTCAGCGGCCTGGGGACGGCGGTTCCCGAGGTGATCGGCGAGCCGTACGAGGACGCGGACGGCGTCCGGTATCTGCCCATGTTCCGCCAGCCGGTACTGGTCTTCGAGGGGACTAAGGAGACGCTGACGGCGGCCCACGGGCGGGCGCTGTCCCGGGCCCTGCCGCGGTCGCTGTTCACGTCCGACCTGTTCGCCACGGGAAACGACCGCGACAACCGGGCGGCGGTGCGTGCCGTGGGGACGGGTGATCTGGACCTGGTGGGGATGGCGGTCCACGGCCCGAAGAACGCGGTCGACAAGGTGCTGAAAGGCGCGCGGATGCATCCGTGACCGAATCTGCACAGTGCATGCGCAACCGTGCGCGACCTCGACGCGAATGAGTTCTGTTGATGCGGAGTTGTCCTGTTCGCGATGGCCGGGGCAACACCTGCCGGCCCCGTGTGCGGCGCTCGGTGTAGAGAACCTGCCCCCAATTCGTGTGCATCCCCACACGCTTCGGCCGCCGACCGTTTCAACTGCCCAGCTCCGGGCGCCTTCGCACTGGATGCCGGGCACGCTCCGTGGTTTGATCCTCCGCACCGAGCCCCGTCTTCTGTCCCCCGCGGGGCCGCTCTCCCCTCTGGTACATCCATGCGAAGGGCAGTTTCACCATGAACTCCGCTCCCCAGGTTCAGACCGCCGAGATCTCCGACGCCGACCTCGACGCCGTCTCCGGCGGTCTGGCCCCGCAGGCCTCCCTCACCGTCGGCTCCACGACGCTCAGCAGCGCTGACGCCCTGGCCGAGCTCGACACGCTCAAGGCGACCGCTCTCGGCACCCTCGGCGGCACCCTCGGCGCCCTCCCGCACCAGGTCGGCCTGAACGCCAGCTTCTGACCACCAGCCGGCGACCTGACAGCGCCGGCACCGGTCGACAGCCACGGCGACAAGCCCTCCACCGGCGGACAACCGCAGGTGGAGGGCTTTGTCATGCCTTCTCCTAGGCCCATGCAGGTGACGCCCAGTGCGACGCATTCGGGTGCTTGTGGGCACGTGGCGCTTCCTTGACGGCGGCTGGGCGGCATAACTCCGGCAAGCACACACCTACCGAAGGAGACGCTTATGCGTGCATTTGCCGTGCTGGCCGCCATCGCGCTCGCCGGAGCAGTCCTGCTGGGCGGCGCGGCCCAGGCCCTCGCCGACGGCCACGACGACTGGCCGACCAGCGACGTGGGCCACGTCAAGGGCGACCCCGACTTCGGCAAGTTCGAGGGGACCTTCAACTAGGCTTCCGGGCACTGAGTGCCGGGCGTTGCTTGATTCCCCGCACACCGCAGGCGCGGGCCCCCGGCTCGCGCTCGTGCCCAGGCCTGGGCCGACTTCGTGACGTACGTCTCCGAAGCCTGACGCGGCCCGGGCGACGGGCGCCTACCCCGCCGCCACCTCGGCCCCGGCGGCGGCCGGAACGGTAGCTGCGGGCTCCGTCGCCGGAAGCCGCCGCATAAGGGCGCCGTACCCGACAGCGGCCGCCGTGCCGACGACCGCGCACAGCCCCCACAACCACTCCGCCCCGAACCGGTCGATCACCACCCCGGACATCAGCGGAGCGACCAGCGCGGCAAGAGACCAGGACAACGTGTACACGCCCTGGTAGCGCCCGCGCCCGTGCACGGGCGACAGCCGGACGACCAACCCCGTCTGTGTCGGCGCGTTGACCATCTCGCCCAGAGTCCAGACACACACCGTGAGTGCGAAGACGCCGACCGACCCGGCGAAGGCGGTGAGCCCGAAGCCGTACCCGGCCAGCAGGGACGAGACGACGAGCAGCCGCCGGGGATCCCGGCGCTCGATGAAGCGTGTGACGGGGATCTGCAGCGCCACGATCAGCACGCCGTTGACGGCGATGGCCATGCCGTAGTCGGCGGGCGTGAACCCGGCCTGCCCCATGGCGACGGGCAGCCCGACGGACCCCTGCTGAAAGACGAGCGCGACCAGGAAGGACAGCCCGACGACACCCATGTACCGCTTGTCGCGGACGACGGTACCGAGGCCGACGACGTCCTCCCTCGCCCCCTTGGAGACGCCGGCGACCGGTCGTGACTCGGGCAGCTTCAGGAAGACCACGACCGCGCAGACGGCCGTCATCCCGGCCTCGATCAGGAACCCGGCGAGATAGCTGAATTCGGCGATGAAGCCCGCGGCCATGGAGGAGACGGCGAACCCGAGGTTGATGGCCCAGTAGTTGAGGGAGAAGGCCCGCACCCGGTCCTCGGGCCGCACGATGTCGGCCATCATCGCCTGGACGGCGGGCCGGGAGGCGTTGGACGCCATGCCGACCAGGAAGGCGACGGCGGCGATGGCGACGGGATCGTGCACGAACCCGAGGAGGGCGACGGAGACGGCGGTCGAGGACTGGGCGATCAGCAGGGTGGGCCGCCGCCCGAGCCGGTCGGCCATGACTCCGCCCCCGAGCGAGGAGACGACCCCGCCGAGCCCGTGCAGGGACGCGACGAGACCGGCGTAGGAGGCGGAGTACCCGCGGTCGATCGTCAGGTACAGAGCCATGAAGGTGGCGACGAACGCCCCGAGCCGGTTGACGAGGGTGCTGGTCCACAGCCACCAGAACTCGCGGGGCAGCCCGGAGACGGTCTCCCGGGCGGCACGTCTCAGACTGGCGACTGACATCGGAATCCCCCACGGAAGTAAGTGGCCCAAGCGGCAGGCACAACTTACACACGGGTCGATGAGCAAGGCCACTCAATTAACAGATGCCGTCAACTGTCCGCTTGCTGGGCGGCCCTCCTGTGGCCCGAATGCGTGGATTACGCTCTGGGACATGGCCGACGCACCGTACAAGCTGATCCTCCTCCGCCACGGCGAGAGCGAGTGGAACGCGAAGAACCTGTTCACCGGCTGGGTGGACGTGAACCTCAACGAGAAGGGCGAGAAGGAGGCAGTCCGCGGTGGCGAGCTCCTGAAGGACGCCGACCTTCTCCCCGACGTGGTCCACACGTCCCTCCAGAAGCGTGCGATCCGCACGGCGCAGCTCGCGCTGGAGTCCGCGGACCGCCACTGGATCCCGGTCCACCGCAGCTGGCGCCTGAACGAGCGCCACTACGGGGCCCTCCAGGGCAAGGACAAGGCGCAGACCCTCGCGGAGTTCGGCGAGGAGCAGTTCATGCTGTGGCGCCGCTCCTACGACACCCCGCCCCCGCCCCTCGAGGACGGCACGGAGTTCTCCCAGTCGGACGACCCGCGCTACGCGTCGATCCCGCCGGAGCTGCGTCCCCGCACGGAGTGCCTGAAGGACGTCGTCGTCCGCATGCTCCCGTACTGGTACGACGGCATCGTCCCGGACCTCCTGGCCGGCCGCACGGTCCTCGTCGCCGCCCACGGCAACAGCCTCCGCGCCCTGGTCAAGCACCTGGACGGCATCTCGGACGCGGACATCGCGGGCCTGAACATCCCGACCGGCATCCCGCTCTCCTACGAGCTCGACGCCGACTTCAAGCCGGTCACCCCCGGCGGCAAGTACCTCGACCCGGAGGCGGCCGCGGCGGCCATCGAGGCGGTCAAGAATCAGGGCAAGAAGAAGTAGCTTCTGCGATCACGCCTCCCACCTGCGCATACGGCGCGGGCGGGAGGCATTTTCGTGCTCTGGAACCTCTCTGGAACCTGCTCAGCACCGACAAGAACGCCACAGGACTCACCATGCTGCCCAAGCGCGCGGCCTCCAGGCCCCGGCCGACGCCGACCGGCTCCGGGCGGTACTGGACCGCCGTGCAGCGGTCTTCCGCGCGAGGGGCGGCCTGACCGAACACGTTCAAACGGATAGAGGATCAAGGGCAACGCAAGACCCTCTCTTTGTGGTGCCGGTGCCAGACTGCGCGCCAGGGCATCTGATCTTTTGGGGGAGTGGTGGGCTCGTCACGCTTCGTCGCCTCGGCCGCGAGCATGCTGGTCGTCGTGGGCGTTCTGGCCGGGGCGCCGGCCGCTGCGGCGGACACCGGGCGGCCCGGGACGTTGTACGTGCAGAACGTCGACTGGTGCAGCGACACGGGCCCGGGCACGCAGGACGTGCCGTTCTGCTCGGTGCAGGCCGCAGCCGATCTGGTGGTGCCGGGCCAGACGGTCGACATCGTCGGCCCCCCGCGCCACGGCGGGACGGTGACCATTACCCGGTCCGGCACTTCCTCCGCGCCGATCACCTTCCAGGGCGTCACCTCCGACCCCATCGGCACCTCGGCCGCCCAAATCCTGCCGCCGTCCCTGGGCGGAACGATCACCCTGTCGGGCGTGCACGATGTCCACATCTCCTACCTCCTGCTGGACCACTCCACGACCGACGCCGTTGACGTCAAGGGCTCGCAGGACGTGGTGCTCGACCGCCTGCGCATCGCCCAGCAGGGCCCCCAGGACGCGCCCGCGGCCACCGACGGGGTCTCCGTCGACGGCGCCTCGTCGGATGTCACCGTCTCCCGCAGCCGGATCTACGACAGCCACGGGAACGCCGTCCAGGTCGCGTCCGGCGCGCACGACGTCACCGTGACGACCAACGAGCTCGAAGGCGGCAGGTACGCCGAGATCGCGGTCAGCGGCACCGCCACCGCGGATCTGACGGGCAACACGCTCGACGACGCGTGCGGTCCGGGCCTCAGCATCGACCGCGGCTCCTCCGCGACGGTGGAGAACAACGTCTTCACGGGCATCGGGCAGAGCCTCGTCTGTCCCGCCCCGACGGCCCCCGCGTTCTCCGTCGCCGCCGATTCGGCGGCCTCCGTGACCGCCGATTACAACGCCTTCGCGCTCGACAGCGGCCGGACCGAGTACTCCTGGGGCGACACCGGCTACACCACGGCCGCGGCGTTCACCGCGGCCACCGGCCAGGGCGCCCACGACCTCGACCACGTCGGCTACGCATACCCGGACGCCACGGACGAGAACTCCCCGGTGATCGACTCGGCCGACGCCGATGCGCCGGGCGAACCGGCCACCGACGTGAACGGCGCGCCCCGGGTCGACGACCCTCTCGTCGCGGACACCGGCACCGGCGCCCACACGACGTACGACCGCGGGGCTTTCGAGCGGCAGGACACCCTCTCCGCGCTCGGCGGTGCCACGCCGTCCAGCGGTATCGGCCCGCTCAGCGTGTCGGTGACGCCGGGCAGCGCGAAGCCCGGCTCCTGGGGTCTGCCGCAGACGTACACGGTGGACTTCGGCGACGGCAGCCCGGCCGTCACGGACGCCTCCGGGACCGTCACGCACACGTACACCACCCCCGGCGTCTATGCCGAGAAGGTCACCGTCACCGACGCCAACGGGTCCAGCACGACCCGGACGGCGAAGGTCACCGTCGGTACGGCGACGCCCCCGGCCACGTCCTTGGCCGTGAGCCCGGAGATCGCCCAGGGCACCGTCGACGCGGGAACCGCCTTCCTGAGGCTCGACCACTCGGACAACTGGGAGCTCGCCTCACGCACGATCTCCTGGGGCGACGGCTCCTCCAGCAGCGTGCCCGTCACCGCGGGAGTCACGGGGCATGACTACTACGACGAACAGTTCAGCAGCTACACGATGAAGCTGACGCAGACCGACATCTTCGGGCGCACCGCCACCGCCACCGCCGCCTTCCGGCCGGCCGACTCCTACACGCCGCTGACGCCGCCGGAGTACGACTACCAGGGCACCGTCAAGGCCCATGGCCTCCTCGACCTCACCAGCAGCACCCTGCACACCGATTCGAACGGCGTCGACGCGGCCGCCCTGAGGGTCACGGTCACCGGCGGCACCGCGGGCGGCTATCTGACCCTCTATCCGTACGGCACCACGCGGCCGGCCGTCTCAGCTCTGAACTTCGCCGCGCACCAGGCCACCGAGAACGGCATGACGGTCAGGACAAGCCCCTCCGGGGACGTGTACCTCTACAACGGCAGCGCAGCCTCCGTCAGCGTGAAGGTCGTCACCGCCGGGATCTTCAGCCACGCCCAGTACGGACACACCTACACGCCCGTCACCCCCGTCCGCGTGCTCGACACACGAAGCGGCACGGGCGGCGTCACCGGCCCGGTGGCGTCCGGGAAGTCGATCACAGTCGGTGTGGCCGGGACCCACGGCATCCCGGCGGACGCGGCGGCCGTCGTCCTCGACGTCCAGACGACGAGCGCCCAGGCGTCCGGGTCGCTCACCGTCACCTCGCACGGCATCGCGGACTCGGCCGTCACCACGTCCTACTGGACCAAGGGGCAGACGGTATCGAACGTGACCGTCGTGCCGCTCGCCGACGGCAAGGTCGTGCTGCACAACAGCAGCAGCGGCTCCGTGCAGCTGGTCACCGACGTCTTCGGCTACGTCGACGCGACCGGCACCGGTTCGGTCTACTTGCCGTCCACGCCCACCCGGATCCTCGACACCCGGAACGGCACCGGCACCGGGGGCCGCATCGCCAAACTCGGGGCGCACCAGACGCTGAAGTTCAAGTTCAGCGGCGCCCACGGCATCCCGTCGTCCGGCGCCACGGCCGCCGACCTGGTGCTGACCGCCGTCAGCCCCGCCACCGGCGGCTACCTGACAGCCTGGGCCGACGGAACCACCCGGCCGGGTACGGCGAGCCTGGACTACGGCACCGGGCAGACGACACCGAACGAGATCATGCCCCGGGTCGGCTCGGACGGGTACGTCGACATCTACAACGGCGGCTCGGCGGCCGTGAACGTCCTCGCTGACCAGTACGGCGTGTACGTGGCCCAGTGATGCCGCAACCGCCGACAGCCCGCGCAGAAACATCATGGCGCAGCAGCCCCAAAATCCGGGCGGTCGAAACTCAGGGCAAGAAGAAGTAACCCGACCTGAAGAAGCCCCCTACCTGCGGGTTCTCCGCCGGGAGGGGGCTCTTTCATGAGCCGGGGCCGTGTCTGGGCCGTCGTGCTCAGACACTCACACCACGCGCGATGCGGTACAGCACGTTCGGACGCAGTGGCCCTTCGGGCACGGTGGGGTCGTCGAAATCGTCAGCCGGGTCGCGGGTCATGCCGATCCGGCGCATCACTGCTTGGGAACGGAGGTTGGTGGCAGTCGTCACTGCAAGGATCTCGGGGAGTCCAAGCGTTTCGAAGCCGAAGGCCAGGACAGCCAGGGCGGCCTCGGTGGCGTACCCCTGGCGCCAGGCCGAGCGAGCGAGCCTCCAACCGATCTCGACCCCCTTGAACGGCATGCCATCATCCACTTGGTCCAAGCCCGCGAAGCCGATGAACTCGCCCGTGGCCTGCACTTGAACTGCCCACCATCCGTAGCCCCGCTGGTCGAACTCGGCCTGGAACCGCGCCACGGAGGCATCGCTCTGTTCACGGGTGAGCAGGTCGCCCAAGTGCTGCCGAACCTCGGGATCGGCATTCATCGCCGCCCACGGTTCAAGGTCGGAGTCTTGCCATCGACGGAGCACGAGGCGATCGGTACGCAGTTCAGCCATGCCGACCAGCCAACGTGAGCGCTACCCCCAAGGCAATCCATTTTCCTGCCGCCACTCAAAAGGAGACTGCTTCCCGGTCAGAGCAGTGGCTTCGGCGCGCATGTCGAATGCCCCGCCCAACAGCTGACACCACCACCAGCCGTCCGCTGCACACGTACGGCGTTTGGCTGCGCGCGCCCCTCGTCAGGAGCTCGTAGCCATGGTTCATGGCGGCAGCCTCATCCGACAGGGGGCCGGAAAACAGCCACAAAAAGGGTGAAATCTCCGGGCGAACCTCTTCCCGTGGCTCGCCGCTCACGGCCCCTGCGGCCGAGAGTGACGCCGGCACCATCCCGCTCCCCACATGGACCAAAACCCTCGGCTGGTGCGGTGTCGCCGGGCTGATCTACCTGCTGGTCTGTGCCGTAAGCATCATCAGTCGCGGCTTCGCGGGGCTGGGCAGCGACGCGGCGCACGCCATGTTCGCCTTCGCCGCGCACCCGTGGGTCGGACTGAGCGTCGGCATTCTCGGTACGGTCCTGATCCAGTCGTCGACCACGACGACGGCCATCGCCGTCACCGCCGTGGGGTCGGGCGCGTTGCCCATCCAGGGCGCGATTCCCATCATCCTGGGCGCCAACGTCGGCACCACGGTGACGACGAGCCTGGTCGCGCTGACCTTCATCGGAAACCGCACGGAGTTCCGCAGGGCGCTGGGCGCGTCCACCGTCCATGACTTCTACAACTGGCTCGCGTTGCTGATCTTCTTCCCGATCGAGCTGATCTGGCATCCGCTGCAACACATCAGCGGGACGCTGACCGATGCGCTGTACGGCACGGACTG
This sequence comes from Streptomyces sp. NPDC001351, assembly GCF_042896045.1. Lineage (NCBI taxonomy): Bacteria > Bacillati > Actinomycetota > Actinomycetes > Kitasatosporales > Streptomycetaceae > Streptomyces > Streptomyces sp. NPDC001351. Next base: position 458,339 of record NZ_JBIAWS010000008.1, on the reverse strand, counting down.
GCTGCCGAACCCGGCTCACTTCAACTTCATCCGGGCGGCCACCAGGCCGGTGGAGCACGGGGTGATCCACGCGACCTCGCACGTCAGCAGCACGCTCGGCCCGCTGTCCACGGTCGTGATCGGTGCCCTGCTGATCCTGGTCGCCGTCCGCTACCTGGGAAAGCTGCTCAAACTGCTCATGGTCGGCAGAGCCCGCGACATCCTGATCAAGGCCGTGGGCCGCAATCCCTACCTCGCCATGGCGTCGGGCATGGGGGTGACCGTCGTCACCCAGTCCTCGATCATCACCACGTCCGTGCTGGTCCCCTTCGCGGGAACGGGCATCCTGACACCGGCGCAGGTGTATCCCGTCGTCGGCTCCAACCTCGGCACGACGTTCACCGTGGTCTTCGCGGCGTTCGCGGGCGTCGGGCAGGACGCGAAGATCGGCCTGCAGGCGGCCTTCGTCCACCTGATCTACAACCTCTGCGCGATCGTCGTGATCTACGTGATCCCGTTTCTGCGCCCCGTGCCGCTGTTCTGCGCCGAGAACCTCGCCCGCATCGCCTCCGAGCACCGGTGGGTTCTCGCTGTCTACCTCGGCACCGTCTTCACGCACTGCCCGCCCTGGTCATCGTGCTGGTGGGCGTGCTCTGAGTACGGCGTTCGACGGTGGAACCCGTCAGGGCTCAAGGCTCCGGGGCAGATTCACTCAGCACGTGGGCACCTTTGACGCCCGCTGATTTCGTTGTGCCCGCACTTGTGATCGTATTGGCTGTCGGCATCGAACTGTCAGTACCGCTGGTGTCCGCTCGGCTGTAGCAGGGAGTCAAACGTGCAGGACATTGTCGTCGACCCCGGTGCCCATAATCGGGCAGCCTGGGACAGGTATGTCCAGGAGGGCAACGAGTGGACGAGGCCGGTGAGCGCTGAGGATGTCGAGCGCGCCCGCAGGGGCGACTGGTCGATTGTTCTCATCGGGCGTGAGCCAGTCGACCGCTCCTGGCTGCCGACGGACCTGACCGGCAAGGACGTGTTGTGCCTGGCCTCCGGCGGTGGTCAGCAGGGTCCGATCCTCGCCGCCGCGGGGGCGCGGGTCACCGTGTTCGACAACTCGCCCCGCCAGCTCGGCCAGGACCAGATGGTGGCGGCGCGCGACGGACTTGAGCTGCGCACCGTCCTGGGGGACATGCGCGACCTCAGCGCCTTCGGCGACGCAGCATTCGACGTTGTGTTCCACCCGGTCTCGAACGCATTTGTACCCGACTTGGCGCCGGTGTGGCGTGAGTGCTTCCGCGTTCTGCGGCCGGGCGGAACCCTGCTCGTGGGCTTCCTCAACCCTGATGTGTACTTGTTCGACCACGAGGCCCTCGACGAGCGCGGCGAGCTGGTCGTCGTGCACAAGCTGCCCTACAGCGATGTCACGCAGTACTCCGCCGAGGAACGCGCCGCGAAGTTCGGCGCGGATGCCCCTCTTGAATACAGTCACACCCTCACCGACCAGATCGGCGGGCAACTCGCCGCCGGGTTCGTCCTCACCGGCTTCGCAGAAGCACCGCACCAATCCAATGCATCCGCCCCCTACATGTCGGGCTATTTTGCGACACTGGCGGTAAAGCCAGGCTGACGCGGACAGAACCGACTGAACGACACCTGCGGAGGCCGGCTCCGGCGGCGGTTCGAAGGCGGCGGGCGGCGACCACGCCGCCGGTGCCGCGCAGAACCTGTCCGCGTCCGACGCGGACGGCAAGGGCGGTGCGGCGCAGGTCACCAGCGGTGGCAACACGAAGCAGAGGGTGCGCCCGGCGTCCGTCTCGGGCGGGACCGACGAGGCCGGGGGCAAGGGTACGACGGCCGGCGCCCAGCCCTGCCGCGGAGACGAGATGCTTGTCTCCGCCGCGCACCGGTTCGCGGGTCAGCAGGGCGACCACCTGCTGATCACCGCGGCTAACGAGGACAACCCGGGCGGCGGCAAGCACATCACGCTCCAGCCCGGAGCCAAGGCGTGCGGCGCAGTGAACCTCTTCGACTACGGCTCGAAGCACCACACGGTGCAGTCGCTCGCCATCGCGCAGCGGGGTGCGCACGGCCAAGACGGCCCCTTCTGCTCCGTCGTCATGAAAGGGCCAGAAGCCGCAGTTCAGCTGGAACGAGGCCGACGTGCTGAACTCGAGCACCAGAAGCCGTACGACTTCTGACAGCCGTCGACGTCGTCAGGGGAGCCTCTTCATCACCCGCAACCCGATCCAGTACGCCAGGACGGCAACCGCGAAGCTGACGAAAAATACGGCAGTGTGCGGATAGTCCCGGGTCAGCCGCTCGGCCGAGTCGCGGGCCAGTCCGAAGGTGAAGGAGTAGCCGGCCGCGGCCGCCAGGGCGGCTCCGGCCCTGTCCTTGGTCCACCGCGCCTTCGGCCCGGAGTTGCTTGTCATCGGACGGTTGTACCGGGGGCAAGGGCGGTGCACAAGATCCAGCCGTCCGGACGCATCCCGGCCGTCGCTCGGCGGCCAGCTACCTTGAGCCCGTGACCGGTGGAAGCAGACGCCTCAAAGCGGCGGCCTGGGCTGTTGTCCAGTGGATCCTGACGACAGTCGTGATCCGCTTGATCGGCCTGGGCATCGACGAGTTCAGGAGTTGGTCGGCGTCCGCCGTGTTGGCCGCTGCTGCCATCGCGACCGGGGAGCTGTCGGACCGCTGGCACCGGCGTAGGCGAAGGAGGAAGGCGCGCACGTCTTCCGACTCGGTGGCGACCCGCGAGTAATCGCAGCTTCCGTCACGCCTCCGGGCCCCAGTGCTCCGGCCCCACTCCCCGCCAGTCGATCCAAGGCAATTGCGCCACGTCCGCCGGATCGATCTCCAGGCCGGCCCGGCGGAGGAATTCCGCGACATCCGTCACGTTGTACGCCAGCCCGAGGATCTCGCCGTCCACACGCACGCGCCTGCCTCCCGAGGGCGACGGTGGATGCACGGTCACGCGAATCGGTCCGGCCATGCCTTCAGGATCATCCGGGATGTCCGGGTCTGCACTCCAGCGTGTCATCGGGGGAGCCGCTCACTGGCGTTTCCGTGTGATCGTCCCAGGTCTCGCAGCTCCCACCAGGCTGCGGGGCTGGGGCGCCGGTGCTGCCAGTAGGGGTGGAAGTACAGCTGGGCCGACAGCTGGTGCAGGCGCCGGCGCAGCTCGGTGCGGCCGGGGTGCTCGGCGAGCCGGCGGTAGGTGGCGCTCCAGTCCTGCTGCGCCTGGGCGAGGTCGTCGGGGAACGGTCGCATGGCCGAATTCAAGCATGTGTTCGATTTTTTGGGCCAGTCGGATCGCCGTCGGGTGGATGTAGGCGAGTCGTCGGTGGCTGTCGGATGGATGTAGGCGGCTCGTCGGCGGGGGCTGACACCTTCCAGGGACGGGGCCGGCCGGAGTTCGCCGGGCGGCCACACACCTGAGGAGCCACCATGCACACACCTGTCACGATCATCGGCGCCGGACTCGGCGGACTCACGCTCGCCCGCGTTCTGCATGTCCACGGAATCCCGGCCACCGTCTACGAGGCGGAGGCCTCCCCGTCGGCCCGCGCACAGGGCGGGATGCTCGACATCCACGACTACAACGGGCAGCTCGCCCTCCAGGCCGCCGGTCTGATGGACGAGTTCCGCGCCATCGTCCTGGAGGGCCGCGAGGCGATACGGATCCTCGACCCGGACGGAACCGTCCTGCTCGACAAGGCCGACGACGGCGACGGCGGACGCCCCGAGGCGATGCGCGGCGAGCTGCGGCAGATGCTGATCGACTCGCTCCCGGCGGGCACCATCCGATGGGGGCACAAGGTCAGCGGCACACATGCCCTCGGCGACAGCCGCCACGAGGTCACCTTCGCCGACGGCACCACCCTCGTCACCAGCCTGCTGGTCGGCGCGGACGGCGCGTGGTCGCGGGTCCGGCCGTTGCTCTCCGACGCCACACCCACGTACACCGGCACATCGTTCGTCGAGACCTATCTGTACGAGGCCGACACCCGGCATCCCGCCGCCGCGAAGGCGGTCGGCGGCGGGATGATGATCGCGCCCTCGCCGGGCAGGGACATCTTCGCCCACCGGGAGAGCGGCGACACCCTGCACATATACGTGGCGCTGTCGAAGCCGCTGGACTGGTTCGCCGCGATCGACTTCACCGACGCCGCCGCGGCGACGGCACGGACAGCGGCGGAGTTCGAGGGCTGGGCACCGGAGCTCAGCGGGCTGATCACCGACAGCGACACCGCGCCGGTCCTGCGTTCCCTGTACGCCCTGCCGACCGGGCACCGCTGGGACCGGGTGCCGGGCGTGACCCTGCTCGGTGACGCCGCCCACCTCGCGACCCCCAACGGAGAGGGCGCCAACCTCGCCATGCTCGACGGCGCCGAACTCGGCAAGGCCATAGCCGCCCACCCGGACGACACCGAGGCCGCGCTCGCCGAGTACGAGCAGACCATGTTCCCCCGCAGCGCCGAGGCCGCCACCTTCGAAGGCGACGAGATACCCCGGATCGACTCCGAGGCCGATATCGCCGACCTGATCGCCCTGTTCACCCAGAAGGGCGAATGAGCCGCTCCTTCCACCGGGTGCGCCCCCTGCGGTCCATGGCGAGGTACGCAGTCCGGGGCACTTACGACGAAGGGCCCCGGCACGCTCACCGGGGCCCTTCACCGTCGTACGAGTCGTTCGAAATCAACCGGAGCGGTCAGCCGCACTGACAGGGATTACCCGACTGGCACCCGCAGCCGCAGCCCGAGCCGCAGCCGCACGCGCCGAAGAGCGGGAGGCTCTTGATCTCGGCGGGCTGGTCCGTCTCGCGCTCCTGCGTCGGGTCGGGCGTGGTGGGGGCTTCGGCCATGGGTCCTCCTGGAGACCTAGAGGCTGGTGCCTGTGCCCATTGCATGCCCGCCGTGCTGGGCGCATCAACGGCGCACTGTGGCGTCCACACGCCCCGCTCTCAGGGTTCACGCCCCTCGGTATCCCTTGGCTGTACGCCCCCCGGCACCCCTCCGCCCTACGCCCCGTCGCCCCCGGCCACCGGCTGGATCTCCGGCTGGACGTCGGCCTGCAGCTCGTCCGCGTGCTCACCCGTCACCAGGAACACCACGCGCTTGGCGACGGCCACCGCGTGGTCGGCGTACCGCTCGTAGTAGCGGCCGAGGAGGGTGACGTCCACCGCCGTCTCGATGCCGTGCTGCCAGCGGTCGTCCAGCAGGTGCTGGAAGAGGGTGCGGTGCAGCAGGTCCATCTCGTCGTCGTCGGACTCCATCTGCAGCGCCAGGTCGACGTCCTTGGTGATGATCACCTCGGCCGCCTTGGCCATCAGGCGCTGCGCGAGCTGGCCCATCTCCAGGATGGTCGCGTGCAGGTCGTGCGGGATCGCACGCTCCGGGAAGCGGAGGCGGGCGAGCTTCGCGACATGCTGTGCCAGGTCGCCCGAACGCTCCAGGTCGGCCGACATACGGAGCGAGGTGACGACGATACGGAGATCCGTGGCCACCGGCTGCTGGCGGGCCAGCAGGGCTATGGCCCGGGCCTCGAGGTCGTGCTGGAGACCGTCGACCTTCTGGTCGCCCTCGATGACGCTCTCGGCCAGCTTGAGGTCGGAGTCGAGGATGGCGGTCGTGGCGCGCCCGATCGCCGACCCGACCAGCCGGGCCATCTCCACCAGACCGTCGCCGATCGAATCCAGTTCCTCGTGGTACGCGTCCCGCATCAGGGATCCCTCTCTTACGTGTCCTTCGGGGCTGCCGGGGCAGGGGCCCGTGCGTCCGACGGCCGAAAACCGACCGTTCAAAACGGCGCTTCGCACCCCACGCTCCCACGTTCCGGCCCGCACGCGTCCGTTTCCGTCATCCCAAATGAACCATCACTGGCTCCAAGGTGAACTCTGGGCGACGAGTGTTCGAGCTCGCACCTCGACGGCTGTGGGGATGTCGTACCCCATGCCTAACCTGTTTGCATGGACGTGAACGCGGCGGTCGCCGCAGCGGCAGCGATCGCCGGGGTGCTCACCGGCGTGATCGCCATGCTGGCGTTCCGCTGGAGCGAGCGGGAGCAGAAGCGCCCCACCCGCACCTCCCTGCACACGGACCCGGTGCTTCCACCGGGCGTGGACACCGTCCTGTCCGTGCTCCGCTCCTCGGCCGTCGTCCTCGACGAGGCCGACGCGGTCGTCAAGGCCAGCTCCGCGGCGTACGCCCTGGGCCTGGTCCGCGGCGGCAGGCTCTCCGTGGAACCGATGCTCCAGATGGCCCGGGACACCCGGCGGGACGGCGAGATACGCCAGGTCGAGCTGGACCTGCCGCGGCGGGGCACAGGGCGGGGCGGCGACGCGCTCGCCGTCTCCGCGCGGGTGGCGCCGCTCGGCTCCCGGCTGGTGCTCCTGCTGGTCGAGGACCTCACCGAGGCCCGCCGCATCGAGGCGGTACGACGCGACTTCGTCGCGAACGTGAGCCACGAACTGAAGACCCCGGTCGGCGCTCTCTCCCTTCTCTCCGAGGCCGTCATGGACGCCTCGGACGACCCGGAGGCGGTGGAGCGCTTCGCCGGCCGTATGCAGATCGAGGCCACCCGGCTCACCAGCCTGGTCCAGGAGCTCATCGACCTGTCCCGGGTGCAGAACGACGACCCCCTCGAGGACGCCGAACCCGTCCGGGTGGACGAACTGGTCGCCGAGGCCATCGACCGCTGCCGCCACCAGGCCGGCACCAAGCAGATCACCATGGCCGCCGGCGGCACCGCCGACCTGTACGTCTGGGGCAACAGGGGTCAGCTGGCCGCCGCCCTGGGCAACCTTGTCGAGAACGCCGTCAACTACTCACCCGCCCGCACCCGTGTGGGCATAGCCGCCCGCCGGGTGACCGCGCCCGGCGGTGACCACATCGAGGTCGCCGTGACCGATCAGGGCATCGGCATCTCCGACAAGGACAAGGAGCGCATCTTCGAGCGCTTCTACCGCGTGGACCCCGCCCGCTCCCGTGCGACCGGCGGCACGGGCCTGGGACTCGCGATCGTCAAGCACGTGGCCGCCTCGCACGGCGGGGAGGTCACCGTGTGGAGCTCCGAGGGTCAGGGCTCCACGTTCACCCTGAGGCTGCCGGAGGCGGGGGCTGCCCGCGACCGTGCCCAGCCCCACCCCGACCCGGACGATCTCGACGACGAGGCCGACCGAAACACCCCCCAGTCATCCCCGTACGAACCGCTTCCCGCCCCGGAGGTCCTTCCGTGACCCGAGTGCTTGTCGTCGAGGACGAGGAGTCCTTCTCCGACGCCCTGTCGTACATGCTCCGCAAGGAGGGCTTCGAGGTCGCAGTGGCGACCACGGGCCCCGACGGACTCGACGAGTTCGAGCGCAACGGCGCCGACCTCGTCCTCCTCGACCTGATGCTGCCCGGGCTGCCGGGCACCGAGGTGTGCCGTCAGCTGCGCGGCCGCTCCAATGTCCCCGTCATCATGGTGACCGCCAAGGACAGCGAGATCGACAAGGTGGTCGGCCTGGAGATAGGAGCCGACGACTATGTCACCAAGCCGTTCTCCTCGCGTGAGCTGGTCGCCCGCATCCGGGCCGTCCTGCGCCGCCGCGGCGAGCCCGAGGAGGTCACCCCGGCCGCCCTGGAGGCCGGCCCGGTCCGTATGGACGTGGACCGCCATGTGGTCACGGTCTCCGGTTCCAAGGTCGACCTTCCCCTCAAGGAGTTCGACCTCCTGGAAATGCTCCTGCGCAACGCCGGGCGCGTCCTGACCCGCATGCAGCTCATCGACCGCGTCTGGGGCGCCGACTACGTCGGCGACACCAAGACCCTGGACGTCCACGTCAAGCGCCTGCGCGCCAAGATCGAGCCGGACCCGGGGGCGCCCCGGTACCTGGTGACGGTTCGTGGTCTGGGTTACAAGTTCGAGCCGTAGGCCGGCCACCGGGCCCTACGACGAAGGGCGGGACCTCCTGGAGAGGTCCCGCCCTTCGTCGTACTCGTACGCGTGCTCAGTGCCCGGCGGCCGGCTTCGACGGCGAGGCGCTCGCGGAGGCCGCGTCGGTCGGGGTGGCCGAGGTGGCCGGCTTCGAGGCCGAGGCGGACGGGTTCGGGGACGCCGTCGTGCTCGTGCCCGGCTTGGGGGTGGGGGTGGGGGTGGGGGAGGCGGGGGCCGACGGGATCTCGCTCGGGCCCCACGCCTCGAAGTAGCTCTGGGCCGGGACCACGAAGGCGCGCAGGCTCACATCGCCGGTCTTGCTGAAGGTGAAGGTGACCTTGCGGACGCTGCCGTCCTGGACCGCCTTGCGTCCGTTGGCCAGTACGGCGCTGGCGTTGCCCTTGCCGCCGATCACCAAGGAGCCGTGCGCGGGCACGACGAGCTTGCCGTTGCCCTTGGCCGGCCTGATCTTGGCGGTCGCGTTGACGTTCGGGAGGGTGATCGAGTCCACCGTCTGCGCGGTGTCACCGTTGTTGAAGAGGGTCGCCGAGATCACGGCCGGACCGGGCGCCCGGACGTCGGGCTGGGTGATGATCAGGGCGTTCTGCACCTTGAGGTCGCCGACCTTGGTCGCCGCGTTGTCCGGCTTGATTTCCAGCGTCTGAGCGTCGCCGCCCGCGCCGCACGCGGCGAGCGAGGCGATCGAGAACGCGATGGCGGCGGCGGCGAGGGCGCCGCGTCGAAGGCTGCTGCTCACGGCGGCGGCAACTCCTTGACTCGAGCGTGGCGACCCGTAAAGCCGCCCTAAGTGTCTGTCAGCGGCCTTAGGTTACCGAGCCGTCCCCGAGTCGCCGCACCCGACCCTCCCTCTGGCCCCGGCATGGCCCACCAGGGAGTAGTCCACAGGGGGTAGCCCACGCCCGTCCGGCATTCACATAAGTCCCTCCGGCATACCCCGTCCGACGGGGCGCAAAATTTCCGTGAAGGAATGCGCGGCGCCCCCGGAATTGATCACGACGCGGAACAAGCCACAGAACAACAGGCCACGTAGTCGGGTGCCCGTGATCAATTCCGGAATCGACGCGGAAGCGACTCCTGACACCGAACGGAGTAGCGGAAGTCGCACACTTGGAACCGGACATATGCGGACGTTCGTCCCCTTGGAAGGGCGTCCGGATGTGTGTAACGTACGCGTTTCACCTCCCCCGGAGAGCCGCTCCGACCTGCGAATACCTGCTTCCGCCGGGCCCGCGCAGCACGTTCCTGTTGCTGTTGTCAAGCCCCGAGATATGCCCTGACCTGCGAAAACGCCATTCAGAACCCGCGGTTTCCGTGTTACCCTGGATAGCCACGGAAGGGGTACCTGTCACATGACGTTCAAGGTTGGCGACACCGTGGTCTATCCCCATCACGGGGCCGCGCTGATCGAGGCCATCGAAACTCGCCAGATCAAAGGCGTGGACAAGACCTACTTGGTGCTGAAGGTCGCCCAGGGTGACCTGACGGTACGTGTGCCAGCGGACAATGCGGAGTTCGTCGGCGTACGTGATGTGGTCGGTCAGGACGGGCTGGACCGGGTCTTCGAGGTGCTGCGCGCGCCGTATGCCGAGGAGCCCACGAACTGGTCCCGTCGTTACAAGGCAAACCTGGAGAAGCTCGCCTCCGGCGATGTCATCAAGGTCGCGGAAGTAGTGCGTGACCTGTGGCGTCGTGAGCGCGAGCGCGGACTGTCCGCGGGTGAGAAGCGGATGCTCGCCAAGGCCCGCCAGATCCTGGTGAGCGAGCTCGCCCTCGCGGAGAACACGAACGAGGACAAGGCCGAGGCCCTGCTCGACGAGGTTCTCGCGTCCTGAACCTGACAGCAGGCGCAAGCCCGCTTCAGCACTCAGTACATTGAAATGCCGCGGTGCCCGATGACGTTTTCCCGTCGCCGGGCGCTGCGGCATGTTCATATCCAGGCGCCTTGCGTACGTCGTCACTGTCGGGGAGGTTCCCCCGCGATACTTGGCGTGCCGGGCCCGGGCAGCTGGCTCAACCGGTGTCACGGAAGGGTCCGGTCAAGGCGTCGCGCCCGGCACTTCCCAGGCCATACCCACGCAAGGCCAGCACACAAACCTGACAGGAACCGATGTCTGACGATTCGCGCCCTTCGCCCGCCGGAACCCGTACGGCTGCGGTGATTCCGGCCGCCGGACGGGGCGTACGCCTCGGTCCGGGCGCCCCCAAGGCACTCCGCGCGCTGGGCGGCACCCCCATGCTCATCCACGCCGTGCGCGCCATGGCCGCGTCCCGTGCGGTCTCCCTGGTCGTCGTCGTGGCCCCGCCCGACGGCGCGCCCGAGGTCAAGTCCCTTCTCGACGCCCATGCGCTGCCCGAGCGGACCGACTTCCTCGTCGTCCCGGGCGGCGACTCGCGCCAGGAGTCCGTGAAACTCGGCCTCGACGCCCTGCCGCCCGACTACGACATCGTGCTCGTGCACGACGCGGCACGGCCGCTGGTTCCGGTGGACACGGTCGACGCCGTGATCGAGGCCGTACGGGAAGGTGCGCCGGCCGTCGTGCCCGCGCTGCCCCTCGCCGACACCGTCAAGGAAGTCGAACCGGCGGCGGCACCGGGCGAGCCGGAGCCGGTGGTGGCCACCCCGGAGCGCTCCCGCCTGCGCGCCGTGCAGACCCCCCAGGGCTTCGAACGGGCCACGCTCCTCCACGCCCACGAGACCGTGACCGACAACGTCACCGACGACGCCAGCATGATCGAGCAGCTGGGCCTGCAGGTCGTGGTCGTACCCGGCCACGAGGAGGCCTTCAAGGTCACGCGCCCCCTGGACCTGGTCCTGGCAGAGGCGGTCCTGGCCCGCAGGAGGCTGAACGATGGCTTCTGACTCCTTCGACGGGCCGCTGCCCCAGGTCGGCATCGGCACCGACATCCACGCCTTCGAGGAGGGCCGCGAGCTGTGGTGCGCCGGCCTGAAGTGGGAGGGCGAGGGCCCCGGGCTGGCCGGCCACTCCGACGCGGACGTCGTCGCACACGCCGCGTGCAACGCGCTCTTCTCCGCCGCCGGCCTCGGTGACCTGGGACAGCACTTCGGCACGGGCCGCCCCCAGTGGTCGGGCGCCTCCGGCGTCACCCTCCTCACGGAGGCCGCCCGCATCGTCCGTGAGGCGGGCTTCCGCATCGGCAACATCGCCGTACAGGTGGTCGGCCCCCGCCCGAAGATCGGCAAGCGTCGCGACGAGGCGCAGAAGCTGCTGTCGGAGGCGGCCGGAGCACCGGTGTCGGTGTCGGGCGCCACAACGGACGGGCTCGGTTTCCCGGGCCGCGAAGAGGGCCTGATGGCGATCGCGACGGCACTGGTGGTGCGGGCCGGCCGAGGGTGAACGTCACGAAACCGTGCCCCTTGAGCGGAAGGGGCGCAAGGCACTGCCCTGCGCCCACTACCCTGGAGTGGTGACCATTCGCCTGTACGACACCAACGCCCGGCAGATCCGTGACTTCGTCCCGCTCACAGCGGGCTGTGTCTCGATCTACCTCTGTGGTGCCACCGTGCAGGCGGCCCCGCACATCGGGCACATCCGGTCGGGCCTCAACTTCGACATCATGCGCCGCTGGTTCGAATACCGCGGTTATGACGTGACGTTCATCAGGAACGTCACGGACATCGACGACAAGATCATCGCGAAGGCGGCCGAGCAGAACCGCCCCTGGTGGTCGATCGGTTACGAGAACGAGCGCGCGTTCAACGACGGTTACACCGCGCTCGGCTGCCTCCCGCCGACGTACGAACCGCGGGCGACCGGCCATGTGACCGAGATGGTCGAGATGATGCAGGGCCTCATCGAGCGCGGACACGCCTACGAGGCCGACGGCAACGTCTACTTCGACGTGCGGTCCTTCCCGGGCTACCTGGAGCTGTCCCGGCAGGAACTCGACAACCTCCAGCAGCCCTCGGGGACCGGCGAGACCGGCAAGCGTGACGCGCGCGACTTCGCCATGTGGAAGTCGGCCAAGCCGGGCGAGCCGACCTGGGCCACGCCGTGGGGCCGCGGCCGTCCCGGCTGGCACCTGGAGTGCTCGGCGATGGCGCACAAGTACCTGGGCACCGCCTTCGACATCCACGGCGGCGGCCTCGACCTGATCTTCCCGCACCACGAGAACGAGATCGCCCAGGCCAAGGCCTTCGGCGACGACTTCGCCCAGTACTGGGTGCACAACGCCTGGGTGACCATGGCGGGCGACAAGATGTCGAAGTCGCTGGGCAACAGCGTGCTCGTGAGCGAGATGGTCAAGACGTGGCGGCCGATCGTGCTGCGCTACTACCTCGGCACCCCGCACTACCGCTCGATGATCGAGTACAGCGAGGAGTCGCTGCGCGAGGCCGAGTCGGCGTTCGCGCGCATCGAGGGCTTTGTGCAGCGCGTGGTGGAGAAGGCGGGCGTGGTCGAGCCGTCCGCCGAGGTGCCGCCCGCCTTCGCCGAGGCGATGGACGACGACCTGGGCGTGCCGCAGGCCCTCGCCATCGTGCACACCACGGTGCGGCAGGGGAACTCCGCCCTCGCCGCCGACGACAAGGAAGCCGCTGTGGCCCGCCTCGCCGAGGTGCGCGCCATGCTCGGCGTCCTCGGACTCGACCCGCTGGATGAGCACTGGGCCGGCGAGTCCGACCGCGGCGACGACCTGCACGGCGTGGTCGACAGCCTCGTACGCCTGGTCCTCGACCAACGCGAGGCGGCCCGCGGCCGCAAGGACTGGGCCACCGCGGACGCCATCCGCGACCAGCTGGGCCAGTCGGGGCTCGCCATCGAGGACGGCCCGCAGGGTCCGCGCTGGAGCCTCGGCCCGCGCTGAGCGCGACAGCTGATCAGAAGATCGATTGTGCCGCCCGGCCGTCCGGGCGGCACACTTCATAGACGTACGAACGCACGCTTCCCCTTTTTGAGAGCAGACAGGTAGGTCATGGCAGCCAACAACCGCCGCATGTCCGGCAAGAAGGGCGCGCAGGTCGGCAGTGGCGGCCAGCGGCGCAAGGGCCTCGAGGGCAAGGGCCCGACCCCGCCCGCCGAGATGCGCAAGGGGCACAAGAAGAACCGCATCGCGACCGCCAAGGCCAAGCAGACGCAGCGCCGTCCCGTGCCGCGCGGCCGCGGCGGCAAGTCGTCGTCCGAACTGGTCGTCGGCCGCAACCCGGTGGTCGAGGCCCTGCGCGAGGGCGTACCGGCCTCCACGCTCTACGTCCAGCAGTTCATCGACAACGACGAGCGCGTCCGCGAGGCCCTCCAGCTCGCCGCCGACCGCGGCGGCATCAACCTCATGGAGGCCCCCCGCCCCGAGCTCGACCGCATGACGAACGGGCTCAACCACCAGGGCCTGGTCCTCCAGGTCCCGCCGTACGAGTACGCCCACCCGGAGGACCTCGCCAGCGTCGCCTACGACGAGGGCGAGGACCCGCTGATCGTCGCCCTCGACGGCGTGACCGACCCGCGCAACCTCGGCGCCGTCGTCCGTTCCGTCTCCGCCTTCGGCGGCCACGGCGTCGTCGTCCCCGAGCGGCGCGCGGCCGGCATGACCGCCGGCGCCTGGAAGACGTCCGCGGGCACCGCCGCCCGTACGCCCGTCGCCCGCGCCACCAACCTGACGCGCGCCCTGGAGGCGTACAAGAAGCAGGGCATCGCGGTCGTCGGCCTCGCCGCCGACGGGGAGCACGAGATCGGTGAACTGGAGGCCCTGGAGGGCCCCGTCGTGATCGTGGTCGGCAGCGAGGGCAAGGGCCTGTCCCGGCTCGTCGGCGAAACGTGCGACTTCCGGGTGCGGATCCCGATGCCGGGCGGCGCCGAGTCGCTCAATGCGGGTGTGGCCGCGGGGATCGTGCTGTACGAGGCGGCTCGGCGGCGCGGCTGAACAGGCGTTCGCGCCATCACTCGTGCGGGTCAATCTGGGCGTCCCGGACAACGTTGACGCGATCCGGACACATCCGGCGGGTCAAAGCAGTGTCCTAACCACACGTCACTCGGTTAGATGAGTGTGGACACCAGAACACCCCGCACGCCCCCGGGGGACGGCCCGTCGGGATTCGATGACGCTCCCGCGCTGAGCATGGTGAAGGTGCCGAGCGATCCGGCGCAGGTCATCGTCAATCATGCGAGCTTCCGTGTGCAGCTCGGCGCCTCGGCCCGCACCCGATCGCCGCGGATCGCACGGCACTTGACCGCCTCCCAGGACGCCGCCCGCACGCCCGCCGCCGGTACCGCCGCGGGCAGGACGGGCGCGGGCGCCCGCCGTCGGCCGGTCGTCTGGAGCGGCAGGTCGGCCCCCGACGACACCGGCGCGCACCGCCTGCTCCAGGCCGTGCGCGGCGGCAGCGTCCGGCACGGCGACGACCAGTCCGTCGACGCGGGCGCCACCCAGGTCATCCCGCGCGTGGAGGTCGGCGGCTACGACGAGGCCTACGACGAGCTGGAACAGACCGTGGAGACCCCGATCGTCGGCGCCCAGCGCGGCCGCCCCGCGGGCGACATCGTCGGCACCCGCCTCCTCCCCGGCATGCGCACCGCCGGCAGCGGATACGACGAGGAACAGGCCTACGGCGGCCAGGAGTTCGAGGACTTCGACGAGACCGGCGAGTTCGACGACCCCGAGGGGTTCGACGACTCCGACGAGTTCGGCGAATTCGACGAGGAGGACGCCGACCGGCCCGCCAGGCGCCACGGCGTCGACCCGGCGCGGCACGCCTACTACCCGGGCCGCCGGATGAACCTCGGCGTCGTCCTGCTCCCCCTGCGCATCTTCCTCGGCTTCATCTCCATCTACGCCGGCATGGGCAAGCTGTGCGATCCCGTCTACTTCGACGGCGGCAAGCGCGGCTCCATGGTCAAGTGGCTCAACACCCTGCACCCGTGGGAAGTCGCCGAGCCGCTGCGGCAGTTCGCCCTGCAGCACCCCGTCGGCTCCGGCCTCGTCATCGCCTTCGCACAGGTCGTCGTCGGCGTGCTCACGGTCCTGGGCTGCTGGCAGCGGGTCGCCGCCGTCTTCGGGGCACTGCTGTCGGCCGCGCTGATCGTCACCGTCAGCTGGAAGACCGTTCCCGCCTACGACGCCCCCGACATCATCTACCTCGCCGCCTGGTCTCCGCTGATCATCGCCGGCGCCCCTGTCTACTCCGTCGACGGCCGCCTCGCCGGCAGCGCCTGGCGGCGTCTGGGACCCTCCTCCGACATCTGGGACCTGCGCGCCTACGTCCTGCGCCGCGGCGCCCTCATCACGGCGATCGTGACCGGCCTGACCCTGCTCGTCGGCTCGCTGCTCGGCGGTGCGGTCCGCGACGCCGACCGGGTGATCGTCCCCGGTCCCGGCGAGGCCCCGCGCAACGAACTGCCGGGATCCCCGCTCCCGCAGGAGCCGCACAAGCGGCACAGCCAGTCGCCCTCGGCCTCGAAGACGCCGACCCACGGCGCCACCGCAGGTTCCACGCCCTCCGGCGCGGCGACCACGCCGGGAGCCACCGCGACCGGCGGCGCCCCCAGCCAGACCCAGGGCACCGCGGGCCGCACCCCGCCCCGGCACTCCTCACCGTCCGGCGGCGCCCCCAGCACCAGCTCCGGCCCCACCTCCGGCGGCGGAGACGGCGGCACAGGCTCCACCGGCGGCTCCTCCTCGGGAGACCCGGGCCTGGTGGGCGGCCTGCTGGGCTGAGCCGAGCCGACGGCCACCGGTCCATACGAAAGGGTCCCGCACAAAACGTGCGGGACCCTTTCGACGTGCGGTGCTGGAGCGCCCTGAAGGGGCGCGGGGCTGTATCGATTTACGGCTCCGCCGCGTGGGCGCGACAAGCCCCCACTGGCCCGCAGCCAAAAGGCAACCTCACCGCCCCAGAGCGGCCAGCTCCTTCGCCGCCTCGGTCAGATCCTTCGCCGTGTCGATGGCGCGCCAGTACGCCCCCTGCGGGATCGTGAACCCGGCCAGCCGCCGCTCACGGGCCAGATGCGGGAACGTCGTCCGCTCGTGATCCCCCCGCTCCGGCAGCAGATCAGCGAACTCGGCAGAGAAGACGTACACACCCGCGTTGATCTCGAACGTCGACGGCGGCGCCTCGATGAAGTCCGTGATGTGCCCGAAGCCGTCCGTCTTCACCGCGCCCCAGGGGATGCGCGGCCGGGCCAGCGCCAGCGTCGCGGCCGCGTCGCGCTCCGTGTGGAAGTCCGCCATGTCCCGCAGCGAGAAGCGGGTCCAGATGTCGCCGTTGGTGGCGTACCAGGGCCGGTCCGGGTGCGGGAGATGGGCGGCGGCGTACTTCAGCCCGCCGCCCCGCCCGAGCGGCTCCGTCTCGACGACCGTCGTCACCTTCACCGGCAGGTCGGCGGACTTCAGCCAGTCCTGCAGCACCTCGGCGAGATGGCCGCAGCTGACCACCACGTCCGTCACGCCCTCCTCGGCCAGCCAGACAAGCTGATGGCCGATGATCGGAGTCCCCGTACCGGGGATCTCGACCATCGGCTTGGGCCGGTCGTCGGTGTAGGGACGCAGCCGTGAGCCCTGGCCACCGGCCAGGATGACGGCTTGAACGGGGCGGGACGCGGCGCTCGGATGGGTCATGACCGAACTGTACGGTGCGTCCCGCCCGCCTCCGGAGCCCGCAACCGTTCCTTAATCAGCCGTTACCCTCCTCCGAACTGTCCGTGGCGTCCACGGCGGAGGAGGGACGGTTCCGACTCAGCTGAGCGCGGCGGCGACGCCCGAGGCGAAGGACGTGTCGCAGACCGGGCGGGCGTACGACTGGGCGCGTGTGGGGCCGTACATGCGGACCGCGGCGCGGCCCAGGGACCGGGCGATGGACACGCAGTGCCTGGCGAGCGACGGGCGCTCGCTCACGGCCTGCTGGAGGTGCGTGAGGACCGTGCCCGGGTCCTCCTGCTGGAGCTCGCCCAGGAGCTTGTCGCGCAGCACGTCCTGCGGGGCGCGGTGGGCGGCCCTGGCGTCCGAGGTGATGTCGGACGCGTCCGAGGCGGTGAGCACCGAGTCCGAGGGGTTTCCCGTCCAGTTGACTCGGGTGACCGCGAGGGTCCCGGAAAGCACCAGGACGACGGGCAGGACAAGGGCGAGCGTGCGGCCGATCCGGCGGGCGGGGCCCCGGCCGCGTCGCGTCTGTTGGTTAGTGGAGTGCTTCACGCGAGTGAGAGTAGCGCCAGGTGATGATTTGGCGACATTTAGTAATCAGTTCGGGGGACGTAAAGCCGGTTCGGACCGGGCGTGAAGTTGACGCACGCTGCTCGAAATGACCGATGTGCCGGGGTAAATATCGACAACGAGAAGGGCCCCGCAGGGGTCTGCGGGGCCCTTCTTCGTCAACCTGGGTGAATTACCCGGGATGGGTGTTTCGGGAGTTGCCGCTCGGCCGAGTGGCCTCAGTCGGTGAGACGCTCACCCGTCGAGGTCGAGAACACGTGGGTCTCGCCCGGGCGGGGCACCACGTGCAGGGTCGAGCCCTTCTCCGGCACCCGGCGGCCCTCGACACGGACGACCAGGTCCTTCGTCTCGCCGCCGACCTCGGCGGTGCCGTAGACGTAGCCGTCGGCGCCGAGCTCCTCGACGACGTTCACGGAGACCGCGAGACCGGCCGGCTTGTCCTCGGTGTCCTTCGACAGGGCGGAGGCGGCGGCGCCACCCTCCTCGACGATGTCGAAGTGCTCGGGACGGACACCGACGGTGACGGTGCGGTCCCCCTTGTCGGCGGCGGCCTTCAGGGCGTCACGGTTGACCGGGACGACGCTGTTGCCGAACTTCACGCCGCCGTCGGTGATCGGCACCTCGACCAGGTTCATGGCGGGGGAGCCGATGAAGCCGGCGACGAAGAGGTTGGCGGGCTTGTCGTACATGTTGCGCGGCGAGTCGACCTGCTGGAGCAGACCGTCCTTGAGCACGGCCACGCGGTCGCCCATCGTCATGGCCTCGACCTGGTCGTGGGTGACGTAGACGGTGGTGATGCCGAGACGGCGCTGCAGCGAGGCGATCTGCGTACGGGTGGACACACGGAGCTTGGCGTCCAGGTTGGACAGCGGCTCGTCCATGAGGAAGACCTGCGGCTCACGGACGATGGCGCGGCCCATGGCGACACGCTGGCGCTGACCACCGGAGAGGGCCTTCGGCTTGCGGTCCAGGTACTCGGTGAGGTCGAGGATCTTCGCGGCCTCTTCGACCTTCTTGCGGATCTCCGCCTTGTTGACGCCGGCGATCTTGAGCGCGAAGCCCATGTTGTCGGCGACGGTCATGTGCGGGTACAGCGCGTAGTTCTGGAACACCATGGCGATGTCCCGGTCCTTCGGCGGCAGGTGCGTGACGTCGCGGTCACCGATGCGGATGGCGCCGGCGTTCACGTCCTCGAGCCCCGCGAGCATGCGGAGCGAGGTGGACTTGCCGCAGCCGGACGGACCGACGAGGACGAGGAACTCGCCGTCCCCGACTTCGATCTCCAGACCGTCGACGGCGGGCTTCTCGGTGCCCGGGTAGATCCGGGTCGCCTTGTCGAACGTAACAGTGGCCATGGTGATGGGCCCCCTTCTACCGGCAGGAACGTGCCGGACGATCCGTTGTAGGAAGGTGGTGTAGTCCACGAGGGTGAACTGGCTCAGGACGCTACCTGGCGTTCGCCTGGTCTGTCAGTACCCGCGGGCCTGTGAACTTCGCGGAAATTTTCGACAGGGGCGGGCCGGGACCTGGGTACACTGCACGGGCACGCACGCGAAGCCTGCGTGCAGGCCTCCTTAGCTCAGCTGGTCAGAGCGCCGCTCTTGTAAAGCGAAGGTCGTCGGTTCGAATCCGACAGGGGGCTCCAGCCTGCCGCTCGGGCGGGCCGCCGAGACACAAGGGGCGGCCCGGTCGGCCGCCCCCGTTCGTGGCGTTCATCCCGCGAGATCGTGCGGTGCGAGTTCGCTGGCGCGCTGCTCGCCGGCCACGGTGAGGATGACGTCCCGCAGCCGCTCGACGTACAGCCGCATGTTCTTGTACGCGATGTCGGTGTCGGGGTAGCGGCAGGTGAACCACAGGCCCTCGTGCAGCCGGTTCAGCCAGATGCACACCTGGTCGCCGTAGGACACCCGCACCAGCCCGTAGGCCGCCAGCTCGTCCCAGCGCTCGGCCCCGGGGATGCCCCGTGCGTCCACGAACGAGACGATCGAGTACAGGTCGGGCGAGGTCGGCCGGAAGTCCTCGCCGAGCAGCCGCAGTACGCGGGCGAGCGGCATGCGCGCCAGCGACCTGTTGGCCTGCAGTTCGGCGCGCACGGCGGTCAGGGCGGTGGGGAAATCGGGTGCCTCGTCGATGGCGACCTCGATCGGGGCTCCGCCGACGTACCAGCCCACGGAGTTGGACCACTTGGACTTCACCCGGGTGTGGAACGGCACGACGGCGCGGTAGACGGGCTGTTTGCCGATCTCGTGGACGATGAGGCTGGTGGCGGCCAGAACGCCGACGAGGCTGCCGCCGAAGGGCCGGCAGTACGACTCGAACGCTGCGGCGGCGTCCGCGTCGACCAGCATCTCGCGCATCAGCTTCTGCCTGGGCAGGTCACCCCCGGGCTCAAGGCCCAGGTCGACTTGGAAGTTGGGCAGCTTCCCGTTGCACCGCCGGATGAAGTCCCGCCAGCGGCCGACGATGGCGTGGGTGCCGTCGATCCGGTCCGCGTCCGCGCGCTCGATCTCGCAGAAGTCGACGTAGCTGCCGACCGGGGACTCCTCGAGGGGACGCCCCTCGGCGGCGGCGTTGTAGAGCTCGTTGATCTCGGCGGGCATGCGCTGGATGGAGTAGGAGTCGACATTGCTGTGGTCGAACGCGATGTACAGGCTCGCGCCTTCGTCCCTGACGACCGCCGTGTAGAGGAAGTTGGGCCAGCTCAGCGCGCTCGCGGAGGCGTCGAAGCGGTCCTGGAGGTACTGCACGAGCCGCGCCGCGTCGGGGAAGTCGCCGATGTCCTCCCGGTGGAGGGACACGTCCTCGGTGCCGAGCGTGAAACGGCGCATCTCGTCGCCGTCCCAGCGGAATCCGCTGCGCAGCGTCTCGTGCCGGAGCGTCCAGCTGCGCAGTGCGTCCTGCAGCGCGTCGAGGTCGACCCTGCCCGGGATGTCGAATGCCGTACCGACCCAGGTCGGCACGAACAGGCCGTCCTCGTGCACCGATCGGGCGGTCCTGATGTGCGACTCCTGGACGTACGCCGGCGGCCGCGGGTCCTCCGGAAGGTCCGCCGCCATGGTGACGGTCGCCGGACTGAGCGCCCACTCGACGAGCCGTCCGGGCCGGACTTCGCAGCGCTGGATGTCGGTGATTCGCACGGGCGTCTCCTGTCGCAGTTGGAGCCCGAATCGGGCGGACCCGATCAAGGGAATGCCGCGACCGCGAAAGGAGATACCCGGAACATGGGGTGTTCCCACTTTTGAGTGGATTGAGTGATCGGCGGATGTGCGCCAATCGGTTGGCGGGACACCGCTATTCACTGGTCCGGGCATTTCAACATACGAACAAGTCGCGCTCGAGAAACCGGAGTTCATTCCGGCCGGGGGCCAGCGGCCCCCATTCTCGTACGGGGAGAATACGCGCTCCTTCGAACGGACTTTGCGTAAGCCGGAGTTGCCGCGCGTCGAGTGGACACGGGATATCCGGCGGTGTGGAATGCCTAGTTGTTACTGCTAGTGTTCGTCCAGTCACAGTAGGCAATCTGCCTCGACATCCAGGCAATGAAGGACCGAGGGTTTCATGCGCAAGCTTCAACAGGCCATGATCGCAGCAGCAGTGGCGGCTGGCGGTCTCTCCGTCATCGGTGCCGGCGCCGGCACCGCCTACGCCCACGGCCACGGTCACGGCCACGACGCCAAGCCGAAGGTGACCGAGCACTACCGCCCGTACCAGGAGTGCAGTCCGCAGACCGTGGCCGACGGCGACCTCCCGATCGGCGTGCTCGGTCTCTCCGAGACCTTCGACACCACCTGCGGCCAGTTCAACAACGCCTTCACCTCGTAATCGTGCGCGACGCTTTCCGCGAGCCCCTCGGGGTCACCCCCCGCAGGGGCCCGTTCACGTGTGGCCGCCCGGAGCGCGAGGCCGCTCCGGTGGCCCGCATGCGTTCGTGATGGCTCTGGAAGTTCCTTCAGCAGGTCAGCCCTTCACTTCGTAGGCGAAACGGGCCGGTCCGCGGCGCACGGCGCCCGGGTGCCCCTCACAAAGGAAACGGATCACATGCTCAGTAGGAAGAAGATCGCGGCCGTCTCGGGGCTTCTGTGCGGCCTCGCCGTGACCTGTACCGGAGCCACCCAGGCGTATGCGGCGGCGGGCCCGGGGGCCTGCACGGTGAGCGCGTCGGGCGATGTCACCTGCGTCCAGCGGTTCGCGGGCAAGACGTCCGACGGTGAGGACTTCATCGTCCGCCGGGCCAACACCTGCACCCCGCAGAAGCCCATGGAGCTGCCCGTCATCCCCCTGCTGAACAGCGGGAGCACCAAGATCGGGCCCGCGGTGACCTGTTCCCCCAACGATACGGGGGTCGACGACAGGGACACGCCCTCGGAACTGCCCGGTGGCATTCTGGGCTGAGGCCCGCACTTCCCAAGCGACGGACGGCCGGACCGGGGCGACCGGGACCGGCCGTCCGCTTTTTCCGTGCCGTTTTTTCGCTGCCTGCGGCAGATGGGTGACTGCCGCTGCCTGCCCGTGACTTGGGCCGGGGGAATCGTCGTTCTACGGGAGAGCGCCGAGTGCGCGACCCGACCACGTCATCAACTGCCCGCCCCGCACCATCCCTTTCTCTTTCCCTTTCCCTCTCCGAGCCCGCGGCCGAGCGGGTGGAAGGCCGCTTTGGCATAAGCCGACACGGTGCACAGAAGGACCCAAGATCCCAAATGACTACGTTTCGTGTGTATATGCTCACATTAAGTAGTCGAGCCAGGGCTTCCCGCCCAGCTAGGAAAGGGTCTAATCATGCGCAAGTTTCAGCGGACCGCAGCAGTAATTGCAGCGGTCGCGGGGCTCTCCGCCCTCGGGGCCGGCGTCAGCAGCGCCACCGACGGGTGGGGCGGCGGGGCGACCGCGGTGGCCTCCTCGCAGGCCAACGCCGTGGCCTACGGGAGCGGCGGGGGATGGGCCCCGCACGACGCCCCGCAGGCGGCTCCGTACGGTGCCCCGCAGGCCGCTCCGTACTTCGCGCCGATGAACGTCAACTTCGCGCCGCCGTCCGCGCCGCAGGCCGCCCCGCAGGCCGCCCCGATGGCCGCACCTCAGCCCGCGCCCCAGTACTTCGTGCCCCAGTACATCGCCGCGCCGCAGTACGCGCCCCAGTACGCCGCCCCCCAGTACGCCGCCCCCCAGCAGGCGCCGCAGTACGCGCCGCAGTACGCCGCCCCGTACGGCTCCAGGTAAAGAAGCCCCTGGCGCAACGACCTGAACAGAACCCTCAACGGCCAAGGCAGCCCGGACGCGCAGTAAACCCATCAGGGTGCGCGTCCGGGCTGTACCGATATAGCGATCAAAGGAAGAACAGCGCATGTTCAGTCGGCAGAAAATCGCAACGGTCTCGGGGATCCTCGGAAGTCTCGCCGTGATCTGCGTCGGAGCCGTGCACGCGCAGGCGAGCGAGAACCCGCGTGGCTGCAAGACCAATGCCGCAGGGGAAATCATCTGCGTGCACAAGACCGAGAGCGTCCACAAGGACAAGCACGGCACGTTCGTCGTCAAGCAGTCGCAGAGCTGCTCGACGACGGCGCGGCCGCGACTGGTGCTGCCGGAGGACGGCATGCTCAACAACGGGTCGACGCACGTCGGGCCGGTGCTGGACTGCACCAACAAGGCGCCGACGCCCAAGGGGTTCAAGCGGCCCCACATCAGGGCGTTCCATGTCACGGCGCCGCATGTCACGGCGCCCCGTGTCACGACGCCGCACTTCGATTTCTGAGGTGCGATCGGCGAGTGCCGGACCGGGGCCGCTCCCGATCCGGCACTTCGGCGTTCCGGCCCTGTGAAAACCCGGGTGCCCCGGCCGACCGGCCGGGGCACCGAGGACTGTTCTGACCTTCCGGCTTACTTGCCGGCTTACTTTCCGACGCTGTTGTTGCAGCCCATGTCCGAGCCCAGGTGGGTGTCCTGGGCGCCCGGGTTGCCCTCGCCGTTCAGCAGGTTGCCCGCAACGCCGTTGAGGATGCCGACCTGGCCGAGGACGTCGACGTTGGCGTCGTGCGAGCGGCAGGTGGTGCTCTGCAGAATGTTGAAGCCACCGCCGCGATGGCCGCCTTCGCCCGAGCCGAAGCCGCCCTGATCGGCGTGGGCGGCGCCGGCGCTCAGGAGTCCGACGCTGCTGAGGGCAGCGACCAGGACGGCAGCCTTGCGAAGCTTGTGCATGACATCTCCGGTGGAGTGAAGTGGATGCGATCCGTGATGGATCGACTTCGTGCAGTTACGGAGGCTAATAAGAAATACCCGTAAAAGACTGTGCGGCGCGCCGAATTCGGAATGATCCTCACTGCCCTGGTCGATGCCCGGAAATGCCGCCGGCGTGACAAAAAAATGGGCCCCGGCACCGAGTCTGGAGCTCGGTGCCGGGGCCTGCTTCCCGCTCTCGGCCGGCTACGCGACCGTCATTCGGCTAGAAGGCGCTGTTGTTGCAGCCCATGCTCGAGCCGATGTGGGTGTCCTGGCCTCCGGCGTTGCCCTCGCCGTTGAGCGCGTTGCCGAGCAGGCCGTTGAGGATGCCGACCTGGCCGAGGACGTCGACGTTCAGGTCGTGCGACTTGCAGTTGGAGCTCTGCAGCACGTTGAACTTGTCGCCACCCTTGCCGCCCTTGCCCCCGTCGTCGTGAGCCTGAGCGGTGCCGGCACCGAGGAGTCCGACGGTGCTGAGGGCGGCGACCAGGACGGCAGCCTTGCGAAGCTGGTGCATGTCATCTCCGGTGGAGTGAGTGGGTGCGATCCGTAACAGATCGACTTCTTACAGTTACGGAGAATAATAGGAAATAACCGACAATCACCTAGCGACGCGCCGTGTCCTGTGATCTTGTTGCGGCAGCTCCCTGACGTCGTACGGCGATCCCGGTGGACCTCGGCGACTTCTCGTCGGCCTCGGCGGCTCCTAGTGGGCCTTGGCGAGAGCGTTCGCCTGGCTGTTGGCCTGGGTGCAGGCGACGCCCTTGGTCTCGGCGGCGGCGAGCACGGCGACCGGGAGGTTCGCGTTCAGCACGGACTGCGGGCTGCACTCCTGGGCGGGGCGGAAGAGGTTGAACTGGTCGGCCGTGCCGCTGGACTGCGTCGGCGCCGACGGCGAGGAGATGTGCGGGTTGAGCTGCGGGTTGATCTGCGGATTGACCTGCGGGGCAACCTCGGCGGGCTGTGCCGGGGCCGCCTGGCGCGGGGCGGACGGGCCGGACGGGCCGTCCGCGTGGGCGGTGGCCTGGGTGGCCGTGAAGGCGCCGGCCATGGCGGGGCCCGGGGGCGGGGCACTGTTGCCGTAGGCGACAGGAGCGTCGGCGACACTGGGGCCGACGCCGATGGCGGACAGACCGCCGGCCGCTGCTACGACGAGCGCGACGTGCTGGAACTTGCGCATGGAACCTTCGGCCCTTCATTGACCTGGCATGGACGTACTGAAATAGCAGATGAGCCAGTGGAGTTGTGGCTGCTCTTGCTGTTCTGGGCGGCTGCGGTGGGTGATGGGTCTTCGCTCTGTCCCCGTGGGGAACGAAGCAAGTTCGGGGCCAGTCACGGGAGTCGGGGAGCAGTCACCCATTCGCCCCCCGGCAGGCCGGTTATCCGATCAATTCCAAATGGGTGACGGAATTCTTGATCCCGTGACCGCGCAGAAGGAAATGTCGTTGCCAGCAGGGAGAGGGCAGCGACCATGAACCGGTGAGAGGGGCAAGGGGATCCGCTGTCGGCTCCGGCGTGAACATCAGACTGAGCGCACGCAACACAGCACTGAATACAACGGATTTCCCTGCACAGGTATTGAAGGGCCGAGGGTTCCATGCGAAAGATTCACAAGGCCGCGCTCGTCGTAGCAGCGGCCGGCGGCCTGTCCGCCATCGGCGCCGGCGTCAGCCATGCCGACGCCTACCCCGGGTACACCGGTGGCGCTCCGGCTGCTCCGTACTACCCGGCCCCGGCGCCCGCGTACTACCCGGCGCCGCAGTACGCGGCCCCGGCGCCCGCGTACTACCCGGCCCCGGCACCGCCCCCCCAGTACTACGCCCCGGCCCCGGCTCCCCAGTACTACCCGGCACCCCCGCAGAGCGCTCCGCCGCGGGCCGTTGCCGCGTCCACCGCGGACAGCACCGCGCAGTCCGGTGGCCCGCAGTCGTACTCCCAGCCGGCGCCGCAGTACGCGCCCGCGGCGCCCGCCCCGCAGGCCGCGCCGCAGCAGCCGAGCCAGGCCACCGCCGTCGCCTCGTCGGTGGGCGGTGCGCAGGCCGGTGCGCCGGCGTCCGCCCCGCAGTCCGCTCCTCAGCAGCAGCC
This sequence comes from Streptomyces sp. NPDC001351, assembly GCF_042896045.1. NCBI lineage: Bacteria > Bacillati > Actinomycetota > Actinomycetes > Kitasatosporales > Streptomycetaceae > Streptomyces > Streptomyces sp. NPDC001351. The sequence goes on along the minus strand of NZ_JBIAWS010000008.1, from coordinate 432,971 downwards.
GCTGGTCCAGCCGCAGGTCGCCCCGCAGTCGTCGCCCGAGGTCATGCCGAAGGTCGCCCCGCAGGTCGCCATGCCCCAGGTCTTCAACCCGGAGCCGGCGCCGCATGTCGCGCCTCAGGTGAACCCGCAGTTCAACCCCCAGGTGAACCCGCTCATCGACCCGCTGGTCTCGCCCGCCAGTGCAGCACCGCAGGTGCCCGGGCTCGGTCTCGGACAGGTTGCGGCTCCTCCCGTCGGGAACCTGGGTCTGCCCCGCCTCGGCTGATGGCCTCCCGGTAGTTGTCCGTCGTCCCAACTCGATCTGCTGCAGATCACTTCCGCTCGATCAATGGAGAAGAAATGCGCAAGCTTCAGAAGGCCGCCATCGTGGGCGCCGCTGTCCTCGGCAGCATCGGCGCCTTCGGGGTCGGCCCGGCCTTCGCACACGGCGAGCCGGGGCACGACATCGACGTCACGCAGGACATCGAGTGCCGCTCGCACGACATGAACGTCGACGTCATCGGCAGCCTTGGCGCCCTCAACGGTCTGCTGGGCGGCGCGCTGAACGGTGAAGGCGACCCGGGTGCCCAGCCCACCCACCTCGGTTCGGACATGGGCTGCAACAGCAAGGCCCTCTGAGCAGCCGCGCTACCGCTTCTCGCCCAGGTCAGGAGCAATCCGGCCTGGGCTTTTGCGCTTCATGGCGTCAGCTGCTGCGGCCGGCCAGCTTCTTGAGCGGTTCGTCCGTCAGCCGGTACACCGTCCACTCGTCCTGCGGACGGGCGCCGAGGGACTCGTAGAAGGCGATGGCCGGGGTGTTCCAGTTCAGGACGGACCATTCGAGGCGCTCGTAGCCGCGCTGGGTGCAGATGCGGGCCAGTTCGGTGAGGAGGGCTTTGCCGTGGCCGGCGCCTCTCGCGGTGGGGCGCACGTAGAGGTCCTCCAGGTAGATGCCGTGGACGCCGCGCCAGGTGGAGAAGTTCAGGAACCAGAGGGCGAAGCCGACGGGGGTGCCGGTGGTGTCGTCGGTCGCGATGTGGGCGTAGGCGGCGGGGTGGTCGCCGAAGAGGGCGTCGTGGAGCTGGGCCTCGGTGGTCCTCGCCTCCTGCGGGGCCTTCTCGTAGGTGGCCAGTTCGCGGATCAGGGTGTGGATGACGGGGACGTCGGCGGGGGTTGCTTCGCGGATCACGTTTCCGAGGTTACGCGCGGGGTGCGCCGTCCTCGGCTGCGGCAGCCCCGGGCCCCCTCAGGCCTGGTTGCGCAGCCGCCTGGCTATTTCCAGGTCGCGGGGCTCCGGGGCGCGGCCGTCCTCGATGTCCCAGAGGGTGTTCTGCAGGAGTCTGCCCAGGGTCCAGGCACGTGCGCGTGCGCGGTCCAGGCCGAGTACGTCCGTCATGGCGTCGAAGCGCCAGCGGATCTCGTCGGCGTCGAAGCGGTTGGCGAGGGCCGGCCAGAGTTCGAAGCCGGGGTCGCCTGCCAGGGGTTTGGGGTCGATGGCGAGCCAGGGGGCGCGGGCGGAGGCGAGGACGTTCTCGTCGTGCAGGTCCCAGTGGAGGAGGCGGTCGCCGGGTTCGTCCACGACTTCTCGTACGGCGGCCGCGCAGTGCGCGACCAGGCTGCGGGTTTCGGGGTCCGGGATGCGCCTCAGCGCCCACGGGGTCCGGTCCAGCATGGCCTCGGCGATGTCGCCGAGGCGGCGCATGCCGTCCGGGGCCGGGGTGGCCGTCAGGTGGGCGAGCAGACGGGCGATGACCAGGACGGCCTCGCGGGTGCCGGGGAGCCGGGAGAGCATCCGGGTGTGATCGAGGCGTTCCAGGAGCATGGTGTGGGTCGTCTCGTCGTGGGCGAGGAGGCGGACCGCGCCGTCGCCGTCCCACAGGCGCAGGGCCACCGGCTCGCCCACGCTCTCCTCGTCCAGCAGCTGCAGCTTCAGCACGGCAGGGGTGTCGTCGCAGCGCAGGACCGGGAGGACAAGGGCGCTGACTCCGTGCATGGGGCGCCCGTCCAGTCGTAGCTCCCAGCGATCGAGGAACTCCTCAGCCAGGTGCGGCAGGCCCGCGATGAAGGCCCGTCCCGCCTCGCCGTTGAACTTCTCCTGTGCCGCCGCCAGCTCACCCGGGATGTCGATCACCCTTGCGACGATACTTACGTGCGTGAATCGCCTCATGCGAATTGACCGGGGGCTCGGGCAGCGGGTGTGGGCCTACGTCTGCAGTGCGCCGGGCACGTATCTCTGGCTGGCCGTCCTGTTCGTCACCACGGTCGCGATGCACCACATGTCGCCGCACTTCGAGCAGGAGTTCCTGCGGCAGCGGTCCACGAACATCCATGAGCTGTCGAACAACCCCGGGCGGGTGCTTCTGCAGAGTGCGATGTGGATCGACGGCGGCAAGTGGCTTCCGGTCGCCGTCCAGTACACCGTCTTCCATGCGCAGGCCGAGCGCTGGCTGGGGACGCTGCGGTGGCTGATGGTCTGCGCGGCTGCGCATGTGCTGGCGACGCTGATCAGCGAGGGAGCCCTGCTGAGGGCGGTGCAGGACGGGGTGGTGAAGCACTCGGCCGTCAATACCCTTGATATCGGGGTGAGTTACGCCCTCGCGGGGGTGGTGGGGGTGCTGGCCTACCGGATCGTGGCGCCCTGGCGGTATCTGTATCTGGCGGTGGTGTTCTTCGTGTACGGGGAACCGCTTGTGGACGCGCCGACCTTCACCGACCTCGGGCACTTCGTGTCGGTGCTGATCGGGCTCGCCTGTTATCCGCTGGTCATCGGGCGGGGGCCGGCGTGGGATCCGATGGAGACAGTTTCGGCCCTGAGGCGTTAGCTTTCCGGCCATGAGCAGCTCGGTGAGCAGTGTCGTGAACGGCGGTATCTCCTACTGGTACGCGGACGACGGTTTCCCGGCGGTGCGGGAGCCGCTCGGCGGTGACGCGTCCGCCGACGTCGTGATCGTCGGGGGCGGGTACACGGGGCTGTGGACCGCGTACTACCTGAAGAAGGCGGCCCCCTTCCTCCGTATCACCGTCCTGGAGCAGAAGTTCTGCGGGTACGGGGCCTCCGGGCGCAACGGCGGCTGGCTGTACAACGGGATCGCCGGGCGGGACCGGTACGCGAAGCTGCGCGGGCGCGAGGCCGCCGTACGGCTGCAGAAGGCCATGAACGAGACCGTGGACGAGGTCGTCCGGGCGGCGCACGAGGAGGGCATCGAGGCCGACATCCACAAGGGCGGAGTGCTCGAAATCGCCACCACACCCGCCCAGCTGGCGCGGCTCAGGGCCTTCCACGAGCTCGAGCTGTCGTACGGGGAGAAGGACCGTGAGCTGTACGGCGCCGGGGAGACCGCCGAGCGGATCCGGGTCGCGGACGCGGTCGGGTCGACCTGGACCCCGCACGGGGCGCGGCTGCACCCGGTGAAGCTGGTGAAGGGGCTGGCGGCCGCCGTCGAGGCGCTCGGGGTGACGATTCACGAGCTGACGCCGGTGGCGGAGATCCGCCCGAAGCATGCGGTGACGCCGTACGGGACGGTCCGGGCGCCCTACGTCCTGCGCTGCACGGAGGGGTTCACCGCGAGCCTGAAGGGGCAGCGGCGCACCTGGCTGCCCATGAACTCCTCGATGATCGCGACCGAGCCGCTCACCGCCGAGCAGTGGGAGTCGGTGGGGTGGGACGGGCTGGAGACGCTCGGGGACATGGCGCACGCGTACATGTACGCGCAGCGGACCGCCGACGGGCGGATCGCGCTCGGCGGGCGCGGAGTGCCGTACCGCTTCGGGTCGAAGACCGACAACGACGGGCGGACGCAGGCGGAGACGGTCGAGGCGCTGCGGGAGATCCTGGTGCGGTTCTTCCCCTCGCTGGCGGGGGTGGGGATCGAGCATGCCTGGTCGGGGGTGCTCGGGGTGCCACGGGACTGGTGCGCGACGGTGACCCTGGACCGGTCTACGGGGCTCGGCTGGGCGGGCGGCTATGTCGGCTCGGGGGTGGCGACGACGAATCTCGCGGCGCGGACGCTCAGGGATCTGGTGCAGTTCGACTCGGGGCAGGGCGGCCGGACCGAGCTGACCGAGCTGCCGTGGGTCGGGCACAAGGTGCGCAAGTGGGAGCCGGAGCCGTTGCGGTGGCTCGGGGTGCAGGGGATGTACGCCATCTATCGGGCCGCGGACCGGCGGGAACGCGCCACGTACCGCGCGGAGTCGTCGAAGCTGGCGCAGTTCGCCGATCGGGTGGCGGGGCGGCACTGAGGATTTTTTACCCGGTGATTACGTTCATGGGAATCTCTCATCGCAGCATTCACGCCAATGCTGTTGGCCAGCTCGTGTCATGTACGCCACTGCTCCCAGGGGAGGGCACTTCATGGCAGCCGACGGCTGGCGAAGAAGACGAGTATGGGCGGTGCTTGCCACCGCTGCCGCGCTGGGCCTGACAGTCACTCAGGCCCAGGCGGCGAACGGCGGCAGAGACCCCTTCGGTGTGCGGGAACTTCACAGACAGGCCCTTCTGCATCAGCAGCAGAAGGGCCTGTCGGCTTTCGCGCAGACGGGGGACGACGACGGCGGGGGAGAGGCACAGGAGGAAGCCGAGCAGGCGGACCAGTACGCCGAGGCGCGCACCTCGCCGGGGATCGTGGCGCCGGGGGCGTACGGGGCGGCGTACGACGCTCTGGTGAATCTCCCGCACACCAAGGGCAGCTGGAGCGATCTGACGCGGCTGCCCTACGACTCCGACGACCCGCGCTACCGGGACATCAACTCCAACTCCAGCGGCGGGGCCGGGAAGGTGACCGGCCGGGTCACCGGGCTCGCGGCCGACCGGCACGGCTATGTGTACGCCGGTTCGGCCAACGGCGGGGTCTTCCGCTCGCGCACCGGTGGCGGTCACTGGACGAACATCTCCGACGGGCTGCCCGCGCTGTCGACGGGCGATCTGCAGCTCGACGGACGGGGGCGCCTTTGGTACGCCACGGGTGAGGCCAACACCAGCGCGACCTCCTTCCTCGGGACCGGCGTGTACGTCCTCGCCGATCCGCGCAAGGGCAGCTTCGGTCCGAGCGACCGGGTCGGCGGCGACGAGCTGGAGTCGACGTCCATCAACGCCCTGCGCTTCGCCGGCGACAAAGTGTGGGCCGCGACCACCGAGGGCGTGTGGAGCCACTCCACGAAGACACTGAAGGGCCACTGGAAGCTGGAGTTCGCGCCCAACCCGGACTATCTGCCCGGTGGTCCGAAGGCGAATGACCCGTCGGCCGCGTACAAGAACATCACCAGTGACATCGCGATCGACCCGAAGGACCCGGGCAAGGTCGTGCTGGCCGTCGGCTGGCGCGGCGGGGACACCTACAACGGCTTCTACGCCAGGTCCGGGGGCAGCTGGCAGCGGCTGACCGGGCTCGGTGACCTGCCGAGCAACGCCGAGGACGTCGGCAATGTGACCTTCGCGCGGAGCGCCGACGGGTCGCGGTACTACGCCATCGACCAGTCTCCCGAGCAGACCGCGGAGAACCCGGACAGCGGGCTGGAGGGCATCTTCGTCTCCAAGTCCGGTTCGCCGACCGGCCCCTGGACGAGGATCGCCGACTACAAGCAGCTGCGGGACTCCGGCTCCGCGCTCACCGGCGCCGGGTACCAGCCCGGGATCCAGGCCTGGTACGACCAGTTCCTCACCGTCGACCCGAAGGACCCGGACCATGTGTACGCCGGTCTGGAGGAGGTCTTCGAGACCAAGGACGGCGGAAAGTCCTGGTCGGTGCCGGGTCCGTACTGGAACTTCGGGTTCCCCTGCTGGTCCATCGACCCGGGCAAGCAGACCGGTGACTGCCACCAGACCGTCCACGCCGACCAGCACTCCGTGGCGATCGGCAGCAACGGCGGAGCGCCGTACGTCGTCGTGGGCGACGACGGCGGCACCTTCCGGCGGCCGCTGAACGGCAGCGCCGACGCCTCCGGGCACGCGACCGACTGGACCTCCCTGAACGACGGCACGATGGACGCCCTGCAGTACTACTCGGTGGGCGTCGGAGCCGATCCGGCCGGGCGGGGCGTGGCGATCACCGGTGGCCTCCAGGACAACGGCCAGTCGGAGCTCCGGGCCGGTGACCGCGTGATGGGCTCCAACTTCGGCGGTGACGGCGGCGACACGATCACCGACCCGGCGAACGGGTGCAACATCGCCCAGGAGTACGTCTACCTGGCGGTCTCCGTCACCAACAACTGCGCGGTGAACGACGGTGGTTGGGTCACCGACCCGTCGAAGGCGACGACGTACTCCGTCGCCCCGCCCGACAACGCGACCGGCGAGGCACGCTTCATCGCCCCGTTGAACGCCGACATCAAGGACCCGAAGGTCTGGGTCGCGGGCGGCCGGCATGTGTGGATCAACACCAAGGGGTACGCGATCCGCAGCGGGAGCGAGTGGTTCGGCGCGTTCGACCTGGGTGCGGGGCACACGGCCACGGCGGTGGCCGCCTCGGGCGGCAAGGTGTACGCCGCCTGGTGCGGGCCCTGCAACAACCAGGGCTTCACACGCGGCATCGCGGTCGGCAACGCCGACGGCACGGGCTGGCACCAGCTGAGCCTGCCGGTGGACGGGACCGTACCCAACCGCTACCTCTCCGGTCTGGCGATCGACCCCGCGAACTCCGATCACGTCCTGCTCGCCGTCAACGGCTTCTCGCGGAAGTGGACGGAAGGGCCGGGCGCGGGTGTCGGGCACCTCTTCGAGACCCGGGACGGCGGGGTCACCTGGAAGGACGTCTCCGGGAACCTGCCCGATGTACCCGCCGACTCGGTGGCCCTGCTGAAGGGCGGCACGATCGCGCTGGGCACGGATCTCGGGGTGCTGGTGCGGACGCCGGGCTCGAAGGGCTGGAGGGTGGCCGGGGACAACCTGCCCACCACCGCGGTCCTCCAGCTGCGGACCGGCCCGGACGGGCGGCTGTACGCGGCCACGCACGGGCGGGGGATCTGGGCCATCGACGTACGGCGACTGCGGTGAGCGGCTGAGCGACCGCCCTGAAGGGGGGAGAAGGGGAGGGGCCCGCGGTCCGTGCGGCCCCTCCCCGTCCTTGTGCCCCCTATGCGACCGGCTCCGGCACCGGACTCTCGGCGGCTGCCCCGCGCTTCGGGGCCTTCGCCGTGACCATCAGGCCCGCGACCAGGCCGGCCAGCAGCATGATTCCGGCGGCCCACCAGATGGCGACCGTGTAGCCGTGGACGACGCCCTCCTTGGCGATCAGGGCCTTCTGCGCCGGGTTGTGGAGGTGGGCGGCGATGTACGCCGTGCTGCTGGTGGTGGCGATGGTGTTCAGCAGGGCCGTACCGATCGAACCGCCCACCTGCTGCGAGGTGTTGACGGTCGCCGAGGTCACACCGGAGTCGTGCGGGGCGACGCCCGCGGTCGCGGTGGCGAAGACCGGCATGAACGTCAGACCCATGCCGAGACCCATCAGGATCAGACCGGGCATGACCTCGGTCGCGTACGACGAGTGCGTGGTCATCCGGGTCAGGATCATCATGCCGCCGGACGCGAGGACCATGCCGGGGACCATCAGCACGCGCGGCGCCACGTGCTGCAGCAGCCGGGCGGAGATCTGCGTGGAGCCGGTGATGATCGCGGCGGTCAGCGGCAGATAGGCCAGACCGGTCTTCACCGGCGAGTAGCCGAGCACCACCTGCAAGTAATAGGTCATGAACAGGAACAGCCCGAACATGCCGATCACGGCGAGCATCATCGTCAGGAAGCAGCCCGCCCGGTTGCGGTCCTTGACGATGTGGAGGGGGAGCAGGGGCATCGGGGCCCGGTTCTGCCACCACACGAAGGCGACGAGGAGTGCGACGCCGACCGCGAACAGCGCCAGCACCAGCGGGTCGGTCCAGCCCCTCGGTTCGGCCTCGCTGAAGCCGTAGACGATCGCGACCAGTCCGCCGCAGCCCAGCACCGCACCCGGCACGTCGAGGCGGGCGCCCTTGCGGCCCGGACGGTCGTGCAGCAGCGCGAAGGCACCGAAGACGGCGATGATCGCGATGGGCACGTTGACGTACAGGCACCAGCGCCAGTCCAGGTACTCGGTGAGCAGACCGCCGACGATGAACCCGATCGCCGAGCCGCTGCCGGCCAGGGCGCCGTAGATGCCGAAGGCCTTTCCGCGTTCCTTCGGGTCAGTGAAGGTCGTGGTCAGGAGGGACAGCGCGGAGGGCGCGAGGACGGCGGCGAAGGCTCCCTGCAGCGCGCGGGCGCCGAAGAGCATGGCGGAACTGGTGGCGGCGCCGCCGAGCGCGGACGCGGCGGCGAAGCCGATCAGCCCGAAGACGAACGTCCGCTTGCGGCCGACCAGGTCCGCGATGCGCCCGCCGAGCAGGAGCAGTCCGCCGAAGGCCAGCGTGTAGGCGGTGATCACCCACTGCCGGTTGCCGTCGGACATGCCCAGGTCGCGCTGTGCGGACGGGAGCGCGATGTTCACGATGGTCGCGTCGAGGACGACCATGAGCTGCGCGAGCGCGATGATCACCAGGCCCCACCAGCGGCGGGGGTCGGCGTCCACAGGAGGGCTGGCTTCGCCTGTACGGGTGACGCTCACTCGGTCAGAAGACCATGAATCTGTACGTATCGCATCTGCGGATGCCTTGTGCCTGGTCATGGCTCCAGGACCACCTTTCCGGTCGTTCCGCGTGTCTCGAGCGCACGGTGCGCGGCCGCCGCCTCGGCGAGCGGGAAGCGCTGCACGGCGGGGGTCAGCCTGCCCGCGGCTGCTTCGGCGAGAGCGCGCAGTTCCAGGGTCTGTACGGGGTTGGGGCCGCCGGCCTTCCGCATCATCGCGGGGCCGAGGACCCGCTCGGAGACGCCGTCCACGAGAGAGGGCTCGCCGCCCCGGGCGCCCGCGGCCGACCAGCCGAAGACGAGATGTCTGCCGCCGGGTCCGAGGAGCTGTGCGCTGTGGTGTGCGACCTCGCCGCCCACGCCGTCGAGGACGACGGTGGCGGGCCGTCCGCCGAGGTGGGCACGGACCTTGTCCGGCCATCCCGGTTCCGTGTAGTCGACGGCGAGGTCGGCGCCGTTGGCCGCCACGCGCGCCGTCTTCTCCGGGCCGCCCGCCAGGCCGACGACGGTGGCGCCGGCGTTCTTCGCGTACTGCACGAGCAGGGTGCCGATGCCGCCGGCGGCGGCCGGGATCACGGCCACGGCATCCGGGCCGAGCTCGGCGAACTGCACGATCCCCATCGCCGTACGGCCCGTTCCGATCATGGCGACGGCCGCGGCGAAGTCCAGGTTCGCGGGGATCTCGTGCACGCGGTCGACCTCGGTGACGGCCAGCTCGGCGTAGCCTCCGGGGGCGAATCCGAGATGGGCGACCACACGCTTGCCGAGCCACAGCCTGGCGACGCCCTCGCCGAGCGACTCGACGACGCCGGCGACCTCGCGGCCCGGGACGGTGGGCAGCCGGGTCGGCTCGGGCAGCGGCCCCTGCTCGCCCTCCCGGAGAGCGGTGTCGAGCAGGTGCACTCCCGCCGCCGCTACGGCGATACGGACCTGGCCGGGGCCCGGCAGAGGGTCCGCCACCTCCTCGTAGCGGAGGTTCTCGGCGGGACCGAAGGCATGGAGCCGGATGGCGTGCATGGTGAAATCCCCCATCGGTTGCTTGTCAGGGACACCAGCTGTTTCGGGTGACCCGGCTGTTTCGGGTGACCCGTCTGTTTCGGGTAACCCGGCCGTTTCGGGTAACGCAGCTGTCTGTCCGGAACCCCAGCCTTCAACCTCAAGCATGCTTGAGGTCAAGCGGGCCGGTGGCCCGGCGGCCGAGCGCCAGCGACACCGCGGCGAGGGCGCTGTTGAAGGAGACCTCCGAGAGGACACCGGGGGCCGCGACCTGGTCGCCGGCGAGGTACACGCCGTCGCCGCGGTCGATGGCGGGGCGGTCGCGCCAGCTGGTGCCCGGCAGGTCGACGGCGCCGGTACGGCCGTTCGCGACGGCCTCGCGCCGCCAGGTGACGCGCCCGCGCCAGCCCTCGAAGGCCAGGTCGAGAAGCTCCTCGGCGCGGGCGACACCGTCGGCCTTCGTCTCGTGCGGGGCGATGGGGATCTGGCCCTGGACGAGCTGCTCGCCGGCCGGGGCGAGCGACCGGTCCTGCGCCGTGAACCTCTCCAGCCATCCCGGAGAGTCGAGGTCGCCCACGGCGAAGGCGTCCCCGCGCCGGCTCCGCACGGCGAGATCGACGAGCGTCGTACGACCGCTCGTCCAGGTCAGGGAGTCGTCCCTGAGCAGCCGGCGGGCGGCGTCGAGAGAAGTCGCGACGACGACCGGGCCGCCGGTCGCCGGAAGGGCGTCGAGGGAGTCCACCCGGGACAGGGTCTCCATCCGCACGCCCAGGTTCCACGCCCGGGCGGCCATCCGGTCGATGACGTTCGCCCAGCCGCCGCGCGGATAGTGCGCCTCCGGCGGGAGCTTGGTGGCACGGCGCAGCCGCTCCTGCACGAACGCGGCCGACAGGGCGCCCGGGTCGTGATGGAAGAGGGCGACGGCGGAATAGTGGGCGGCGGCGCGGGCGGCCTCCTCGCCCGCGATGCCGGTGGCCCAGGTCATGAAGTCGACGTCGACCGGCGCCTGTTGGAGACCGGGGCGCAGCAGCTTGACCATCGCGAAGGGCGGCGTGCGGCGCAGACTGCCCTGGTGGCGCAGCCGCAGCCGGGCCGCCTCCAGGGGAGGGAGCGGGGCGAGCGGTCCGATCAGGTTCCGCTGCTTGAGCCAGGTCCAGTGCGGGCCGCCGTTGTAGAGGGCGTGCGGTCCGTCGTTCGTCCGGTACGGGCCGTCGGCGGTCCGGGCTCGGCCGCCGAGGGTGTGGCGGGCTTCGAAGACGGTCACCTTGGCGCCGGCCTCGGCAGCGGTGACGGCCGCGGTCACTCCGGCGAATCCGCCGCCGATGACGGTGATGCGGTGCATGGCTCGGGGTCTCCCTCGTCTCGGGTCCGCCTTTCTGCGCATACGACGGATCGAGCCCCCGGAATGTGACATGAGCGGCGTTCAACCTGGTCAGGGTCGTTGTCAGTGGCGGAGTGCACCATGGGGGCATGGCGAGGAGAGAGGCGGGCGGGATGGGTGGCTCCAGCGGTACGGCGGTGAAAGGGGCGCGGCGGCCGGAGGTGCGGCTGCCTGCGCTGGAGCCGTTCGGGGGCGGGAAGTTGGAGCCGGACGGGGACTACGACGGGCTGGAGTTCCGGGAGACGGACCTCGCGGGACAGGACGGCGGGGGCGCCCGCTTCATGGACTGCGCGCTGACGGGGTGCGCGCTGGACGAGACGGGGCTGCGGCACGCCCGGATCCTCGACTCGGTCCTGACGGGGCCGCGCGGGGTCGGCACGAACCTCGCCGAGGCCACCCTGCGCGACGTCGAGGTGGTCGACGCCCGTCTCGGCGGGGTGCAGCTGCACGGCGCGGTCCTGGAGCGGGTGGTGATCCGCGGCGGCAAGATCGACTACCTGAACCTGCGCGCGGCCGGACTCAAGGACGTCGTCTTCGAGAGCTGCGTGCTGGTGGAGCCGGACTTCGGGGGCGCCCGGCTCGAGCGCGTGGAGTTCGTGGACTGCGTCCTGAAGGAGGCGGACCTCACCGAGGCGGTCCTGAAGGACGTGGACCTGAGAGCGGCGGCCGAACTAGGCATCGCACGCGGGGTGGACCGGCTGGCGGGGGCGGTGATCAGTCCGGGGCAACTGGTCGATCTGGCGCCGGTGTTGGCGGCGGAGATGGGGATTCGGGTGGAGGGGTGAGGGCACATTTCGGCGCTGGCCGCACTCGATCCTTGCCCGCCGGGGCTTGGGCTTTCAGCCTGTCCGGCGATTGAGGGCGAGGCCGTTCAGGCCGAAAGCGGGCGTCTGGGGGCGGCAGCCCCCAGCAGGCGGCACCGAACGTCACGGCACCCTGGGAAACCGGGCCTGCAGAGTCCAGATCGCCGGGTTCTCCCCAAGGTCCTCATGAAGGTCGACCAGGTCGGCAATCAGGTCATGCAGAAAGTCCCGGGCCTCGCGCCGCAGCTCACCGTGGGAAAAGGAGAGCGGCGGCTCCTCCGCCGGCATCCAGTCGGCCTCCACGTCCACCCACCCGAAGCGCCGCTCGAAGAGCATGCGGTCGGTCGACTCGGTGAAGTCCAGCTCGGCGCGCTGTGGCCGCGACGCGCGGGAGCCCGCCGGGTCGCGGTCGATGCGCTCCACGATGTCGCACAGCGCCCATGCGAAGTCGAGCACCGGTACCCATCCCCAGGCTGTGGACAGTTCTCGGTCCGCCTTGGTGTCCGCGAGATAGACGTCGCCGCAGAACAGGTCGTGCCGCAGCGCATGGACGTCCGCGCGGCGGTAGTCCGTCTGCGGGGGATCCGGGAAACGGTTGGAGAGGGCATAGCCGATGTCGAGCACGTACGAGATGGTGTCACGCCGCCGCCATAGGATCACCGGCGTGCCCAGACCCGTCCCCGTTGTCCCCGCAGCCCTCCGCGCCTCCATGGTCCGCCGAGCCCCCGCGGCTCTCTGCGCCCTCGCCGTGCTCCTGGCCCCGGCCCTGACGGCGTGCGGCGCCGGTGTCCACGGCACACCGGGCGGCTCCGGCCTGCGCGACCCGTACTTCCCGAAGGCGGGCAACGGCGGATACGACGTCGGCCACTACGACCTGAAGCTCGCCTACGACCCCTCCGGTGGGCATCGCCTCACCGGCACCGCGACCATCACCGCCCGCGCCACCCAGGCCCTCTCCGCCTTCAACCTCGACCTCAAGGGGCTGCACGTCGACGAGGTCACCGTGGAGGGCAGACGCGCCCGCTGGAACCGCACCGGGCAGGAGCTCACCGTCCGCCCGCACGACGACCTCCGTGCCAAGGAGACGTTCCGTGTCACCGTCCGCTACTCCGGCAGCCCGGTGACCATCACCGACCCCGACGAGTCCGAGGAGGGCTGGCTGCGCACCGCCGACGGCGCGCTCGCGCTCGGCGAGCCCACCGGCTCCATGGCGTGGTTCCCCGGCAACGACCACCCCTCCGACAAGGCGTCGTACGACATCGCCGTGACCGTGCCGAAGGGCCTGCAGGCCGTGTCCAACGGGGAACTGACGGGCGAGACCAGCAGCGGGGGCCGTACCACCTACACCTGGCACACCGCCGAACCGATGGCGACCTACCTCGCCACCCTCGCCATCGGCCACTACGACATCAGCCGGTACACCATCGGCGGCAAACACCTGCCCGTGTACGTGGCCGTCGACCCGACCCAGGCTAAGGACGCCCGCAAGGTCCTCGCGCAGCTCCCCGAGATCATCGAGTGGGAGGAGTACAACTTCGGGCCGTACCCCTTCTCCTCCACCGGAGCGATCGTCGACCGCCCGGATGACGCCGGGTACGCGCTGGAGACCCAGAACCGGCCGGTCTTCCCCGGCGCCCCCGACACCGGAACCCTCGTCCACGAACTCGCGCACCAGTGGTACGGCGACTCCGTCACCCCGAAGAGCTGGCGGGACATGTGGCTCAACGAGGGCTTCGCGACGTACGCGGAGTGGCTGTGGGACGAGGACCACGGCGGCGACACCTGCCAGCAGACCTTCGAGTCCCGCTACGAGGACGGCGACAAGGACATCTGGGCCTACCCGCCGGCCGAGCCGAGCAGCGCGGCGCACATCTCCGACAGCCCCGTCTACGAGCGCGGCGCGATGGTCCTGCACAAGATCCGGCAGACCGTCGGCGACGACACCTTCTACGACATCATCCGGGGCTGGGCCGCCGCCCACCGCCACGGGAACGCGGACACCGACGACTTCACGGCGTACGTCGAGAAGAAGGCACCGGACAAGGACTTCAAGGAGATCTGGAAGGTCTGGCTGTACGGGGAGGGGAAGCCGGATCATCCCTGAGGAGTCCGTGAGAGGAGGCCATGGGAGGAGGTCGTGAAAGGGATGATCCGGCGATTCAAGCCGGGGAGTCCTGCTCATCCCGCACCGCGGCGACGCGGCCGACGATGGCGCACTGCCCGGCGAATTCCGCAAGGTCCTCGCGATCGTGCGGGAGGCCGACGGCCCCGTGCAGGTCAGGGCGGCCCAACATTCACATGCCCACATAGCCAAGCATCCGATGCTTGCCTACTTGTTGTCCCGACATTGTCGGCTCAGCGCAGCAGAAGGGAGCGTCACGCACGAGCCCGGGGCGCAACCGCTGGTGATCGTCCGGTGGTGTCTGGTCGATCAAACGCGGTCGTGGAGCGTGACCTGGTAGCCGTCGGGGTCGGCGAAGGTGAAGGTCCGGCCGAAGGGGCCGTCGATCGGTGCGGAGACGATCGTGTGGCCGTCGGCGACGAGAGCGTCATGGATGGCCTGGACGTCGGTGGCGTGGAGCCAGATCGCGACACCGATGCCGGGCTGGGCAACGGATGCGAGGTCGGTGCCCGGAATGACGTCGCGGAGTGCGAACGCGATCGGCTTCGTCTCGAAGACGACGGCGTGCGGAGGTCCGGCCGGCGATCGGACGAGGCCCAGGTACTGCTCGTAGAACGCCTGTGAGGCGTCGAGGTCGCGCACTTGGAGCGAGATGAAGTCGGGTCCGGTGGCGGGCATGGTGATGCTCCTTCTCTTCGTGTCAGATTCCTGACACGGGCAATGTATGTCAGAATCCTGACATGAGTCAAAAGGGTCCCGGTGTCGACCTGGACAAATCATTGGGCTACCTGCTGAAAGAGGCGTCGAGCGCTCTGCGCGCAGCCATGGAGGAGGTGCTGCGGCCACTGGGGATGAGCGTGACGCAGTACTCCTGCCTGGAGCTGCTGGCTCAACGGCCGGGCTTGTCGAACTCCGAGCTCGCGCGGGGCGCGTTCGTGACACGGCAGTCGATGAACGTGCTGCTCCAGGCCCTGGAACGAGAGGGCTACGTGACCAGGCCCGCACAGGCGCCCGTCGGGAAGGTGCTGCCCGCGCGGCTCACGCCGCGCGGCCGGCGCAGCCTCGATAAGGCGACCGTAGCGGTCCGGTCCGTCGAGGTCAGAATGCTGTCCGGCATGACCGAGGCCGAGCAGTCAGACGCGTTCCGGATCCTGCAGAGCATGATCCATTCCCTGCGCGACGGCAACGACGGCGTATAGCTCGCCCACCGGCGCACGTCTCGCCGCGCCCGGACAGGAGTGCAGCCGAGCCTGAAATCCAGATGCTCCTGCCTTCCTGACGGCTGCGCTCCGTCGCGTCGCGGCGCCGGCGTGCGCGGTCAGCGAGCAGGGTTGAGCCGACGACGATGAGTGCGCCGAGTCCGGTGCCGGCCAAGGTCGTCCAGTCCACCTCGGCATCGTGCATGGGCGGGGTGCGGCTCAGGCGGGCGGGGTGTGGAGGTCCTTCCGCAGTACCGCGCAGGGGCGGCCGAGGCGGTGGTCGAGGCGGTGGTCGATCAGCTCGTAGCCGAGGGTGGTCCAGAAGGCGAGGGCCTTGGGGTTGTTGTCGAGTACCGCGAGGCGTACGGCGTCCCGGCCTCTCGTTCGGAAACGTTCCTCGACGAGGGCGGCGAGTCGGCGCCCGTAGCCGCGACCGTGCATGTCCGCGTCCACCATCAGCAGCCCGATCCATGGATCCGGGTCGGCCTGGTCGGGGTGATGGGCGAGGGTGATCGCGATTCCGACCAGGCGTCCCTCGCTGCGGGCGAGCAGCACGTCGACATCATGGTTCACGAACTCATCGGCCAGTGCGGTCGCCACCTGTTCCGGCCGGATGTCGTCCGGGTCGGGGAAGTCGCCGCTGAGGGCGTGGAACTCGCGGTTGGAGGCGTAGAGGGCGGTGAGCTCGGTGAGCAGCTCGGCGGGGAGGGCGCCGTCTTTGGGGGTGAGCTGTTCGAGGAGCATGGGGCGACAGTATCCGCAGCATGCGCTGACCTTTGGGAAGATTTCCGCGTAGCCACACCACGATTCCGGGGACGGAAGACGATGACGACACCGCTGCAGCCGCCGTACGGCACCCAGCCCCAGTACGGTCAGCCGCCCCCGCCGCCGCATCCACCTGCCGCGGCCCCGGCCGGCTTCGGCCCGCCGCCCCCTCAGCACGCCGCCCCGAATCCGCAGATCCAACCGCCTGCGCAGGGGCCGGAGTTCATGGCGGTCGACGTCCACAATTCGGTCGTCGTCGATGTCGCTGGTGTCGCCTTCGAGGATCACGGTGCCGCCATCGAGTTCTCCTGGCAGGAGATCGGCAGCATCCACTACAAGGCGAGCCCGAACGGCAAAGCGCTGATGGTGGCCGTGGTGCTGCCGAGCGGTCAGTTCTACGAGTGCGTGGTGCAGGCGAAGCCGAGGGCGCAGCTGGGGGAGTGGTTTGCGCAGTTGGCGGCGGTGTTGGGGTACTACCGGCCGATGGGCTGGTAACGCGGCAGGCCGTCCGTGGAGATCGTCCAGTCGCCGATGGTGACGTCCTCGCCGTAGACGAAGTCCTTGCGGGTGGCGTAGCGGGGGCCGTCGGGGGTCGTGTTGATGTCGGTGAGGACGGCGCCGGTGCCGGTGCGGGGGTCGAAGATCGCGTAGATCGGGATGCCGATCAGGGGGTAGTCACGGACCTTGCCGATCCAGTCATTGTCCGGGTTGGAGTGGGAGACGACCTCGATGGCGGCGATGAGGGCACGGGGGTCGAAGGATCCCGGGACATCCATGTCCGACCAGGCGATCACCATCACGTCGGGACGACGCATGATGCCTTCGGACTCGTCCTCGACATCGGGTTTCCCTGTGTGGGCCACGATCTCCTGCGGCATGGCCGTTTCCAGGCACTTCCGGAGACGAAGCCTCGTCAGCTCGTGGGGGCTGTTGGGCGAGATCGCGTCGTGGACGATCCCTTCCCGGGTGATCTCGAACTTGCCCGGCAGGAGGTCGTCCATCGCGTGAACGACGTCGCGCATGGCTCGATAGCGAGCGGAGCGCGCGGTGTCTTCGGCTCCGAAGGAGTACTCCCGCTTCCAGGTCACTCGCGAACTGCCTTCAGTGCCTCTTCAAGGACTGCCCTGAGGAGGGCTTCCAGCGCGATCGCTGGATCCGCGTGCTCCAGATCGTTCTCGGTTTGGAGGTAGCGCTTGGACAGGGCCGGGCGACGGGCGATCTCGATCTCCCTGGCCCAGATCAGGACCCAGCTCCGTACCGGGCTGAGGGACTGCCACTCGACGGCTTTGGCGAAGGCCTCGTCTTTCATGGCCCGCATCTCGTCGAGACGACCGGAGCGACGACGGTGAGGGCTGCACGCAGGGCGTCCGGTGTCAGTTCGGGACGGGGGATCAGCTCGTGCCTGTGGTTGGACGGAGCGCACTCAGGCGGCGGTGGCGAGGGGCGTACGGCAGTCACGGCAGAGTCCTGGGGCGGGTGAACGGAAGGCTCGGTCGCAGCCTTCGCAGGTCTGGAAGCGGGGCGGGGCAGCCGGCGGCTCGGTGGGTGCGCGGAACGGTGGCGGGGGCGGCAAAAGGGCCGTCAGGCGGTGGGCCAGGAGGGCGGCCGGGCGGCGTGGGCCCTCGGGTGGGAGGTCGCTGGTCAGGGCGTGGCGTACGGCTGCGGGGCTGACGTCGCGTTCCAGCCAGGCGGCGACGCCGGGGGTGAGGTGGGCGGCGTCGTGGGCCGAGAGGAGGAGGCTGGGGTCGATGTTGCGCAGGCCGGTGAGGAGGTCGGTGGCTGTCTGGAGGAGGCTGGGGGCGGGGTATGCCGGGTGCGGTACGGCGGGGAGGGGGCGGGCGGGGCGCTTCTTGGGTAGCGGGGTGCTGCGTGCGGCTGGGAGCGCGGGCGCCGGGGTTGGGCATGGGCGGGCGGCTGCGGGCGCCGCCGCTGTGTGGTCGGGCCGGTGAGCGCGGTGGGGCCTTGGCTGGTTGCACGAGATCGTGCGCGTGACGATACGGCCGCCGGTGATGCGTTTGCGTTCGCGGCGCAGGTAGCCGTGGGCTTCCAGTTCGCGCAAGGCCGCGGCGATGCGGGTCGGGCCCTCGGGGAAGCGGGCGGCCAGGGTCTTGATGTCGACGGAGGCGCCCGGCGGTAGCGACTGGATGTGTGCGCCCAGGCCGATGGCCAGGAGCGACAGCTCCGGGTGCTGGGTGAGGTGGTTGCCGATCACGGTGAAGCGGGTGGTGTGGCGGGTGTGGTCGTGGATCAGACCGCCGCCGGTTTCGGGATCCCGCCGGTTCGGGTGGTTGTTGGCTGCAACGCGGGACTGGGCGTGCGGGGGCACGCTAGGGTTTTCGGTGTCCATCAGGAAGGTCCGATCTTCCTCGGTGGTCAGGCCCCCGCACTGGGATTGCAGTCCCGGCGGGGGCCGTTGCATGTCTGCGGTTGTGTTGCGCTGAGCGTAGGGCAGGCAACCGGGCCGAAATCCAGCTGAGTTGGTGATGTTCACCCGCGAGGGTGAGCCTGTGCTGCGGGCGGGAGGGGCGGGGTTTAGTGGGGTTTCTTTCTCATCTCCTCGTTCCTTGGAGAAGGTCGCCCGGCCCACCGGAGCACAGCCCGACCGGAGCAGCGTCCACCGTGCTCCGGTGGACGCGGACCTCCGCCCACACCGTCTTGCGCGGCGGCAGCCCGGGTGCCACGCCCCACCTGTCCGCCAGTGCTTCTACGAGTACGAGGCCGCGGCCCGACTCGGCATCGGGAGCGGGGAGTTGGGTGCGCGGCTCACGCTCACCTCGCGTGTCCGTGACCTCGATGCGCAGGGTGTCGCCGACGACGTAGAGCGTCAGGCGGAAGTCGCGTCCCGGTACGCGGCCGTGGGTCGACGCGTTCGCCGCCAGCTCCGCCACGATCTGCTCCGCCGGGTCCAACGGCAGTCCCCAGGTGCGGAGTTGCTCGGTGGTCAGCAGACGGGCCAGGCGTGCTCCTCGTGGGGTGGAGGACAGCTGCGCGCTGAAGTTGCGGATGACGGCGGTTTCTTGATTCACGTCACTCAGCGTGGCCGCGCACGCTTACCGTGAACAGTGACGACTCCGTTGCGTACGGTGACTGTCCGGACGTTGTCCGGTGGTGTCCGGGCTGTCGGAGCGGGCCGTACGGGTAAGGGCGCGCGGTAGGGCCAGGTACGACGGAGGGGCACGCGGGATGTCAGTGGACGCGGAGGCGGGTCTGCTCAAGACCGAGGCGGACGAGCCGGGTTGGGAGGTGGATCCGGACGACGAGTGGGGAGTCGCGGTCATTGCCACTGTCGGGCGGCAGCTGAAGCTGCGGCGGGAGGCGGTGGGGATGCGGGCCGCCGAGTTCGGGGCGGCGGTTGGATACGGCGAGGACATGGTCTACAAGGTGGAGGGCGGGAAGCGAATTCCCAAGCAGGACTACCTGAACGAGGCCGATGTGGTGCTGAATGCGGGTGGCTTGATCGCGGCGACCTGGGAGGACGTGAAGAAGGTCCGGTACCCGAAGAAGGTTCGGGAGCTGGCCAAGTTGGAGGCGCAGGCGGTTGAGATCGGGCTGTACGAGTGCAACATCATCGCCGGGTTGTTGCAGACACCGGAGCATGCACGGGCCGTCATCTCGGCGGCTCAGCCGCCCTACTCGCCGGACGACGTGGAACGAATGGTGACTGCGCGCCTGGCTCGGCAGTCGGTCTTCGAGCGTGACCCGGCCCCGTCTATCCACTTTGTGCTGGAAGAGGCGGCACTGCGCCGTCCCATCGGCGGCACAATGGTGTGGCGACAGCAGCTCGAACGCCTGCTGGAGGTGGGGCGGTTGCACAACGTCGTGCTTCAGGTGATGCCGTTGAACTCCGAGGTCCACTCCGGTCTGGACGGGAGGATCGAGGTGCTGAAGTTCCCGGACGGTACGACGGTGGGGCGCTCCGA
The DNA here is from genome assembly GCF_042896045.1 of Streptomyces sp. NPDC001351. Taxonomy (NCBI): domain Bacteria; kingdom Bacillati; phylum Actinomycetota; class Actinomycetes; order Kitasatosporales; family Streptomycetaceae; genus Streptomyces; species Streptomyces sp. NPDC001351. The sequence goes on along the minus strand of NZ_JBIAWS010000008.1, from coordinate 413,216 downwards.
CGGCGCGTTCAACGGCCGCCCTACAACGGACCCGAAACAGCTGCGCATCCTTGAGCTGAGGTATGGCACCATCCGGGCGCAGGCTCTCTCGCCAGGGGAGTCACTGGCCTTCATCGAGCAACTGCTGGGAGAAACATGATCCGCAAGTCCGCTGCCGGGGACGTCTCCAACCTGGCGTGGTTCAAGAGCAGTTACAGCGGCGGCAATGACGGCAACTCCTGCGTCGAGATCGCGATAGCGCCCCGCACCATCCACGTCCGCGACTCCAAGAACGACACGACCGGCCCCCGGCTCGCCTTCGCCCCCACCGCCTGGGCGAGCTTCGTGTCGCACGCCTCCGGCAGCTGACTGAACGCCGGAGCCCCCGGCCGCAGCGAACCGCAGCCAGGGGCTCCCGCTCAACGCAGCGCGCAGCGACTGTCAGACGTTCACGCCGAAGTCCTGGGCAATGCCTACCAGGCCCGAGGCGTAGCCCTGGCCGACCGCGCGGAACTTCCACTCCGCGCCGTTGCGGTAGAGCTCGCCGAAGACCATGGCCGTTTCCGTGGCCGCGTCCTCCGACAGGTCGTAGCGGGCGATCTCGGTGCCGCCGGCCTGGTTGATGATGCGGATGTAGGCGTTGCGGACCTGGCCGAAGTTCTGCGAGCGGTTCTCCGCGTCGTAGATGGAGACCGGGAAGACGATCTTGTCGATGTCGGCCGGGAGGCCCGCCAGGTTGACGTTGATCGCCTCGTCGTCGCCCTCGCCCTCGCCGGTGCGGTTGTCACCGGTGTGGACGATGGTGTTGTCCGGGGTCTGCTTGTTGTTGAAGAAGACGAAGTGGGCGTCCGAGAAGACCTTGCCCTGAGCGTTGACCGCGATCGCGGAGGCGTCGAGGTCGAAGTCCGTGCCGGTGGTGGTGCGGACGTCCCAGCCGAGGCCCACGGTGACGGCGGTCAGGCCCGGAGCCTCCTTGGTGAGCGAGACGTTGCCACCCTTGGACAGGCTTACAGCCATGGTTGGGAGTCCTTTCCCTCGTTTGCGTACGGCGGTACGACGTACGGGCTTGAAGCTACAGCTACCCCTATGAACGCCAAGAGGGGCGCCGAAGGTTCCACGTGTCTTTACTTTCTTTACCGAACTTGGGGTGAACGTTATTCGCGTGACGTGTGCCGGTCAGCTGCGGGACCATGGTGGGCATGTCCGGTCCCTACCTCATCCGCGGCTCCGTCTCGCTCCCCGAGGCCGAGCTCATGTGGCGTTTCTCGCGGTCGTCGGGGCCCGGCGGGCAGCACGTCAACACCAGTGACTCGCAGGTGGAGCTGCGGTTCGACCTCGCGAAGACCGAAGCCCTGCCCGAGGTGTGGAAGCAGCGGGCGCTGGAGCGGCTGGCCGGGCGGCTCGTCGACGGCGTGGTCGTCGTCCGTGCCTCCGAGCACCGGTCCCAGTGGCGCAACCGCGAGACCGCCGCCGTACGGCTCGCCGCCCTCCTCGCCGAGGCCAGCGCGCCGCCGCCCAAGCCGCGTCGGCCGACCCGTATTCCGCGCGGGATCAATGAGCGCCGGTTGCGGGAGAAGAAGCAGCGTTCCGATACGAAGCGGGGGCGATCCGGGCGGGACTGGGGTTAGGGACTCCACTCGTAGAACGTCCTTTGTCACATCCCCGCCCTCGCATCCGTCAAGTCACTGACAACGGACGGGGATGTGAGGAGCTGTGGCGATGGACGAGAACGGAATTCCCGGCGGGGACGGCGCTCCGAATGCGGCGGAGAAGGAATTTCTCGCCCGGCGGTTCGAATCACACCGGAGTCATCTGCGGGCCGTCGCCTACCGAATGCTCGGTTCCGGCGCCGAGGCCGATGACGCGGTGCAGGAGGCCTGGTTCCGGCTCAGTCGTACCGATGCCCGGCAGGTGGACAATCTCGGGGGCTGGCTCACGACGGTGGTCGGGCGGGTCTGTCTGGACATGCTGCGCTCGCGCAAATCGCGGGCGGAGGAGCCTTTGGAGGGCGGGGCGGGCACCGCGCGCGTGGGGGAGGTCTTCGCCGGCGATCCCGAGCAGGATGCGCTGCTTGCCGACTCGGTGGGCGTTGCGCTGCTCGTCGTGCTCGAGACGTTGACTCCTGCTGAGCGGCTGGCTTTCGTGCTGCACGACTTGTTTGCGGTGTCGTACGAGGAGGTCGGGGAGATCGTGGGGCGGAGCCCGGTGGCGGCGCGGCAGTTGGCCAGCCGGGCGCGGCGGCGGGTGCAGGGGGCTGAGGCTCATGATGCCGATCTGGGGCGGCAGCGGGAGGTTGTGGATGCGTTCTTGGCGGCCGCGCGGGAGGGGGACTTCGGGGCGCTGGTCGAGTTGCTGGATCCGGATGTGGTCGCGCGTACCGATGTGGGGGTGACGACGGGTGCGGCGGCGGTCGCCAAGGGGGCGTCGAGCTTCCGGCATTTCGGGGCCGTGTCGCGGCCTGCGCTGGTCGACGGTGTCACCGGGCTGGCCGTGTTCATCGAAGGGCGCCTGGACCGGACGTTGGCCTTCACGTTCGTACGGGACCGGATCGCGGTCATCGACATCGTGCTGGACGCTGCACGGGTGGCGGAGCAGGACGTCACCCTCGTGGACTAGGCCAGGCCGGTGCGCCACCTGCACCTTGCCGCACGCCAAGTGCTCAGCTCACCCCAACTGCCGGTACCGCCCCCGGAAGTACGCCAGCGGCCCCCCGTCCGCGCTCGGCACCCCGGCGGTCAGTACCCGGCCGATCACCAGGGTGTGGTCGCCGGCCCGCACCCGCTGCTCCGTGCGGCACTCCAGGGTGGCCAGGGCGCCGCCCACCAAGGGGGCGCCGGTCGCCTCCCCACGTACGTACGGGATGTCCTCGAACAGCAACCGGTCGCTGATGCGGCCCTTCATGGCGAAGCGGCCCGCGATGTGGCGCTGGCTCTCGGAGAGGACCGAGACCGCCCACAGGGGCTGCTCGTCGAGCAGGTCGTCCATGCGGGAGCCCTCGCGCAGGCTGACCAGGACCAGGGGCGGGTCCAGGGAGACGGACATGAAAGCCGTCGCCGTCATGCCGACGTCCTCGCCGCCCGGTGCCGTCGCGTCGTCCGGGTCGAGCGGCGGCTCCTGCGCGGTCACCAGGACCACACCTGCGGCCAGCCGGGACATGGCGGCGCGGAACTCCTCGTTGCTCACCCCCTCAGCATGCCCGGAGGCGGGCGGGGCAGTGATCGGGATCGTGGCAGCGGGAGTGTTCGGCACGCCCGAGACGCTAGTGTCCGCCCTGCGGCTGCCGCATCGGGCCCCGGGCCGATACTGGACCTAGGTCCATCGGCGGAGGCTTCTCCACATCCCCACAAAGTTTGCGTTCAGTAAACGCATAGGGAAAACGCAGAAACACCACTCAATTGTTCATCTTTGGCTGTGACTTGAGTCACAAGAGCCACTAATTGTTGACCCTGTGTACCGAGTGGGCAGCGCGCTGTGATTCAGTGGCGGGGAAGCTGCCAATGACGATACGCCGATGAGAACCCTTGATTCACTGCGAGGTCTCGGGGGGAGGGCGAGCATGGAGACCGAGTCGGAGCCGTACGTCCGTCTTGCGACCCTGCGACAACTTCACCAGGTCATGGCTGACATGAACACGGCCCGAAGCCTGGCGGACACACTGCAGACCGTCGCCGACGGCGTGGTCAACGGCCTCGGTTACGAGCTGGCGTGCGTCAATCTCGTACGTCCGGACGGAGATCTCGTCGTCGCCGCCTTCGCCGGCAACCCTGCGGCCGAGGCGCTCATCACCGGCCGGGTCGGCTCCCGGGAGTCCTGGGAGCGCCGCCTGAGCATGGGCGAGCACTGGGGCGACCTGGTGTTCATATCGCACACCGAGGGCTGGGTCCTCGACGACGACGACGTCCCGCAGTGGTACACCGACGGCCCCGCGCCCCGCTTCGAGGACGAGTGGCACCCCTCGGACCGGCTGTTCGCGCCCATGTACATGCCCGCCTCGCCCGGCGGCAGCTGCGGTGAGCTGATCGGCGTCCTGTCCGTGGACCGGCCGCGCAACGGCCGGCGGCCGGGCGCATGGGGTCGTGAAGCGCTCCAGATGTATGCGTTCCAGGCCGCCATCGCGATCAGCAACGCGCGTCTACGTGCGAATATGCAGCGGGCACTGGTCAGACTCGAAAGGGAGCAGCAGGCCCTGCGGGCGAGTGAGGAAAGCTTCAGGCAGGCCTTCGAGTACGCCCCCTCCGGCATGGCGATCGCCGAGATGGGCGGCGACCAGCACGGCCGGATCCTGCGGACCAACGACGCGCTGTGCCGCCTCCTCGGCCGCCCCGCCTCCGCGATGCGCCGCTACGCCTTCTCCGACCTCGTCCACCCCGAGGACATCGGCACCCTGCTGAGGACCTCGGCGGAGGGCGGACGGGCGGAACTGCGCCTGGGACGCCGTGACGGCACGTACGTCTGGGTGTCGCTGCGCAACAGCGTCGTCGCGGACGCCGCCGACGGGCCCCGCTTCCTGCTCACCCACGTCGAGGACATAGAGGACCGCAAGCGGCGTGAGCTGCAGCTCGCCCACCGCGCCTCCCACGACTCGCTCACCGGCCTGCCGAACTCCGCCGAGCTGCGCTCCCGTCTCTCCTCCCGCCTCTGTCAGCGCGCCGGGCACCCCGGCGCCCTGGAGTCCCTGGACGCGGCGTACGGCCATCCCGTCTACGACGCGGGCGGCCACGGCTTCGACTTCCGGCCGGGCGGCGGCGTCGAGGTGTACGACGGCTACGACCACCATGTGCACACCGCCGCCCCCCAAAGCGATCACGACGACGGCACCAAGGGGCTCGCGGTCCTCTTCTGCGACCTCGACGGCTTCAAGTCGATCAACGACCGGTTCGGGCACAACGCGGGTGACGCGGTTCTCATCGAGGTCGCCCGGCGGCTGTCGCGGGCCGTGCGCGACGGGGACACGGTCGCGCGGCTCGGCGGCGACGAGTTCGTGATCCTCGCCGACGGGCTCGGCCGGGCCGACGCCCAGGACCTGGCCGTACGCCTGCGCAACGAGATCATCCAGCCGATCCGGGCCGAGGGACGGGCCGTGCGCGTGGGCGCCAGCTTCGGCATCGGGTGGGCGCACTGCGGCATGACGGCGGACGAAGTGTTGAAGTCCGCCGACGAGCGGATGTACGTAGAGAAACGATCTCGTCCCAAACAGCACAGACGCGCGGGCTGATCTCCAGGTCAGGGGCCCTGTCTGCGGAACGATGCGATCCGAGTCACCCGTTTGGGGCAGCGGGAGCGGGTAGGCTCGCCATTCTGACCCCACGTATCGCGTTCGACCCGCACCGCTGAGGAGTACCACGGAGATGACGTCCGGCAACAACGGCGCCAGCACGCCCGAGGACGACGACCCGTTCGGCTACCTCTACGCCGACGGGCAGGCCAACGGAGCGCAGCCGCCGTCCGGTGGCGGCGGCTACGGCTACCCGGGCTCCGTCAACCGGAACCGCGCCGTCGGCCAGCGCCAGTACGGCCAGCCGGCCCAGGCCCAGCAGACCGCCGCCTACGGCCAGGCCCCGCAGCAGCAGGGCGCGTACGGCCAGCCGAACGCCCACTACGCGGCGCCGGAGACGCTTCCCGGCGGCGGCGCCCCCACGGCCCCGCAGCAGCCGGCGTACAGCGGCGGCGGTCGCCGCGGCCCCAACACCAAGGGCCTGCTGATCGGCGCGATCGCGGTGGTCGCCGCGGTCGTGATCGGCATCGGCGTGGCGATGATGAACGGCAACTCCAAGGACAACAAGGCGGGCGGCGGTTCCTCCAGCACGCCGTCCACCTCGCAGAGTTCCCAGCCGAGCCAGTCGGCTAGCAGCAGTGCTTCGGCGGAGCTGCCGAAGACGGATGCGAAGGATCTTCAGCTGGGCGGTACGGCGGCGAAGGCTTCGGACGTCCAGGGTGCCGGGGCCGACGGCGGTGTCTACGTGGGCAACCTCAACAACGTCGGCTCCTCGGTCACCTGGACGATCGACGACATCTCCGAGGCCGGTGCCTACACCCTCTTCGCGACCTACAGCGTCCCCGGCCAGGACCAGTCGATGACACTGCTCGTCAACGGCCAGCCGTTCGGCAAGAAGTTCAATCTGGGCAACTTCGCGCGTGCCGCGGACGGCGACTTCACCAAGGGCTGGACGAAGAGCTACGTGTGGCCCACCCTCAAGAAGGGCCCGAACACGCTCACCCTGACCTGCCAGGCCGGCGACAAGTGCAACGTCCTGCTGGACCAGCTGTACCTGAAGAAGGGTCAGGTCACGAGCTAGGGCGGTCTCAGGCCGCGGTGACCTCCCCGGTCACCGCAACCCGCCCCACCAGCTCCTCGTACGCCCCCGGTCGAACTCCCCCGCCACCGGCGCCGGCACCGTCGCCGCCGGCACCGACAGCGCCACCGCCCGGGACAGGCGGTCCGGCCATGGGAGTTGTTCCTTCGACCCCGACAGCAGGACTGCGACCGCCGAGTCGCCCGCCCGAGGATGGGTGGGTGCTGATCAAGCCATCCCTCACAACGTCTACCGGGGAGGGGAGATAGGTCAGGTCGGGCGAAAAATGGGCAGTTCGCACTGAGTCGGGTTAGTGAACCGGCCAAAAGTGGCTTTCCGTGATGCTCAATTTGATTGACCGCCCCTGCTCCTTCATAGAAGATCCTTCCGAAACCCCCAACAGGGGGGTGAACAGGGGGATATCGTGAAAACCTTCGGAAGGTCAATAACTTTCGGCTTTGTGAGCGTTGCGCTCGCGGTTTGCGGCTTTGCCGGACCGGCGGCGGCCTACGGTCCTCAGGGTGGAAACGGTGCAGGGAATGCCGTGGTTGAGGCCGGCGGTGGCCTCATAGCCGGGCAGCCCGTCATCCACAAGAGGGGGGACGGCGTCAAGCCGCCGGCGGAGCTGGGCAACCCCTCCGAGTGGGGCGTGGTAAAGCTGGAAATCAAGAATTCGGCCGCTCAGCTGAGAAGAGGGAATACCTGCGAGACCGTGACTCATGGCAAGTGGTGCTATGGGTACGATCTGGTGTCGGCCGGAAAGAAGTGCTACTCGAACTACATCGCGGATGTGCAGCACAAGTCGACGGTCAGGGTCCTGAACGTCGACCATTCAAGTGGCTGGGTGGCGAAGGGGGAGACTTCCTACGCCAACTCGACACAGGGTGCGGCGTGGACCTGCTATGCGTATTACGATAATGCATAAATGTATCCGCCGTGATGAGGGTTGACCTCCCTCGGGTGGGGCATTGCTCCGGGCGCACGCGAGCCCGGAGCAATGCCCCATTAGGGCTGGAAGGGGAGAGAGTGAGCGGTTGGGGTGCTCGGGCCGCGTCGTTCGCGGTTCCGCTCGGGCTTGGCTTGTTGCTTGGGTTGATGGGGCCCGTCGCTGAACATTGGGGCGGTCCGGGTGCGGCCGTGGGTGCCGTTTTCACCGGTGGGTGGCCGTGGGCCTGTTATGCGTTTCTGGTGGGTTATTTCCGCCGGTCCAAGATTGAATCAGTGATTCTCGCGCCTCTGGGGCTGGCCATCGGTGTCGTGACCTACTACCTGACCAAGGGAAACCTGGCCTCCCTGGGTGGAGTGGATTCCTCGGGTGCGGGGTCATCCGGAATCGCCCTCTGGGGTGTGCTGGCATTTCTCTTCGGAGCACCTCTTGGGCTCCTGGGGAATCTCGCACGGGTGCCGGGCGTTGGCGGCCTGTTCTTCCGGCTGCTTATTCCCCTGGTGGCTTTTTATGAGACTTCCATGCGTCTGGAGAGGGAGTCGCGCGGGCCGAGTCAGGTCGTTCTGGGTACCTGGACCACCGTTCGGTTCACGGCTGTTGCCGTTGCGGTCGCTCTAGTCGGCCACACGGTCTGGGGTTGGTGGAGGTCTCGCCGTATTCGTTCCGCCGGGGTGGGCGTTGGCTAGTGCCTTGTGATCCTGTTCAGGTCAGTTCGAGTGGACTTGATGACAGCTTGCCGGGGCCAGGCTGGGTGAGCCAGGAGCGGACGTTCCGTAAGGTGGTCTTCGAGGTTGAGCGGTGCATCGCTGCGACGGGACCGGCCGACGGGTCACGAAAGTGCGACAGATTGCCGCGAAGTGTCACACTCCTGGGCAGGTGGCATCCCCTCCTGGCAGGCGTCATCGGGGTCGATACACCGCTCAACTTCGAAGACCCCCGTAAGGCTCTGGGCAGGCAGGGCAGTTGAGGCTGGCGGGGTGTGACTGCGCCCCTCGGGCCGGTCGTCCGGGCAGATATCCAGCGCGGGGGCGTCCCGTGCTCCGGGTGGGCGTCGGTGGCCAGATCGACACGTGTCACGCGGCCGGTGCACCGCAGCCGACACCTCCCGGCGCGGGAACGACCGATCCAGTGATGCGAACCCTGCGAAGGCTCTAGGCCGCGGTGACCTCTCCGGTCACCGCCACCCGCCCCACCAGCTCCTCGTACGCCCCCCGGTCGAACTCCCCCGCCACCGGCGCCAGTACGGTCGCCGTCGACAAGGCCACCGCGCGGGACAGGCGGTCCGGCCAGGGGAGTTGTTCCGCCAAGCCCGACAGCAGGCCCGCGACCGCCGAGTCGCCCGCGCCCGTCGGGTTGCCGTGGATGCGGGCGGGCGGGGCTGCGTGCCAGCGGCCCTCCGGGGTGACTGCCAGGAGGCCCTGTGTGCCGAGGGAGGCGACCACCGACCGGGCGCCCCGGCGGCGGGCGTCCTGGGCGCCGCGCAGGGGGTCGTGGGAGCCGGTGAGCTCGGCCAGTTCGTCGGCGTTCGGTTTGACCATGTCCGGGCGGGCTGCCACACCGCGGCGCAGGGGTTCGCCACTCGTGTCGAGGAGTACGGGGACCCCGGCGGCCTTCGCGAGACGTATCAGGCCCGCGTACGCGCCCACCGGCACCCCGGGCGGCAGGCTGCCGCACAGGGCCACCGCGGACGCGGGCGCGAGCAGGTCCTCGTAGACCTCCTGGAAGGCGGACCACTCGGCGGGGGTGATGGTGGGGCCCGGCTCGTTGAGCTGCGTGGTGTCGCCTGTCCGATCGTCCACCAGTGCGATCGTGCGCCGTGTCGGACCCGAGACCGGGACCAGGGCGTCCACCAGGCCGGGCGTGGCGGTCAGCAGGTCCTGGACCGTGCGGCCCGTGGCGCCGCCCGTGAAGCCGGTGACCGTCACCTCGTGGCCGAGTGCCGCGAGCACGCGCGCCACGTTCACGCCCTTGCCGCCGGGCCGTTCGGTCACCTCGGTGATCCGGTGCGAGGCGTGCGGCTTGAGCGCCGGTACGCGGTAGGTGAGGTCGAGAGCGGTGTTCAGCGTGACCGTGAGGATCACCTGGGCCGACCTCCCCCGAAGACGAATGCGGAGCACGCGCCGAACGGACGGCGGCCCTCCTATTTTCGCAGGACGACCGCCGTCCTCAACAGCGGGACAGATCAGCCCAGTTGGGGATCGACCACCCATTCACCGCGGCGCATCACGCCCTTGAGGGCGAATTGATGGTCGAGAACCACCAGGTCGGCGTCCTTTCCGGGCTCCAGGGAGCCGACCCGGTCGTACAGGCCGAGCAGTTTGGCGGGATTGGCCGAGATGGCGGTGACGACGTCCTCCACCGGCAGTCCGTCCACCGTCACCGCCCGCTGGAACGCCCGGTCCAGCGTGAGCGTCGACCCCGCGATGGAGCCACCCTCCACCAGACGGGCTACTCCTTCGGTGACCTCTACCTCCAAGGGGCCCAGCAGATAGCGGCCGTCGCCGAAACCCGCCGCGTCCATCGCGTCCGTGATGAAGGCGACCCGGTCCGCTCCGGCGTGGTGGAAGGCCAGCTGGAGGGCGGCCGGGTGCAGATGCGTGCCGTCGTTGATGAGCTCGACGGTGACGCGTTCGTCCTCCAGCAGGGCCGTGATCGGGCCGGGGGCGCGGTGGCCGATCTGCGGCATCGCGTTGAACAGGTGGGTGGCGACCGTGGCGCCCGCGTCGATCGCCGCCACCGTCTGCTCGTACGTCGCGTCGGTGTGCCCGATCGCCGCGATGACGCCTAGTTCGGCGAGGAGGCGTACGGAGTCGAGGCCGCCGGGGAGTTCGGTGGCGAGCGTGACCATCCTGGCCCTGCCGCGGGCCGCGTCGATCAGTTTGCGCACCGCAGCCGGGTCGGGGTCCCGCAGCAGCTTCTCGGAGTGGGCGCCCTTGCGGCACGGGGAGATGAACGGGCCCTCGAAGTGGATGCCGGCGATGTCGCCCTGTTCGGCGAGCTCGCTCAGCAGCCCCGCTCGCTGGGCGAGGAGGTCCATGTCGTCGGTGACCGTCGAGGTGACCAGGGTGGTCGTGCCGTGCAGGCGGTGGGTGTGGATGCCGGTGAGGACGTCCTCGACCGTGCCCGAGGTGAAGGAGGCTCCGCCGCCGCCGTGGTTGTGGAGGTCTACGAAGCCGGGCACTACGTGGTGGCCGGTGAGGTCGATCAGCTGAGCGTCAGGTGATGCCGCACCGGCGATGCGAGTGCCCTCGACAAACACTCGGCCGTTCTCGACGGTTCCGGTGGGGAGGACCACGTTGGCGCCGGAGAGCACCAGGGGGGTGCGGGCCGTTGCGGGGTGCGGGTGCGTCGTGGTTGATCGCGCCCACGCGGCGGTAGCCGCAGATTCAATGGGGCCCCGCGCCCCTAGGGGGGTTGCCATCAGGGCGTTACCTCCGTGCCGTCAGTTGTAGTGAGGAGGTCCCAGGCCAGCAGCCCGGCACCGAGACAACCCGCCGTGTCACCCAGCGCCGCGGGGACGATCGTCGGCAGCTTCTGGAAGGTGACCCGCCCCCGGACCGCCTCCCGTAGCGGTGTGAACAAGGTGTCCCCCGCTTCCGCGAGGCCGCCGCCGATGATCAGGGTGCGGGGGTCCAGCAGGGTGAGGGCGGTGACCAGGCCGTCGGCCAGGGCGTCGACCGCGTGCTGCCAGACTCGTACGGCGTTCGGGTCGCCGGACGCGACGGACTTGGCGCAGTCGGCGGCGTCCGCGCCAGGGTCGCCCGTGGCCGCCGCCCAGGCCTCGCTCACCGCCGCCGCCGAGGCGTAGCGCTCCAGGCAGCCGCGCTGGCCGCAGGGACAGGGGCTGCCCCCGGGCCGCACGACGATGTGGCCGATCTCGCCCGCGAAGCCGTGCGCGCCCGCCTCCACCCGGCCCGCGATGCCGATCGCGCCCGCGATGCCGGTGCCGAGGGGGACGAAGAGGAAGCGGTCGGCGTCCTGTCCGGCGCCGATGCGGCCCTCCGCCAGTCCGCCGGTGCGCACGTCGTGGCCGAGGGCGACCGGGGTGCCGAGCCGTTCGGCGAGCAGATCGCGCAGGGGGATGTCGCGCCAGCCGAGGTTGGCCGCGTAGACGGCGATGCCCCGGTCGGCGTCGACGATCCCGGGGACGGCGACGCCGGCGGCGGACGCGGGCTCGCCGAAGTGCTCGGCGCCGTGGGCGCTGAGCTCGGCGGCGAAGTCGAGGATGCCCTCGACGACCGCTTCCGGCCCGCGCTCGCGACCGGTCGCCCGGCGGGACTGGTGGAGGAGGGCGCCGTCCTGCGCGACCAGCGCGGCCTTCATCCCGGTGCCGCCCACATCCAGGGCGATGACATGTCTCACGGGGGACAGTGTGGCCCGAGGACCCGCAAGAGGTCTAGTCCACTTACGTGGTGTAGACCTATCGTGTCCACATGTTGAACAGCGAGACAGTAGGGTTGGGGTCAACAGCAGTGCAGCGGCGGGGTAGGACAGGAACGATCGCGGCGGTGTCCGCACTGGGCATGACGGCGGTCCTCGGCGGCTGCGGCCTGACCGGCGGCGGCTCAGGAGACGTCACTCTGAAGCTGATCGCCGCGGACTACGGCGACTCCGCCGACAACAGCTCCCAGAAGTACTGGGACCGGCTGGTCAGGGAGTACGAGAGCAAGCACTCCGGTGTGAAGATCGACGTCACCGTGTACTCCTGGAACGACGTGGACCGCAAGGTCAAGGAGCTGGTCGACGCGGGCGAGGCGCCCGACATGGCGCAGATAGGCGCGTACGCCGACTACGCCGACAAGGGCCTGCTCTACTCGGCCGACGACATGCTCTCCATCAGCACCCAGGCCGACTTCGCCTCCCAGCTGGCCACCGCCGGACAGGTGAAGGGCGTGCAGTACGGGCTGCCGTTCGCGGCCTCCACGCGGCTGCTCTTCTACAACAAGACCCTCTTCAAGAACGCCGGGCTCACCCCGCCGAAGACCTGGAACGAGCTCGCCGCCGACGCCAAGGTGCTCAAGGCGCGCGGGGTGAAGTTCCCGTACGCGCTGCCGCTCGGCCCGGAGGAGGCGCAGGCTGAGACCATGCAGTGGCTGCTGAGCGGCGGCGGCGGTTACACCGACACCGTCGGCACCTACGGCATCGACTCCGCGCAGAACATCGACACCTTCAACTGGCTCAAGGACGACCTGGTCGACAAGGGCCTGACCGGTCCCGTCGCGCCCGGCAGCCTCAACCGCGCCACCGCCTTCGCCGCCTTCGCCAAGGGCGACGTCGGCATGCTCAACGGCCACCCCTCGCTGATGAAGATCGCCGCGAAGAAGGGCGTGAAGTTCGGCATGGTGCCGATGCCCGGCAAGGACGGCGTGAGCAAGAACGCCATGGGCGTCGCCGACTGGATGATGGCCTTCAAGAAGAACGGCCACGCCGAGCAGGTCGGCAAGTTCCTCGACTTCGTCTACAGCGAGAAGAACGTGCTCGCCTTCTCCCGCGAGTACGACCTGCTGCCGGTCACCACCTCCGCCTCCGACATCATGAGCACGAGCCGGCAGGACGCCTCCCTGGAGCCGTTCCTGAAGCAGCTGCCGCTGTCCGAGCTCTACCCCGTCGACAAGACCTCCTGGGCCTCGGTCGCCGTGGCCGTCAAGAAGCACATAGGCAACGCGGTGGCCCCCGGCGGCAACCCCGCGGCCACCCTCGCGCAGCTGGAGTCGACGGCGTCCATGGCGGAGAGCTCGCATTAGCCGCGGGGCGCTGTCAGTTGCGCGGGTTACGGTTCAGGACATGGACCAGGAGCAGCGGGGAGGCCGCCAGCCGCGCGAACCTCTGGGCGAGCGCGAGCGGGCAGTCCTCGCCCTCGAGCGCCGGGGCTTTCCGGGCCCCGGCGCCAAGGAGCGCGCCATACGCGAGGAGCTGGGCCTGGCCCCCGTCCGCTACTACCAGCTGCTCAACGCCCTGCTGGACGACGAGCGGGCCCTCGCCCACGACCCGGTGACGGTGAACAGGTTGCGCAGGGTGCGCGAGACACGCCGAGCGGAACGCTGACGGCCGGCGCTCCCCTGAGCCATGGGTGCGCCCCGCCCCGCGCGGTTATGGTCACCGTATGGGCACCCATACGGACACGGACTCGACGCACTCCATGGACCCCCTGCCGACGCCCACCACGCAGGCAGGCAGGGACGGACTCGCCGCGATCCTCGCGAACCCCGCGAAAACGGTGGTCGGCCTGGACTTCGACGGCACCCTCGCCCCGATCGTGGCGGACCCCGAGCAGGCCCGCGCCCACCCGGAGGCGGTGCCCGCGCTCGCCGCCCTCGCCCCGCGGATCGCCTCCGTCGCGGTGGTCACCGGCCGCCCGGCCGGCGTCGCCGTGCGGCACGGCGGCTTCGCGGGCGTCCCCGGCCTGGAGCACCTGGTGGTCCTCGGCCACTACGGCGCCGAACGCTGGGACGCGGTCAGCGGCGACGTCACCGCGCCCGCCCCCCACCCCGGCGTCGCCGCGGTCCGCGCCGAACTCCCCGGCTTCCTCGACCGCATCGGCGCCTGGCAGGGCACCTGGATCGAGGAGAAGGGCCGCGCCGTCGCGGTCCACACCCGCCGCGCCTCCGACCCCCAGGCCGCCTTCGAGGCCCTGCGCGCCCCCCTCACCGACCTCGCCACCCGCCACGGCCTGATCGTCGAACCCGGCCGCCTGGTCCTCGAACTGCGCCCCCCGGGCACCGACAAGGGAGTGGCCCTCCTGGAGTACGTCCGCGAGATCGACGCCTCGGCGGTCCTCTACGCCGGCGACGACCTCGGCGACCTCCCCGCCTTCGCGGCCGTCGACAAACTCCGCTCCGACGGCACCCCCGGCCTCCTGGTGTGCAGCGGCAGCGACGAGGTCACGGAACTACGGGAACGAGCGGACCTCGTGGTGGACGGCCCGGAGGGGGTCGTACGCCTGCTGCGGGGCTTGGCGGATTCCTTCAGCCCGTCCGGCGTTTGAGGACAAGGCCCCTTAAGGGCCGAGAAGGCGGGGGCCTGGGGGCGGCAGCCCCCAGACCTCAGCCTCGCAAGGCCTCCAGCTGATCAAGAAACCACTGGGCAGGCGGCAACGCCGTAGCCGCAGCGGCAAGCCGCTTAGACCGCTCGGCCCGCTCAGCCGCCGGCAGGCACAACGCCGCGTGCAGCGCCTCCGCCGTAGCGATCACGTCGTACGGATTCACCGTCAGCGCATCCTCGGCCAGCTCCTCGTACGCCCCCGCCTCCCGCGACAGCACCAGTGCGCAGCCCTCGTCGGAGACGACCGGCACCTCCTTCGCGACGAGGTTCATGCCGTCCCGGATCGGGTTGACGAGGGCCACGTCGGCCAGTCGGTAGGCGGCCAGCGAGCGCGCGAAGTCGTCCTTGACGTGCAGCACGACGGGGGTCCAACCAGGCGTCCCGAAACGGGAGTTGATCTCCTCGGCCACCCGCTGCACCTCGGCCGTGTAGTCGCGGTACACGGCGAGGTCCTGCCGGGAGGGATAGGCGAACGCGACATGCACGACCCGCTCCCGCCACTCGGGGCGGTCCTCCAGCAGCTGCCGGTACGCCAGCAGCCCGCGCACGATGTTCTTCGACAGCTCGGTGCGGTCGACCCGCACGACCGTCCTGCGGCCGGCGCCGATCTCCTCCTTCAGCGCGGCCATCCGCTCGGCCACATCGGCCTCGTGCGAGCGCTTGCGCAGGAAGTCCGCGTCCGCGCCCAGGCCGTGCACGCCGATCTCCGTGCCCCCGAGGCCGCCCACCACCGCCGTGGCGCACGCCGTGAACGCGTCCGCCCAGCGCCGGGTCAGAAAGCCCAGCCGGTCGGCGCCCAGCATGCCGTGCAGAAGCTGCTCGGCGATGTCGTCCGGCAGCATCCGGAAGTAGTCCACCGGTGCCCACGGCGTGTGCGAGAAGTGCCCGATGCGCAGGTCGGGACGGAGCTCGCGGAGCATGCCCGGCACCAGACACAGGTGGTAGTCCTGCACCAGCACCGCCGCGCCCTCGGCCGCCTCCTGCGCCAGCGCCTCGGCGAAGGCCCGGTTGTAGGTCTCGTACGACGCCCACTGCCGCCGGAACTCCGCGTCGAAGACCGGCTCCAGCGGCGTCTGGTACAGCATGTGGTGCACGAACCACAGCACCGAGTTCGCGATGCCGTTGTACGCGTCGGCGTGCACGCCGGCCGGGATGTCCAGCATCCGCACCCCGCCCTCGCCGGCCCCGCGCCGTACCGCCTCGCGATCGCCGTCGGACAGGGCCGAGCACACCCACAGGGCGTCCGCGTCGGGCCCGATCGCGGAGAGGCCGGAGACCAGCCCGCCGCCGCCACGCCTGGCGGCCAGCGAGCCGTCCTCCTGCACTTCGTACGAGACCGGGCCGCGGTTGGACGCGACCAGCACCTGATGACCAGCGCCGTGCGTGGAAGCCATACGCCTCAACCTAGCCCGGCCCGTAAACGCTCAAACGTACGGCTGCGCTCTGCGAGTGGACCGTATACACCGCCCACGCCGCGTAACGCGCCGCCTCAGGCGACCTTGCGCGACGCGTACTCCGTGATCTCCACCATCGGCGGCCGCTCCTCCGTGTCCACGGAGTAGGTGCGCGGCTCGAAGCCGTCCTCGCCCCGTTCGAACTGGGTGAGGGAGGGACGGATGAGGTGGCCGCGGGCCAGCCTCAGCTGTGCCGTGCGGTAGATCGCGGCGGACATCCGGCCCAGCGCCTGCCCGTCCTGGTGGCGGTGCTTGCGCACCCCGACGTCCACCTGGGCGAGTGCGTCGAGGCCCACCAGGTGCAGGGCGTCGACCAGCATGCCCAGCTCGACGCCGTACCCGACGGGGAACGGCAGCTGTTCCAGCAGGCTGCGCCGGGCCGCGTACTCACCGCCGAGCGGCTGCACGAAGCCCGCCAGCTGCGGCCAGTGCATGTTGAGCAGCGGGCGCGCCATCAGTTCGGTGACCCGGCCGCCCTGGCCCTGGGCGCCGGCCAGCGGACGGTCGTACATGCCCTTGACCAGGTCGACCGCCGGGTCGGTGAGCAGCGGGCCGACGATCCCGGAGACGAAGTCGGAGGAGAACTCCTTGAGGTCGGCGTCGATGAAGCAGACGATGTCCCCGCTCGTGACCAGGAGCGAGCGCCACAGCACCTCGCCCTTGCCGGGGACGGTCGGGATACGGGGCAGGATGTCGTCACGGTGGACGACCCTGGCCCCGGCCGCCGCGGCGACCTCGGACGTACGGTCGGTGGACCCGGAGTCGACGACGACGATCTCGTCGACGAGCGGAACCTGCTGCATCAGGTCGTGACGGATGATCGCGACGATGTCGCCGACCGTCTCCTCCTCGTTGAGCGCGGGCAGCACGACGCTGACCGACTGTCCCGTGCGCTGCTTGGCAGCGAGGATCTGGTGGAGAGGGCGGTCGGTCAGGGACCAGGAGCGGGTGCTCAGCCAGCGCTCGACTTCTTCCAGCACGTAGGCGGCTCCTCTGCGTTCTCTCGGCGAAGACCGGATCATCATGTGATCCATCTCGCGGTTCGGACGACTATCTCAACTGTCCTGGCCTTCCGTTACAGTCTTGAACAACGCTGGTGACCATCGCATGTCGGGGTCGCCCGGCGTTCACAACCGCATACCGCTCATCCAGAGGGGCAGAGGGATACGGCCCGATGAAGCCCCGGCAACCCTCCAGCCGGTCTCGTAACCGATCGATGCTGATCGTTCCGCGAGGCTCCCGGCTAGGGAAGGTGCCAAATCCGTCTCACGGCGAGATGCGTCGTGAGGAAGATGAGGAGAAAGGGCCTCGCCTCACATGGCTGCGCAGACTGTTGCAAGCACCACCGACTCCACGACCGTCGACCTCGGTCCCGCCGCGGCGCTCTCCTGCCGCGAGTGCGGTCACCAGGTGCCCCTCGGCCCGGTCTTCGCCTGCGAGGAGTGTTTCGGCCCGCTCGAGATCGCGTACGACTTCTCGGCCTACGACACCGAGGAGCTCCGCAAGCAGATCGAGGCGGGTCCCGCGAACATCTGGCGTTACGCGCCCCTGCTGCCCGTCCCGGCGGACGTGGCGGACAAGCCCAACATCAACCCCGGTTGGACCAAGCTCGTCAAGGCCGACAACCTGGCCCGCGAGCTGGGCGTGACCGGCGGTCTGTACGTCAAGGACGACTCCGGCAACCCGACGCACTCCTTCAAGGACCGGGTCGTCGCCCAGGCCATCGAGGCCGCCCGCGCCTTCGACTTCACCACCCTGTCCTGCTCGTCCACCGGCAACCTGGCCGGTGCGGTGGGTGCCGCCGCCGCCCGCGCCGGCTTCCGTTCCTGCGTGTTCATCCCGCACGACCTGGAGCAGGGCAAGGTCGTCATGGCCGCGGTCTACGGCGGCGAGCTCGTCGGCATCGAGGGCAACTACGACGACGTGAACCGCTTCTGCTCCGAGCTGATCGGCGACCCGGCCGGCGAGGGCTGGGGCTTCGTCAACGTCAACCTGCGGCCGTACTACGCCGAGGGCTCCAAGACCCTGGCGTACGAGATCTGCGAGCAGCTCGGCTGGCGGCTGCCGGACCAGCTGGTCGTGCCGATCGCCTCCGGCTCGCAGCTGACGAAGATCGACAAGGGGCTGCAAGAGCTGATCAAGCTCGGCCTCGTCGAGGACAAGCCGTACAAGATCTTCGGCGCCCAGGCCGAGGGCTGCTCGCCGGTGTCGGTGGCCTACAAGGCCGGGCACGACGTGGTGCGGCCGCAGAAGCCGAACACGATCGCCAAGTCGCTGGCCATCGGCAACCCGGCGGACGGGCCGTATGTGCTGGACATCGCTCGCCGTACCGGTGGGGCGGTGGAGGACGTGAACGACGAGCAGATCGTGGACGCGATCCGGCTGCTCGCCAGGACCGAGGGAATCTTCGCGGAGACCGCCGGTGGCGTGACCGTGGGTGTGACGCGCAAGCTCATCGAGAACGGTGTCCTCGACCCGACGCTGACCACGGTCGTCCTCAACACGGGAGACGGTCTGAAGACACTGGATGCGGTGGCTGGCACCGGGCTCACCGCCACGATTCGCCCGAGCCTGGAGTCGTTCCGCGAGGCCGGCCTCGCGTAGTTCCCCGTGCCCCTTAAAAGCCATACCCCGACCGGAGGTTCATCGTGAGCGTCAACGTCCGTATCCCCACCATCCTGCGCACCTACACCGGCGGCCAGGCCGAGGTCACTGCTGAAGGTGGGACCCTCGGCGAGGTCATCGCCGATCTGGAGAAGAACCACACCGGTATCGCCGCGCGTGTTCTCGATGACCAGGGCAAGCTTCGCCGCTTCGTCAATGTCTATGTGAACGACGACGACGTGCGGTTCGAGCAGGGGCTGGAGACGGCGACTCCGGACGGGGCGGGCGTCTCGATCATCCCGGCCGTGGCCGGAGGCTGACCGAAACAGGTCGGACGACCGATTATTACCGTCGGTAACGCTGATTACCGAGAGTTCATCGAATTGCCCCCTCCGTGAGAGAAGCGGAGGGGGCAATTCTGCATGGTTGAGCACGGTACAGTTGGGGAACCTGCTCGACTCCGCTTGCCGCGTGCATATGAGTTCCTACTTCTCGGGCAGCGAGAAGTAGCCAAAGTGTGCAGGTTTTTTGCGCCTTATGCTCCATTTATGGGGCCCGACTTGCCCTGAATTCGGGCGAATTCTCCGTAAATTCCGGACCGGTCGTGCCCGGAATTCTCGTCCGATTGACCTGTTGCAGACGGCAGTTGGACAGATACATTCAGCCGCGGTCGACGCGTTCCGGCGCACGCCCCCAACCGTGGGGGGTGAGGTCTGACCCGGATCCGCGAAGTGTGGATCTGTGCAAGGGCCAGTAATAGGGGAGTTAGGCATGGCTCAGGGCACCGTCAAGTGGTTCAACGCGGAGAAGGGGTACGGCTTCATCGCGGTCGACGGTGGTGCGGATGTTTTCGTCCACTACAGTGCGATTCAGATGGACGGCTACCGCACCCTGGAAGAGGGTCAGCGGGTCGATTTCGAGATCTCGCAGGGCCAGAAGGGGCCGCAGGCGGACATGGTCCGTCTGGCGACCAGCTGAAGCACGCGCCGGGTTAACTGCAGCGACGTTCTTCTGTTCTTGATCGAAGGGCCCGCACCTGAGGGTGCGGGCCCTTCGGCATGTCCGGCGGCGGGCCCGGGCGGCCCGTCGCCCCGGCTGTTCCCTGAGGGGCGCTTGCACTCGACCATGCCGAGTGCTAATCATTGGCGTTAGCACTCTGAAGGTGAGAGTGACAAAGATGGACCGGGTCGGTGAGGCCCGCAGGCCAGGTGGGGCAAGGAACCACGAGGCGTGCGTGCCGTCCGTCGCGGGCGCGGGCGCGGTCCGAAGGAATCACCCCCAGTCCTGGAGGGACCACTTCACATGGCCAAGATCATCGCGTTCGACGAGGAGGCGCGGCGCGGCCTCGAGCGCGGCATGAACCAGCTCGCGGACGCCGTGAAGGTGACGCTCGGCCCCAAGGGCCGCAACGTCGTCCTCGAGAAGAAGTGGGGCGCCCCCACGATCACCAACGATGGTGTCTCCATCGCCAAGGAGATCGAACTCGAGGACCCGTACGAGAAGATCGGCGCCGAGCTGGTCAAGGAAGTCGCCAAGAAGACGGACGACGTCGCCGGTGACGGTACGACCACCGCGACCGTGCTCGCCCAGGCCCTGGTCAAGGAAGGCCTGCGCAACGTAGCCGCCGGCGCCAACCCGATGGCCCTCAAGCGCGGTATCGAGAAGGCCGTCGAGGCCGTCTCCGGTGCCCTGCTCGAGCAGGCCAAGGATGTCGAGACCAAGGAGCAGATCGCTTCCACGGCCTCCATCTCCGCCGCCGACACCCAGATCGGCGAGCTCATCGCCGAGGCCATGGACAAGGTCGGCAAGGAAGGCGTCATCACCGTCGAGGAGTCCCAGACCTTCGGTCTGGAGCTGGAGCTCACCGAGGGTATGCGCTTCGACAAGGGCTACATCTCGGCGTACTTCGCCACCGACATGGAGCGGATGGAGGCGTCGCTCGACGACCCGTACATCCTGATCGCCAACTCCAAGATCGGTTCCGTCAAGGACCTGCTCCCGCTCCTGGAGAAGGTCATGCAGTCGGGCAAGCCGCTGCTGATCATCGCCGAGGACGTCGAGGGCGAGGCCCTGTCGACCCTGGTCGTCAACAAGATCCGCGGCACCTTCAAGTCCGTCGCGGTCAAGGCCCCCGGCTTCGGCGACCGCCGCAAGGCGATGCTGAACGACATCGCCATCCTCACCGGTGGCGAGGTCATCTCCGAGGAGGTCGGTCTCAAGCTCGAGAACACCTCCCTCGACCTGCTGGGCCGCGCCCGCAAGGTGGTCATCACCAAGGACGAGACCACCATCGTCGACGGCGCCGGCTCCACGGAGCAGGTGCAGGGCCGGGTCAACCAGATCCGTGCCGAGATCGAGAACAGCGACTCGGACTACGACCGCGAGAAGCTGCAGGAGCGCCTGGCGAAGCTCGCCGGCGGTGTCGCGGTCATCAAGGCCGGTGCCGCCACCGAGGTGGAGCTCAAGGAGCGCAAGCACCGCATCGAGGACGCCGTCCGCAACGCGAAGGCCGCCGTCGAGGAGGGCATCGTCGCCGGTGGTGGCGTGGCGCTCATCCAGGCGTCCAGCGTCTTCGAGAAGCTGGACCTCGAAGGTGACGAGGCGACCGGCGCCAACGCCGTGCGCATCGCGCTCGAGGCCCCGCTGAAGCAGATCGCCGTCAACGCCGGCCTCGAGGGCGGTGTCGTGGTGGAGAAGGTGCGCAACCTGACCCCGGGCCACGGCCTGAACGCCGCGACCGGCGAGTACGTCGACCTGGTCAAGGAAGGCATCATCGACCCGGCGAAGGTCACGCGCTCTGCCCTGCAGAACGCCGCGTCCATCGCCGCGCTCTTCCTCACCACCGAGGCCGTCATCGCCGACAAGCCGGAGAAGGCCGCCGCGCCCGCCGGTGGCGGTATGCCGGGCGGTGACATGGACTTCTGATCGGCCTCCGGCTGATCCGGGTTCCACCGAGGGCGGCACTCCCTGGAAACAGGGGGTGCCGCCCTCGGGCGTGTCCGAGGTCATAGGAGAATTGCTTAAGCGGGTGCAACAATGCGTGTGCACATACCATTCGGTTAATGCAGCCATCGCACGAGGAGCCCACCCACGTGACCACCGCCCCCTCCCGCGCCGCCGAGGTCCTCTCCCGGCCCACCGCGATCAACGGCCTGACCGTCCCCAACCGCATCGTCATGGCGCCCATGACGCGCATGTTCTCCCCGGGCGGCATCCCCGGCGAGGACGTGGTGTCGTACTACGCCCGCCGGGCCGCCGCCGGCGTCGGACTGATCGTCACCGAGGGCACCTACGTCGGCCACGAGTCGGCCGGCAACAGCGACCGCGTCCCCCGGTTCCACGGCGAGGAGCAGCTCGCGGGCTGGCAGAAGGTCGCCGAGGCGGTGCACGCGGCGGGCGGCACGATCGTTCCGCAGCTGTGGCACATCGGGACGGTCCGCAACCAGGGCGACGGCCCCTACCCGGGCGCCCCCTCGCACGGCCCCTCCGGTCTGCGCGTCACCGGCGTCGAGGACGCGACGCCCATGACGCAGGCCGACATCGACGCCGTCATCGGCGCGTTCGTCGAGTCCGCGGTCGCCGCCGAGCGCATCGGCTTCGACGGCATAGAACTGCACGGCGCGCACGGCTACCTCCTCGACCAGTTCCTGTGGGCCGGCACCAACCGTCGTACGGACGCGTACGGCGGCGACCCCGTGGCCCGTACGAAGTTCGCGGCGGAGATCGTGGCGGCCGTACGGGAGGCCGTCTCGCCCGAGTTCCCGATCCTGTTCCGCTACTCGCAGTGGAAGCAGGAGGCGTACGACGCGCGTCTCGCCGAGACGCCGGAGGAGCTGGAGGCGATCCTCGCGCCGCTGACCGCGGCGGGTGTGGACGCGTTCCATGCCTCCACACGGCGGTACTGGCTGCCGGAGTTCGACGGCTCCGACCTCAACCTGGCGGGGTGGACGAAGAAGCTGACGGGGCGGCCGACCATCACCGTCGGATCGGTGGGACTCGACGGGGACTTCATCCGGGGGTTTGCCGGGGAGGGGTCGCCGGTCCGGGGGATCGACGACCTGCTGGACCGGCTGGAGCGCGAGGAGTACGACTTCGTCGCTGTCGGACGGGCGTTGCTGCAGGATCCCGAGTGGGCGACGAAGGTGTTGGCCGGCCGGAGCGATGAGCTTGAGCCGTACTCGGCGAGTGCGTTGAAGACGCTGAGCTGAGCTGTGCGGTACGGGTCGGTGGGGGTGCGCCTCCCTGGGGGCCGCGCCCCCAGACCCCCATCGGCCTGCGGCCTCGTCCTCAAACTCCCCCACTCTCGGCTTCGCTCGAGCGGGGGGACCCCCACGACCGGCTGAAAACAGCGGCCTGACGTTCTGGTTGCCGAGGTCAACTACGGCTAGCGTTCCGGGACATGAGGATCCTGCACCTGTCCGACACCCATATCGAGCGCACCGACGCCCCCAACCGGCACGGCGTCAATGCCACCGATTCCCTGCGCCTCATGCTCGCCGAACTGCGCCACCAGCGGGACGTGGACGCGATCGTCGTCACCGGTGACCTCGCCAACGACGGGGCGGTGGAGGCATACACGACCGTACGAGAGCTGCTGACCGAGTTCGCGCTGCCGCTGAACGCGCCCGTGTTCTGTACGACCGGCAACCACGACGAGCGCGAGGCCTTCGGCAAGGTGCTGGGCAGCGGGCATCTGGCTGCGGACGGGGGCGAGCGGGCCGAGACGGTTCTCGAGTCCGCGGCGGGGGAGCGGGCCGCGGTGAGTGTGGTGGGCGGGTGGCGTTTCGTCACGCTGGACTCGCTCGTGCCGGGCAAGGTGCACGGGTGGCTCGGTGATGAGCAACTCGCTTGGCTTCGTGGCGTGTTGGCGACCCCTGCGGAGAAGGGGACGGTCCTCGCCCTCCATCACCCGCCGATCGCGCTCGACGTCGAGACGCAGCGCGTCTTCGGTCTCCGTAATCCTTCGGCGCTGGCGGAGGTGATCCGTGGCACCGATGTCCGGGTCGTTCTCACCGGGCACTTCCACCTCCAGTTGTTCGGGCTGCTCGAAGCGATTCCGGTGTGGGTCACCCCGGGCGTGGTCAACCGCATCGACCTGACGACACCTCCCGGCACGGAGCGTGCGGTGCGCGGGGCGTCGGCCTCGCTGGTGGAGCTGGGCGAGGGGGCGGGCTCGTCCGGGCCGATGTTCCATACCTTCCACGCGCGTGATCCGCGGGCCCACGAGACGGTGTACGAGATGGACGAGCAGCAGACGCGGACCCTCGTCGAACGGCACGGCTAGCCCTCCACTACCCCCCACAGTTCCCGACAAGGAGTAAATGATGACGTCGACGACCGTCGTGCGTACCGTCGCCGGTTCGGTGCGCGGACGCCTTGAGGGCGGGCTGACGGTGTTCCGCGGCATTCCGTTCGCCGAACCGCCCGTCGGGAAGGACCGGTTCGGGGCGCCGCGGCCGGTGCGGGCCTGGGAGGGGACCCGGGAGGCGTACGAGTTCGGGCCGCCGCCTCCGCAGGAGTCCGGCTTTCAGGGGCGTAGGGCCGTGCTGAACGTTCCCGAGGGCGACGAGTGGCTGACCGTCAATGTCTGGACCCCGGAGGCGGATTCGGGCGCCCGGAGACCGGTGATGGTGTGGATCTACGGCGGGGCCTACAAGCTCGGGCACTCCGGCAGTCCCGGTTACGACGCCCAGCGCATCGCCCGTGACGGTGACCTGGTCGTCGTGACGCTCAACTACCGGGTGGGGATCGAGGGGTTTGCCCTCATCGAGGGGGCGCCCGCCAATCGGGGGCTGCTCGACCAGGTGGCCGCGCTGGAGTGGGTGCGGGACAACATCGAGGGGTTCGGCGGCGATCCCGGGCAGGTGACCGTCTTCGGTGAGTCCGCGGGGGCCGGGTCGGTGGCCTCGTTGCTGGCCATGCCGAGCGCGCGGGGGCTGTTCCGGCGGGCCGTCGCGCAGAGTGTCCCGGGGACCTACTTCTCCGGCGAGCTGGCCCGGGACATCGCGTCCGCCATCGCGGAGGAGGCGGGTCTGCGTCCGGCGGCGGCCGATCTCGCGACCGTCGAGCCCCGTCGACTCACCTCGGTGGGCGAGGCGTTGAGCGCGAAGATGATGTCGTACGCGGACCGCTGGGGGCAGGTGGCCCCCACCTCCACGCCCTTCTCGCCGGTGGTCGACGGCGAGGTGCTGCCGTGCACCCCCTGGGAGGCGCTGAGGGCGGGGGCGGGGAAGGACGTCGACCTGCTCGTCGGGCACAACCGGGACGAGTTCCGGCTGTTCCTCGCCATCGGCGGGATGCTGGGCAAGATCGGGGAGGAGCAGGCGGGCTGGGCGCTGCGGATGTTCGGTCCGGGGCCGGACGGGGAGCGGGCGTATCGCGCGGCCTTCCCGGAGGCCACGCCGGGTGAGCTGTTCGAGCGCGTGCAGACGGACTGGTTGTTCAACATGCCCTCACTGCGCCTGGCCGAAGCGCAGGTCGAGGGTGGCGGGCGCGCCCATCTGTACGAGCTGACCTGGGCGGCCCCCGGCGGCGGGGGCGGCCTCGGCGCATGCCACGGACTGGACATTCCGCTGCTGTTCGGCACGTTCGAGGCGGACCTGGGTCAGCTGCTGTTCGCGGGTACGGGGGCCACCGCGGAGGGGGAGGCGTTGTCGTCCCGGTTCCGGGAGTCCTGGACGGCGTTCGCGCGGACGGGGGATCCGGGCTGGCCGGCGTTCGAGGCGGGGGAGCGCCTGGTCCAGGTGCTGGATGCCGGGCCGAAGGCGCAGGTCGGGCCGTACCTGGAGGAGACCTCGCGGCGGCTGTGGGAGGGGTACGAGTTCGCGTCGCTCCCGCTGCACAAGTAGGCGGGGCTAGAGGTTTCCCAACGGCTCGATGTCGACCTTCACCGGTGTGCCCCAGACGCGCAGCACCTCGTAGTCGGTGAACTCGTGCACCAGCCGGTACGCCATCGCGGGGCGGGGCCCGCGGCGCTGAGCGGCCAGATACAGCTCGGCCTCGCGCCGGTCCCGCCTCGGCGTCCCGCACAGGTGCCAGGTCTGGCCGTTCCACGCCTCCGCCAGCCAGCGCTGCTGCGGCTGCGGGCGGTCGGCGCTGACGCCGTAGCGGGAGGGGACGGTCTCGGTGGCGTGCGAGGGGACGGGGCCGCCGTTGAACTCGGCGCGGCGGGCCGCCCGGCGGCGGGTCTCGCACAGCAGGCAGAGGTCGTGGGCGTTCTCGTCGACCGGGCCGTTCGGGTGCTCGCGGCAGCGGGTGGCGGGCGCGGCGGAGGTGACGCTCTCGTCCAGCAGGTCGAGGGCGCGGCGGAGGTCCGCCTTGACCTCGTGAAGCTTGGCGTCCGGGGTGTCGGCGGTGAGGGATTCGCCGTGCTCGCCTAGGAGGCGGAGGGCGCGGCCGAGGGCCGTCAGTTGGGCGTGGTTCATAGGTATCAGTGTGCGTAGTCCTTGAGCTCTTCGGTGTCGAGGGTGAAGCCGACGGGTGCGGGGAGCTCCACCAGCGTCCCCAGGGCCGGCTGACGACTTGCTGGTAGCGGCCGTCCTTGGGCTCGCTGTAGACGACGACGGTGTTGTTGTCGCGGTCGATGAGGAGGTAGACGGGGATGTCGGCCTGGCTTCGGGGACCTAGTCAGACCGCCCAGTAGTCGCGGTCCGGCAGTTCGACCCAGTGGTCCGGCGGACCGAGGATCGCTCGGGCGTCGGTCGGGCGCAGGCCGGCGTACGCGAGCGAGTGGGCCACCGCCTGGTTGCAGTACACGTACGAGAACAGGACCTCCCCGGGGCTGTCCCCCACGTCCGGACCGCCACCCGGGTGCAGATCCCAGCCCTCGCAGACGCCGTCGCGGTGGATGCTGCCCTGGTTGCCGCTCTTCGGGTTGGCGTACAGGCCGTAGGAGACGGTGCCCGCGGAGAGGCGGGTGTGTATGCCGGGCATCGAAGGGCCGTAGCCCCACGGCTGGGTGATGACGCAGCCGCCCGGCACGGTCGTCACGCCGACGATCCTCAGGGTTTCGTCCAGGTCGTAGGCGTACGGGTCCTCCTCGAGCTCGGCCGTCAGTTCGGGGTCGGCCGGGGTTGCCTCCAGGCGGCGTATCGCCTCCGCCGCATCGATCCCGCCCACGCACGCCAGCCCGAGGCCGTCGTCGTAGAAGTCGCCGAGGGCCGCGATGAGCCGTCGGCCCTCCTCCGTCACCGCCCGCTCGGCCTCCGTGAGGCCGGGGCGGGCCTCGGGCAGGTCCGCGAACAGCTCGGGATCCGGCCCGGCGAGGCTCAGCCGTGCCGGTGTCCAGCCGCCGGGTCCGACCCACCCCGGGTCCGCGCCTGCGGCGACCAGCGCCCGGGCGTTCTCCGAACGCCTCTCCACCACCGCGTCCCACAGCGCCGTCGTCCCGCCCTCCAGCGCGTCCACGTCCGCCACGCGCCGGGCCAGTTCCGCGGCGACCTCGGGTGAGCCGAGCAGCGCCGCCCGGTGCAGGGGCCGCGAGCCGCCGACGCCCCACCGCTCGGGATCGGCGCCCGCGTCGAGGCGCCGCCGCACATCCTCAGGGTCCTGCCAGCCCCGGTAGTCCATGCCCTCCCAGCCGCCGCCGTCCGTGCGCGTCATGCCGTGTCCCCTCCAGCTCGTCGATCTCCGTGCCCACACCCTCGCAGACACCACTGACATTCAGTAACTCGACTTTGTCACTTGACTTGAGCAGTCGACCAACTCCATGATGGAGCCATCGCAAGGCGCTGTGGATCGAAGGCCAGGAACACTCGCGAGGTCTTCGGTGCGCGTCCCGTACCGTCAGGAGGAACCCCGATGACCGACATGATCGCCGTCGCGTACCCCAACGAGAGCGTCGCCGAGCAGGCGCTCGTGGAACTGCGCGCCCTGCACACCGAACACACCGTGCATGTGGCCGACGCGGTACTGCTCGTCCGTGACCACGACGGTGAGGTGAAGATCCCCGGCAAGCCCCACCCCGCCGCCTCCGGCGCCCTGGGCGGTGCGCTGTGGGGAGGTCTGATCGGGCTGCTGCTCCTGCAGCCGCTGCTCGGTGCCGCCATCGGCGCGGCCGCGGGCGGAGCGGTCGGCGCGACCGCCGAGGACGACGAGCGGACCCAGTTCATCAAGAGCCTCGGCGAGCGCCTGGCACCCGGGCACGCCGCGGTGATCGCGGTGATCTACGACGCCACCGCGGACAAGGCGCTGCCGCGTATAGCCCGGTTCGGCGGCGAGGTCCTGCACACCTCGCTCAGCCAGGCGGACGAGGAGGAGATCCGCTCCGCCCTGAACGCCCACCAGGCGGCAACGGTTGCTTAGTGGGCCCGCACGTCCTCGACGAACGCGGTCCATGCCTCGGCCCGGAACACGAGCTTCGGGCCGAGGGGGTTCTTGGGCGCTCGTCTGGCGGGCATGAGAGCGCCGGTGATTTCTCAGTGGGCCGCAGCCGCCAGTGCACCCCGCAGATGCCCGTCCGAGTCATCCAGGAGGCGCGCCGCCGTGGGGCCGTCCACACCGGCCAGGATGGTGAGGATCGCGTTCTTCACCTCGCCGTCGGTGGCCGCGAGGGCGCGCTCGATCTCGTCGTCCGAGGCGCCTGTGGCGAGGGCGACGATCCGCCGCGAGCGGGCGCGCAGCTTCTCGTTCGAGGCGCGTACGTCGACCATCAGGTTCCCGTAGGTCTTGCCGAGCCGGATCATCGTGATCGTCGAGAGCATGTTGAGGACGAGCTTCTGCGCCGTGCCCGCCTTGAGGCGGGTGGAGCCGGTGAGCAGCTCGGGACCGACGACGACCTCGATGCCGTGCTCGGCGGCCGCCGCGAGCGCGCTGTCCGCGTTGCAGGCGAGGCCGATGGTCAGTGCCCCCAGTGCGCGGGCGTGCCGCACGGCGGCGATCGCGTACGGGGTGCGGCCGGAGGCGGAGATGCCGACCACCGTGTCGGCGGCGAGGAGGCGCAGGGCGTCGAGGTCGCTGCGGGCCAGCTCCGCGGAGTCCTCGGCGCCCTCGACGGAGGTGACCATGGCGTCGGGTCCGCCCGCGATCAGGCCCACGACCTGCTCGGGGTCGGTGTTGAAGGTCGGCGGGCACTCGGAGGCGTCCAGCACGCCGAGCCGGCCGGCGGTTCCCGCACCGGCGTAGATCAGCCGCCCGCCCCGCGCCATCCGCTCGGCGACGGCGTCGATGGCGGCGGCGATGGACGGAAGCTGCCGGGCCACGGCTGCCGGGACGGTGGCGTCCTCGCCGTTCATGAGCCGGGCGATGTCGAGCGTGGGCAGCCGGTCGATGTCGGCGAGCTCGGGCCGGAAGGCCTCGGTGGTCAGCGATTCCAACTCGGCGCGGAGATCACGGGGGTTGGAGGTGGAGGTCATGGGGGCGGCTCTTTCGGATGTGCGGTCCGGTCTCTTGTCTGCGACTTCCTGCGACTTCCTGCGACGACTGCTTGCGACTACCTGCGGTGCCGGTGCGCCAGTGCCTCGTACGAAGCGGCCAGCGCGGGCGCAGCCGTCTCGTACGTCTTCTGCGCGACTCCCACGAACAGGCAGTCCACGACCAGGAGTTGACTGGTCCGGGAGGACATGGCCGCGGGCCTCAACTCGCTCTCCCGCGCGGTCGACGTCGTCAGCACATGGTCCGCGTACTGGGCGACCGCCCCGTCCGGCCGCCCCGTGATCGCCACCGTCGTGGCCCCGCGCTCGAAGGCGACCCGCAACGGCTCGATGACGTCCCCGGTGGACCCGGAGTGCGTGATCGCGATGGCGACGTCCCCCGACCGCAACTGCACCGCGTTCGTCACGGCCAGGTGCGGATCGCTGTGCGCCTGGGCTATCAGCCCTATTCGCAGCAGCTTCTGCGTGAGGTCCTGGGCGACGAGGCCGGACGCCCCGACACCGTACACATCGATGCGCCGCGCGACCGCCGCCGCGGCGACCGCCGCCCCCAGCTGGACCGTGTCCAGCCCGGCCGCCGTATCGGCCAGCGTCTGCTGCTCGTCGTACGCGAGTTTCGCCACGACATCGGCGATCGGATCGTCGACCGCGATGTCGGTGGTGATGGCGGGCGCCCGCCCGGACTGCTGCTGCGCCGCAAGCCCGGCGAGGGCGAGCCGCAGATCCCGGTACCCCGGATACCCGAGCAGCCGGGCCGTCCGTACGACCGTCGCCTCGCTGGTGCCGGTGAGCTCGGCGAGGCCGGTGACCGTGAGCGCCGCGCAGCCGGCCGGATCGCCCGCGACGGCCTCGGCGACGCGCTGCATGGAGCGGGTCATGGAGGGCGCGAGCGTGCGCACCTTCGCGGCGAGGGCGGCGGGGGCGGGCGGTGCGCTCGCCCGGCCCGCCGAGCCTGCGAAAATTTCCTTCACGTTCTGGGTCACCCATGAAAGATATTTTCGGTTCGTGTCCCGGTCAAGAGTGCGCACAATGGGGGCATGCACCCCATCAGCCCCCAGGAGCAGGCGCTGCACGCGGCACGCGCCCTTGTACTCGCCGATCTGGCCGCGGGCGAGGTCGCCGCGGCGGACGTGGTGTCCATGGTCGAGGAGTCCGTCGTCCAGCGGCGATGGTGGGTGGAGCAGTGGCCGGAAGGCGTCGAGTACGTCGCCGGGCTGGTCGCGCAGGACGTCCAGGACGCCCTGCTGGAGGCATACGGCCGCTGGCCGCTGTGCCCGGTCTGCGGCGGCGGTGACCCGCACGCCCTCGACGTCGAGCCGGAGCTCGGCCCCGATCCGCACTGGGTCTGCCACAAGGCGGGCGTGAAGGTCGCCGCGGTCGGCACGCTGGCCACGGCCACGGGCGGGTCGTCCTCCTCGTGACCGTGTACATCGACCCACCGACCTGGCCCGGCCACGGCCGCATGTGGTCCCACCTGGTGAGCGACGTGTCGTACGACGAACTGCACGCGTTCGCCGAGAAACTGGGCGTGCCCTCGCGCGCCTTCGAGCGGGACCACTACGACATCCCGTCGCACCGGTATGCGGAGGTGGTCGCGGCGGGAGCGGTGGAGGTCAGCAGCCGGGAGGTGGTGCAGTTGCTGACCCGGGCGGGGTTGCGGCGGCCGAAGGGGCGGTTTCAGCGCCCCAGCTCGTAGGCCAGCCCCTCCTCGTCCTCGCTCACCTTCCTGAAGCCGGCGCGGGTGACCACCGACTGGGACGGGACGTTGTCCCGTTCGATCGTGGCGAAGAGGGTGTGGACGTCGTCCCTTGCCAGGGCCCAGTCCGACAGGGCGCGCAGGGCCTCGGTGGCGTAGCCGTGGCCGCGGGCCGGTTCGGTGAGGTCGTAGCCGATCTCCGTGCGGCCCTCCTCGTCGGGGACGCCGTGGAAGCCGATGCCGCCGATCGCGCGGCCGTCCTCGCGGCGGACGAGGGCGAAGACGCCGAACTCCGGGCGGTGCACGCCCTCTTCGTACGCCTTCAGCATGAAGCCCGAGGCATCCCGGGTGCCCTCGAAGGGGGCGCCGTCGAGCCAGTCGAAGCCGCCGTCGCCGCCCGCCACCAGGTCGCGTGCGGCCGCGGGGGTGATGCCCTGCAGGGTGAGGCGGTCGGTGGGCAGGACCAGGTTGTTGCTCCAGCGCCACTCGGTGAGGCGGGCGCGGCCGGGGAGTTCGCCGCGGCCGGTGGCCCAGAGGAAGGTGCGCCAGTGGTCGGGGCTCGGCTGGACATGCGGGAAGATGCGGGTGAGGACGGACTCGGCCAGTGCGGCCGGGGGTTCGTACTCCAGGCCCAGAGCGCCCGCGATGTCGTACGTGTGGGCGAGGACCTCGGCGATGCCCATCGCGGCGAAGCCCTCGCGGTTCGCACTGCGGAAGGGGTACGGGTGGAAGCAGCGGGCCTCGCGCGGCGCGGTGCGGACGGCGGCGGCGAGCAGGGCGCCGGTCGTCTCGATCACGTGCAGCAGGCCGGCGTTGTCGGTGCCCTCGTCGAGCCTGAGCTCGAAGGGGACGTAGGCGTCCTGGGCTTGTCCGGCCAGGTTGGCGGCGTACGCGATGAGGTCATCCGCTATGTGGACCGCCGTCTCGTGGCAGTTCCACTCCAGCCCGGCCGCCGCCACCTCCGTCCAGTCCCGGTCCACCGCCTGCCGCAGCGCTGCCACGCAGCCCGCCACGGCCTCCTCCACCTGGTCCCCGCCCCATGCATGCATGGGCCGCAGACTATGCGGCCGGGCCGGTCGGAAGCGACAGCATTTCCAGCTCGGAGGTGAGGTTGTACCGGGCCGTCGCCTCCCACTCCGTCTGGCCGTGCGGCGTCCTGAACAGCCGTGGCAGATCGAGGAGTTGGCGCAGGATCGCGGCGCGGCCCGTGCGGAAGGCGACGCTGGGGACGAAGTGGTACTCCTCGCGTACGGCGGCCGTGTACGCGGCGTACGCGGACGGGGGTGAGGCCAGGATCGCGAGGTCGGCGTCGCACAGGACCTGGCCGTCGCGGTCGTCTTCGGCCGGGTCGTGGCCGACGGTGAGACGGACCAGGCGGGCCACCTCGGCGGTCTTCGCCTCGGAGAGGCCCGCCTCGGGGAGGGCGCGCTCGGCGAGGCGGGCCGAGCGTTCCTCGTTCTCGGAGCGGTCGGGGAAGTAGACCGCGTCGTGGAACCAGGCGGCGAGGCGTACGACGTCCGGGTCGGCCGCGTACTCCTCCAGTACGTCGACGTGGTCGAGGACCGCCGTGAGGTGCGCGAGCGTGTGGTAGTGGCGCTGCGGTTCCTGCCAGCGGGCGAGGAGGTTGTCCGCGTACGGGGCCGGGTCGGGGCCGGTGGCGGGGGAGCGGGCACCTTCCAGGGCGCGGGTCCAGCGGGTGCGCAGGGCGTCGGCATCGGGGCGGGCGTGATCGGCCATGGGCTCATTCTCCCGCCTCTCCGGAGTCTCCGGCCTCTCCCGTCGATCACCCGGCGCCCCTAGCGTGGCCCCCATGACGACAACTGACGACGTACGCGACCCCGAACTGCCCGGACGCCTCCTGGCCGTCGAGCGCGACGCCCTGATCCCGCTCCTGCGCGCCCGCCCGGACGCGGACTTCGCCCTTCCCACCACCGCGTGTCCGCGGTGGACGGTGCGGGACGTTCTCGCGCACTGTTCGGCCGCGCTGCTGCGGGTGGTGGAGGGCCGCTTCGAGGAGGGCGTCTTCTCGCCCGCATCCAACGACCGGGACATCGCCGAGCGCGCCGACTGGTCCCACCAGCAGGTCGTGGACGAGCTGGAGCGCGGGATGGCCGAGGCGGGACCGGTGATCGCCAAGGCGGGCGGTGTGCTGGACCGGGTCGCGCTGGGGGAGTGGGTGCACGCGGGCGACGTACGGGACGTCTGGGGTGAGCCGGGGGCTTACGGGGGCCCCGGTCTCCCGGACGCCCTCAGCCTCCTCGCCCGGATCACCCGCGAGCGGGGCCGCCTGCCGCTGCACGCCGACCTCGACGACGTGGACGAGCCGCTGCTGCTGGGGGAGGCGAGCGGGGAGCGGAACCCGGCGCGCTTCATCGGCGACTCCGCAACCCTGGTACGGCTCTACGCGGGCCGGTCGGTGCCGGATGGCACGTCGTACGAGCTGGTGGGAGCGGAGGCGGGGGAGCTGAACATGTTCGGCTGACGGCTCGCGGCTGCGGCAGGGTCCGGGGGGCGATCTCGCCCCGGCCGCCCCCCCTCGGCGTGCGCAGGGTGCGGGCCCTGGGTCGCCATCCGCAGGAGGTCGTTCCGAACACGTTGAGTCGCCCCCGCCGCCCCTACCCGTCCCGTCCCGGGGGCCAGCCCCCGGACCCCCGCTCCTCAAACGCCGGAGGGGCTGATTGGGGGCGATCTCGCGGTCGTCCGGCCTGGCGTCGTACCCTGAGATTGGACTAGACCTGTAGTCGCTCCAGGGGAACACCGACGGAAGGGGCCCTATGAGCATGCGTGCAGTCCTGGAGGTGATCGCCCTCGACGCCGAGGACGCGGTCGCCGCCCAGGCCGGAGGCGCGGACCGGCTGGAGCTGGTCGCCGACATGGCGGCCGACGGGCTGACCCCGCCGGTCGAGACCTTCGCCGGGATCCGTGCCGCCGTCGACATCGACCTGCGCGTGATGCTGCGGCCGGCGGACGGGTTCGCCGCGGGGGACGTGGAGAGGCTGGTCCGGGTGGCCCGGGAGCTGCGGGCGGCCGGGGCCGACCAGTTCGTGCTCGGGTTCCTCGACACGGACGGGCAGGTCGACCTGGATGCCGTGGAGCGGCTCGTGGGGGAACTCGACGGCTGCCGCTGGACCTTCCACCGCGCGATCGACCGGGCCGCGGACCGGGACGCACTGCGCAAGCAGCTGGACGGCCTGCCGGGGCACGACACCTACCTCACGGCCGGTTCGCCCGCCGGGGTCGACGACGGCCTCCCCACACTGCTCGCCGAGGCGGCGCGGTGCGGGGAGCCCGGCTACGAGCCGCGGATCATGGTGGGCGGGGGGCTGCGGCTGGAGCACGTGCCACAGCTACGGGCCGCGGGGATCGATGCCTTTCACATCGGCGGGGCCGCCAGACCCGGGGGCTGGGACGGGCCCGTGTCGGCGGAGTCGGTACGCGAGTGGCGGCAGGTCCTGGACGGGCGTTGAGCGGGGCTCCCCGAGAGGGCATGTCAGAACGGCGGAGCGCCCTACTCGGCCAGCTGCGGTGGCAGCGGTGCCGCATGCGTCACGATCAGGCCGGACACCGCGCGGGTCAGCGCCACGTACAGGCGGCGCAGGCCGGTCCGTTCGTCGGGCTCGCCGTCGACCACCGCCTGGGGCTCGTCCAGGACCACGTAGTCGTACTCCAGGCCCTTGGCGAGCGACGCCGGGACCAGGGTGAGGCGGGTCTCGGCCGTCGTCTCCTCACCGGGGGCCAGGTAGCTGATCCCGGCCGCCGTCAGTGCCTGAGCCAGTGCCGGGACGCGCGCGTCGGCCGCGATCAGGCCCGTCGAGCCCTCGTTGCGGAGCAACTCCTCGCAGGCGGCGACCACTTCGGAGACGTCCTCGATCGGGCGCAGGGCGAAGAAGCCCGGGTTCTCGCGGACCGACGCGACCGGAGTGAGGCCGGGAGCGATGTGCGGCAGCAGCCGGGAGGCGTAGGTGATGACGTCCGTGGGCACGCGGAAACCGGCCGTCAGCTCCTCGATCACGCCGTCCGACTTGCCGAGGTGCGCGAGCGCCTCGTCCCAGCTCCGCGTCGCCCAGGGCGTGGTGCCCTGCGCCAGGTCGCCGAGGACGGTCGCCGAACCGGTGGTGCAGCGGCGGCCGACCGCGCGGTACTGCATGGGGGAGAGGTCCTGCGCCTCGTCCAGGACCACATGCCCGAGGGAGTGCGTGCGCTGGACGAGGTCCGTCGTCTCGTCGATCAACACGGCGTCGGCCGCGGACCACTTGGCGGACTTCACGCTGCGGACCGGCTTCGACCAGAGGATCGTCTTCTGCTCGTCCTCGTCCAGGACTCCCTCCGCGTGTACGGCGAGGAAGTCCGCGTCCGTCAGCAGGCGCAGCACGAGTTTCGCCGGATCCACCGGCGGCCACACCTGTTTGACGGCCGCCTTCACCGCCGCGTTGCGGGCCACCGCGTCCTGCACCCGGTCGTCCGGCGCCTCCCCCGACCGTTCCATCTGCACCAGTACGGCGTGCGCGATGCGCTGCGGGAGGGCCTCGCGGGCGGCGCCGTAGCGGATGCCGCGGTCGAGCAACTCCCGGACGATGTCCTCCAGTTCGTACGCGGGTACCCGCCAGCGGCGTGAGCCGCGCACGACGACGAGGGGCTCGGTCGGCATGGTGACGTGGGAGTGGACGGCCCGCCGCAGCACCTCCGCCATCCTCGCGTCGCCCTTGATGACCGCGGCCGCCGCGTCGTCGGTGCCCCGGACCTCGATGCCCCCGGCCACGAGGTCGTCCACGGTGGCCTGCTGGACCGTCAACTCGCCGAGGGCGGGCAGGACCTGCTCGATGTAGTGCAGGAAGGACCTGTTCGGCCCGATGACGAGTGTGCCGGTGCGGGCGAGCCGCTCCCGGTGGGCGTAGAGCAGATACGCGACGCGGTGGAGGCCGACGGCCGTCTTTCCGGTCCCGGGTCCTCCCTGTACGCACACCGTCCCGCCCAGCCCGGACCTCACGATCTCGTCCTGCTCGGGCTGGATGGTCGCCACGATGTCCCGCATCGGACCCACGCGCGGGCGCTCGATCTCCTGCTGGAGCAGTTTGCTGGTGCGGGCGGCCTCGGCCGGGTCGGAGAGGTGCTCGTCCTCGTACGCGGTGATGTCGCCGCGGGTGTACCCGAAGCGGCGGCGCAGCGCGATGTCCAGCGGGTCCTTCTTCGACGCCCGGTAGAACGGCTGTGAGACCGGAGCCCGCCAGTCGATCACCATGGGGTCGCCGTCGTGGTCGTGCACATGCCGGCGCCCGATGTAGAAGCGCTCGCCCTCCGCGCCCTCGGCCTGGTCGGCGCCCGGGGAGTGCAGGTAGTCGAGGCGGCCGAAGAACAGCGGGGTGTCGCTGAGGTCGGCCAGCGCCTTGATGCGCTCGTCGATCTGGCGGGCCAGGACCTCGGCGTTGACCCAGTTCGCGGTGACGTCGCTGATGTCGAGCGACTCGACGTCCTCCCGCATGGCGCGCAGGGCCGCACGGGACTCGGCGAGGTGGGCGCGCTCGCGGGAGAGGGGGTCGTCGAGAGGGGTGGGGTCGTCGACGGGCGTGGACAAGGCTGTGCCTCCGAAGGCGCTGCGGGCTGGGCTGCGAGGTGCCGACCGGTTTCCGTCCGGGCGGCGGCACTCCGTGGAGGGAGGCGGGCAAGAGCGGAGATTCTAGGTGAACGGGGGAGACGGAGGCCAACGGTTTTTCCACCCCCCCGTCCGCCGCCCGGGCCTCCCCCTCAGGGCCCCCTAGGGGATGTCCCCGTCATACCCGGGAGGGAGGGCCAGGACCGGAGTCGTACGTGGCGGCGAAGGAGGTTCGGTCCGCAGGCCGATGCTCCCTTTATGCCTGCCGATCCACCATGGATACATGAGCGCAGCAACCATCACCCCAGGCCCCGGCCGGCCGGGTCCGCCCGGCGCCACCCCCGTCCTCGGCAGCCACCGCCACCGCCTCGGCGACGCCCTGCGCGCCCTGAAGGTGTTCGCGGGCGCCGCCTTCGACGTGGTCATCCTCGGCGAGTACGGCGAGGAAGCGGGCGTACGCCGTAAGTGACGGCACAGACGCCCGGCGGCTTCCCTGTGGGGGAATCGCTGTGCTCAGCCCTCCGCCAGGAGTTCGTCCGCGTCCATGATCCGGTAGGCGTAGCCCTGTTCCGCCAGGAAGCGCTGGCGGTGGGCGGCGAAGTCCTGGTCGATGGTGTCGCGGGCGACGACCGAGTAGAAGTGCGCCTGGTGGCCGTCGGACTTGGGGCGCAGTACCCGTCCGAGCCGCTGGGCCTCCTCCTGGCGTGAGCCGAAGGTGCCCGACACCTGGATGGCGACGGTCGCCTCCGGCAGGTCGATGGAGAAGTTCGCGACCTTGGAGACCACCAGCACGCTGATCTCGCCTTCCCGGAAGGCGTCGAAGAGCTTCTCGCGCTGGGCGTTGGAGGTCTCGCCCTTGATGACGGGCGCGTTCAAGTGCTCGCCCAGCTCGTCGAGTTGGTCGATGTACTGCCCGATGACGAGGATCTGCTGGCCCGCGAAACGGCGCACGATCGCCTCGGTGACCTTCCGCTTGGTCTCCGTCGTCGCGCAGTAGCGGTACTTCTCCTCCTGCTCGGCGGTGGCGTAGGCGAGCCGCTCGGAGTCGGTGAGGTTGACCCGGACCTCCACGCAGTCGGCGGGCGCGATGTAGCCCTGGGCCTCGATCTCCTTCCACGGCGCGTCGAAACGCTTCGGGCCGATCAGCGAGAACACGTCCGACTCGCGCCCGTCCTCCCGTACGAGGGTCGCCGTCAGACCCAGCCGCCGCCGCGCCTGCAGATCCGCCGTGAACTTGAAGACCGGCGCGGGCAGCAGATGCACCTCGTCGTAGACGATCAGGCCCCAGTCGCGGGAGTCGAAGAGCTCCAGGTGCGGGTAGACGCCCTTCCGCCTGGTGGTCAGCACCTGGTACGTGGCGATGGTGACCGGCCGGATCTCCTTGCGCGTACCGCTGTACTCACCGATCTCGTCCTCGGTGAGACTCGTGCGCTTCACGAGTTCGTGCTTCCACTGCCGCGCCGAGACGGTGTTGGTGACGAGGATCAGCGTCGTCGACTTCGCCTGCGCCATGGACCCGGCGCCGACGAGCGTCTTGCCCGCGCCACAGGGCAGGACCACGACCCCGCTCCCGCCGTGCCAGAAGTTCTCCACGGCCTGCTTCTGGTACGGGCGCAGCGCCCAGCCGTCCTCGTGCAGCTCGATCGGGTGCGCCTCGCCGTCGACGTATCCCGCGAGGTCCTCGGCGGGCCAGCCCAGCTTCAGCAGCGTCTGCTTGATCTGCCCGCGCTCGGACGGATGCACGGCCACGGTGTCCGGGTCGATCCGCGCCCCGACCAGCGGAGCGATCCGCTTCGAGCGCAGGATCTCCTCCAGCACCGGCCGGTCGGTGGTGGTGAGCACCAGTCCGTGCGCGGGGTGCTTGCTGAGGGTCAGCCGCCCGTACCGGTCCATGGTGTCCGCGACGTCCACGAGCAGGGCGTGCGGCACGGGATACCGGCTGTACTGGACGAGCGCGTCCACGACCTGCTCGGCGTCGTGCCCGGCCGCCCGCGCGTTCCACAGCCCCAGCGGTGTCACCCGGTAGGTGTGGATGTGCTCGGGCGCCCGCTCCAGCTCCGCGAACGCCGCGATGGCCCGGCGGCACTCGTCGGCCTGCTCGTGGTCGACCTCGAGGAGCAGGGTCTTGTCGGACTGGACGATGAGTGGACCATTCACGCGGGGCACCCTTTCCGTGGGCCGGACGTCTTGGCCAAACGTCTCGGCCAAACGTCCAGTGTGCCGCATCCAAGGATGATCACGGGAGGTCGGGAAGCGGCAGCAACCGACCGCTGCCGGTCCTGTCCGGCCTTGATCAGTCGTCCGCGAGTTCGGCGACCCCCGTGACCCGGTGCAGCGGATACGTCCGCACCTCGTCCGCCGTGTGGTCGTACGCCGTCACGAAGCCGCCCTCGACACGGATCGGGGCGATGACGCGCTGGCTGGCGGCTCCCTCGGCGTTGACGTAGCCGATCCACAGGGCCTCACCGGTGAGGACGGCGGCCTGCATGGTGGCGAGGGTCTCGGCGGAGGTGGTGCGGGGGAGGTCGCCGCCCGGCGCGGCCGACGGGGTCTGCTTGCGCGGGGTGGTGGAGGCCAGGTCACCGGCCCGGATCGCGCGGATCGCCGCCGCCAGGAGCGTGGCGTCGGGGGTCGGCGGACCGTCCGGGACCGGCTCGGGGGCGGTGCGCGGCGGGGTGCGGTGGGCATCGGCGCGGGTGATCAGGACGTCGCCCTCCGCCGACTCCGCGGCCGGGGCGAAGCCCATCGCGCGCAGCCCGTCGAGGAGGGTCGCCGGGTCGGCCTGGGTGGCGAGGACGGTGGGCGCGAGGCGGCGCAGCCGCAGGGCCGCGGCGCGTTTGTCGGCCATGATCTCGTTGAGCATCGTGTCGTCGTCGCAGCGCACGTACGCCGAGGCCGCGCCCACCCGCAGATGCCCGTGTTTGCGGGCCACGTCGTCGATCAGATACGTCAGCGGCTGCGGTACCGGCGTGCGGGAGTGGGCGCTCAGGAAGGCGTGCAGGTCGGTGGCCGTGCGGCCCGCGTCCAGGGCGCGCCGTACCGAACCCGGTGTGAAGCGGTAGACGGTGGCCCCGCCCTTCGACTCCACGTCCGCCAGGACGTCCAGCATGTCGGCCAGCGGGCGCTTCAACGGGCCGGGGGCCACCGCCGTCAGGTCCGCCTGGAGCAGCACATGGTCCAGGGGCTCGGGCAGGAGCGGCGCGAGGAGACGGCCGGCCGCCGCGGAGGCGGTGGCCTGCTCGGTGGGGGAGAGGGGCTCCACGGTGAGCGGCACGTGGTGGACGGGGAGCTTGTCGCCGGGGCCCTCCTGCGCCGGCTCGGCGTCCTTCGGCGCGGGTGAAGGCACGGGCGCGGGCGCCCCGAGCAGCGCCCTGCCGTGCGCGGACAGCGCGCCCCGGCCCGTCACGCCCAGCGTCTCCGCCTCCGACAGCGCCCAGCCGGCGAGCCGTCCACGCAGGTCGTCGCCCAGCTGGGGGCCGCGCAGGGGCCGCTCCCAGCGCAGCCGCGCCAGGACGGACTCGGCAGACGGGGAGGCGCCCTCCGGCAGCCCGGCCAGCAGGCTCAGCACCCGGTGCCGTACCTCCGGGGCCGCGGAGCGGTCCAGGCCCGGTCCCAGCGCCGACAAGGTGCGTTCCTTCGCGTCCCGCGCCCCGACGACGCCCGCGGTCCGCGTCGCCGTCAGCCACGCCTGCGCCAGCTGCGCCCAGCGCTCGGCGGGCGGCAGCTCCAGCCACTCGTCGTAGGCCGGGGTCGCCGCATACCGCTCGTCGGCCTCCCCGTCGGACGCCAGCAGCCCGGCCGCGTACGCCAGCTCGACCCAGAAGGCGGCGACGGGCTCGGACACGTCGAGCGCGACCGCGGTGCGCTTGAGGTCGCGCACGCTGAGACCGCCGGCCCGCAGCACCGCGGGCCCGCCCTCGTCCCAGTCCTTCAGCAGCTCCTCCACGGTCGCCAGCGCCGTGTACGCCTGCCCGGCCGCCGTCGCGTCCACAACCTGTGGACGGTGCGTGGCCGTCACCTCCAGGGCGGGCGGCAGC
This sequence comes from Streptomyces sp. NPDC001351, assembly GCF_042896045.1. Classification (NCBI taxonomy): domain Bacteria; kingdom Bacillati; phylum Actinomycetota; class Actinomycetes; order Kitasatosporales; family Streptomycetaceae; genus Streptomyces; species Streptomyces sp. NPDC001351. Next base: position 373,206 of record NZ_JBIAWS010000008.1, on the reverse strand, counting down.
GGCTCGACGGCACGATGCGCACGGCCGCCGCGCAAGTGCAGGGCCACTTCACGGGGGAGTACGACCGTCCCGGGCGCCGTCGGCAGCAGCAGCCCGCGGTCCAGGAGCCAGCGCAGCCGGGGCGCGGGATCTGCCGTGACCTGCCCGTACGGCGGCCCCCACACCAGGCGGTCCAGCACCTCCCGGGACTCCACAGGCGCCTCGGCCAGCAGTGCCGTCATCCGGGCGCGGTCGCCGAACAAGGCGGTCAGCGAGGCCACGGCGGAGACGGAGTCGTGCGTCGAGGGCAGCCCGACCGTGGTGACGATCTCCTGGATCCGGCCCGGCGACATACCCGCCGTCGCTTCCTGCGCCGTGGGCCCGAGCCCCGTCGGCGACGGGTGCTGCGGTGCCGGCGCGAGCAGCTCACGGGCCGTCCGCACCAGCCGCAGCCGGTCGTCGCCGCCCCATACCAGGGCCTGCTCACGCAGGGTGCCCAGGGCACGGGGGAGCGCCGCGGCGACCGCCGGGTCGCCGTCGTCACCGCTCATCAGCCCGAGCAGCTCCTCGTACCCCGCCGGATCCGCGGCCACCGCCAGCGCCTCGGCCGTCTGCAGCGCGAAACGGTCCAGCCGCTCCAACGCCCGCACGACCGACGCGCGGGTGCCGGCCCGGGTCGCCAGCTGGGTGAGGTCGGTGGGGACGGGCGTGATGAGGTCGGGGCGGGCGCGCAGCAGTGCCGCCAGGGAGGCGTCGTCCCTGTTGCGCAGTGCCTCTGCGAGTGAACGCGGAGCGGCCGGGGTGCTCATCCGACCCACGGTAGCGGGTGGGGTCGCGTCCCTGGGGGCTGCGCCCCCAGACCCCCGTCGGCCCTGAAGGGGCTCGTCCTCAAACTCCCCCACTCTCGGCTTCGCTCGAGCGGGGGGACCCCCACGACGGGCTGACTTGGCTAACGGGACGTTTCGCAGTTGACCTCCGGATGAACTTCAGCGGGACGATTGCGGCAATCCTGGCCCCACCCGGCACCCACTGGTCACCCTGGGCTCCCTGTCAACTGCACGGTGGTTGCGGGCGATTGGGTGTTCGGTGGACACGGGGGAACTGGGGGCCCGGGGTGAACCTCGACTTCGACAAGTGGGTTGCTCTCGTCAGCGTCGGCTTCCCGTTCGCTGCGTTCCTGTGGGAGTTCGCCGTCGTCGGCCGCAAGCGGCTCGGCTACCGCGTGCAGATGGACACGCTCGCCGCGGACGCGACCCAGTCGCCGTACGCCGGAGTGCTGCGGGACATGCAGCAGGACGGCCACCATCTGAAGGATCCTTCCTTCGTCCTGCTGCGGATCGAGAACGCGGGCACCGCCCCGATCGAGGAGGGCGACTACCTCACCCCCGACAGCGATCCCTGCGGCATACGGGTCACCTTCCGGGAACGCCAGGTCGCGGCCCTGGTGGTCACCGAACTGAGCCAGGACGAACTGCGCGACTCCTTCATCCGGGACAACCAGGCCGTGCCCGGCTTCGGCCACGACAACCACCTGCCCGAACGGCAGGGCGTCATCCGGCTGCCGAAGGTGAAGCTCCCGGTGCGGGCCGAGTACAAGGTGCTCGTGGTGCTGGAGCGCTGGCCCGACGACCAGAGCAGAGAACCCTTCCCGAAGCCCGTCTTCCGCGGTGCCGTCGGCGGCCGCCGACGCTGGTTCGACCCGGTGCTGCGGTTCTTCCGGTTCAAGGTCGCCAGGACCGAGAGCCATGTCTTCGCGTCCCGGCCGGCCTGGTTCGGCATCATCCTGCTGGCCCTGGCCGTCATGGTCCAGGCGGGCCTGACCCTGTTCGTACGCGACGAGCCGGCGCCGCTGGACTGCGTCGGCGGCACCCTCCACCTCGGCGGCTCCACCGCCTTCGCACCCGCGGTGAAGGCCGCCGCCGACGAGTACGTGAAGCTGTGCGCGGCCAAGGGCGCGCACATCCCCGTCGACGGGGGCACCTTCCAGGGCAGCGGGAACGGCGTCGCAGCCCTGGAGAAGACCGGCGCGGACGCCGGGATCTCGGGCGAACAAGGGCTCCGTGACCACATCGCCTTCACCGACGGCCCGGCGGAGGGCAACCACCCCCAGATCCTGCCGCGCCCGGTCGCGTACACGCTGTTCACACTCGTCGTCAACGCCGACGCCAAGGTCCGCAACCTCTCCCTGCAGCAGGTCCGCGACATCTACGCCAGGAAGATCACCAACTGGTCCGAGGTGGGCGGCGTCGACCTCCCCGTCCACCTCGTCGACCGCTTCCGCAACTCCGGCACCCGCAACGCCCTCGAAAAGCGCGTCCTCAAGGGCCGCCCGGTCCCGGAGGCCGACGTGAACGACTGCACCGCCCTGGACCGCAACAAGCCCGGCGTCTGCGAGGCCGACAGCACCGACAACCTGCTGGACCGCACGGCCGCCATCCCGGGTGCCCTCGGCTACAGCGAGGTCAGCAGCGTGACCTCCGGCCGTCTCGTCAAGCTCCGCATCGACGACATGCCGCCCACCCTCGACGGCGTCGAGCACGGCACCTACCCGTACTGGCAGACCGAGTACGCCTACACCTACGGCGAACCGCCCGCCGACTCCATCGCCGCCGCCTTCCTGCGCTACCTCACCGACCAGGGCGGCAAGGACGTCCTGCGCGAGTACGGCAACCGCCCCTGCTCGGAGACCCGATACCCGCTGGTGTGCCGGCCGACGTGACCCGCGGCCTGCGCTACCGTCGTCACGGGAAGCAGCACGGGAAAACCAACGCACCCACCCCAAAGGGGACTTCGTGGGTATCGAGAGCGACAAGGTCGTCTACGAGTATCTGAGCCGCGTCGGCGACGTGGCGCAGCAGCGGCAGCTGCCGTCCGCCGCGCGCATGCGCCTGGTGTCGGAGCTCCGGGGTGAGATCGACCGCCGCCGGGCGAAGGCCACCGTCGACAGCCCCGCCGCGGTCCGCCGCATCCTCTCCCGGCTCGGCACCCCGGACGAGGTCGTCGCCGCGGCGGGCGGCACCGCCTCGGCACCCCAGTCGGCCCCCACCCATGTGCCGGTGCAGCGCGACGACGAACCGGACGACAGCGGGCGGCTGCCGAAGAGCCTGCGCCGGGTCGTACCGCGCCCCCGCCCCGCCCAGCCGGCCCCACCCGAGAGGCCCGCCGCCTCCCCGCCGCACATGGCGAGCGCCGAGGAACTCGGCAACAGCGCGACCCAGCCCGACTGGTGGCGGGTCGACAGCACCCCCTTCGGTGAGAGCGTCCCGGGATTCACCGGCGGTGTGGAGATCCCGGACCTGCTCAGGCCACCGCGCCCGAAGGATCTGGAGAAGGAGCCGCCACCGGCCGTCGAGCGGGCCCCGGAAGCCGAGGAGGAGACCGCACCCGAGGCCCCCGCCCCGCGTCGCCGCCTCGCGCTCCCCACCGGGGGCTGGAGCAACCCGCTCCTCCTGGTCGCCGCCGGCCTGCTCGTCGTCGGCGCGATCCTCGGCAACTGGTTCGCCCTGCTGCTCGGCTGGCTCATCGCCTACGCCTCCCGCCGCCTCACCCGCAACGAGTCCAAGTGGGCGGTCATCGGCATGCCCGGCCTCGCCGTCACGGCCGGCCTCATCTGGCTCTGGGGCAGAAACGACGGCCGCTGGGGCACCCCCATACCCCAGGGCCACATGAACGAGGCGATGGCGCAGACCTGGCCGTGGGTGGTGAGGGGCGCGGCCGTGCTGTCGGCGCTCTTCATCACCTGGCGCTCACAGAGGCGCCCCTAAAAGGGGCGCGGGGCTGTATCGATTTGCGGCGCCGCCGCGTGGGCGCGACAAGCCCCCACCCACCCGCAGCCGCCAGGCAACGGTTGTGACCGAGTCACTGGGCACAATGGCCCATATGGCCTACACGACCCCGCTCCCGCCCACCGTCGGCTTCGACCTGGACATGACCCTCATCGACTCCCGCCCCGGCATCCACGCCTGCTACCTCGCTCTTTCCGAGCGCACCGGCACATACATCGACGCCGACCTGGCCATCACCCGCCTCGGACCACCCCTCGCCGAGGAGCTCATCAACTGGTTCCCCCAGGAGCAACTGACGGAGATGGCCGACCTGTACAGGTCGATGTACCCCACGATCGCCATCGCCGCGACCCCCGCGATGCCCGGCGCCCGCGAGGCCATCGCCGCCGTACAGGCGGCCGGCGGACGCGCCATCGTCGTCACGGCCAAGTACGAGCCGAACGCCAAGCTGCACCTGGAACACCTCGGCATCCATCCCGACGAGGTCGTCGGCGACCTGTGGGCCGAGCAGAAGGCGGAGGCGCTGCGCGAGCACGGGGCCGGGATCTACGTCGGCGACCACATCGGCGACGTACGCGGCGCGCGCAAGGCCGACGCGCTGTCGGTGGCCGTGGCGACCGGTCCGTGCAGCGCGGAGGAACTGAGCACGGCCGGGGCGGACGTCGTCCTCGGGGACCTCACGGAGTTCCCCGGCTGGCTCGCGGACTACCGCCCGGCGCGCGCCTGACGGCGGCCCGCGGCGATCGACCGCAGCACTCCGGCGCCGGCGATCAGGAAGCCGACCCCCATGAGCATGCTCAGTCCGAACATGTATGTCGGAAATGGCTTCGCGTGGAGGAACAGCGGAGCCACTGTGACGAGTGTGGCCAGGGCACCGAGGAAGAACACGATGGCACCGACACGGATCAGTCGGTCACCGGGCTCGGCGGAATTCGTTTGGGTTTTGTCACGCACCGGACCAGGGTAGTTCCCTGCGCGAAGGAACAACCCGGCGACGTCTTGTCACCGGCCTGAAGACCATTAGCCTTGGTACCGGCGGGTCCGCGACGACCCGCCCGAGTGCTATCAAGAGCCGTTTCCGAAGCAGTTTTCCGACGAGTACGAGGACGAGGACAGACGTGCCTACCGGCAAGGTCAAGTGGTTCAACAGCGAGAAGGGCTTCGGCTTTCTCTCCCGTGACGACGGCGGCGACGTCTTCGTCCATTCCTCGGTCCTCCCCGCCGGAGTCGAGACGCTCAAGCCGGGCCAGCGAGTGGAGTTCGGTGTGGTCGCCGGCCAGCGCGGCGACCAGGCACTTTCCGTCACCGTCCTGGACCCGACCCCCTCGGTCGCGGCCGCCACCCGCAAGAAGCCGGACGAACTGGCCTCCATCGTCCAGGACCTGACGACCCTCCTGGAGAACATCACCCCGATGCTCGAGAAGGGCCGCTACCCCGAGAGGACCTCCGGCAAGAAGATCGCGGGCCTGCTGCGCGCGGTCGCCGACCAGCTGGACGTATAACCCTCAACAATTCCCGTATCCCCTACGGGAATTCGAGCGAATCCGGGCCGAGGGGCGGCACCAGCCCCTCGGCCGCCGCACGTGTGAGCAGTCCGCGTACCGCCGCGTAGCCGTCCTCGCCGAGGTCGTGGGTGAACTCGTTGACGTACAGGCCGATGTGCTGGTCGGCGACGGCCGGGTCCATCTCCTGGGCGTGCTCCATGACGTACGGGCGGGAGACCTCGGGCTCGTCCCAGGCAGCGCGTACGGAGGAGCGGATCGACTCGGCGAGCCCCTTCAGCACCTCCGCCCCCAGCGACCGCTTCGCGATGATCGCGCCCAGCGGGATCGGCAGCCCGGTGGTGTCCTCCCAGTGCTCGCCCATGTCGGCGAGCTTGTGCAGGCCGTAGTTCTGGTACGTGAAGCGTGCCTCGTGGATGACGAGCCCCGCGTCGACCTTCCCGTCCCGCACGGCGGGCATGATCTCGTGGAACGGCATGACCACGATCTCGCCGACCCCGCCGGGCACCGTGTCGGCGGCCCAGAGCCGGAACAGCAGATACGCCGTCGACTTCTCGCTCGGCACGGCGACGGTACGGCCCGTCAGATCCCCCGGCCCACGGGTGAGCACCAGCGGCCCGCAGCCCCGCCCCAGCGCACCCCCGCACGGCAGCAGCGCGTACTCGTCGAGGACGTACGGCAGCACGGCGTACGACACCTTCAGGACGTCGAACTCGCCGCGCTCGGCCATGCCGTTGGTGATGTCGATGTCCGCGAAGGTCACATCCAGCGCGGGGGCGCCGGAGACGCGGCCGTGGGCGAGGGCGTCGAAGACGAAGGTGTCGTTCGGGCAGGGGGAGTAGGCGATCTGCAGGGGCTGTGCGGGGTGTACGGGCTCAGTGGTCATGCTGGTTCCAACTCTCCAGTACGGTCGCGAGCTTCCCGAAGGCCTCCGTCAGGGCCGTGAGGGCGTCGCCGATGCGCCAGGCGGCGCGGTCGCGCGGGCCGACCGGATTGGAGACCGCGCGTATCTCCAGCACCGGCACGCCGTGCGCGGCGGCCGCCTCGGCCACCCCGAAGCCCTCCATGGCCTCGGCGAGGGCGCGGGGGTGGCGGGCGCGCAGGGCGGCGGCGCGCTCGGCGGTGCCGGTCACGGTGGAGACGGTGAGTACGGTGCCGGTGGGCGCCCCGGTCACGGACGCGAGGTCTCGTACGAGTGTTTTCGGCGGACGATGGGTGACGGTCCCGAAGCCGAGCTCCGTCACCGGGACGAAACCCTCGGGCGTCTCGGCGCCCAGGTCGGCCGCGGTGATCTCGTCGGCGATCACGAGGGAGCCGACGGGGGCCTCGGGCTGGAAACCGCCGGCGATTCCGGCGGAGACCACCAGGTGGTAGGGGGTGCCGCTCAGGGCGGCGGTGGTGAGGGCGGTCGCGGTGGAGGCCGCGGCGAGCGCCGGCCCCACACCGGCGGCGATCACGTCAGCCGTGAGGGGGCCGTCTCCCGTGAACGCCCGGGCCACCGCGTCCCGCTCGACGGGAACCGCGGTGGCCACGAGGACACGTACCAAAGACACGAAGGACCCGGCGGGCTCGGCAGGCGGGGTCAGTCGTTCTTCTTGAGCTTGAAGGACCACAGGCCGGTGACCGCGCTGCCGCCCTTCTTGCCGTCGCCCGCCTTGATGGTGACCAGGGTGGAGTTGCCCTGGGCGCCGTACTGGGCGTTGAAGAAGACGCTGCCCGGGATGGTGCGGTAGGTCTTGTCGCTGTCCTCGGTCAGGGGCTGACCGTTCATCAGGACCGTCCACCGCTTGTCGGCGATCTTGGGGTCGACGCCGAAGCGGACGGTGTCGTCGGGGTCGACCTTGATGGACTTGATGTTCTTGTCCTTGAGGCACTTCGCCAGGTCCGCGGTCTGCAGGGACTTGCCCTCGCCGCCGCAGGTGGCCTCCGAGCTGACGGAGGAGCGGCCGACCGTGATGGTGGACAGCGGCGTCGGCTTGTCGCACGCCGACAGGACGAGCAGTCCGGCGGAAACGGCGCCGGCGGCGGCGACGGCGCGGCGGCGTCGCACAGCATCGGATTGCATCGAGGTCATGGGCGAAGGCTATAGGGCCCGTCCGACGCTCTCTTTACCTGGGGTGCGGCGTGCCCCTGTGTTACGCCACGCGAGGCTTCGACGCACCCCCGTGCCGGGCCGAGCCGAGCAGCCCGCGGACGGTGGTGGCCCAGCCGAAGGCGATCACCGCGGCCGCCAGGGACAGCCCCGCCGCGCCGTTGAGCGGCATCACGATGCCGATCGCGCCGCCCAGCACCCAGGCCATCTGCAGCATGGTCTCGGAGCGCGCGAACGCCGACGGGCGCACCGTCTCGGGCACGTCCCGCTGGATCAGCGCGTCCAGTGCCAGCTTGGCCAGGGCCTGCGAGAACCCGGCGAACGCGGCGAGGCACGCCACCAGGAACGCGCCGAAGAAGATCGCGGCGGTGATCGCCACGCCGAGCACGATCGGCAGCACCGTCACGATGATGATCTCCGGCGCCCGCTGCCGCAGCCACGCACCGACCGCCGTACCGAGCGCGTTGCCCGCGCCCGCCGTGACGGCCACCAGGCCCAGCGACACCGCCGCGCTCTCGCCGGTCAGCGGATGCTCGCGCAGCAGGAAGGCGAGGAAGAAGGTCAGGAACCCGGACAGCCAGCGCAGGGCCGCGTTGGCGCCGAGCGCGTGGGTGACCGCGATACCGACGGTCCTCAGGCCCGGCTTCTTGACCGGTTTGATGTGCGGCCCGTGCAGATGCTGCTCGTCCGCCGCGAGCAGCGCCGTGTCCTCGCCCTTGGCCGAGTCCACCTTCGGCGCCAGCGAGAAGGACAGGAACATGCCCCAGATGTAGATCACGAAGGCGCCGTACAGCGGCCAGCGCGGACCGATGGCATGCAGCCCCGCCCCGATCGGCGCCGCGACACCGGTGGCGAGGAGACCGCCGAGCGTGACCCGGGAGTTCGCCTTCACCAGAGAGAACTTGGGCGGCAGCAGCCGGGGCACGACCGCGCTTCTGACCACGCCGTACGCCTTCGACGCGACCAGCACGCCGAGCGCGGCCGGATACAGCTCCAGGCCGCCGCCGGCGACCGCCCCGGCGATGATCAGCGCAAGGAGCGCCCGGGCGAGCATCGAGCCCGCCATCGCGGCGCGGCGGCCGTGCGGGAGCCGGTCCAGAAGCGGGCCGATGACGGGGGCGAGGACGGTGAAGGGCGCCATGGTGATGGCGAGGTAGAGCGCGACACGCCCCCGCGCCTCGTCGGTCGGCACGGAGAAGAAGACGGTGGAGGCGAGGGCGACGGTGACCATGACGTCACCGGCACCGTTCACCGCGTGCAGTTCGATCAGTTTGCCGAGGCCCGACTCACCGGCGCCGTGCGCATGCGTGGCCCTCCTGATCCCGCGGGCCGTTCCGGTCACCGGGAAGTGCAGGGCACGGCCGACCGCGCGGACGGACCCGCCGAACCGGCCCGAACCGCCACCACGACTGCTGCCCCTGATCCCACCGACCCCGGCGGTGCCTTGGGGCGTCCTTGCGGCTGCCACCCCGTCATAGTGCCCCGAGAAACCTGTGTGTAGTGCGGTTACCGCGCGTATGGGCGCGTAGTTCCTCTGCTTTTCCCAGGTGCATGCCAGATCGTTGCCGGGCCCGCGGGGGGAAACCTCCCGTCGGTGTAGGCCGAGCGGTCGGGAGAAGGTAGCGTGCGTAGCGCGTCGTGGCGAACGTTCTCGGCCGCGCGCCTCTCGGACATCCCGCAGAATGGATGCATGAGGTGCGCCCGAGTGCGATCGGGCGCGGACGTCGACGCGGCCCTCCGGTCCGCTCCGTCCGCACCCACCGCCTTCAGGCCGGCGCACCCGAGTGACGGCGTAGGAGAGAAGCGATACCTGTGAGCGCAGCGACAACGCGAAGCCGCACCCCCGACCGCCTGTGCGCCGAGGCCGTCGACCTCGCGCGCGCCGCCGCCGAGGAGGCCGCCGCGCCAGGCGTGGTCGGCGAGCATGTCGGGCTGGAGTCCGAGGGCGACCGCGTTGTCACGCACTTCTTCGAGTGCAAGGAACTCGGGTACCGCGGCTGGCGCTGGGCCGTGACGGTCGCCCGCGCCTCCCGCGCCAAGTTCGTCACGCTCGACGAGGTCGTCCTGCTGCCCGGCCCGGACGCGCTGCTCGCCCCGGAGTGGGTGCCGTGGAGCGAACGCCTGCGGCCCGGCGACATGGGCCCCGGCGATCTGCTCCCGACCGACGCCGAGGACCTGCGCCTGGAGCCCGGCTACTCCGGTGAGGAGGAGCCCGTGCCGAACGCGGCCGTCTCCGAGGAGATGGCGGAGCTGGTGGAGGCGGAGGACGCGGAGGTCACGGCGGGCGCCCCCGCGAACCTGCCCGTCGTCCCGTCCCGCGGCTCCATCGCCTCGGTCGCCGAGGAACTCGGCATGCGCCGCGCGCGCGTCCTGTCCCGCTACGGCCTGCATGTCGCCGCGGACCGCTGGGAGGAGTCGTACGGCGCGAAGACGCCGATGGCGCAGGCGGCACCGGCGTCCTGCGTGAGCTGTGGGTTCCTGCAGCCGATCGGCGGTTCACTGGGCCAGGCCTTCGGCGTCTGCGCCAACGAGTTCTCCCCGGCCGACGGCCGCGTGGTGTCCTTGGCGTACGGCTGCGGAGGCCACTCCGAGGCCGCGGTCATGCCGAAGCCCCCGCAGCCGGCACCGCCGGTGATCGACGAGACCCGCGTGGACCCGTTCCCGCTGCGCCCGGCGCCGGACTCCGGGTCCGTGCCGGTCGTCTCCGACGGGGAAGCGGCGGACCTGGGGCACTCGTAAGCCTGCAGGCGCGTCCAAACGCCGGACGGGCTGAGTTGGCTGCGCCAAAACCAGCCTCTCCGGCGTTTGAGGAGCGGGGGTCCGGGGGCTGGCCCCCGGGTCGGGACGGGTAGGGGCGGCGGGGGCGGCGAACAACTCGCGGTACCTTCGAGCTCACGCCGATGAGGGCCGATGAGGAGAGCCAACGTGAGCAAGTTCGTGCGGCCTGCACCCGAGGGCGCGGACCCCTTCGGAACCGCCCGCCTCAGGCGAGGCGTACTCGACGCCTGGGCCACCAGCCCCGCCCGGTTCCGCGAGGACGCCAACGCCGAGGAGGACCTCGTCCTCGGCGGCTACCGCGACCGCCTCGTCGTCGAACTCGCCCAGAACGCGGCGGACGCGGCGGCCCGCGCGGCCGTCCCCGGCCGCCTCCGCCTCACCCTCCGCGACGGCGTCCTCGTCGCCGCCAACACCGGCGCCCCCCTGGACGCAACCGGCGTCGAGTCGCTCTCCACCCTCCGCGCCTCCGCCAAACGCGACGCCCACGACACCGCGGTCGGCCGCTTCGGCGTCGGCTTCGCCGCCGTACTCGCCGTCACCGACGAACCCGCCCTGGTCGGCCGCCACGGCGGCGTCCGCTGGTCCCTCGCCGAGGCCCGGGAACTGGCCGCCGACACGGCACGGCACAGCCCCGGACTGGGCGACGAGATCCGCCGCCGGGACGGCCACGTCCCGCTCCTGCGGCTCCCCTTCGCCGCCGAGGGCACCGCCCCGGACCCGTACGACACCGCCGTCATCCTCCCGCTGCGCGACACCGCCGCCACCGACCTCGCCGAACGCCTCCTGGGCGCCGTCGACGACGCCCTGCTCCTCGCCCTCCCCGGCCTCGAAGAGGTCGTCGTCGAGATCAACGGCGACAGCCCCCGCACCCTCAGCCGCCGCACCAACGGCTCCTTCACCGTCGTCGACGACTCCCTGGGCGGCACCACCCACTGGCGTACGTCCTCCGCCCACGGCCCCCTCACCCCCGACCTCCTCGCCGACCGCCCCGTGGAGGAACGCCTCCGCCCGCACTGGTCCCTCACCTGGGCCGTGCCCGTCGACGCCACCGACAGCTCCCCCGCCCGCCCCCGCACCAGCGCCGTCGTCCACGCCCCCACCCCCAGCGACGAGCCCCTCGGCGTCCCCGCCCTGCTCATCGCCTCCTTCCCCCTCGACACCACCCGCCGGCACGCGGCACCCGGCCCCCTCACCGACTTCCTCGTCCAGCGCGCGGCGGACGCGTACGCCGAACTCCTCGCCGACTGGCGCCCGGTGAGCGGCGGCATCATCGACCTCGTCCCCGGCCCGCTGGGCAAGGGCGAGCTGGACGGCGCACTGCGCCAGGCGATCCTGGAGCGGCTCCCGCGGACCTCCTTCCTCCCGCCCGCCGCCGAGCCCGGCAAGGATCAGGGCGACGACCACGACCCTGAGCTGCCCGAGTCCCTCCGCCCCCGCGACGCCGAGATCGTCGAGGGCGCGGGCCACGACACGGTGCAGGTCCTCGCCGAGGTGCTCCCGACCCTCCTGCCCGCCGGACTCGAACGGCGCGTGGAACTGCGGACCTTGGGCGTCGCCCGCGTCCCGCTCACCGACGCGATCGACCGCCTCGCCGGTCTGGAGAAGGAGCCCGGCTGGTGGCGTCGGCTCTACGACAGCCTCGCCGGGGTCGACCCGGACCGCCTCTCCGGACTGCCCGTGCCGCTCGCCGACGGCCGTACCACCATCGGCCCCCGCCAGGTGCTCCTGCCCACCGCCGACGCCGCACGCATCGACCCCGAGGTGCTCGCCCGGCTCGGCCTGAAGGTCGCCCACCCGGACGCCGCCCACCCCCTCCTGGAGAAGCTCGGCGCCCTCCCGGCGACACCCCGCGCCGTCCTCACCACCCCCCAGGTACGGGCCGCCGTGGCCGCCTCCCTCGACGACGAGGGCGGACTCGACTGGGAGCAGGACGCGCCCGACGCCGAGGAACTGGCCGACACGGTTCTCGCGCTCGTACGGGACGCCGGTCTGGAGCCGGGCGACGAGCCGTGGCTCGGCGCCCTCGCCCTCCCCGACGAGGACGGCGAACTCGCCCCCGCCGGCGAACTCGTCCTCCCCGGCAGCCCCTTCCACCAGGTCATGCGGGCGGACGAACTCGCCACCGTCGACGCCGAGCTGGCCGACAAGTGGGGCGAACAACCACTGGCCGCCTGCGGTGTCCTCGCCACCTTCGCCCTCGTACGGGCCACCGACGTCGTCCTCGACCCGGACGAACTCGAACCGAGGGAAGGCGACTACGCCGAACCCGACGACGCGGGGCTGCTGGACGCCGTGGACGTGTGGAGCGAGGACGTCCTCGACCGCTTCCCGGACACACCCGTACCGCCGGTCGCCACCGAACTGGTCGCCGTACGGGACCTCGACCTGGTCGACGACGACAAGTGGCCGCAGGCCCTCGCCCTGCTCGCCCAGCCGCCCCTGCGCGACGCCCTCACCCAGCCGGTACGGATCCTGCTGCCCGACGGTACGCACGAGGTCGTACGCCCCTACACGGCCTGGTGGCTGCGCGGCCACCCGGTCCTCGACGGCCGCCGCCCGGCCGGGCTGCTGGCGTCCGGCGGCGACCCCCTTCTGCGGGGCCTGTACGACGAGGCCGACGCGACCGGCTTCGACGACGAGCAGGTGCTGCGGGCGCTCGGCGTACGGACATCGGTGTCGGCCCTGCTCGACGAGCCGGGCGGCGCCGCCGAACTCCTGGACCGCCTCGCCGACCCCGAGCGTGAGGTCACGGGGGCCCAACTGCACGCCCTCTACGGCGCGTTGGCCGATCTGGACCCCGAGCAGGTGACCCTGCCGGACGAGCTGCGGGCCGTTGTCGACGGCCGGGTCGAGGTCGTGGACGCCGCCGACGCCGTGGTCGTCGACTCCCCGGACCTGCTGCCCTTCACCGAGGGCGTCCCCCTCCTGCCGGTACGCCCGGCCCGATCCGCCGAACTGGCCGAACTGTTCCAGGTGCGGCGCCTGAGCGAATCCGTGACGGGCGAAGTCACCTCCGAGGGCACCGAACACGACGTACCGGACGCGGTACGGGTCCTGCTGGGCGCCGGTACGCCCGACACGTACGTCGAACACGAGGAACTCGTCGTCGACGGTGTGGAGCTGGACTGGCGCCTGACGGCGGACGGGGTGCTGCACGCGGCCACCCTGGAGGGCGTGGCCGCGGGCCTCGCCTGGGCGGCGGGCCAGTGGCCCCGGCGCTTCGAGGTGGCGGCCCTGCTGGAGGACCCGTCCCGGACGGAGGAACTGGCCCGGGACCGCTGGTTCGACTGACGGGCACGGAGGGAACTCCGGGGCGGCCGGTTCCCGATCTTGGCAAGAGATTTGCCATCACGGTCAGAAATTCGCTTCGGCCGTACAACTTTTCACAACCGTCACGGATCTGACCCCCTGAGCCAACAGGCTCCACGATCACTTTCTCCACTTGGGGAACACATGCGCATACGTGCCACCGTGGCCGCCGTCTCCGGCGCCCTGGCCCTTTCCTCCTTCGCCCTGCCGGCCGCCCACGCCGCCGACGCCCCGTCGTACCAGACGGAGGCCGCGAAGATTCTCGCCGCGCACGGCAGGACCGCCTTCAGCAGCAGCGCCGCCGCCGCGGACCTGGGCGTCACCTTCTCGAACCTCAAGATCGCCAAGACGATCAAGGTCGGCACCACGAACCACGTCGCCGCCACGGTCACCTACACGCTGACCCACGGGGCGAACTACGACATCAACTCCAGCGACTTCGACAGCGGCCCCCTCATCTACAAGGGCAGCTCGATCACCAACGCCCAGAACGTGCTCGGCGGCGAACTGCCCGCCACCTGCACGGCCACCTCGGACACCACGGCCAACTGCAAGGGCGACATCGACATCTTCCCGGTCAACGAGGGCGGCACCGCCGGTGACCTGCTCAACTCGGACGCGGGCACGTGGTCGGCGGGCGCGCTCGCGCTGCAGTACAGCACCGGGGACCACTCCCTGCAGGGCGGCCTCGGCAGCACCCTCGTCCAGCGCAACTCCACGCTGACGGTCAACGCCACCCCGGAGCCGGTGAAGAAGGGCAAGACCATCACCGTGGTCGGCAAGCTCTCCCGCGCCAACTGGGAGGACCACAAGTACCACGGCTACAGCACCCAGCCGGTGAAGCTGCAGTTCCGCAAGAAGGGCTCCAGCACCTACACCACGCTGAAGACCATCAAGACGAGCACCACGGGTGACCTGAAGACGACGACCACGGCCACGGTCGACGGCTACTACCGCTACTCGTTCGCGGGCACCACGACGACCCCGGCGGTCAACGCCACGGGCGACTTCGTCGACGTGCAGTAAGTATCCGCACCCGCTAGGCGGGAAAGCGGCGGTCGACCCACTTCCACAGCACCTCCAGGGCGACCGCCGCCACCGCCGCGATGCCGACCGCGACCCACGGCATCGTCTCGCCGACCAGCTTCAGCGCGAAGAAGTGCTGGAGCTGCGGCACGATCAGCACGAAGAGGAACGCCACGCCCATCGAGGCCACCAGGGCGATCCGCCACCAGGTGTAGGGGCGGGCGATGATCGCCAGGACCCACATGGAGATCAGGAACAGGGTCAGCGTGGCGGCGCTGGTCTCCGCGTCCAGCTGGCCCGGCCCGGTGTAGTAGTGACGGGCGATCAGATACATCACGAAGGTCGCCACGGCGGCCACCACCCCGCCGGGGATCGAGTACCTCATCACCCGCCGTACGAAGTGGGGTTTCGCCCGTTCCTTGTTGGGCGCCAGGGCGAGGAAGAAGGCCGGGATGCCGATCGTCAGGGTGGAGAGAAGCGTCAAGTGCCTCGGCAGGAACGGATACTCCACCTGCCAGCACACCACCAGCACCGCCAGCAGCACCGAGTAGACCGTCTTCACAAGGAACAGGGTCGCCACCCGCGTGATGTTGCCGATGACCCGCCGGCCCTCCGCGACCACCGAGGGCAGCGTCGCGAAGCTGTTGTTCAGCAGCACGATCTGTGCGACCGCCCGGGTGGCCTCCGAACCCGAGCCCATGGACACGCCGATGTCGGCGTCCTTGAGCGCCAGTACGTCGTTCACGCCATCGCCCGTCATCGCGACCGTGTGGCCGCGGGACTGCAGGGCGCCCACCATGTCCCGCTTCTGCTGCGGGGTGACGCGTCCGAACACCGTGCCCTTGTCGAGGGACTTCGCCATTTCCTCCTGCTCGGAGGGCAGGTGGCGGGCGTCCACGGTCGTGCCGGTCAGGCCCAGCTTGGCGGCCACCGCGCCGACCGACACCGCGTTGTCGCCGGAGATGACCTTGGCGCGGACGTCCTGGTCGGCGAAGTAGCGCAGGGTGTCCGCCGCGTCGGGGCGCAGACGCTGTTCCAGGACGACGAGGGCGGCGGGCCTCGCCCCGTTCGCGGGCTCGGGGTCGTCCAGGTCGCGGCCGGCCCGGGCGAGCAGCAGCACCCGTAGGCCCTGCTCGTTCAGCCGCCCGGTCTCCTTGAGGGCGGGGTCGCCTGCGGCCAGCAGCACGTCGGGCGCCCCCAGCAGCCACGTACTCGACTCGCCGTTGCCCTCGCTGAAGGTGGCGCCGCTGTACTTGCGGGCGGAGGAAAAGGGCAGGGACTCCGTGCAGCGCCAGTCCTCGACGTCCGGGTAGGCGTCGATGATCGCCTGGAGGGAGGCGTTCGGCCGGGGGTCGGACTCGCCGAGGGCGCCGAGGACCTTGCGTACGTACGACTCGTCGGTCCCCTGCAGCGGCCTGAGCTCGGTGACGTCCATGCCGCCCTCGGTGAGGGTGCCGGTCTTGTCGAGGCAGACGGTGTCGATGCGGGCGAGGCCCTCGATGGCCGGGAGTTCCTGAACGAGGCACTGTTTTCGGCCAAGTCGTATGACGCCTATCGCGAAGGCGACCGACGTCAGCAGCACCAGCCCCTCCGGGACCATCGGGACGATGCCGCCCACCGTCCGCGCGACCGAGTCCTTGAAGCCGTGCTGTTTGACCACCAGCTGGCTGATGACCAGGCCGATCGCGGTCGGGATCATCATCCACGTCACGTACTTGAGGATGGTCGAGATACCGGTGCGCAGCTCGGAGTGGACCAGGGTGAAGCGGGAGGCCTCCTCGGCGAGCTGGGCGGCGTAGGCCTCACGGCCCACCTTGGTCGCCTTGAAGGCTCCGCCGCCCGCCACCACGAAGCTGCCGGACATCACCTGGTCCCCGGGCTTCTTGACCACCGGGTCGGCCTCTCCGGTGAGCAGCGACTCGTCGATCTCCAGCCCGTCGGCCTCGACGCACACCCCGTCGACGACGGCCTTGTCCCCCGGCCCGATCTCGATCAGGTCGTCCAGCACGATCCGAGACGTACTGATCGCGGCGGCCACCCCGTCCCGCCGCACCGTGGGCCGCGCCTCCCCGATCACCGCGAGCGAGTCCAGGGTCTTCTTCGCCCGCCACTCCTGGATGATGCCGATGCCGGTGTTGGCGATGATCACGTATCCGAACAGGCTGTCCTGGAACGGCGCGACGAACAGCATGATCAGCCAGAGCACACCGATGATCGCGTTGAACCGCGTGAAGACGTTCGCCCGGACGATCTCGCCCATCGACCGGCTGCTGCGCACCGGAACGTCATTGACCTGCCCCCGCGAGACCCGCTCGGCCACCTCGGCCGCGGTGAGCCCCCGCGCCGGCACCGGAAAAGGTACGGGGTGCACAGGGTCGAGCTCCGCGCCCGCGTCGATGTGCGTCATGCATTCGACGGTACGTGTGGATTTACGCCTTCACCCGCCGAGTGCCCGGAAGATCCGACCTGGGGATGAGCGAACTCGTGCGGTGGTTGTACGCGCACTTCTCGGCGCGGCCGGCATCTTCAGCCCGTCCGGCGCTTGAGGACGAGGCCGTTCAGGCCGAAAGCGGGGGTCTGGGGGCGGCAGCCCCCAGCAGGGCCCGCACCACCGCCGGGTGCCTATTCGGCCGACGTCGCCTGTTCCGCCGGCGCTGATTCCGCGGCAGCGGCCCGCTTGATCGCCGCGTCCCGCTTCCGCACGAACCACACGCCGTACAGCCCGAGCACGCCCCCGGTCAGGCACGTCCACAGCCACCACAGATGCCCGTGGTCGTCGAACCAGCCGTAGAAGGGAAGCTGCACCAGGAAGAGGACGAACCAGAGGATCGTGCCGCCGGTGATGGTGGCGACCACGGGGCCCTCAAGGGGCTCCGGCGCCTCGTGCTGGGGGGTCCACTTCGCCATGCGCACAGCTTACGAGGCGCACGGGTCTACGCGCGGAGATAGCACCACCGGACTCATATGTTCATACTGAAACCGTTTGCGCACGTCCACTTCTGCTCGTAGGAACCTCCAATGTCCACCTCGGCCCCCGCCAAGGTCCCCACCCCCGAACAGTCGGGGAAGGCGCCCGTCTCCGGCGCTCTCGACCGCTACTTCAAGATCTCCGAGCGGGGCAGCACCCTGCCGCGCGAGATCCGCGGCGGTTTCGCCACCTTCTTCGCGATGGCCTACATCATCGTGCTGAACCCGATCATCCTGGGCAGCGCGAAGGACATGTACGGGCACCAGCTCGACAACGGCCAGCTGGTCACGGCGACGGCCGTGACAGCGGCGTTCACCACGCTCCTCATGGGCGTCGTCGGCAATGTGCCGATCGCGCTCGCCGCCGGTCTCGGTGTGAACTCGGTTGTCGCGCTCCAGCTCGCTCCCCGGATGGCCTGGCCGGACGCCATGGGCATGGTGGTCCTGGCCGGCTTCATCGTGATGCTGCTGGTCGCCACCGGACTGCGCGAGCGCGTCATGAACGCCGTGCCCTACAGCCTGCGCAAGGCGATCTCCATCGGTATCGGCCTGTTCATCATGCTGATCGGCCTGGTCGACTCGGGCTTCGTCTCCCGGATCCCGGACGCCGCCCACACCACCGTCCCACTCCAGCTCGGCGCGGACGGCCACCTGGGCGGCTGGCCCGTCCTGGTCTTCATCCTGGGCGCGCTGCTCACTCTCGCGCTGATCGTCCGCAAGGTCTCCGGCGCGATCCTGATCTCGATCGTGGCGATGACGGTCCTCGCGCTGATCATCGACGCCGTCGCGAAGGTCCCGACCTGGGGCCTGACGACGCCCAAGTGGCCCGGCAACCCGGTCGCCACCCCCGACTTCGGTCTGATCGGAAAGGTCAGCCTGTTCGGCGGCTTCTCCCACGTCGGTGTGCTGACCGGCATCCTCTTCGTCTTCACCGTGCTGCTGTCGTGCTTCTTCGACGCGATGGGCACGATCATGGGCGTCAGCGACGAGGCCAAGCTGACCGACGCCCAGGGCTATATGCCGGGCATCAACAAGGTCCTGTTCATCGACGGCCTCGCGGTCGCGACCGGCGGCGCCAGCTCCTCCTCGGCCACCACCGCGTTCGTGGAGTCCACGGCGGGCGTCGGCGAAGGCGCCCGTACGGGCTTCGCGAACGTCGTCACCGGCGGTCTGTTCGCCGTCGCCCTGTTCCTGACCCCCGTCGCCACGATGGTCCCGTCCCAGGCGGCCACCCCGGCCCTGCTCGCGGTGGGCTTCCTGATCCTGGCCGGCTCCATCAAGGAGATCGACTGGGCGGACTACACGATCGCCATCCCCGCCTTCGTGACGATGGTGATGATGCCGTTCACCTACTCGATCACCAACGGCATCGGCATGGGCTTCATCACCTTCGTGGTGCTGCGCCTCGCGGCCGGCCGGGGCCGGGAGGTCCCGGTGGCGATGTACGTGGTCGCGGCGGTGTTCGGCTTCTACTACCTGATGCCCGCGCTCGGTCTCACGTGACGCCGTAGAACCTCTCGGTCTCCTCCACGGCGGACTGGAAGCGCTCGTCGAAGTCATCCCGAATGAGCGTCCGGACGACATAGTCCTGGACGCTCATTCCTCTTTTCGCGGCGTGGTCCCGGAGTCGTTCGAGCAGCTCTCCGTCTATCCGCAGGCTGAGCACACTGGTCCCCATGCCTACGAGGGTCGCTGCACCCTTCGGCGCGGTGTGTCACGTTCCGCGTCTCGATCACCCAAATGAGTGATGTTCCGGTTCAGTGGCGCGAGTCACGGGCATTCGGCGCGCCCCGCCTGGTCCTTAGCGAGAGTAATGAGTTACTCTAAATACATGTCGGACCTCAGCCATGGCGACGATGCTGCCGCCGTGAACTCCCTGCGATCAGCTGTCATGCGGCTTTCCCGTCGGCTCAAGCACCAGCGGGTCGACGAGTCGCTTAGCCCCACCGAGATGTCGGTGCTGGGCACCCTCTCCAACTGCGGTAGCGCCACACCCGGCGAGCTCGCCCGCAAGGAGCACGTGCAGCCGCCGTCGATGACCCGCATCGTCGCGCTGCTCGAAGCCAAGGGGCTGGTCCGGCTGGAGCCGCACCCCGAGGACCGGCGCCAGAAGGTCGTCACCAAGACCGAACAGGCCGAGGCCATGCTCGCGGAGAGCCGCGCCAAGCGGAACGCGTTCCTGGCCAACCTGGTCGACGGCCTCGACGAGGACGAGTGGGCGACACTGCGCGCCGCCGCCCCCGTGCTGGAGAAGCTCGCACACCTGTAAGCCGACAAAAGAGGAGGCGAACCCTTTTGAGTACGGGACCCGGAGCAGATTCCGCCCCCGCACCGACACCTACTACCCCCGCTTCACCCCCGCTCTCCCGCAAGTCCTCGATGTTCAGCTCGCTGAAGGTCAGGAACTACCGCCTGTTCTTCATGGGCCAGGTCGTCTCCAACATAGGCACCTGGATGCAGCGCATCGCCCAGGACTGGCTGGTCCTGAGCCTCACCGGCTCCGCCACGGCCGTCGGCGTCACGACGGCCCTGCAGTTCCTGCCGATGCTGTTCCTCGGCCTCTACGGCGGCGTCCTCGTCGACCGCCTGCCCAAGCGCCGTACGCTGCTCGTCACCCAGACCTCGATGGCCGTCACCGGTATCGCGCTCGCCGCGCTCACCCTCTCCGGCCACGTCCAGGTCTGGCACGTCTACCTCGCCGCCTTCGCCGTGGGCCTCGCCACGGTCGTCGACAACCCGGCCCGCCAGTCCTTCGTCTCCGAGATGGTCGGCCCGGACCAGCTGCAGAACGCGGTCAGCCTCAACTCCGCCAACTTCCAGTCCGCCCGCCTGGTCGGCCCCGCCGTGGCCGGTCTGATGATCACCGGCGTGGGCACCGGCTGGGCGTTCCTCTTCAACGGCCTGTCCTTCGTCGCCCCGGTCGCCGGCCTGCTGCTGATGCGGGCGCGCGAGCTGTACGTCGTCGAGCGGGCACCGCGCGGAAAGGGCCAGCTGCGGGAGGGACTCCACTATGTCGCCGGGCGCCCCGACCTGATCTGGACCATCGTCCTCGTCGGGTTCATCGGCACCTTCGGCTTCAACTTCCCGGTCTACCTCTCGGCCTTCGCGGACGACGTCTTCCACGCGGGCGCCGGCTCCTACAGCGCCTTCAACACCGTGATGGCGGTCGGCTCCCTGGCAGGCGCACTCCTGGCCGCAAGGCGAGGTACGGCCCGGATGCGGGTGATGATCGGGGCGGCGGCGGCCTTCGGCGCCCTGGAACTGGTGGCCGCGACCGCACCCTCGCTCTGGCTGTTCGCCCTGCTGATGGCCCCGATCGGCATGTTCGGCATGACGATCAACGTCACCGCCAACACCAGCATCCAGATGGCCACCGATCCCGCCATGCGCGGCCGGGTCATGGCCCTCTACATGATGGTCTTCCTCGGCGGATCCCCGATCGGCGCACCCATCGCGGGCTGGGTCACGGACGCGTACGGCGTCCGGGCGGGCCTGGCCGTGGGCGGCGCGATCGCCACGGCGGCGGCCGTCACCATCGGCCTGATCCTGGCCAGGGTCGGCGGCCTGCGGCTGTCGGTCGGCTGGAACCACGGCCGTCCGGTCGTGCGGTTCGTGCCGCGGGAGCGGCAGGAGGAGTTGGCGGCCGCGGCGTAGGAAGGGCGGCGGGGTCAGTCGCGGGGGAACTCGTCGGTCTTGAGGACGAGGCCGACCACGGTCCCGGTCAGGTCGATGTCGTCGCCGAAGTCGAGACTGACCTCGCCCCGGTACTCGCCGTCCTTCGGCAGGGTGTGCAGGTGCCACTTTCCGGTGTAGGGGTCCACAAGCAGGTACACCGGTACGTCCGCGAGGGCGTAGGTGGTCTTCTTGGGGCCGTAGTCGTTGGCGGCGGTGTCCTTGGAGATCACCTCGGCGACGAACTCGACGTCCTTGTAGTGCCAGCGGCCCTTGTCGTCCAGCTGCGCGTCCTCGGCGATCAGCGTGACGTCGGTGGCGAATCCGTTGAGGCGGCCGGGGTAGTCGATGCGGACATCGGACATCAGACGCTTCCTGGGGTACCGGCTGCGCAGCTGGTCGAGGATGTCGAAAGTGATTTGCCAGTGAGTCCGGCGCTGCGGCGACATACAGATCTGCCCCCCGACGATCTCGGTCTTGTATCCCTCGGGGATGGGCATCTTGTCCAGCCACTCGAACATCGCGTCGAGTGTGAGCTCGTCACCGCTGTCGGCCATCTCGATCCTGTCTTCCAGGACGGTCATCGTGGCGCTCCTCCCCGGCTGCCGCTCGGTCAGGGACAGCCGCGCAGTACAACGATACGCACGGTGACCGGGTCACGCATGGACGCGGGAGTGAGACTGGCCTCATGAGACTCTTCGCCGCCGTGCTGCCCCCCGAGGGGTCCGTCGATGAACTCGCCGCCGAGGTGGCCGCATTGAAGAAGCTGCCGGACGCGGGGGCGCTTCGCTGGACGGCGCGGGAGGGCTGGCACTTCACGCTCGCGTTCTACGGAGAGGTCGACGAGGACCTCGTACCGGAGCTGTCGGCCCGGCTGGAGCGGATGGCACGGCGGTCCGAGCCCTTTGCGCTGGCCCTGCGGGGCGGTGGCCAGTTCGGACATGGGCGGGCGCTGTGGGTGGGCGCGGAGGGGGAACTGCCGGCCCTGCGGCTGCTCGCCGACCGCGCGGAGGCCGCGGCGCGGAAGGCGGGGGTGGCGATGGGGGAGCACCGGCGGTACAAGGCGCATCTGACGGTGGCGCGGAGCCGGGACGCGGTGGACGTACGGCCGTATGTCGCCGCGCTCGGGGAGTTCACGAGCCGTACCTGGACGGTGGGGGAGCTGGTGCTGGTGCGGAGCAATCTGCCGAGGTCCGGGGTGCCGGGGGAGCAGCCGCGTTATGAGGCGGTCGCCCGTTGGGCGCTCGGGGGCGCCGGTTAGGCTCGGGTACGTGGACCCGAAGACCCGGAACCGGATCATGGCCGGTGTGCTCGTGCTGTTGTTTGCTGTCGTCGCCCTGGCGGCTGCGCTCGGTAGGTAGCGCATCGCCGACGCGGCGGAGCCGCATATCGAATGCAGCCCCGCCGCCCCTGAAGGGGCGCCCCTGCTCGGGGCGCTACCAGGCGAAGGCCTCCGGCGACGGGCCCGGGCCCGGGAAGATTTCGTCCAGGCCGGTGAGAAGCTCGTCGCTCAGTTCCAGCTCCGCCGCCCTGATCGCCGACTCCAGCTGCTCGGCCGTGCGCGGGCCCACGATCGGGCCGGTCACGCCGGGGCGGGTCAGGAGCCAGGCCAGGGCGGCCTCGCCGGGTTCCAGGCCGTGCTTGTCGAGCAGGTCCTCGTACGCCTGGATCTGCGCGCGGATGGTGGTGTTGGCGAGGGCGTCCGCGGCCCGGCCGCCCGCCCGGCGGCCGCCCTCGACCTCCTTCTTGATCACACCGCCGAGCAGGCCGCCGTGCAGCGGTGACCAGGGGATGACCCCGAGGCCGTACTCCTGGGCGGCCGGGATGACCTCCATCTCGGCTCGGCGCTCGGCCAGGTTGTAGAGGCACTGTTCGCTGACGAGACCGATGGTGCCGTCGCGGCGGGCGGCGATCTCGTTGGCCTGGGCGATCTTGTAGCCGGGGAAGTTCGAGGACCCGACGTAGAGGATCTTGCCCTGCTGGACCAGGACGTCGATCGCCTGCCAGATCTCCTCGAAGGGGGTGCGGCGGTCGACGTGGTGGAACTGGTAGACGTCGATGTAGTCGGTCTGCAGCCGCTTCAGGCTGGCGTCGACCGCGCGCCTGATGTTGAGCGCGGAGAGCTTGTCGTGGTTGGGCCAGGTCTCGCCGTCGCCGGCCATGTTGCCGTACACCTTGGTGGCGAGGACGACCTTGTCGCGGTGGGCCGCGCTCTTGGCGAACCAGTTGCCGATGATCTGTTCCGTACGGCCCTTGTTCTCGCCCCAGCCGTACACGTTGGCGGTGTCGAAGAAGTTGATGCCGGCGTCCAGCGCCGCATCCATGATCGCGTGGCTGTCGGCCTCGTCGGTCTGCGGTCCGAAGTTCATGGTGCCGAGCACCAGTCGGCTGACCTTGAGTCCCGTGCGTCCGAGCTGCGTGTACTCCATGAACACCCAGCCAACGGCCTGGAGTGCGCTCTAGGCAAGGGATTCCCCAGAAAATGATCTATCCCTGCAAATGATCTCCGCTGTGCGAGAAGAATTCAAAAGACAAACTGCTGGATGACAAACGCTCTAGTCGATGTTTTCGTCGAATTGGCCTCACTCGTTTGCCGCGCATCCGGAGGAGGGGACGCGGCGTTAGCGGAATATGGCGAAAGCAAGGTTCCTTAACCCGTACCGTTCCGGAGCGACCGCGGAGGATCTGCCCCCCGCCCGTGCGGTGACAGTGGGCCGCTACACCTTCACGCCGGCCGCGGCGTACTCGGCGGCCGATGCGTGCGGCACCTTGCACGGGGACGGCGCGCGGATCGAACTGCAGGTCACCGGGACCCTCTTCAGCGAGTTCCTGGGAATCCTGGACACGGCTCAGGAGGAACTCGGGCGGCGGTGGAACGATCAAGGACGGTCCGGCTGCCACGCGGTTACATGACGGGGGCGGACCTCTATGAACGACGAATACCTGGATCTTTCCTTCACCCCGCACGAACGGTATCCCGGTGACTACCCGACCGGGCTGGCCACCGGCCGCCACCGGGGTCCCGCAGAGGACATGTACGCCACGGGCCCTCTGGTGGAGGGCTGGGACCCGGTCGAGGAACTCACGTCCCTCCTGCAGAACGCCGTGACGGCGGAGCAGGCGGGCACCGTGCCGCCGCCGCCTCGTCGCGAGCCGCCGCAGCAGCCCGACCTCGACTTCACGGGCGAGTCGATGGACAACCTGGCGAGGATCACCGCCGAGTTGCCACCCATCCGGCGCCGTACCGTCCGGCACCGGAAAGTGCGGTTCCGGCTGCGCTTCCGCTTCACCTGGCTGCAGACCGTCAGCTTTCTGATCGCCGCGCTCGCCGCCGTGATCGTTTCGATGGTGAGCGTGTTCGGCGGCATGGTGGCCTATGCGCCTCTGCGGCACGTCGCGTCGGCCACGCAGGGCGGGATACTGACCTGGTGGCCGCTTCTGGTCTACGGCCCCTGGATGGTGGCCTCGCTCTCCATCCTGCGCAGCGCCCTCCACCAACGCAGGGCCGTGCACTCCTGGTTCGTCGTTCTGCTCTTCTCCTTCCTTGCGATGTCACTCTGCGTGGCCGAGGCCGACAGGAGCTTCACCGGTATCGCCGCTGCGGCCCTGCCGACGCTCGCGTCCCTGGCCTGCTTCCAGCAACTGGTCCGTCAGATCACGCTGACCCGGCCGCCGCGCAGAAACATCTCCCGCCATCGTCATCGCCAGACGCCCACCAGTGCCAAGTCCCCCGCCTCCAAGAGCGGTTCGGGCACGTCCAAGCCGCGCCCCAGCGGTGGTGGCACGGCCTCCCGAAGCTGACCGGGGATCAGGCCGGCTTCCGGCCGGCCTCCCGCGCCGCACGCTCCACCCGGTCCCGGTGGCTCTCCCACCAGGCCGCGTCATCCGACGGCATGCTGTCGTTGCCCTGGTTCATCCCCACCGCGCCGTCCGTGAGTTCGCGCAGGATGTCGGCGTGCCCGGCATGCCGGTGCGTGTCGGCGATCACGCGCACCACGGCGTGATGCAACGTCACCTCGTCCCTGCCCTCGGGCCACCACGGCACCCTGCCGACGGTGTCCAGAGGCAGTGAGTCGATCGTCGCGTCCGTGTGCGCCCACGCGCTGCGGTAGAGGTCCACGACGTACGCGCGGGACTCGCCGGCGGTGGCCCACAGGTCCGCGTTGGGTTCACCGCCCGCTGCCATCCAGGGCAGCGGCCCGCCGGACAGCGGACGCCCGAAGGTGTCGCCGAGGTAGCCCAGCTCCGCGCCGGTCGCGTGCTTCACCAGGCCGAGGAGGTTGGTGCCGGTCGGTGTCCGCGGACGGCGGATGTCGTACTCCGAGAGCCCTTCGAGCTTCCAGAGCAGGGCATCGCGGGCGGACTGCAGATAGAAGTGGAGGTCGGCCTTGGCGTGAGGGGTGGGGGAGGTCATGGGGGCAGTCTGCCGCCGGCGCGATCTTTGGTCACCGGTTTTCCACCGCTCGTGGCAGTGCGCCGGGTTCAGTCGCGGGGGAAGTCGTCGGTCTTGAGGGTGAGGTCGATGATGGTGCCGGTGAGGTCGATGTCGGTGCCGAAGTCCACGGACGTCCGTACGGCGTAGTCGCCGTCCTTGGGTTCGGTGTAGACGTGGCACCGCCCCTGATAGGGATCGGCGATGACGTAGACGGGGACCTCGGCGACCGCGTACGCCGTCTTCTTGGGGCCGTAGTCGTTGGCGGCGGTTCCCTTCGAGATGACCTCGGCGACGAACTCGACATCCTGGTACCGCCAGTGTCCCGTGTCGTCCTTCTGCGCCGCGTCGCTGAGCTTGGCGAGGTCGGGGCAGAAGCCGTTCTCAAAGCCCGGGAAGTCGATGCGGACGTCCGAGAACACTCTGGTCTTCCTCCCGAAGCGGTCCACGAAGGACAAGAGGATCTCGCGGATGATTTCCCAGTGAGTGTCCCGCTGTGGCGTCATGTGGACGTTGCCCCCGACGATCTCGACCCTGAATCCCTCGGGGACGGGCATACGCTCAAGGCGCTCGAACCACTCGTCCAAGCGCTTGGTGTTGGCGTCGGCGTCGGCCATCTCGATCCTGTCCTCCAGGACGGTCATCGTGGCGCTCCTCCCCGGCTGCCCACGTTCGAGTGCAGCCGCGCAGTACAACGATACGCACGGTGACCGGGACACGCACCGATCAAGTCACCTTGTTCGAGCCACGTACGTTTCGCCCAGGTCCCACGCCTGATACATCGCCTCCGCGAACGCCTCCGCCAGCCGGTGCTCACCGCTCGCGTTGGGATGCGTGCCGTCGTACGTGTCCAAGTGGATGTCATACGACTCCGGCACCGACGCGAGCAGCAGCGGTGAGGACGGTTCGTCCAGGTCGGCGATCGTCTTCGCCAGCAGCTCGTTGAAACGGGTCACCTCCGCCGCGAACGGCGGGTCTGACTCCGCCCGTACGTTCGGGATCACCGGCAGCATCACCATTCGCACCCGCGGGTTCGCCTCCCGCGCCGCCGCAACGAACGCCCGCACGTTCTCCGCCGTCTGCTCCGCGTTCGTGTAGAAGCCCAGGTCGATCAGGCCGAGGGAGACCAGCAGGACGTCCGCGCGGCAGGAGCGCACCGCCTCGCCGATCAGCGGAGCCATGTGCAGCCAGCCCTCGCCCCAGCCGGCCAGATGTGCGCGCGGGAAGCCGGGGTCGGCGTACTCGTACGACACCGGCGCGTCCGCCGCCTTGTCGTACAGCGTCTCGCGCGGGCCGACCAGGGCGAACGGGCCGCCGTACGTCTCGCGCAGGTGCTCCCACATCCGGTAGCGCCATGTGTGCTCGCCCGCGCTTCCGATCGTCATGGAGTCGCCGACCGGCATGAATCTGAGCATCCGCTCATGATGGACGATCGAGGAGGGATCAGGGAGGGACCAATGGGGCGGGTGGGGTGTGAGGCCTGCCACGCGCCCCGCGCCGTCACCCGCCCGTGAACACGGGGCCGGGATGGCAGGCTTGGGACATGCGCCGACCGTTCGCTCTCCTCGCCGGGGTCCTTCTCGTGGGCGCCCTCGCCGCGCCCGCATCCGCCGCAGCCGGCGACGGCAAGGGTGACCAGGGCTTCACCATCAAGGACTCGCGCATCGCCGAGTCCAGCGGCCTGGCCGCCTCCCGCCTGCACCCGGGCATCTTCTGGACCCACAACGACAGCGGCGACGGCCCGTACATCTACGCCGTCGACAGCGGCACCGGGAAGACGGTCGCCCGCGTCACCCTCAGCGGTATCGGCGCCCCCCGCGACACCGAGGCCATCTCCATCGGCCCCGACAACCAGATCTACGTCGGCGACATCGGTGACAACCTCGGCGGCAAGTGGCCGTACGTGTGGATCTACCGGCTGCCCGAGCCGAAGAAACTGGTCGACCAGACAGTGCGGGCCACGCAGTACGTGGTGAAGTACACGGACGGGGCGCGCAACGCCGAGTCGCTCGTCATCGATCCGAAGACCGGTCGCGCCTACATCATCGACAAGAACGAGAACGGCGGGCACCTGTACGAGGGGCCGGCCAAGCTCTCCACCTCCGGCACGAACTACTTCAGGCCCGTCGCCACCGTCGACCTCTGGGCCACCGACGCCGCCATCTCCCCGGACGACGGACAGCTCGCCGTGCGCGGCTACTTCGGCGGGATCTACTACGACTGGAACGGCGGCAGGATCAAACGCAAGGGGCGCCTGAACGTTCCGCTGCAGGGCCAGGGCGAGTCCATCACCTACTCCGTCGACGGCTCGAAACTCCTTTACGGCAGCGAGGGCGCCGACAGCTCCGTGCAGGCGCAGGACGTGCCGGGCGGGGCCCGGGGTCCCAAGTCGCCCTCGGGTGGCGGGAGTTCCAGTGCATCGGGCGGGATCGGTGACGGCGTGAGCGGCAATCTCAAGGTCGGCGCGCTCACCGTCGCCGTCGCGGCGGCGGTCGTGTTCGGATTCCGGCGGCTGCTGCGCCGTAACTAGTCACCACTGGTCGCTCTTCTTTCTCCTCGACCGGCTCGCTTGTTGTCACGCACAGGGTTGACGTGTTCATGAGAGCTGCTTCCATTGGAGGTGCCGGGTTGTGGGAGCGCTCCCACTCGTTCCGGGCCCGCGCCTCCCGAGAGGAAGCAGCGACATGTTCCGCAGCCTGCGAAGAGCGCTGTGCGCCGGTGCCGCGGCGCTCCTGTTACCGCTGGGCGTCGGCGCGCACACCGCACACGCGGCCGCCGTCCCCGGCGCCGGCCACTGGCACACCAGCGGCCGTCAGATCCTCGACGCGGCCGGGCAGCCGGTCCGGATCGCCGGGATCAACTGGTTCGGCTTCGAGACCGCCAACCACGTCGTCCACGGCCTCTGGTCCCGCGACTACAAGTCCATGATCGACCAGATGAAGTCGCTGGGCTACAACACGATCCGGCTGCCCTACAGCGACGACATCTTCAAGCCGTCCACCGTGCCCAACAGCATCGACTTCAGCAGCGGCAAGAACGCCGATCTGCAGGGGCTCAGCTCCCTCCAGGTCATGGACAAGCTCGTGGCGTACGCCGGCCAGGACGGCCTCAAGGTCATCCTCGACCGGCACCGGCCGGACTCGGGCGGACAGTCGGCGCTCTGGTACACGGCGGCCGTCCCCGAGTCGACATGGATCGCCGATCTGAAGGCGCTGGCCGCCCGCTACCAAGGCCAGGACACCGTCATCGGCATCGACCTGCACAACGAGCCCCACGACCCGGCCTGCTGGGGCTGCGGCGACACGGCGACCGACTGGCGGCTGGCCGCCGAGCGGGCCGGCGACGCGGTGCTCTCCGTCAATCCCGACCTGCTGATCTTCGTCGAGGGCGTGCAGACGTACGGCGGGGTGTCGGGGTGGTGGGGCGGCAACCTGATGGGCGTCGCCCAGTACCCGGTGCGGCTCGACGTGGCGAACCGGGTCGTGTACTCCGCCCACGACTACGCGACCAGCGTGGCCCAGCAGCCCTGGTTCAGCGATCCGGCGTTTCCCGCCAACATGCCGGGCGTCTGGGACAGGTACTGGGGCTACATCTTCAAGCAGAACATCGCGCCCGTGTGGGTCGGCGAGTTCGGTACGACGCTGGCCTCGACCGTCGACCAGAAGTGGCTGGCGGCGCTGGTGAGCTATCTGCGGCCGACTTCGACGTACGGGGGCGACTCCTTCCACTGGACGTTCTGGTCCTGGAACCCCAACTCCGGTGACACCGGCGGAATCCTGAAGGACGACTGGACGACCGTCGACACGGTGAAGGACGGCTATCTGGCGAGCGTCAAGGCACCGCTCTTTCCCGGCACCGGCACGGGCGGCGGGGGCGGCGGCGGTGGGGGCGGCGGGAGCACGGCCGGGTGCTCGGCCTCGTACACCGTCAGCAGCGACTGGGGCAGCGGCTTCAACGCCGAGGTGAAGGTGACCAACACCGGGACGAGCGCGATCAGTTCCTGGAAGGTGACCTGGACCTGGAGCGGGTCCCAGCAGGTCACGAACATGTGGAACGCCTCGTACACCCAGAGCGGTTCGACCGTGACCGCGGTGAACGCCTCACACAACGGTGCGATCGCGGTGGGCGGTTCGGCCGACTTCGGGTTCGGGGGCGCGCCCGGGGGCGGAGGTGTGCCGAGCGTGACGTGCACGGCGGCATGAACAAAGGGCGCCTGGTGCCTGCCGGGCGCCCTCGTCGCCGTACTCGGACGGTTCAGCCGCGCACGGGGATGATCCCGTGGATCCGGCGTGGTTTGGGGGCGTCGAGCATGCTGACGCCGTTGTAGCGGCGGCCTCGGAGGAAGAGCACGGGAGCGGCGACGAAGGTGACGAAGATCGAGACGACACTGACCGGGAACAGGACCGGCAGCGACTGGCCCTCGGGCAGTGTCTTGCCGCCCTCGTGGATGGCGTAACCGAATGCCAGGAAGAAGACGAGCACGGTCAGGGCGGCCAGGGCCAGCAGGATGGTGGCGGTCCGGCGGGTGTGGGCCTCGTCGCGGACCTCGGCCAGCAGGGAGGCGTCGCACTGGGGGCAGGTCAGTTCCACGGTCTGCTTGCCGGACTGCGGCCGGCGTACCCGGTAGAGGCTGTCCCGCCAGGTGATCCGACGGGTCCGGGTGAGGAAGCCGGTCGTCTTGTCGCTGAGGATGTGGCGCACCGCGACCTGCACGGTGCCCGGTATCGGTCTGTTCATGCCACCGCCGTACCCAAGGAACAGGGCCCTGTCACCGACAGGGCCCTGCAACAAGTTACGGAACTACCGGGTTTGAAGCGGGAGTTACAGCTTCTCGATCACGTAGTCGATGCACTTCGTCAGGGCCTCGACGTCCGCCGGGTCGATCGCCGGGAACATCGCGACGCGCAGCTGGTTGCGGCCGAGCTTGCGGTACGGCTCGGTGTCGACGATGCCGTTGGCGCGCAGCACCTTGGCGACGGCGGCCGCGTCGACCTCGTCGGTGAAGTCGATCGTGCCGATGACCGCCGAGCGCTTGGCCGGGTCGGTGACGAACGGGTTGGCGTACTTGATGTCCTCGGCCCAGCCGTAGAGGGTGCGGGCGGAGGTCGCCGTGCGGCGGACCGACCAGTCCAGGCCGCCCTGGCCGTTGAGCCACTCCAGCTGCTGGTTCAGCAGGAAGAGGGTGGCGAGGGCCGGGGTGTTGTACGTCTGGTTCTTGCGGGAGTTGTCGATCGCCGTGGGGAGCGAGAAGAACTCCGGGACGTGGCGGCCGGACGCGTGGATGCGCTCGGCGCGCTCGATCGCGGCCGGGGAGAAGATGCCGATCCACAGGCCGCCGTCGGAGGCGAAGGACTTCTGCGGGGCGAAGTAGTAGACGTCCGTCTCGGACACGTCCACCGGGAGGCCGCCGGCGCCGGAGGTGGCGTCGACCAGGACCAGCGCGCCCTCGTCGGCGCCGGCCACGCGCTTGATCGGCATGGCGACACCGGTGGAGGTCTCGTTGTGGGTCAGGGCGTAGACGTCGACGCCCGCCTCGGCGACCGGCTCGGGGTGCGTGCCCGGGTCGGAGACGATGACGTCCGGCTCGGCGAGCCACGGGGCCAGCTTGGCGGCCTTGGCGAACTTCGAGGAGAACTCGCCGAAGTTGAGGTGCTGCGACTTGTTCTCGATCAGGCCGTGCGTCGCGATGTCCCAGAACGCGGTGGAGCCGCCGTTGCCGAGGATCACCTCGTAGCCCTCGGGCAGGGAGAACAGCTCACTGATGCCCTCGCGCACCTTGCCGACCAGGTTCTTGACCGGGGCCTGGCGGTGGGAGGTGCCGAGGAGGGAGGTACCGGTCGCGGCCAGCGCGTCCAGCGCTTCCGTCCGCACCTTGGAGGGGCCCGCGCCGAAACGTCCGTCGGCGGGCTTGATGTCAGCGGGAATCTGGATCTCAGCCACGGGGTGAGGTTAGCTGTTTCGGGAAACCTGGGTGAAACGTGGTCCGTCGGGTGAGACGGCGGTGTCGTGGCCGTAGCGGGGGGCTGCCGCCCCCAGACCCCCGCCTTTCGGCCTGAACGGCCTCGTCCTCAAACGCCGGACGGGCTGGTTGGTGTCGGCCGTGGCTGATTTGCTGGCCCCATGGCGGATCTCGAGGCACGTTTGCGCGAGGTTGTCCGGGGTGAGGTGCGGTTTGACGTTGCCGCCCGGGCGCTGGTCACGATGGACGCGTCCAATTATCGGCGTGTCCCGTTGGGGGTGGTCGCCCCGAGAGACGCCGAGGACGTGGCCGCCGTGCTGGAGGTCTGCCGGGGGCACGGCGTGCCCGTCGTGGCGCGGGGCGGGGGTACGTCCATCGCCGGGCAGGCCACCGGTACCGGTGTCGTTCTGGACTTCACCCGGCATATGAACCGGATCGTGTCCCTGGACCCCGAGGCCCGTACCGCCGTCGTCCAGCCGGGGCTCGTCCTGGACCGGCTGCAGGAGGCCGCCGCCCCGCACGGGCTCCGGTTCGGGCCCGATCCGTCCACGCACAGCCGCTGCACGCTCGGCGGGATGATCGGGAACAACTCGTGCGGT
The DNA here is from genome assembly GCF_042896045.1 of Streptomyces sp. NPDC001351. Classification (NCBI taxonomy): domain Bacteria; kingdom Bacillati; phylum Actinomycetota; class Actinomycetes; order Kitasatosporales; family Streptomycetaceae; genus Streptomyces; species Streptomyces sp. NPDC001351. The sequence continues at coordinate 341,106 of NZ_JBIAWS010000008.1, read as the reverse complement.
TCGCACTCGGTGGCGTGGGGGACCACCGCGGACAGTGTGCGGGAGCTGGACGTGGTCACCGCGGGTGGGGAGCGGTTGCGGCTCGGGCAGGGGTGGGCCGGGGCGCCGGACGGGCTGCGGGGACTGGTCGAGGGGGAGTTGGCACGGTTGCGGACCGGGTTTCCGGAGCTGCCCCGCCGTATCTCCGGGTATGCGGTGGACGCGCTGCTGCCGGAGAAGGGGGCCGATGTCGCCCGTTCCTTCTGCGGGAGCGAGGGCACGCTGGGGGTGCTGACCGAGGCCGTCGTACGGCTCGTCGAGGCGCCACGCGCGCGTGCGCTGGCCGTGCTGGCGTACGCCGACGAGAGCGCCGCCGCCGAGGCCGCGGCCGGACTGCTGCCGTACGGGCCGCTGACCGTGGAGGGGATGGCGGCCGATCTGGTGCCGTCCACGGCCGGGCTGCCGCGGGGCGGGGCCTGGCTGTTCGTGGAGACCGGCGGGGAGACGGAGGCGGAGGCACGCGCGCGTGCGGAGGCGGTCGTGCGGGCCGCCGATGTCGTCGACTCGCTCGTCGTCACCGATCCGGGCGGGCAGCGGGTGCTGTGGCGGATCCGCGAGGACGCCAGTGGTACGGCGACCCGGATGCCGGACGGGAGCGAGGCCTGGCCCGGGTGGGAGGACTGCGCGGTACCGCCCGCGCGGCTCGGCGCCTACCTGCGGGACTTCAGGCGGCTGCTGACCTCCCACGGGCTGCGCGGCACCCCTTATGGGCACTTCGGGGACGGCTGCATCCATGTCCGTATCGACTTCGACCTGCTGAGCGAGGCGGGCGTCGGCCGGTTCCGGCGCTTCTCGGAGGAGCTCGCGGACCTGGTCGTGGCGCACGGCGGATCGCTGTCCGGGGAGCACGGCGACGGGCAGGCGCGGGCGGAACTGCTTCCGAGGATGTACGGCGAGGACATGGTCGCCCTCTTCGGGCGGGTCAAGGGCGTGTGGGACCCGGACGACCTCCTCAACCCCGGCATGCTGGTCCGTCCGGCCCCGCTCGACGCGAACCTCCGCTTCTCGGTCCTGCCCCGGAAGCCGGTCGACGTGGCCTTCGGGTACCCGGCGGACGGCGGCGACTTCTCCGCGGCCGTACGGCGGTGCGTGGGCGTCGCCAAGTGCCGTACGACCTCCGCGTCCGGCCCGTCCGTCATGTGCCCGTCCTTCCGGGCGACCGGCGAGGAGGAGCACTCCACGCGCGGGCGTGCCCGGCTGCTGCACGAGATGCTGGCCGGCGAGGTCGTCACCGACGGCTGGCGGTCGACGGAGGTGCGGGACGCGCTCGATCTGTGCCTGTCCTGCAAGGGGTGCCGGTCCGACTGCCCGGTCGAGGTCGACATGGCCACGTACAAGGCGGAGTTCCTGCACCACCACTACGCCGGGCGGCGCCGCCCGGCCGCGCACTACAGCATGGGATGGCTGCCGGTGTGGCTGCGGCTGGTGGACCGCACCCGCACCGCCCGGCTGGTCAACGTCCTCGCCTCCGTGGGGCCGTTGGCGGCGCTCGCCAAGCGACTGGGCGGGATCGCGCCCGAGCGGCGGATTCCGCGGGTGGCGACCGAGACGTTCACCCGGTGGTTCGGGCGCCGTGCCAGGGCGCGGCAGCGGCGGATGATCCGCGAGCTGGGACCGGCGTACGAGGAGTCCTTCGGCAGGCCCGTCCTGCTGTGGCCGGACACCTTCACGGAGCACCTCTCGCCGGAGGTGGGGAAGGCGGCCGTGCGGGTTCTGGAGGCGGCCGGGCTGAAGCCGGTCCCGCTGCCCAGGCTGCCCCGGCACCGCCCCGTCTGCTGCGGGCTGACCTACCTCTCGACCGGCCAACTCGACCGTGCCCGCGAGGTGTTGCGCCGCACCCTCGACCAGCTCGACGTCCTGGTCTCCCCGGACGCGGCCGAGACCCTCGCGCCCCTCGTCGTCCTGGAACCCAGCTGCGCCGCGGCCCTGCGCACGGACCTGCCGGAGCTGCTCCACGACGATCCCCGCGCCGCCCGCCTCGCCGCCTCGGTCCTGACCTTCGCGGAGGCGCTGGAGCGGTACGCCCCCGACTGGGTGCCGCCCGCCCTCGACCGCCCGGTCACCGGGCAGACCCACTGCCACCAGCACGCGGTCCTCGGTGACGGGGCGGACCGCCGGCTGCGCGAAGCGGCCGGGCTCACCGGGGAGTTGGCGGGCGGCTGCTGCGGTCTTGCGGGCAACTTCGGCTTCGAGAAGGGCCATTACGAGGTGTCGGCGGCCTGCGCGGAGGAGCAGCTGCTGCCGGCCGTGCGGGACGCGGCGGACGGCACCGCCGTACTGGCGGACGGCTTCTCCTGCCGGACGCAGTTGGATCAGCTGGCGGGGGTGCGTGGGAGGCATCTGGCCCAGGTGCTGGCGGAGGGGCTGGCGGAGGAGCCGTAACAGCGGCTTCCCCGACGGCCGCCCCCTCTTCCGTGACGAGGAGCCCTGGCCCCGCAGCCGAGGCTGCCGTGTCCACCATTCAGGACAGCTGCAAAATGGGTTCACACGCCTGACCGAGTCCACTACCCTGGACCTGGCAGTGCATCTCGATGAACAAATCGTGAACCCCGAGCCGAGCACCTGGACCGCCCGTGACCAGCCCCAGTACCACCACCTCACCGTCAGCGGTGCACACCCCGACGGCCCCGCATCGCCGAGGCTCCCTCGGACCGGTCGGCCTGGTCCTGTCCGGCGGTGTGTCGGTGCAATTCGGCGCCGCGCTGGCGGTGAACCTGATGCCGCGGGCGGGCGCGCTCGGCGTGGTCACCCTCCGCCTCCTCGCCGCGGCCGTGGTGCTGCTGCTGATCTGCCGCCCCCGGCTGCGCGGCCACTCGCGCACCGACTGGGGCACGGTGATCGTCTTCGGTATCACCCTGGGCACGATGAACGGCCTCTTCTACCAGGCGGTCGACCGCATCCCGCTCGGCCCGGCGGTCACCCTGGAGGTCCTCGGCCCGCTCGCCCTGTCGGTCCTGGCCTCGCGCCGCGCGGTCAACGTCGTCTGGGCCGGACTCGCCCTCACCGGCGTCTTCCTGCTCGGCGGCGGAGGCTTCGACGGCCTCGACCCGCTCGGCGTCGCCTTCGCGCTGGGCGCGGGCGCCATGTGGGCGGCGTACATCGTGTTCAGTGCGCGTACGGGCCGACGGTTCCCGCAGGCGGACGGGCTGGCGCTGGCCATGGCGGTGGGGGCGCTGCTCATGCTCCCGCTGGGGATCGCCGAGTCGGGCGCGAGGCTGTTGGACCCGGTGACGATCGCGCTGGGCTCGGCGGTGGCCATCATGTCCTCGGTGCTCCCGTACACCCTGGAACTCCTGGCCCTGCGCCGCCTCCCCGCGTCCACCTTCGCGATCATGATGAGCCTGGAACCGGCCCTCGCCGCGACCGCCGGCTTCCTCATCCTGGGCCAGTCCCTCTCCCCCTGGCAGGCCGCCGCGATCGCCCTGGTCATCGGGGCGAGCATGGGGGCGGTGCGGACGCAGGTGGGGCGGGGGAAAGCGCCGGCGCCGGAAGCCTGACGGCCGGTGCCGGTTGTGTTCAGCCGGCGGGCTTCTCCCAGACCGACACGTGCTGTCGGCTGTCGCTGGTGAAGGGTTCGCGGGTCCAGCCGTCCCACCGGTCGCGCAGCCGCATCCCGGCCAGCCGGGCCATGAGGTCGAGCTCCGACGGCCAGACGTAGCGGAAGGGGACGGCGAGATACGAACCGTGGCCCTCGCCGTCGATCCGCACGTGGTGCGAGCTCATCGACTGGGTGGCGACGTCGTACAGATCGAAGCCGAGCCGTCCGTCCTCCACCCGGAACGGCACGGCGTTCTGCCCGGGCGGCAGCCGGCGCAGATCGGGGACGCCCACCTCGACGACGAAGCGGCCCCCGGGTTCCAGATGCTCGGCGACGTTGCGGAAGCAGTCGACCTGGGCGTCCTGCGAGGTCAGGTTGTTGATCGTGTTGAAGACGAGGTACGCCAGTGAGAACCGGCCCTCCGCCTTGGCCGTCGCGAAGTCCCCGATCGTCACACTGATCGCGTCACCCCCGGGCTTGGCCCGCATCCGCTCGACCATCGCCCGGGACATGTCGATGCCGTGCACCTCCACACCGCGCCGCGCGAGCGGCAGAGCCACGCGGCCCGTGCCGATGCCGAGTTCGAGCGCGCGCCCGTTCCCGCTTCCGGCCAGCTCCGCCAGCAGGTCGACCACCGGATCCAGCGTGTCCGCCGCGAACATCTCCGCCGTCGACTCGTCGTACCCCGCCGCGACGGATTCCCCGAAGTAGCCATCCTCATCGATCACCGGGGGACCGTACTGCGGGGGTGGTGGGCGGCGCGCCTCAATTTCGGCGCCTCAATTCAAGCGGTTCGCGTTCAGCAGTTGGCGCTGTACCGGACACAACCGGGCGGCGGGGAGTGGTCGTGGTTCCACTCGCGCTGCGCGGCCGTCAGCGCTCCGCCGGCCAGGAGCGCCACCAGCAGGTGCGCGACCACGGTCCAGCGGGCACGGAAGACTGCCGCGACGACCGCCAGGACGAGTACGACGATCAGCAGTTCTCGCAACCGCCCCATGTGCGCGAGGGCTGCCGCGTCGATCCGCGCCTGGTCGCCCTGCGCCGCCCATACCTCCAGGCCGTAGCCGTACATCCAGTCCAGCACGAGCCACCCCGTCTCCAGCAGGAACAGGGGGATCGCGAGGGCCAGGTCCACGCCCAGCCGCGTCCTGCGCGACCAGGGCCACCGGCGGGCCGGTCGTACGAGGGTGTCGGTCATGGGTGCAGCGTGCCGCGCCGGGTGGCGACACGCATGAGCACCCGTACTCAGCCTCGGTCGCGAGGGTTCTCGACGGCACCTCGGAGGAAGGCGGAGAAGGCAGCCGGGCTGAGGGTGAGGACCCCTGCCGGGGGGTTCTTGGAATCGCGGACGGCTATGACGGCGGTGTGGGGGGTGAGGTCGGCGACCTCCACGCATTCACCTCCGGTGCCGCCGCTGTACGACGACTTACGCCAGCGGGCTCCGGTCAGGTCCTGGCTGTTCTGCATACCGTTCCTCCCGTACGCGGGCGATCAGCGCTGCCGAGTCCTCGACTGAGAGGGCTGCGGCCTGCAGATGATCGTAACGATGCGAACAGTCCCTGACGACGTCTGGGTTGGCGGTCATGTACCCCTTGTCGTAGTTCTCTGAGTAGACGATGTCGGGGTCGGCATCGAAACGCAGAATGGTGAACGAGCCCGCCGTGGCCGGGTGTTGCCCCACCCCGAACGGCAACAACTGCACACGCAGCTGACGGCGTTTCTGGAGGTTCAACAGGTGCGTCAGCTGCTGATGCATGACTTCCCTGCCGCCGAAGGGCCTGTGCAGCACCACCTCGTCCAGCACCACCCATGCCAAGGGCGGTTCCTCCCGAGTCAGGATGCGTTGCCGTTCCATGCGCGCAGCGACCTGGTCGTCGAGCTTGTCCGCCCAGCCTGCCTCCAGCACGGCACGCGCGTACCCCGGTGTTTGGAGCAACCCGTAGACCACCTGGGTCTGGAACGTGGCGATGCTCGCCGCCCGCGCCTCCATCTCCGCAAACGGCTGAAACCAACTCGGCAACTGGTTCCGCAGAACCAGCCCCACCAACCGCGAAAACGTCCCGTCCGTCCCCAGCGCCGCATCCACTCGCTCGGAGAACTCCCGCGTCGGCACCTTCAGCGTCGTCTCGATCTGGCCGATCAGCGACCCGGTGCAGAACACGATCGAACCGAGCGCCGCTTGAGTCAGCCCCGCTGCCTCCCGAGCACGCCGTAGCTCGAAGCCGTAGTAGTCCAGTGGCGACGCACTGGGATCAAGTTCGCGCATATACATGGCGACCACCTCCAATAACCGAGGGTAGTCACTCGAGTGCGGACAGGTTCGGGCCTGTGGAAAACAAATTAATGCAAGCATGCTTGCTTGTTTCTGGGTCCGCTGCCATGCTCACCCCATGGCTGACCCGACGCCCGTGATCGACGATCTCTGCGCGGAGAGCGAGGAACTCGACCTGCTCGTGGCCGAGTTGAGCCCGGAGCAGTGGGCGCTCGCGACCCCGGCGCCCGGCTGGACCGTCGCCCACCAGATCGCGCACCTCGCCTGGACCGACCACTCCTCCGTGCTGGCCGTGACCGACCAGGACGCCTTCGCCCGCGAGGTCGAGAAGGCGCTGGTCCAGCCCGGCGACTTCGTCGACAACGGCGCGGAGGAGGGCGCCGTGAAGCCGCCCGCGCAGCTCCTCGCGGACTGGCGAGCCGGGCGCAAGGCGCTGGCCGACGCGCTGCGGGCCGCACCCGACGGCGCCCGCTTCCCCTGGTACGGCCCGCCCATGTCCACCGCCTCCATGGCCACCGCCCGCCTCATGGAGACCTGGGCGCACGCCGGGGACGTGGCGGACGCGCTGGGCGTGGCACGCACCCCCACCGACCGGCTCCGGCACATCGCCCGCCTCGGTGTCCGCACCCGCGACTTCGCCTTCGGCGTGCACGGACTGACTCCGCCGTTCGAGGAGTTCCGTGTCGAACTGACGGCACCTTCCGGCGAGTTGTGGATCTACGGCCCCGAGGACGCCACGGACCGCGTCACCGGCCCCGCCCTCGACTTCTGCCGCCTGGTCACCCAGCGCGCCCACCGCACCGACCTCGCCCTGCACGCAGAGGGCTCCGACGCCGACCGCTGGCTCGACATCGCCCAGGCCTTCGCGGGCCCACCAGGTGCCGGACGCCCGCCGAAGGGCGGCGGCACCGCATGACGACGACCCTGCGCGTCGGCAACGCCTCCGGCTTCTACGGCGACCGTTTCGACGCCATGCGCGAGATGCTCACCGGCGGTGAGCTGGATGTCCTCACCGGCGACTATCTCGCCGAGCTGACCATGCTCATCCTGGGCCGCGACCGCCTGAAGGACCCCGCGGCCGGATACGCCCGCACCTTCCCGCGCCAGCTGGAGGAGTGCCTCGGGCTCGCGCACGAGCGCGGAGTGCGGATCGTCGCCAATGCCGGTGGTCTCAACCCCGCCGGACTCGCCGATGCCGTACGGCAGTTGGCCGACCGGCTCGGCCTCCCCGTCCGCGTCGCCCATGTCGAGGGCGACGACCTCAAGGCCCGGTATCCGGACCGCCTCGCCGCCCACGCCTACCTCGGCGGCTTCGGCATCGCGGCCTGCCTCCGGGAGGGCGCGGACGTGGTCGTCACCGGGCGCGTGACGGACGCGGCGCTGGTCACCGGGCCCGCCGCCGCCCACTTCGGATGGGGGCCGGGGGACTACGACCGGCTCGCGGGGGCCGTCGTCGCCGGGCATGTGCTGGAGTGCGGGGCGCAGGCCACCGGGGGCAACTACGCCTTCTTCAACGAACGCGCGGGGGACCTCCGGCGCCCCGGCTTCCCCCTCGCCGAGATCCACGAGGACGGCAGCTGCGTCATCACCAAACACCCCGGCACCGGCGGTTTCGTCGACGTCGGCACGGTCACCGCGCAGCTGCTGTACGAGACGGCCGGCGCCCGGTACGCGGGACCGGACGTGACGGCCCGCCTGGACACGATCCGTCTCACTCAGGACGGCCCCGACCGCGTCCGCGTCGAAGGCGTGCGCGGCGAGGCCCCGCCCCCCACCCTCAAGGTCGGCCTCAACCGCCTCGGCGGCTTCCGCAACGAGGTCGCCTTCGTCCTCACCGGCCTCGACATCGAGGCCAAGGCCGCGCTTGTGCGGGGGCAGATGGAAACCGCCTTCGCGGAGGCCAAGTCCGCACCGGGCGAGGTCAGTTGGGACCTCGTCCGCACCGACGCCCCCGACGCCCCGACCGAGGAGACGGCCAGCGCGCTGCTCCGGCTCGTCGTGCGGGACCCGGACGAGCGGCTCGTCGGGCGGGCGCTGAGCGGAGCCGCCGTAGAACTGGCACTGGCCAGCTACCCCGGATTCCATGTGCTGGCGCCACCGGGAAAGGGCGCGCCTTATGGGGTTTTCGAGGATGTGTACGTCCCCCATAGCGCCGTCGACCATGTGGCGGTGCTCCACGACGGGCGGCGGGTTCCTGTGGCTCCGGCACAGGACACCCTCGTACTCGAAGACCTCCCGAGCCCCGAGTCGCCCGAACCGCTCCCGGACGGGCCCGCGCGGCGCGCCCCGCTCGGCCTCGTCGCCGGCGCCCGCAGCGGGGACAAGGGCGGGAACGCCAATGTGGGCGTGTGGGTGCGGACGGACGAGGCGTGGCGGTGGCTCGTTCACGAGCTGACGGCCGATCGATTCCGTGAGCTGCTGCCCGAGACCCTCGACCTGCCCGTCACCCGGCACATCCTGCCGAACCTGCGCGCCCTCAACTTCGTCGTCGAGGGCATCCTCGGCGCGGGCGTCGCCGCCCAGCACCGCTTCGACCCGCAGGCCAAGGCCCTCGGTGAATGGCTGCGCTCCCGCCACCTGGACATCCCGGAGGCCCTCCTGTGACCGTTCTGCCGACCACCCTGGACACCAGCGGGCCGGACTACCGGGCGGCCCGCGAGGCCATGCTCGCCAAGCTCGCCGACCTCGATGCCGAGCACGCCAAGGCCCTCGCGGGCGGCGGCGAGAAGTACGTCGAACGGCACCGCAGGCGCGGCAAGCTGCTCGCCCGCGAGCGCATCGAACTGCTCCTCGACCCGGACACGCCCTTCCTGGAACTGTCGCCGCTCGCGGCCTGGGGCAGCGAGTACGCGGTGGGCGCCTCGCTCGTCACCGGCATCGGCGTGGTGGAGGGGGTCGAATGCCTGATCACCGCCAATGACCCGACCGTACGCGGAGGCGCCAGCAACCCCTGGTCGCTGAAGAAGGCCCTGCGGGCGAATGACATCGCGCTCGCCAATCGGCTCCCGTGCATCAGCCTGGTGGAGTCGGGCGGCGCCGATCTGCCCTCCCAGAAGGAGATTTTCATCCCCGGGGGCGCCATCTTCCGGGACCTGACGAGACTGTCGGCGGCCGGGATCCCCACCGTCGCCGTCGTCTTCGGGAACTCGACCGCCGGAGGCGCGTACATCCCCGGCATGTCCGACCACGTGATCATGGTCAAGGAGCGCGCGAAGGTCTTCCTCGGCGGTCCGCCCCTGGTCAAGATGGCGACCGGCGAGGAGAGCGACGACGAGTCGCTCGGCGGCGCCGAGATGCACGCGCGCGTGTCGGGTCTCGCCGACTACTTCGCCGTCGACGAACCGGACGCGCTGCGCCAGGCCCGGCGGGTGGTCGCCCGCCTCAACCACCGCAAGGCGTACGGTGATCCGGGACCGGCCGAGCCCCCCAAGTACGACGAGGACGAGCTGCTGGGCATCGTGCCGGAGGACCTGAGGACCCCCTTCGACCCGCGCGAGGTCATCGCCCGGATCGTCGACGCCTCCGACTTCGACGAGTTCAAACCGCTGTACGGGACGAGCCTGACGACTGGCTGGGCCACACTCCACGGCTATCCCGTGGGGGTGCTGGCGAACGCCCAAGGGGTGCTCTTCAGCGAGGAGTCCCAGAAGGCCGCCCAGTTCATCCAGCTGGCCAACCAGCGCGACATCCCGCTCCTCTTCCTGCACAACACCACCGGCTACATGGTCGGCAAGGAGTACGAGCAGGGCGGCATCATCAAGCACGGCGCGATGATGATCAACGCGGTCTCCAACTCGAAGGTGCCCCATCTGTCGGTCCTGATGGGCGCCTCCTACGGCGCCGGTCACTACGGCATGTGCGGCCGCGCCTACGACCCCCGCTTCCTCTTCGCCTGGCCCAGCGCCAAGTCGGCCGTCATGGGCCCGCAGCAGCTCGCCGGCGTCCTGTCCATCGTCGCCCGGCAGTCCGCGGCCGCGAAGGGGCAGCCGTACGACGAGGACGGCGACGCCGCCCTGCGCGCCATGGTGGAGCAGCAGATCGAGTCCGAGTCGCTGCCGATGTTCCTGTCCGGGCGGCTGTACGACGACGGCGTCATCGACCCCCGCGACACCCGCACGGTCCTGGGCCTGTGCCTGTCGGCCATCCACACCGCGCCGTACGAGGGTGCGCGCGGCGGCTTCGGCGTCTTCCGGATGTGAGGCTCATGATCAGTTCTGTCCTGGTGGCGAACCGCGGCGAGATCGCCTGCCGTATCTTCCGCACCTGCCGCGAGTTGGGAATCCGGACGGTCGCGGTGCACTCCGACGCCGACGAAAACGCCCTCCACGCGCGCGTGGCCGACACGGCGGTACGGCTGCCGGGCGCGTCGCCCGCGGAGACGTACCTGCGCGGCGACCTGATCGTGAAGGCGGCCGTCGCCGCCGGCGCGGACGCCGTCCACCCCGGCTACGGCTTCCTCTCCGAGAACGCCGACTTCGCACGCGCCGTCATCGACGCCGGCCTGACCTGGATCGGACCGCCCCCCGAGGCCATCGAGGCGATGGCGTCCAAGACGCGCGCCAAGCACCTCATGGGCATCGCGTCCCTGGAGCGAGGCCGGATCACCGAGGCCGACCTGCCCGTCCTGGTGAAGGCCGCCGCGGGCGGCGGAGGGCGCGGGATGCGCATCGTGCGCCGCCTGGAGGACCTCGACGCCGCCCTGGAGGGCGCACGGGCCGAGGCCGCGAGCGCCTTCGGCGACGGCGAGGTCTTCGTCGAGCCGTACCTGGAGCAGGGCCGCCACGTCGAGGTCCAGGTCCTCGCGGACAGCCACGGCACGATCTGGACCCTGGGCACCCGCGACTGCTCCCTCCAGCGCCGCCACCAGAAGGTCATCGAGGAGGCCCCGGCACCCGGGCTCTCGGAGAGCCTGACGGAGGACATGTGCGCGCTGGCCGTACAAGCCACGTCCGCCGTCGCCTACGAAGGCGCCGGCACGGTCGAGTTCCTGGTCGCCGACGGCCGCGCGCACTTCCTGGAGATGAACACCCGCCTCCAGGTCGAACACCCCGTCACGGAGGCGGTCTTCGGCATCGACCTGGTGGCCCTGCAGATCCGGGTCGCCGAAGGCCACCGCCTGGAGAACGACCCCCCACGCGCGCGTGGCCACGCGATCGAGGCCCGCCTCTACGCCGAGGACCCGGCGAACGACTGGACCCCCCAGACCGGCACCCTGCACCGCCTGACCGCCCCCGAAGGCATCCGCCTGGACACCGGCTACGGCGACGGAGACGACATCGGCGTCCACTACGACGCCATGCTCGCCAAGGCCGTCGCCCACGCCCCCACACGCGCGGAGGCCGTCCGCAGGCTGGCCGGAGCCCTGGAGAGCACCACGATCCACGGCCCCACCACCAACCGCGACCTCCTCGTCCGCTCCCTGCGCCACCAGCAGTTCACCTCGGCCGCCATGAACACGGCCTTCTACGAGCACCACCTCCCCGAACTGACCACCCCGCCCCCGGCCCCCTACGCCCCCCTGGCCGCCGCCCTCGCCGACGCCCGCTCCCGCCCCTCCCGCTTCGGCGGCTTCCGCAACCTCCCCTCCCAGCCCCAGACCAAGCGGTACGCCATGGCGGGCGAGGAGCACGAGGCCCGCTACCGGCACACCCGCGCGGGTCTGGAGGCGGACGGGGTGCGGGTCGTCCACGCGGACGCGCGTCTCGTCGTACTCGAAGTGGACGGCGTACAGCAGAAGTTCGAGGTGGCACGGTACGGCGACGACGTCTACGTGAACGCCACCCGCCTGACCGCTCTGCCCCGCTTCCCCGACCCGACGGCCCAACACGCTCCGGGCTCCCTGCTGGCGCCCATGCCGGGAACGGTCGTGAAGGTGACCGAGGGGCTGGCCGTAGGAGCGCCTGTACAGGCCGGAGAGCCCCTTCTGTGGCTGGAGGCGATGAAGATGCAACACAAGATCACAGCCCCGGTCACGGGCACGCTGACAGCTTTGCACGTAGTACCTGGCCAGCAAGTGACGGTCGGCTCATTGCTGGCAGTGGTGGAGGAGACGTAAGGGGCGCGGGGAACTGCGCGACCAGCCACATACAACCCGCACCCCGAAGGAAACCAGATGGCCCTCATCGAGTCCGAAGAACACAAAGCCCTCCGCTCAGCAGTCGCCGCCCTCGGCAACCGCCACGGCCGCACCTTCGACCGAGAAGCCCTCTGGTCAGAGGCAGCCAAGCTCGGCTACCTGGGCGTCAACCTGCCGGAGGCACACGGCGGCGGAGGCGGCGGCATAGCCGAACTCTCCATCGTCCTGGAGGAATTGGGAGCCGCAGGCTGCCCCCTCCTCATGATGGTCGTATCCCCGGCGATCTGCGGCACAGTGATCGCCCGCTTCGGCACCGAGGACCAGAAACGCACCTGGCTCCCGGGCCTCGCCGACGGCACCCGAACCATGGCCTTCGGCATCACGGAACCGGACGCCGGCTCCAACAGCCACCGCATCACCACCACGGCCCGCCGCGACCCGGACACCGGTGACTGGCTCCTCACCGGCCGCAAGGTCTTCATCTCCGGCGTGGACATAGCGGACGCAACCCTCATAGTCGGCCGCACCGAAGACGCCCGCACCGGCACCCTCAAGCCCTGCCTCTTCATCGTCCCCCGGGACGCCGAAGGCTTCACCCGTCGCCAGATCGACATGGAACTGCACGCAGCCGAGAAGCAGTTCGAGCTGACCCTGGACGACGTACGCCTCCCGGCGGACGCCCTCGTCGGCGACGAGGACGCAGGCCTCCTCCAGCTCTTCGCCGGCCTCAACCCCGAACGCATCATGACCGCCGCCTTCGCCATCGGCATGGGCCGCTACGCACTCGCCCAGGCGATCACCTACGCCCGCGACCGCACCGTCTGGAAATCCCCCATCGGTGCCCACCAGGCCATCGCCCACCCCCTCGCCCAGGCGCACATCGACCTCGAACTCGCCCGCCTGATGATGCAGAAAGCTGCCTACCTGTACGACGCCGGAGACGACGTCGGCGCAGGTGAGGCCGCCAACATGGCCAAGTACGCGGCCGGAGAGGCCTGCGTCAGGGCCGTCGACCAGGCCGTGCACACCCTCGGCGGAAACGGCCTCACCCGCGAATTCGGACTCGCCTCGTTGATAACGGCCGCACGCGTGGCTCGTATTGCTCCGGTGAGCCGGGAGATGATTCTCAACTACGTCTCCCACCAGACTCTGGGCCTTCCCAAGTCGTACTAGACCGTCGTGGCCGCCTTGGAGGAACCGTGTTCCGCAGCGAGTACGCAGACGTCCCGCCCGTAGAACTCCCCATCCACGAAGCGGTGCTGGGCCGGGCCGCCGAGTACGGTGACGCCCCCGCCCTGATCGACGGAACCGACGGCACCACCCTCACGTACGAACAACTGGACCGCTTCCACCGGCGCATCGCGGCCGCGCTCGCCGAGGCCGGCGTACGCAAGGGCCATGTGCTCGCCCTGCACAGCCCCAACACCGTCGCCTTCCCGACCGCCTTCTACGCGGCCACCCGCGCGGGTGCCTCCGTCACCACCGTGCACCCCCTGGCCACCGCCGAGGAGTTCGCGAAACAGCTGAAGGACTCGGCGGCCCGCTGGATCGTCACCGTGTCACCCCTGCTGGAAACGGCACGCAGGGCCGCCGAACTCGCCGGCGGCGTCGAGGAGATCTTCGTCTGCGACAGCGCGCCCGGACACCGCTCGCTGATCGACATGCTGGCCTCCGCCGCCCCCGAACCGGACGTCGACATCGACCCGGCGGCGGACGTCGCCGCACTGCCGTACTCCTCGGGCACCACCGGCATCCCCAAGGGCGTCATGCTCACGCACCGCCAGATCGCCACCAACCTCGCCCAGCTCGAACCCGTCATGCCGGCCGGCCCCGGCGAACGCATCCTCGCCGTCCTGCCCTTCTTCCACATCTACGGCCTGACGGCCCTCATGAACGCACCCCTCAGGCAGGGCGCCACGGTCGTCGTCCTCCCGCGCTTCGAACTCGAAACCTTCCTCGCGGCCATCCAGAACCACCGCATCACCAGCCTGTTCGTCGCCCCGCCCATCGTCCTGGCCCTCGCCAAACACCCCCTGGTCGCCCAGTACGACCTCTCGTCCCTGAAGCACGTCATCAGCGCCGCCGCACCCCTGGACGCCCACCTCGCCGCCGCCTGCTCCGAGCGGCTCGGCCTGCCACCCGTCGGCCAGGCCTACGGCATGACGGAACTGTCACCCGGCACCCACGTCGTCCCCCTCGACGCCATGCACGACGCACCCCCCGGGACCGTCGGCAAGCTCATCGCGGGCACCGAGATGCGCATCGTCTCCCTCGACGACCCCGACAAGGACCTCGGCACCGGCGAGTCCGGCGAGATCCTCATCCGCGGCCCCCAGATCATGAAGGGCTACCTCGGCCGCCCCGACGCCACCGCCGCGATGATCGACCCGGACGGCTGGCTGCACACTGGAGACGTCGGCCACGTCGACGCCGACGGCTGGCTGTTCGTCGTCGACCGCGTCAAGGAACTCATCAAGTACAAGGGCTTCCAGGTGGCCCCCGCCGAACTCGAAGCCCTCCTCCTCACCCACCCGGGCATCACCGACGCGGCCGTCATCGGCGTCTACAACGACGACAACAACGAGGTCCCGCACGCCTTCGTCGTCCGCCGGCCCACCGCCACCGACCTCTCCGAAGGAGAGGTCATGATGTACGTCGCCGAACGCGTCGCCCCCTACAAGCGCGTCCGCCGGGTCACCTTCATCGACAGCGTCCCGCGGGCCGCCTCCGGCAAGATCCTCCGCCGCGAACTCCGGGAACTGCAGGAGCGCACATGACATTGATCGGACGTACCCGCGCGCGTGGCATCGAGACCCTCAGCCTCGACTCCCCGGCCAACCGCAACGCACTCTCCGCGGCACTCGTCGGCGAACTGGCCGACGCGCTGACGGACGGCGCCAAGGACACCGACGTACGCGCGATCGTCCTCACCCACACCGGCAACACGTTCTGCGCGGGCGCCGACCTCCGCGACCCTCCGGCCCCGGACGCACTCGTCGGGCTGCTGAGGCAGATCGTCGAGCTGCGCAAACCGGTCCTGGCCCGCGTGACAGGCCACGTACGCGCAGGCGGCCTCGGCCTCCTGGCGGCCTGCGACATCGCGGCAGCGTCGACCGGAGCGACCTTCGCCTTCACGGAGGTACGGATCGGAGTGGCCCCCGCGGTCATCTCCCTGCCCCTGCTGCCCCGCACAGACCCCCGAGCACTCGCCCGCTACTACCTCACCGGCGAACGCTTCGAGGCCCCCGAGGCGGCCCGCATCGGCCTGCTGACCGCCACCGGCGACGACGTGGACGCCGTACTGGAACCGATCCTGGACGGACTGCGCCGAGCCGCCCCTCGGGGCCTGGCCGAGACGAAAGCGCTGCTCACGGCTAAGGTGCTCGAAACATTCGACCGGGACGCGGCCGACCTCACCGCGCTCTCGGCCCGGCTGTTCGCCTCCCCGCAGGCCCGCGAGGGGATGACGGCCTTCCTGGAACGACGGGATCCCACATGGGTGCTGTGACCACCGACAACGGCGTCGACCGCGCCGACCGCGTACCCAAACAGGACCGCAGCCGAGCCACCCGGCAGCGCCTCCTGGAAGCCGCCGTGGCCTGCCTCGCCGAACACGGCTGGGCAGGCTCCACCGTCTCCGTCGTGGCCGAACGCGCCGGCGTCTCCCGCGGCGCCGCCCAACACCACTTCCCCACCCGCGAGGACCTCTTCACGGCAGCAGTCGAATACGTGGCCGAGGAACGCTCGACGGCGCTCCGCGCCCTGTTCCCGCAGGGAGCGGCCGGAGACCGCCGGGCGGTCGTGTCGGCCCTCGTCGACCTCTACACCGGCCCCCTCTTCCGGGCGGCGCTGCACCTGTGGGTCGCCGCCTCCAACGAAGACCAGCTCCGCCCCCGGGTGACGGAACTCGAGGCGCACGTCGGCCGCGAAACCCACCGCATCGCCGTCGACCTCCTGGACGCCGACGAGTCCCGCCCGGGCGTCCGGGAAACCGTCCAGGGCCTCCTGGACATGGCCCGCGGCCTCGGCCTCGCGAATCTGCTCACGGACGACACCGGGCGGCGGGAGCGGGTGGTGGCGCAGTGGGCCGCACTGCTGGACGAGGCGCTGGACTGAACTCCCGGGCCCATGCCTCGGCCCGCAGCCGCCCGCGCCCCCCAAGCCCCGTCAGCGGGCGATGCCCTCGTACCCCTCGATCTCCGAGGGACGCCGCACGCCCGGCCCCACGTACCGCGCAGACGGGCGCACGAGCCGGCCCGTCCGCTTCTGCTCCAGGATGTGCGCCGACCAGCCGGCCGTACGGGCACACGTGAACATCGAGGTGAACATGTGTGCCGGCACCTCGGCGAAGTCGAGGACGATCGCCGCCCAGAACTCGACGTTCGTGGCGAGGACGCGATCCGGGCGCCGCGCGTGCAGCTCCGCCAGGGCCGCCTTCTCCAGCGCCTCGGCGACCTCGAACCGCGGAGCGCCCAGCTCGCGGGCCGTACGCCGCAGTACGCGCGCGCGTGGGTCCTCGGCGCGGTACACGCGGTGTCCGAAGCCCATCAGCCGCTCGCCCTTGTCGAGTGCCTGCTTGACGTACGCCTCCGCGTCGCCGGTCCGTTCGATCTCCTCGATCATGCCGAGGACCCGGGAGGGCGCGCCGCCGTGCAGCGGCCCTGACATCGCTCCTACGGCGCCGGAGAGCGCCGCGGCGACATCCGCTCCGGTGGAGGCGATGACGCGGGCCGTGAAGGTGGACGCGTTCATGCCGTGCTCGGCGGCGGAGGTCCAGTAGGCGTCGACGGCGGCGACATGCTTGGGGTCGGGCTCGCCCCGCCAGCGGATCATGAAGCGCTCGGTGATCGAGTGGGCCTTGTCGATCTCCCGCTGCGGCACCATGGGCCGGCCCTGGCCACGGGCCGACTGGGCGACGTAGGAGAGGGCCATCACAGCGGCTCGGGCCAGGTCCGCGCGGGCCTGCTCGGCGTCGATGTCGAGGAGGGGTTTGAGGCCCCAGACGGGTGCCAGCATGGCCAGGGCCGACTGGACGTCCACCCGGATGTCGCCGGAGTGCACGGGGATCGGGAACGGCTCGGCGGGCGGCAGGCCGGGGTTGAAGGCGCCGTCGACGAGCAGCCCCCAGACGTTCCCGAAGGAGACGTGACCGACCAGGTCCTCGATGTCGACGCCCCGGTACCGGAGGGCGCCGCCCTCCTTGTCCGGTTCGGCGATCTCCGTCTCGAACGCGACGACTCCCTCGAGTCCGGGTACGAAGTCGGACATCAGGCGGCTCCTCGTGATGTGTACGACAGATGTGCAGGGCAGAAAAGCGGCGGCTCGGCCGCTGGATCCCCGGTCGTATCGTGCGACTCGTGGTCCTGGGTGGCCACCCTGGTGATGCCCCACGCGGCTGGTCGCTCAACCAGAACGCACCAGCACGATATCCCTGAGTGCCACTTTTGGGGAGGGTTCGCGGCACTCAGTGCCACTGGCGCTCGTGGTCGGCGACGGGCGCCCCTGCCGAAATCATGACGGACGCCATGGCGGACGGCACCTGCGGATGCGGCAGGATGATCGTGTGACCGACCGAGACGCCGTCCCCCTCGATCCCGCCTCGATGCGCAAGCAGTACCGGGCCGAGGGCCTCGCCGAGTTCGATCTGGCCGCCACTCCGGTGGCGCAGTTCGCACGCTGGTTCCAGCAGGCCGCGACTCAGGCCCACCTCTTCGAGCCGAACGCCATGATCGTCTCCACGGCGAACGCCGAGGGCCACCCCACCTCCCGAACCGTGCTGCTGAAGCACTTCGACGAGCAGGGTTTCGTCTTCTACACCAACTACGACTCCCGCAAGGCCCGCGACCTCGCGGAGAACCCGTACGTCTCGCTGCTCTTTCCCTGGCATCCGATGGCCCGCCAGGTCATCGTCACGGGCATCGCGCGCCGCACCGGCCGCGACGAGACCGCCGCCTACTTCCGCACCCGCCCGCACGGCTCGCAGCTCGGCGCCTGGGCCAGCGCCCAGTCGAGCGTGATCTCCACCCGCGCCGACCTCGACGCCTCGTATGCCGAACTGGCCGCCCGCTACCCGGAGGGCGAGCAGGTGCCGGTGCCTCCGCACTGGGGTGGTTTCCGGGTCGCCCCGCAGGCGGTGGAGTTCTGGCAGGGCCGCGAGAACCGGCTGCACGACCGGTTGCGTTTTGTGGCGGAGGCGGACGGGGGGTGGCGGGTGGAGCGGCTCAGTCCCTGAGAGCGCCCTCGCAACGCAGACGACCCGCGAGCTCTGGTCCCTCCGCCTGGGCGGAGGAGCCGGCCGGACGTACCGGCGAGCTCGCGGGTCGGGTGACTGCTTGGGATTGGGCCGGCTGCACGGTTCTCTCCCGTGCTGGTCCGGCACCGCACTCGGTGTGGTGGCGAGCCGCTAGCCCGCAGTCACCTCACGCGTCCGGTATTCATACATCTGCCGAACCACCTCCCTTCTCGTGTAACCCACACCCTAAGAACGGGTCGGCGCACGATCAACCACTTTTTTTGGCAGCGGCCGGTGATCTAGCTTTTCGACCATGACGCAGCGACGCGCGATCCTCAGTGGGTCGACCTTCGAGGAGCAGATCGGTTACGCACGGGCCGTGGTCGACGGGGACTGGGTGCATGTGTCCGGGACCACCGGGTTCGACTACGCGACGATGACGATCTCCGACGACGTCGTCGCGCAGGCCGAGCAGTGCATACGGAACATCGAGGCGGCGCTCGCGGACGCGGGGTGCGGGCTGGGTGATGTCGTGCGGGTGCGGTATCTGCTGCCTGAGCGGGACGACTTCGAGCCCTGCTGGCCGGTGTTGCGGCGGGCGTTCGGGGAGGTGCGGCCGGCGGCGACCATGATGGTGGTCGGGCTGGCTGATCCTCGGATGCGGATCGAGATCGAGGTGTACGCGCGGCGCCCGGTGCTGCGGATCGAGGCCGTCGGCTCCGAGGCGATGCTGGAGGAGTGGCGGTTCGTCCACAACGAGATAGTGCCGCCTGCCGCCATGTCCCTGGACGAGGCACGGGAGCGTCTCGGGCGTTACCGGTTGGAGAACGCGTATCTGGGGGATGTTCTCGTCGGGTGTTCGACCGTGCGGCCGCCGGAGGGCGAGGAGGGTGTGGCCACGGTGATCGCGCGGGTGTTGCCCGAGTTCCGGGGGCGGGGGTTCGGGCGGACGATCTACGAGAAGGGGTTGGCCCACGCGCGCGTGCTGGGTGCCGGGGTGATCGAGACGTGTGTGCTGGCGGCCAATGAGGGCGGGCTGCGGTTTGCCGGGAAGTGCGGGTTTGTCGAGACCGACCGGTATGTGCTGGACGGTGAGAGCGATCTGTGGATTGATCTTCGGCTGGTGATGGCCGGATCATAGGGACCGGCGGGCGTTACAACGATTCCTTCAATCTTGGGGGAACTCGGTGTGTGCTGCGTCACGTTCCAGTTAGATGATTGCGAGTGAGCGAACCGACGCGCCGTACGTGCGGACGCAGCTTGGCAGGGGGTCCAGGTGAGTGCTTCCCGGCGTAGTGGGACCACCGACGAGCTGGGGCCCGATGAGCCCGAGCGGGCCGGCCCGGTGGGCCCTGACGGCTCCGATCTGCTGGCCGCGCTGCTCGACGGGATGGATGCGGCGCTGTGTGCCTTCGACGCGGGCGGGGTCGTCACCCATTGGAATCGTGAGGCCGAGCGGATTCTGGGGTGGAGCGCGGCCGAGGCGGTGGGCCGGCACGGGTTCGCGGGGTGGGCGGTGCGCCCTGCGGATGCCGAGGAGGTCGAGGGGCGGCTGATGTCCGCCATGGAGGCCCCGGGGCGGCAGGTGCACGAGTTCGCGCTGCTGACGAAGGACGGCGGGCGGGTGCTGGTGCGGACGCAGTCCGCGGCGGTGCGCGGGCCCGACGGCAAGCCGGCGGGTGTGTACTGCGCCTTCAGCGAGGTGCATGCGCAGATCGATCTGGAGCGGTCGATCGCGCTGAGCGAGGCGTTGTTCGAGGACGCGAGCTGGGGTGTCGTGCTGGTCGATGCCGATCTGCGGCCCGCGGTGGTGAACGCTCATGCGGCGCGTGCGCTCGGCATCGGGCGTACGTCGGCGCTCGGGCGGCCGCTGGGGGAGTTGCTCGCCCAGGGTGTGGAGGAGCTGGAGAGCGCGCTCACGCATGTGCTCGCGGAGGGCGCGCCGCCGGCGCCGGCCGAGATCTGGGTGAGTGTGCGGACGCCGGAGGGCGATCAGCGGCGGTGCTGGCGCTGCGGCTTCGTACGGCTGGCTTCGCCACTCGCGGAGGAGCCGGTGCCGTTGGGTGTCGCCTGGCTCTTCCAGGACGTGACGGAGGGCAAGCAGGGCGAGCAGGAGGCGGCGCTGCTGCGGTTCAGGACCAATCAGCTGCACCGGGCGGCCCGGGCGGCCGCGGAGTGCGAGGACCCGGGTGAGGCGGCGACCGTCCATCTGGACTTCGCGCTCGCCGGGTTCGCCGATCATGCGCTGATCGACCGGGTGGCGGGCGGTGCGGTGGCCGACGGGGCGGCGGAGGGTCCCGTACGGCTGGTGCGGGTCGCCGCGACGCCGTCCGGGGCGCCGGGGCCGAGTCTGCTGACCGGGCAGGCGGGGTTGCCGGTGCGGTACGGGCAGGGGCATCCGGCGTTGCAGTGCGTGGAGCGGGCGGGGTCCGTGCGGGCGAGCGTGGGGGCGGTGCCGGCGGAGCAGGCGCGGGAGTGGGCGCTGGCTCGGCAGTGGCCGGGGGACGCGGTGCACGCGTTGTGTGCGGTGCTGCGGAGCCGGGGGCGGACGCTGGGGGTCGTGACGTTTCTGCGGGGGAGCGGGCGGAGCCAGTTCGAGCGGGTGGATTCGCTGTACGCGGAGGATGTGGCCGTTCGGATCGCTGCGGCGTTGGACCTGGCGGGGGTTGTGGGGCGGTAGCGCGGTCCGGCGGGTGCGTGGCTACTGCTGGTAGAAGATCCGGTCCCCGTATTCCTCCATCACCCGTGCGTTCCACTCGTGGCCGCCGTCCACGTTTCCCGAGCGCAGCAGGGGTGGTTCGATGCCGCGTTCGGCCAGGGTGCCTGCTGCCGTGGCCATGACGGCCTGGAGGATCGCGCTGGTGACGACCGTGGAGGCCGGGGCGAAGGGGGCCGGGATGCTGTCGAGGGTGAGGGTGGCGTCGCCGATGGGGATCTTGGAGTCGAGCACGAGGTCGCAGTGGTCGCGCAGATAGGTGCCGGAGGTGTGCCGGGACCGGGTCTCGGTCGCGTACGCCACTGAGGTCACGCCGATGACCTTCACGCCGAGCGCGCGGGCGTGCAGGGCCATTTCGACGGGGAGGGCGTTGCGGCCGGAGAGGGAGATGATCACCAGGGCGTCCCCGGTGCGGAGCGGCGAGGAGTCGAGGACGGCGGTCGCGAGGCCGTCGACGCGCTCCAGGGCGGAGCCCAGCGTGGCCGGCATCACGTCGACGCCGACGACGCCCGGCACGGCGAGCAGGTTCATCAGGGCGAGTCCGCCTGCTCGGTAGACGACGTCCTGGGCGGCCAGTGAGGAGTGACCGGCGCCGAAGGCGAAGAGGCGGCCGCCGTCCGTGACAGTGTCGGCGAGCAGGGTGCCGGCCGCCGTGATGGACTGCGCCTCCTCGTCCCGGACCCGTTGCAGGAGGTCGATCGCGGCGTCGAAGAACTGGTCGGCCAGTTTGCCGTCGCTCATGCGGGTCCTTCCGGGGCGGTGTGGGGTCCGGGCGCGGATGTGTCGCGGATCACCGTGCGGTCTGGACCAGTGCCATGTCAATACGGGGGGTGAGCGCCCGGTCGTAACGCCGTGGTTTCAGCGGCGAGGCACGGTTGTCAGTGGTATGCGTCAGAATTGAATCCAGGGCCAGCGCACACGCCGGGAAGCTGTCGTGCTTCCGGCAGATCTCATCGAGGGGCACGTATGTCCGGACTGATCGACACCACGGAGATGTATCTCCGCACCATCCTCGAGCTGGAGGAGGAAGGTGTGGTCCCCATGCGCGCCCGGATCGCCGAGCGGCTGGACCAGAGCGGGCCGACCGTCAGCCAGACGGTGGCGCGGATGGAGCGGGACGGTCTCGTGTCCGTCGCGACGGACCGCCATCTGGAGCTGACGGACGAGGGCCGTCGCCTCGCCACGCGCGTGATGCGCAAGCACCGGCTCGCCGAGTGTCTGCTGGTCGATGTGATCGGCCTGGAGTGGGAGCAGGTGCACGCGGAGGCGTGTCGCTGGGAGCACGTGATGAGCGAGGCCGTGGAGCGGCGCGTGCTGGAGCTGCTGCGGCACCCGACCGAGTCGCCGTACGGCAACCCGATCCCGGGTCTGGAGGAGCTGGGCGAGAAGGACGGCGCGGACCCGTTCCTGGACGAGGGCATGGTGTCGCTGGCGGACCTCGACCCGGGCGCCGACGGCAAGACGGTCGTGGTGCGCCGTATCGGTGAGCCGATCCAGACGGATGCGCAGCTGATGTACACGCTGCGGCGGGCTGGGGTGCAGCCCGGTTCGGTGGTGAGTGTGACGGAGTCGGCGGGCGGTGTGCTGGTGGGCAGTGGCGGTGAGGCGGCCGAGCTGGAGGCGGATGTCGCCTCGCATGTGTTCGTCGCCAAGCGCTGAAGCCGTCAACTTTCGTTGTTCCAGGGGGGTTTGAGGCGTCCTGTGGGTTGGTCGCCGATGTCTTCGGTGCCGGGATTCAGTGCGTCGAAATCGCAGCGCCCGGACGCTTCGCGTGCGAGGCTGTCGCGTGAGGCATATGACCTGAGGGGGGCCGGGAGGATGTGCCGCAGACGTGTGGAGGGCCCCGGCGCCATACGGCGCCGGGGCCTGTCCTCCCCTGTGCTGACCCGGAGCCCCGAGCTCTCAGGGTCATCCCCTTCGGACCTCTTTCCCCGAGCGGTCCGCCTCCCGCTGAAGATCTCCCCTCGGCGGCGGCGATCATTCCTCGGGCGAGGTCACTCGTACGAGGGGTGTTGCTCGCAGGCGCAGTATTTTCGAATAGTCATTCGATAGCCTTCGGTGACAGGTCACGCGGAATGTGCGCTTCAGGAGTGAGCGCACCAGCACTGAGCGCACAAGAACTGAGCTCACAGGAACAGGCAGCTGCACGGCACGGCAGGACACGGTTCACAGGACCGGCCGGCTCGAGCGGGAGCGAGCGGTCCGAGCGGAGCTAGGGGGGTGCCAGGACCATGGCGCGACGCATCGACGTGACGGGAGCGGGTGGCGTACGCCTCGCGGCCTGGGAGTTCGGCGACCCTCCCAAGACCGATCCGGCTCAGCCCGTGTCCGAGGACACCCCCGGAGTGCTGTTACTGCACGGCCTGATGGGCCGCGCCTCGCACTGGGCGGCCACCGCCCGCTGGCTGTCCGGGCGGCACCGCGCCGTCGCGCTCGACCAGCGCGGCCACGGCCAGAGCGACAAGCCCCCGCAGGCCTCCTTCACCCGTGAGGCGTACGTCGAGGATGCCGAGGCCGCCCTCGAGCAGCTCGGTCTCGCCCCGGCCGTCCTCATCGGCCACGCCATGGGCGCGCTGACGGCCTGGCAGCTCGCTGCCAAGCGCCCCGAACTGGTTCGGGGCGTGGTCATCTGCGACATGCGGGCCTCCGCACTGGGGATCGCCTCACAGCGGGAGTGGGCTGACTGGTTCAAGGCCTGGCCCGTCCCCTTCGCCACGCTCGCCGACGTACGCAAGTGGTTCGGCGAGGACGACCCGTGGGTGGAGCGGCCGAATCCGGCGCGGGGGGAGTTCTACGCCGAGGTGATGCACGAGTCACCCGACGGCTGGCGTCCCGTCTTCGACCACGAGCAGATGCTGCGCTCCCGGGAGACCTGGGTGTATGACGCGCACTGGGAGGAGCTTGCGCAGGTGCGGTGTCCGGCACTTGTCGTGCGCGGGGTCGACGGGGAGTTGGGGCGGGCCGAGGCGCAGGAGATGGTGCGGGTGCTGCCTCTCGGCGAGTATGCGGAGGTGGCTGATGCGGGGCATCTTGTGCACTATGACCAGCCGGTGGCTTGGCGGGCGGCCGTCGAGCCGTTTCTCGATGCGGTGTTCACTGCGTGAGGCTGGGCAGGGCGCCTAGTGGCTCGGGGGTGCTGTTGTTTGGCGGGTGCGGGTTGTTTGTGGTTGATCGCGCCGTTCCCCGCGCCCCTTCGGGGCGCGTTGTAGCCCCCCCCGCGTCAAATGGTGCCGTCAGCCCTTGCTTACCGCCGTCAGGATCTCCGGGAGGCGGGCCGCTGTGCGGGGGGCTGCCAGGCGTAGGCCTGCCAAGGTGATGCCTGCCCCGTACGCTGCGCCGACCGGCAGCAGCAGCCAGCCCCACTGGTCGCCGTCCTTGGCCACGTTTGCCCAGATCGTGGCGACGATGACGGGGGCGGACAGCAGGGCCGCGGAGACCATGCCGCCGAAGATGGAGATCCAGGCGAGGCCGGCCTGGCCGGGGGCCACGTTCTTGTAGCCCTCCTGCGGGATGGAGTACGGGAAACGGGCGGATGTCCATGCGCCGGTCGCCAGCATCGCGCCGAGCAGGGAGAAGGACAGGCCGAGCACCTCGGGCAGACGGGGCCAGTCGCCGAGCATCGCGGTGGTCAGGACGGTCACGAGGGTGGCGTACGGCAGGGTGATCACCAGCAGGGCGAGCGCTCGCCCGCGCAGCTCGACATAGGCGTCGTGCGCGGAGGAGATGGTGGTGGCGACCATCCAGAACGCGGAGGTGTCCTGCCCGAACTGGTTGTACATCTGGATGCCGAGCATGCCCGCGGCGAAGCACGCGAAGTAGATCGAGCCGGTGCCCTGCAGCGCGTTGAACACGGGCACGATCAGGCCGATGGCGAGCGAGGTCACCCAGGCCGCCTTGGTCTTGGGGTCGCGCCAGATGTAGCGCAGGCTGCGTTCCATGACCGTGCCGGTGCGCCCGGAGGGCAGCAGACGGGCGAGACCGCCGGTGGTCCGTTCGCGGGCGGCGGGTTCGGCGGCCTGGAGGGTGGAGCCGTCGGGCGAGGTCATCAGCCGGGTCAGATGGCGCGACCAGACGGCGAGCAGCAGTATCAACGCGCCCACGGTCAGGGCCAGTTGGAGGACGGCCACGCCGTACGAGCCGTCGCTCGCCGACTGCACCGCGCCGATGGCCGACGCGGGCGGCACCCACTTCAGGACGTCCGCCACCGGGTCGAGTTGCGAGAGCCCGGAGGAACCCAGGTGCTGCGCCCCGAAGTTGACCAGCTGCGCGCCGATCGCGATGACCAGGCCGCTCAGCACCGCCAGGTCGCGGCCCTTGCGGCTGGTCAGCAGGCGGATGTTGGCGGCGGCGACGGCCCGCGCCAGGGCCACGCACACCAGCAGCCCGAGGACGACGGCGAGGACACCGACGGCGTACGCCGCCCCGCCGTGTGCGACCGCGATCACCGAACCGGCCAGCAGAAGCAGCGTGAACAGCGGCCCGATGCCCACCAGCGAGGCCGCGAGCAGCGCCCGCACCAGCGGCCGGGGCCGCAGCGGCAGCATCACAAGCCGCGTCGGGTCGAGCGTCTCGTCGCCGCTCGGGAAGAACAGCGGCATCACCGCCCAGCCCAGCGCCAGTACGGCCGTCAGGAGCAGGACCACGGGCAGGGCGTGCGTGTTGCCGTGCAGCGCGATCAGCCCGAGCAGTTGCAGCGCCCCGAACAGCACCACGACGACGGCCGAGACGACATAGGCGGCCCGCCGTCCGCCGGACTGCCTGAGCCCGTTGCGCAGCAGCGACAGCTTCAGCCGTACGAAGACGGGAGTGAGGTCGGCTTCGCCCGTCATCGTGCGCCGCCGCCCAGCCAGTCCAGGTGCGACCCCGTGTCGCGGCCGCCCGCGCCGACGAGTTCGAGGAACGCCTGCTGCAGCGAGGCCGCCTCCCCGCGCACCTCGGCGAGCGTGCCGTGCGCGCGGATACGGCCGGCGGCCATCACGGCCACCCAGTCGCACAGCGACTCGACGAGCTCCATGACGTGGGAGGAGAAGACGACGGTGGCGCCCGAGGCCGTGTACCGCTCCAGGACCCCGCGGATGGTCTGGGCGGACACCGGGTCGACGCCCTCGAACGGCTCGTCGAGGAAGAGCACTTCGGGGTTGTGGAGCAGCGCGGCCGCAAGGCCGATCTTCTTGCGCATACCGGTCGAGTAGTCGACGACGAGCTTGTGCTGGGCGCCGGCCAGGTCGAGCACATCGAGAAGCTGCGTGGCCCGCTTGTCGACCTCGGCCCCGGGCAGCCCGCGCAACCGCCCGCTGTACGCGAGCAGTTCACGCCCCGACAGCCGCTCGAACAGCCGCAGCCCCTCCGGCAGCACCCCGATCCGCGCCTTCACCGCCACCGGATCCCGCCAGACGTCGTGCCCGACGACCTCGACACTCCCCTGATCGGGCCGCAGCAGGCCGGTCACCATGGAGAGGGTCGTGGTCTTCCCCGCTCCGTTCGGCCCGACGAGCCCGATGAACTTCCCCGCGGGTAGTTCCAGATCAATCCCGGCAACGGCAACTTGCTGCCCGAACCGCTTCCACAGTCCCTGTACGCGCACGGCGGCTGACGTCATGGATCAACCCTACGGCGCTGCAGCCGCCCTGAAGGGGCGCGGGGCTGTGCTGATCAGCGGCTCCGCCGCGTGGGCGCGAGCAACCACACACAACCCGCAGTCGCGAACCTACCGATCCCGCCCACACGCATAGGCAAGCGGCGAAATCAGTTCCTCCGCATCCGGCAGCCACCGATTGGCGGGCGTGGGCCGACAGGCCCACTGAACGGCCCCCCGCGACCCGTACCGCGTAGGCGGCGCAGCCACATACCCCCCCTCCCCGAGGACAACGAGATCCAAGGACGAGGGCGACCAGCCCAACTTCCGCACCAGTTCGGGCATCTTCACCGCCGCCCCGGGCAGCACGAAGAAGTGCATCCGGCGATCCGGCGTCAACGTCACAGGACCGAGCGTCAACTCCATGCGCTCCATGCGCGCCAGCGCGAGGAACCCCGCGGTCTCGGCGACCTCGATCGCGTCGAACGTACGGCCCGTCGGCAGCAGGATCGACGCCCTCGGGTGCTTCTGCCACATCCGGCGGGCGACGGTCGCACTGCCCGTCGCCAGCGCCTCCCAGTCGTCGTCCGCCGGATGTGCGCCGCGCGCGGCGCACGCGGGGTCGCCGCAGGAGCAGTGCCACACCCCGTCGACGGCCTCCAGCCAGGTGCCGGGAAAGACGTCCCAGTGGCGCTCCTCGGCGTAGCGGACGGCGGTCTCCTGCAGCGATTCCCCGCGCTGCTTCGGAATCTGAGCGGCTTCGGGGCCGGCGATCGTCTCTTCCACGGTGAACTCAACTCCCGCATCCACCTGGAGTTACGGGGGTAACGCGCGCGGGGGAGGAGCATTGATTCCGTATCTGGGGCGCATGGATGCATGTGTGGGGGCGCGCGGGAGGAACCTCGGCGTGAGCTGGGTAGCCACCGGTGGGGTCGGGTTCCGCCTTTACCCCGGCAATCCGCGCAAGCCTCGCATTTTACGTCTGTCGGCGGGGCATTGATCTTCACGGCCGGATCTTTTCGCTTCAGGGAATTGTTCCCAGGGGGTACGCCATGGCCGCAAGGCCTCTCGTCGCGCGACAGCCGAACGAACGGTTGCAGGCGCTCATCCAGGAGGCGGGGTGCTCGAACGCCGGGCTCGCCCGTCGGGTCAACATGTGCGGCGCCGAGCACGGCCTCGACCTGCGCTACGACAAGACGTCCGTGGCCCGTTGGCTGCGCGGGCAGCAGCCGCGTGGGCGCGCCCCGGCGATCATCGCGGAGGCGCTGGGCCGCAAGCTCGGCCGTACGGTCACGATCGACGAGATCGGCATGGCCAACGGCAAGAACCTCGCCTCGGGCGTCGGGCTCCAGTTCTCGCCGACGGTACTGGGAGCCATCGAACAGGTCTGCGAGCTGTGGCGCAGTGACGTGGGGCGCCGGGACTTCCTGTCCGGTTCGTCCGTCGCCGCGTCCGCGCTGGTCGAGCCGAGCCGGGACTGGCTGATCTCCTCGCCCGACTCGCAGGTGTCGCGCTCGGCGGGGCCCCGGGTGGGGCAGTCCGACGTGGCGGCCGTGCGCGCGATGACGCAGGCGCTGGTGGATCTGGACCATCAGTACGGCAGCGGGCATGTGCGCCCGGTGGTCGTGCACTACCTCAACAGCGTCGTCTCGGGGCTGCTGGCGGGGTCGTACCGGGAGGCCGTCGGCCGTGATCTGTTCGCCGCGGTGGCCCGGCTGACCGAGCTCGCGGGCTACATGGCCGTCGACACCGGGCAACCGGGCCTGGCCCAGCGGTACTACATCCAGGCGCTGCGGCTCGCCCAGGCCGCAGGGGACCGCGGCTACGGCGGGTATGTCCTCGCCGCCTCCATGAGCCACCTCGCCGCGCAGCTCGGAAACCCGCGTGAGATCGCGCAGTTGGCGCGGGCGGCGCAGGAGGGGGCGCGGGGGCGCGTGACACCGCGCGCGGAGGCGATGTTCTACGCGGCGGAGGCGCGCGGGCACGCGTTGATGGGTGACGCACGGGCGGCCCAGGTGGCGTCCGGGCGGGCGGTCACGGCGCTGGAGTCCGCCGATTCCGCCTCCGGGGACGACCCGGCGTGGATCGCGCACTTCGACGAGGCGTATCTGGCCGACGAGTTGGCGCACTGCCACCGGGACCTCGGGCAGGCCGAGGCGGCGGCGCGGTGCGCGCAGGAGTCCCTGGCCGGGCTCCCCGAGACCAAGGCGCGCCGGCGTGCCATCGGGTATGTGCTGCTGGCCACCGCGCAGGTGCAGCAGCGGGAGATCGAGCAGGGCTGCAACACGGGCCTGAAGGCCGTGGAGCTCCTCGAGTCCCTGCGCTCCAACCGGGGCGCCGAGTACCTGGAGGACTTCCAGCAGCGGCTGGACCCGTACCGGGACGAGCCGGTGGTGCGGGAGTTCGGAGCCCGCCTTGACCTGCAGGCGGCTGCGTGAACCTGCGGCGAACGGCCGGTTGCCGTGCGGGGCCGGCGGAAGTGGGTGACAGATACAGCGGTCTGTAGAGCGGTTTTGTTACTGCTGTCACAGGGAAGGAGGTTGCGCCCTGAGCTGCGTGGCACCCGGCTCGGGGGACCCGGTAGCGTGAGCCGACGATTCCGAAGGTCCCCCATTCGTAGGAGTCCCGGTGACGCAGAGTGGACAGGGCGAGGAGCCCTCGCCGCGCGAAGCGCGCGAAGGCATCGTGCTGCCCTCCGACGGCGGCGAGCCCCTGCTGCCGGGCATGCTGGGCGCCCAGGCTCCGGCCGGCCCGCAGCCCGGCCCCTACGGCGGACCGCCTGCCGGCGACTCCGCCGGGCAGCAGGCAGGCCCGTACGGCGCTCCGCAGGCCCCGGGCGCGGCCCCGCCCGGCGGTCAGGCCTGGGGCACGCCATGGGGCCCCGAGCAGCAGCAGAGCCCGGCCCCGCCGCCGGGCCAGGGCTGGCCGACCCCACCGGCCCCGGCGTGGGGGGCACCCGACCCGCAGCAGTCGCCGCCGCCGGACCAGTGGGGTGCCCACACGTCCGGCGCCCTGCCCCCTGAGGGCACCCCGGCCCCGTCGTACGGCGGGCAGCCCGCGATCCCGCAGCCCCCGGCGAACGCGCCCTTGCCGCCCGCCGCGCAGGGAGGCCCGGCCGCGCCGCTGCCGGCCGACCGCTCCGGTGGTTACGGCTCTGCTGCCGCGCCGGGCGCGGACGCGTACGGTGCCCCGGCTTCGGGGGCCGCGCCGCACGGAGGCCCGGCTGCCCCGCTGCCTCCCGCCCACCCCGGCGGCTACGGCTCTCCCGCCGCTCCCGGCGGTGCTCCTCTTCCGCCCGCTGTGGATGAGGGAGCAACCCAGTACATACCGCCCGTTGCCGCTGTTTCCGATGCCGAAGGGGCGACGCAGTACATTCCGCCCGTTGCGCCGGGGGCGTTGCCGCCCGAGGTGAGTGGGGGTGGACCGGTCTCCGAGGCCACGCAGTTCCTCGGGCATGTGCCGCATGCGGCCGGGCCCGACTCCCAGGCCACGCAGTACATACCCCCCGTGACCGGGCAGGCGCCGTACGGCATGCCGCAGGGCGGGGACCGGCAGCCGCCCGCCGAGTTCGACAACCTGTTCCGCAGCGGGCCCGGCAGCGAGAGCCCCGCCCAGGCCACGCAGCAGATGCCGCGCTTCCAGCAGCCGCCGCCGCAGGCTGCGCAGCCCCCGCAGGGCGCGTACCCGCCGCCCGGCGACGGCCGATGGGGGTCCCCCCGCTCCGGCGAAGCCGAGAGTGGGGGACGCTCGCGGGTGCCGCTCATCGCCGCGATCGGTGTCGGCATCGTCGTGCTCGGCGTCGGTGCCGGCGCGCTGCTCAACGGCGGGGGCGGCGGCACCAAGGACAAGAACCAGACCGTCTCCGCCACGGCCCCGGCCACCGACGGCTCCGCCTCCTCGGCAGGCGATCCGGCGAAGCAGCAGGCCGTCGCCCTGGACAAGCTGCTCGCCGACAGCGGTGACAGCCGGGCCTCGGTGATCCGGGCGGTGGACAGTGTGAAGGGGTGCAGGGACCTCGGCCAGGCCGCCTCCGACCTGCGCGGCGCGGCCAAGCAGCGCACCGAGCTGGTCACCCGGCTGTCCGGCCTGTCCGTCGACAGGCTTCCGAACCACGCCGCGCTGACCGCCGCGCTCACCAGGGCCTGGCAGGCGTCCGCGGCGGCCGACAACCACTATGCGGCCTGGGCCGACCAGGTCGGCGGCAAGAAGGGCTGCAAGAAGGGCCAGGCCCGCCCCACCGGCCAGACCGCGGCCGGCAACCGCGAGAGCGGCACCGCCAGCCAGCAGAAGGTCAAGGCGGCCCAGCTGTGGAACGCCATCGCGAAGACCTACGGCCTGACCTCGCGCCAGCCGACCCAGCTGTGACGTGAAGGCGCGGACGTGGGCCTCAGTTCACGTCCGCGCTCCGCAGCGTCTTCGTCACGTCGACGAACCCCTTGTCCGCCGCCACGAGTTGGCCCTGGCGCACGACCTGGAGCGTCACGTCGGCGTTGACCATGCGGGAGAAGCCGATGGCGGCCAGCGGGCCCTCGGAGGACCACTGCAGCGTCGGTGTCAGCCCCCCGGTGTCGACCTTCAGCCCGTCGTCGAGGGCCTTGCGCACCGTGTCGGCGGACACGTCGCCGCTGCCCAGCGACGCGACGACGGACCTGAACACCGTGTACGCGATCCAGGTCGTCTGCACCCCGGTGTCCGAGGCGTCGATGCGGTTGTCGCCGAAGGCCTGCTTCTGGATCACCTTCTTCATGGCGTCCCAGCGCGGATCGCTCGACACCGGGTACCAGCCCGTGACGTACGAGCCCTCGTACGGCCCCGACTGCCCGCCGGACTCGTTGATCACCGTCTGGTCGACGCTGTCGAGCGTGGCGGCGGTCTTCACCGCGGGATAGTCCTCGCGGTCGCGCCGGAAGGAGTCCATGAAGGTGTCGGTGCGGTCCCCGAGCGCGGGGATCACGCACCCCTTCTCCGCCCGGTTGCCGGTCGTGGCCGTCAGCGCCTGCTGCGAGGGCCCCGAGTACTCGGTGGTGTCGTCCGCCGCCCGCTGGTCGATCGCGGGGCGGTGCCCGCCCGCCTTCAGTCCGGAGTCGAGCATGGCGGGCAGTTCGTCGCCCGTGATGCTGTCGGGCCGTACGAGCGCCACCGGGCCGCAGCCGCCGGCGAGTTCCTTGCCGAGGCCGGCCAGCAGGGCGGGCTGGCCGCCGTTGACCGGGTACGACATGGGGCTGGTGAACTCGGCGGTCGTGACGCCGTAGCCGCCGATGTAGGGGATGCCGGCGCCCTCCAGCTCGGGGAGGTAGGAGTCGCCGTACTGGCTGTAGGAGCCGACGACCGCGACGACGTTCTCCTTGACGGCGAGGCGGGCGCACTTCGCGGCGGCCACGCTGTCGTTGTGCTCGTTGCAGGTCAGGACCTTCAGCTTGCGGCCGTTGATGCCGCCCTGGGCGTTGATCCAGCGGGCGTAGGCCTGCGCGAAGGCCGGCATGCCGGGCTTGTTGGTCGCTTTGGTGTCCGAAGGTGCCCAGGTCATGACGGTGATCGGGTCGTCCCCGGAACCCCCCGTGGTACCGGGGATGACCCCGCAACCGGCGGCGAGCGAGGCACACGCGACCAGCGCCCCCGCCGAGAGGACGGTGGCTCTGTGAGGCCGGGTGCGTGTGGGGAGGAAGGTGCTGCGATTGCGTCGCCTGCCGGTCATGGGTACACACGCTTCCGCCACATCGCCAACCCGGGGGTGACCCTCGGTTATCGACCGGTGACGTCAAGGTGAATTGCGGGGGCCGCTGGGACGCCCGAGCGGGAGAACGTACGATCGATGACCGTGCAAGGTTCGGAGAACTCTTCCCGTCGCGGCCGTCGCTCCTCCACCATGGGCGGCATGCCACTGAACGACATGCCGTGGTGGCGCTGGCGCAGCAATGTGCGCTCCGCGCTGCACATGCTCTCCGACCCGGCGTTCCAGCAGAACGTCTGGCTGGCCGGCGTAGACGGATACGGGGACGTGACCGATGCCGTGTACCGCCTGGTCGAGGACACCTGGCTGGACAACTGGTCCGCCGAGAAGTACGTGGGCACGATATTCCGGGACTCCCAGGAGGCGGCCCTCGTCGACACCGCCGTGCTCCGGGTGCTGCGGATCATGCACCAGGTCGGGCCCGACGCTCCGGTCTCCGCGTACGTCGAGAACCAGGCCTGGCCGGAGGCGGTCCGCGCGGCCCGGGACGCGCACGTGCGGATGGCGATGGCCGACGGGGAGGACCCGGACGCGCCGCCGCGCACGCTCGAGGTGCTGCGGATCATGACGAGGTCCGCGTAGCGGACTCCGGTCCGGACAGGGGCCCACTTATGGGACCCTGTCCTGCATGAACGAGCAGTCCACCCGAGCCGCGGCGCTCGACGACCAGTACGTCCTCACGCTCTCCTGCCCCGACAAGCGGGGCGTCGTGCACGCCGTGTCGAGCTATCTCTTCATGACCGGCTGCAACATCGAGGACAGTCAGCAGTTCGGCGACCACGACACGGGTCTGTTCTTCATGCGCGTCCACTTCTCCGCCGAGGAGCCGGTGACGGTGGACAAGCTGCGGGCGAGCTTCGCGGCGATCGGTGACTCGTTCCACATGGACTGGCAGATCAGCCGGGCCGACGAGAAGATGCGCATCGTGCTCATGGTCAGCAAGTTCGGGCACTGCCTGAACGACCTGCTGTTCCGGGCGCGGATCGGTGCGCTGCCGGTGGAGATCGCGGCGGTGGTGTCGAACCACACGGATTTCGCCGAGCTCGTCGGCTCGTACAACATTCCTTTCCACCACATTCCGGTGACGAAGGACAACAAGGCGGAGGCTGAGGCGCGGCTGCTGGAGATCGTCCGTGAGGAGGGGGTCGAGCTGGTGGTGCTCGCCCGCTACATGCAGGTGCTCTCCGACGATCTGTGCAAGCAGCTCAGCGGGCGGATCATCAACATCCACCATTCCTTCCTGCCGAGCTTCAAGGGCGCGAAGCCGTATCACCAGGCTCATGCCAGGGGGGTGAAGTTGATCGGGGCGACGGCGCATTACGTCACCGCGGATCTTGATGAGGGGCCGATCATCGAGCAGGAGGTCGAGCGGGTGGGGCATGACGTCACGCCGGATCAGCTCGTCGCGATCGGGCGTGACGTGGAGTGCCAGGCGCTGGCGCGGGCCGTGAAGTGGCATGCGGAGCGGCGCATTCTGCTCAACGGGCGCCGGACGGTTGTGTTCGCCTAGCAGCTCGGGGCTGCCGCCGGCGAAACCGAACCGCCCCCTACATCCGGCTCAAGGCAGCTGCAGCGAACAGCACATCCCTGATCGCCTCCCGGTCACCGACCTGCCCCACCGCCGCCTCCGCCGGAGGCACATGGCCCGCTGCCAGGCGGCAGAACTCGGCGCCGTCCAGGGCCACGTGAGCCACCTCGTGCGCGGCGGAGCCGACCGCCGCGGGGGAGTCGAGGGGGATCAGCCACTCGCCGCCGCCCAACCCTTCGATCTCCAGCCGCAGGCTGCGACCCGGCTCGCCCGCCGGGACGAGGTGCCGGTGATGGGGAGGCGAGGCCAGGCCGGCCCGGCGGCGGGTCGCCAGTACGTCCGGAAGGACACGCGCCGCGAGGTCGATCATGCGGTTCATATGGCGTGGGGCGGGCGGCTCGTACGGGTAGTCGACGGCCTCGGCGATGTCCTCGGCGTGCACCCAGCACTCGAAGGCCCGGTCCAGCATCGCGTCCCGCAGCGGCAGTTCGAAGTCGCCGTAGGAGACGGCCGGCCGGGCCGGCCCCGAGTCGCTGATGAAGGACACCGCGCGGACGAGGTCATGGGTCTGCTCGCGCCAGGGGGCCCGTACGGAACGGCCCGGCGGGAAGTGCGAGGTGCGCCAGTACGCCTCGGTGCGGGCCCGGGGTGTGGGGGCCGCCCCGGCCATGTCGCCGAGCGGGTCGTCCATGCCGAGGGCGACCGCGACCAGCCCGTCGACCGACAGCAGGTGGGCGATGACCCCGGCGACCGTCGTACGACGGGTCATGGGGCCCTCGGCCTCGAACCAGCGCAGCCGCACGGGCCTGTGCCACTCGGCGTCCCCGATGTCCTGCAGCAGCGCGTCGAGCCGGGCGGCCTCCGCGTCGTACGGAGCCGCCCATCCGGGCACCGGGACGCGGGGCGGGCGCCGGTCGAGGCAGCCGTCCAGGACGCGGGTGCGCAGGCCCGGGTCCAGGTCGAGGCTCTCCGGCTGGTGCAGCAGTCCGACCGCCTCACGCAGCCGCAGCGCCTCGTCGGCGCAGGAGCCGCAGTCGCCCAGGTGTTCCTCGACGGCCGCCGTCTCGTCCGGCGAGCAGGCGGCCAGCGCCCATGCGCCGAGGAGCGACTTCAGGACGCGGTGCTCCAGGACCAGCGGGGCGCGCCGCGGCGCCGCCTCTCCCAGGTCCTCCAGGGCGGGCAGCGGCCGTCCGCCGTCCTCGACGGAGGCGCGGGGCATCGGTATGCGGGGCGGCTGCCCGGGGCGCTGAGGGATGTCGTCGCCGTTGTCGTTCGCGGGTCCGCCCGGGATGCCGTACCCCTCCTGCCGCTCGTGCTTGTCCTGCTTGTCCTGCTCGTCTTGTTTGCCGCTCTCACCCTCGAAGACGCGCTTGTCCTCAAAGTCGCTCTTGTCCGAGAAGTCGCCCTTGCCCTCGGCGCCGTTCCGGCCGTCGGGGTCGTCCTCGCCGTCGAATCCCCCGTGCTCGAAGCGGTCGGCGCTGCCTGCGTCGTTCACACGGCACTCCCGTAACCGGGTGGTGCCCCGGGTGCGCCGGCGTCGTGGGCGGTGGCCAGCAGCTGCAGGCCCAGGCGGAGCCGGCGGCGGGCCTCGTCCTCGGTGACACCGAGGTCGGCGGCGGTCTGGCGGTAGTCGCGGCGCTGGAAGTAGGCCAGGTCCAGGGCGGCGCGCAGCGGGGCGGGCATGGACGTGACGATGTAGTCGGCGCGGGCGGCGACCGAGGCGCGGCGCACCTTGCGCTCCAGCTCCTCGGCGGAGCCGCCGGAGCCCTGGGCCAGCGCGGCGGTCTCGGTGGCGCGCAGCCGCTGCACGGCGAGCCGGTGGGTCAGCGTGGCGACCCAGGAGCGCAGCGGGCCCTGTTGGGGGTCGTACGCCTCGGGGTGTTCCCAGACGTGCGCGAAGACGTCACGCGTGATGCCGTCGGCCGCGCGCTCGTCCCCCAGGACGCGGTGGGCCAGGCCGTGCACGAGGGAGGCGAACCGGTCGTAGAACTCGCCGAGGGCGGCCGCCTCACCGCGTGCAAGTCGCTGCTGCATCTTGCGGTCCCAGCGGGGCGGTGCGTCCTTCTTCGTCATACGGCCCCCTCACCCCTGCCCGTTCGTCGGCCCGGCCTGCGTCCATCGTCTCCTCGAATGTAGTCGGCACCTACGACAGTGCACGTCGCTTTGTCGCAATGTGTGCAGCCTGCGTTCTGTGCCTGCCTACCCGCTCGACCTTCGATCAGACCTGATCGAACAGGATCGAAGTCGATTAAAACAAGCCTCTTCTGATCGGTTTCCGTTTCTTGCGTCGTGTTTCAGGGAACGGCCGCTGGGCAGCCGCGCTGCAAGGAAGCGTAGGAATGGCTTCCGTTTTGCGGGGGACTCCGGCGAGCGAAGGGCATGGTGGTGGCGTTCTATGTGACCGACGGTGAGCAGGGCGACTGGACCGTGCTCCGTGTGTCGGGCGAGCTGGACCTGCTGACGTCGCCGGTGCTGCGTCAGCGGGTGCACGACGTGGTGGCCGACGGCCGTCACGGCCTCGTCCTCGACCTCTCCGAGGTCTTCTTCTGCGACTCGAGCGGCGTCGGCGTACTCATCGCCGTCCGCCGCCTCATCCGCTCCTGCCAGGGCACCCTGCGTCTGATACTCCCGGCGCAGGGCGCGGTCGAGGGCTCACACGTCAACCGCGTCCTGGGCGCCCTGGGCGTGCGCCGGCTGTTTGACGTGTACGCCGACGTGGCCTCGGCGGTCGCGGAAGAGGCCGATCCGCTTTCGGCCTGACCTGGGCGGAAGCTGTTCAAGGGGTCGCAGCTCAGCTCCATGTGCCACACAGTTGTCCCGAAATTCCCCCGGTCTTGGCACAAGCGCCGCTTTCCCGCGCCCGGACGGCCTCCCGCGTCGTACGCTCCGACGAGACGCACCCGAGATGACGTAAGGCGGCCCGAAAGACATGGTCAGCAGCGAGTACGAGCGCAGGATCGCCGCCCGGTTCGCCACCTTCGACCAGGACGGCAACGGCTTCATCGACCGCGAGGACTTCAGCTCGGCGGCCAAGGCGCTGCTCGCCGAGTTCGGCGTCGCGGCCCGCTCCGACAAGGGCCAGGCGCTGTACGGCGGGGCCGAGGCGTTCTGGCAGGGCATGGCCGGAATAGCGGACCGGGACGGCGACCAGCGCATCAACCGCGAGGAGTTCGTGAACGGCGCGGTCAAGCGCCTGCGTGACAACCCCGAGCGGTTCGCCGAGATCGCCCGCCCCTTCCTGCACGCGGCCCTCGACCTGGCCGACACCGACGGCGACGGTGCCGCCACCGTCGAGGACACCGCGCGCGTGCTGCGCATCCTGGGCGCGGACGAGGACATCGCCAAGGCCGCCGCCGCGGCGCTCGACACCGACGGCGACGGCAAGGTCGGCGAGGCGGAGATCGTCCCGGCGTTCGCCCGCTACTTCACCGTCCCCGAGTAGGACCCGGCCGCTGGTCGGCGCCGTGCCCGTAGCGCTCCCGCAGCCTGTACTTGAGCACCTTGCGGAGCGTCTCGTTACGCGGCAGGGCGTCCACCACCTCCAGCTGCTCCGGCAGCTTGTGCACCGACAGCCCTTCCGCGCGCAGGTACGACGTCACCGCGTCCAGGGTCAACTCCACGGCGCCTTCGGGCTGTGCCCCCCTCTCGATCACTGCGCACACGCGCTCCCCGCGCTCGGCGTCCGGCAGCCCGATCACCGCGACGTCCCCGACCGCCGGGTGGGCGGCCAGCAGGTCCTCGATCTCCTTCGCCGAGATGTTCTCGCCCTTGCGGATGATCACGTCCTTGAGCCGCCCGGTGAGGACGAGATGCCCGCTGTCCGTCACGAACCCCAGGTCACCGGTGCGCAGAAACCCTTCCTCGTCGAAGGCCTCCGCCGTCTGCGCCGGATCCAGATACCCCTGGCACACGGCCTCCCCGCGCAGCCGCACCTCCCCGTCCACGATCCGTATCTCCATCCCCTCCGGCGGCCGCCCCTCCGTCGTCGCCAGGTTCTCCACGGTGTCGTCCGGCGCCCCCATGGTGATCATCGGCACCTCGGTCATGCCGTACCCGTGGGTGAGCTGCACCCCCATCTCCCGTACGACGGCGTGGTACACCTCCGGCGGCTTCGGCGCCCCGCCGCCCGCGAGCAGCCGTAGCGAAGGAATGACCTTTTGCCCGGGCTGCTTGCGCTGTTCCGCCAGGAACATCGAGTAGAACGCCGTCGACCCGCCCGCGACCGTCACCCCGTGCCTGCGATATCCCTCCAGCGCGTCCGGCAGGGCGAACTGCTCGAACATCACCGCCGGGAAGCCGTACAGCAGCAGCATCACCGTGTAGTCCGGCCCGGCGATATGGGCGTACGGGAAGGCCATCGAGCCCACGTCGTCCGCCGAGAGCCGCAGCGCGTGTGCGAGACAGGAGCCGCCCGCGATCAGCGAACGGTCCGTGTGCAGCACGCCCTTGGGATCGGAGGTGGTCCCCGAGGTCCAGTAGATCCAGCGCACCGAGGTGCCGTCGGAGGGCGGCGGGGGCAGCACCCCCGGATCGCCGTCCGGCAGCACGTCGTACGCCTCGAAGACCCCCTTCGCACCGAGCCGCCGCGCCATCCCGGTGTGGTCGAAGCCCCGCCACTCACCGGGTACGGCGAAGAACTCGGCCTTGGACTCCCGCAGCGCGAAGCCGACCTCGCGGTCCCGGTAGAACGGGATGACCGGAGTCTGTACGGCACCCAGGCGGGCCAGCGCGAAGGACAGCAGGGCCGTCTCGATCCGGGTGGGCAGCTGCCAGGCGACCACCGTGCCGGGACGTACCCCCATGTCGTACAGACCGGCCGCGACGCGCTCGGCACGCGCGCGTAGCTCGCCGAAACTCAGCGAGCGGTCGTCCTGGAGCAGGACCGGCCGGTCGGGGGTGAGGCCGGCGCGGCGGGCGACCAGGTCCCAGAGGGTGCGGGATGCGCTCAGCGCGTGGGCGGTGTCGTTCACGGCGACCCCCTCGTGGAGCTGACACGGAGCTGGTGCCGACCTGACGGGCAGTCAGATCGTGCGCAGAGCGTAGGGCTCGGCGCCTTGTCGGTCCAGAGGTGCGCGACTAGCCTGCTCGATGAAGCGAATCTGACGGTCCATCAGATAACTGAGTGCCCAGTGGGGGACCCATGACCGAACTGCCCCGCATCATCAGCGTCGACGACCACGTGATCGAGCCCGCCCATCTCTTCGAGACCTGGCTGCCTCAGAAGTACCGCGACCGGGGCCCGCAGGCCCTCACCGCCGGGATCGGCGAGCTCGCCTACGTAGGCGGGAAGTACCGGATCACGATGGACCCGGAGGGTCAGCCGACCGACTGGTGGATCTACGAGGATCTGAAGTTCCCGTACAAGCGGAACATCGCCGCCGTCGGATTCGACCGCGACGAGATGACCCTGGAGGGCATCACCCGGGAGGAGATGCGGCGCGGCTGCTGGGACCCCAAGGCCCGGCTCGAGGACATGGACCTCAACCATGTCGAGGCCAGCCTCTGCTTCCCGTCCTTCCCCCGCTTCTGCGGGCAGACCTTCGCCGAGGCGCACGACAAGGAGGTTGCGCTGGCCTGTGTGCGCGCCTACAACGACTGGATGGTCGAGGAGTGGTGCGGCGACAGCGGCGGCCGGCTCATCCCGCTGTGTCTGATCCCGCTGTGGGACGTGGAGCTCGCGGTCGCGGAGATCCGGCGCAACGCCGCACGCGGAGTGAAGGCGGTGACCTTCTCCGAGATCCCCACCTATCTCGGCCTGCCCTCCATCCACTCCGGCTACTGGGACCCGTTCTTCGCGGTCTGCCAGGAGACCGGGACGGTCGTCAACATGCACATCGGCAGCAGTTCCCAGATGCCCGCCGCCTCACCCGACGCACCCCCCGCGGTGCAGGCCTCGCTGAGCTTCAACAACGCCATGGCCTCGATGATGGACTACCTGTTCAGCGGGGTGCTGGTGAAGTACCCGACCCTCAAACTCGCCTACTCCGAGGGCCAGATGGGCTGGATCCCGTACGCCCTGGAACGCGCCGACGACGTCTGGGAGGAACACCGCGCCTGGGGTGGCGTGCGCGACCTGATCCCGGAGCCCCCGTCGACGTACTACTACCGGCAGATGTTCTGCTGCTTCTTCCGCGACAAGCACGGGGTGGCCTCGCTGGACGTGGTGGGCCGGGACAACGCCACCTTCGAGACCGACTATCCGCACGTCGACTCGACCTTCCCGCACACCAAGGAGGTCGCCCTCGACCATGTGAAGGGCCTCGACGACGAGACGGTCCACAAGCTGATGCGCGGCAACGCGATCCGCATGCTCGACCTGGACCTCGACCGCTGATGGACCTGTCGTACACGCCCGAGGAGGAGGACTTCCGGGCGCGGCTCGCGGAGTGGCTCGGCAAGGTGCTGCCGACGCTGCCGGCGAAACCCTCCCCGGAGGACTGGCCCGGGCGCAGGGCGTACGACCTCGGCTGGCAGCGGATGCTGTACGACGCCGGGTACGCCGACGTCCACTGGGACGCCTCCCCGACCACCCGGCTGATCTTCCTGGAGGAGACCGAGAAGGCGGGCGCCCCCTATGTGGGCGCGAACTTCGTCGGGCTGCTGCACGCCGGGCCGACGATCGCCGCAGAGGGGACCGACGAGCAGCGGGCCCGCTGGCTGCCGCCGATCCTGCGCGGCGAGGAGGTCTGGTGCCAGGGCTTCAGCGAGCCGGACGCCGGCTCCGACCTCGCGGCACTGCGCACGCGCGCGTGCAGGGACGGCGACGCGTACGTGGTGAGCGGGTCCAAGATCTGGACTTCCCACGCCGAAGTGGCCGACTGGTGCGAGCTGTTGGTCCGTACGGATCCGGCGGCGCCGAAGCATCGCGGGATCACCTGGCTCGCCATGCCCATGGCCTTGCCGGGCATCACCGTACGGCCGCTGCGGACCCTTGCCGGGTCGGCCGAGTTCGCGGAGGTGTTCCTCGACGACGTACGGGTGCCGGTCGAGAACCGGGTCGGGGACGAGAACGACGGCTGGCGCGTGACCATGGTGACGCTGTCGTTCGAGCGCGGTACGGCGTTCGTGGGCGAGGTGGTCGCCTGCCGACGGGTGCTGGGCGAACTCGCCGCGGAGGCGAGGGCCAACGGCCGCTGGGACGACCCCGTGCTCCGACGGCGCCTCGGGAGGCTGAACGCGGAGTTCCGGGGGCTGTGGCGGCTGATCCAGTGGAACGTGAGCGAGGCGGAGGCCTCCGGCGGTGTGCCGGGGGTGGGGGGTTCGGTTTTCAAACTGCGGTATTCGCATGCGCGGCAGGAGTTGTACGACGTCGCTGCCGCGGTTCTGGGGGCGGATGCCCTGGATCTGGACCGGCCCTGGATGCTCGACCGGCTGTCGTCGCTGGCGTACACCATCGCTGCCGGGACCTCGCAGATTCAGCAGAACATCGTTGCCGAGCGGATTCTGGGGCTGCCGAAGGGGCGGTGAGCGGTGCGGTTTCAACTGACCGTTGAGCAGCGGGCTTTGCGGGATGCCGTGCGGGGTGTGATCGGTCGTGGACCGGCTGCGGGTCCGTGGCGGCTGGTCGCGCCCCGCGGCGGAGCCGCTGATATGTACAGCCCCGCGCCCCTTAAGGGCGGCGATACCCAGCCCCGGCTTGACCGTGCCCGGTGGCGGGCCCTTGGAGAGCTTGGGTTCTTCTCCCTGCGGTTGTCCGAGGCCGACGGCGGGGCCGGACTTGGGTTGCCGGAAGCCGTGTTGGCCTTTGAGGAAGCCGGCCGGGCGCTGGTACTCGGGCCGCTCGTGGCCACCCATCTCGCGGCCGGGGAAGTGCCCGGAGCCGCCACGGGGGAAGTTGTCGTGGCCGCCGCCGATGGGCGGCTCGTGGAGTGGCGGGACGAGGCGGACGTCGTACGGCCGGGCGCCGAGGGAGCCGTACCGCTGCGGTCGGTGGATCCGCTGACCCCCCTGCACCGGGTGCCCGCGCCGGCGCCCGCCGATCCCGTCGCAGACCTCCTCACCGCCGCCGAGCAGCTAGGCACCGCCACGCGCGTGTGCGAGCTGGCCGTGCAACACGCCCGGACGCGTGAGCAGTTCGGGCAGCCGATCGGGGCCTTCCAGGCGGTCAAGCATCTGTGCGCACAGATGCTGGTGCGCGCCGAAGTGGCACGCGCCGCGGTCTACGCGGCCGCCGTCACCGCCGACCGCAGCGACATCGCCGCGGCCCGGCTGCTCGCCGACGAGGCCGCCGTGCGCGGCGCCCGCGACTGCCTCCAGGTGCACGGCGGCATGGGCTTCACCTGGGACTCCGAGGTGCATCTGCATCTCAAGCGGTCATGGGTGCGGGCGCAACGTGGCGGCGGTGTCACGGAGAGTGAGGAACTGCTCGCGGCCGATCTGGTGACCTGAACGGCGCCGGCCTGGGATGTCGCGGAAGCCGCCCTCGCGGTTGTCGCGGATTGTGGCATACCGGAATTACGGAGCGTTGATATCGGGTTGTGTCCTACGCGTGACCCGTCACGTCCTGGAGTCGGCGTCCCGCTCCGGTACCTTCTGTGGGATGCGAGTGGCTGCGAGCGTGAGCCGTACCGGTGTTGCCCCCGGGGTGACGCCGGAACTGGCCTGTTCGAGTCCCCGCATTGAGCGTCGCACAGTATGCCGCACGGGTACTCCTTCGCGCTGGAATATGCCCGAAGCGCTTGTTGGCGTGACTGTACGTCAACCATGCTGTCTCTTAAGGGATTCACGTTCCGTGACCCTTGCTCTGGGCTCTGCACTGGCCATTGTTCTGGTCATGCAGAAAATGGCTACGATCGTGGCCCTCGTCGCGGCGCGCGCGTGGCGCGAGGTCATGTGTCCGCCGGTTCGGATGGTGTGAGCGGTGCAGGTGCTTCAGGTGCAGCTGGAAGTCCGGCCCGACCCCGCTGAGGTGGGGCGAGCCCGGAGGTGGGCGCGTTCCCGCCTCGCGGGATCCGGGATAGAGGTCGACGAGCCGCTCGCCGAGACGCTGATCCTGCTCGTCTCCGAACTGGTCACCAACGCCGTGGTGCACACCGGCTGTCCGGCCGTGCTGCGGCTCTCCCTGCCCGGTGTGGCCGCCGAATCGGCCACCGTTCGCCTCGAGGTGGCCGACACCAGCGACCGGGCCCCCGTGCCCCGGTGCGCCGACGGTGACGCGACCGGCGGCCGAGGCCTCGCCCTCGTCGACGGTCTCGCCGACCGCTGGGGCTGGAGCCCCGAGGGCGCGGGCAAGCGCATCTGGTGCGAACTCGACCGCTGCGCGCAGACCCGGCAGACCGCACAGGCCTGCGTGGGTGGTGTGACGGCGTACGACGGGCTGGCGTTCGAGGCGGTGTGACCGGCGCACGGGCGTGGAAGGTCCGTCAGGCCCGGTGCACGGTCGCAGAAACCGCTCTCACGCCCTGGCCGGCTGAGGCGATGCGCCGGGATGTGCTTCTGTGCGCGCCCGCGACAAATTGGGCTTAAGTAATAAATCCCCGTACGGGTGTTGACGCATCGTGTCCGTTTGATCACGCTTGTGGTCAGCGATTCGCCGTGAGGGGACGACGAGGGCTTCGGTGACGGGAGCCCTCGACGAGTGCGGATCGTGATTCGGCGTCGGCTTTCTCAGGGTCAGGAAGAGCCGGGGCGGGTACGCCGAGTCGGTCGGCGGCGCGTGGTGCCGTGCTCGGGGCGGGAGCACCGCGCCGCCGGTCGACGAATCTCACAGGATGGCGACGGGGGCCACCGGAGTTCCCGTCGCGCCGACGAAGGGCTCGGGCATCGCCGACAGCAGGAACGTGTATCTGCCCTCTTCTCCACAGGCTGTGGACAACTCTTCGAGATTCCAGTTCTGGCCCTGCAGCATCCCCATCTCCACCAGGTCGAGCGCGTGTACGGGCAGCCACAGGTCCTCGATCTCGGGCGGGAAGATCTCGAACGTGAGGGTGTCGTTCGCGACGGCGGCGACATCGCGCGCGTGGAACCACTCCGGGGTACGGATCGACAGTCCCGGCGAGGGATAGCCGTACGCGTGTTTGTCCCCCGCGAGACAGACCTGGATCTGCCCGGTGCGTACGAGCACTATGTCGCCGGCACGTACGCGCGTACCGGCCATTTCCTCGGCGGCCTCCAGGTCCTCGGGGGTGACCGCGTGCCCGCCCTCCAGCCGGTCTGTGCCACGCGTGCGTGCCACATCCAGCAGCACCCCGCGCGAGACGACGTGCCGCGCCTTGTCGATGCCGCTGAACTCGGCGCCGCCGTGCGCGGTGACGGTGCCGGCCGGGCGGCCGTTGTAGAGCCGGCCCGAGTGCGAGACATGGGGCAGCGCGTCCCAGTGGGTGGCGGCCTGCAGCCCCATGGTCACGGCGTCGTCGCTGCACGCCACCGACCCCGGGCCGAACAGCTCCTGGTTGATCTGCACCATGGCGTGCAGCGGATTGACCCGCCCCGGGATCATCCCGGTCTGCACGCCGTCCTGCCGCAGGGGCAGCGCGAGGGGGATGCGGCGGCCCGTGCGGACGGTCGCGGCGGCCTCG
Source organism: Streptomyces sp. NPDC001351 (assembly GCF_042896045.1). Classification (NCBI taxonomy): domain Bacteria; kingdom Bacillati; phylum Actinomycetota; class Actinomycetes; order Kitasatosporales; family Streptomycetaceae; genus Streptomyces; species Streptomyces sp. NPDC001351. The sequence goes on along the minus strand of NZ_JBIAWS010000008.1, from coordinate 296,882 downwards.
CGGACGACCTCGTCGGTGATCAGGTTGAGGGTGCCGATCTCGTCCTCGGCGCCCCAACGACCCCAGTTGTTCACGCGCTTGGCGATCTCGTCGAACTCCGCGGGCATCGACATCGGCTCTCCCCGGGGCTTGTCTCCAGGTATCTGACGGGTCATAAAATCTAACGGTCCGTCAGAAACCGCGGGAAGGGGCCGGACGTGGGGAACTTCTTGGCAGGCAAGGTCGTCGCCGTGACGGGCGCCGGTCGGGGCATCGGCCGTGCGGTGGCGCTGGCCGCGGCGGCCGAGGGGGCGAAGGTCGTCGTCAACGACTACGGGGTCGCCATCGACGGGGCCTCGCCCACCAGCGAGGTCGCCGAGGGCGTCGTCAAGGAGATCGAGGCGGCGGGCGGGGAGGCCGTAGCGGTGGCCGACGACGTGTCCACGATGGCCGGCGGGCAGCGGGTGGTCGACGTCGCGGTCTCGACGTACGGGCGGCTGGACGGGGTGGTGTGCGTCGCCGGGATCCTGCGGGAGCGGATGCTGTTCAACATGTCCGAGGAGGAGTGGGACCCGGTCGTGGCCACCCATCTCAAGGGCACGTTCACCGTGTTCCGGGCGGCCTCCGCGGTGATGCGGGGGCAGCGGGCGGGGACCCTGATCGGGTTCACCAGCGGAAATCACCAGGGGTCGGTCTCGCAGGCGAACTACAGCGCGGCAAAGGGCGGGATCATCTCGCTGGTGCGGAGCGCTGCGCTGGGCCTGCACAAGTACGGGGTGAGTGCCAACGCGGTGGCGCCTGTCGCTCGTACGCGGATGTCGGCGAACGTACCCATGGAGCTGACGGAGATCGGGGAGCCGGAGGATGTGGCTGCCCTGGTGGTCTATCTGCTGTCCGACCGGGCGAAGGAGCAGGGGATCACCGGGCAGGTGTACACGATCGCGGGGCCGAAGCTGGCGGTTTGGGCTCAGCCGCGGGAGCTGCGCGCTGCGTATGCCTCCGGCGGTTGGACGGCGGAGATGGTTGCGGAGGTTTTGCCGGGGGCGGTGGGGGTGGATCCGATGCCGATGCTTGAGCGGTTGGCGGCGATGGAGAAAGCCGCTGCGCGGGGCGACAGGCCGAACGCCCAATAGGTCGGGGTGTGCGGGTTGTTTGGCGGGTGCGGGCTCGTTGTGGCTGGTCGCGCAGTTCCCCGCGCCCCTAGGGAAGTCACCCTGAACGGCGCCAAGAGGAGACCCCATGGACTTTGCATTCACCGCAGACGATGAGGTGTTTCGGGCGGAAGCCCGGGCGTGGCTCTGCGAGCATGCCGACGCCGGGCAGGACCGGCGGGTCTGGGAGCGCGCTCTCGGGAAGGCCGGATGGATCGGGCTCGGGTGGTCGGAAGCCGGGTACGGCAATCGGACTGCCACGCTTACCCAGCAAGTCGTCTGGGCCGAGGAGTACGCGCGGTCCGGAGCTCCGCCGCGGTCGGGGCATATCGGGGAGAAGCTGCTGGCCCCCACCCTTCTCGCGCACGGAACGCCGGACCAGAAGAGCCGTTTTCTTCCTCCCGTTGCCGCCGGTGACGAGCTCTGGTGTCAGGGGTACAGCGAGCCCGGTGCCGGGTCCGATCTGGCGGGGGTTCGGACGGCGGCCGTACGGGACGGGGCGGGGTACCGGATCAGCGGGCAGAAGATCTGGACCTCGCTGGCGCACGAGGCCGACTGGTGCTTTGTGCTGGCCCGGACGGAACCCGGCTCCCGTCGGCACCATGGGCTGACGTTCCTCCTTGTTCCCATGGACCAGCCGGGGCGGATCGAGGTGCGGCCCATTCGGCAGCTGACCGGGACCAGCGACTTCAACGAGGTCTTCTTCGACGGGGCACGCGCGCGCGTGGAGCACGTCGTCGGGGGTGAAGGGGGCGGCTGGAAGGTCGCGATGAGTCTGCTCGGGTTCGAGCGGGGGGTTTCCACGCTGGCCCAGCAGATCGGGTTCGCACAGGAGTTGGGATCTGTGGTGCGGACCGCCGTGGAGACCGGGGCGGTCGCCGATCCCGTCGTACGGGAGCGGCTGGTGCGGCAGTGGGCCGAGCTGCGGGCCATGCGGTGGAACGCCCTGCGGACGCTGGGAGGTTCCGGAGATGCCGGGGCGTCCAGTGTGGCCAAGCTGTTGTGGGGTGGCTGGCATCAGCGGCTCGGGGAGCTGGCGATGCAGGTGCGCGGGGCCGCGGCGGGGGTCGGGCCGGTGGACTGGTCGCCGACGGCGCCGTACGAACTCGACTCCTTGCAGCACCTGTTCCTGTTCTCCCGGGCCGACACGATCTACGGCGGTTCGGACCAGGTTCAGCGCACGATCATCGCCGAGCGTGTGCTCGGCCTGCCCAGGGAGCCCAAGGGGGTCTTCTGATGCGCGGTGTGGTGTACGACGGCAAGCGACTCGAGGTCGTGGACGACCTGGAGGTGCGGGAGCCGGGGCCGGGGGAGGTGCAGGTCGCCATCTCGGCAGCGGGGCTGTGCCACAGCGATCTGTCCGTGGTGGACGGGATCATACCTTTCCCCGTTCCTGTGGTGCTGGGGCATGAGGGGGCGGGGGTGGTGGAGGCCGTCGGCGCCGGGGTCACTCACGTGAGGGTGGGTGATCATGTCGCGCTCTCCACACTGGCCAACTGCGGTACGTGCGCGGAGTGCGACCGGGGGCGGCCGACGATGTGCCGGCAGGCGATCGGGCGTCCCGGGCAGCCGTTCGTGCAGGGCGGGCGGCCGGTCTACCAGTTCGCCTCCAACTCGGCGTTCGCGGAGCGGACCGTGGTGAAGGCGGTGCAGGCGGTCCGGATTCCCGGGGACATTCCCCTGCCGGCCGCCGCGCTGATCGGATGCGGGGTGCTGACCGGGGTGGGCGCCGTGCTCAACCGGGCAAGGGTGGACCGCGGGGACAACGTGCTGGTCATCGGCACCGGCGGCATCGGGCTCAACGTCATCCAGGGCGCACGGATCGCGGGTGCCCTGCGGATCGTCGCCGTCGACGCGAACCCGGCGAAGGAGGCGGTGGCCCGGCAGTTCGGGGCGACGCACTTCCTGACGTCGACGGACGGGGTGAAGGAGATCCTGCCCACGGGGGCCGACCACGCCTTCGAGTGCGTCGGGCGGGTGGAACTGATCCGGCAGGCGATCGACCTGCTCGACCGGCACGGCCAGGCGGTGCTGCTGGGCGTGCCCGCGGCGACCGCGGAGGCCTCCTTCCTCGTCTCCTCCCTGTACCTCGACAAGTCCATCCTGGGCTGCCGGTACGGCTCTTCGCGCCCGCAGCGGGACATCGCGCTGTACGCCGACCTGTACCGCGAAGGACGGCTGCTGCTGGACGAGCTGGTGACCGAGACCTACCCGATCGAGGACTTCGAGAAGGCGAAGGCGGACGCGGAGGCGGGGCGGGTGGCGCGGGGGGTGCTCACCTTCTAGCTGCTCACCTTCCGGTTTTCGCTGCTCACCTGCTCGCCGGTCAGCGCCCCGGCACGGAAAGTACGGCGATACGCGGTGGGGGTGACCCCCAGGAGTGTCTGCAGGTGCTGGCGCATCGACTGGGCGGTGCCGAAGCCGGACTCCTGCGCCACCTGGTCCACCGACAGATCGCTCGACTCCAGCAGCTGCCGGGCCCGCTCCACGCGCTGCTGGGTGAGCCACTGGCCGGGGCTGACGCCGACCTCCTCGCGGAAGCGGCGGGTGAAGGTGCGTACCGACATGGACTCCTGCGCGGCCATGTCGCGGAGCTGGATCGGCTCGTGCAGGCGGCCCAGGGCCCAGGCGCGGGCGGCCGTCGTGGTCGCCAACTGGGGCTCGGGGACCGGGCGTTGGATGTACTGCGCCTGGCCCCCGTCGCGGTGCGGGGGTACGACCGTGCGGCGGGCGACGTCGTTGGCGACGGCGGTGCCGTGGTCGCGGCGGACCATGTGCAGGCACAGGTCGATGCCGGCCGCGACGCCGGCCGAGGTCAGGATGTCGCCGTCGTCGATGAACAGCACGTTCGGGTCGACGTCGATCTTCGGGAAGAGGCGTTGCAGCTGCTCGGCCTCCGCCCAGTGCGTGGTCGCGGGGCGGCCGTCGAGGTAGCCGGCCGCGGCGAGCACGAACACACCGGTGCAGATGGAGGCGAGCCGGGTGCCGGGCCGGATGTGGGCGAGGGCGGCGGCCAGCTCGTCGGTGAGGACGCCCTGCTCGAAGACCGGGCCGAGTTCGTACGACGCCGGGACGATGACCGTGTCGGCGGTGGCCAGGGCCTGAGGGCCGTTCTCGATCTGGATGGCGAAGTCGGCGTCGGTCTCCACCGGGCCCGGTGGCCGGATCGAGCAGGTCACGACCTCGTACAGATGGCGCCCCCGGGCGTCCTTGGGGCGTCCGAAGATGCGGTGCGGGATGCCCAGCTCGAAGGGGAGCAGGCCGTCGAGGGCGAGGACGACCACGCGGTGCGGGCGGAACTCCGGGTCAGCCGGCTCACTGCTCATGGCCCGATCCTAGCGAATGCTGTCCTTCGGGCCAGTGGATGCGTACGGTTCCGGCCTGGATGCTCTATGGCGTGACCCAGACAACCGAACCCGCAGCAGTCGAGACGGCCCCCGAGCCCGGGCGATCCCCTCGTATCCGTGTCCACCGTGCGTGGTTCGTCGCCGCCGTCACCTTCGTGACGATCATCGGCGCGGCCGCCTTCCGTTCGCTTCCCGGCCTGCTCATCGACCCGCTGCACCAGGAGTTCGGCTGGTCGCGCGGCACGATCGGGGCCGCGGTCTCCGTCAACCTCGCGCTGTACGGCCTCACCGCCCCGTTCGCGGCGGCGCTGATGGACCGCTTCGGCATCCGCAAGGTCGTGGCCGTGGCCCTGACCGTGATCGCGCTCGGCTCGGGCCTGACGGTGTGGATGACGGCCGCCTGGCAACTGCTGCTGTGCTGGGGCCTGCTGGTCGGCCTGGGCTCCGGCTCGATGGCCCTCGCCTTCGCCGCGACGGTCACCAACCGCTGGTTCACCGAGCGCCGCGGTCTGGTCACCGGCATCCTCACCGCAGCCTCGGCCTCCGGCCAGCTGATCTTCCTGCCGCTGCTGTCCTGGATCGTCGAGAAGCACGACTGGCGCCCGGCGGCCGTCACCGTGGCCCTCGCCGCCCTCGCGGTCGTCCCCTTCGTCTGGCTGCTGCTGCGCGACCACCCGGCGGACGTGGGCCTGAAGCCGTACGGCGCCAAGGAGTTCGTACCGAAGCCGGAGCCCGCGGTCGGGGCCGCCCGCCGAGCGGTGACCGTGCTGTTCTCGGCCTCCCGCACCGGCACCTTCTGGCTGCTGGCCGGCACCTTCGCGATCTGCGGCGCCTCCACCAACGGGCTGATCCAGACGCACTTCGTGCCCGCCGCCCACGACCACGGCATGCCCGTCACGGCGGCGGCCTCGCTGCTCGCGGTCATCGGCGTGTTCGACGTGGTCGGCACGATCGCCTCCGGCTGGTTCACGGACCGCTTCGAGCCGCGCCGCCTGCTGGCGGTCTACTACGCCCTGCGCGGCATCAGCCTGCTCTTCCTGCCGAAGCTCCTGGCCCCGTCGGTCCACCCACCGATGCTGTTCTTCATCGTCTTCTACGGCCTCGACTGGGTCGCCACCGTCCCGCCGACCGTCGCCCTGTGCCGGGAGCAGTACGGCGACGACAGCGCGATCGTCTTCGGCTGGGTCCTCGCCTCCCATCAGGTCGGCGCCGCACTCGTGGCCTTCCTCGGGGGCGTCGCGCGTGACGTCTTCGGCTCGTACGACATGGTCTGGTACGCCTCCGGCGCGCTGTGCGCGGTGGCGGCGCTGATGGCGCTGGTGATCCGGCGCAGGCCGACGGTTCCCGTGCCGGCCATGGCCTGAACCCGCCTGAAGGGAAGGGCCGTTTGTGCCGGGTGTCCAGGTCGAGGCCTGGACACCCGCGTGCCGTTGTACGTCCTGTGGCGGATGCCTCTACGCCGTCAATCCCTGTTCGCAGCCATGCGCCGCCGTGCCGGCGGCGGTCGTCGGTGCCGTTCCCCCGAGACCCGCGCACCCTCCGCCTGGCCCAGTCGAGCCTCAGTCGAGCCGCCCGAACCGCCCCCGATGGAAGATCAGCGGTCCGTCGGGGGCCTCGCCCGTCCCCAGCGCGTCCACCCGCCCCACCACGATCAGATGGTCGCCTCCGGTGTGCACCGCGTGGATCGTGCAGTCGATCCAGGCGAGCGTGCCGGCCAGGCGCGGTGCGCCGGAGGCCGGGGCGGCGTCGTACGCCACGCCCGCGAACTTGTCCGCGCCGCTCACCGCGAAGCCCCGGCACAACTCGCCCTGCCCTGCGCCCAGGACGTTGACGCAGAAGACGCCCGCGCGGGCGATGCGCGGCCACGTCGACGACGTACGGCCGACCATGAAGGCGACCAGCGGTGGGTCGAGGGAGAGGGAGGAGAAGGACTGGCAGGCGAAGCCGGCCGGGCCGTCCTCGCCGTCCGCGGCGGGTGCGGTGACGACGGTCACGCCCGTCGCGAAGCTGCCCAGCACCCGCCGGAACTCGGCCGGGTCGACCGGCGCCCGCTCGTCCTCGCCGACGCACCGCAGCTCCGGGCGCGGCAGCGCCTCCACGGGGGCCGGGGTGCCGGCCGACCTGAGGTAGCGGACGGCGGCGGCGGCCGCCCCTGCGTGTCCCATCACCCCTCCATTGAAGCTGACGGCTCGTCAGATGGGAAGGTCAGCGGCCCCTGAACTCGGGGCTTCTGCGCTCCACGAAGCTCCGTACGCCGTCCTGGGCGTCCTCGGTCGTCATGTTGATCTCCTGTGCGGCCGCCTCGGCGGCGAAGGCCGTCGCCCGGTCGGTGTCCAGGGAGGCGTTGACCAGCTGTTTGGTCAGGGCGATGGCGCGGGTTGGCCCCGCGGCCAGGCGGGCCGCCCACTCGCGGGCCGTCTTGTCCAGCTCGGCGTCCGGGACGACCCGGTTGACCAGGCCCAGGCGCTCGGCGTCGGTCGCGGAGAGCGCGTCGCCGAAGAACATCAGCTCCTTGGCGCGCTGGGGGCCGATCAGGCGGGGGAGGAGATACGCCCCGCCGCCGTCCGGGACCAGTCCTCGCCGTACGAACACCTCGATGAACCTGGCCGACTCCGCGGCCAGTACGAGATCGCAGGCGAGGGCGAGATGGGCGCCGAGGCCGGCCGCCGTGCCGTTCACCGCCGCGATCACCGGCTTCTCGCAGTCCAGCACGGCGGCGATCAGGCGCTGGGCGCCCAGGCGCAGGACGCGGGCCAGGTCCCCGGGGACCCGCTCCCCGCCGGCGGAGGCTCCCCGGAGGTCCGCCCCGGCGCAGAACCCACGACCCGTGCCGGTGAGGACCACCGCCCGTACGTCCCGATCCGCCGAAGCCTCGGCCAACAGGTCGATGATCCGGTCGCGTTGACGGGGGGTGAGGGCGTTGAGGGCCTCCGGCCGGTTGAGGGTGAGGTGGGAGACCTGGCCGTCCGTCGTCTGCAGGACCTCGCTCACCGGCACACCGCCAGCGCGTCCAGCGCCACGGCTCCCTGCCCCCTGGGCAGCACCATCAGCGGGTTGATGTCGAGCTCCGCGAGCTCGTCCCCGAGCTCCAGCGCCATCCGCTGCACCCGCAGGACGACTTCGACGAGCGCGTCGAGGTCGGCCGGGGGACGCCCCCGGACCCCGTCGAGCAGTGCCCGCCCGCGCAGGTCGCAGAGCATGTCCCGGGCCTGCTCCTCACCGAAGGGCGGCACGCGTACGGCGACGTCGTGCAGCACCTCGACCAGCACCCCGCCGAGCCCGACGGTCACGGTCGGCCCGAACAGCTCGTCGTGCGTGACGCCGACGACCATCTCCACGCCCCGCTCGACCATCTGGCACACCAGGACACCGTCCAGGGACACGTCCTCGTAGCGTGCGATGTCGGTCAGCTCCCGGTAGGCGTCCCGGACCTGGCTGGCGGAGGTGAGTTCGATCTTGACCAGTCCCAGCTCGGTCTTGTGGGCGATCTGCCCGCCGGACGCCTTCATCACCACCGGGTAGCCCACCTGGCCCGCCGCGCGGACGGCCGCTGCCGCGCTGGTCACCAACTGCTCGCGCGGCACGCGGATCCCGTACGCCCGCAGCAGCTGTTTCGCCGCGTGTTCGCTGAGCTGCCTGCCCGGGCGCATCAGCGCCTGTGCCTTGCGGAAGGACGGCGAGGTGGTGCGGGGGGCCTCGTCGAAGGGGGAGCGGTAGCCGGTGGTGAAGCGGTGGTGGTCGAGGTAGGCGCGGACGGCGGTGATGCAGTTCGCGACGGTGCGGAAGGTGGCCACCCGCGAGGAGCCGAGGAGGACCTCGCGGTAGGCCGGCTCGGTGCCGACCGGGGAGCCCCAGACCACGCAGACCAGCTTGTCCGTGTGCTCGGCCGCGTCCACCAGGTCCTGGACGAGCTTGTCGCTGAGGGGAGGGAAGGGGCCGGTGATCGGGCAGATCAGGACGCCTACGTCGGGGTCGTCCAGGATCGCGTCGATGATCTTCCGGCCGCGCCAGTCGCCGACCGGATGCCCGCCGTTGTCGACCGGGTTGGCCACGCTCAGGTAGTCCGGTATCCACTGGTGCAGTTCGGCCTGCTTGGCCTGCGAGAGAACGGGCAGCCGCAGCCCCGCCTCGGTCGCCAGGTCCGCGAAGTGCGCGCCCGTGCCGCCCGAGATCGAATACACGACGACGCCCTCCGCGCGCGGCGGCCGGGCACGCGCCAGCAGGGCCGCGGTGTCCTGGAGTTCGTCGAGTCCGTCCACCCGGATCACGCCGAACTGCCGCATCGCCGCGTCCACGACCGTGTCCGCGCCGGTCAGCTTCCCGGTGTGCGAGGCGGCCGTGCGGGCGCCCGTCTCGGTCCGGCCCACCTTGACGGCCACGACCGGCACCCCGCGCCGTGCGGCCCGGTCGGCGGCGAGCAGGAAGGACCGGCCGTCCTTGAGCCCCTCGACGTAGCAGGCGATGGCGCCGACCTCGGGCCGCTCGGCGAAGTAGGAGATGAAGTCGGCGGTCTCCAGGTCGGCCTCGTTGCCGGTGGGCGCCCAGTGGGAGAGCCGGATGCCGAGGTCCTGGAGGGAGAAGACGGGCCGGCCCTGGTGGCCGGACTGGGTGATGAGCGCGATGGCCGGTCCGTCGAGGTCGTCCCGGAACCGCTCGAAGGCGTTGAGGTTGGTGTTGGGCCCGAGCAGCCGCATCCCGGAGCGCCGTACGGCCCCCGCCAGACGCTCCTGCGCGGCCGCACCCTCCGCACCGGTCTCCGCGAACCCGGAGGCGAAGACGACCGCGAACTTCACCTTCGCCTCGGCCAGTTCCTCCAGCACCGGAAGGGGATCGGCGATCAGCAGTACGGCGAGATCGACCTGCTCGGGCAGATCGGCGACGGAAGGGGAGCAGGGTATGCCGAAGACCGACGGGCGGCTCGGGTGGACGGGGTGCAGCTGCGCTCCGACCCGCTCGGCCCAGGCCACCAGCTGCCGTGTGATACCGGTGTTGGGCCGCCCCTCGGTGTCCGAGGCGCCGACCACGGCGACGGATTCGGGCCGGAAGAACCGGTCCAGATCGGGTACGTCGGCGTACAGGGGCAGGCCGCTGACGTCGAGGTCGTCGACTTCCGCGGGCCTGCCGTGGACGGCGGGCCCGGGTTGCTCGCCACAGGCGATGACCCGGGCCCGGCGGGAGTCGGTGGTGAGGGTGCCGTGGGTTGATCCAAGCATCGGTCCGCCCGCTCCTCTGAGAGACAGCCAATAACTGACGCACTGTCAGATTACTGAACTGACGCCATGTCAGGAACGGGCGTGCACGCAAAGTTGAACGGGCACTCAAGGCCCAACGTGACGGTCCCTCCCGGCGGACCCCTCACAGCTCCGCGAGCACCTCCTTGGCCACCCGTTCCCCCGACCGCACGGCCCCGTCCATGTACCCGTTCCAGTACGTGGAGGTCTCGGTGCCCGCCCAGTGGATGCCGCCGACCGGCGCCCGCAGGGCGGCTCCGTACTCGGTCAGGACGCCGGGCGGCGCATAGGCGACCGGGCCGCCGCGGGAGAAGCCCTCGTTGTTCCAGCGCTGCAGCACGAAGGAGGTGGGTGACTTGGCCTTGTCGCCGAAGTAGGTGGCGTAGTCCTTCAGGACGGCCGTCTTGACCTCGTCGACGCTCGACGCGTCGTACGCCCGCATCTCGTCGGCCTCGATGAAGCCCATCAGGGCGCCGTAGGAGGCGTCGGGCGGTGAGTTGTCGAACGTCGAGCGGACCACGCCGGAGTCGCTGACGACCTGGCCGTTGAGGCCGTCGGCCCGCCAGAACGGGGTGTCGTAGACCGCGATCGCCTTGCCGATCGAGCCCATGGGCAGCCGCTGGCTCAGCTGGTCGCGGGAGGCCGGCAGCAGCGGGTCGAAGACGATGCGCGCGGCCAGCGGCGGCGGCACGGCGACGACGACCTTCTTCGCGGTGACCGTGATGCCGTCGGCCGTGACGACGTACTCGCCGCCCGACTGCACGACCGAGCGCACCGGCGCGCTCAGCACCACCTTGTCGCCGAGCTTGGCGGCCAGCTTGATCGGGACCTGCTGGGAGCCGCCGACGAAACGGGACTCCTGGGCGCCGTTCGCCGTGTCGGTGAGGCGTTCCAGGGTGCCGACGTTGGACTCGTCGCCGGCGGCCGCGATGTAGAACAGCACGAAGAGCAGGGAGAGTTCGCGGGGCTGAGCCGAGAAGATCGACGTACAGGCCACGTCCAGCAGGAACTTGGCGGACGGGATGACCGCGTTGGCGTTCAGCCAGCTCTCGAAGGTCTGCTTGTCCCACTCGGCGGCCTTCGGGGCGGTCCAGGGCGCGTCGACGGGGACCGTCTTGGCCATGTCGTCCAGGGAGGCCTGCACGATCGCGGCGTTGGCGAGCCCGGCCGCGTCGACCGGCGGCACCGCGCCGAGGATGCCGTCGGTGGCGTACGGGGTCTTCTTGCCGTCCTTGTAGAGCAGGTTCTTGCCGGTGTTGTACGTCGTGAAGGTCGCGACCCCGAGCGAGTCGGCGAGGGCCTTGATGCGGTCCTGGGTGGGGCCGATGAACTCGCCGCCGCCCTCGGTGAAACCGCCGCCTGGCAGGGGCAGATTGACGACCCGGCCGCCGACGCGGTCGCGGGCCTCCAGGACGGCGACGGTCCTGCCGCCGGCCACCAGGTCGCGGGCCGCGGTCAGTCCGGCGAGTCCGCCGCCGACGATCGCGACGTCCACGTCACGGGTGGCGGAGGCCGCGGACGCCGTGCCCGCGGCGGTGGTGGTGAGGGTGGCGGCGCCCGCCGCAGCGGCGGCGCCGCCGAGCAGGGAGCGCCGGGAGAGCGTTCGGGGGTGGTGCTGTCTTTCGCGTGCCACGTGCATCCTCCGTGTGGAGAGAGTGTGGAGCCAGAAAGTGAGCAGTGTTCACATTCTGGCCCCGAACAGCGGCACGCTTCAACGCTCCCGCCACATCTGACTCACGCGTAACAAGAGTTCCAGGGACGGGAGTTGAGGGTTTTGGAGGGGGTTGGGGGCTTCTACGTCATCCGGGCAGACGGGACAGCGCGTCCCCGCCGTTCTTCACGATGGTCCTCGCGATCTTCTCGGAGTCCATCGCCACCTCGCGGAGGGTGCCGCTGATGGGGGTGGTGAAGCCGGTGAAGTGCAGACCGGGGGCGTGCTGCGGGGTGCGGGCGCCGTGCGCCACGGGTCTGCCCCGCGCGTCGAGCACGTCGAGGTGGCCGACCAGGCCTTCCAGGGCGCGGACGTACCCGGTGGCGGCGACGACGGCCTCCGGGGAGAGGCGGGTGCCGTCGGCGAGGACGACCTTGCCGTCCTCGAAGCCGTCGACGGCGGCCACGACCTCGACCCGCCCCTTGCGGACGGCGTCGATGAGACCCACGTCCTGCACCGGGATGGCGCCCTCCTTGACCCGGCTGTACAGCCCGGTGTCGGGGCGGGGCAGACCCTGCGCGGAGAGATCGGGGACGCTCAGCTTCGCCATCGGCCGCGCCAGCCGGTCGACCAGCCCGGTCGGCAGCCGCCGTACCAGCACTCCCGTGTACTGGGCGGCCCATCCGGCGGTCGAGCGGCGCACGATGTGCGGGGTCGTCCGCACCGACAGGCGCACCCGCGAGGCGCCGCCCTCCACCAGGTCCACGGCGATCTCGGCGCCGGTGTTGCCGGCACCGACGACGAGGACGTCACGGCCGGCGTAGGGCGCGGGGCTGCGGTACTCGCCGGCGTGCAGGAACTCGCCGGTGTAGGCGTCGAGGCCGGCCCAGTCGGGGACGTACGGCGTGTGGTTGTAGCCGGTGGCGACGACGACCGCGGCGCCGGTCAGTTCGCGGCCGCCCGTGGCGTGCAGCAGCCAGCCCTCGCCGTCGGGGGTGCGCTCGACGCGGGAGACCTCGACGCCGGTGACGGTCTCCAGTGCGTGCACCTCGGTGTACTTCTCCAGGTAGCGCACCACGTCGTCCCGGGCCGGCCAGCGCCCGAACCGGCGCGGCATCGGCAGCCCGGGCAGGGCCGAGAGGCGGCGGGTGGTGTGCAGGTGGAGACGGTCGTAGTGCCGCCGCCAGGACGCACCCACATGGTCGGACTTCTCCAGCACTACGGCGCGTATGCCCCGGGCCCGCAGCGCGTATGCGACGGAGAGACCGGCCGGGCCGCCGCCGATGACGTAGACGGGGCGCCGGCGGTCCGAGGTGCTTGCGGGCGGAGAGGAGTCGGCCATGAGCGCGAGCGTAATCACGCACCGGGTTGATGGGTCTCGGTCAAGCCCGGAATTGGTTGCGGATTGATCACGCCTGTAGGAGGGGTGGGTGGGATTGGTGACGTAGGCCACTCGGATGTGGTCATTCGGCGAGCGCCGGGCCGCCCCGAGGCGGGGGTCCGCTCCCGTTTCGCGTGCGGTGCACGGCGCTTCCCGGATCGCGCCATCTGACGTACCGTCAGATTCATGGATGCGATCTGGCTCACGGGCGCGGAATGGCTGGCCGTGCTGCGCATAGGACTCGGGCTGTGGTGGCTGGAGAGCTGGCGGCACAAGGACCGGAAGGCCTGGTTCGAGCGCGGGACCGGGATCGCGTGGGCGGCGGGCATCGCGGCGAAGCACCGCTGGAACGCGGTCAGGTCCGGCTTCGAGGTCATGGTGGCGCCGCGTCCGCGGACGATGGCGTACGTCGTGGTGTACGCGGAGCTGGCGATCGGGCTGGGGCTGGTCGTCGGGTTCCTGAGTCCGGTCGCGCTGGCCGGAGGGCTGCTCCTGAACGTCCTCTACTTCACCCTCATGATCCACGACGTGGCCGAGCAGGGGCAGAACTCGATGATGGCGCTGATGTCGGTGGTCGCGCTGTTCGGGATGTCGTGGCAGACGTGGTCGCTGGACGCCGCGGTGGGGTGGTTCGGATGACCACGCGCCACGACGTCCCCGAGGCCGACGCCTTCACCCGGGCCTACTGGGACGCGGCCGCCGGGGGCAGGCTGCTGATCCGGCGCTGCGGGGCGTGCGGGCGGGCCCACCACTACCCGCGCGAGTTCTGCCCGCACTGCTGGAGCGAGGACGTGGAGTGGGAGCGGGCGAGCGGCCGGGCGGTGCTCTACACCTGGTCCGTCGTCCACCGGAACGACCTGCCGCCCTTCGGGGAGCGGACGCCCTACGTGGCCGCGGTCGTCGACCTGGCGGAGGGGCCGCGGATGATGACGGAGGTGGTGGGGTGCGGGGCAGGTGAGCTGCGGGCGGGGATGGAGCTCAAGGTCGCGTTCCGGGAGGGGACGCCGGTATTCCGGCCGCGTGAATGAGGCGTACGGGTTTGAATGGCCCGATGACCTCTGTTGATGCGCAGCACACCGGCCCCCGCTCCCCCTCTCCGCTTCCCGATCTGCACGGCCACGGCGTCCGCCTGCGCCCGTGGGACGCGGACTCGGACGCCGATGCCGCGGCCTGGCTGCGCGGACACACGGACCCGGAGTTCCGGCGCTGGAACACACCGCTCAAGCAGGTCGACGACCTCGCCGGCGCACGCGGGTCGCTGCGGGACAAGGTGCTGGCCGCGGTGGACGGTTCGGGGGCGTCGTACTGCGTGACCGACGCGGCGAGCGGTGCGGTGCTGGGGCACATCGGCATCAACGCGATCGACTCCGTGCTGAGCGTCGCCCGTGTCGGGTACTGGGTGCTGCCCGAGGCCAGGGGGCGGGGGATCGCCACCCGGGCGCTGGCCGTGGCCTCCCGCTGGGCGCTGACCGACCTGGGGATACACCGGCTGGAGCTCGGCCATGCCCTCGGCCATGAGGCCTCGTGCCGTATCGCCGAGCGGTGCGGGTTCCGCTACGAGGGGACGTTGCGGGGCGCGATGTGGGAGGCGGAGCGGCGGGACGCGTTCCGGGACGTGCATCTGCACGGGAGGATCGCCACGGACCCCGAGCCGCAGCTCCCGTAATTCGAAGGCGACGGGCGGGGGTGCGCGGGATCATGGGGCATGCGTCCCGATGACTGGTACCTCACCGACGACCTGGACACCTTCCTGACGCGCGCCGGAGCTTTCCTCCGCTCCCGCCCCGCCCTGCACACCGTCCCGCTGACGGTGACCGAGGGACTGCGCACGCGCGGCCCGCAGTACTACGGCGCCGAGGCGCCCTACTTCGGCGTACTGGAGTCGCAAGGCGCCGTCCGGGCCGCCTACTTCCGCACCCCTCCCTACCCGCTCAACGTCACCCCCCTCACCGCCGAAGAGGCCGACTCCCTCGCCGCCCACCTGGCCGGTCTGGGCCGCACGGTCCCCGGAGTCCTGGGTGAGCGCTCCACCGTCGACGCCCTGGCCCGGTCCTGGGAGGGCCGCACCGGGACGACGACCACGGTGCAGCAGCGGCAACGGCTGTACCGGCTGGGCACGCTGACGTTCCCGCAGCCGATACCGGAGGGACGGCCGAGGATCGCCGACGCGGCGGACCGGGAGCAACTGGTCCGGTGGTACGGCGAGTTCATGGAGGCCATCGGCGAGAGCGGCGCGGAGCGTGCGGAGGGGTGGGCCGACGCGCGCATCTCCTACGGCGGGACGACGTTCTGGGAGACCCCCGACGGGACCCCGGTGGCCATGGCGGGGGTGACCCCGATGGTCGCCGGGCAGATCCGGGTCGCCCCCGTCTACACCCCGGCCCACCTGCGCGGCCGCGGATACGCCGGGGCGGTCACGGCCGAGGTCAGCCGGGCGGCCCTCGCGGCGGGCGCGGCCGAGGTACTGCTGTTCACGGACCTCGCCAACCCGACGAGCAACGCCCTGTACCAGCGGATCGGGTACCGGCCGGTGGCGGACTTCGCGATGTACGACTTCACGGCCACAGCAGTTCTCTGATCCAACCGCTCTTGTTATACCGGTAGTTCAGCCGTACGTGCCGTCTCTGCTCGTCCCCCTGGAAGAATTCCACCTCGTCCGGCCGCAGGCGGTACAGGGTCCAGGAGGGCACCGGAGCGTCGGGCTCCTGCTGCGCGCGCGCCCAGGCGGCCTCGGACTCGCGCGCCAACTCCTCCACAGAGCCCAGGACTTCGCTCTGACGTCCGGTGAGGGCGGCGGCGAGTGCGCCGGTCGAGCGGGCGTGGAGGTCGCCCTGGGACTCGGCGGCCGGGGCGGCGGTGACCGGGCCGCGGACACGGACCTGGCGGCCGAGGACCGGCCAGTAGAAGGCGAGCGCGGCATACGGCCGGGCAGCCAGCTGACCCCCCTTACGGCTCGTCGCATGCGTCGCGAAGGCCCAGCCGTCCGCGTCCGCGCCGTGCAGCATCACGATCCGTACGTCCGGGTGGCCGTCCGCGTCCGCCGTGGCCAGCGACATGGTGTGCGGCTCCTTCTGCCCGGCGGCCACCGCTTCCGCGAACCACGCCGTGAAGAGGGACAGTGGTTCGGCGGGGGCGCCCGCCGGGTCGAAGGGGCGCAGCTCGGTGACCTCCGGGTCCCACACCCGCAGCGACCTCAGCAGCTCGTGAAGATCCGTTGTCATGCGTCGAGTATCACCCGCGGGTCCGACACCGATCTTCGGAAGGCGCGCCGGGGGCGCAGGCCAGTGCGAACTGCGCCCCCGGGCCTTGTCGGCCGCCGGCTGTGGGCTGCCGACTGTTCGTCTGCGCACCGGCCTACTTGTACGGGCCGCACCCTCCCCACGTGCTCTGGTCCTGGGCGCAGGCGTCCGCCTGGTCGGGGGACGCCGCGTACATGAGGTTGGTGTACAGGGCCGACCAGGTGCCGCTGGCGGTCATGTCGTGCGTGTACTGGTCGGCCTTGCCGTCGGACTTGCGCCACACGGACACCTCGGCGCGTCCGCTGTACCCGGTGGACACCACGCGCGCCCAGTTGCTCTTGCAGGTCTCGGACCACCACAGCTCAACCCGCACCGGTACCGGCTTGCCGCCGTAGTTGACATCGTATTTGGGCACGACGGGGTAGCCGCTCACCTCCCATGTGTTCCTCATACACACACGGTTGCCGTCGGTGGGGTCGACATGATCGCAGTTGTTCTTGGAAGGATTGGCCGCGCAGGCGGACGCCGAGGCGGCATACGCGGCACCGGGCCCGAATGCCAGCTGACCGGCGAGCACCAGGCCGGCGCTCAGAGCCAGCGTCAGCGCCCGTTTCTGCCTGGTCACTGCGGCGGAGTTTCGGGACATGCGGGACCTCCGTGTCGTGGGGTGAGGGGATGCGCAGCTGTCCGGATGAGAATCTCCGACCTGTCGTGAGCATGCACAATGTTCGGCAGCCGATATGGACAATGCCGAACAAGTTCAAGAGAGTTCACGCTGGTCAACAGGGGAGGGGCGATGGCGGGTCGAAGACAACTGCCGTTGGAAGGTGACTCCGAAGTCGTGTGCCTGGCACGCCTGTTACGGGAGTTACGCGGCGAATCCGGGCTGACCCTACGGCAGTTGGCACGCAAGACCGGCTACAGCGCCAGCACCCTGTCGAATGCCGAAGGTGGCCGCCGACTGCCGAGCTGGGAGGTCCTGGAGGCGTACGTCCAGGGCTGCGGCCAGGAGTCGACGCCGTGGATCGTGCGCTGGCGGGCCGCCCGCCGGGAGGACGCAGGCGGCTCTGCGCCATCATCCTCGTCGGACACCTCGGACGTCCCGGACGACACCCCGCCCGCGGCCCCGCACGCGCCCCAACCTCCGCAACTCCCTGATCCGCCCGCCGCTGGGCAGCCCCAGCAACCCGCGGCCGACCGCCGTTTCCGCGTGCCCGTGGCCGCAGGGCTGGTCGTCGCTGGGCTGGCGGTCGTGGCGGCACTGACCACATGGGTGGCGGTCGGCCTGCACGACCGGTCGGCCACCTCGCCCAGTGCCTCGGCGGCGCTCCCGGCCAGGAACTCCGCGTCACCGTCCCGGCCGGGACGGTCCGGCGGCGCCCCCGATGGCTCCGACCCCTACGTACAGCACTGCAAGGCCGACGAGACCCTGCTCGACCGCCAGGATGTGCGGCGCAGGGACAGCCGCGCCTTCGGGACCCTGCTGCTGATGTACTCGCCGTCGTGCGCTGCCGCCTGGGGCTACCTCAACGCGCCCAACTCCTCCGCGTGGATCACCCACATCGACGCCCACCGCGTGCCCGGCCACACCACCGCGCCCTCGCATTTCTCCGGAGACGCGGCCTTCGGCTCCTGGGGCAACGTCCTGTCGACCCGGAACGGGTGTGTTTACGCCGAGGCGTACGTCGTCGACAGGAACGGCGAGGGGCCGCACGCCAAGACTGCCTGCATTCGGCCGGACGGGCCGGTCGGGACGGCCGCCCCGTAACTAGTGCTGTGACCGGGAACGTTTGCCGGGTTGCTCGTTGTGCTGGTCGGACGTGACGACTTCGACTGGCATGGGGAGGCGGGATGGCGTTACCGGTCAGGGTCCGTGGGCTGACCGAGCAGGAGGGGCAGAAGCTGCAGCAGATCGTTCGGAGGGGCAGCACCAGCTCGGTGCGGTTTCGGCGGGCGATGATGGTGCTGGCCTCGGCCGGCGGCAGCACGGTCCCGGTGATCGCGCGGTTGGTCCAGGCGGATGAGGACACCGTCCGCGACGTGATCCACCGCTTCAACGAGATCGGGCTCGCATGCCTGGACCCTCGGTGGGCGGGAGGCCGTCCCCGCCTACTGAATCGTGACGACGAGGACTTCGTCATCCAGACGGCCACCACCCGCCCAACCCTGCTGGGCAAGCCCTTCACCCGCTGGTCGGTCCGAAAGCTCGCCGACCACCTGCGGCGCAACATCTCCCGGCCAGTGCTGATCGGCCGGGAAGCCCTGCGCTGTCTGCTGGCCCGCCGGGGGATCTCCTTCCAGCGCACGAAGACCTGGAAGGAGTCCCCGGACCAGGCCTTCGACGCCAAGCTCGCCAGGATCGAGTACGCGATCAACGAAAGACCAGACCGCACGTTCGCGTTCGACGAGTTCGGCCCCCTCGGCATCCGTCCCGTCGCCGGATCCTGCTGGGCCAAGCAGGGCAAACCGAACCGGCTGCCGGCCACCTTCCGCCGCACCCACGGGATCACCTACTTCCACGGCTGCTACTCGGTCGGCGACGACAAACTGTGGAGCGTCAACCGCAGACGTAAAGGCATCGACCACACCTGGGCAGCCCTGCGATCGATCCGGGCCACCCGCCCGGACGGCGGCCCCATCTACGTGATCCTCGACAACCTCTCCGCCCACCTGAACTGGAGAATCCGCAGGTGGGCGGCAAAGAACAAGGTCGAACTGTGCTTCACCCCGACCTACGCATCCTGGGCGAACCCCATCGAGGACCACTTCGGGCCGCTGCGGCAGTTCACCCTGGCCAACTCGCATCATCGGAACCACACGATCCAGACCCGGGCCCTGCACGCCTACCTGCGCTGGCGGAACAAGAATGCCCGCCACCCTGACGTCCTGGCCGCCCAGCGCAAGGAACGCGCCCGCATCCGCAGCGAGAAGGGCCTTCGCTGGGGAGGCCGACCCCCGCTCGTGCCTGATCAAGCAGCCTAGTGCGCCGCCTGCTCGAGTCCACCGGCACGGAGGGCATCCTCGATCTCGCCGAGCTTCGCTGACGACAAGACTCCCACCTGCTCGGTCAGATCTTCCTGGGCCAGCGTGACCAGCCAAGTGCACGGGACAAGACCGGGACGTGGCAGCGCCACTCGAAGGACGCCCTCGAGAGGCAGCCCCTCGGGCGCCCCCACTGCCACCTCGACTGCCACACTGCTGATCTCGGTCCCCGCAGGAGCGACGACCTGCATCGCTCGGAACCCGGACGCTTCGTCTCCTGACAGCAGTACTACCGGCCGCCGCTCGTCAAAGTCCGCCAACCAGACCTCGCCGCGCTGCATGTGCCCTCCCGACGCAGGATCGCGGGGGAACCTTGCACGCCCCCGACCGAACACCTCATTGTCGGCCGTAATCCAACCAGTCCAGCGGTCACAGCGGCCAGCGAACCCGGTGAACCTTCGCGGTCACAGCACTAGCCGAACTGCCGGATGAAGGCCTGCCAGCTGTCGCGGGAGACGGTGAGGAGGGGGCCATGCGGGTGCTTGCTGTCGCGGACGGCTCGGCCGCCGGGGGCGGTGGCGGCGACCTCTACGCAGTCGCTTTCCGGCTGCGAGTAAGAGGACTTGCGGAACGAGCCCACGACGTCGCTCATGGCGTGACTCCCCCAATGGCTTCCAGCTTGCTCCGGATGAGCTTGGCGCTCGCCTCCGGCGTCAGTGCCGAAGAACATAGCTGGTCGAACGCAGCGGCGTACACCGCCAGATCGCTTGCTGACTCAAGGACAGATGTACCGGTGAAGTCGTCCGTGGTGACAGCTTCGATGCCCGACTCACAATCGAAGCAGAAGGCAGAGAAGGCGCTCTGGGCAGCCACCAATGTGCCTGCGCTGAAGGGAAGAACCTGCACGGTGACGTTCTCGCGCTCCCCGACCTCAAGAAGCGCCGCCAGCTGCCCCCGGTGAATCGCCATACTCGCCAGGGGATGCTCGATGACCGCTTCCCAGATGACGGCGGTGTACGCGGCGCCCCTTTCCGCAATCCTCTCCTGTCGGCGCTTCCTGACGGTTTTCAACTGATTCATGTACTCAGCGCTGAGAGAGGTGGGCCCACCCGTAATGATCGCCTCTGTATATGCCGGGGTTTGAATCAGCCCCGGGACCAGAACCGGCTGCCACTGGCGGATGTGGCACGCGTCGTCCTCCAACGCGATGTGATCGACGTAGTCCGGCCGCAGGTGTGCCGCATACTCAAGCCACCAACCCCGCTTCTTGGGGTGTTTGGCCAACTCTTCCAGCCTGTCCCGCACTTCCGGGTCCGCGATGCCGTATGCGTCCAGCAGCAGTCGCACCTCGATGACGCGCGGTGTCGCATGGCCACTCTCAATGCGACTGATCCTGGCCTGACTTGACGCGATGACCTCGGCGGCCTGCGGCTGGTCGAGCTTGGCGGCCTGACGGTACTGCCTGAGTGCCGTGCCCAATCGCCTGCTGCGCACAGTCGGTCGTCCACCTGCGGGCATGGGGCCTCCCCTCTCCTTCGGTCACGATGCCACACCCACCATCAACCCCGGGAGTGCATCACGCGATCGAGTGACATTCATGCATGTATTCATCGATTGAGATTGCCTCGGTGTCGAATCCGCGCCTAGCTTCATGAAGGCGCCACAACGGGGCGCGTCTTGACGGCACGTCAGGAGGTCGGCACCCCCATGCCCGAAACCGAAACCTTCCGCATCCCCAAGCACAGAAGGCACGTCCCCGCCGCACGCCAGCGCGTCGGCAAGGTCCTCGCGGACTGGGGAATCACGGACGAACTCGCCGACGACGTCACCCTCTCGGCGAACGAACTCGTGACCAAACCCGTGACCCACTGCCGGGTCTCCTGCGCCCAGATCAAGGTCACCGCTCACGCTTCGGGCGCCGTACCTCTTCCTGGAGGTCCACGACCCCGACCGGGACAGGCTTCCCGAGCCGCTCGACGCCAACCCGGACGCCGAGAGCGGGCGCGGGCTCGCCCTGGTGGGGCTGCTGGCCCACGGCTGGGGCCACGGGCAGCTGCCGTACACGAAGTGCGTGTGGGCGCGGTTCCTGCTCCCGGAGCGGCCGGAGAGGACGGGCCGTGCTCCGGCTGCTTTATGAATACGCCGTTCGCCTGCTCACCGGGCCACGCGCCAACAGCCGTCGCCTGCCGGACGACTGGAACCTCGCACATGAGCCACGGGCACCGGACCCGTACGTCTGGCGGCTCCCGAATCCGCACGACGCCCGGTGGCGCCGCTGGGCCAGGCGGTCCCGCGCGGTCGGTCACCGCCTGCCATTTCCGTGCGATGAAGAGTGCTGGCACAGCCCCACACGCCCCGGCACCCCCCTCTGGGAAGCCGCCGACGAAATGGTCCGGCCGTACGTAGTGGACGCAGGGCCGCTCTCGTAGTCGGCGTGCGGCGGTGGTCGGCGCACCGCCGCACGCGGACAAAGAGACGCTCGCTAGCGGGACCCCTCGCTGGTGCCGTGTCCGGCGTCGGCGAGCCAACAGGCACCGCCCTGGGGGCGCCAGTCGAACCGGTCGAGCATGGCGACGACCCGACGCACCAGAGCCTCGGGACTGCCGGTCCACGCCTCGAAACCGTTGACGCCGAGGTCGCCCACAGCCATCAGCCGGCCGCACAGCAACTCGGTGAGTGCTTCCGTGGCCACGACCCGGAAATCGCGGCCGGACTGTTCGGCCGTCTCCTGTGCGAGCCCGATCAGGCGGTCGACGGGCACCCAGTCGTCGAGCGCTTCCTCCAGCAGCTCGCTGATGATGAACTCCGTGCTCATGACGGCAGGTGCACCTTCTTTCCCTTGCCTGTGACCGGGAAGATATCGATGGTCTCGCCACCTGAGGCGGATGACGCACGCCACTGGATGATCGTGCCGTCGGGGAGCTGGTACACATCCGGGATCTTCGGTCCGCGGGCCGGCAGCCGCTTGGCGTCCTTGGTCCACCGCTCGAAGGTCCTGCGAAGCTCCGCGGCGGTCGAGATCTCCTTCACATGGCTCTGCTTGCCGTTGGGGAGGGCGTCGAACTCGGCCTTCCACTTGCCGCAGCCGTTGGTGTTGTGAACCAGCAGCGGTGTGCTGCCGGCCATGACGTAGAAGGTGTGCAGATCATCGACGGAGAGGTTGCGGACCTTCTGGTCGGAAGCGGTCCAGGCTCTCACCGCGCCGACCTGTACCCGGGTGCCCGCGCTGGTCCGGAGCCAGGCTCCCGGTCGCAGCTGGTCCGCGGTCGCCCAGGCTTCGAGGTCGTCCACCCAGAACGGGTGCTCGTCCGTGGCCGTGACCGTGGCGGGCCCCTGGTCGGTCTGCACAGTGACGTCGACGAGGTTCTTCTCGCCCTGACCGGTGAACAGAGCCGTGACCGGCTCGGGCTGCCGGCGGCCGGTGTCGGGATCGGCGGCCAGGACGCGATCCCCTTCCCGGACCTGTTCGATGGGCACCTGGGAACCGTCCGCCATCAGCACCCTGGTGCCGTCGGGGAAGCTGTTGCAGGTGACGACCTGTTCGCCCTTGCGGGCCTTGCGTATCTCGTCCGCTGTGAGCAGCCGGTCGCCGGTCCGCAGCCAGCTCAGCACGGACACGCCGCCGAGCAGGCGTTCCTGGGTGGTCAGCTTCTGGCCGGTGGCCAGGTCCTTGCCGACGAGCGCCTCGACGATGCCCTTGCCGTCGCCGACCCCGGGCAGCAGGTCCAGCAGCAGTGACATCCTGCGCTGCTGCTCGGCGTCGTCCAGGAGGGACTTTCCGGAGGCCCAGGTGTCCCCGAGGCCGGAGAGGTCGAAGTCGAGCCCCGACATGTCGCGGAGTTTCTCCGCGCCCTTCTTGATGCCGGGTACGTGCTTGTTCGCCTCGTCGACTCCCTTGTTGGCCTCGCGGATTCCCTCGTTGAGCTCCTTCATGCCCTTGTTGGCCTTGTCGATGCCCTTGTTGGCCTCGGCCAGGCCCTTGTTGACATCGCGGACGCCCGAGTTCATCGTGTCCAGGCCGCGGTTCATCTTGGCGAAACCCGCGTTGATCTGGTCGAGCGTTTCGTTGAGCTCGTTCAGCTCCTTCTCGAAGTCGAAGACCGGTTTCGCCTCCGGGTACTTCTTCTGCTCGGGGAAGTACTCGCCGAGCGCGACGGTCAGGAAGGTGAGGGCGAGCAGGGAGTCGTTCTGGTCTCCGAGCAGGGAGTCCGCCTTGGCCAGGTTCTCCCCGAGCTTTTCCAGGTGCGGCTGGGCGCTCTTGAAGGTCTGAACGGCCTTTTCCAGAAGTTTCAACTGCTGTGCGGGGTCCGGCGACTTGCCGGGATCCACGAGATCCAGCGGCTTGAGGGCCTCGATGGCCTTGATGTTCTTGTCGAGATCCTTGAAGCTCGCTCCGTGGTCCTTCATGGCGTCCTGCGCCGTGTAGAGGAACACCCCTACACCGACCCCCAGCGCGATGGCCTTGCCCGCGAACTGCTTCAGGCACGCCGGCCGCTCAAGCAGCGGCAGACGGTCGCAGTTCGCGTACTGGGCCACCTTGCGGACAATCTCCGCGAGCCTTTCCACCCGCCCCTGCTCCGCAGCTTGGGCACTGGCCGCGGAACCCACGCAGCCCGTGAAGGCGATGGCCAAGGCGACGAAAAACGCCGCGATCTTTGATCTGAAATTGTTGTGCATGCATTCCTTGACCGGCGCGCGCGGATATCGGTCGGCGCACCGGTTCTGATTCCCCGTGCCGGAAAGGCAACTTAGCTACTGACCAGTAGTCAGATGGTCGTGAGGAGTGTAACAGGGATTGCATGTACGCCCCGCAGCCCCCCTGGCGCGGCGGGGCGTACGCGTGACCCACGGAGGCCCGCCGAGCACTCGGGCGCCCTCGCGTCACTTCAGGAGATTTCACCGAGAAAAAGTCAGCGCGAATCTTCGCTTGGCGTATTTGGCATTGCGTCCGGAATGCCGACCGAACCTCCGCCTCGCTCTGCCGCCTCCGACGCGGGCCGGGGTCAGGGCTTCGGCGTAGTCGTATGACGTCCGGTTCGTGGTCGTCCGAGGTCGAGGAGTGCAAGGGGTCGGTAGCGTGGTGCGGGAAACGTACAGATCCCCCCAAAACGGAACTGTCACCCCCTGCGTTCATTTTGCTTTCACGCTCCTTGCGCAAGTTACTTCGCCGTCAATTCGGCGCCTGGGAGCGAGCCTTGTTCGCCTTTCCAGAACATTCCTGAATCTTTAATCGCGCTAAATTCTTCCGCCTGCTGTAGGGGACAAGATCGACGCGCGGCCGTCCTCGGGCGGCCCCAACCCCCCACTCCCAGCGGAGAAGTACATGCACAACAGAAGAACGGGCGGAGCCGGTAGGCGAGTTGCCCTCACCGGATCGCTCCTGCTGAGCGTTCTCGCCCTGGGTGCCGTTCCCGCGACGGCCACCCCCGCTCCCGCTCCCGCTCCCGCCCCCGCCTCTGCCGCCGCCGGCGGCGGCACGCAGCGCGTCATCGTGCTGATGCGCGACCAGCACCCGGAGTTGTCCCCCAGGACGAACGCCGTCCGCCGCGACAAGGCGGTGGCCCAGGACCAGGCACCGATCCTGTCGCTGCTCAGGAACGGCGGTGCGAAGCACGTCAGGCAGCTGAGCCTGGTCAACGCCGTCGCCGCGACACTGAAGCCCTCGGAGATATCCCGGATACGTGCCGACCGGCAGGTGGCCGCCGTCGTACCCGACCTGCCGATACGGCCGCCCCGGCTCCGGACCGCCTCGGGCACCACCGCCACCGGCGCGGCCCGCTCGTCGACCGGCACGACCGCCACCGCCTGTCCGAAGGACCCGAAGCACCCGGTCGTCGAGCCGGAGGCCCTGGCGCTGACGAAGACCGACGCCGCCCACAAGCTGGCCTCCGGCAAGGGCGTGAAGATCGCCTTCATGGCCGACGGAATCGACGTCGACAACCCGGAGTTCGTCCGCCCCGACGGCAGCCATGTGATCACCGACTACGAGGACTTCACCGGCGAGGGCACGAACGGGAGCACCAGCGGCGGAGAGGGGTTCGGTGACGCCAGTTCCCTCGCCGCACAGGGCAGCCGGACATACGACCTGGCGGAACAACTGCCCTACTCCACCAAGGTGCCCAAGGGCTGCACCTTCCGTATCCGCGGCTTCGCGCCGGACGCGGAGCTGATGAGCCTTCAGGTCTACGGCGGGAAGGCCGCCGCCCTCATGTCCGGTTTCGTCCAGGCCGTCCAGTACGCCGTCGAGCACCACGCCGACGTCATCAACCAATCCTTCGGCTGGAATTACTACCCGGACCCGGCCACCGACCCGGTCCGGCTGGCCGACCGGGCCGCCGTCGCCGCCGGTGTCACGGTCGTCGCCGCCACCGGTGACTCCGGCGTCTCCGGCACCATCGGCTCCCCGGCCGGCGACCCGGACGTGATCGGGGTCGGCGCCACCACCGCGCAGCGGCTGGCGTCCCGCGGCTACGGCTACCCCGGCTGGACCAGCGACAACATCGCCGCCCTGTCCTCCGGCGGCACCACGCTCGGCAACAAGCTGGTCGACCTGGTCGCGCCGGGCGACAGCGGCATGGCCGCCTGCACCCCCGGCCCGCGCTGGACGGCCTGCTCGCAGCCGACCCTGGTGTTCGGCGGTACGAGCCAGTCGGCCCCCTTCGTGGCGGGCGCGGCGGCCGACGTCATCCAGGCGTACAAGGCCACGCACGACGGTGCCCGCCCCGCGCCCGGCCTGGTCAAGCGGCTGCTGACCGGCACAGCCACCGATCTGCGCGTCCCCGCCGACGAGCAGGGCGCCGGACTGCTGAACACCGACGCCGCCGTCCGCGCGGCCCGCGTCACCGGGGGCAGCGCAGACAGCGCTGCCCTGGTCCCCTCGGCCGGGCAGCTGGACCTCAGCGGCCGTCCGGGCACCACCCGGCACACCACGGTGACGCTGACCAACACCGCGAACCGGCCCCAGAAGGTCACCATGACCTCCCGTACCCTCGGCGCGACGACGTTCCGTTCCGAACGCACCGTCACCGTCGGCGCACCGCTGGGCGACACCCCCTTCGGCCGGCTCGCTGTCAAGCCGTTCACCGTCCGGATCCCGAAGGGCACTCCCTTCCTGGACCTGACCACGGCCTGGCCGGGCAAGGACGGGGGCGGCCGCCTCATCCCGGTCCTGTCCGACCCGAAGGGCCGGCTGGTCCAGATGGGCTACGACGCCGGCGGCAGCGGGCACAGCAACCACCAGTACGTCGACGTGCACGACCCGGTGCCGGGCATCTGGACCGTCAAGATGGTCTGGAACTACGGCGCGAGCGGCCTCCAGTCGGCGAACGACAAGCCCGGCACCTACCGCGGCCCCGTGCACGTCCAGGTCACCGGTCGGCGCTGGACCTCGGCGGGTGTGCCCGCGCGGACCAGGACCGTCCCGGCGGGCGGCACGGCCACCTTCCCCGTGACCGTGCCGATCCCGCGCCCGGCGGGTGACACGCCGTTCTCCCTCCAGTTCGCCTCGGACGCCGGTACGCACCTGTCGCTTCCGGTGGCCCGGCGGACCCTGGTCGCGGTCGACCCCGCACCCGGTCACAGCAGCTCGTTCACCACCCGGATCACCGGCGGTGTGGGCCGCGACGCGGGCCAGGCCAACGGCTACTACCTCGACGTCCCGGCGGGCCGGCGCAACCTGACGGTCGACCTGACCGCGCAGGACGCCGACACCGAGCTCAACTACTACCTGATCAGCCCCCAGCAGCAGATCATCGCCCGGGACGCCAACCGCACCTACGGGAAGACGCCGGCCCCCACCAAGTACGCGAGCCTGACCGTCAACCGGCCCGCCGCGGGCCGCTGGACGCTGATCGTCGCCCTGCCCAACCCGGTCAGCGGCAACGAGTTCAGCGAACAGGTCACCGGCCGCGTCCGCCTCGACGCCCCCGTCACCGTGAGCGCCCCGGGCCTGCCGAACAGCCCGGCCCGCGTCATCAAGCAGGGCAGCAAGCTCAAGGTCACGGTGCGGGTGCCCAACCCGGGGCCGGCGAAGCGGTTCTACTTCCTCGACCCGCGCCTCGCCGCCTCGGCCGACGTCGTCCTCCCGGAGCCGGACGGCAAGACCACGGTCCCCGTGGGCGGCTACAACACCTACTGGTGGGTTCCCACGCACACCACGGCCCTGAAGGCCACGGTCACCGCGGACATCCCCGTGGACACGTCGCTCCGTCCCTGGAACGGCGAACCCGAGGTCCTGGGCGCACCGGGGCCCGACGGATCGGGGGTGGCCACGGCCACCGCCGACCAACTGGCATCGGGAGTCTGGTACGTGGGCGTCTCGGCGCCCGGCCCGTTCAAGGACTCCACCGCGCCCACGGGCACCGCCAAGGTGACCGTGACCGCCACCACCCAGCCCATCGACACCGCGGCCCATGCCTCGACGGGATCGTTCTGGGACTTCACCGGGGACTACACCCCACTCTCCGTCGCCGCGGGCAAGACGGGCACGATGACCCTCACCCTCGCCCCGACGGCCCCCGCCGGCACGGTCGTCCACGGGATCCTCTACGTGGACAACGACACGGCGATGGGCAGCGGGCAGGGCTCAGAGATCACCGGCATCCCGTACACGTACACCGTCGGCTGACCCAGCCGTCCACCGACACGACCGTCGGCCGGCCCCTGAGGGTCGGCCGACGGTCGTGGTCGCGGGCGCTGTGGCGGAGGCCGGCCGCGATGTTCTGGGGTTCGGGGTCCAGGTGGCCGCAAGTCTCATGTCGCCCACAGCTCACTCGTCCGGTCCCGGAGAGATACGGGGCCCAGGTCGCCCGACGTCACGCGGTCACCACAGCCACACGCCAAGGGCGACGACACCGAGGCCGATCGCGATGGTCAGCGGCCCGATCGCGTAACCGGCCCACTTCCTTCGACCCACAAGGCCCCGTATACCGATGGAC
The DNA here is from genome assembly GCF_042896045.1 of Streptomyces sp. NPDC001351. Lineage (NCBI taxonomy): Bacteria > Bacillati > Actinomycetota > Actinomycetes > Kitasatosporales > Streptomycetaceae > Streptomyces > Streptomyces sp. NPDC001351. The sequence goes on along the minus strand of NZ_JBIAWS010000008.1, from coordinate 268,985 downwards.
ATGGCTCCACCGACAAGGACGATCACGCACCCCACGAGCATGACGAGCGCCGCAAAGAAGGAGACCCAGCCGGGGTCGTAGTTCGGGTTGTTGTGTGCGACCCCTGCCAGCATCATGTCGCCGAGCCCATCGTGCACGTCACCACAGCCCGAAGCTCCAGCCGGCGATGGCAAGACCGATCGCGAGAATCATCGGCCCGAGAACGTAGTTGCCCACCTTCTTCTGATCGCTGACGTTCCAGAGAGCGACGGTCAGGGCGGCGCCGATGACGACGATCAGGCACCCGCCCACCCCGAGGAGCGCCCAGAAGAAGCCGGCCCAGGTGGCGGGGTGGTCCGGGTTGGGGGTCACCGTGGCCGCAAGCCTCACGTTGCCGATCATGCTCACTCGTCCTTCGCCAGATCCTGGACATCTGCCTCCCTGGGCGTGATCGACGCCGTGGTTTCAGGTGTTGCCGAAGGCAACGGGCGTGGCGTCAAGGCGTCCTCCGCGATGGTCGCGCCGTCCTGGTGGTTCCAGACGTCGGCCGTGAGGTCGCTGACCCCATGGCACCGTTGACGGTGGTGCTGTTCAAAGCAGCCACACGCCGAGGGCGATGATCGCAAGGCCCACGCCCCCGAAGCACCCCGTCGTGGCGAGGAGTACGCGCCAAAGGCCCCGTTCACGCGGCCGCTCGGCACTACGCCACGCAGTGAAGCCCGCGATCACACCCGCGAGAACGAGCGCACCGCCAGCGATCACGACCAGCGCCGCGAAGAAGCCCTTCCAACCGGGGCGGTAGTGCGGGTTGTTGTGCGCGACTCCGGCAAGGATCACGCCCCCCAGCTCACCGTGCACGAATCACTCGCTCGCTTTCTTGGCGTCCTTGGCCATATCCGGCGGAGCCCGGCCGGCAGCCTGCCGCCATGACGCGGTGCGGTCCGATGCCGCCCGGGCCGAGCCGGGGTGGCGGGATGCCCGCCTCAGTACAGCCACACGCCAAACGAGATGATCGCCAGGCCCACAACTGTGAGGCAACCCAACGTGCCGAGGAGCACACGCCACTGGCCTCGGTAACGCGGCTCCTCGGCGCTGCGCCACGTGGTGACGACCGCGAACACTCCCGCAAGGATGAGCATGCCCCCGACCGCTACGACGAGCAGCCCGAAGAAACGCTCCCAGGTGAACGGGTGATGCGGGTTCGGAGTCCAGACAGCTGCAAGCCTCACGTTGCCGACCACTCTCACTCGTCCTTGGCCAGGTCCTGGACATCCGACTCGATGCCGGAGCCGGCAGCGTAAACCCCCGTGTTCAAGGTGGTGCCCACGGTGTTCTTGAAGGCGCTGTCGGCGAGTTTGCCCCGGTCGCTGAGGTTTTCGCCGCCGAGGCTCCCATGCTGTTCCAAAGCGTGGTTGAGGCCGTGGTTCTGCGCATTGCCGAAGGCGCCGGTTGCGGCGTTCGTGAGTGCGTTCTGCCCCATCGTCGATCCGTCCTGACCGCTGATGAGGTCGGCGGTGAGCCCGCCGGCCACATTGCCGGCCGCGCCGTTCACCGTGGTGCCCAGCAGGCCGTCTCCCCTCAGGACGTTGCCGACTACCCCGGTGACTCCCGCTGTCTCCGCGATGGTCGCGCTGCCTGCGGTGAAGAGAGCCGTTCCGGCGGCGGCCCGGGTACCGCTGACCAGATCGTCCCCGACGGTCACGGGCTGGCCGTGGACAGCCTGGTTCAGCATCGAGCTGGCGGAGTCCGCCACGAAGTTGGTGACGAAGCTCTCGGTGCCCTTCTTGAGGAACTTCCCGCTGAACTCGGCCACCTTGGTGAGCACGCTTGCCAGCTTCGCCGCCCCTTCCTCGGTGAGCGTACCGAACCGCTCCAGCAGCGCCGCCACCTTCTCCGCCGCCGACGTGAACAGCTTCACCAAGTCGACGATCTTGGCGACCCGCGTGGCCACGGCCGTGTTCGCGACGAGGTCGGAGAGGAAGCCGGTGAAGAAGGAGAGCGCGGCGCCGGCGATCTCCATCTCGGCGATCTCGACGCAGATGTCGATGATCTCCTCGTTGATCTTGTCGATCTCGTCGGCGTACGCCCGCAGCCCGTCGGCCACCTGGTGGAAGTTGTGGGCGACGTCGTCGATGACGCGCTTCTGCTCCGCCCAGTGCTTCTCGAAGGCGTCGCGGGCCTCGCCGTGCCAGCCCTGCTTGTCGACGCCCTGGATCTGCAGGTCGAGGGCGTGCGCGACCTCTGTCAGCTCGTTGCCCATGGTGTCCCAGGCACCGGCGATCGTACGGAGCGTGTCGCCGTTGCCGCCCGGGAGCTCCACGCCGCAGGCCTGGAGGATCTCGAGGACCTTGCCGTCGATCCAGCTGTTGATGCTCACGCCGGGCCTCCTGCCGGTCGGGTCGCGGCGCGCAGGTGCTCGACGGCGGTCTGGTCCGAGTTCTTGTAGTTGGTGGCGTTGAGACGCAACCGGTCGCCGTCGCTGGTGAGAACGGCAGGCAGCTGCCCGAGCGCCTTGAGGGTGCCGTTCAGCAGCGTCTGGTACTTCTGCGCCGCACCGTCACAGGCACCGAGCAGGCCGAAGGCCTCCCCGATCTGGGACGCGGTGGACGCGAAGGCGTTGACCGGCTTCGCCAGGTCCTTCGCTTCCCTGTCGAACTTCCCGGCAAGCTCGTTCAGCGTGTCCGGGTCGACACCGAACTGGCTCATTCCTGCTCCCCCGTTGTTGAGTACATGGACAGACACCAGCACTACCGGAGGCAGTGATCCACCGGGAAGGGCTGTTTGCGGGTTCCGGATGCGAAGATGGCGCGCCCTTTGCCCGGGACACCAGAGACCGCTTACCTCTCAGGTCATCGACCCCGTCGCGCCGGCCCTGTCACGATCGTCGGCATACGGACCCGACCGACCGGAAGGACGGCAACACCCCATGACCGCCTACGCGATAGCCCACCTGCAGGAAGCCGCCCCGCACCCGGAGATCGCCGAGTACATCGAGCGGGTCTCCGGCACCTTCGAGCCGTACGGCGGCCGTTTCCTGGTGCACGCCACGCAGCACGAGGTGAAGGAGGGCAGCTGGCCCGGGCATGTCGTGGTGATCGGGTTTCCCGGGATCGCCGAGGCGCGGGCCTGGTGGGACTCGCCCGCGTACCAGGAGATCGCACCGCTGCGCTCGCGGCACATCGACGGCGACATCATCCTGGTCGAGGGTGTTGCAGGGGACTACGACCCGGCCTCCACCGCACGTGCGATGCGTGAAGCCCTGCCCGCCGAGTAGCCCTCGCCGCCCGTCACCTGCCCAGCACCACCGTCCCGGAGGAGCAGAACCAGCCACCCGTGCCGGAGGCCACGCCCAGGCGCGGCAACTCCCCGTCCGCAGCCCGGATTTGCCGCGCTCCCGCCTCCCCGCGCAGCTGCCGTACCGCCTCCACCAGCAGGAACAACCCCCGCATCCCGGGGTGCTGGGCCGACAGCCCGCCGCCGTCCGTGTTCACGGGGAGCTCCCCGCCCTCGACCCTCAGCCGCCCCTTCTCCACGAACGCTCCGCCCTCCCCCTTCCCGCAGAACCCGAGATCCTCGAGCGTCACCAGCGTCATGTAGGTGAAGGCGTCGTAGATCTGCGCGAAGTCCATCTCCTGAGCCCGCACCCCGGCCCGCCCGAACGCCAGCCGCCCGCTCACCGCGGCCGGCGACACCGTGAAGTCGGGCCACTCGGACATCGCGGCGTGCGAGACGTGCTCGCCGGTGCCGAGCACCCAGACCGGAGCGGTACGGCAGTCCCGTACGTACTCCTCGGCGGCCAGCAGCACCGCCGCCCCGCCGTCGGAACGTATGCAGCAGTGCAGCTTGGTGAAGGGGTCCGCGATCACCGGGCCGGAGAGGACCTCGTCCATGGTGATCGGGGTGCGGAACGTCGCGTCCGGGTTCAGCGCGGCGTTCGCCCGCGCCTGGACGGCGACGGACGCCAACTGCTCGATCGTCGTGCCGTGTTCGATCATGTGGCGGCGGGCCGCCATCGCGTACTTGGCGATCAGCGTGTGGCCGTACGGCACCTCGAACTGCAGCGGGCCCCGCGCTCCGAAGGAGAGGTTGCCGGTGCGGCGGCCCGCCCTGATGTCCGCGCGGGCCGTCGAGCCGTACGCCAGCAGGACGGCGTTCGCGTGGCCCGCCGCTATCGCGTCCGCCGCGTGGGCCGCCATCACCTCCCACGTCGAGCCGCCGACCGCCGTCGAATCGACCCAGGTGGGACGCAGGCCCAGGTACTCGGCCACCTCGACGGGCGGGAGGGTGCCCGTGCCCGCCGAGGCGAAGCCGTCCACCACCTCGCGGGCCAGCCCCGCGTCGGCCAGTGCGCGGCGGGCCGCCTGGGCGTGCAGGGTGTACGGGGTGGCGTCGTCCACGCGGCCGCAGTCGGAGAGGGCCACGCCGACCACGGCGACCTTCCGGCTCCGGGTCGTCGTCCGGTGTGCCGTCCGGGGAGTCATGAGCGGCCTCCTGCCTCTGTGCATATCGCTGCGCCCCTCCTAATATGACGGACCGTCAGATGCTGAGGGAAGAGAGTGGGGGACAGCCATGGACGCCGGCTTCACGGCCGAGCAGGACGGGATCCGCCGCAGCCTGCGCGAACTGCTCCGCAAGCGCTGCGGCCCCGAGGAGCTGCGTGCCGCCCTCGACACCCCCGCCGGACACGCCCCGGCCCTGTGGGCCGCCCTCGCCGATCAGCTGGGCCTGCCGGGGCTCGCCCTCCCGGAGGCGTACGGCGGAATCGGCTGCTCGGTGACCGAACTCGCCCTGGCGGCCGAGGGGTCGGGCCGGGCTCTCGCCCCCTCTCCGCTGCTCGCGACCTGTGTGCTCGCCGCACCCCTGATCCTCGCCCTCGGCACCGACACCCAGCGCGCCGCCCTGCTGCCCCGCATCGCCGACGGCACCCTCACGGCCGCCCTCGCCGTCCCGGGCGCCGCCCTCGCCACCGCCCTCGCCCTCACCGGCACGGGCGACGGCGACTGGGCGGGCGGGGGCCGCGCGGGGGGCGTCCAGGCCCGGCGGGCGGGCGACGTCTGGCGGCTGTACGGGCAGGTCGACCAGGTGCTGGACGGCCACAGCGCGCAGCTCCTGCTGGTCGCCGCCCACACCGGCGGCTTCGCCCGCTCACGGACCCTCCTCTTCCTCGTGACGGGGGACGCGGCCGGACTCGTACGCATACGGCAGACCGCACTCGACGCGACCCGGCCGCAGGCCCGGGTCCAACTACGCGACGTGGAAGCGGAGTTGCTGGGCGCGGAAGACGGGAGTGAGGTTCTCGCTGCTCTCTCCGCCGTGGGCGACACGGCCGCCGCCGTCCTTGCCTGCGAAGCCGTCGGGGCCGCCGACCACGCGCTGGAACGGACCGTCGAATACGTCAAGCAGCGCGAGCAGTTCGGGCGGGCGATCGGGTCCTTCCAGGCCGTGAAGCACCGGTTGGCCGACGTGTACGTCCAGGTCCAGGCGGCGCGCTCGGCCGCCTACTTCGCCGCGTGGGCCACCGCCCATGGTGAGCAGGTGGGCGGGCTCGCCCTCGCGCAGGCCCTGGAGGCGTTGCGCGGCGCCGCGGCCGAAGGGATCCAGTTGCACGGCGGCATCGGTTTCACCTGGGAGCACGAGGCGCATCTGTACTTCAAGCGCGCCGCGGGCGACGAGCTGCTGTTCGGGCCGGTGCACCGGCTGCGGGCGCACGCCGCCGACGCGGCGCACCTTTTCGACCAGGGGCGCGAGGTGGCGGTGTGATCGGCGAACGACTGGTGCAGAAGGTGTCCTCGACGAGGGGCTTCGCGAAGGTGGCGCCGCACGTCGTGCCGGCGCTCGACAAGGCCGTACACCGACTGACGCGCGGAAAGTACCTGCTCAGTGCGCAGATGCTGCCCGGAGTGATCCTGACGACCACGGGTGCGCGCAGCGGCCTCCCGCGTCGTACGCCCCTCGCCTGTATGCCGGAGGAGGGAGGCTGGCTCCTCATCGGCTCCAACTTCGGCCGCACCGACCATCCGGCCTGGACCCACAACCTCCTCGCCCGTCCCGACGCCGACATCAGCTGGAAGGGCCAGGACATACCGGTCACGGCCCGGCTGCTGGAGGGTGAGGAGAGGGGGGCGGCCTGGAAGGCGTTGTTGGCCTTCTGGCCGCCGTATGCGACGTATCAGGCCCGGGTGGAGCGGGAGATACGGGTGTTCAGGGTGGTGCGGCGCTGATCACCGACGGCCCGGGGGAGCCGCAAACCGGTATGGCCGGCGGGGTGCTACAAGGTCGCCAGCCGCTGCACCAGCAAGAACGCCCCGATCCCCAGCATCGCCGCCCCCGACGTCCGCGTCACCGCACGCGCCGCGGACGGGCGGGCACCCAGGACCGCTCGGGCGCCCAGACCCACCGTGAGGTAGACAGCCGCACAGCACCCCATGTGGAGCAGGCCGAGGGTGGCCGTCTGGACGGGGACCGGCAGGTTCCCGTGGGTGGTCAGGAACTGCGGCAGGACCGACAGGTACAGCAGTAGGCCCTTCGGGTTCAGACCGCTGATCGTCGCGCCGCGCAGGAAGACGCGGGCTCGGGAGGCCTCGGCGGGTTCGTCCGTCGTGCCCGGGGTGCCCGGGCGGCGCAGCACCCCCCAGCCCAGCCACACCAGATACCCGGCGCCCGCCACCGTCAGCACGGTCAGCAGTCGCGGCTCGCCCGCCACCAGCACCGCGAGCCCGGCCACCGCCAGCGCCGTGTGCAGTGCGTACCCGCCGACCAGACCGCCCACCGCCCACCCGACGGAACGGCCGCGGAGTCCGGTCGAGATCGCGTACGCCCAGTCGGCGCCCGGCACGCACACCAGCAGAAGATCGAGGGCGAGGAAGGAAAGCAGCAGTCCGGTGTCCATGTGAGCGACATTAGGCTCGAATGTCCCGAAAGTGTTCCCGGATATTGCTCGATGCGGCACTTTTCATGGAAAGATCTGCCTCATGGACGACGTTGATCGGAAAATCCTTGCCGAGCTGCAGCAGGACGGGCGGCTGACCGTGACCGAACTGGCCGGGCGGGTGCGGCTGAGTGTCTCGCCGTGTCATCGGCGGCTGCGGGAGCTGGAGCGGTCGGGTGCGATCAGCGGGTACCGGGCGGTGGTGGAGCCGACCGCGGTGGGGCTGACCTTCGAGGCGCTGGTCTTCGTGTCCATGCGGCAGGAGGACCGGGACACGGTCGCCGGGTTCGAGCGGGCGCTCGCGGACATCCCCCATGTTCTGGACGCGCAGCGGCTGTTCGGTGAGCCCGACTATCTGCTGCGGGTGGCCACCGCCGACCTCGCCGCCTTCCAGCGGCTGTACGACGAGCGGCTGGCCACGTTGCCGGGAGTGCAGCGGCTGACGTCGACGCTGGTCATGAAGCATGTGGTGCGGGACCGTCCGCTGCCCGCATAGCGCGGCAGGCGGCGGTTCACCGTCGGGGTGAACCGCCGCCTGCCAGACAGGACTTGGGCCTCGAAAAAGAGATCGGTGAAGAGATCCGTGGAGAGATCTATTTCGTCGGCTTCTTGCCGGTCACGCCCAGGTGCACCAACAGCGCCAGGTTCGGCTTGAGTTCAGCCTGCTTGACGCCCCAGGTCTGGAATCCCTTCTGGTGCGAGGCGACCGCCGCGAGCATCGCGACCAGTGAACCGGCGACCGCCGCCGGGTTCACGTCCTTGTCGACCCTTCCCTTGGACTGCAGTTCGGTGATCGAGTCGGTGAGGGAGTTGTTCACCGAGTTGAGGATCTTCATGCGGATCTTGTAGAAGCGTTTGTCGCCCTCGGCCGCACCGAGGTCGACGACGCGCAGGATCGCGTCGTTCTTGCGCCAGAACTCGAGGAAACCGTCCACGAGTTCCTGCGCGGTCTGCCAGCCGGCCTTGCCGACCCAGGAGCGGCCCTCGAGGAGCGCGGTCAACTGCCCGCCCTCGGTGGCCATTTGCTCGGCGATCTCCAGGACGGCACCTTCGACGTCCGGGAAGTACTGATAGAAGGTCGCGGGCGAAGTGCCCGCTTTCCGGGCGACATCGATGACTTTGACGTCCCGGTAGGGGGAGGAGCTGAGCATCTCGCTGAGGCAGTCGAGCAGCTTCTGCCGGGTCGCCTGCCCACGCCGGCCGGCCACGCGGCCGTCGACGGTACGCACTTGTCCTGTCATGTCGTCAGCTTACCGAGGGGTGATGGGAGCGCGATTCGGCCGACTGCAAATGGGGTGCACGAGAGGGCGGAGACGGGTGTGCCTGGTCCTGCGGGGTGCGTGAGTCGCCGTTAGTTTGGCGGTATGGCCGAAAACAGGGCATCCGCGTACGGAGAGGGCGTCCCGTGCTGGGTGGACGCGCAGCTTCCCGATGTGGAGGCGGGCAAGCGGTTCTACGGCGAGCTCTTCGGGTGGACCTTCGAGGACCGGCCGGAGGCGCCCGGCGGCTTCGTGTGGGCCCGCAAGGAGGGGGAGCCGGTGGCCGCGCTCGCGCGCAAGACGGACGGGCGGCTGCCGACCGTGTGGACCGTGTACTTCGCGACGCCGGACGCCGAGGCGCTGGCCGACCGGATCTGGGCGGCCGGCGGGCAGGTCGTCACGGCACCCACGCCGGTCGCGGAGCTGGGCACGGCCGCGCTGGTCACCGACCCCGAGGGCGCCGTCTTCGGGCTCTGGGAGCCGGGCGGTCACCCCGGCTTCGGTCGGCGGCACGAGCCCGGCACCTTCGCGTGGGCCGAGCTGTACGCCCGGGACGTGGAGGTCGCCAACACCTTCTACGGTGATCTCTTCCACGACGCCCTGTTCGGGCCGGACGCCAGGCCCGACTTCGGGCGGGCGGCCGTCTCGGAGGTCTTCCCGGCCGAGATGCCGCCCCACTTCCTGGTGCACTTCGGCGTCGAGGACTGCGAGGCAGCACTCGGGACGGTGAGCCGTCTCGGGGGTCGGATCTGGGCGCCAGTATTCGAGACGTCGTACGGAAGGGTGGCCGTCGTCACCGACAATCAGGGGGCGTCGTTCGCGGTGCTGGAACGACGGAAGCAGACCGACTGAAAACTGCTGACTGCAAAACTGCTGAAATAGACCGACTGAAACAGATCGTGCGGTGAAACGTACCGTTTTGCGGTGAGGCATCCCGACTCGGTCCCGGGTTCGCAACCAGTGCCCGGGACAGGAAGAATCAGGGTGCGTGCCGCCATGGCGGTGCGGTGGTGAGACGCTGCACGGGGTCGCGCAGAGATGTGGCCGGCGCGGCCCGTACGGGGAGGTGGCAGGCAAGTGGTGGATCAGCTGACACAGCACGATCCGCGGCGTATCGGTCCGTTCGAGGTGCTGGGGCGGCTCGGCGCCGGCGGCATGGGGCTGGTCTATCTCGCGCGCTCGGCGTCCGGCCGGCGTGTGGCGATCAAGACGGTCCGTACGGAGCTCGCCGAGGACCAGCTGTTCCGCGTCCGCTTCTCGCGCGAGGTCGAGGCCGCCCGGGCGGTCTCCGGCTTCTACACGGCGGCCGTGGTCGACGCCGACGCGCGCGCCGCCGTGCCGTGGCTGGCCACCGCATACGTCCCCGCGCCCTCCCTCGAAGAGATAGTGAACGAGTGCGGGCCGCTCCCGGCCCAGGCGGTGCGCTGGCTCGCGGCGGGGGTGGCCGAGGCGCTGCAGTCGATCCATGGCGCCGGTCTGGTGCACCGGGACCTGAAGCCCTCGAACGTCCTCGTCGTCGAGGACGGCCCCCGGGTGATCGACTTCGGTATCGCCTCCGGTGTTTCGAACACACGTCTGACGATGACGAACGTGGCGGTCGGCACACCCGCCTACATGTCGCCGGAGCAGGCGAAGGACTCGCGGTCCGTGACCGGAGCCAGCGACGTCTTCTCGCTCGGCTCGATGCTGGTCTTCGCGGCCACCGGGCACCCGCCCTTCCATGGCGCCAACCCGGTCGAGACGGTCTTCATGCTGCTGCGGGAGGGCCCGGACCTGGAGGGCCTCCCGGACGAGCTGCGCCCGCTCATCGAGTCCTGCATGCAGATGGAGGCCACCGCCCGCCCCAACCCGGCCGACCTCCAGGCCCAGCTGGCCCCCCACCTCTTCGGCTCCGGCACCGACGACAGCGGTACGGCCTCGGCCTGGCTGCCCGAGCGCGCGGTGAGCCTGATCGAGGCCCGCCGCAACGGCCGCCCGGCGGCGAAGCCGGGCCAGGGCGGCGGCCGTAGCGGCGGCGGCGCGCGCCCCGCCCCGCCCCCGCCCCCGCCCTCGCACGACCCCGTCGTACCGGCGTCCCCCGTGCCCGTCGGCGCCCCCGACACCGGCCCCGTCCGGCTGGCCGGCGCCCAGGTGCCCATCGGGCCGGGGCCGCGGGTCTCCGACGTCCGCGCCGCCGCCGTCAAGGCACCTCCTCCGGAGGCCGCCCTCGCCGCCTCCTGGTCCAAGCCGCGCCCCGGAGTCAACGGCGCCGATCCTGCCGTAGGCCCTGTCGTCCCCGCGTCGCTGCCCGCGCCGCCGGAGACGGCGGCAGGCTGGCGCCCCTGGCGTTTCCGTATGTCGAACGATGTGTGGGGCACCCCTGCGGTCTCCGGCGACCTCGTGTACGTCACCTCCTTCGAGGTGCACGCCCTGGACGTGGCCACCGGCCGGCGGCGCTTCAAGACGCGGGACGTGGCCTGGTCGATGGCGGTCGCCGACGGCCGTATCCACGCCTCCGACGGACCGACGCTGTTCGCCCTGGACTGCCGTGAGGGCGCCGACCTGTGGCGGCTGTCCACGGACGGCTGGGTGTACTCCCTGAAGGCCGACCGGGGCACGGTCGTCACCGGCACGCGCGGCGGCGGCGTCCAGGCGTGGGAGGCCTCCAACGGCCAGAAGCTGTGGGAACTGACCGGGGCGCAGACCGACTTCGAGTCCCCGGAGGCCGGGCCCGCCGTCCACGAGGGCACGGTCTACGTCTGGCAGGACGCCCGGCTGCGCGCCCTGGACGCCCGCACCGGCAAGGAGCGCTGGTCCTACCCGATCGGCGACGCGGCCTCCTGCGGCGGTGTGCCGGTACGGGTGACGCACGCCCCGGACGGATACGTGTACGTCTCCGCCGGCACCCGGGTCCTGGCGGTCGACGTGGCGAGCGGCCATGTGAAGTGGCACTTCGAGGCCCCCGCGGTCTTCCTGTGCCCGCCCACCTTCGCGCCCGGCCCCGCGGTCACCGGCGGCGGCATCTATCTGGTCGACTACCTCGGCACGGTCTACGCCCTCGACGCCACCGACGGCCGCGACCGCTGGCGCATCGCCACCGAGTCCCGGGCGTCGATCGACCCCGTGCTGGTGGCTGCCGGGCACGTCCACGTCGGCAGCGGCAAGGGCCTGTACACCCTGGACGCGGTCACCGGCACACCCAAGTGGCGCTTCCAGGCGGGCGGTGACATCGTCGGCGCCCCCGCGGTGGCGGAGGGCCGCATCCACTTCGGGTCCACGGACCACCTGCTCTACACCCTGAAGGCCGACGACGGCCGGCTGCGCTGGAAACTCGCGACCGGTGGTGAGATCACCGGCTCCCCGGTCGTGAAGGACGGCGTCGTGTACGCGTGCAGCAAGGACCGCTGCGTGTACGCGCTGGACGCGGAGAAGGGGACGGGGACCGCCCGGCCCGCCTAGCTGCTGGTGACGGCCGTCGTACCGGCGTCACGGAAGGGTGCGGACGGCGGCCGTCCCACCTAGACGCTACGCCGGGTGCGCGGCGGTCGCCATGTGGTGAGTTCGCCCCCGCCGCCCCTACCCGTCCCGTACCTGGGGGCTCGCCCCCAGACCCCCGATCGGCCTGAACGGCCTCGTCCTCAAACTCCCCCACTCTCGGCTTCGCTCGAGCGGGGGGACCCCCACGACGGGCTGAAAACAGCCGGGGCGACTCAACGGGTTCGGAACGACCTCCCGCGCCCGGCGAACAGCTCTGCCTGCCGTTCGGTCGGGAGGTTCCCGAGCGCGACCAGGTGGGCCGCCTGCGCGAAGCCCGGGGCGACGGCGCTCTCCTTCGCCGCCCACAGGGCCCGCACCGTCCCCTGGACGCCCTCCGCCGGATACCCGGCGATCACGGCGGCGCATGCCGTTGCGGCCGCCAACGCCTCGCCGGGCTCGGCGAGTTCGGAGACGAGCCCGATGTCGTACGCCCGTCGGGCCCCGATCCGCTCCGCCGTCCCCATCAGCATCATCCGCGCGACCTCCCCGTACGGCATCCGCTGCGCCATGAGCACGGACTCGTAGGCGCTGACCATGCCGTACGTGGTGTGCGGGTCGAAGAAGGCGGCGGTGGTGTCGGCGACGACGAAGTCCGACTCCCCGAGGAGATAGAAGGCGCCCCCGCAGGCCATGCCCTGTACGGCGGCGACGACCGGCTTCCACAGGTCGCTCGACTTCGGGCCGACATGGAGGAGCGGATCGTCCGCCATGTAGGGGGAGTGGGGCTGCGGGACGACGGCGCTCCGGTCCAGGCCCGTGCAGAAGGCGCGCCCACCGGCACCGGTGAGGACGACGGCGCGTACCGAGTCGTCGAACCGCAACTCCCGCCAGACCTCCCGCAGTTCGTCCCGCATGGCCAGGTCGACGGCGTTGTGCCGCTCGGGCCGGTCGAGGGTGACGACCGCGACGCCGGTGTCCTTGTCGGCCGTGAGCCGGACAGTGTTGGTCATGAGCGCTCCAGCACCCACTGCGGAAGACCCTCGCCGTCGAACACGACCTGCACCTTGGCACCGATCCGGATGCGCCCGGCCGGTACCGAGTCGAGTCGCGCACCGGCCTCGGCGACGAGGTTGCCGACGAGACGGATCCGCGGGGCGTCGCTGAGCTCGACGACGATGACGTTGTACGGGGCCTGGGCCGCGTAGTCGGGCAGGAGCGGCGGGTGGGGCACGACGTACGACCAGATACGCCCGTGACCGGCGACCTCGCGCCACTCGCTCGCGAAGGACTGGCAGTGCGGGCAGCAGGGCCGGGGCGGGAAGCGGAGCTCACCGCAGTCGGCGCAGGCCTGGACACGGAGTTCGCCCTGGCGGGCGTAGCCCCAGAAGGGGGCTCCCTCGGAGTCGATGACGGGATCAAGCATGGTCAGCTCCTCAGCAGAAGGGCGGAGGTGGGCACGCCTTCACCGGCGGTGACGAGGCAGGTGGCGGCGTCCGGGACCTGGGCGGTGCTGGTGCCGCGGAGCTGCCGTACGCCTTCGGTGATGAGGTTGAACCCGTGGACGTAGGCCTCGCTCAGCCCGCCGCCGCTGGTGTTGAGGGGCAGCCGCCCGCCGATCTCCAGGGCCCCCTGCTCGGTGAACGCCCCGCCCTCGCCGCGGCCGCAGAAGCCGTAGCCCTCCAGGGAGAGCGGTATGAGCGCGGTGAACGCGTCGTAGATCTGGGCGACGTCGACATCCTGGGGTGTGAAGTCGGCGTGTTTCCACAGGTGCCGGGCGGCGGTCCAGGCGGGGCCGGTGAGCGGGTCGTCGTTCCAGTAGTTGACCATGCCGTGGTGCTGGGCGGGCAGGCCCTGGGCGGCGGAGTGGACGTAGACGGGCCGTCGTCTGCAGTCGCGTGCCCGTTCCGCGGACACCACCACGCACGCCAACGCGCCATCCGTCTCCAGGCAGTTGTCGAAGAGGCAGAGCGGCTCGCTGATCCAGCGGGAGGTCATGTACATCTCGCGGGTCAGGGGGCGGTCGTACATCACCGCGGCCGGGTTCTGGTTGGCCCTGTTCCGGCAGGCGAGGGCGACGTTGAAGAGGTGGTCGCGGGTCGCGCCGTACTCGTGCATGTAGCGGCGCGTCAGCATGGCGATCTCGTCCGCGGGGCGCAGCAGGCCGAAGGGGCGGGTCCACTGGGCGGGGGTGGGCAGCTGGACGGTGGTGTTCTTCCAGGGGCGGGGGCCGCTGCCCCGCTTGCGTGAGCGCCAGGCGACGCCGACGGTGGCCTGACCGGAGGCGATGGCGGCGGCGAGATGGGCGACGGTGGCGCAGGAACCGCCGCCCCCGTAGCCGACCTTGCTGAAGAAGGTGAGGTCACCGAAGCCGACGGCCTTCGCCAGCTCCACCTCGTCGGTCTCCTCCATGGTGTAGGAGGCGAGCGCGTCGACCTCGCCGGGCGCGATCCCGGCGTCGTCCAGGGAGGCGAGGACGGCACGGCAGGCAAGGGTCCGCTCGTCCTCGTCGAGGCGTTTGGCGAAGGGGGTCTGCCCGATGCCGACGATCGCGGTGGCGTCCTTGAATCCGGTGATTCCGGCCATGCTGGTGCACCTCCGCATGCTGTCCCCTCAGCTGACAGGGCGTCAGGCTACAGCTAATCTGACGGGTAGTCAGCTAGTAGTAGGGGGCTGTTGTGCGCGGTGACGTGGAGTGGGGCAGCATTCCGGGACTCGTCCGGTCGGCGGCCGAGCGGTTCGCGGACGCCGAGGCGGTGGTGGAGGGCCGTACCCGGATCTCGTACGCCGAACTGGGCGCCCGCGTCGAACGGTCGGCGGCGGCCTGTGTCGCGGCGGGCGTCTCACCGGGCGACCGGGTCGCGATCTGGGCCCCGAACTCGCTGGACTGGATCGTGGCGGCGCTGGGCGCGGTGTCGGCCGGGGCGGTGCTCGTGCCGGTCAACACGCGCTTCAAGGGGGCTGAGGCGGCGGACGTCCTGCGCAGGAGCGGGGCGCGGCTGCTGTTCGTGACGGGGACCTTCCTGGGGACCTCGTATGTGGCCTCGCTGCGGCGGGCGGTCGAACGGGGGCCTGGGCTGCCGGATCTCGACCAGGTGGTGGTGCTGTCGGACGACGCGCCCGAGGACTTCCGCACCTGGAAGGACTTCCTCGCGGGCGGGGACGGCGTCGGGCCGGCCGAGGTGCGGGCGCGTTCGGCGGCCGTGGAGGGGTCCTGGCCGTCGGACATCGTCTTCACGTCCGGTACGACGGGCCGCCCCAAGGGCGCGGTGATCACGCATGCGCAGACGCTGCGGGCGTACGAGATCTGGTGCGATCTCGCGGGACTGAGGCAGGGCGACCGCTACCTCATCGTGAATCCCTTCTTCCACACCTTCGGGTACAAGGCCGGGGTCCTGGCCTGTGTGATGCGCGGCGCGACGATGATTCCCCAGCCGGTGTTCAACATCGACACGGCCCTCGCGAACATCGCGGCGGAACGGGTGTCCGTACTGCCGGGGCCGCCGACACTCCACCAGTCCCTGCTCGACCACCCCGCCCGCGACGCCCACGACCTCTCGGCGCTGCGGCTGGTGGTGACGGGCGCGGCGGTGGTGCCGCTGCGACTCGTGGAGCGGTTGCGCGGGGAACTGGGCGTGGAGACGGTCCTGACGGCCTACGGCCTCTCGGAGGCCAGCGGCATAGTGACGATGTGCCGGCGCGGCGACGACCCCACGGTGATCGCCTCGACGTCCGGCCGGGCGATCCCCGGCACCGAGGTACGCGTCGAGGCCCGTACCGGGGAGCCCGGCGAGGTCCTGGTCCGCGGCTTCAACGTCATGCGCGGCTACTACGAGGACGAGGCGGGCACGGCGGAGGTCCTGACGCAGGACGGCTGGCTGCGGACCGGGGACGTGGGCGTCCTGGACGCCGAGGGGAACCTGCGGATCACCGACCGGATCAAGGACATGTTCATCGTCGGCGGCTTCAACGCCTACCCCGCGGAGATAGAGCAACTCCTCGGCCTGCACCCGGATGTGGCCGACGTCGCCGTGATCGGCGTACCGGACGCGCGGCTGGGGGAGGTCGGCAAGGCGTATGTCGTACGGCGGCCGGGGACCACGCTGACGGCCGACGACCTGATGGCCTGGGCGCGGCGCGAGATGGCGAACTACAAGGTGCCGAGGGCGGTGGAGTTCGTGGGGGAGCTGCCGCGGAACGCGAGCGGCAAGGTGGTGAAGGGGGAGCTGCGCAGATCCTGAAAACACCTCGGCCGCGGCAGCTCCCCTCCGGGCTGCCGCGGCCGATCCCCCTGGGGAGGAAGGACTGGGCCTCAGGCCTTCTGGTCCGTGGCGTGCAGGTTGTCCGGCGTGACGGTGGCGCTGCCGCTGTCCGCCTTGAGCGGGTTCACCCCGGTGAGCGGTTCGCTCGTCGCGTGCAGGTTGTCCGGGCTCACCTCGGTACCGTCCTCGACGTCCGTGGCGTGCAGGTTGTCCGTGGTGTTCTCGTCGCTCATGACGACTGCCTCCCCTGACCGTTCGGGTCTCTTGATGTGGCCGCCGGCCCGGCGACTCCCCCGAGGACCGCCGGGCCGGCTTCGTGACCGCTCACCGTAGTGCAACGGTCCTGGTCGACCCGTCTGCCCCCCGACGCGACGGAACGACAGGACGAGAGTGCCGGTCGGCGATAAACGAACGATGAACGCCCGCGGCCGGCCCCCGGGGGGCGTTGCATCGAAGGAGCGCTCAGGCGAGCGTCAGCGGTGTGAGGAGTGGGCGGACCGTCTCGGCCTCCGGGGCACCGAGCGCCTCGAACAGCTCCAGGGCCTCGCGCCAGCAGACCTGCGCGCGCCCCGACTGGCCGATGCCGCTCAGCCCGTGGCCGAGGGCGACCAGGACGCCCGCCCGGCGCCAGTCACCGCCGATCCCGCGCAGCACGGTGAGGGCGCTCTCGGCGTTGGCCGCGGCCTGTGCCGGGCGCCCGGCGGCCAGGTCGACCTCGGCCAGCCGGAACAGGGACATGCCCTCCCACAACCGCTGCCGGCTGTCCCGGAACACGGTCAGGGCCTCCTGGAGGCGGGCGGCCGCCTCGGGCAGCTCGCCGTGCTCGGTGAGCGCGAGCCCCAGCGCGTAACGGCCGTTGGCGCCCTTGAGCGCATGCCCCATGGCGTCGTACATCTCCATGCCCTGCCGGGCCAGGGACACCGCGCTGTCGGTCCGCCCGGTGGCCAGGTGGATCCGGGAGAGGTTGCACAGCACGGCCGCCTCGCCCGCCCGGTCGTCGCAGGCGCGGAAGCCCTCGATCGCCCGGGTGATGTGGGTCTCGCCGTCCTCGTGGCGACTCTGGTAGAGCGCGATCACACCGAGGATGTTGGACGCCCAGCAGCCGGCCAGCGGATCGGGCGCGGCGCCGATCAGCTCGTGGGCCAGGGCCGCTTCCTCGTCCGCCAGGTCGAAGCGGCCTGTCACACTGTGCGCGTACCCCAGCGTGATCAGCGCCCGCGCCTCCGCCCGGGTGTCCCCGGCCTCCCGCGCGGCCTGGCGCAGGGCCGAGGCGACCCCTTCGTAGGCCTTGGAGTTGGTGCCGGACTCCGCGAGGTCCACGGCGGCCCACAGCAGGTCGACCGCCCGCCGCAGGAAGCCGGAGCCGGCGGACTGGCGGACGCAGGCCAGCAGGCAGACCGCCTCCGAGTACAGCCAGTCCTGCGCCTGGTGCCGGTCGGCGAAGGTCAGGCCCTGGTACTCCGGGGCGGCCAGGTGGTCGACCAGCCGGTCCCCGGGCCGCTCGATCAGATAGACGCCCGCCGCGGTGGCCAGATAGAAGTCCAGCAGCCGTGACATCGCCGCGTCACGCTCGCTCGGCGGCCACTCGTCCCGTTCCGCGCATGCACGCGCGTAGAGGCGTACGAGATCGTGGTACCGGTAGCGCCCGGGGGCCGCCGACTCCAGCAGCGAGGTGTCGACGAGGGCCTCCAGCAGGTCCTCCGTCTCCTCCGCCGGCAGGTCGAGGACCGCCGCGGCCGCCGCCAGCGAGATGTCCGGCCCGTCCGCGAGGCCCAGCAGCCTGAACGCCCGTGCCTGGGCCGGCTCCAGCGCGCCGTAGCCGAGTTCGAAGGTGGCCTTGACCGCCAGGTCGCCGGCCTGCAGTTCGTCCAGGCGTCTGCGCTCGTCCGCGAGCTTCGCGGCCAGCACGGAGACCGTCCAGGTGCGGCGGGCCGCCAGCCGGGACGCGGCGATGCGGATCGCCAGCGGCAGGAAGCCGCAGGCCGCCACCACGTCCAGCGCGGCCTCGCGCTCGCTCGCCACCCGTTCCTCGCCCACGATCTTCGTGAACAGCGCCAGGGCCTCTTCGGGGGACATCACGTCCAGGTCCACCAGATGGGCCCCGGCGAGGTCGACCATCCGCACCCGGGAGGTCACCAGCGCCGCGCAGCCCTCCGTGCCGGGCAGCAGCGGCCGTACCTGCGCCGCGTCCCGGGCGTTGTCGAGCAGGACCAGCACCCGGCGGCCGTCCAGGACGGACCGGTACAGCGCCGCCCGCTCCTCCAGCGAGTCCGGGATCGCCGAGTCGGCCGTGCCCAGGGCCCGCAGGAACGAGCCCAGGACCGTCTCCGGTTCCGCCGCCCTTGCCCCCGCGCCCTGCAGGTCGACGTACAACTGGCCGTCCGGGAAGGCCGTCCGTGCCTGGTGGGCGACGTGCACGGCCAGCGTCGTCTTGCCGACGCCGCCGATGCCGGCCACCGCGGACACCGCCATCACCCGGCCCTCGGCGGAGGACAGCACCTCGCCGAGTTCCTGGACGAAGGCCGCGCGGCCCGTGAAGTCGGGGACCGTGGCGGGCAGTTGGGCCGGGCGGACGGGGGCGGCGGCCGGCTCGGCCTGCGGGGACTGCGGCTCCGCGAGCGCCGGGTCGGCCTGCAGGATCCGCTGCTGCAGCTCCCTCAGCCCCGGCCGCGGGTCCACCCCCAGCTCGTCCGCCAGCAGTCGGCGGGTGTCCGCGTACACCGCCAGTGCCTCCGCCTGGCGGCCGCTGCGGTACAGGGCCAGCATCAGCAGTTCGCGCAGCCGCTCGCGCAGCGGGTGGGCCGCGGTGAGGGCGGTCAGCTCCGACACGGCCTCCGCGTGGCAGCCCTGCTCCAGGTCCATGTCCAGGCGAGACTCCAGGAGTTGCAGCCGCCACTCCTCCAGGCGGACCCGCTGTGCCTCCGCGTACGGGCCGGGTACGCCGGCCAGTACCTCCCCGTCCCACAGCGCCAGGGCGCGGCCGAGCAGCTCACGGGCGTGGCGCAGGTCCCCGGCGCTCTTCGCCTTCTCCGCCTCGGCGGCGAGGTCCTGCGCCACGGCCAGGTCGAGGGCGCCCTCGGCAAGTCCCCGCACCGCGTACCCGCCGGACTCGCTCACCAGGACCCCGGGGTCCAGCACCTTCCGCAGCCGGGAGGCGTACGTCCGCAGCGCCGCGAGGGCCTGCGAGGGCGGTTCCTCGCCCCACACGGCGTCGATCAGCTCACCCGCGGTGGCCGTGCGGCCCTCCCGCAGCAGCAGGGCGGCGAGCAGGGCACGTTGCTGCGGGGAGCCGGTGCTCAGCTGCTCCGATCCGCGTCGGGCTCGTACCGGACCGAGCACGCCGAAGCTCAGCGGGGCAGGCTCCGCGCAGGAGCCGGCCCGCCTCTGTTCCGGCACCCGCGGTACACCGTCCATCGCCGTCTCCCTAGACACAGTGGGCAACCACGTCAGTTTGCCTTGTTCATGGCGGATGCGTCAGCCAGGGAGGGCGCTTGCACGGGCAGACGCGCGGGATATCACAAGGCCCTCACCTGCTCTTCGCACCCCGGCCGGGTCTTCGATGCCCGCCGCATAGCTGACGGACCGTCAGATCGGCGCTACCGTGACCGCCATGGAGACCACGAAGGACTTCCCGGACTTCCCGCTGATCATCTCCGTCGACGACCACACCGTGGAGCCCGCCGACGTGTGGCAGAGCCGTCTGCCGAAGAAGTACCTCGACACCGGCCCCCGCATAGTCCGTGCGCCGCTGAAGGAGATCTCCTTCCTCGGCGGCCGCTTCCGCCCCGTGATGGGCGCCCCCGGCGACGACGGACCCCTCGGTGACTGGTGGCTGTACGAGAGCCTCCAGCGGCCCCTCACCCGCCTGGACACCGCGGTCGGCTACAGCAGGGACGAGATCAAGCTCGAGGTCATCACCTACGAGCAGATGCGCCCGGGCTCGTACGACGTCCCGCAGCGCCTCGCCGACATGGACGTCAACCACGTCCAGTCCTCCGTCTGCTTCCCGAGCTTCCCGCGCTTCTGCGGCCAGACCTTCACCGAGGCCGAGGACAAGGAGCTGGGCCTGCTCTGCGTCCAGGCCTACAACGACTGGATGGTGGAGGAGTGGTGCGGGCCGCAGGCCCAGGGCCGGCTCATACCCCTCACCCTCATCCCCCTCTGGGACGCCGAGTTCGCGGCGGCGGAGGTCCGGCGCAACGCCGCCCGCGGGGTCCGCGCCGTCGCTTTCTCCGAGATACCCCCGCACCTGGGCCTCCCCTCCGTCCACTCCGACGACTGGGACCCCTTCCTCGCCGCCTGCGACGAGACCGGCACGGTCATCGCCATGCACATCGGCTCCAGCAGCCGTATGCCCTCGACGTCCAAGGACGCCCCGCCCGCCGTGGGTTCCACCATCACCTTCGCCAACTGCTGCTTCTCGATGGTGGACTGGCTGATGAGCGGCAAGTTCGAACGCTTCCCGAACCTGAGGATCATGTATGCGGAGGGCCAGATCGGCTGGATCCCGTACATCCTTGAACGTGCCGACGTCGTCTGGGAGGAGAACCGCGGCTGGGGAGGCGTGGCCGACAAGGTTCACCGCCCGCCGTCCGAACTCTTCGCCGAGCACATCTACGGCTGCTTCTTCGACGACGCCTTCGGGCTGAAGAACCTCGACGCGATCGGCGTCG
This sequence comes from Streptomyces sp. NPDC001351, assembly GCF_042896045.1. NCBI lineage: Bacteria > Bacillati > Actinomycetota > Actinomycetes > Kitasatosporales > Streptomycetaceae > Streptomyces > Streptomyces sp. NPDC001351. The sequence goes on along the minus strand of NZ_JBIAWS010000008.1, from coordinate 248,431 downwards.
GCAACGTCCTCTACGAGACCGACTACCCCCACTCCGACTCCACCTGGCCGAAGTCCCGGCAGGTCGGCGAGGCGCAGATGGGCCATCTGGACCCGGAGGTGGTGGAGCGGATCGTGCGCGGGAACGCCATCGAACTGCTGGGGCTCACCCCTGAGGGACTCTGGCGGTGAGTGCCCTGACGTACGGGATGCAGCTGCCCGTCCAGTCCCAGAGCACGATCTATGCCGAGGGGTGGGAGGCCGCCGCCGGTCCCGGGGACCTGGTGGAGATCGCCCGCAGCGCCGACCGCGCGGGCTTCGGCTACCTCGCGAGCTGCGACCACGTCGCCATCCCGCGCCGGCTGGCTCCCGCCATGAGCACGGTCTGGTACGACCCCGTCGCCACCCTCGGCTTCCTGGCGGGCGTGACCGAGCGGGTGCGGCTGCTCAGCCATGTCGCCGTCGTGGGGCTGCGGCATCCGCTGCTGACGGCCAAGCAGTACGCCACCCTCGACCATCTGGCGGGCGGCCGGCTGATCCTGGGCGTCGGCGCCGGGCATGTGCGGGAGGAGTTCGAGGTGCTCGGCGTCGACTTCGACCGGCGCGGGGCCGTGCTCGACGAGTCGATCGACGCCCTGCGCGCCGCCCTCGGCCCCGACGAGTTCCCCGAGCACCACGGCAAGCTCTACGACTTCGAGGGACTCGGTCAGCAGCCGAGGCCGGCCCAGGAGCGCGTGCCGGTGTGGGTCGGCGGATCGTCCCCCGCCGCCGTGCGCCGGGCGGCCCTCAAGGGGGACGGCTGGCTGCCGCAGGGCGACCCGCGGGACCGGCTGCCCGCGCAGATCGAGCGGATACGGCGGCTGCGGGACGAGGCGGGCCTCGACGGGCCGTTCACGATCGGCGCCATCACCGAGCCGCTCCACCTCGGCACACCCGCCTGGGACGTCGGCCGCCGCACCCTCACCGGCCCGCCGGACGCGCTCGCCGAGTCCCTGCGGGCGTACCGCGCGATGGGCGTGGACCAGATCCAGGTGCGGTTCCGCAGCCGCAGCCGCACCGAACTCACCGACCAGATGGCGGCCTTCGGCGCCGAAGTGGCGCCCCTTCTCTGAGGAGTCATGGCATGGGCAAGCTGGACGGACGCGTCGTGATCGTCACCGGGGCGGCGCGCGGACAGGGGGAGCAGGAGGCCCGCCTGTTCAGGGCGGAGGGGGCCGAGGTCGTGATCGCCGACGTCCTCGACGAGCAGGGCGGCGCCCTCGCGGAGGAGCTGGGAGCGCGCTACGTCCACCTGGACGTGAGCCAGGAGGACCAGTGGCGGTCGGCGGTGAGCGCCGCGAAGAACGCCTTCGGCCGGATAGACGGTCTGGTCAACAACGCCGGCATCCTGCGCTTCAACTCCCTGCTCGACACCCCCCTCGACGAGTTCATGCAGGTCGTACAGGTCAACCAGGTCGGCTGCTTCCTCGGCATCAAGACCGTCGCGCCGGTGATGGAGGACGGCGGCACCATCGTCAACACCGCCTCCTACACGGCCGTGACCGGCATGGCCGCCGTCGGCACGTACGCCGCCACCAAGCACGCCGTCCTCGGCCTCACCCGCGTCGCCGCCCTGGAACTCGCCGACCGGCGCATCCGCGTCAACGCCATGTGCCCCGGCGCCATTGACACCGCCATGTCCAACCCGGCCCGGCTGGATCCGACGGCGGACGCGGAGGAGACGGGCCGGGCCCTGGACGAGCTGTACCGCAAGCTCGTGCCGCTCGGCCGGATCGGGAAGCCGGAGGAGGTCGCGCGGCTGGCCCTGTTCCTGACCTCCGACGACTCCTCCTACATCACCGGGCAGCCGTTCGTGATCGACGGGGGCTGGCTGGCGGGGGTCAGCGTCTTCTGAACCCGGAGGGAATCCGACGGGCGAATCTGACTGACCATCAGCTATTGACCCTCCGTGCGGGTGGTGCAACAGTCATCCAAAACTGACTGTGCGTCAGAAACATCAGAACCGGGGACGGTGAACCTCCTTGGAATTCGGGCTCTTTGTACAGGGATACGTGGGCAAGCGCGCCGAGACCGACCCGCTCGCCGAGCACAAGGCACTGATGGAGGAGACCGAGTACGTCATCCAGGCGGACAGGTCGGGCTTCAAGTACGCCTGGGCGTCCGAGCACCACTTCCTGGAGGAGTACTCGCACCTCTCCGCAAACGACGTGTTCCTGGGCTACCTGGCGCACGCGACGGAGCGGATCCATCTGGGGTCCGGCATCTTCAACCCGCTGGCCCAGGTCAACCACCCGGTGAAGGTCGCCGAGAAGGTCGCCATGCTCGACCACCTCACCGGCAACCGCTTCGAGTTCGGCAGCGGGCGGGGCGCCGGTTCGCACGAGATCCTCGGGTTCATACCGGGGGTGACCGACATGAACTACACGAAGGAGATCTGGGAGGAGACGATCGCCGAGTTCCCGAAGATGTGGCTCCAGGACGAGTACGCCGGCTTCCAGGGCAAGCACTGGCAGCTGCCGCCGCGCAAGGTCCTGCCGAAGCCGTACGGGAAGTCGCATCCGGCGATGTGGTACGCGGCCGGGTCGCCACCCTCGTACGCCATGGCCGCCCGCAAGGGCCTCGGGGTGCTCGGTTTCAGCATCCAGAAGGTCTCCGACATGGAGTGGGTGCTGGAGCAGTACAAGACGGCGATCGTGAACGCCGAGCCGGTCGGGGACTTCGTCAACGACAACGTGATGGTCACGACGACGGCCATCTGCGCGCCGACACACGACGAGGCGATACGGATCGCCACCAACGGCGGGCTGCACTACCTGCCGTCGCTGGTGTTCCGGTACCACGACACCTTCCCGCGGCCCGAGGGCTTCCCGGTGTGGCCGGAGACGCTGCCGGAGTACACGCCCGAGTTCGTCGAAGTCCTCATCGAGGAGGAGCTGTTGATCTGCGGGGACCCGGACGAGGTGCTCACGCAGTGCAAGCGGTGGGAGCAGGCGGGGGCGGATCAGCTGAGCTTCGGGTTGCCGGTGGGGGTGCCGAAGGAGGAGACGCTGCAGACGATTCGGTTGATCGGGGAGCATGTGATTCCGAAGATCGACACGGATCCGGTTCATCGGACTTCGCGGTTCCGGGCGGCTTCTTGAACGCCGTTGCGGGGTGCGGGTTCGTGGTGGCTGGTCGCGCAGTTCCCCGCGCCCCTAAACGGCGGTCACCGCACCGGAGTTGAAAAGGAGGACCCCTGTGCTCGATCACCTCATCAAAGGCGCCACCGTTGTCGATGGGACGGGCGCTCCTGCCTACACCGCCGACGTCGGGATCCAGGACGGGCGTATCGCCGCCATCGGGATCATCGCCGAGGAAGCCCGTACGAGCGAGGACGCGGCCGGGCTCGTCCTCGCGCCCGGCTTCGTCGACCCGCACACCCACTACGACGCACAGCTGTTCTGGGATCCGTATGCCACGCCCTCCCTCAACCACGGGGTGACGACCGTCGCTGCCGGGAACTGCGGATTCACGCTCGCGCCGCTCAACCCCGCCCGTCCCGCCGACGCCGACTACACGCGCCGCATGATGTCCAAGGTGGAGGGCATGTCGCTGGTCGCCCTCGAAGAAGGGGCGCCCTGGAGCTGGCACTCCTTCGGGGAGTATCTGGACGCCCTGGAGGGGCGGATCGCGGTCAACGCGGGGTTCATGGTCGGGCACTGTGCCCTGCGCCGGTATGTGATGGGGCCGGATGCGGTCGGCGGGCAGCCGAGTGAGGAGCAGCTGGCGGCGATCGTACGGCTGTTGCACGAGGCCATGGACGCCGGTGCCTGGGGCTTCTCCACCACCCAGTCGCGCTCGCACTCCGACGGTGACGGGCAGCCCGTCGCCTCCCGGCATGCGAAGCCCGACGAACTCCTCGCCCTCTCCCGTGCCGTCGGCGAGCACGAGGGCACGCAGATCGAGGCGATCGTCGCCGGCTGCCTCGACCAGTTCAGCGACGCGGAGATCGACCTGTTCGCGGAGATGAGCGCGGCGGCCGGACGGCCTCTGAACTGGAACGTCCTGACCATCGACGCCTCCGTCCCTGAACGCGTCCCCCGGCAGCTGTTCGCGAGTGAGCAGGCGCGGAAGGCGGGTGGCAGGGTCGTCGCCCTGACCATGCCGATCCTCACGCCGATGAACATGTCGCTGGGCACCTTCTGCGCGCTGAACCTGATACCCGGGTGGGGGCCCGTCCTCGGGCTGCCGGTGCCGGAGAGGATCGCCCGGTTGCGCGACCCGGAGATACGCGCCGAGCTGCTGAAGCGGGCCACGTCCAAGGAGGCCGGTGTCTTCAGGCGGCTCACGAACTTCGGGCGGTACGTCATCGGGGACACGTACAGCGAGGCGAACGAGGGGCTGACGGGCAGGGTCGTCGAGGAGATCGCAAAGGAGCGGGGGCAGGACCCGTTCCAGTGCCTCGTCGAGATCTGCGCGGCCGACGAGCTGCGCACGGTCCTGTGGCCCATGCCGACCGACAACGACCCCGCGTCCTGGGCGCTGCGCGCCGAGACCTGGCAGCACGAGGACGTGCTGCTCGGCGGGTCCGACGCCGGTGCGCATCTGGACCGCATGTGCGGAGCCCCGTACACCACCCGCTTCCTGGGCGACTGTCTGCGCCGGCGGAAGCTGGTCGGTCTGGAGCAGGCGGTGAAGATGCTGACCGACGATCCTGCGCGGCTGTTCGGGCTGCGCGAGCGGGGCCGGGTGGAGGAGGGCTTCCATGCGGATCTGGTCCTCTTCGACCCGGAGCGGATCGACGCGGGTACGGCCACCCTGGTGCACGACCTGCCGGGTGACAGTCCGCGGCTGGACGCCAAGGCGATCGGGGTGCGGGCCGTGTGGGTCAACGGGGTCGAGGCGATCCGGGACGACGTGGTGAGCGGCGCCGTGCCCGGGAAGGTGCTGCGGTCGGGGCGGGACACCCGAACGGTGAGCACCAGGTGAACCAAGGGGCGGACGGGCAGCGGCTGTTCGTCGGCGGCCGGTGGGTCGAGCCGGACGGCGGCCACTACGAGGTCGTCGACCCGGCGACCGAGGAGACCATCGGGTGGGCTCCGGAGGCCTCGCGGGATCAGGTGCACGCGGCCTGTGCCGCGGCCCGCGAGGCCTTCGGGCCGTGGTCGAGGACCCCGCCCGAGGAACGGGCGGCGGTGCTCGGCCGCGCGGCGGACATCATCGCGAGCCGGTTCCTGCCGTACGCCGAGCTGTCGCAGGCGGAGACCGGGGCGACCACGGGGACGGCGCGGGCGATGCAGGTCGGGGTGGGCGTGGCCCGGTTCCGGCGGTACGCACGCGTGGAGCCCGCCGAGTGGGCGATCCCGCCGCAGATCAACGAGGCCGGGCCGATGGGGAAGGCGGGCGTGATGGGCGCGCTGGCCGTCCGCCAGCCGGTCGGCGTGGTCGCCTGCATCACGTCGTACAACAACCCGTGGGCCAACCCGGCCGGCAAGATCGCGCCCGCCCTGGCCATGGGCAACACGGTGGTGGTGAAGCCCGCCCCGCAGGATCCGTTGTCCGTCTACCGGATGGCGGAGGCGCTGGAGGCGGCGGGAGCACCGGCGGGTGTGGTGAACGTGGTCTCGGGGCGGGCGGTGGAGGTCGGCGAGGCGGCCGTCGCGTCCCCGGATGTCGACATGGTGAGCTTCACCGGGTCGACGGCGGTCGGGCAGCGGATCGGCGAGGTGTGCGGCCGTTCCATGAAGCGGCAGCTGATGGAGCTGGGCGGCAAGGGCGCGGCGATCGTCTTCGACGACGCGGATGTGGGCTCAGCGGTGGCCGGCATCGGCACGACCTTCTCCTTCTACAGCGGCCAGATCTGCACGGCACCGACACGGGTGCTGGCGCAGCGGGGCGTGTACGACCGCCTGGTCGAGCAACTGGCGGCGTATGCCGACCGGTTGACGGTCGGCGACCCTCGTGACCCGAACACGGTGGTCGGGCCGGTGATCTCGGCCGCGCACCGGGACCGGGTGGAGTCGTACGTCGAACTGGGCCGGAAGGAGGGCGCGGCGGTGGTGACGGGCGGCGAACGCCCGTCGTCCTTCGACCGGGGCTTCTATGTCACCCCGACTCTCCTCGCCGACTGCACCAACGACATGCGCGTGGCCCGCGAGGAGATCTTCGGCCCCGTGGTGTCCGTCATCCCCTTCGAGGAGGAGGAAGAGGGCATCGCCCTCGCGAACGACACCGACTACGGCCTCATCGACTACGTCTGGTCGGGCGACGTGGCCCGAGCCTTCCGCGTGGCACGGCAGCTGCGGGCGGGCGGGGTGGGGGTCAACACGGTGGGCCGCAACATGGAGGCGCCGTTCGGCGGGTTCAAGAGGAGCGGGGTGGGGCGGGACGTGGGGTCGTACGCACTGCACGCGTACAGCGAGGTGCAGGCGATCGTCTGGCCGGGGTGACGCCCCGGGGCCTCGGTTCATGAAAACCACGGTGCGGGTGGACGGCGGCGAGGTCTGGGCGGACGACAGAGGCGGAGAAGCGGTGCCGGCCGGTTCCAGCATGGGCGGTCAGACGGCGCTCGGGCTGGCGCTCGCCGACCCCGGCCGGGTGGCGGCCCGTCAGTCCTCCAGATCCACCCGCACCGTCAGCAACCCGGCCCCTATCACCCGCACCGCCACGCTGTTCGGCGAACGCAGGGCGCGCAGGCGGGCGATGGGGTCGTCGTCCGGCAACAGGTGTGCCGTGCCGGTGTGCCAGCGGCCGCGCAGCCGGACCCTCACCCGCGGGTCGGCCTTGATGTTGCGGACGTACTGGGACCGTTCCCCGAACTCGGAGACCAGCCAGAAGGAGTCGCCCACCCGGCGTCCGCCGACCGGGGTGCGACGGGGCAGGCCCGAGGTGCGGCCCGTGGTCTCCAGGAGGGTCTGGAGGGGGAGGCGGCGCATGACGGCGTTCAGGCGGCGCTGGAACGCCGTGACGTAGCGGTACTTGGTCTCCGAGTGGCGGGGGCGGGCCATGGTGAGGAGGCTCCTGTTCTCCGGCGGCGACGGTGGTCTTCAATGTCCCTCACCTTGCCCCGAGGGGAAGCAGTGGGTCGGCCGACGCGCGTCGTGACCTGAAATCCGTGGTGGCGGCGCCCACGGGGGAACCGCATGTCACGCGCCATTTCCTTACCGCCATGGACATGTCACATTAGCCCTACCCATCCCCCACGAAGGGTCACTCCATGGCACACAAACGCCTGGCAGGCCTGGCCTCCGGCGCCGTCCTGGTCGGCGCCGCCCTCCTCCTGCCGCAGACCGCGCAGGCCAGAGCCACGGCGCACGTCACCGCCGACCGTGCCACCACCCGCACCGTCGTCATCTACCGCGTACCGACGCGCCACCCCCTCCGGGACGCGGAACGGCTCGCCGACGCCGGATACGACCTTCTGGAACGCCGTCAGGGCGACAACCTGTTCGTCTCCGGAACCGCGTCGACCGCGACCGCGCTGCGGCGGCTCGGCTTCACCCCGGCGATCGAGACCAGACTGACGGAGACGGTCCCCTCCGGCACCGCCCCCCGGCATGTCGCCGCCGTCGGCGACACCTACGACGGCGGGTACCACACCGTAACCGCTCAGTACACGCACATGGATCAGGCTGCCTCCCAACACCCGGATCTGGCAAAGGAAGTGACGTATGGTCAGTCCTGGCTGAAGCAGAAGGGGAACGGCGGTCGCGACCTGAAGGCGATCTGCCTCACCAAACTCCAGACGAACGACTGCGCGCTCAGCCCGAACTCGGCCAAGCCGCGGTTCTTCCTGATGAGCCAGATACACGCCCGCGAGCTGACCACCGGCGAGATGTCCTATCGCTGGATAGACGCGCTGATCAACGGCTACGGCAAGGACTCGGCCATCACCAAACTGATGGACACCACCGAGATGTGGGTGGTGCCCGACGCCAACCCCGACGGCGTCGACATGGTCGCGCAGGGCGGCAACAACCCCGTACTGCAACGCAAGAACGCCGACAGCTCCCACGGCAGCCGGTGCGGCGTGAGCGCGTACAGCCAGATCGGCGTCGACCTCAACCGCAACACCAGCAGCCACTGGAACACCGCCGGCACCTCCAGCGCCGCCTGCGACCAGACCTACGGCGGCCCGGCGGCCGACTCCGAGGTGGAGAACACCTCCCTGGAGAAACTGTTCCGCGAGCTCTACCCGGCGGTGCGCACCGGCACCGGTGACACCGCCCCGGCGCCGTCCACCGCCAAGGGCATGATGATCACCCTGCACAGCGACGCCAGCATGGTCCTGTTCCCCTGGGAGTACGACTCCCGCGTGCACACCGGCAACGACGCGTCCCTGCGCGCCCTCGCCGCCCATATGGCCTCGCTGACCGGCTACCAGTACGGCCAGGCCGGCGAGATCCTGTACGACGCCTCCGGCGGCACCGACGACTGGACCTACGACAAGCTCGGCCTCGCCAGCTTCACCATCGAGATCGGCGACAGCGACGGCGCCGGCTGCGACGGCTTCACCCCGCCGTACTCCTGCCAGGACAGCTACTTCTGGCCGAAGATCGAACCCGCCCTCCTCTACGCGGCCCAGCACTCCGCCGCTCCTTACAGCACGGCATCCACCGCCCGGCACTGACCTCCGCGCCCGAACGCGCCGGGCTGGACGGCCCGCATCCGCACCCGTCCAGCCCGGCCCGTACCGGGACACCTACGAGGCTGCCGTCCGGTGGCGAGGTCCGACGGGATCACCGGGGATCGGACGCGGCCGGCAGCAGCAGCGCGTAGTGACGCACCGCCGTGAAGGCCGTCGGCTCGGGCAGCTTCAGAGCCCGCATCGCGGCCGAGGCGGCTTCGTGCCGCTCCCCGTTGATCCGTATCTCGGCCTGCATCGCGCCGGGCTTTCCGCCGTAGAAGACCTTGACGCCGTTGAAGAACGGCGATTCCAGGTCCGCGGTGAAGGTGTGCGCGATGCGGTGCAGTACGTTCGCGTCCAGCAGCGCGGTCTGCAGGCGCCGGTTCTCGGCCGGGTCCAGTCCGATGCCCACCGCCCCGGAGACGATCGAGTGCCAGCCGGGGACGCCGCGCTCCTCGTCCGGGTCCACGTGGTCCGCGAAGCGCTGGGTCGGGTCGAGAAGTTCGAGCAGGCACGCGCCCGCTGTCTGCACCCATGTATCGGCCGCCTTGCGGGCGTCCCCGGACATCGCCACGACACAGTCCATGAAGCACGGCACATCCGGCTGGACACTCACGTCCGGCAGCGCGACGAGGTCGTAGTGGCGGCCACCCCCATGGTGGGGCGGCGCCACCGCCACCGCCCAGCCGCGCGGGCTGGACAGCGAATTGCCCTTCAGCTCGGCGCCCTGCGTCACGCCGGGCGCGTACTCCTCGAGGCTCGCCTTCACCAGGGCGAGGAACTCGAGGTCGGGGAGGCGTTCCGCAGGCGGGTCCGGGTGCCGCGCGCGGCGTCGTATCCAAGGCATGGGGTGGATCGTAGTGAGCTTCGCGTTCACCGACGTCCCAGGAAGACCGGGTTGGTGAACGCCGCCATCACCCCCGGCACCGGACCCAGCGCCGTCTCGTGCCGCAACTCCGCCCGTACATAGGCCGCGTAGGCCGGCGTCGTACGCCACTCCACCGTGCCGGAGCCCCCGACCGGCAGCGGGTCGCTCGTGAACAGCACCCCCTGGTCGGTGACGATGCGGACGGTGCAGCGAGGGGCGCCCGAGGCCTCCAGGCGGACGGTGACCGGGGTGTCGGGGTCGACCTCCAGCCGCTCGCCGATGCCCGCGTGCCGGCCCTCGTCGCCGGTCGCCGTGAAGGACACCGACACGTTCTTCGACTCGGCGATGTACGAGCGTCCGGCCCGGATGCCGTCCTGGATCGCCTCCCGGGTCAGGTCGTCGGCGAGGACGACCGTCTGCGGCAGCCCCACCGTGTCCGGATCGCGGTGTGCGTCGCTGTTGCCCATCGCCGGGAGCCAGTCGCGCCCCTCGCGCACGGACGTGACGAGCTGGTTGTCCCACTCCGCGAGCGTCACCTCGTCGTCCGGTGTCCACGGCCCGTTCCACACCTCGACCGCGTCCGCCTCGCCGAAGCCGAACTTCCAGCCGCAGCCGACGCAGGTGCCGTGCGGGTGGGCGGGGACGACCAGGCCGCCCGCCTCGCGGATACGGTCGGCGAAGCGGCCGAAGCGACGGTCCCGGGCCCGGTAGCGCCAGTCGACGAAGGTGCCGGGATCGGTGCCGAGGGCGAGGACATGGCCGTTCCTCGTCGTCACCTCCTCACCGAGCATGATCAGCAGGTCCTCGCCCGCCTCCGGGGCCCAATGCGGGTGCGAGGAGTGGGTGTTGTGGTCCGAGGAGTTGATGAAGTCCAGGCCGGCCGCCCGCGCGAGGGCCGCGACCTCGGCGGGGGTACGGCGGCCGTCGGAGTACCAGGTGTGGAGGTGGCAGTCGCCGCGGTACCAGGCCCGGCCCCGGCCCCGGGCGCGCGACGGCGGATACACGGGCTCCGGGGTCTCGCCGGGCTCCCCGTGCGTGAGCGTGACCGTGAGCTCGTACGACAGTCCCTGCGGGGCCACCGTGTACGGGCCCAGCACGACGTGCCAGGTGCCGGGGCGGATCGGACCGGCGAGGTATCCGGGCGTCGCGTCGTCCGCCCGCACGAAGAACTCCGTACGGGCCCCGCCCGACCACCCCCGGAACCCCTCCCCGCCCAGCTCGGTGCCCCGCTCGTCGAAGAGGCCGATGTCGAGCGCGTTGCCTGGGGTGCCGGGCGGGACGGCGGGCTTGTCGTAGGTGTAGGAGACCCTCAACTCGTTTACGCCGTACGGGACTTCGACGGGCACGTACACGTAGTCCGGGGTGCCCGGGGGCAGGGAGCCGCGGATCGTTGTCACTTCCTCAACGTAAACCTCCCTAGGGGCGCGGGGAACTGCGCCACAAGCCACAAACACACCCGCACTCGCCGACGACGATCAGCCAGCCCCTTCAATCCGCGAACAACCGACCAGTCGGTATGGACATTCGCCACTCGCCCCGGTACAGATGACCCATGCGAATCGCCGTGACAATCTTCCTCACCGACGAGACCGTCACCCCCACCCGGCTCGCGCGGGAGCTGGAAGCGCGCGGTTTCGCGGGGCTGTACCTGCCCGAGCACACGCACATCCCGGTGGAGCGTGCGACCCCGTACCCGGCGGGCGGCGACCTGCCGCCCGAGTACGGCCGCACGCTCGACCCCTTCGTCGCGCTCGGCCAGGCGGCCGCGGTCACCGAGCGGCTGGGCCTCGGCACCGGCATCACCCTGGTCGCCCAGCACGACCCGATCGGCCTCGCCAAGCAGATCGCGACCCTCGACCACCTCTCCGGCGGCCGCTTCACCCTCGGCCTCGGCTTCGGCTGGAACGTCGAGGAGGCCGCCGACCACGGGGTCGAGTGGCGTACGCGGCGGGAGCTGGTGCGGGACCGGATGGCGCTGATGCGGGCGCTGTGGAAGGACGAACCCGTCGCGTACGAGGGGGAGTTCGGGGGCGTGCGGGCCTCGTACGCCTACCCGAAGCCCGCCCAGAAGCCGCGCGGCCCGGTCGTCGGCCCGCGCACCCTCGTCGGCGGGGCCGCCGGCCCCAAGCTCTTCTCCCACATCTGCGCGTACGCCGACGGCTGGCTGCCGATCGGCGGCCGCGGGCTGACGGAGTCACTGCCGGTGCTGCGGGCCGCCTGGGCCGACGCGGGCCGCGACCCCGAGGCGCTGCAGGTGGTCCCCTACGCGGTCTTCCCCACCCCCGGCAAGCTCGCGCACTACGCGGAGCTGGGCATCGAGGAGGTCGTCGTACAGCTGCCGCCGGCGGGGGAGTCAGAGGTACTGCGGGTGCTGGACCAGTACGGGGCCCTGCTGGGCTGACCCCTGGGTACTGATCCGCTCGACCGTATGCTCGAAGAATGACGACTTCCGCGACCGGAACCGGCCCCACCGACAACTCCATGCGTCGCGCCCTCAAACGCGCCCGCGACGGCGTCGCCCTGGACGTCTCCGAGGCCGCCGTCCTGCTCCAGGCCCGCGGCGAGGCCCTCACCGACCTCGCCGCGTCCGCCGCCCGCGTCCGCGACGCAGGCCTCGACGCGGCCGGCCGCCCCGGCGTCATCACGTACTCGAAGAGCGTCTTCATCCCCCTCACCCGGCTGTGCCGGGACAAGTGCCACTACTGCACCTTCGTCACCGTCCCCGGCAAGCTGCGCCGCGCCGGCCACGGGATGTTCATGTCCCCGGACGAGGTCCTCGACATCGCCCGCAAGGGCGCGGCCCTCGGCTGCAAGGAAGCCCTCATCACCCTCGGCGACAAGCCCGAGGACCGCTGGCCGGAGGCGCGCGAGTGGCTCGACGCGCACGGCTACGACGACACCATCGCCTACGTCCGCGCCATCTCCATCCGCATCCTGGAGGAGACGGGCCTGCTGCCCCACCTCAACCCCGGCGTGATGTCCTGGACGGACTTCCAGCGGCTCAAGCCCGTCGCCCCCTCCATGGGCATGATGCTGGAGACGACCGCGACCCGCCTGTGGTCCGAACCGGGCGGCCCGCACTACGGATCCCCGGACAAGGAACCCGCCGTACGGCTGCGGGTCCTGGAGGACGCGGGCCGCTCCTCGGTCCCCTTCACGTCCGGCCTCCTGATCGGCATCGGCGAGACGTACGAGGAGCGGGCGGAGTCCCTCTTCGCGCTGCGCAGGATCTCCCGCGCCTACCACTCCATCCAGGAGCTGATCATCCAGAACTTCCGCGCCAAACCGGACACCGCGATGCGCGGCATGCCGGACGCGGAGCTGGACGAGCTGGTCGCCACGGTGGCCGTCGCCCGTCACATCATGGGCCCGTCCGCCAACCTCCAGGCCCCGCCCAACCTGGTCGACTCCGAGTACGAGCGGCTGATCGGCGCCGGCATCGACGACTGGGGCGGCGTGTCCCCCCTGACGATCGACCACGTCAACCCGGAACGCCCCTGGCCGCAGATCGACGAACTCACCGAGCGCTCCCGCGCCGCCGGCTTCGAACTGCGCGAACGCCTCTGCGTCTACCCGGAGTTCGTCCAGCGCGGCGAGCCCTGGCTGGACCCCCGGCTGCGCCCGCACGTCCGCGCCCTGGCCGACCCGGAGACGGGCCTGGCGGTGCCGGACGCGGTGGTCGAGGGTCGTCCCTGGCAGGAACCGGAGGAGGTCTTCGTAGCGACCGGTCGCACCGACCTGCACGCCTCCATCGACACCGAGGGCCGTACCTCCGACCGCCGCGACGACTTCGACGAGGTGTACGGCGACTGGGCGGCCCTGCGCGAGGCGGCCGCCCCCGGCATGCTGCCGGAGCGCATCGACACCGACGTACGGGCGGCCCTGGCGACGGCGGCGGACGACCCGACGCGCCTCACGGACGCGGAGGCCCTCGCCCTCCTGCACGCCGACGGCCCCGCACTGGACGCCCTCACACGGATCGCGGACGACGTACGGAGGTCGGCTGTCGGCGACGACGTGACGTACATCGTCACCCGCAACATCAACTTCACCAACGTCTGCTACACGGGCTGCCGCTTCTGCGCGTTCGCGCAGCGCAGGACGGACGCGGACGCCTACACGCTCTCCCTGGAGCAGGTCGCGGACCGCGCCCAGCAGGCCTGGGACGTGGGCGCGGTGGAGGTCTGCATGCAGGGCGGCATCCACCCCGACCTGCCGGGTACGGCGTACTTCGACATCGCGAAGGCGGTGAAGTCCCGCGTCCCCGGAATGCACGTCCACGCCTTCTCGCCGATGGAGGTCGTGAACGGCGCCACCCGCACCGGCATGTCCATCCGGGAGTGGCTGAGCGCGGCCAAGGAGGCGGGCCTGGACACCATCCCGGGCACGGCGGCGGAGATTCTGGACGACGAGGTCCGCTGGGTGCTCACCAAGGGCAAGCTCCCTACAGCCACCTGGATCGAGGTCGTCACGACCGCGCACGAGCTGGGCATCCGGTCCTCGTCGACGATGATGTACGGCCATGTGGACCAGCCGCGCCACTGGCTCGGCCATCTGCGGACCCTGTCCCGCATCCAGCAACAGACGGGCGGCTTCACGGAGTTCGTGACGCTCCCCTTCATCCACACCAACGCGCCCGTGTACCTGGCGGGCATCTCCCGCCCCGGCCCGACGACGAGGGACAACCGCGCGGTGACGGCGATGGCGCGCCTGCTGCTGCACCCGTACATCCCCAACATCCAGACCAGCTGGGTGAAGCTGGGCACGGAGGGCGCGGCGGAAATGCTCCGCTCCGGGGCCAACGACCTGGGCGGCACCCTCATGGAGGAGACGATCTCCCGCATGGCGGGCTCCTCCTACGGCTCGTACAAGTCCGTCAAGGACCTGATCGCGGTGGCGGACGCGGCCGGCCGCCCGGCGAAGCCGCGCACGACGCTGTACGGGGAGGTGCCGGAGGAGCGGCAACGGGCGGCGGCGGTCTCGGACGGGCACTTGCCGGAACTTTTGCCGGTCCTGGACTGAGTACGATGATCCGACCCCTGTTCCACGAGGACATGGGGATGTGGAGCTGAGGAGATGCGTGCCGTGCCAGCCCCGAAGGTCTGGGTGACCGGTCTGACGGTGGGAGCGATCGCCGCTGTCGTCGCCCTGGCCGTACAGGCCGACAAGGGGCCGAAGCCCCACGCGGTCGCCGCCCGGCCGAGCGCTTCGGCGTCCGCGGGCGCGCATCCCACGCCCACGAAGTCCGCGGCCCCGGCCGCGGTGCCGGCCGGATCCGGCACCGGGCGGCGCGTCGTCTACTCCCTCGGGAAGAAGACGGTGTGGCTGGTCGACGCGAGCGATGCGGCCCGCCGTACGTTCGCGGTGTGGCCGGGGACGGTGAGCCCGGACCCGGGCACCTACACGGTCGGCGCCCGCACCCGGGGCGCCATCACCGGCTCCGACGGCGTGAAGATCGAACACATCGTGTACTTCTCGGTCAAATCCGGCGTGAATGTCGCCTTCTCCAACGCGGTGGACGGGGCTTCACCGCCGCCCGCCTCGGGGGTGCGGACGGGCGGCATCCGGATGCGGGTCGCCGACGGGGCGGCGCTGTGGACGTTCGGGTCGACCGGCACGAAGGTCGTGGTCGTCGGCTAGGGAGGGTCGTCACACGACGGCCCGGCCGAGCAGTCCGGCCGGGCCGCAGGGGGATACGACGGTCAGGCGGCGCTGTCCGACTCCCGGAACGGCAGGTGGTTGACGATCAGGACGAACCCGGTGAACACGATCACGCGGGTCGCCGCCTCCAGGCCGTTCCAGGTCTTCGACTGCCACATGGAGAACCACTCACCGCCGATCGCGATGAACCCGGCGCCGAAGAGGAGCAGGAGCATCAGCAGGCCGTATGTGGAGATGCTGCGCGCGCGGGCGTAGTCACGCCGGGCCCAGAGCCAGGTGCCGTATATGAGGACGAGTGCGGCGAGGGTCTCCCAGACGATGATCGCGACGTACGCCGTGTTCTGAAGTCCCTTGCTGGTGATGGCTCTCCACATCAGGTCGTCGTCCTTGAACGTGGTGTCCATGGCCAGCACATGCTGCACGAACGCCTGATTGGTGCCGAAGTCGGTGATGTTGCCGAAGGCCACGAGGGCGATGTAGAGGGCGACACTCGCGGTGAGCAGGGTGGCGGTGAGGTGGAGTGCGCTGCGTGGGGGTGTCGATGCCATGACGGCCATCTTCCCTCACCGGGCGGCGAGTTCGAGATCAATTGAGCCAGCGGGCGGGCTGCGTGAATTCGACATCCTCGGAGGCGCGGATTCATCAGCTTCCCGGCCGTACCACGCCACGACTGTGTATACGTTTGCAATGTCACCTGGTACGGGTGATAACTGACCACTCGCGACCAGCCCTGTCATATCCCGCATACCCCTCCGCCCTCTCAACCGACCGTTCCCGTTCGATTACAGTGCTGAACTGTCATGCGTCGGGCGGAGCCATCGGGGAGGTCTTGGTGAATGCGCCAGCCGGGGCCATATGGGGCCGTGTCGAGCAGCAGGATTTTCGGAGCCGGGTGCGGGGGACGCTGCTCGGGGCCGCCGTGGGAGATGCGCTGGGGGCGCCCGTCGACGGGCTGGATCTCGACGGGATCCGGGAGGCGTACGGGGCCGAGGGCGTCGCGGACTTCGCCTTTGCGTACGGCAGACGCGGTGCCGTCACCCACATCACGCAGCTGACCCTGTTCACCGTCGACGGGCTGATACGGGCGCAGGTGCGCCGCGACACCGGTGCCTGGCATCCGCCGACCGATCTGCACCGGGCGTATCTGCGATGGGCGGCCACCCAGCGTGACTGGGGGCCCGACGAGCGTCGTAAGGAAGACGGCTGGCTGGCACGGGAGGAGTGGCTGTACGCCCGGCGCGACCCGGCGCGTTCGCTGCTGCTCGGGTTCGGGGACGAGCACATGGGGACCCTGGACGCCCCCAAGAGCCCCGCTGAGATCGGACCCGAGGCGACCGCGCGTTCCGCGCCCTTCGGGCTGCTGGTCGGCTGGGAGCCGCAGCTGGTGGCCCAGCTGGCGGTGGAGTGCGCGACCCAGACCCACGGGCATCCGGTGGCCTATCTGTCGGCGGGCGCGTACGCCGTGATCGTGCACGGTCTGGCCCGCGGCGAGACCCTCGACGGCGCCGTACAGCGGGCGCTCGCGCTGCTCGCCGCCCGGCCGGGGCATCAGCCGGTGTCGGACGCGCTGCAGCACGCGCTGGGCGCCGTACGGCAGGGCATGCCCACGCCCGTGCGGGTCGAGGAACTGGCCGGGGACGGGTCGGCGGAGGGCGTGCTGGCCGCCGCCGTGTACTGCGCGCTGGTGGGGGAGGACTTCCGGCACGGGCTCTGCCTCGCCGTGAACCAGGACGGCCCCTCGGGCGCGACGGCCGCCCTCACCGGCGGCCTCCTCGGCGCCCTGCACGGCGAGACGGCCCTCCCCCCGGCCTGGCTGGCCGAACTGGAAGGCCGCCCGACGCTCCTGGAGCTGGCCGACGACTTCGCCATGGAGATGACCCAGGGCCCCGCGCTGCACGGCCCGGCGGGGTCGTCGCCCGGGTGGCTCGCCCGCTATCCGAGGGCCTAGACCTCCTGACGGGCAACGGGGTCGCAGCCCCCCGGCTGCGACCCCGTCACCACGACGACCGCCGGCGCTAGTCCTTCACCGCGGTGCCCACGGCGTCCTCCGCGGGACCTGCCGGGGTGGGGATCGCCGCCGCGGCCGCGCCGTCGTCGTCCGTGTTGATGCGTTCGATGACGGCGAGGCGCTCCGGGGTGTCCTCCGGCTTGAGGTAGCCGATGAGGATGTAGAGGAGCAGGGAGACCGCCAGCGGGATCGAGACCTGGTACTGGAGCGGGACGCCGCCGTGCACGTTCCAGTTGATGGGGTAGTTGACCAGCCAGAAGGCGAGCAGGCCCATGGACCAGCTGGTCAGCGCCGCCGTGGGGCCGGAGCGGCGGAACGGGCGCAGCAGGCCCAGCATCATCGGGATGGCGATCGGGCCCATCAGTCCGGCGACCCACTTGATGACCACCGTGATGATGTCCTTGAAGGTGGCGGAGTTGACCTGTGTCGCCACCGCCATCGACAGGGCGAGGAAGACCACCGTGGTCACCCGCGCCGCGATCAGGCCGGACCGCTGCCCCCACTCCCGGGCCCGCTTGGACAGCACCGGCGCCGCGTCCCGGGTGAAGACGGCCGCGATCGCGTTGGCGTCCGACGAGCACATGGCCATGGTGTGCGAGAAGAACCCGACGATGACCAGTCCCAACAGGCCGTGCGGCAGCAGCTGTTCGGTCATCAGGCCGTAGGAGTCGGAGCCGTCCGGCTTCTGGGCGTGGACCAGCAGCGGCGACATCCACATGGGGAAGAAGAGCACGACCGGCCAGACCAGCCACAGGGCCGCCGACAGCCGCGCCGAGCGCTCCGCCTCGCGGGCGCTGCCCGTCGCCATGTAGCGCTGGGCCTGGTTGAGCATGCCGCCGTTGTACTCGAAGAGCTTGATGAAGAGGAAGGCGAGAAGGAAGACGGTTCCGTACGGGCCGACCAGCGGCTTTCCATGGCCGTGCAGGGCCGGCTCGTCCCAGGCGCCGAAGAGGCCGATGCCCTTGTCGTTCAGTTTCAGTACGACGGCGACGAACATCGAGATGCCTGCCAGCAACTGGATGACGAACTGGCCGAGTTCGGTCAGCGCGTCCGCCCACAGACCGCCGATGGTGCAGTAGACGGCCGTGATCGCGCCGGTGATGAGGATGCCCTGGTTGAGGGTGATGCCCGTGAAGACGGACAGCAGCGTCGCGATCGCCGCCCACTTGGCGCCCACGTCCACGATCTTCAGCAGCATGCCCGACCAGGCCAGCGCCTGCTGGGTCTTCAGGTCGTAACGGTTCTTCAGGTACTCCAGCGGGGAGGCCACATGGAGCCGTGAGCGCAGCCGGTTGATGCGCGGCGCGAACAGTTTCGAGCCGATCGCGATGCCCAGCGCGATCGGGAAGGACCAGGTGACGAAGGAGGTCACACCGTAGGTGTAGGCGATGCCCGCGTAGCCCGTGAACATCACCGCGCTGTAGCCCGACATGTGGTGCGAGATGCCGGACAGCCACCACGGCATCTTCCCGCCGGCCGTGAAGAAGTCGCTGACGTCGTCCACGCGCCTGTGCGACCAGACGCCGATCGCGACCATCACACCGAAGTAGCCGATGAGCACGGCCCAGTCGAGACTGTTCATGTGTCCCCTCCGCAGGGTCCGCCTTGTGAACGGCTCGCTCATCGTGGGCGCGCCAACATGGGCACGACAAGCAAGCGTCAGGTCAAAGGACGGCAAAAATGTTCGTTGTGTTGACCTGTGTTCATGCACATGAACAGACTGTTGTGGCGGTCAGCGCATCAGCTCCCCCGCGTTGACCAGCAGCGACTGCCCCGTGATGGCCCGCGCCCGGTCCGAGGCCAGGAACACCGCGGCGTCCGCCACATCCCCGTCCGTCGCCAGCTCCGGCAGCGCCATCCGCCCGGTCAGCCGCTGCAGTACGTCGGCCTCGGGCACGCCCTCCGTCTGCGCGGTGAACTGGACGTACGCCTGCACCGGCGGTCCCCACATCCAGCCCGGCAGCACCGTGTTGACACGTATATGATGCGGCCCGAGTTCCCGGGCCAGGGAGTACATCGCGCTCGTCAGCGCCCCCTTCGAGGCCGCGTACGCCGCCTGCTTCACCTGGGTGGGGGCCGCCACCGCCGACTGCGTCCCGATGAACACCACCGAGCCGCCGCACGCCTTCAGCGCGGGCAGGCACGCCCGCGTCATACGCAGCGAGCCCAGCAGGTTCACGTCGATCACCTGCTGCCAGCTCACGAAGTCCGCGTCCTGAAGGCCGCCGAAGTAGCCGTCCATCGCGGCCACATGGACGACCGCGTCGATCCGCCCGAACCGCTCCCGCGCGAGCGCCGCCAGCGCCTCGCACTGCGCCTCTTCCCTGATGTCGGTCGCCCGGTACGCCGTGTGCGCCCCGTCCGGATCGATCTCCGCGGCGCTCTTGGCGAGGTTGGCCTCCGTGCGCGCCCCGAGCACCGCGTTGCCGCCGTCGCGCACGACCGCCGCCGCGACCTGGTGACCGAGCCCGGCGCCGACCCCCGACACGACGACGGTCTTGCCCGTGAGCAGTGACATCGGAGCCTCCCGGGTATGGCGGATTACCTGACGGGGCGTCAGAGTATGGGCGACCGGCGGAGGACGGAAGGGGAGCGACATGAGCGAGGAAACCCGCAGCGACGTGTACGCCGAGCTGGCCGCCGTGGGGCCGTACGGAGTCCGCCCCGGCCATGCGCTGATCACCATGGTCGAGCCGCACCCCGGCCACGAGTACGCGTACAACCGCTGGTACGAGGACGACCACTACTACGCCGGCGCGATGGCCATGCCCTGGATGTACGCCGGGCGCCGCTGGGTGGCGACCCGCGACCTCCAACTCCTGCGCTACCCCGAGAAGTCGGCGATCGCCCAGCCGGTCACCGCCGGCTGCTACATCTCCACGTACTGGATCACGGACGGCCGCTACGACGACCACATGCGCTGGACCGTCGCGATCAACAAGCGCCTCAACCGCGATGCCCGGGTCTACCAGGACCGTACGCACGTCTTCACGGCGTTCCAGGACCACGAGGTGACGGTCTACCGGGACGGGGCCGCCGGGCCCCGCGACTTCCATGCCCTCGACCACCCGTACGCGGGCCTGGTCGTGGAGGTGATCGACGCCGAATCGGCCGGGCAGCGGGCCGAGTTGCTGGAGTGGCTGCGCTCCCGCCACCTGCCCAAGCGGGTGGCCGGCTCACCGGCGGCGCTGGTGACCGTCTTCCGTCCGACGCCCCTGCCCGGCGACCGCATGACGTACGTCAAGCAGGTCGAGGGCGTGGAGACCAGGCTGACCCTGCTGTGGTTCCTGGAGGCGGATCCACGGGACTGCTGGGAGGCGTACTTTGCGGACCTGGAGGCGCCGGTGCGGGAGGCGGGGCTGGGCAGGGTGGAGCTGGTGGCGCCCTTCGTCCCGACGGTGCCGGGGACGGACAAGTACGTGGACAGGCTCAGGTAGGCGCGTGGACCTGCGCAGGTTCTGGGCGCAGCCGAGCCCCCTCGGCAAGGACGGCGAGCTGGACGAGAGGGCTCTTCAGGTGCTGCTTGTGAAATTGTGGTGGGCGAACGCAGTCGAGGATCAGCAGATCCTCCCCCCTACGCCTTGATCGAGCCGACGAAGGTGTTCCACGCGTCGGCCGGGAAGGCCAGTACGGGACCCTCGGGGACCTTGGAGTCCCGGACGGCCATGGCCGCGCGGACCGGGGACTTGATCTCGACGCACGCGCCGTTGCCCGTGGAGTACGAGGACTTGGTCCATGTGTCCGTGGCGCCCTGACGAATTGCCATTTTTGCTCCGGAATGCCAGTTGTTGAGTTGCTGTCACCGCACGGCGGATCCGACTCCGAACCCACAGCGCGGTTTGCGCCAACCCTTGGTGTGTGGTGGCGTGATCGACGCTACTCTCCAACCTCGACGTACGAAGTGACCATTCACTCGACCGGGTGGCATATTCCAGATGGGTCTTCCAGTCCGACCCGGGGAAGGTGTACCTTAGGGCGCTTCAGCGCGCGTACTCCTTCGCGATGTCCGCGATGAACTGCCGTGACTGGTCCGGATTCAGGGCCTGGGCGCGCAGGTGCTCGTACATCACGCTGTATTTCTGCACGTCGTTGGCCTTCTCGAGGTACAGGTCGCTGGTGACGCCCTCGATGTAGACCACGCTGGAGTCCGCGGCGTCGGGGAACTCGAGGATCGCGTACTGGCCGTTCAGCCCCGGGTGGGCGCCCATGTCGAAGGGGATCACCTGCACGGTGACGTGCGGCAGTTGGGACTGCTCGACGAGGTACTCCAGCTGGTCGCGCATGAGGGAACGATTGCCCACGACCCGGCGCACCGCCGCCTCGTCCATCACCGTCCACAGCCGGAGCGGGTTCTCCGGGGCGGTGATTCGTTCCTGCCGACGCAGGCGCACCTGTACGCGCTTCTCGACGTCGGTGGCGGCCGTCTCCGGCAGTGCCCCCGCGATCAGCGCCTCCGCGTACTGCCGGGTCTGCAGCAGCCCCGGGACGACCTGGGGGTCGTACACCCGCAGGCTCGCCGCATCCGTCTCCAGCCCGATGTAGACGCTGTACGGAATGTCGCCGAAGGAGTGCCACCATCCTTGCTGGCGGCTGTCCTTGGCCATCTGCATCAGCGAGTCGACGATCCGGTGGTCCTCCACCTCGTACACCCCGCACAGGTCGCGGACGTCGCGCTGGCTGATGCTGCGCCGCCCGTTCTCCAGGCGGCTGATCTTCGACTGCGAGACCAGCAGCCGCTCGGCCACCTCCTCGGCCGTCATGCCCTTGAGCTCGCGGAGCCGGCGCAGCTCCTGGCCCAGCCGGCGTCGCCTGACGGTGGGATTGACATTGGACGCCACGAGACGTGCACCTCCGGCTGCGTGCCTGCACTAGCTGTACTTTGCCACTTTGCGTATCTGCTGTTGAGCAGACTGCCACCAAGGGACTTGGTACCGCTGGGAAACGGCGTATATGCGCTGCACGCACGACAGTTCATGAGTTCACGGGAAAACGGCCGCGCGGGGCGGCGGAACCGTTACGGCACCCGTATGGACGGATGGCGCACGGCCCCGCCGCCCCGCGCGAACCAGCGGCTCCCGTACCGGGTCTCGGGGACTGCCTCTGCAGGCTCGGTGCGGCGCTCGGCGGTGCGTGGTGCAATGCGGTGCGTGGTGCTGCGGTGCAATGCGGTGCGTGGTGCTGCGGTTCGTGCGGCTCGTCGTGGGACTGCGGCTCAGTGGGCCACGACGCGCGCCATGGAACCGCGGCGCGGCTGCATCGGAACGCCACGAGCGGGTTCCGGTGCGGACCTGACCGGTCCGGCGGCGGCCTGACGGCCGGCCGGGGCCGGGTTACGGCGTGGTTGTGCACCCACGCCGTTCTGGACGTCCATCACGGCGTGCGCGACGAGACCGCCCATGGGGTCGTGCCTGATCAGATCCCGCAACCGGGACCGAGAGGACCGCCCCTCGTTCCCCGGATACAGGTGCTTGCCGAGGCCGACCGCGTGTGCCAGTGCGGCGAGTGCTGCGGTCCGCGGGTCCGGCGGTACGCCGGTGCGGATCGCGGAGTCCAGTCGGGACCTGATCTCCCGGCTGATCTCGGTGTCCGTCGCCTGGTAGCGAGTCGTCGGCAGCACTCCGCACATCTGGCCCGCCACGGCATGCACCATGCCGCACCGCTCCAGATGCGAGAGATAGGTCTGGCGCAGCCCCAGCCGGGGCCCGCCAATCCAGTTCACTGCACGTACCGGAGCGCCACGCCTGCGCAGCAACTCCAACGCACAGTCCAATGTTGGATCTCCAGTCGGCCGTGGGGCTACCACGGCGATACGATCCCCGTCTGGGGCTATCCGTCCGGCCAGCGCCAGCTCCACTAGCTGTGCTCCGGCCAGACCGAGGTCGAGCGACTGCGGCTGTGCGGTGGTACCCGTGGCCGGGTCCAACGCCAGCAGCAGAAGCTCCTCCGGAAGTGTTCTGCGGCTCCTGCCCATCCATGCCTCCCCGCGTGGATGAAAGACAGGGTGACCCCTCTCACATTGGTCTGTCGAGGGTGCGTGACCTGTTTGTGAGGGAACCGGTAGGTATGTCGTTCTCGTCTACCGCAGGGGTTAAGCCCGCACACAGGACACTGGTACATGGTTCGGACAGCGTGTTTGAGCGGTGTCGCGGGCGGCGGTTCACGGTTCGGTAGGTCGCACGGAGGGCGTGCGGCATGGAGGAGGCATCGGTGGCGGGCGAGTCCCCCGACAGGTCGAAGCAGCGCGAGTCGTCGGCAGAACCGACGTCGGGGAACACGGGCCCGGTTCCCGAGCCCGCCCGCGATCCCCGTCTCTCGGTGGCCCGGGAGAGCGGTTCCGCGTCCGGCTCCTCCGATACGTCCGAGGCGCGCGGCGGCGTGGACACGGCGACACGGGTGTTCTCGGTACGGGATCTGAAGACCACGGCGGAGGAGGCCGGGGGCACTGCGGCTGCGGAGCCAGAGGCCGACAAGACCGTGGCTGAGGAGCCGGAGGCCGGGGAGGTCGCGGCTGAGGAGTCTCGGGCCGGGGGTCTCGGCGTCGGGGAGCCCGGGCCTGGAAAGCCTCGGGCCGGGGAGTCCGCGGCTGAGGAGCCCGGGACTGCGGAGGCTGTGTCTGAAGGGCCTGAGGCCGAGAAGACCGTGGCTGAGGAGCCGGAGGCCGGGAAGATCGCGGCCGAGGATTCTCAAGCCGGGGGGCTCGGCGCCGGGGAGCCCGGGCCTGGGAAGCCTCGGGCCGGGGTGGCCGCGGACGGGGAGGCCACGGCCGAGGAGCCCGTGACTGCGGAGGCCGAGGCCGGGAAGGCTGTGTCTGAAGGGCCTGAGGCCGAGAAGACCGTGGCTGAGGAGCCGGAGGCCGGGGAGGTCGCGGCCAAGGAGTCTCGAGCCGGGGGTCTCGGCGTCGGGGAGCCCGGGCCTGGAAAGCCTCGGGCCGGGGTGGCCGCGGCCGAGGAGCCCGGGACTGCGGAGGCCGAGGCCGGGAAGGCTGTGGCTGAAGGGCCTGAGGCCGAGAAGGCCGCGGCCGAGGAGCCCGTGACTGTGAAGGCGGAAGCCGAGAAGCCTGTGGCCGGAGCCGGAGCCGCGGCTGAGGGGACCGCGGTTGCGGAGTCCGGGACTTCGGAGGCGGAGGACTCCGACGCCGAGGACGCGGTGGCCGATGGTGCCGATGTCGCTTCTGCGGGCGAGGGTTCGGCCGACGACGTCGCTGCGACCGAGGGCGACGAGGGCGGAGACGCCCGGCTCCGGGCCGCTGTGGCGGCGTGGGTCCGCTCCGGGGACTCCAAGGACTCCGAGGAGCCCGAGAACGCGGAGACGGCCGCTGAGGCCGACGAGGACGGTGCCGAGGAGGCGGAAGCGGAAGCAGGGCCCGACGCCGACAGCGATGTCGAGGACAAGGCTCCTGCCGACTCCCGCGAGGCGGAAGCGGAAGAGGGACCGGAGGACGCTGTACCCCAGCCCCAGCCTCAGCCCGAGGCAGACGCCGTCGCCGAAACGGACGGCGATGCCCAAACGGCTGCCGACGCTGAGACGGGCGACGAGCCCGAAGGGGCCGACGACTCCGGCGTCGGCAACGGGTCCGGGACGGAAGGTGCTTCCGAAGCGGGCGATGGTTCCGAGACGGGCGGCGGATCCGAGACTCGCGGCGCAGGCGGAGCCGGTGGCGAATCCGAAGCCGGTGGTGAAGCCGTTGCCGTCCGTGGGCCCGCGGCCGCCGACGGTGAGGAAGGACCGAAGGGGCTACCCGCACCCGACGACGAAAGTGGTACGGGTGGTGCGGGTGGGAGCACCGAGACCGAAGGCGAAGCCGAGGCCGAGGCCGAGGACAAGCCCGTCGACCAGCCGACCGCCATCTTCAAGCGCCCCAAGCCCCAGGTCGACCAGCCCACCACCATGCTCAAGCTGGGCGGCGCCAAGACCCCGGAGCCGTCCGAAGCCGAGCGCACCAGCAAGTTCGTAGCGCTCAAGCCCCTGGACGAGCCCCGCACACCCCGCAGGCCCGCGGACGCGACCGCGCCCGTCCCCCAGGTCGGCCCCGAGCGCACCGCCCAGCAGCCGCTGCCCCCGAAGCCGCCGCTGGACCTGCTGGCCGAGCTGACCAACACCCCGCCACCGCCGCAGACCCCCGTCCGCACGATCATCCGCAGGGTCAAGATCTGGACCCCGCTGGTCCTGCTCCTCGCGATCATCTTTGCGATCGTGCAGGCCGTGCGACCGCTGCCCACCCCCACCCTCGCGCTCACCGCCGACGACTCGTACACCTTCGCCGGCACCAAGGCCGGCCTCCCCTGGCCGAACGAGGGCCAGGGCTGGCTCGACGTCGAGGGCATCGGCACGATGGGGAACTTCGGCAAGCAGACCCCCGTCCCGATCGGCTCCGTGGCCAAGGCCATGACCGCGTACATCGTCCTCAAGGACCACCCGCTCAAGCAGGGCGAGGAGGGCAAGAAGATCACGGTCGACGCGCTGGCGGAGAAGGAGGGCGGCTACTACAAGCAGCACGAGTCCACCCTCAACACCGTCAAGGAGGGGGATGTCCTCACCGAGAAGCAGGCGCTGTCGGCCATCATGATCCCGTCGGCCAACAACATCGCGCGCCTGCTGGCCCGTTGGGACATGGGCTCCGAGGCGTCGTTCATCAAGAGGATGAACGACACCGCCAAGGAACTCGGCATGAAGAACACGACCTACACCGACGCCTCCGGCCTCAAGGAGTCCACCGTCTCCACCGCCGAGGACCAGGTGAAGCTCGGAAACGAGCTGGTGAAGATCCCGGCCCTGATGGACATCACGAAGCTGCCCTACTGGGTCGACCCGTCCGGCCACAAGTGGAAGAACTACAACGATCTGGTCCCCTACAACGGCGCCATCGGCATCAAGACGGGCACGACCACCAAGGCCGGCGGCAATCTCCTCTTCGCCGCCACCAAGGAGGTCGACGGCGAGACGGTCACCGTGGTCGGCGCGATCCTCGACCAGCAGACGGCGCCGATCATCGACACCGTCGTCCACGCCAGCAAGACGGCGATGCTCGCCGCCCGGGATGCGCTGACCTCGACGAAGATACTCAAGAAGGGCGACGTCGTCGGGTACGTGGACGACCAGCTCGGAGGCCACACGCCGATCGTGCTCACCAAGGACGTCGCCGCCGTCGGCTGGGCGGGCCTGAAGGTGAAGCTGTCCTTCGACTCCGATGACATCCCGCACACCGCGAAGGCCGGCACCCAGGTGGGCACCCTCACCGTGGGCGACGGCACGAGCGGCGCGGTCAAGGTCCCGGTGGCGCTGCAGAAGGACCTCACGGAACCCGGCTTCACGGCGAAGCTCAAGCGCCTCGGCTGACAGCGGCCGCGGCTGCCCTCGCACCCCGTCGGCGGGCCCACCAGGGAGCCCTCCGGCGGGGTGCGTGCTAGCGTCACGAAACGGGGCAGGCCGCCGCTCACGGGACGCGACCGGGAAATCCCCGGGGACGCAGCCGCGAACCAGCGGACAACGGGACGCGTCCCAGAACAGAAGACGGGACACCACGGGGAGTGCCTTCAGGTGGCCACTGCGGAGCCGACACACGCCGACGACGCCGATCCGGGCCCGGGAAACGGCCCGCGAATACGCGTGCCCGCACCGCGCGCGGAGGACATGCGCGGCATGCACGGAACTGACACCGCCCGCGCGCAGCTGAGCGAGCGGGCGAGCAGCGACAGGACATCACGCGCGCAGGCCGCCTTCCTCGCCCTGCGCGAGCGGATGCTGCGCCACCCGGTGCTCTCCCTCACCGCCCTGTCCGGCGTACTCCACATCGTCTGGTTCTTCACCTTCGCGAACAGTGGCGGCGATCTTGCGGCGCAGGACGCATGGGCCGAGTTCGTCGGCCGGCACCCCGACTCGGCGTACAACCTCGCCTGGTACGGCGGTATGCACCCGGTGTCGTACAGCGTGGTCTCGCCGTATCTGATGTCGGTCCTCGGTGTCCGTACGACGATGATGATCGCCGGGACGGTCTCGGCCGGTCTGCTGACGATGATCCTCATCCGCAGCCGGAGCGTGAAGAACCCGCTGTGGGCGTCGCTGGCGGGACTTTTCGCGTTCCTGTGCAACGCGGTCTCGGGCCGGGTGACCTTCGGCCTCGGCACGATGTTCGCGCTGGGCGCGGTCGCCACCGTCTTCTGCTGGCCGTACAAGTGGCGCTACAAGCGGTGGGCGAAGGCCCTGTGCACGGCCCCGCTGGCCGCGCTGGCGACGATGTCCTCACCGGTCGCGGGCCTGTTCGTCGGGCTGGTCGCCGTCGCTCTGTTCCTGCAGAAACGCCGTCCCGGCGCCTGGGCCCTCGGGCTCACCCCGGCCGCGGTGGTGGCCGTGTCGGCCTGGCTGTTCCCCTTCTCCGGCACCCAGCCGATGACGATCTGGTCGGTGATCCTGCCGTTCCTGTGCGCCGTCCTCGCCTTCGTGCTCGTCCCGAAGGAGTGGACGACGGTCCGCCTGACGTCCGCGGTGTACGGCCTCTCGGTCGTCGCGGTCTGGGTGGTCAGCTCGCAGATCGGCTCCAACATCACCCGCCTGGCGATGCTGTTCGCCGGTGTGGTGCTGGTCGCGGCGCTCCCCTTCACGGTCCCGCGCTCGCGCAAGTGGTACGTCACCGTGCTCGCGTTCGCCGGATTCGTCATGTGGATCGGCGTCAAGTCGGTGGACGACATCATCCACACCCACCCCGCCGCGTCCTGGGCGCGCGAGCTGGCCCCCTTGGTGAACGAATTGCAGGGCGTCGGCGCCGAGAAGGGCCGCGTCGAGGTCGTCCCGGCCCGCTCCCACCGCGAGGCCTCCGCCCTCGCCCCCTACGTCAACCTGGCCCGCGGCTGGAACCGCCAGGCGGACATGGAGCGCAACCCCCTCTTCTACGACGACACCCTCAACTCGGCGAACTATCACGAATGGCTGCAGCGCTGGGCCGTCCACTTCGTCGTGCTGCCCAAGGGCGAGCCGGACGGCGACGGCGGCGAGCGCGAGCGGGAGCTCGTTCAGCGGGGCATGCCGTATCTGAAGCAGATCTGGGGCGACGCCAACTGGCAGCTGTTCCGCGTCACCGACCCCACCCCGCTCGCCGACCCGCCCGCCACCGTCGACCGGGCGGCCCAGGGCGAGCTGACCATCGAGGTCAAGAAGCCCGGCCGCGTCCTGATCCGCGTCCCCTACTCCCCGTGGCTCGGCCTGGTCGACACCAAGGGCAAGGGCGTCAAGCCCCCGCAGGAGACGTACGCCTCGAAGCACCGCGCGGACGGCACGCCCAAGTCGTACGACAACGTCAACGGCTGTCTGATGGAGACGCAGGAGGACGACAAGGGCGACAAGTGGACCCTCCTGCTGGCCCCGAAGGCGGGAACCTACCGGCTCGGTGCGCCGTACCAGCTGCCGCGCGGCACCCCCTGTCCGGACGAGCTCAAATAGAGCCCGTCCAGCGCTGGAAATTTCAGCCCGTCCGGCGTTTGAGGACGAGGCCGTCAGGCCGAAGGGGGGTCTGGGGGCGCAGCCCCCAGGGACGGGAAGGGAAGGGCGGCGGGGGCGAGGAAACCCGACGCCGACCCCGGCCCCGACACCGACACCGTTCACTTCACCGGAAACGCCACATCACACACCGCGTCCTCCGGCCCCGCCGCAGCCCAGTCCGCGAAGTACACCTCCCGGCACGGCCCCGCCTGCTCAAGCCCCTGCCCCGCGATCCACTGCTCCACCGCCTCGAAGGCGGCCCCGATCTGCGGGGCGGCCACCTGCGCCTTGGTGATCCGGGTGTACGCCAGCCGAGCCGCCGGCTCGACGCGCACCCGGGTCTCCCAGGCCCGCCCGTGCCGCTCCGCCCACTCCCGTGCCGCAGCCGCGTCCGCGACCGGCACACAGGTCTCGGCCGGCCCGTCGCTCTCCATGGACACCTCGGAGTGGTAGACGACATAGGGCGCCGCCGCGACACCCCCGCACTCGTCCGCCACCGGCAGCAGACGGTCCAGCGACGCGTCGATCCACGCCGGCAACTCGTCCTGCAGCGTGTGCCGGGACTGGGTGATCACCACCTGCTCGGGCACATCCACCGTCTCGACCACGAACTTCCCGTACATCTCGGAGCTCCTCCCCGACAGTCGTCCACGGAGGTACTCGACGAGCGTCCGCTGCCCCGCGATCCGCGCCTCGACGTCCGCCCAGTAGGCGGTGAGCCGGTCGGCGGCCTCGGTGTCGCCCGCCTCCACCACCTCGGCGATTCGGGCGAGCGGCATGTCGAGCTGCCGCAGCAGGGCCACAAGGCGGGCCCGTTCCACCTGGTCGGCGCGGTAGTAGCGGTAGCCGCTGAGCTCGTCGACGTGCGCGGGTGCGAGCAGGCCGAGGCGGTCGTAGAGCCGTAGTGCCTTGGCCGACAGGCGCGCCCGGGTCGCGAACGCGCCGATGGTGAGCAGTTCCTCGTCCACCTGAGCATCCTCCGTCACCGGACGGGTCCTTTCCGCCCGGTGGCAGGAACGCTCGCCCTTGCCCCAGGGGCAAGGTCAACAACCGGGCTAGGCGAGGGCGCTCTCCACCGCCGCCACGACCTCCGGCGCCTCCGGCTCGGTCCGCGGGGAGAAGCGGGCGACGACCTTGCCGTCCCGGCCGATCAGGAACTTCTCGAAGTTCCAGCGGATGTCACCGCTGTGGCCCTCGGCGTCGGCGAAGCCGGTCAGGCGGTCGTAGAGGGGGTGCCGGTTCTCGCCGTTCACCTCGACCTTCTCGGTCAGCGGGAAGGTCACGCCGTATGTCGCCGAGCAGAACTCGGCGATCTCCTCGGCGCTGCCCGGCTCCTGCCCGAGGAACTGGTTGCAGGGCACGCCGAGGACCGTGAAGCCCTGCTCGGCGTAGCGCTCGTGGAGGCGCTCGAGCCCGGTGTACTGCGGGGTCAGCCCGCACTTGGAGGCCACGTTCACCACGAGCACGGCCTTGCCCGCGTACTGGGAGAGGTCGGCGGAGCCACCCTTGAGGGCGCCGATCTCCACGTCGAGGGGAGCGGCGCCGTTGCTGTCTGCAGTCGTCATAAGCGGATGCTAACTCCGGTACGTGTCGTCCCGGTTCTGGGCCTCCACCAGAACCCCACCGGCCGCCGTCCGTGCACGCGGCCGGCGCGCTGTTCGCCTGCGGGGCGCTGGGCATGTTCGCCGGGGACGTGACCGTCGGCCGCCTCGTACCGGCCGCGCTGCGCCCCCGGCTGGCCACCCCGCTGCTCCTCCTGCTGGCCACGCCGCACCTGCTCTTCGCCCTGCACCCCGCACTGCCCTGGTCGGCCGCCCTCGCCGTGATCGCCTCCGCCGGCTTCGGCGCGAGCCTCGTCCAGCAGGAACGCCTGATGGCCCTCACCCCGGACGAACTGAGCGGCCACGCCCTGGGCTTGCACTCGGCGGGAATGCTCACCATGCAGGGCGTGGCCGCGGCCCTGGCGGGTTCGGTGGCCCAGCTCACCTCGCCCGCCACGGCGATGACCGTCATGGCGCTCGCGTCGGTCTGTGTGACCCTCGCGCTGGCTACGGCCGGTGCTCGACGCGCGGATCCTGAGCCGGCACCGGCGCTGCAGGAGCTGCAGGAGCCGTAGGAGCGGCCCCGGACCCGAAGTGCTGGGCCGCCTTGTCGAAGTACCTGAGCAGCTCCACCGGGAACGGCATCACGAGCGTCGAGTTCTTCTCGGCCGCGACCTCCACGACCGTCTGCAGAAGGCGCAGCTGCATCGCCTCGGGAGTGTCCGACATGATCCGCGAGGCGTTGGCGAGCTGCTGGGCGGCCTGGAACTCGCCGTCCGCCGTGATGACGCGGGCCCGCCGCTCGCGCTCCGCCTCGGCCTGCCGGGACATGGACCGCTTGAGCGACTCCGGCAGCTGTACGTCCTTGATCTCCACGCGGTCGATGTGGACGCCCCAGCCCGCGGCCGGGCTGTCGATCATCAGGGCGAGCCCCTCGTGCAGCCGCTCGCGGTCGGACAGCAGGTCGTCGAGGTCGCTCTTGCCGATGATGGAACGCAGCGACGACTGGGCGACCTGGCCGACGGCGAACACGTAGTCCTGGACCTCGATGGCGGCCCGCAGCGGATCGGTCACCCGGAAGTAGACGACCGCGTCGACCTTCACCGAGACGTTGTCCTTGGTGATGCCCTCCTGGGTCGGCACCGGCATGGTGACCACCTGGGTGTTCACCTTCCGCATCCGGTCGACGAACGGAATCAGGAACGTCACGCCCGGCTGCCGGTACGACGGCAGCGCCTTGCCCATCCGGAACACGACCCCGCGCTCGACCTGGTTGACCACCCGCATACCGCTGCGCAGCACGAGCAGGGCCGCCACGGCGACCAGTACGACCGCTACCACAGTGCCTTCCATGGCACTCCATTCCTCGAAAGGATTCCCCGTAAGGATGAAGACAAGGAAGTAGACACCGGACGGAGTTGGCCGGATGCGCTCGCACGCGTCAGGAGATCGTCAAGAAAACGATCCTGCACACGGTCCTGCCCCCGGCCCCGCACCGAGGGTCCTCGTCGTGGGCGCCGGCTTCGGGGGGATCGCCGTCGCCGCCGAGCTCCTGCGGCACGGCCTCGACGACGTGACCCTGCTGGAGGCGGCACCGCAGCTGGGCGGCACCTGGCACCACAACCGCTACCCGGGCGCCGCCTGCGACGTGCCGAGCCACCTGTACTCGTACTCCTTCGCCCAACGCGCCTCCTGGGCCCATGTGTTCTCCCACCAGGACGAGATCCTCGGGTACGCCCAGGAGACCGCGGACGCGCTCGGGATCACCCCGCAGATCGTCACGGACACGACGGTGACCTCGTGCACCTGGGACGACGGCACGCGTACCTGGACCGTGCGCAGCCGTCGTACGGGATCCGACGGGCCGGAGGAGGAGAGGGTCGCCGATGCCGTCGTGCTCGCCACCGGGCAGCTCGACAAGCCCGCCTTCCCGGCCGTGGAGGGGCTGTCCGAGTTCGCCGGGCACAGCTTCCACTCCGCCCGCTGGGACCACGACTACGACGTGCGGGGCAAGCGGGTGGCGGTCATCGGGACGGGCGCGAGCGCAACCCAGCTGGTTCCCGAAATCGCTCCTCTGGTCGCCCACTTGACGGTGTTCCAGCGCACGGGGAACTGGTTCCTGCCACGCCGGGACCGGCGCATGCCGGCGGCCCTGAACCGCGCGATGCGATGGCCCTGGGCGCGCCGCGCCTGGCGGCGGCTCCTCCACCACGGCATCGAGCTGCTCACCCTCTGCATCCGCCACCCGCGCACCTTCGGCCGGATCGGCGCGCTGCTCTCCGCCGCCCATATGCGCCGCCAGCTGCCCGATCCCGAACTGCGCCGCAGGGCCTGGCCCGACTACCCCTTCGGCTGCAAACGCGTCCTGCTCAGCTCCGACTTCCTGCCCGCACTGCGCCGTCCGAACGTGGAGCTGGTGACGGACCGGATCGCCCGTATGACCCCCGAGGGCCCGGTGACGGAGGACGGCCGGCTCCACGAGGTCGACTGCGTGATCCACGCGACCGGCTTCCGTACGAACACCTTCATGCTGCCGATGGAGGTGCGGGGCGCGGGCGGCCGCTCGATCGGGGAGGTGTGGGCGGACGGAGCCCGCGCGCATCTGGGCATCATGGTCCCCGGCTTCCCTTCCCTGTTCCTCATGTACGGCCCGAACACCAACACCTCCGGCGGCTCCATCCTGTTCTTCCTGGAGGCCCAGGCCGCCTACGTCCGCCGGGCGCTGGAGCTGGTGCGTCGCGCTGGAGCGGCGGCGCTGGACGTGCGGCCCGAGGTCGAGAAGGCGGGGCTGCGGGACCTGCGGGCACGGTTCCGGGGCACGGCCTGGCAGTCCTGCTCCTCGTGGTACCGCACACCGGACGGCCGCAATGTCGCCAACTGGCCCGGCTATATGCGGGAGTACGCGGCACGGACGCGCCGGGTGACGCCCGCGGACTTCCGTTTCCTTCCGTCCCGGGAGCGATGAACCCACTGGCGCGCGGCCCGCTTGCGTGCCGGCGCCGAAACGCCCGAGGGCGGCGTCCCGTCTCCGGTACGCCGCCCTCGGGTGTCGGTGCCCGGTCCGGTCAGCTCCGGTGGGCGGAGCCGTGGACCAGGAGCTCCGTCACGTCCATGAAGCTGCAGCCCGAGGGGCTCGGGTCCGTCGCGCACTTGGCGCCGTTGTCGGCGGCCTGGTTGCCGAGCATGGTCAGACGGACGTAGCGGACGTTCTGCCCGGTGCCGGCCTTGAGGGGCACGGCGTTCTCCCGGCCGGTGTCGGCGGGCTTGAAGTGGCCCTCGGCGGCGGTGACCCAGGTGGTGCCGTCCGTCGAGGTCTCGACCCGGTAGTCGCCGAGGGAGGCCGTCTTGTCGTCGCCGCAGCCCGACGTCGGGTCGATGCGCAGTTCGGTGACGTCGACGGCCGAGGGCAGCTTGACGGTGTTGTCCACCGGGTCCACCCCGGTGCCGTTGCTGCCGCCCTTGGCGTCCGAGCCCCAGACGGTGCCCGACATGTCGATCAGGCCGTTCGGTCCGCAGCCGAAGTCGGTGTTGTCGGGCCCGGTGAACTCCGTGACCGTGGCGCCGCCGGAAGCGGCGGCCCAGTCGCGGCGCAGCGACCAGTCGGCGCCGCTCCCGGAACCGACGGAGACCGTGCGGATCTGCGGCTCGTAGCCGCTGCCGCTCGCGTACACCTTCCGGTACGTGCCCTTGGGGACGTTGTGGATCGTGTACGTGCCGTCCGCCCTGGTCACGGCGGAGAAGTCGGCGCCGGGGAACCCGGAGGCATGGCCGCTGATGCTGACGCCGACCCCGCCGACGGGGGCGCCGGACGCGTCGTCGGTGACCTTGCCGGTGAGGGTGGTCACCGGGGTGTGCGGGCCGGGCGGCAGCGAGAAGTCCTCGTCGGGCTTGGTGTCGTCGGCGCTCAGCGCGGCGGCGAAGTAGCCCATGCCGCGGTGCGCGAACACCTTCCAGATGAGGGCGTGGGCCCGGCCGCGGTTGACCACGGTGTCGGCCTGCAGGATGGCGTTGCGCTGGTCGAGGAAGGTGGGGTTCGCGGGCGACAGCTCCATCGCGCGGGTCAGCAGCGACTCGGTGAGCCTGCTGCCGAGCCGGTTCCGCAGGTCCCAGAGCGTCTCGCTCCAGATCTCGCCGTCGGCGTGCACCTCGGGGCCGCGGCGCGAGATCTTCCCGTAGTCGCCGTAGGTGTACCCGCCCTTGCCCGCGGCCGCCGTGCCGGGGCACTTGGCGGAGGTGGAGCCGACCGGGCAGTCCAACGGCTGGGAGCGGGACGGCAGTTCATCGGTCCAGTGCGGCGGGTCGAGGGCCACCTCACCGTCGACGTGCCGGTTGTCCTTCAGCAGCCCCTCGGTGTTGAGGAAGTCGAGCGCGTACCAGTCGCTCCACGCCTCGCCCATCGCGCCGCCCTGCTGGCCGGTGAGGGCCGAGACCCCCGCCGCGTCGACGACGAGCCGGTTGGACAGACCGTGCGTGTACTCGTGGTAGACGGTGGCGGCGTCGTCCCCCCAGTTGCCCTGCAGCACCGTGTAGCCGGGCCCGGAGCCGGTCAGGTACATCTGCATCGTGGGCGCCTGCCCGTCCGGCGGCGTCCCCATGTTGGCGTTGTTCAGGTGGTTCTCGTCGGGCAGCCCGTGGTCGACGGCGGCGCCGTCGTCGGTCTGCGCGTCCACGGCGTCGCCGTCCCGGCCGTCGAAGTTGCCCGCGGCCCGGGTGAAGCCGATCGGGCCGGCCTCCAGGTGGTCGTGGTAGGTGCCGAGGTAGTAGTAGACCTGCGCGGCGTTCTGCTCGCGGTTGGTCTTCCAGGAGTACGGCGTCTTCTGGTCCCAGGAGCAGGGCAGCGGGACGTCGCAGCCGGGACCGGTGACCGGCTTGAACGGGAAGGAGAACGTCCCGTCGGCCGCCGGGGTGATCTCCTCGCCCGCGTCCACCTTGTTGTTGTCGTCGACGTCGCTGAAGACGTGCGCGATACGGCCGTCGAGCGTCTTGGCGCCGGCGGGGAGCCAGCCGTGCGTGGTGAGGTGGCGGGTGTGCTGCTTGCCGCCCTTGGGGGCGCCGGGGTAGCGGTCCCAGACGAGGACCTTGCCGGTGCGCAGGGGCGTGGCCGCCGAGGGGGACAGGGGCTGACCGGAGGAGGGCGCCGTCCCGGTCGCCGCCGACAGGTCGTCGGAAAGGCTCTGCCGGTACAGCACCCTGCCTGTCGCCGCGTCGACGACATGCAGCCACATGCCGTGGCCGTCCGGCACGGTGACCGTCTGCCAGGCCCGCCGGGCGGTACCTCCCGGCGCCGTGTAGACGACCTGCTTGGCGGTGTCCTGCTTGCCGACGCCGTCGGCCTCGGCACCGGCGATGTCACGCACCGCGGTGCGCCTGGCCTGCGTCGACGTGATGCGGCCGGGGGCCAGCTGCGAGGGCAGCTTCGGCACCGGGGAGCCGAGCACACTGATCAGCCGCCCGTCGCGGGAGACGTTCGCCTTGACGCCGTTGCCGAACACGGAGACGCCGTCGACCGACTGGACGAACGACAGATGGCGGACCCCGGCGACGTCGGTGTACTCCTTGCGCAGGGTCAGATCGCCGACCTGACCGGCGGAGAGACCGAAGACATCGGGATGGTCCCGCAGATACTGCCGGACGATGTCCTCCGGACCCTTGTCGCTGCGGGCTGTCAGATACCCGTCGAGCTTGGCCACCTGCCGTGCCGTGCCGGTGGCCGGGTCCAGTTCGAGCACGCCCTGAACCCCGAGCTGTTCGCGCAACTGCCGTACGCCGGGCCGATTTTCGGCCTTCGCGAGCCGGGCGTCGCGGCGCACCAGCGTCTGCTGCGACGGTACCGGCGGCGTGGCGGACGGTGTCGGCGACGGACCGTCGGCCGCCGGGCCGCCCGGGACCGCGTTCGCGGCGCCGGGCACAAAAGCGACGGCCAGCGTGAGGCCGGCCGCCGCGGTGAGTATGGTCGCGCGTCTCGCACGCGAGGAGGAGGCTCTCGCCATTTTCAACGCCTCGTGGGGGGTGAGGGGTCCAACGGCCGTGGTCTGCGGCCGAGTTGTACGCCTCGTACCCTTTCAAGGCTGCCTGCGCGACAGAAGACCTCAAAGATCAAGTGTCACAGACGTCACACAGTGAGGGCTGTCCGGATCAGTTGGTGGCCAACGATGCGGTGAAGTCCGTCCATGCCTTGGGGGGCAGGCGGAGTATCGGGCCGTCGGGTGTCTTGGAGTCGCGGACTGCGACGGTGGCGGGGATGTTGCGGGCGACTTCGACGCATTCCTGGCCGGGTTGACTGTAGCTGGACTTCACGAAGGCGAACTCGGGCATGGGTTACGTTTCCTTACGCAGGCTGTCGATCAGTGTCACGGAGTCCCGGGGTGCCAGGCTGAGCCTGGATGTGCGGTCGAACAAGTCACCGTACGTGCTGCTCCCGGCCTCGTTCTCCACCCACACCATGTCCGTGAGGCCATCACTCTGCACCACGTCCAGAGCGTCGTCCTCCGCGAAGGAGAGGATGCTGAACAGGCCGCTGATGCACGGATGCGCACCCGTCCGAAACGGGAGCACCTGTAGGCGCACGTTCGGCAGTTCGGCTACCTCCAGCAGGCGTTCCAGTTGTGCGCGCCTGATGTGAGGCCCACCGACCTCCTGCCGCAGCGCGGCTTCCCAGATCACAGCGTGCAGTTGGAGGGGGCGCTCACCGAGAAGGCGCCCTTGGCGCTTCTGCTTGACCTCCACGTCGCGCTCGATGTCGTCGGGGTCTTCCCAAGCAGCGCTGGCAACACACAGCGCACGTGTGTACTCGGGGATCTGAAACAGCCCGGGAATCAGCGAGGACTGCCAGCTGCGGATGCGTGTGGCGGCGTCCTCCATCGCGAGGTACTCGGCCATGGCCCCCGAGTCGACCGTGCCGCGCCACCACCCTTTCGCCTTACGGCGTTCGCGGTCCAGTCGGGCCAAGTCCAGCAGGCGGGTGAGCACCTTGGGGTCGTCCAGGCCGTAGAACTCGCACAGCACCCGGATATCCGGGTCCCGCATCGGCACCCAGCCCCGCTCCATCTTCACGACTTTGGTGCCGGTTGCATTGATGGACTCGGCGGCCTGCTGCTGGGTCTTTCCGGCGGTGTCACGCAGGCGCAGCAGCTCTCCACCGAGCCTACGCGCCAGGACAGTTGAGACCTGTCCCTGCCGGGGCTGAGTTGGTCGAGTCATGGTCACAGTGTGTCCCACTCCAGTCACGCGGTCGAGCAAATTGCCGTTCTGAGGAAGAACTTCCTCAGTTCGATTGCGCTTAGACGTGCCGCGTCACTACCTTCGGCACATGGTCAATCACTCACCGGAGCCACAACTCGGAGGTGCCACCCCCATGGGCCACACCAACCCCGCCCCCGACCCCCTCCTCCGCGAAGACCAGCTCGACTACACGCCCGTCCCCCGCAGCGTCGCCCTCGCCCGCCACCGCGCCGCACGCCTCGTCACCGAGTGGGGGTATCCGCACCTCGCCGGAGACGTCGCCCTCGTCGCCAGCGAGCTGATGACCAACGCCCTCCTGCATGGCAGCCTGCGTGACCGGCTCATCCGGCTGAGGATCATCGCCACGGCCGCCATGCTCCGCGTCGAGGTCAGCGACCCCCGCGGGGAGCGGCTGCCGTGCCCGCGGGACGCAACCGGCGAGGATCAGTTCGGGCGCGGGTTGGCGCTGGTCGGAGCGCTGGCGGACGGCTGGGGCGTCGCACCACGGGTGGGTGTGGGCAAGACTGTCTGGGCGGAATGGGGCCTCGGCCTCACCCTCTGCGGCGGCGATCCGCTCGCGCGCACGCGGGAGTGAGCGGGAACGGCGCTAGCGTCGGCCCATGCCGGGTCTGCGAAGTTGAGTGGTGCGTCGACCCCAATGCCGCCACCCGCCCGGGGGAAGCCATCTGGCTGCGAGTGCGACACTTCGCGGAAATGTGTCGCACTTTCCACGACCTGTCGGGCGGTCCCGTGGCAGCGACGCACCGCTCAACCTCGAAGACTCCCCATGCCGGAAGGGCGCTCGATGAGCGGAAGGGGGCGTCCACGACCACGCCGTACGCGGACGGAAACGGCCCGCTCATTCCCAGGCCCGAGCTGACACTGCCGGCTCTGCGACAGGCTGTGGGGACGGTGGCCCCCTCCCGCCTGCCCGAGTTCTTCGAGGACCTGCAGAAGGCGTTCGTCCGCGCCGGGGACGAGGACAGCGTCGTACCGATCCGCATGTTCTAACCGGCAGTGGGGCGTCGTGGTGGAGATCGAGCGGCACCCGGAGACGGCCCGTCGACTGCACGCCGCCGAGCAGGCCATCGACAGCTCGGACCCGGACGTACGCGAACGTGCCATACGCGAGGCCGGAGAGATCGTACGAGCCGCGC
The DNA here is from genome assembly GCF_042896045.1 of Streptomyces sp. NPDC001351. Classification (NCBI taxonomy): domain Bacteria; kingdom Bacillati; phylum Actinomycetota; class Actinomycetes; order Kitasatosporales; family Streptomycetaceae; genus Streptomyces; species Streptomyces sp. NPDC001351. The sequence continues at coordinate 209,920 of NZ_JBIAWS010000008.1, read as the reverse complement.
ACCGCGAGGTCGCCGTGGGCTGACCGGCGCTGGGAGCTGTTCCAGGACGACCTGCTGGACGGGCTCCCGGATGCAGCCGCTCAGGAGGATGCCCGAGCGTTGTGTTAAGGGCAGCAGCCGCTCCCGACGTAGGGCTCCCTGCAGCTTGCTGCCATGGAGGGGTGACCTGATGATTACGGCCGCGCCGAGGCAAGGATGGCAACGCCTGGCGCGGCCGAGAATCACTCGTTACTGCTCCGCTTCACTTCATCGCGTACTGCACGAAGAGAGCGAATCGCCGTGATCATCTTCTGTGACAACGCTGGTACTTGGTCGAAGAGGTGCCCAATAACAGCAACACCTCCCGCAACCGAGGCCACAGTGACTGTCACCCAACTCGCCAGTTCCATTTAGCGCCTTTCGGGGGAGTCGACGCACGAGACCGGAAGGTCCGCCTCCGGCCTCCCCCGAAGCCGCGAAGCGGCGCTCGTCCCGAGCCCGCGCAGCGATCAGTCCCCTTGTGGGCAACTACATGACTGCTGAGTCGAGTTGACGCTACCGGACCTCGGCAACCCCACCAACCGGTCTCGACCAGCAGCGCCCGCCAGTCCACTTGAAGGAGCCTGCAACACCGTCAATGTCTGATCTCTGCAGAGCTACAAAATCAGAAGGCTTCTGACATCCACGGCTGACATCAACGACGCCGGACGGAGGCGTACACCAGCGTCTCAGTCCGGCTCTCACACCAGTCGAGGGCAGTAGCCAGAGCGGACTCGGATCGAACTCCTAAAGCGCTTGTCGACCGTGGAGTTGGGCATCAACGATCCGCCGCAAATCGGCGAACAGCTGGTCCTGCCGAGTCCCACTCTGCCAGATCGCTCAGGGCGTACGCCGTGTACGTGAACCCGTCCGTGGTGTGCAACCCGCACCCCAATCGCCGAGACGCACCGCGCTGACACGCGACCATGGCCGCGCGCCGGTGGCACGACAGAGTGATGGCCGGGGACAGCGTTGAGCCCGAGGCTGCCGGTGCAGCAGTGTTGCTGTCATGGACTGTGACCGGACCTCCGAGACCTCCGCCTCCTTTCGCCCGACCCGCCGTCAACTCCTCGCTGCCGCAAGCGCCGTGCCGCTCGTGGGTGTGGCCCCGGCGGCGGTCGCACGCCCCCGCGCCGGTACCCCTTCCTTGTCCTTCGCTCAGGCCACCAACGGCTCGGCCACCCTCTCCCCGGCCGGTGACCGGCTGATCGCCGAGGTGCAGGGCACCCTCTGGTCGCTGCCCCGCGCGGGCGGCAAGGCCCGCCCCCTGACCCCGGCCGACCTCGAACCGGGCCGGCCCACCCACTCCCCGGACGGCACCCTCGTCGCCTTCTGCGCCTACCGGGGCGGCGGCTTCCACCTCTGGACCATGCGCCCCGACGGCTCCGATCTACGGCGGCGCACCGAAGGTCCCTGGGACGACCGCGGCCCGGCCTGGTCGCCGGACGGCACCCGGCTCGCCTTCGCCTCCGAGCGCGGCGGCGACCCCGAAGGCGCCGCGAGCGGAAGCCCGTACCGCATCCACGTGCTTGAGCTGCGCACCGGCCGTATCACCCGTATCACCGGCCTGACCGGCCAGGACGGCCCCCTCCAGGACGGCCCGTGGGAGGACTTCGACCCCACCTGGTCACCCGACGGCAGCAGCATCCTCTTCGTCCGCGCCAAGCCCGTCACCACACCCCTGGGCACCGGGCTGGAGGCCCGTACGATCGCCGCCGTCCCCGCCGACGGCACCGGACCGGTCACGGTGCGCCACACCGAGACCGAGGCCGCACAGGTCATGACCCCGGCCCTGGCCGCCGACGGCCGGCTGGCCCATCTGCGCACCACGGCCGCCCCGAACGGCTCCTGCGCGCTGGTCGTGGACGGTCAGGCCGTCCCGGTGACGGGGGACATCGCTCCGGTGCCCCCGCGCTGGACGGCGGCGGGAGAGCTGCTGCTGACGCTCGACGGCGCCTTCACCCTCGTACGACCGGAGAAGCCGGAGCAGCCGCAGACCATCCCCTTCGAGGGGGTACTGCCCGTGCGGCGGCCGCGGTACGGGACGAAGGAGTACGACCTCGGGGAGCCGGGCCGGGTCCGTCCGGTGCGCGGCATCCATCTGCCCGCGCTGTCGCCCGACGGGCGGCAGATCGCGTTCGCGGCCCTCAACTCGCTCTGGGTGGCAGGCAGTTCGGGCGGACGCCCGCCCCGGCGGCTGCGAACCGCGTCCCGCACTCGCTATCTGCTCGCGCCCGCCTGGGCTCCCGACGGCCGGTCGCTCGTCTACGCCGACGACCGTGACGGCCTCCTCGGTGTGTACCGTCACGATCTCGCCACCGGCGAGGAGACCGCGCTCGCGACCGGCGGCCGGGTCCACCCCGCGCTCTCCCCGGACGGGCAGCGGCTCGCCTGCCTCGACCTGACCGGCCGGCTCCTCGTCCGCGATCTGGCCTCCGGCGAGGAACGCGTCCTCGCCACCCCCCTCGGCGGCGGCGGTCTGCCCGGCCGCCCCAGCTGGTCGCCCGACGGCCGCCGTCTCGCCCTCTGCGACCGCAACCGCCTCAACTCCCGCTTCCGGGAGGGCTACAACCTCGTCCGGATCGTCGACACCACGACGGGCACCGACCGGCTGCACACGGTGGCGCCCCACACCTCGATCTCCGACCGGTACGACTCCGGGCCTGTCTGGTCGCCGGACGGCCGTTGGATGGCGGTGATCGTCGAGTCGGCGCTGTGCCTGCTGCCCGTCGGCCCCGACGGCACCCCGTCCGGCGAGCTGCGCACCCTCACCACCGAACCGGCCGACCACCCCTCCTGGTCCGGCGACTCGACGACCTTGCTGTACTTGTCCGGCGGCCGGCTCCGGCTCGTCTCCGTCGACGGCGGCCCCGCCCGCACCGTCCGCGTCCCCCTCGACGCCCCCAGACCCACCCCCGCGGACGTGGTGGTGCACGCCGGACGCCTGTGGGACGGCACGGGCGAGATGACCCTCGACGACGCCGATGTCGTCGTACGAGCCGGACGGATCACCGCGGTGGAACCCCACCGGTCGTCCGGGCGCACATCCGCCGTCCGCCGCGTCGACGCCTCCGCGCGCACCGTGATCCCCGGCCTCTGGGACACCCACACCCATCCCTGGCAGAGCACCTACGGCGGCCGCCAGACCGCCGGCCAGCTCACCTACGGCATCACCACGGCCGTCTCCCTCGGCGGTTTCGCCTACGAGCAGGCCCGTATCCGCGAGGCCGTGGCCACCGGACAGCTCGCCGGGCCGCGGCTGCTGACCACCGGTGAGCTTCTCGACGGGGCACGCGTCGCGTACAGCATGGGCCGCGCCCACCGGACCCGGGAGGGCCTCGCCCGCTCCCTGGAACGGGGCGCGGACCTGGACTGGGACTTCGTCAAGACGTATGTCCGGGCGCCCGGCTGGATCATGGAGGAGGCGGCCCGCTTCGCCCACGAACGCCTCGGCGTACGCACCGGAGGCCACCTGCTCTCACCGGGCGTACAGCTCGGCCAGGACCTGACGACCCATCTGCAGGCCACGCAGCGCGCCGAGTTCGGGCACGCCATCACGGCACGAGGCCGCGCCCACCAGGACGTCACGGAGATCTACACCGCCCCCGCGGCGCACTTCTCCATGATCGCCACCCCCTTCACCTCCGCACCCCTCCTCGGCGCGGACCCCGCCCTCGCCGACGATCCGCGGGTCACGGTGGTGATGCCCCCGTGGGACACGGCCGCCGTCCGCCAGTCGGCGGGCGTCCCGCCCACCGCGGCCCAACTCGCCACCCTCCGCACGGAGACCGACATCTACCGGCGCATTCTGGCCGCCGGCGGCCTGGTCGCCCTCGGCACGGACCAGCCGCTCGTCCCGGTCGGCCTCTCCCTCCACCTCGGCCTGCGCGCCCTCCACCGCGGCGGCCTCACCCCGGCCCAGACCCTGCGCACCGCCACCGTCCTCCCCGCCCGCCTCTTCGGCGTCGACGGCGACCTCGGCACCGTCGAGAAGGGCAAGCTCGCCGACCTGACAGTGATCGACGGCGACCCGTTCACGGACTTCACCACCCTTGTCCGTACGGTCTCGGTGCTCAGGGGCGGAGTGCCTTACACGACCGAGGAGTTGATCGCCGCTTTCGAGCCGACCGCCGGGGACGCTACGGCGGCGGAGGAGGACTGGCTTGGGCTGGGGAGGCTGATGCGCCGCGAAGGGTGCTGTGAAGGGCACGGTTTCTGAGCGCCCCTTCAGGGGCGCGGGGCTGTGTCGATTTGCGGCTCCGCCGCGCGGGCGCGACCAGCCACGACGGCGCGGCAGACGACCGACGGACAATGGCGACCCCGGTCAAACCGCCCGCACCGCAGGTGCACACCGCTCGCCGGAGCCCCGGACGATCAACCGCGTCGGCACGGTGATCGTCCGCGCCCGCGACCGGTCCCCGTCCAGCCGCGCCAGCGCCGTCGCCGCGGCCGCCCGGCCGATCTCCTCGGGGTCCTGGGCGACGACGGTCAGGGCCGGTTCGAGCGCCTCGGCGAGCGGTACGTCGTCGAAGGCGACCACGGCGACGTCCTTCCGCCCGCTGCGGGCGAGTTCGGCGACCATGCCGAGCGCGACCATGTTGTTGCCGGCGAACAGGGCCGTGGGCGGATCGGCCAGGGCGAGCAGCTGGGCGGTCGCCGTCGCGGCCGCCGGCTGGTCGTGGGCGTTGGTGACCAGCGCGCGGTCGTAGGCGAGACCGGCCTCCTGCAGCGCCGTACGGTATCCGGCCAGGCGTTCGCGGCGGGTGTACAGCTTCACGGGCAGGTCGCCGATGAAGCCGATACGGCGGTGGCCGTGGGCGATCAGATGGGCGACCCCGTCATGGGTGCCCGCACGGTTGGAGCTGACGATGCTGTCCGTGGACAGGCCGACTCCCGGACGGTCGAGGAAGACCACGGGCAGTCCCGCCGCACGATGGCTCTTGAGGTGGGAGTGGTCGGCGCCCACGGACGGCACGATCATCAGGATGCTGACGCGCCGGGCCAGGAACTTGTCCGTCAGGGCCCGTTCCCGGCCGGGGTCGTCCGCGGAGGAGCCCATGAGCAGCGTCAGTCCGCGCTCGCCGACCGTGTCCTCTATGGCGCGGGCCACGGCTCCGAAGAAGGGGTTGGCGAGGTCGGGGATGACCAGGCCGATGGTGGTGTCCGGGCCGCCGACGCGGATGTTGCGGGCCATCAGGTTCGGCTGGAAGCCGAGTTCGGCGACCGCGGCGAGGACCTGTTCCCTGGTCCGGGGCGAGACGGGGCCGTCCTCGTTGAGGACCCGGGAAACCGTCTTGGCACTGACACCTACTTCCCGGGCGACGTCGGCCAGGGTGGGGCGGCGGCTCGCAGCCATGGAGGAACGTCTCCTGTCAGCTCCAGGTTCCGGCCGCGGCCTCGGCCGGAACATGCAGGAGCTGGGTCGTGGTGTCAGGTGGCCTGGACTCCGGCCGCCTTCGCAGCCTCGGAGTCCGCTACGACGGTACCTCCGGCCGAATCGACGGTGAGCGCGCCGGTCATGATGGCGACGACCTCCGCCATGGAGTAGTCGGACGGCTTGATCACAGCAGCACGCTTGCCGAGCCGGTGGACATGGATCCGGTCGGCGATCTCGAAGACATGCGGCATGTTGTGGCTGATCAGGACCACCGGCAGGCCCTTGTCGCGGACGCGTCGGATCAGGTCCAGGACCTGCCCCGACTCCTTGACGCCGAGGGCGGCGGTCGGTTCGTCCATGACGACGACGCTGCCGGCCCAGGCGACGGAACGGGCGACCGCGACGGCCTGCCGCTGCCCGCCGGAGAGGGTCTCCACCGACTGCGTGAGCGAGCGCAGGCCGATCTTCAGGTCGGCCATGTGCTCGGAGGCCTCCTCGCGCATGCGCTTCTTGTCGAGCATGCGGAAGACACTGCCGAGGATGCCGGGACGGCGCAGCTCGCGCCCGAGGAACATGTTCGAGGCGATGTCCATGGAGGCGGCCACCGCGAGATCCTGGTAGACGGTCTCGATGCCGTGGGCGCGGGCGCTCTGCGGGCCGGAGAAGGTGATGGGCTTGCCGTTGAGCCGTATCTCGCCCGCGTCGGGGACCAGCGCGCCGGTGAGCGCCTTGATCAGGCTGGTCTTGCCGGCGCCGTTGTCGCCGATGACGGCGAGCACTTCGCCGGGCAGCAGATCGAAGTCGGCGCCGTCGATGGCGGTGACATGGCCGTAGCGCTTGACCAGACCACGGGCCTGCAGCACGGGAGTGGGGGAGGAGGTGGCGGTCATCGTGCCTTCTTCCGGGAGATCTGGTCGACGGTCACCGCGAGGATCACCAGCACGCCGGTGATCAGGGTCTGGTAGATGGAGGCGACACCCATCAGCTGCAGGCCGTTGCGGAACACACCGACGATCAGGACGCCGATGAAGGTGCCCAGAACCGAGCCGCGTCCGCCGAAGAGGCTGGTGCCGCCGAGGACGACGGCGGTGATGCTGTCGAGGTTGTCGGTCTGGCCCGCCTGCGGGTCGCCGACTCCGGTGCGGGAGATGAGCAGCAGGGCGGCGATGCCGTAGAGCAGGCCCGCGACGGTGTAGATGCCGATGGTCAGGCGGGAGGTGCGGATGCCGTTGAGGCGCGCGGCTTCCTGGCTGTTGCCCAGGGCGTAGACGTGCCGGCCCCAGCTGGTGTTGCTCAGCGCGTAGGCGAGCAGCAGGAACAGGGCGATGGTGACCAGCGAGCCGTAGGTGATGTCGGTGTGGCCGAGGGGGAAGGTCTGGCCGAGAGCCGTCAGCGGGCCGGGCAGGCTGGTGATGGTCTGTTCGTTGGAGTAGATGTGGGTCAGCGCGAAGGCCACGTTGAGCATGCCGAGCGTGACGATGAACGGCGGCAGCGGGATCTTCTGCACCAACAGCCCGTTGAGCAGGCCGAACCCGGCGCATACGGCGATGCCCAGAGCGATGGCGAGAAGCGGGGGCAGGGTGCCGCCCGCAGCCATCTTGGCGATCACGATGCTGCCGAACGCCATCACTGCACCGCACGACAGGTCGATGCCCGCGGTGAGGATGATCAGGGTCTGCCCGATGGCGAGGGTGCCCACGACCATGACCTGCTGCACGATCAGCGAGAAGTTTCCGCCGGTGAGGAACTGGTCGGTCGAGATCGAGAAGAAGGCACAGGCCAGGAGGAGGGCGACCAGAGGGCCGGTGGTCGGTGCCGTGAGCAGCCTGCGCAGCGTGGTCGGCGCCTTGAGATCGGCATACGGCGAGGACGTGCCCGGGGGCGTGGTCGTGGCAGTCATGCGAAGTCCTTGTCGGAAGACAGAAGTCCTTGTCCGCCCGGCACGTTCCTGGCAGGAGGACTGGAGGACGAGGGGGCGGCCGTCCCGGGCGGGGAGGAGGAGCCGGCCGCCCCCTGAGGGGGAAGGGAAGGTGTCGCGGGCCTAGGGGGCGGCTCAGCCCCAGCAGTTCTGCAGGCCGAACGCCGTGTCCTTGGACGTGACGCCCGTCTGCGCCTTGTCGGTGATCAGGTTGACGCCGGTGTCGGTGTAACCGGACGCCTTCTTGCCGGTCTTGGCGTAGGAGACGACGGCCTTGACGCCCTCCGCGGCCATCTTCAGCGGGTACTGCTGCGAGGTCGCGGCGATCTTGCCGTCCTTGACCGCCTGGGTGCCGGTGCAGCCGCCGTCGACGGAGACGATCAGGACGTCCTTCTCGCGGCCCTTTGCCTTCAGCGCGGTGTACGCGCCCAGCGCAGCCGGCTCGTTGATGGTGTAGACGAGGTTGATGCCCGGGTCCTTCTGCAGGCAGTTCTCCATCGCGGTCTGGCCCTTGGCCTGGTCACCGCCGGTGTCCTGGGCACAGGCGACGTCCTTGTCGGTGGCGCCGAAGCCCTGCAGGAAACCGTTGTGACGCAGGACGCCGACGGAGACGCCCGGCGCGAGGTCGAGGGTGGCTATCTTCGCCGCCTTGCCCTTCATGGCGGCCTTCGCGTACTGGCCGATGAGCTTGCCGGCGTTGAGGTTGTTGGTGGCGAAGAGGGCGTCGACGGCGCTCTGCGGCTCGGTCGGCGTGTCCAGGGCGATGACCAGGACACCCTTGGCGCGGGCCTTCTGGACCGCGGGCACGATCGCCTTGGAGTCGCTCGGGGTGATCAGGATGCCCTTCACACCGGCGGCGACCATGTTCTCGATGGCGGTGACCTGTCCGGCGTTGTCACCGTCGAACTTGCCTGCGGCGGTCATCAGTTGGGCGCCGTCGGCCTTGGCGGCCTTCTCCGCGCCCTCCTTCATCTTCACGAAGAACGGGTTGGTGTCGGTCTTGGTGATCAGACCGACCTTGACGGTGCCCGAGCCGGCGCTGGTGGAGCTCGATCCGGAGCCGGATCCGCAGGCGGTGAGAGCGAGGGCCGCGACGCCCGTGACCGCGGCGGCCCTGAGGAGGGAGGGGGACAGGCGAGTGGTGCGAGACATGAACGACTCCTGCGGGATGCGGGACGGCGAGCGGCGGTCGGATCGGAGCGGACTGCCCGCGGTGTCATCGTTGACTTATGTCATCGTTGACACCGCCTGGCGAGGATGATGGACTCCCGTTCGCGGCAACGTCAATGCCTTGTACTCGTCACAAATCGGCAACGTCCCCCCTGCCTTCGGAAAGAAGGGCGCCCATGAGCCCGCGTCGGATCACCGTCCTCGGAGAGTGCGTCGCGGACGCCTTCACCGAACCGGCAGACACTGCGAACGAACTCGCACTGCGCGTGCTGCCGGGCGGCGGACCTGCGAATACGGCGGTCTCCCTGGCCAGGCTCGGCACCCCGGCGCGCTTCCTGGCCCGGCTGTCCGGCGATGTGTTCGGGCGCCTGTTCCGGACCCGTCTCGAGGCCTCCGGCGTGGACCTGTCGTACGCCGTCGCGGCCGCCGAACCCAGCACCCTGGCGGTCGCGGAACTGGACGAGCGGGGGCAGGCCGCGTTCTCCTTCCATGCGCAGAACACGGCCGACTGGCAGTGGACGGCCGAGGAGCTGGCGCGCGTGGACCTGTCCGAAACCGCCTGTGTGCACACCGGTTCCCTGGCCCTGGTCCAGCAGCCCGGCGCAGCAGTGGTGGAGGACTTCCTGGCGGCGGCCGCCCCGCACGCGACCCTCAGCATCGACCCCAACGTCCGGCCACTGCTGGTCGACCCCGACGTCTACCGCGCCCGGCTGGAGCACTGGTGCGGCCTCGCCGACGTACTGCGGCTGAGCGAGGACGACCTGGCGCTTCTCCTGCCCGACACGCCCCCCGAGAAGGCCTGCGACATCTGGCACACCGCCGGAGCGCGGCTCGTCGTGATCACACGCGGCGCCGAAGGGGCCCTGGCCTCCCTCGACGGCGAGCGGATCCAGGTCCCCGCGGTCGCCACGCAGGTGGTCGACACGGTCGGGGCGGGGGACTCCTTCACGGCCGGCCTGCTGCACCACCTCGGCGCCCGCGGACTCCTCGGCGGCCGGCTCAAGGAACTGGACCTCGCCGCCCTCGCCGAAGCCTGTGCGTTCGCCGCCCGGGTCGCCGCCCTGACCTGCGCGGTCGCCGGCCCCAACCCGCCGTGGCAGAGCGAGCTGGCCCAGCCCTGATCGCCCGCCGGACATTCCCCGACAACGCAAGGAGAGGGACCGCCGTGACCAAGACCCTGTACGCCGAGTTCACCGCCCGCGAGGGAGCGGAGGGCGAAGTCGCCCGCCTGCTGCGGGAGTACGCCGAGAAGGTCCGCGAGGAGGAGGGCAACCTCGCCTTCGACGCCTACACCAAGGCCGCCGACCCGCGCGCCTTCTGGATCTTCGAGGTGTACCGCGACGACGACGCCTTCCAGGCACATCTGAAGCAGCCGTACGGCGCGCCCTTCAACGCCGCCCTCGTCCCGCTGATCGAGGAGGACGCCTCCGTACTGACGTTCCTCGATCCGCTGACCTGACCACGCAGGCTCACTTCATCAGGCGTCAACCGGGCTGCCGGGCAAGGGCTGTTCGGTCCAGATGGACTTTCCGGTACGGGTGTGGCGGGTGCCCCAGCGCCGGCAGAGGGCGGAGATGAGCTGCAGGCCGCGGCCGTCCTCGTCGGTGGCGGAGGTGTGCCGGATGTGCGGTGTGGTCAGGCTGGCGTCGGAGACCTCGCAGATCAGTGCGCGGCTGCGCAGCATGCGCAGCCGGATGGGGCCGCAGGCGTGCCGGATCACGTTCCCGACCAGCTCGCTGACCAGCAGCTCGGTGGTCATGACCAGGTCCTCGTCGGCCAGGTCCCAGTCGGTGAGCTGGGCGCGGACCAGCTCGCGGGCCTGACCCGCCGCCACCGCGTCCTCGGGCAACGGCCACTCGGCGACGTTCTCCGCGTCCAGCGGGTGGGTGCGGGCCAGCAGCAGGGCGGCGTCGTCGGTCAGCGCGCGGTGGGCAGGCAGCAGAGCGGAGGTGATGGCGGCGCAGAGGCCGTCGAGGTCGGATCCGCCGGCCGGTGCGGCCGTCCTGGCGTTCACGGACTCGAAGAGCAGCTCGGCGAGGCGGTTCATGCCGGTGGTCACATCCCTGTCCTTGCTCTCCACCAGCCCGTCGCTGTAGAGGGCGAGCAGACTCTCGGCGGGCAGCTCGGCCTCCAGCGTCTCGAACGGGGGAGTGGCCACACCGAGCGGCGGGTCCGGGGTCATGGGCAGGAAGGTCACGGTGCCGTCGGGCCGGGCCACCGCCGGGGGCGGCTGACCGGCGCTGGCGTACGACAGCTGCCGGGTCACCGGGTCGTAGACGCCGTACAGGCAGGTCGCGAAGGTGTCGGTGCCCGGTTCACCCACGAGGTCGTTGAGGTGGCCGAGGATCTCGTCGGGGGGCAGCTCCAGCTCCGAGAGGGTGCGGACGGCTGTGCGCAGCCCGCCCATGGTGGCGGCCTCGGCCATGCCGTGGCCCATGACGTCGCCGATGACGAGCGCCACCCGGGCCGCGGAGAGCGGGATGACGTCGTACCAGTCGCCGCCGACGTCGGCCCCCTGCTTGGCCGGCTGGTAGCGCGCCGCCACCGTCAGCTCGGGCAGTTCGGGCAGCGCCTGCGGCAGCAGGCTGCGCTGGAGCGTACGGGCCCGGGTCGTCGCCTCGTCGTAGAGCCCCGCCCGCTCCAGGGCCTGCGCGATCAGCCCGCTGAGCGCGGTCAGCAGCGTCCGTTCGTCGTCGTCCAGCGTCCGCGGCCGGTCGAAGCAGATCACCGCCGCGCCGATCCCGCGCCCCGACACCGCCAGCGGCAGAAAGGCCCACGCCTGCCCGCCGCCCTCCCGGATCAGGGCCTCGGCCTGCGGATAGCGTTCCCGGAACTCCTCCGGGGAGGCGATGTGCAGGGGGTTGCGGGTGCGCAGGGCGTCGCCCACCGGGTTGGTGGTGTCCCCCGCCGTCCACTGCCCTTCCAGCACCTGGGTGCAGTGCTGCGGGTATCCCCGGGAGCCGACCACGGTCAGCCGGTCGTCGACCACGCCGAGCATGATCAGTCCGGTGGCCCCGAGGGGGGCCATCACACCGTCGGCCACCGCCGTCATCACATCCCGGGCGGTGACGGCCTCGGCCAGCTCCCGCGTGATCCGCTGCACCAGGGCCGCCCGCTCCGCCGCCGCCCGTTCCGCCGTGGCCCGCTCGACCTCCCGCAGATGCCGCTCGGTGGTGTCGGTGATGTAGAGGGTGAGGCCTTCCGGCACCGGCACCAGCCGCAGGTGGTACCAGGACGTCCCGTCCGGCCACGGCACGTCGAAGCCGGCCGGCCGGCCCTCGGCGGCGATGGCCCGGCACCGCTGCTCGAGGCCCGGCACGGCCCGCACGGCGGGAACATTCCAGAGCAGCGCTCCGGCCACCTCTCCCGCGGGTCCGAAGAGCCGCTCGGCGGCCTGGTTGAGGAAGTCGATGCGCCAGTCCGTGTCCAGGGAGACGAAGCCGTCGCTCATGTGCCGCAGCGCCCGCCCCACCGACTCGGCGGCGGCGTGCGTCTCGCTGCTGTCCCGGATGGTGCCGACCACCTTCACCGGAGCCCCCGCCTCGTCCGTGATCGTCCGGGCCCGGGCCTCGATCCAGACGTATGTGCCGTCCTGTTGCCGGATCCGGTACTCGTGCTGGAAGCCGCCGCGCTCCTGGATACCCGTGTCGAAGCCGGCCACCGCCGTCGGCAGGTCGTCCGGGTGGATCAGCGCCGCCCACGCCTCGATACCGCCGGTCATGATCTGCGGATCGATGCCGGGCAGCACCTCCTCGACGGGCCCGCCGGCGGTCAGCTCTCCGGTGCGCAGGTCCCAGGTGTACGTGAGGGCCGGCGCCCCTTCCACCTCCCCCGCCGGAGCATCCCGCGGCCCCGGCCCGTGCTGCAGGGCCTGCAGCAGGGCGGGGGACGGATTGAGGATCCCGGACGACCTGAGCCGCTCGGACATCCAGGCCGCCACCTCGTCCAGAAACGCGTGCTCCGCCGGGCCGGGCTCGGCGCCCGGAGCGAAGAGCACGGAGAGCGCACCGCGCCGCCCGCCGACGCCCGGAACGGGGACGGCCAGGTGCCCGATGCCCGCGGGGACTCCGGAAGGCCACAGCGCGGCCGGGTCCCGGCCGGGCATCGGGTCGGGCGGGGCCAGGTCCGGCTGCCAGGCGACGGTGTCACCGCGGGCGGCCCTGCTGGGCGGCGCCTTGCCCCGGGCCGGGATGATCAGCCAGGGCCGGGTCAGCGATTCCGGCAGCCCACTGTCGGCGACCAGATAGAGAACGCCGCTCATTCCGCCGCCCGGCAGATGCACCATGCCGCCCAGGCCGTGTACCTCGGCCACCGCCTGTTGCAGCGCGGTCAGCAGCACCTGGACATCGCGCCGGTCCTCGTCCACGGCGCCGAGCAGCCGCATCCGCATCCGCTGCCGCTCCAAGGGCTGCACGGCGCCTCTGGCATTCACCACGCCCGACTGTCGCCTCCGCTCACCGCTCGGGGATCCACTGGGCCGCATGCGATCGGGACCTGCAGCGATCTGCATCCGTCCAGTTCATCCTGACCCGAGCAATTTAGGCGATTTCATCATGATTAGGGAGGTTTTCGCAGCCGATCGACGAACCTCGCCGACCGTGGCCGCCCGGTGCACGGGGGGCCAGGGCGCTGCTGACGGCGCCCCGAGGACGCCGGGCCTCGCCCGGGTCGCCGGACTGGGGCTGAACCGGTTCCCCGCCGGATGCTCGGCCCGACGCGACCGCTCGTCATGGCCGTCCACCCCGGTGAACACCGTCGCCGTAGGGAGCCGAACGGCCCAAGCCGCCTCATGCTCACGGCACCGCCGCACGGGTGGTTCCGACCGGAGCGTCTGCGTCCGCTTCCGTCTATCGATGCCCTGTCCGCACAGGGGACTTGGGTCACGATCCGAGCCCGCGGCCGTGCTCGTTGATCGGACGATCCGGCGTGCCGACGAGCGGATATAGGGCATTTGCGCATTAACCTCCAGTCACCTTAAGACGTGGCGGATCTCGCCCGCGTCCGTTTCAACACCCGGAGAAGACATGCGCAAGCCTCGCAAGACCGTTGTCGTGGCAGTCCTCCTCGGCACCGTCGGCTTCCTCGGCGCCGGCACCGCTTACGCCCACGGGGACGGGCACAAACACGAACACGGACAGGGTCACTCGCGCGAGCACCGCGGCCACGGAAACCAGACGATCCGCGTCAACCAGAGCACCACCTGCACGGTGAACGAGGAAAACACCGATATTCAGGGCGAGACCGCCACGTTCGGCCCGGACGGCAAGCCCGCCACGCAGAACACCAACGTCGGCTCCAGCCTGGGCTGCAACAACACCGTCAGTTTCGGCAAGTAGCTAGCAGCCCGCTCGGGCGCAGCACGAGGAAGGCCCTCCGTGATCTCCACGGAGGGCCTTCCTCATGCTCATGCAGCCCTTGAACTGGCCTTTCTCAGGCAGCCTTGGACCGCGCCGCTCGGGTGTCCGGGGCGGGCTCCTGCGCGTCCTCGGGCCAGAAGATCTCGTCCTCTCCGAAGTCCGGGGCCTGGAAGGGTGTCGTCGTCGGAGGCGGCGACGGTGCCGTGGAACGGCGGGGTCGCCCTTCCAGCGGGGCGGAGAACAGCGACGTCGAGTCGATGACAGGTCTGCCTTTCGTTACAGGCCCCCGATGGGGCCTGGCGTGCCGCGGCCGGGCACGACGGCGCTACAGCTTGGTCATCTTGGCGTACGGGCTCAAGATCCGCATCTGTGTCGAGCCGAAATCGACGAGCGCCGCGATCCCGTCCTCGACGCCGATCACCCGGCCGAGGCCGTACACGTCGTGTGTCACTTGGTCGCCCGTCGCGAAGTGCTTGGGGGCCGGTGCGACCGGGGCCTTGAAGGGGCTGGTGGGCAGATGACGCTTCGATGCCGCGGGCTTGGTCATGGCTCAGTATGCGCCCACGTTCCTCCCGACCGCTGTGGCCGGCGGCACAGATCGTCAATGCCTGCGGGTACGGTGGCATGCGCGCTGCCCCGAACGCACGACGGAAGCCTCCCATGACCCGAGTTCCCACCTGCGTACTCAGCAGCTTCGAGCCGCCCGAGACACGCAACGGCCACAGCCTGGACCTGTTCGTGCAGATCGGGTCCCTGACCAAAACACTCACCGCAACCGTCCTGACCGCCTTGGCCGGCCGCGGTGCCCTGAGCCTCGACGACCCCCTGGAGTCGTTCCTGCCCGCGCCCGGGGGCACCGGCATCACCCTGCGCCACCTCGCCGAACACACCTCGGGCCTGCCACGGCTGCCCCCCGGAACCGGCGGCCGTGACCCCTACGCGGCCTTCGACGCCCAAGCCCTGGACACGGTCGTACGGCAGCTGGACACCCTGGTCACGGCCCCCGCCGGCACCACCGAGGAATACTCGAACCTCGGCTACGCCCTGCTGGGCGCGGCGCTGGTCGCGGCCACCGGCACCTCGTACGAGGAACTCCTGCACCGGCATGTCCTCGACCCCCTCGGCGTCACCGACGTCGCCGCCGACCCGCCGTCCGGCAGACGGCTGTGCCGCCGGGGGCTCTTCGGACGACCGGTACGGCCCTGGACCATGACCGGCGCGATCCTGCCCGCCGGCGGCCTGTGGGCCACACCCGAAGCCACCGCACGCCTCGTCACCGGACTGCTCGTCGACCGCAGACTCGGCGAACCCGCCCCGGCCTGGCAGAAAGCAGGCCGCCTCGTGTGGCACAACGGCGCGACGGGCAGCGCCTCGGTCTTCGCGGGCGCCGCACCCCAGGGCTGGATACTCGTCCACCGCCTGTCCGGCCGGAGCGCGGTGACGGACCGGCTGGCCGTGGAGACGTTCAGACGTTTCGTCGACGGTTCGTCCGACCAGAGGTGAGCGGGGTTCGTCGGGGGTGAGTCCGACTGCGAGGACCACGCCGCGCCCCGCCCCGGCACAGAGCCGGAGACGGGGCGCGGTGGATGATCAGGGCCGTCGAGGCCCGACTACAGCGCCTTCCAGTCCAGCGTCGTGCGGGCCAGGCGGGCCACGTCGTCCAGCAGGGCCAGCCGGGCCTCGCGGACCGCGGGCTCCGGATCCATCACCAGGACCTCGTCGAAGAAGACGTTGATCGCGGCGACCAGCGGGGCGGAGACCTCGATCAACGAGGCGAGGTCGTCCTCGCGGCCGTGCAGGGCCTGACGGACGGCCTCGGCGCTCTCGGCGAGGCGCAGCTCGGCGGGCGCGGTCAGCAGGGAGCGGTCCGCGGCGCCGACGCCGCCCTCGGGGAGGATGCGCACCACCCGCTGGAGCGCGGCAGCGAGCGCGTCGAACGCCTCGCTCCCGACGTGACGCTCCAGAGTGGCCAGCGTGCGGTCGCCGTGCGCGGGACGGTCCGCCCACACCAGTACGGCCTGGACGAGGCGGTGCTCGTGTCCCGCGTCGGTGAGCTGCTGCTCGTAGCGACGAGTGATCAGTTCCGCTGCCTCCGCGAGCCGCTCCTCGTGCACCTCGACCCCCTGGGCGGCATAGCGTTCGGCCGCCGCGCGCAGCCCGTCGCCCAGCCGGACGCCGGCCAGGGCGGGCATGTTCCGCAGGACGTTGAGAAGGCCGATGGCGGCCCTGCGCACACCGTACGGGTCGGAGCTTCCGGTCGGCACGGCGCCGATCACGAACATGCCCGTCACGAGGTCGAGCCGGTCGGCGAGCGACAGCATGGCGCCCGCGTCGCTGGTGGGCAGGGCGCCGCCGGCGGAGCGCGGCAGCTCCATCTCGGCCAGGGCCTGCGCGACCTCAGCGGACTCGCCGGCCCGGCGCGCGTACTCCTCCGCCATCACCCCGGCCAGCCCGGAGAACTCGACCACCATCTGCGATGCCAGGTCGAACTTCGCCAGCTCACCGGCGCGGCGCACGGTGGCGACCGCGTCCTGGGTGAGCCCGGCGCGTTCGGCGAGGACGAGGGCGAGGGCGGCGATGCGGTCGGCGCGGTCGGCGACCGTCCCGAGCCGGTCCTCGAAGGTCAGCTTGTCCAGCTGGCGGCGGAACTCCTCGGGGGCCACCTTCAGATCGGCGCGCCAGAAGAAGGCCGCGTCCTCGTAACGGGCCCGCAGAACCGCCTCGTTGCCCGCCCGCACCACGTCGTCGTCGCAGGTGCCGTTGGCGAAGGTGACGAAGTGCGGCATGAGGCGCCCGTCGCCGTCCAGTACCGGCAGATAGCGCTGATGCTTGCGCATCACGGTGGTCAGGACGCTCGCGGGCAGATCGAGGTAGCGCTCGTCGAAGGTCCCCCGGACGGGGTGCGGGTGCTCCACGATGTCGGTGATCTCGTCGATCAGCGCGGCCTCGCCGTCGACGTCGATGCGTCCGCCGGCCTCGGCCGCCAGCTCCCGGGCACCGCGGACCACCGCGTCGTGCCGGGTCTGCCGGTCCAGCAGGATGCCGTGCATCTGGAGGAAGTTGGCGTAGGCGTCGGCGGACGTCACCTGGACGACCGGCTCGGGGGCGGTGCGGTGAACCCGTGTCGTGGTGCCCGAGGCGAGCGCGGAGACGGCGACGGGCAGGGGGGTGCGGCCGAGCAGGGCGAGCAGCCAGCGGACGGGACGGGAGAACGACAGGGTCGGGTCGTTCCACCGCATGTTGCGGGTGGAGCGCAGCCCGGACACGACCTCGGCCAGCAGTTCGCTGAGTACCTCGGCCGCCGTGCGGCCCGGCTCCTCGCGGGTGACCGCGACGTACTCGACACCGTTGACCTCGACGGTGTGCACGGCCGCCGGGTCGACGCCCTGGCTGCGGGCGAAGCCCAGCAGGGCGGGGGTGGGCTCACCGTCCCGGTAGGCGGCGGCGACCTTGGGGCCGCGCACGGTCTTGGCGGTGTCCCGCTCCCTCGCCTCCACCCCCTCGACGGTGACCACGACGCGGCGCGGTGTGGCCCGCACGGTGATCGTGCCGTGTCCCAGCCGGGTGGCGGCCAGCTTGGTCGTGACCGACTCACGCACCGCTTCGGTGGTGGCGGGAACGTCGGCGTAGGGCAGTTCCTCCACGCCGATCTCGAAGAGCAGCGTGTCGGTGCCGGACACCCTGGGCAGCGGGTTCCGCGTGACCAGGGCAGGCGTCGGCGTCACCCCGAGCGGGTGCTCCAGGGCCGCGCGGCGCTGCGCCCACAGCTTGGCCGACTCGTGCGTGAGACCGCGCATCAGGGAGAACGCCTTGGCGCGCTCCGTGGTGCTGATCGCGCCCCGCGCGTCGAGCACGTTGAAGGTGTGGCTGCACTTGAGCACGTACTGGTACGCCGGTACGGGCAGCTCCAGGTCCAGCATGCGGCGCGCCTCGGCCGCGTACGACTCGAAGAGCCGCTGGTTGGTCTCGACGTCGGCGTCGTCGAGGTAGTAGCGGCTCATCTCGTACTCGTTCTGGCCGAACACCTCGCCGTAGGTGATGCCCGGCGCGTAGACGATGTCCTTGAAGTGGGACACGCCCTGGAGGTTCATCAGGATGCGCTCGAGGCCGTAGGTGATCTCGACCGACACCGGGGACAGCGTGACGCCGCCGACCTGCTGGAAGTACGTGAACTGGGTGATCTCCATGCCGTCCAGCCAGACCTCCCAGCCCAGGCCCCAGGCGCCGAGCGCGGGGGAGGCCCAGTTGTCCTCCACGAACCGCACGTCGTGCGCGCGCAGGTCGACGCCGAGGGCCTCCAGGCTGCCCAGGTACAGCTCCTGCGGGTTGCCCGGGTCGGGCTTGAGGATCACCTGGAACTGCGTGTGGGTCTGGAGCCGGTTCGGGTTCTCGCCGTAGCGGGAGTCGTCCGGTCGCACGCTCGGCTCCACGTAGGCGACGCTCCACGGCTCGGGGCCGATCACCCGCAGTGCCGTGGACGGGTTGGCCGTACCGGCCCCCACCTCGGTGTTCAACGGCTGCGTGATCATGCACCCGTTGTGGCTCCAGTACTTCTGCAAGGTGAGGATGGCATCCTGCATGGTCAGCGCCGTCTGGCCGTTGTTCATGGTGATCGAATCGCCTGTTTCCCGAGTTGTTCGGCAAGGTGGTTTGTGCGTGGGCGCCGTCCGGGCGCCGCCGCCTGGACCGGGGCCCTCAGGGATGCTCATGATGGCACAGGCCCAAAATCCCCCCGGACACAGTGCCTTGGCCCGCTCCGGCGCTCTGAACAGCCGGAATCCGGCTGTTCAGCAGACCGCGAGTGCGGCCGGTCTCCACACCTCGGCGGGGCCGGACCCGTGCCGCCCCGCGCTGCCGACGCGGGCCGGGCGTTCTCGACAGGGGGGCGTGGTCCGGTGGGTGCGGTCAGGCCTCGCTGGTCTCGGTCGGTACCGCCTCACCGAGCATGGCGAGGGTCAGCACGTTGCCGGAGATGCCCCAGCCGCCGTCGGCGACCTCTTCGACCAGAACCATGGTGTTGTTGCGGGCGCGCTCGCCGTAGATCTCGACGTACAGCTCGGTGGTACGGGTGACGATCTCCTCCTTCTGCTTCGGGGTGAGGGTCTTCTCGGGGACCTTGAAGTTCGCGAAAGGCATTTCTGGTCGTTCCTTCTTTCAATGGGGCGTTACAAGGGGTGTTTGACACAGGGCCGAGTGCCGTGCGGCATCGCGACCAGGCGCTCGCCCAGACCGCCCATCAGGGGTCGGTCGGTGACGCCGGCCGCGTGCAGGTGACCGGTGACCGGGATGGCCTTTCCGGTGTCGCCGTTCCTCACGACAGGGCCTCTTCGTCGATCGATGGGGTGGCTGCGGGTGGTTCAGATGATTCCGCCGTTGGCGCGGACGACCTGTCCGTTGATCCAGTGGCCGGCCGGGGAGGCCAGGAACGCGACGACCTCGGCGATGTCGGCCGGGGTACCGAGTCGCTCCAGCGGGGGCTGGGCGGCCAGACGGGCGATGGTCTCCTCGTCCTTGCCGTCCAGGAAGAGGTCGGTGGCCGTGGGGCCGGGCGCGACGGCGTTGGCGGTGATGTCCCGGCCCCGAAGCTCCCGGGCCAGGATCAGCGTCAGCGCCTCGACCGCGCCCTTGCTGGCTGAGTACGCGCCGTAGTTCGGGAAGGCCAGCCCCACCACGGACGTGGAGAACGTCACGATCGCACCGCCGGGGCGCACCCGACGGGCGGCCTGCTGGACGACGACGAACGTGCCGCGAATGTTGGTGCGGTGCAGGTCGTCCAGGACGGCCAGGTCCAGCTCGGCGATCGGCGCCATGTGGGCCCGCCCGGCCGTGTGCACGACGACGTCGACACCGCCGAACTCTGCTTCGGCCGCGTCGAACAGGGCCGCGACGGCGTCTTCGTCGGCGACGTCGGCGCGCACCGCGATCGCCCGAACGCCGCCGGCGACGGCCTCCTTCACGGCGGCTTCGGCCTCGTCCTGGTTGCGGGCGTAGCCGACCACGACGGCGTATCCGTCGGCCGCCAGCCGGCCTACGGCCTGGCGGCCGATGCCGCGTGAGCCGCCGGTGACGATCGCGACACGGGGTGAGGCGGAGGGCTGGGCCCGGGCAGCCCTCCCGTCGAGGGAAGTGGGCAGAGGCATTACTGACTCCTGAGGTGAATGCGGATCGGGACTGACTCCTGTGGTGAATACAGGCCGGGCCGCGGTCTCGCCGTCGCCCTGCTGCGTCCTTGACGATCCGCCGGTCCCCCACCCCTAGCCAGGGCTGCGTTCACCCAGGGGATGCCACCCCCTGGCTACGGCCTGACGCGCGAGCGACCATGAAGCGGTGAACCTTCCAGAACTCGGCGCCTTTCTCAGGACACGCCGCGACCGCATCCGCCCCGCCGAGGTCGGTCTCCCCCAAGGCCCGCGCCGGCGCGTCCCCGGGCTGCGCCGCGAGGAGGTCGCCCAGCTGGCAGGGCTGTCAGCCGACTACTACACCGAGTTGGAACGCGGCGGCGCAAAGAACGGCGTGCAGCCCTCGGCCCAGACCCTGGCCGCCCTCGCCCGAGCCCTGCGCCTGAACGGAGACGAGCGCGACCACCTGTTCCACCTCGCCGAACGGCCGGTCCCCCCGTCGGCACACGGACCGTCGGCACACGTGCAGCCCGCGCTTCTCGGACTGTTGGACCGGCTGTCCAACACCCCCGCGCGCGTCATCACCGACCTGCACGAAACCCTGGTGGAGAACGACCTGGCCCGTAACCTGCTCGGCAAGTCCCCGGCGCACCACGGCCCGACGGCGAGCTTCGTGTACTGCTGGTTCACCGACCCGCGGACGCGCGAGAGGTACCCGGCCGAGGATCACCCGCACCACTCCCGGGTGTTCGTGGCCGACCTCCAGGCAGCGGCCGCCCGGCGCGGCCGGGACGCGGAGGTCACCAAGATGATCGCCGTACGGCGCCGCCGCAGCCAGGAGTTCGCAGCCCTCTGGGACACCCACGACGTCGCGGTGCGCCGCGCGGACCACAAGAAGATCGTCCACCCCACGCTCGGCATCATCGAACTCGACTGTCACAACCTGCTCAGCGAGGACGGACGCCAACGCCTGCTGTGGTTCACCGCGCCGCCCGGAAGCCGGGGAGCCGAGCAGCTGGAACTGCTGTCCGTCATAGGAACCCAGGACCTGAGCGTCACCGAGGGCACGGCACCGCAGGGGTTGACCGCGGCGGAATCAGGAAGCCGGCGCTGACGGGCGCCTCCGAGGACGCCAGGGGCAGACCGTCCAGCACAGTGGCTGTCCCGAGGCGTACGCCCGGCACGGGCAGGCCGCCGCCACTCCGGCCGTCGCGCTGTCCGGCCGCGAGGGGGCCTCGCTCAGCTGCGAGGTGCGGAGCGTGGGCACACCCGGCTCCGCCCGGTCCGGCGGCACGGCCGTCACGGCGGAGGTCCGGCGCGAGTTCGGCACCGGCCTCGCCACCGCCCCGCCCGCCCCCGCCCCGAACCAAGTCGCTTACCGGGCAACCGCACCGCTCCCGGGCCACCGGCGAAGTCCTGGCCAGGCTCGCTTCTGCCGCAGCCTGACGGACGACTCCAATTGATTGCAGACTTGCGCAATGAGGCAAGCACCTGGCGAAGATAGGCCCGTGACTACCCATGACACCCCGCCTCCGCAGCGCCCCGGCCCCGAGCACTGGGCCGAGCTGCTGCAAGTCCGCCTGGAACGGATAGAAGGCCTGCTCGCTCCGGCGCAGCAGGCATCCGAGTCCGAGTCCGAGCGTCCCGCTTGGCGGCGGCGCACCCAGGGCGAGCAGCGCTGGGCCGTGATGGCGGCGCTGCTGGTTGCCGTCTGGGTGCAGTGGGCGCTGCCTGAACGGCTCACCATCCACCCGCACTGGCTCCTGCCGGTGCTGGAGCTGGTCATGATGGCGGCCCTCTGGGTGGCCCATCCACACCGGCGGATCGAGTACCGCTCCCGACTGCTGCGCACGCTGGGCCTGCTGCTGGCCGCCACGGTCAGCCTCGCCAACGGCTGGTCGGCCGTCATCCTGGTACGCGACCTGCTGCACGGCACCGAAGGCTCCAACGCCGTGGCCCTGCTGATGACCGGCGGCGGCATCTGGCTGACCAACGTCATCGCCTTCAGCCTCTGGTACTGGGAGTGGGACCGGGGCGGTCCGGCGGCCCGCGCCCTCGGCACGCACCAGAACCCGGACTTCCTCTTCCCGCAGATGCAGCAGGAGGGCATCGCGCCCGAAGACTGGGAGCCGCAGTACATGGACTACCTCTATGTCGCCCTCACCAACGCCACTGCCTTCAGTCCCACCGACACCATGCCGCTGTCTCGGTGGGCGAAGCTGCTGATGTCTGTGCAGTCCACGATCTCCCTGCTGACTCTGGCGCTGATCATCGCGCGCGCGGTCAACGTCCTGAAGTGATCCGCGACTCCTTGCCCGGGTTCCACGGCCGGCGGGAACCCTGCCCCGGCATCCGTCATCAAACAGGGTGATCGTGCGTCTTGATTATCAAGCTATTTTCATTCGGGCCAAGCGTCATATTCCAGATGGAAGCGAGGAGCGGTGCGGTGGATGAGCCGGGGCAGGTTGTACACGTCGGTGACCGGGGCGGTCGCGGTGGCCGTCGTCGTCAGCGGCTGCAGTGCGGGCGGCGGCAGCGCAACCGGTCACTCGGCACCCACGGCGCAGGGCGCCGCACCAAAGGGCAACGCGGCCGGCACTGCTCAGACCACTGAACTCGCCGCCTGGCGCAGGTGGGGTCTGACACCGCTGCGGACCGCTCCGCAGCCGCCGGCCGACAAGCCGGTGAAGCTCTCGGCCAACGGAACCGTTCCGGTCTTCACCCACATACCGACCTCGCAGAAGGTCGTCTTCATCACGGTGGACGACGGCCAGGAGAAGGATCCCGAGTTCATCAAGATGATGCGGGACCTGAAGGTCCCGATCACGATGTTCCTGATGAACGACGCGATCAAATCGGACTACGCGTACTTCAAACCGCTTCAGGCGCTGGGCAATCACATCCAGAACCACACCCTGCACCATCCCGTCATGAGCTCCGTCCCGCTGGCCCGTCAGCGGGAGGAGGTGTGCGGAGACCAGAAGGTCCTCGCCAAGGAGTACGGCACCGCTCCGCTGCTGTTCCGGCCGCCCTACGGCGCGTACAACACCAACACCAAGACCGCGGTCGGGGCGTGTGGGCCCCGTGCGATCGTGTGGTGGCGGGAATCGATGCAGATCCGCAGCATGCAGTACCAGACGCCGGACAAGAAGTTGCGCGACGGCGACATCATCCTCGCCCACTTCCGCGGGCCCTCCGAGCTCAAGGGCCGCACGATGACGCAGATGTTCGCCAACATGCTCAGGCTCATCCAGAAGCAGGGCTTCGCCGTCGCACGACTGGAGGACTACATCCAGCCACCGGCCCGCTGACCCACGAAATGCTGATGGTCGCCTTTCGTGCCCAGTGCGACGAAGGCCCTGCAAGGCGATGAAAGACGCACGCGAGGGACACCTCCCCCTGGCCACCACCAGCTTCGTGGGAAGGGATCAGAAGTGTTGGTGATCCATCCCTACGCCAACGAACTTGGTGATGGATCACCCGCATGGGGCTGGCTGGTACCCCGATGGAGTCGCAACGAGGCGGACGCTACGTCGGCAACGGCGTCGGCGTCGGCCGGGAGCAGGCCGAGGAACCAGACGATGGTGTCAGCCCAGAACTCCGGGTCCCCATCGCTGAGGATCAGGTGGCCAGCCGTGCCGATCGCCGACACAATGCTGCGCGCGGCCGGCTCGTACTTCGCAGCGAAACCGTGTGCGGTCCCGTCGTCTCCTGCCCTTCCCGCGCAGGCGGACAGGTCACCCGCGACACCAAAGGCGATGCTGAATACGAAGTCCTTGGTGTCGAAGAATCCCACCGAAGATCGGAACACCATGTCTGGATCGGCCTTCCCAGGCGCCGGCCCCCCTCAGCGGTAGGGCCCGGCGCCTGGTGCGTCACTGCCTGACGGTGAAGTACTGCCATGCGCCCCATGTGCTGAGGTTGCCGGTGTCGTTGCTGCTGTGGACGTACTCGGCCCGCATACGGAACTTGCTGTTGACCGCGTTGGTCAGGCTCAGCGTCGCGTAGCTGGTGCTCGTGGTGCTGAGCGTGCGGCAGGAGGAGGTGCTCTGTGTGTGCCAGGCATCGCTGTAGTACCGCTGGATCTGGAATTTCACGCACTGGCCGGCCTTGTTGGGCGTGACCGTGACGTTCAGCTTGGCCTTGGCGGTGTGATGGTAGACCCGGTAGAGGAGGCCGCCGTAGTGGGTGCTCCCGTAGTAGCCGCTGAGCGACTCGGACACCTTGGCGTAGGCCGGCGCGGTCGTAGCGGCCGTGGCCGGGGCGTAGCGGTAGTCACCGGCGAACGCCGCGGTGAAGGTGGTCTTGCGGGTTGGTTCGTAGGTCGTGGCCAGGTTGCCGTGGCTGTCCACCGTGCCGGTCCCGATCAGCGCCTTCTTGCCGCCGTAGGGCTGGGCGTAGATCGCGAGGGTGCGTCCGTTGTAGGTCGTGCCGAGGTGGGCGGTGATCTTTGCGGTCGCGCCGTAGGCGTACGACGGAGCGTTGGTGGTGATGGACACCGCGGCGGCGCTGCGGGAGACCTGGACGGTCGCGGACGCGTTGACGGCCTGGTGGGTGGAGTCACCCGGGTAGGTCACGGTGTATGTATTGGCTCCCCCGACCTGCGGGACATCGGCGATGCGGAAGGTGCCGTCGGCGGACAACGGCGCGTCGGGCAGCGCAACACCGGTGGGATGGGCCAGGTCGCTCTTCAGCACGTGAACAACCTCACCTGATGAGTACGGAGCCGCCGACAGCTGCCCAGAGACGGTCAGTTGGGCCCCTCGGCCGGCTGTCTCCGGTGTGGTGAGGTTGAGGGTGGGCCGGCTCGGGGGCGGGAGCTGCGACGGCACCGTGAACGTGTACGCAGCCGGCTCCTGCGACCGGTTCCCGGCCACGTCGACCCCGACGACGTAGAGGGTGTGCACGCCCCAGGACAGGGCGGTCGTCAGACTGCCGTTGCCCCCTGCATCGGCGGGAACCCGGGCGGCACCGATGCCCGGTTCCTGGTCCAGGGCGTACTCGAAGTGGTCCAAGCCGCTGGCCTGACAGTCCGGGGCCCCCGCCTCGGCGCACCCGCTGGGCAGGGGATCGCTGGTAGAGCTGAAACTGAACGTGGTGGGCTGCCCGGCAGCCTTCGTGGGCGTTCCCGGGCTGCCCGCCGGGGGGAAGTCCGGGTTGGTGACGACCGGGGCGAGGGGCGCGCTCCCGTCCACCCTGAAGTAGCAGGGCTCGGTCGGGTTCGAGTACGCCGTCCCGTCGTACGTCGACGCGTGCCAACCGTAGGTGTGCCCGTCCGCCAGGGGCAGCGGGACGTACACGGACTGGACGGGCACGGGCTGCCCGGAGACGGACCCGTCGGCCGCCTGCGAACCGTCCACGTCCCACGCGTGGACGACCCCCTGGTACGTCACCCCGTTGACCGTGGACCGCGGTACGCCGATGGAGACGGTCATCCCCGCGGGAGGCGGACTGGGCACGGTCCGCCAGGTAGGGCTGCTGTCGCTGCCGCAGTCCGCTCCGGCCGGCAATGCAGGCGCCGGCAGTGCCGGGTCGATCGGGGTCTCGTCAGCGGCCGCTGCCGCCGGAAGCGCTGCCACGATCGCGCCGGCCAGCAGAAGCGCGAGCCAGCCGCGCTTGTGCGCGGTTCGATTCACAGGTGTCTTCCTCCCGGGCCATGCCCGTACGTCAGTGTCGAGTGCCTGCACTCTCGCCGGGGGGCAGCGCCCGGGAACTCGGTTGTGCGCACGGCGATTGCCAGGGCGGCATGCGTCTCCCCACACACGCGGCCTTCCACCCCCGCTGCTGCGGTAGGGGACCGCAGAGCAGCCGGACGTTAACACCGCCTGGGACGACCTCAGTGTTCCTTGATCAAACATTTACTGCGTGCGATGGACAGCTTTCCAGACGTCTTTCGGGCTACCCGTGCACGCGTGGCCGGCCGGGGACCACCCGGTCCCGCGTCCGCCGAGGACGTCACCAAGGTCGAGCGAATCGTGGGCCACCGGATGCCCGAACTGTTGCAGCGGATGTACCTCGAAGTCGCCAACGGCGGCTTCGGCCCGTCAAAAGTGCTGTCCCTCACCGACACAGGCGTGTGGTTCGGCGACCTCGCGGACATCGCCATGGCCTACGACGACTTCGCCGCCGGCCTCGATCACCCACTCCCGCCGGGAATCGTGCCTCTCATGAACCGCGGCTGCGCGATGTGGACACTCATCGACTTCCGCGCCGCAGACGGGCAGATATGGGACTGGGACCCCAACCTCTGCTGTCTCCCACATGCTCTCGCCCCGCTCGAACAATCACTGGCCCAGTGGCTCACCGACTGGCTGCACGACGTCATGCCCGACGGACCCTACCCACACCGCGAACTGTCCAGCAGGGATTGCCCCCACTGGTGACGTCCGGGATGAGCCCGCCGTCTCGCTTTCCGTCTCATTCAGCACCGTTCACGGCCGTTCAGGCGAGACCGAGAGCCGTCCCCAGACCGGCGGCGAGCCGCCCATGAACCCAGGCGAACACCCCCGTACCCAGCCCAAGCCCCCACCACCACAGTTGGAAAGCGTGCGCCTGCACGCGTCAGATCCCTAGCCGCAGGCGGCCTTGTGCTCAGCTGATGAAGCGCTTGTTGGCGGCCGCGGCAGCGTCGGCGACCAGGGCGTCGTCGTTGTGGAGAGGCTCGATGGTGAGTGCCATCAGGTTTGCCCCGTATCGGACGATGAGGATCGGCTCGGCAACGGTGACGCCAGTACCGCCGGCGAGAAGTTCTGCGCTCTGATCGCCGTAGTGCGGAGCAGGTACCCGGGTCAAAGTCATTGTCGCCGGGGGTGTCGGTGAGGTGACGGTCGCGGTAGGGCAAGTGGCCGCGTCGGCCAGCAGGTTGTTTGTGGCCTGCTCGGCCTGGGCCGGGCTGGAGAAGGAGCCCACCCATTCGTTCAGGCCTGCCCGGGTCGTGGGACTTGCCAGTGTGCGGGCGGCGAACTGCTTAGCCGAGAGCCTGCCAACCCGGGGATTCATTGCGAAGGAGCCCATGGCGTCGGTACAAGCGACCGATCCAGGCTTGAGCGTATGGAAGCCTGGCGGCTGGTCCACTCCCGTCTGGTTGTCACCAAAGGACTTGTAGCCGAGGCCTAGTTCGTCGGGAGTGACTAGCCGTTTGATGAGCTGGGCCGTGGTCAACCCGGGCATGCCCGAACCTGCGGGCGCGGCAGCAGGCTTGGCGGAGGTCGGCTGGGCGCTGGAGCCAAGATGGCCAGTGCTGCTCGCGGCCTTTGCACTGCAGCCGCCCAGGAGCAGGCTGCTCAGTATCGCGGCCATGGCACCTACGGTGCGGACGTGTCTTCGTGGAAGAGCGATCACCCGCTCATCCAAGCCGTTCCGCGGAGTCTTGACCAGGGCCTTCGTCGCACGCCCCCTGACATCCACGAGTGACATCAACGACTCCGTACACCAACACACGGCTACGGCTCCGTTCGACTGAGGCGACCACGCAGCTCCGCAGCAGAGCCAAGCCGCAATCGAACTCCTAAAGCGGGTGTCGCAGGTTCGAATCCTGCCGGGGCACAGAGTCTGACCAGCGCGTTTACCTTCCTCGGGTAGGCGCGCTGTTCGTCGTAGCCGTGGCATTAGCCGTCAGTAGGTTCCACGTCATGGCAAACACCAAGGTCGAGACCACTCAACGAGGCCGCATCCGGCGCAACGGATCCGGCTACCAAGCGAGCGCCTAAGCCGGGCGCGATCCGCTCACAAAGGAAGAAGATCTACCTCTACGAGCAGGCCGAGACGCTCCCCGCTCCAACCTGAACCTGACCACCGGCCAGACCCGCCCGGTTCTCGCCGTGATCCCAGTCGGCGCGGACGGCTACATCCACATCTACAACGCGCTCGGATCGGTCAACGTCCTCGCCGACCTCGAGGGGTACTACGGCTGACCGGCTCCTGTCCTGTGAGTCGGCCACCAGCACGCCACCCCGGACGGGGTGCACGCTTTCCAACTGTGGTGGTGGGGTGGTGGGCTGTGTGCAGGGGCGTTCACCTGCGTTCATCGACGGCTTGTCACCATGCTGGGAGCTGCTCCAGGTCTCGACTGAACGCCGGTGAACCGGGCTGAATGAGACGGAAACTGAGACGGGTCGTCCGACGGCCGTTGTCAGTGGCCTCGCCTAGCCTCCGGCCATGAGCATGATCGGTGAGTACCTGCGTGTCACGGCTGTTGAGCTGAACCGAGCGATCCAAGAGCCCGACTGGGCATTGGACTTCGTCGAGGAGGTCCAGGACGCCGAGGAGGAGGCGGACCCTGCGCCGGCCGAAGCGCGCCACTTCAGCACATACAAGACCTGGGACATGCTCCGCTTCCTGCTGGCGCGCGCCGAGTTCCCCGTGAACGTGATCCACGGCGAGGAGCCGTTCGCCGAGGATGAGGATTGGGGTTACGGGCCTCCGAGGTACCTGAGGCCTGAGCGGGTCCGGCTCGCGGCGGAAGCTCTGAGGGCTACCAGCTATGACCAGCTCGTCAGTGGCGTGGATCCTGCCGAACTGACCAGCGCCCAGGTCTATCCGCTCGGATGGAGTGAGCCCAGCTCGCTGGAGTGGGGGCATCCCTGGTACGACGGCCTCACGCAGTACTTTGAGGCTGCTGCCAGGGCGGACGACGCGGTACTCGTCTGGCTGGACTGACGGGCCACGACGGCGGTGAGACCTCAGCTTGGGAAGCTGCGGGCACCGAGGGCCTGTTGTAGGTGCTGAGCCGCTCGAACGGCAGCTTCGCCACCTTGGCGGGCTAGGCTGCTTTCACCGTGATTCCCGCTGATCCCCGCTCGATCTGGTGCGCTTGTGGTGCGACCGCCGCCGGTGTGGGGCTCTAGGAACCGGCGCGTCTGCACGTGTCTCAAAGGTGTTGCTTGGCTGCTCTGACCAGTCTGCTGATGGCATCACGGGTCCGTACCCTGGCATCGTCGAGTTCTTCCTGCTGTCTGTCTTGGACAGCGTCGTAACGTTTGCGAGCACGTCCTCCGAGGCCTGGCTCAGCATCTCGTCATCGGTGAGTATCTGCACATAAGGTGAAATTAGGGCATTTGGGACTTGCGTCTTGGGTGGATTACGAAGTGCGCGCTGCCTTGCCTGCAGGTTTCTGCACGTTCCAGTGACATGAGCCTTGGCTAGTGGCAACATCGGAAGGGGAGCGATTGGAACTGGGGGATGAGTGATTCCGCATACTCGGATGACGCGTTCGCGTCTCTATGTTCTCGTTGATTCATTCGAAGCAGATGTTCGTAATCTCCTGGTCCGATACGTGCTTGATCACTTGGATGAAGAGACTGCGCTGGGGCCTAACTACGAGAAGGCCAATCTAAAACGAGATTCTGAAGCAATCGGCGAATCTTCTGCCAGTGCGATCCATTATCTAGACATGCGCGAATCCTATGATGTGCTTAACAGGCATCGTGATTCGCTTCCAGCGGATCTGGGTCGAGAACTGCGAGAAAATACGCCCCTGATGGCAGGAGTCCGCCTACGTCTTCACCACCCGCACCGGCCGCCCGGTCGAGCCCCGGAACGTCTACCGCTCCTTCACCCGCGTAGCCCAGTCCGCCGGCCTCCGCGTGATTCGCCTGCACGACGCTCGCCACGGCACGACCACTCTCCTCACGGCGGCCGGAGTGGCGCCCCGCGTCGTGATGGAGATCCTCGGGCACTCCCAGATCAGCATCACCATGGACGTGTACACGCACGTCGTCCAGGACACCCAGCGAGAGGCCATGAGCCACATGGACCGGCTCCTGCGAAAGCGGCGCCCCGGTCGTGAGTGACCGTCCCCGTTGATGTCAGAAGTAGATGTCAAAGGCCCCGGACCATGATCGGTCCGGGGCCTTTTGCCTGGTGCCCCCGGCAGGATTCGAACCTGCGACACCCGCTTTAGGAGCATGATCATAGACTTACCGGTCCGTCGCTGTCCGGCTGGATCTTTCGCCGTTTCTGCAGGTCAAAGGCCTGATGGCGAGAGGCCGGGTCTGGTTCTTTCGCGATCCTTCCCGGGCTTTCTCTGTCCTTCTGTTCCCACTACGTTCCCAACTGACGTCCTGGGAACAAGTTGTCCGCGACCCGCTGAGAGGTCTGTGGAGGTCAACCGGCCAATCGCGTTTCGGTGAGCACCGCAGATGCTTTGGGAGGAGTAACTCCCTCGCTCCCTTGACCCGGGAGTTGAGCCAGTGACCGTTTTCGCAGGTCAGCCGCGTCCTGACAGACTACCTCGCCGTTGTGCGTCCGTCCGGTGACGTGGTCGGATCCGCGTCTGCTCCATCGAGGCTGCGTATCGCGGCGACCTCGGCCTCCAGCGCCTGGCGGGCTTGTCCGAGGCGGGCCCGGTGTTTACGCAGGGCTTGCCGCGTACTCGCGAGCTTCTGTGCCTGCCGCTTCTCAAGGTCCGTAAGTCGAGCGATCTGTCGCTCGTGGTGAGTGATCTCTTCGGACCGGATGACGACAGAGGGCCGGTGAGGGCCGGTCTTTCGGGCGGTGCCGAGTTCCTTGTTCAGTTGGGCGCACGCGAAGTCGAGGAACTCGTTGCGGGGGACGTACTTCGCGCGGCCGGCGCCTATGCCCATCAGTAGGGCGATCTTCGGGAAGTTGGCGTGGCGTTTGGCCCAGTTGCTGACGCTGGAGCGTGTGACTCCTACGAGGGCCGCTGCGGCGGAGAGGTGGACCAACTCGTCTTCGCGGCCTTGGAATTCGGGGCGGAGCCAGACGACGGATTCGGCTGGCGTGGTCATGCGCGGTCCTTCTCTGCGCGGGCGTGGCGCTCGGCCTTGGTGTTGCGGGCGATGGGGAGGAGGGTCGTGGCGTCGACTTCGTGGTTGATGGCTTCGTGGAGGGCGTCGGCGAAGTCGTCGTCGGGGTCGAGGGTCAGGGCGCGTTTGAGGGCGTAGCGGGCGGTGGGGATGTCGTCCTGTCGCCAGGCGACGGCGGCGAGGAGGGTGAGTGCGGGGACGGCTGCGGCCTCGTGCGGGGGGATGGCGCGGCGGGCGAGGAAGGCCCACAGGCGGCGGGCGTGGGGCAGGTCGTCGTCCTCGATGTGTTCGAGGCCGTGGTCTCGGGCCCATTCGTCGTTGAGACCGAAGATGAGTCGCGCCGTGATGTCGTGGGCGAGTTCGGTGGCGCCGGCACGGAAGTCGTGTATCGCGGTCTCCAGGAGCGCGTGGGTGGCCCGCAGGACGGTGTTGTCGTCGGAGGCGTTGGCGCAGTACTGGGCCCAGGCTGCGCCTTCGTTGTCGAGGGCGCGGTGCAGGTCGGCGGTGTCCTCCGGCTCGATGGGCTGGAACTCCTGGGTGATCTCGCTGGTGCGGCGGCCGAGCGTCCAGCCGTGGCGGGCGAGTTGGGCGGCGACGCTGGTGGGGTCGTCGGGGCTGGGGAGTGGTTCGCCCTCGCAGCATCCGGGGAGGTGGCACTCGTATGCCCACCAGCGGTTGTCCACGAGGGCGATGGTCGACTGGATAGAGCCGCGGCCGATGTCGGTGAAGGCGTCGACGAAGTAGTCGGCCAGGGGCCGCAGGGCCTCGGCGGTTTCCTCTGCGCTCTGGCCGGGGCGCGGGGTGCGGCAGAGGAAGACAACGATGTCGAGGATGTTGGGCTGCCCGGGCGCGTGGGTGATGTGGATGAACTTGGCCGCGAATGCTGCGGCGGTTGCCTGCCAGGTGGCGGGGTCGTCGGGGAGCGAGATGGTCATGGTCGGCCCGGTGCCGGTCTCGGTGTCGATGCGGCCGTGGAGGGCGATGCAGTCCTCGGGCTGGTGGCCGACGAGGAAGGGCAGGAGTTGGGCGAAGTCAGCGGGGCCGTCGACCTTGATGCGGGGATTTGGCGTTTTCACTTCGGGGTGCCTTCCTTCTGGGTGGAGTGGGTCTGCTGGGGCCGGTTGCTGGTTTCTGGGGTGGGCCCGTATGTGGTGGTGCGTATGCGTTTGGGTTTGGTGGTGAGGGAGCGGATGAGTCCGTCGCGCAGGACGGCGTCGATGGCTGCCGCGAGGTCGGGGGTGTGTCGGATGGGGATGGTGCGGTGCCAGGTGCGGCCGGGCTGAAGGCGTGCGTCGTTGGCGGCCTGGGCTTCGGCTTGCTCTGCCGCCGTGCCGTCGGGGACGGCTGGTACGTGGGGGCCTGCGGCGATCCAGGTCTGGATGATCAGGTCGCCTCCTTGGAGGCGCAGGCCGATGCGGTGGCCTTCGGGGTGGGTGTAGCTGGCGGTGCGGTCGGGGGTGTCGGTGTCCTCCTTGGCCCAGGGCGGTTCGAGGTCGGGTGCGAGTTGGCCGAGCGGCTGGTCGAGGCCGGTGGGTGGGGGCTGGGCGAAGGCGGGTCGGCGCCTGCCCCGGGTGGGGGTGGCGCGCGGGCGTGCGAGGTCGTCTTCGTCGCTCATGCGGCGGTTGTCTCCTTGCCGGAGATGAGGTCGTCCACGAGACGGAAGGCGCGGCGGGAGGCGACGATGGTGTTTGCGGCGTCGACGTAGCGGTCGCGCTGTTCGAAGGAGTCCTTGGCTTCGGCGAGGGTCTTGGCGTAGCCGCCGTCCTCGAGGGCGAGGGAGTCGGCGCATCCGATGAAGCACTTGGGACCGAGGTCCCAGATGATCGCGTTGACGGCTGCGCACGCCGCGGCAAGCGCGTCGACGTCGTTGCCGTACCAGAGGTAGTCGTGCGGGTTGAGGCCGAGGTCGCGCAGCCGTTGAGCGACGGAGCGGAGCATGGTGCCGGAGCCGACGGCGGGTTCGCGGATGGCCAGGTCTGGCTGAGCGAAGTCCTTGTCGACGAGCATGTTGGCCAGCAGGTCGGTGACGCCGGGCGGTGTGTGGTATTCGCCGCGCCACTTCTTGTCGCTCTTGTGGCGCAGGCCGGTCAGCAGCGGGCTGAGGACGTCGGTCTCGGCGCGCATGTACGGGTCGTCATGGCCGGTGAGGTCCAACAGGCCCTGGTTGAGGGCGCGGTGGGTGATGGCCTGGACGGCTTGGAGCTGGTGGGGGTCGGGGTCGGGGTTCCAGGCCCAGTCGTGCAGACGTACGGCGCGGTCGATCAGGTCGGGGCGCTTGAGCCAGTAGCCGAGGTAGATCTCCTTGAAGAGCTGCGGGAGTTCGTGCGGCTCGCGGCCCATGATCCAGTCGGCGAGTCCGTTGCCGGTCTTCTCGGGCTGGCGCAGGAGTGCGAGTGCGGCGACGGTGCCGAGGGGGACGTCGATGCTGCTGCCGCCGTGGCTCTGATACCAGGCGTCGATGACGTTCTCGGCGATCTTGCGAGCGTGCTCGTGCGGATCGCGCGGCGCGAGGATCTTGCGCCAGGTGGTCTTCGCGGGGCGTACGGCGGCTTTGGACTTGGGCGGGGCCTTCTTCGCCCAGCTCGGTACGGGGCGGGCCGCGGCGGGTGCTGCGGCCCGCGGCAGGAATATGTCGTCGTCGGACACAGGGGCTCCTTGGGGTGCGCGCATGGGGCCGCCCCGGTGCGCGGGGCGCGGCCGGGGCGGCGTGGGGCAAGTGCGGTGCCGGGGTTCAGTCGGCCTCGTGTTGGGCCTGGAGTTGGGCTGCGAGGCCGCGTATCTCGACGGCGGCGGCCGCCTCGGGGTGGCCGGTGTGGCGCAGTCCGGTGGCCAGGAACATGAGGGCCAGCTCGTCCACGGCCATGCCCGCGACCAGTTCCTCGAAGCTGAGGTGCCGCAGGGAGTGGGGGCGGTGGACGTAGCCGACGCGCAGCGTCTTCTCGATCTCCTTGAGGACGTCGGCGGCCTGTTCCTCGGTGAGGTTGAGGAGGGAGGACCAGGCGTTGAGGGTTTCGTCGTCGACCGGGAGCTTCACGGTGCCGGTGGCCTTTCTGGAGGGGCCGTCGCCCGCCCGCCTGGTGCGGGCGGGCGACGGGTGCAGTCAGGAGGGGAAGGGGTTGCTCCGGTGGTTGGGGTGGACGACGGCCCACAGCCCTGCGGGCATGGGTTCGGTGATGACGCCCCATCCGGCCCAGCGCATGACGGCGAGGTAGCCGAGGCTGCCGCCGGCGAAGCCGGTGCGGGCCTCGCAGTCGGGGTCGGGTGCGATGAAGACCCAGCCGGGCAGTTCGCTCTGGGCAGGCAGGACCTGGAAGCCGGGGCGCAGTTCGTGGGTGCCGTCGGTGACGATGGGCGGCAGGCCGGCGGCGTCGAGGATGCGGATGGCCTGCTGGATGTGGGCGTGGTTGTGGTACTCGGGATGGGTCCCGACGCCCTTGCGGATGGCCTGTCGGGGCGGCTTGGTGCCCTGGCTGGCGTGGTAGATGTCCATCAGGAGCAAGGCGTCTTCAATACGTCCGGCGTAGCGCAGGGCGAGGTTGGCGACGAGGGCCACGGCGAGGCGGTCGCCGCCCATGAGGCGCCGGAACTGCTCATCGGTCAGGTCCTGGAATTGCTGAGCGCGTATGACGGCGTGTGTGCGGGATGCCGTGCGCAGGGCGCGGGCGACGTATTCGGGTTCTGTGCCGATGTGCTGGGCGAGGGTCTGAATTCCTCGGGTGTAGGTCATGCGGTGGTCTCCAAGAGGGCGCTTGCGCGTATGGGTGCGCCCCCGGCTGTCGGGCCGGGGGCGCGGGTAGATCTGAGGGGCGGGTTGTGTTGGGGACTAGGCGCAGAACTCGCAGGAAGTGTCCGGGCAGCAGCCGCAGTCCGCGGCGTGGTCGCAAGCGCACGCCCCACACTGCGGGCAGCGGATGTCGTGGCTGCGGCACCAGGGGTAAGCGAAGGGGTGTTCCGAAGCCGGTGCCACGATCTCTTTCCCTGCCATTTTCTGCACCCAATCCGTGGGGAAATGAATTACTTATATCTTAATGGCAAATACCCCAAAAGCAATATCCACCCCTCCGAATTTGAATTCATTTTCCGCAATTCAATTCCTTAATTGGCGGACGCCGGGATCAGGTCTGGCCACTGCACGGCTTCGAGGGCGCGGCGGTGGGTGTCGGGCACCGGCACGGTGGGGTAGCCGAGCCAGTCGAGGCCCATCGCGGCGAGGATCGTGGCGTCGGCCTGGTCGTAGCGGCCCGGCCCGTCGCATGCGACGCCGTACCGCTCCACGGCGACGGCGCGCACCATGCCCTTGGCCACCCGCGACCGCTCCTTGCGAGGAAGATGCTGCGCCGGGTTCGCGCGGCCGGTTGCGTAGATGGTGCGGTGGTGGGGGTTGGCCACGGCGTAGGGGATGCGCTGGCGCCACAGGTACTGCGTGACCTGCCACCACAGTCCGGCTAGTTCGTGGTGTCCGGCCTGCGCGCCCTGCGCGTACGCCGCACCCTCGACCACCGCCAGGTCGGCACCCTCCTTCAGGCACAGGCCGATGCTGCACAGAAGCCAGTCCATCCGCTCATGACCGCGCCGCCGTCCGGGGCGGGCGGCCAGCGCCCAGTCGGCGCCGGCGATACCGGTGGAGGTCAGAGAGAGGTCGAGGCCGAAGACGCGCGGCTGCCACTGCCCCTTGCCCTGGACGCTTGGCAGGGTGACGGGCGCGCTCTGCAGCGGCGCCGTCTTGCCGCCGTCCCGGCGCGCTCGGCGATCTCGGCCGGGGATGGTTTCGGGCTGGGCCGTCACCGTTCCGTCTCCGCCACGGTGGCGAGGTGCTGGGTGATGAGCCGGTCGGCTTCGCGCGTCGCGTCGGCCTTCCCCGGCGCGATCCACGTGCCGAAGTGACTTTCGGCAGGCCCCCACAGGTACCAGCCGGTGTCGGTGTAGCCGTCCTTGGGATTCCTCTTGCGGTGGGCCAGTTCCCACCAGCCGTTGCGCCAGCGCCACAGGCGGCGCGGTTCGCTGTCGGCCATCCAGCCTGCGCGTTCGACCAGGTTCTGGAAACGGGCGAGGTCGATACGCATCAGGGCGTTGTCGCGCATGACGTTCTGCACCGGCTGAGCCGCAGGCCGCGCCCGCCCGCTCAACGGGTACTCCGTCTCGACCCGTTGTTGCGACAGTTCGGCGACTTCGGCTGCGCGGCGCTGGGCGCGCCCTCGCGCCGACTGCCACGCCGAGCGGTAGCGGTGAAGGCGGTCGAGCGTGACGTCGAGTTGTTGGCGCGAGCGGTCGCGCTGATGGGCGACGCGGCGCAGGACGGTGGCGGCGCCGGCGGCGGAATGGGCTTCGAGCCACTGGGCGGTGGCCTCTATCTCGGTTCCCACGGGGTGGTTCATCAAAGGGTTCCTTCGGGCGGCCGCCGCCCCGGCGCACACCGGGGCGGCGGCGTGGTGTGCGGGGTTACGGGCGGGGCGTCTTGGGGGCCTTCTTGATGCAGTTGCCGGATTCAGGCATGTCTGCGCGTCCCGCCACGAGGTCCTGGAAGCGCACGCCCGGGCGGAATTTCACGACCCGCACGGCGTTGACGGTCACGGTCTCGCCCGTCTGGGGATTGCGCGCACGACGCTGGGGATGGTGGCGCGGGAGGAGCGTGCCGAAACCGGTGACCGACACCGGGTCGTTTGCCGCGACGGCGCGCACCATGACGTCGAGGACGATCTCTACCGCCTCGGTGGGCGTGAGGTGGCGGCCGCCCTTGTCGGCGACGGCCTGAATGAGCTGAGCCTTGTTCACAGGTTTCCCTTCAATTCATAAGCAGGACTGGGCAGTTGGACTGCCAGCGCGGTCTGATCTGCGGCGGTACGCCAGGCGGGCGGCAGGGGATTGATCCCGAGGTCTCCGTCCTTCTCGGGGTCGACTTCCTTGTCCGGGCCGCACCTACCCCGGACTTCACTTATCTGTTTCACTAGTGGGACCTATCTTTTGGTTGAGGTCAGTCGGTGATGCGCAAGAGGGGCCCGCCGGCGCCGAGTACCGCCGACAGGGGCAGTGCAGAGCCGGACGGGTCGGCGGTGACGGCTATGGGCTCCTGCCCCGGCTCGGGCCGGACGAGGATGCGCCACACCATCCCCCACCGGTCCGCGTAGCTTGCTCCCATCTCGTAGGGCAGGCCCTCGTACAGGAACCATCGCGTGCGCAGGGACGCGGTCCAGCCGTCCAGCGCGTCCCCCTCCAGCGCCTTCCCGTCCGCTGCTTCGGGCCGGGGCAGCTGGACGCCGATGAAGTCCGGGCCAGAGGTGACGACGAACGCCGCCATCCCGGCGGCGGGCCGGATCTCGATGTCCCTGCCGGTGCTCTCCCACAGGGCGAGGTCCGCGGCGCTGATCCGCATGACGCGCGGTGCAGCGAGGCGCGGTTGGGCTTCCAAGCGCAGGATGGTGCGCCAAGGCAACTCGGGTGCGTCGGTGACCACAGGCATCGTGATCTGTGCCGGACCCTCGGCGAAGCGCACCAGCGGGCGGCCGCCCTCGACGGTGTGCTCCACGTGGACGTGGTCGGAGGTGTCCAGCCATGCGCGCAGGACGCTGACCTCGTCGTAGTCGAGGGGTGCCGTCCAGAACGCGGTGTTCTCGATCGGTGTCCGGGCGATGGCGAGCGTGCTGGCTCCTGCACCGACGGCATGGAGATGGCCGCGGGTGCAGTCGAGGACGACCACGTCCAGGCCACCGGTGTCACGGACGTCGAGATGATGCGGGATGACCTGGTCGAGGACGGCGGACAGGGCGTCCGCCTTAATGGTGAACATGTCTTCTCCATGAGGGGGTTGACGGGGCGTTTACGGGCCGGAGGGATGTTTGCGTTCGCGTCGGCGGGCCTGGGCAATCCGTGCCGCCTCGCGGCACAGGGAGCAGGCACGCTCGCCGCGCCGGGTGTGGGCGCGGGCACCGGACTCGGTGCCGTGGGTGATGGGCGAGGCGCCTTCGGCGAGTTCGCCGGGGTCGGCGCTCTCGCAGGTGGCGCGGATCTGGCCGTTGAACCACAGGCGCCCGCCGCTGATGCCGTCGAACCGGGAGGCGCGGGGCCTCACGAGCCTGATGCACTCGGCTCTGAACGGGCACACCCGGCAGACCTTGAGCAGGTCCTGAAGGTGCGGCCGTCTGAGCAGGTCCTCGACGGCCTCCGGGTCGTCGGAGGCGTCGCCGGGGGTGAAACGCATGTCCCCGGCGCATGGCGCCCTGCTGGCCCACCCGGTGTCGCTCATCGGGTGCTGGTCCAGGGCGGTTACTCGGCCGGCGGCAGAGGCATCACCCAGGCGAGGTCGCGGGTGCCACTCCACCAGCGATGGCGGTAGCGGTCCTGGGCGTGCACGAGATGACGGTCCGCCAGGTCCGGTATCGCGAAGATCTGAGCGACCAGGCGGTTCAGGACGTCGTCGCACTCGCCCGTCCAGCGGGGGCGGAGTCGAATGGGGGCGCCGTCCTCGTCGACGCCTTCGACCACCTCGATGACGCGGCCGCCGACGCCGCGCCCGTCCACGACGACGGCCGTGGCCTGCGGGTGACTCTCGCGCACCAGTTGGGCGATGCGCGCCGCCCGGTCAACTGGGGGCAGCTCGACCAGCCAGAGGTTTCCGTCGCTGGCCCGGTTGGCTCGGATGGTGGCCCAGGCCGGGGAGTCGTAGGGCTTAAGGGCGGTCTGGACATCGGCCTCGATGTCGGCGGCGATCTCGGCCAGGGGGTGTTCCTCGTCGCTGCTCTCCCACAGCCAGGGCAGGCCGCTGAGCGGGCTGGTCTGCTCGCCGAGCACGCCGAGCAGGTCCACATCCCGTGTCGTGCCGTTGTAGGCGACGCCGACGTAGGCGGCCTCGGGGCAGGCGTGGCGCACCTTGGCGGTGATGTGGTCGAGCACGGCCAGGCAGTACGCCTTCTGGATGCGGCGCCGCTCGACATCGAGCTGTTCACGCTGCTGGGCGAGGACGCCCAACTGATCGGATATGGCGGGGGTCATGACGGTGTTCTCCGTTTCTTCCAGAGAGGGTGGTTCAGGCCAGAACGGGCATGAGGCGTTCGCCGATCCAGCGGGCAACGCTGACGGTGACCGCGTTTCCGGCCTGCATGGTCTGGTCGGCCTTGGTGCCGACGACCTTGTAGGTGTCCGGGAACCGCTGCGCGGACAGCTGCTCGCGCGGCTGGAGCATGCGGAAGTAGCAGTCCTCGATGGCCGGTGCGGTGCGTACGACGGCGGCCGAGTCGTGGGTGGACATCGCGTGCAGCGGGACGCCGGCGGTCTTGGCGGCGTTCCCCTTGCGGTAGGGGATGACCAGGGTGTTGCGGGAGCGGTCCCCGGCGATGCCGTCGGGCACGACCAGGCCGTGGTGGCGGGCCGTGGCCAGTGTCGACAGGGGGTTGTCGATGGGGGCGGCGTCGCAGTTGTTGCGGTACTCGACGATGAACGGGGCCGGATCGATGGTGACCAGGGCCTCGCTCTCGCGCGTGCTGCGCGTGCGCATGGGCGCATCGACACGCGCGGCGGTGTCGTTCCAGGAGCCGCCGACCGGTACC
This sequence comes from Streptomyces sp. NPDC001351, assembly GCF_042896045.1. Classification (NCBI taxonomy): domain Bacteria; kingdom Bacillati; phylum Actinomycetota; class Actinomycetes; order Kitasatosporales; family Streptomycetaceae; genus Streptomyces; species Streptomyces sp. NPDC001351. Next base: position 170,655 of record NZ_JBIAWS010000008.1, on the reverse strand, counting down.
AGCAGCGCCTCGCCGAGCTTGGCGGTGCGCGTCGGCATCGGCCGCCGGCGTGGCGCGAAGGCCCGGTCGGTGCCGTCCTTGCCGTGGTTGAGGGTGACCACGCTCGGCTCGAACGGGAACTTCGCCAGGCCCGCTTCGATACGCGCCATGGTGTTGGGCACGAGCGGCTTGGCGCGGTCGCCGATCCGCGTGCCGATGTCGTCCCACAGAATGATGTCGGACGCGGGCCGCACGTACGGCTCGACCTCGGCACGCCCGCAACGGGTGTTCGGGCAGCGGTAGTTGTAGTCCTCCTGATACTTGCCGACGCGGACCTTGGGGTCGAACCAGGTCTGGCGGGCCTTGACGTCGCGCCCGCAGTCCATGCAGTACGCCAGCGGGCGCGGCGCGAGGTCGGGGCGGCGGACGCCTTCCAGGGTGAAAACCACATAAATCCTGTCGCGCCACTGGGGCGCATACGGGTTGGTGTCGTCACCGATGTGCGCGGAGGACACGGAGACGATCTGGACCCGGTAGCCGAGCTTCTTCATGCACCTGATCCAGTCGGGGAACAGCGGCCAGTCCTTGACGAACTCGACGACGTTCTCCACCACGACGCACGGGAACCGCTTGGCCTCGGCTGCGCGCAGCACGCACCAGGCGGTGACGCGTGTCTTCTCGAACGCCTCCTCGGGGACGTTGCGCCACATTTCCTCTTCCTCGAAGAGGGCCTCCTGTGCGGGATCTGGCGCCCGCTTCTTGCCTCCCGCAGGGCTGATCTCGGTGCAGATCACCGAGGCCCAGCAGAGCGCGGCCTTGGGCAGCCAGCGCATGGGGTAGTTCTGGATGTCCGCGCAGCGTGCCGCCGCGCCGGGGAAGTTGATCTCGAAAGTGTCGACGGCGGTCTGCCAGTGGTTGATGCCGAGGATCACCTCGAATCCGGCCTCGCGCAGGCCGGCTCCGTCTCCGCCCGCTCCGCAGAGCAGGCATATGGCACGGGCCAACGGGGTCTTCTCCAAGGGTGCTCGTGCCGCCCGGCCCGAGATCGGGTCGGGCGGCTGTGGGTCAGGTCAGGTCAGGTCTGGTCGTGTGCGCCGAGCGCGCGGTGGTGGCGGCTGTCCTCGATGCCGAGGGCGATGAACGCGGCAAGGCCCAGGAGCAGGAGGATCAGCAGCCAGATCACCGGTCGCGCCTCTCAGCGGGCATCGCGCCAGCCGTTGACGTAGGCGCCGACCTCCTCGGCGAGAGGTTCGAGGGACAGGTCGCCGGGTGGTTCGCCCTCGCCGGTCGTGGTGTTGTAGATGACCTTGGCCGTGCCGTGGGTGTTGTCGATGTGCTGGGCCCGCCAGCCGCCGAGTTCGCTGCGGTCGGAGTGCCAGTCCAGTGACGTGCGGCCCGAGATGGCGACGTACTGCTCGCCGTCGTCTGTGAGCGGGACGGTGATGGTCAGCTCGTTGCCGGGCCAGTCCACGCTGACGTCGGTGCAGTGCTGTTCGAGGGCCTCGATGACATCCGCGTACAGGGCGCGGGCCTTGGCCTCGTCGGCGCGGCGCAGCAGTTCGACGCCGCTGAGGTAGTGCAGGGCCATCACGCGCCCTCCGTGTGCGTGCTGCGGGTGACGCGGACGGTGGCGATGTGGCCGTCCTTCTCGAGGAGGGCGAGCGGGTAGCCGTCGGCTTCGGGCCGTTCCCAGACGCGCTGGTAGCCCGAGCCGGCCGTCAGGTGCTGGCACCACTCGAAGTAGCGGGCGACGGCCATGCCGGGCGGCTCGATGGCTCCGCCCTGGTTGGTGTTGAGGCCGTAGGGGGCGCTGTAGGTGGCCGAGGTGGTCATCCAGACCGTGGGCTGGCGGGCGTCGATCGCCTCGATGCGCCCGAACATCGGCATCAGCCCTGCGTGGCTGTGGCGCTGCGGGCCGCCGGGGAGGGAGTCGTACAGGACGGTGTGCCGTGTCGGGTCTTTGACGTCGCGGCGCACGACCTGCCAGCCGGTCACCGTTGCGGGATCTCGGGGCAGTCCGTTTTCGGAGGTGATGGTCAGCTCGGTGCCGTCGGCGAGGTCCGCACGGATGCAGAACGCGTCGGTGAGGTCGATGTCGGTGGTCCAGCCCAGGTAGCGCAGCGGCGTGATGACGTGCGAGTAGTTGCGCAAGAGCTCAAGCCACAGTGGGTTGTTGCGGAGGTTGTGGTCGGGCAATGCCGCGAGGGTGGTCATGTGGGTCTCCAAGAGGGGTATGGCCTACGACACCTCGTAAAGGCGTCAGTGATTGCAGAGGTAGCACCTATCTCGGGGCGTGCGTTCAGACGCTTTCGGGCAGTGCGTCGACGGAATGGGCCTCTACCTGCCACATCCGCCCGTCGCCTGCGACGACGTAGCCGATGGGGCGGTTGTGGCGGCGCAGGACGACGGCTGCGCCCTGTTCGCTGGAGCTGAGCGAGCGCGTCAGCTGGTACACGCCGACTCCGGCGCACTCGACGGAGCAGAACAGCCCCTTGCTGAGGACGGGGGTGGCGGGGCGGCCGTGGATGGCTTCGGCCACGACGATGTAGGCCGTCTCTGCGGGTTCGCGCTCTGCGGCGGCGTTCATGTGATCTCCAAGAGGTTGAGTCCGAAGGGGTTTTCGAACTTATTGCCTATATCTTATTCGCATACGTCGGGGCGTCAATGATGGCGATCTTTGAAGCCGCCTATGTGTCAAGGGAGTTGGGGCGCCGGGCGCGGCCCAGGCGGGCGAGCTCGCGCGTCCGCTGGCGGGCCATCTCCAGCGCCACGGGATCGCTGTCGGCAACCCGCCGCTCCTGCTCGGCGAAGAACTCTCTCAGCCACGCCCGCTGGGCCATGCGCTCCCGCTCGGCGGCCTCGCGCTGGGCCTGCTCGCGCCGGGCGCGTGCGTTGGTACCGCATCCCCGGCAGCCGTCGACCGGCTGCGGATGCGCAGGGCAGCCGGATGCCGGCTGCTGCCCGGTCTGCTCGTCCTCCTCCCCCTCTCCACCGGTGCCCGCCGCGGGGGTAGGGGGGTTAGGAAGGCTGTAGGAAGAAGGAGGAAGAGAAGGGGTTCCCCTGGGGGAACCCACTGGGTCGCCGTGGGGGAACCCACTGGGTTCCCCTGGGGGAACCCTCTTTTGTCCATCGCCAGGGTTCCCCTGGGGGAACCCTGGCTCGTGCCGGGCTGCCGGGGCTGCGCGCGCTGTTTCGCGGGCGGACACATCGTCGCGGGTCCGGGCTGCCATCGACGGCTTGCCCCGCGGTGACGGCTGCCGGGCCAGGCGGGGGTTTCTCGGCGCACGCTGCGAGGCGCTGCGTCGCTCCATCAGCTCCTCGGTCGACGGGATCGGCGGCACACCGTAGGGGAAGACGCGGTATTCCGCGCGGCGCCCTGCCCGGCCGATCTCGGTCCGCTCGACCAGGCCCAGGCCGACGAGTTCGGTGACGACCGTGATGACCTGGTTCGCGCCCACGCCTGCCCAGGCCGTCATCCGGTCCAGGCCGGGACGGGCCAGGCGGGTCTGGTCGTCGGCGGAGTCCGCGATCTTCATGAGGACGAGCTTCTGCGTCTTGTTGATCACCTCCTTCGGCAGGTAGGCCGCCACCACCATCAGTTGGATGCTCACCGGCACTTCTCCATGTCACGTCCGGGTATGGGCCGCACTGGGGTAGGGGCAGGGCCTACATCGGGCCCTGCCCCTTGCCTGGGGTGCAGGTCAGGGTTTCTTGCGTACGGTGACGTTGATGCTCACCGTGGTGCGCCGTTCATGGTCGAGGCGCACCGGCGCCGGGATACCGGCCGCCTTCAGCTGTTCCTTCATCGCCACTGTGTCGGGCGCCATCGGCACCGGCACCCCGGCCTGCCGGAACAACGTGACCATCGCGTCCACGTCGTCGACCTTGGTCGGGTTGCCGCCGCTCCACGACAGGACGTTGCCGCCGTACACGCCCTCTTCGGAGCCGTCGAGCTTCGCGCGCAGTTCCTTGAGCCGGTCCTTGAGCGGCTTGATCTGCTCGGACACTTCGACGTACTCGGCCAGCGCCTGCTCCCGCTCGGCGTCGTCGTGGACGAGCAGGCTCTGCGGGCTCCGGCCGGCGACGGTCGGGCCCCAGCAGGCCGTCTTGAAGGGGCAGTTGTCGCAGACCACGGACAGGCCCGGCCCGGCGAAGGTGCGCGGCAGGTCCTCGGGCGTCTCCGCAGCCCGTACCTGCTGGACCCACCAGCGCGCGCCGCTGGCCCGCTCGGCGGTGAAGGGCATCTCCTGCACGTGGTCGTCGCCCGAGTCGCGGTTGATGAACCTAAACCGGATGCGACCCACGGGCAGCGGGCCGAGACGGGCCAGCTGTCGCTGGCCGTCGATATCGGCGAACCCCTCGGTGCGCAACAAGTCGGCGTACAGCAGGACTTGGCGCAGCTCGGCGTCGCTGGCCCCGCGCCGCAGGATGGTGTCCCACTGGAAGGTGCTCTTGGTCTTGATGTCCTCCACGGTGACCTCCTCGGCCGGGAGGCTGGGGCGCAGCCGTTTTGGCAGCCGCAGGGCGGTGCGGCCGTCGAGCTGGACGGCGTCGATGTGCCCGCGGATGAAGTCGTCCTCCACGCGGCGCTCGATGATCCAGCCATACTCCGCACGGACGGCGTCGAGTGCCCCTTCGTGCAGCCAGGTGCCGAGGATCGCCTTGCGCTTCTCGCCGCCGTCGGTCGGCGTGCGGCCGTGCAGGAGGTAGCCGGCACGGCGTGCGCACACGGTGTCGCTCGCGCCGATCTTTGTCTGCCGGGAGCGGGGGCGGCGTGCGTCGGCCGCGTGCGCTGCAGGCCACAGGCTGACGGGCCGCTCCTGGGTGAGGGTCACTGGTGGGCTCCCGACGGGCGCGGTGCTGCGGCCTCGGTGGGCCGCTGCCAGACGGCCTCGCTGAAGGCCTCCAGAGCCGTCTGGATGGAGCCGGTCAACCGCTGCGCAGGGGAAAGGACATGCCCGACGGCTGTTGTGGCTTTTCCGTCGCTGAGCCGGTCGGCGGTCACGAGGTATTGCTGGCCATGCCGGTCGACGGCGTTGATCCACCGCTGTTCGATCCGCCCGGGGATGTCCTCGTTGCGGGGAGCCGAACCTCCGGCCATGCGGCGGCGCATGGCTTCGGCCGCCTGGGGGCTGGTGTCAGGAGTGATGGAGAACCCCTCGCTGCGCAAAGCCAGGGCGACCGTGTCCGCTTCGGCGGCGATCGTCGTGGTGCGGGCTGCCCTGGCCGACGCGACGATCACTTCGGCGGGATGGAACAACTCCCACAACAGGTCCGGGATGGGCAGCGGCTGGACGGTCAGGCCGGTGTCGCTGTGGCGCTTGAAGACGAGGAGTTCCGGCATCTCGTCCCAGCGGGTTCGTGCGGACAGGGACGCGCGGGCAACGGTCAGGATCTGGCTCTGCAGGTCTGTGCTGGTCATGGTCTTTCCCCGGGTGGTTCAGGACGTGGCCGATGGCTTACGGGCCGCGGTAGCCGTCTTCTTGCCGGTGGCGCGCGGACGGTGCGGCGCAGGCTTGTCGCCTGCGGTCGGTTCGCCCGGCTCGTTCTTCGGCCGGGCCGGGGTGCGCTTGCGTGGCCGGGGCTGCTTCTCCTCGGTAGCCGTGTCTTTGCTGGGCTGGACGGCATCGCTCCTGGCCTCGCCCGTCTCCAGGCCGGCGGCCTCGCGCAGCCTGCGGGTGGCCTCTTCGGAGGCCCCGGCCACGACTTCGGCGTCGGCCTGGGCCATCTCCTCGTCCACGTAGACGCCGGACAGGTCCTGCGGGGCGGCCATGCGCAGGGAGCCCGCCTCGGCGCACTTGCGCAGCATGTGGGAGCCCATCTGGCGCCACATCTTGGCGACGACGTACTTGCTCTGCTTGGCGTCCCAGTACTCGGGCGCGAACTCGCTCCAGCGGGCGATGAAGGGGAAGCGGCTGGCTCCCCTCAGCACGGTGACCTTCACGGCCGCGGGCGGGACCGGTGCCAGCCACACGTCGTGGGCGCCGCCGTCGGCGTCGTAGTAGACGGTGTCCTCGTAGGAGATGCGCTCCCCAGTCCGCTCGGCCGCCCGGTGGGCGATGGTGCGGAAGCCGTCGATGCCGGTCTGGATGGTCCAGTTGACCGGATTGTCCTCGCGGTCCTCGCCCTTGTTCTTGCGGCCGATCATGTAGATCTGGCGGGCGAACGGGTCGAGACCGGAGCGCACGCAGTAGTGGAAGAACACTGCCAGCTGCGCGCGGGGGGCCTGCTGCAGGCCGGGGCTGATCAGCGCCAGGGCGCCCACCTGGCGTGCGTCGAACTCGACTTGGTCGGCGCGCAGCGCGACGGCACTTTGGTTGACCGTTCGCTCGGGCAGCGTTTCGGTGCTCGGCGGGGGCGGGGCGGTCGGCTGGCTGTCGCCGCCGTCCTGTCCGGGTGGCTGGTTCATGGGTCGTTCGTCTCCAAGAGGGTTGGTTCAGTCGGTCCGCAGAGCGCGGACCTCGAACGCGGGCCCCCACTCCGGGTGGCGCTCGATGAGCAGCCGCACGTAGCGGGAGCGGAAGTTGTTGTTGAGGCGGAACTCGTCGCCTTCCGTGGCCGTGGCGTAGCGCCAGCGCAGGACCTCGAAGAGCATCCCGATGCCGACACGTGCGGCGCCGCGCCTGAGGTAGTCGGCGGTCAGGCTCTCCAGCGCGCGCAGCACCCAGGGGTTGAGCCGGTGGAACGCCTCGAACTGCGCCTGGATCGTGGCCGCCTGATCGTCCGGATGCCGCACGGTGTGGATCACCAGCCCCGGGATCTCGTCCTGGACACCCTCCATACCCCCACCTCTCGGTGACGTCTGCAAGAATGGCACCTATCTTGCAGCTTGGATGGCCGGTGATCAACCCCGCTACGGTGGCGGCGACTTCACTCAATGCCCGTCAAGGGGAGGCGGCGCCCTCCGCCAGGTCCTCCATGCGGGCCTCCCGCTCCTCGTTGGCGCGGGAGACGTCCGCGAGCATGCGGACGGCGACGTGGGAGTCTGGATGCTCCAGTACGTAGCGCGACAGGGCCAGCTCCACGACCAGGACCTCCTTTGCCTCCATGACGGCGACGCCGTCACCGGCGGGCGTTTGCACGAACTGCACATCTACCTCCTATGCGAATGAACCCCTTGAGGGGGAGATATGCCTATATCTTACTCGTGTTCGAGGTCTGTGTACAGTATTTGCGCAGGTCAGAGGCCTTTTCGCGCGTGCCGCCCGCGCGTCAGGACCTTCGATCCCGGGCCGTCGTATGTGCCCTCGCGTAGAGCCTTCACCACCTGCTCGTCGACCTCCCAGGACAGGCTGCGCGCGCTCGCCCGCAGCCCGGGCGCCGCACCGAGCACGGTGTCCAGCAGCCACAGCCCCGACCCGGACAGCAGCCAGTCCTGCTGCGGGAAGTTGCCCGCGGCGATCCGCGTGGCCAGGGTGCCCTGCGACGGCAGATGGAACAGCTCCATGATCTCCTGCTGACCGACGATCGGCGGCAGCTGGTCGCGTGAGTCGGCCTCCCAGCCCTCGCCTTGCTCCGCAATGAGCCGTTCCTTGTAGCGGACGTTCAGCTGCTTCGGCCGGGCGGTGGTCGTGCCGAAGCGGCATGCGAACCCCAGCGGCCAGTAGCGCACCCCGGAAACGACGATGGCGGTCGCTGGATCCAGGACATTGCGGCTGGGAGATAGCCACTGCGACACCATCTGCGGCGCGACCCCGTACAGGGCGGCGAACTCCTGGTGCCCCACCAGATACGGCTTCAGCCGATGCATCGCCCTGTCCTCCGCTGTCCTCTTGAACCTGCCGGCGCATGAGCGTAGCCACACCGCGTTGACCGGCGTCACGATGGCCGCTGTTACCGTAGGCAGTGGTCTTTCTCCAAGAGGGCCAAGTGGCCCTCGCCCAGGCGGGGGCCACTCTTCTGCCCGGACGGGCACAGACGCCGCAGCCACTCCGAGGGGCTCGGTGTCTCCTTGAGTAGGCCGTCTGACAATTCCTCGCCGTGCAGCGGGTCTTCGTTTCAGCCCCTCATCAGTCCGTATACCGTCAGCGCCACCGCGGTGACGGTGGCCAGCACTGCGACTGTTGGCAGCGGCCACCTTCCCTTCTCCAGAGCAGTGACCCGCTGCTCCAGGTCCTCAACTGCTTTGTCCGTCTGTTCGTTGCGCTGCACGAGCAGCGCCAACTGGCCGTCGATACGGGCTAGGCCGACTTCCAGGGCGCTGCGCAGTTCGGCGAGTGCGAGTGCGATCTCTCCCTCGGGCACGAGTGGCTCCCGGTCAGTACTTGGGGGTGGCCGGGTCGTGCTTGCCCGGCAGCCAGGAGGCCGTGCCGGTGCGGCCGAGTGCCGTGCCGAGTGTGGACTTCAGCGCCGACAGGGCGGCGGGGAGAGCGGAGACGGCGGCGGCCTGCCACGCCGACAGCGACACCAGGTCGGTGGTCGAAGAGGCCGCCATCAGGCCCAGCAACGACTGGACGTAGGTGGCCGCGGTGCGCTCCGCGATGTCGGCGAGGGCCTGCGGCACGGGATCGGTCTCCTTCTCGGGCTGGGTCGTCGTCGGTTCGGTCGTGCTGGCCTGGCGCGGGACGCGCAGCGCGTTCCACGTCGCGTGGCCGGGGATGCCGTCGGCGTCAGGGCCGCGGTAGCCACGCTTGATCTGGTAGGCGGCATACGAGCGGCGGTGCGCGTCGTTCCACACCGCGCCCGCGGGGGTGTCGTAGGAGTCGCAGCCTTCGGCGATCAGCCGCTTTCCCATGGCCTCGATCACCGGCGAGGACCGACCGGCGTGGAAGAAGGCCCTGCCGGGAAAGGCGGCGTACCGTGGGGCCGGCCTCGGAGTGGGTTTGGGCGACGGCTTCGGCTTGGGAGCGGGCTTCGGCTTGCCCGGAGTCGTACCGTCGCCCTCGAGGTGGCGCGCGACGCGCGCGCGGAAGTCGTCCATGTCGATGCCGCCCGGGTCCGGCTTGCCGGGCTGCCACTCCTTGTGGCCGATGACGCTGTGCTCGTTCCAGCCGTGCGCGCGGCACACGGCCGCGGCAGCGCGGGCCATCGCATCCAACTGCGCCGCGGGCCATGTCTGATGGCCGGTGTTGATGCACTCGAAGCCGTAGAAGTGCCGGTTGCCGTCGGTGTCGGCCTCGTTGTCGCGCGGCAGGCTCTTCTTCTCCGCGCTGACCGCGAGCAGCACGTCGGTGTCGCCCATGCCGGCGTGGTTGGTGCGGCCGTAGCCGACCAGGTGGATCGTCCCGGACCGGTCGATCACGCCGTGACACAAGGGGCCGGGGAGGTCGTGGTAGCCGACGCGGCACTGCTCCACCATGTCGGCCTCGGACGAGTACGGGCCGGTGTGGTGGATCATGACCCCGTTCACGGGGCCCCAGTTGCCGTATCTGTTGCGGTTGTGGGTACGCCACGCGCCATGCTCGACGACGCCGAGGCCCGCGTGCTTCAGCACGGACAGAAACCTGTCCGCGCTCAACGGAGTTGCCACGCTCGCTTCGCCTTCTCCCCTGCGCCGTATGGCAGTCGGCCGATCCTCGCTGGTGCGGGTCGGTCCCTCGGGAGTTGGGTGCGAAGCACGGGGTGGAGGGTCACCCAGTCGTCATCGTATCCGGGAGGCCATCGACCATCTGCAGGTTGGGGACCTGGTGTGCGTCGCTCACCGGCCTTCGGCATGGTCAGCCGCGCTCCGCCGAAGGGGCGAACAGAGGCTCGCCTGATGCCCAAGTCACCCTGAGAACTCTCAGGTTCCCCCTTCAACTGCCTGCGTTCCACGATGCGGGTGGGCACACGTGAGAGCTGAGCCTGACCGCGCAGGGGACGGTCAAGCTCCCCCTTCACCAGGCAGAAAGAAACGGGAGGAATCATGCAGATGCGTAAGCGCATGGCGGCAGCCGTCCTGGCCACCGTTGCACTGTTCACCACGGGGGCGACGGCATCCCACGCCTTCGCGGACGACACCCAGTCCGACTTCAATTCGACCGGGGTCCGTATCCACCAGCAGCCCACCCTCGGCTCCGGCGTCAACGGCCTCGGAAACCCTGGTGATGGCCTGACCGTGCACAGCTACACCATTGGCGACTGGGTGCAGGACTGCGGCAACGGCATCGGCCAGACCTACGCCTGGGACTACATCACGGACAACCGCACCGGCGTGAGCGGCTACGTCGTCAGCTGCTACGTCGGCGCGCTGTAGGGGGAGCTGAGACATCGTGCGAGAACTAGTGACCCGTACAGCCGCCGGTGCCGCGCTCGCCGCCGCGCTGATCATGCCTGTCGCGACCACAGCGACGGCCGCGGCCGGGCCGATCACGGCGGCGCAGCGTCCGTCGGATGTCGCGGACTCGTTCAACGACGACGGGGTACGGATCCACAGCGGGCCCGGCACCGGCTACTCGGTGAACGGGCTCGGATATCGCGGCCATTCGGTGACCAAGCACTGCTTCGTCGGGTACGACGACCAGTGGACGTACATCACCGACAACACGACGGGCGTGAGCGGCTACGTCACCCCCATCTACCTCGACAACGGTGATCTCGACATCGGCATGTGCTGATGAACAGGCAGGGTGGCCGTCAAGACCACCCGGCACCCACGGGCAAAGGAAGACACACAGGACGGCCTCCCGCCCTCGTGTACAGCCTCTACGTCTCCTCATCCTCGCTGTCGATCCGGCACGAGGCGCTGTCGAGGCTGAGCCAGGTGGCTCTCACGCTGCCGCCGTCCTGGACCCGCAGGGTGATCTGGCCCTCGGGAGTGATGTCGAGGTGGAGTTCCCGGCGGAGGGCGTCGGAGGCTACGTCGACGGTGCGGGGCACGGCGGGCCAGTAGCCCTCGGGCAGGAAGGCGATGACTGTTTCGTCCAGCGCCCGGCCGCCTGGTAGGCCGATCCGGCCGCTGAATTCCAGTGTGTTCCACGGGTTGGCGCGGAGCTGGGGCGGCTGTGAGGTGTCGGGGACGGCGGTGTTGCCGGTGAGCGGCAGGTCGCGCCACGGCGGGTACGGTGCGCGCCGGGCCCGCTCCAGGACGGCGACCCGTCGTTCCAGGGCGGCCATGCGACGCGCGAGTTCCGCGATCGTGTCCGGCATCTCTAAGCCTCCCCCGTCTCGTCGCTGCTCTCCTCCGGTTTGAGGGTGCGTTCCAGCTTCAGCGTCACGCGCTCGGGGGTCTCGCCCTCGCCGGGGCGTACGGTCCAGCCGGTGATGCGGTTCCAGCCGTCGTAGGCGGTGTGCGGTTCGTGCAGGCGGATGCGGACGTCGTCGCCAACGCGCAGTGCCTCGATGGGGGCGGCAGGATGGTCGGTGATCTCCAGCTCGGTGAGCGTGGGCAGGATCTGCCGGGCCAGCCGCTCGCGGCGGGTGCGCTGCTTCAGCTTGGCTTCGTCCTTCTCGCTGGTCTCCAGCCTGTGTTCCAGACGCAGCCGCCCGTTGCGGACGCCGTCGACCACGACCTTGCGCTTGCTGCCTTCGCCACCGCCCAGGCCGACGACCCACTGGGCGTAGGAGTCGGCGTCCTTGATCACGTGCGGCTCACCGGTCACGTTGGCGCTGGTGGTGAAGGTCAGGTCCTCGCGACGCCGGCCGAGCAGGGGAGCGCCCAGGACGATGCGCCTCTCGGCGCGGCGCCCGGCCCAGGTGACCGTCTCGGTCCATTCCAGGCCGTCATCGATGTCGGCCATCTCGTCGACGATCTCCCCGAGGTTGCGGGGGTCCGTCTTGGAGGTGGTGTAGGGGTCCTTCGCGGTGCCGGCCGTCGCCGTCGACTTGGTGTCGTCCACGACCACGCCGAGATCGCCGTCGGGCTGCTCCTGCGCGTATGCCCAGACGTCGCGGATGACCTGGCAGGGGTCGGCCTCGATGTAGGGGCCGCGGCCGTTGAGGTTGCCGTGCAGGTCGAAGCGGCGGTGCAGGTAGCTGGTGAAGCCCGAGGCCTCGACCGGGAGTTGGGATCCTTCCGGTTCGGCCCGCCACAGCAGCCCTCCCCACATGAGGCGCGCATTGCGCTCGACGAGGATCACCGTGTCGCCGGCGTCGTCGAGCATGTCGCTCAGCGCACGGCGGAACGTCGGGTTGAGGGTTGCGTGGAAGGAGCCCGGCCCGGACTTTTCCGGACCGAACTCAACCTCGGTCAGCGGCAGGTTCCAGTGCAGGACGTCGCCGGTGGCGGCGCGGGCGAGGATGTAGCGGTAGTCGGCCATCACACCGGGCTTTCGGTGAACTGGATGTCGGCTGTCACCGTGGTGCCCTTGGCCACGGTGAGGTCGCCGTCGCCGTACTTGTCGACCTGATTGATCTGCACGGCCAGGTGCTGGCGGGTGCCCCGGTAGGCGGGCGGCACGGTGAGGCTGTCGGCGAGGATCACGCTGGAGCGCCTTGTGGTGGTGCCGTCGTCGTCAAACACAGTCGGCTCGGCGTTGTGCTCGCCGAGCCGGGTGCGGAGTTCGGCGTAGATGTTGCCGGCTTCGGCGCGCAGGCCGGAGAGGGTGATCACGATGGTGGCCTTCGTCGCCCAGGCGGGGATGTCCACCTCCCAGGCGGCTTCCTTGGGCCAGTGCGCCCACTGGCCGTGTGGGGCGGGCACCTTCTCCTGGTCGGTGGGGTGAACAGTGTGCAGGGTCCGCTCGGTGCGCGGGTTGGCGAGCCGGCGCAGGTCGGTGATCATGTCGGCGGTGACCGCGGCGGTGTTGCGGGGCAGGGTGATGCGCGCCAGGGGTATCGCGGTCATCCCGTGCAGCGCGGTCGCGTCCTGGTCCACGCCCTTGACGAGGTGGAAGTAGCCGATGTCTTCGGTGCGCGGGTTGCGTTCGCCCTCGTACTCGGGATCCTCGACGCGCAGGACGAGCAGGTCGGTGCGGGCGAACGGCCCGGTCGGCGGGACGTCGACGACCGCGTCGCCGACGTTGCTCTGGGTGTAGGCGCCCTGCCAGGGGCGTACCCCGTGGACGAGCGCCGCTCCGTCGCCGACGCGCACCCCGGGCCCGGGCGCCTCCAGGGGGCGAACCTTCAAGTCTTCGGCTGCGGCGACGCCCTGCCGGCCGCGGGCGAGGTCGCGGATCAGCAGGCGCATCGCGCGGGCGGAGTGGCGGCCGCCGCGCACCATCATCGGGGGTTGGACAAGGGTCACTGGTGCTCCGTTCACAGTGCGGTGTACGCCGACCGCCACGACACGTCGAGGCGCGCGGTACCGGTGGGGTCATCGCCGCTCCAGCCGATCTCGGAGCGGCCCCGCGGGATGGCGAAAAGATCGAGGCGGGAAGGCGGAGTGAGGTCGTTCGCGACGTTGACCGTGCCGTTGCGCAGGGCCCAACAGGTGCTGGGCCTGGTTTCCAGTTCCACCCACTCCCCGACTCGCAGCGACAGGCCGAGTTCGAGGACACGGCCGGTGACGGTGTTCCAGATCCGCGGGTTGGTGACCGGGCCGTGGATGCGGAGGCTGGGCCAGGTCGACACGTTGCCGCGGTTGGTGATCCATCCGGGCCGGTCGTCCGGGGCTGCGGAGCCGCAGTCCGGCGGGGCACACAGGACCTGGTCCGCGGTGCGGTCGGCGCCCTGCCGAGCGGCCTGGTCCAGGCCCAGGGTGAGCTGGGAGAGTTCGTCGTCGTACCAGCGCGGGTCGAGACCGGCGAACTCGATGTCGAGCGGGATCCATCCGTTGATCGCGTTGGCGGTGCTGGTGGCCTCCAGGCGGCGCAGCCGCCCGTACAGGCGGCGGGTGCGGTGTCCGGGCCAGCGGCCCCGCAGCACCGCCCGTCCCTCAGGCCGGGTCCGGGCAGCCGGGTCGTCGACGGCCAGCTCCAGGCGGGCCAGCAGGTCGGCGGCCGCGGCGGGGTCGCCGGGGGTCTTGATGCCGGCCTCGAAACGCAGGGTGCGCGGACCGTAGAAGTCCTGGCCCGGGTAGGTGCCGTCGCCCGTGGGGTTGTCCACGTCCTGTGGACGGGTGGCGGGTGATCCGAGTCCTTCGATGTTGCCGACCGGGATACGGGTCCCGCGGCCGAGGACGACGCCGCCGATCTCGTACTGCCATGGGGCCAGCTCGATGGGCGGGGACTGCTTCGCTGTTGTGGTCATCAAATCCTCCCGCCCCGTTGGGCGTTGCGCAGGTTGCGCATCATTTCGGTGCCGATCTGCTCGGGGGTGGCGGAGCTGTCTGTGACGGTGACCGGCATCGAACCGATCAGCGGCTGCTGCTCGCGGACCACGACGACCTGGACGCGCCCGCCGGCGCGAGCGTCGACCACGCGGGTGCGGGCGGCGTTGTTGCCGGTGCGGATGTCGAAGGCCCGCACGACCCCGGCCATGACGTCCGCGGTCCGGGCCTGCTTGAAGGAGCTGGCGAGCACGGGGCTGTAGTCCCGGCTGCCGCGTACGCCGCCGTTGGCGAACCACTCGACCTGCCCGCCGAAGCGGCCGACGACTTCCTCGACGATGGCCTTGCTGCGCTCGCGCTTGGAGGCGGCGAGCGGCACGTAGGCCTCGCCCCCGGTGGAGGGCTCCGCCCAGATGCGCCAGCTCCCGGCCGGAGCGATCTGCGCGACCTGCTGCTCCCGGCCGCGAGGTCCGGTGACCCCTCCGTCGGCGAAGTAGTCGACGACCGCGCCGTCCGCATGGCTGTTGGCCCGCTTGCGAAGGTTCTCGGCCTGCCGCCGCAGGGCATCGGCAGTGTTGGAGTTCTGCTCCTGGAAGGTGTCGAAGATCGACACGTGGCGCGTGGTGACGGTCAGCTGCTTGCCGCGCAGTGCGTCGATGCGCCGCTGGATGGCGTCCGCCGCCCTGCGGGGGCCGCTGGTCGGGACGGTCACCCGGACGTTCTTCGACCCGGGCACCTTCTCGATGCGGAAGCCGAGCGCCGCAAGCTCCTTGCGGGCCTGCGCGGTCGGCGCGCGCACGATGACGGACTTCGCGCCGGGCGTCGCCCGGATCTTGGCCTCGACGGCATCCAGGCTCTTGATCGCCGCGGCACTCGGCGCGGACACGCGGACGTTCTTGCTGTTCGGGGTCCGGCCGAGCTTGTCGACCAGCCCGTCAAGGTCCTTACGGGCGGCAGCGGTCGGCGCGGTGATCTTGATCTGGCGGGTGCCCGGAACCGTCTTGACCGTGAAGCCGAGCTCGCGCAGCTTGGCCTGCGCGCCGTCGCTCAGCGAGTCCACCTTGATCGTCTTGGCGTTGGGCAGCCGGTGGAACTCGGCCTGAACCGCGATCAGGTTCGCGAGCGTGCTGTCCATGCCCTTGGTCTGCAGCAGCAGCGACACCTTCGACGGCAGCAGGCCGAGACTGTCGGCCACTCCCTCCGCCTGGGCGCGGGTTAGGCCGTAGCCCTGGGCCGCCTTGATCGCCTCGGTGCGGGCGCGGCTCATCTGCTCGCGGGCCTTGGCCAGCGCCGCCGGAAGCGTCTCGCCGTTGCGCTGGGCCAGGTCATAGGTCGCCACGGAGGCATCGGCCGCCGCATCCGAGAGCGCGGTGAGTTGGGTGTAGAGCTGCTGACCGTTCCGCGTGGTGGTGTTGAGGGTCTTGTCCTGGTTGACCAGCTGCCGACTGCCGTATCCCTGCTGGCGATTGACGCCCTTACTGCCATCCTGCAGGTCGAGGACGGCGCTGTTCACCTTCGCCTCGGCGGCCTGGAGGGATATCTGACCGCCGGAGAGCAGGTCGAGGGCGCTCTTGAGGGAGCGGGTGCGGGTGTCGGCGTCGGCGGTCTCGTCGGCCAGGCCGCCGACCGCGGCCTTCAGCCGGTCGTACGCCGACGTGCCGTCCCCGGTGCCCTTGGTGGCCTGCGCCAGCTCCCGGGCGTTCTTGATCGACTCGGCCATCTCGCCCTTGACGCTGCCCAGGGCATCGGCGGCGTCCTTGTACTGCTGGCCTACGTCGGTGTAGTCGAGGACCGACGCCTTGCCAGCCGCCACGTCCTTGTACGCGCGGTGAGCGTTAGCCGTGGCCAGCAGCTGCTTCTGCAGCGACTCCAGCGAGGTGCCCTGCCCGAGGTAGGCATCCGTCAGCGTCGCGAGCGGAACGCCGGCCTGGTCCAGAACCTTGGTCAGCTGCCCCTGGCTGGTCTTGGTGTCCAGCAGGACCTGGGCGGCCTGCTGGCGCACGTTGCTGTCGATCTGCCCGCCCGACTCGCGCAGCGCCGACGTGAGCGAGGAGATCCGCTGCTGGTGCTCGGCCGCGGCTTGAGCCGCACGCTGCTGCCGGGCGGCCAGCAGCCCCAGCCCGACGGACACCCCGGCCATGGCGATCCCGAACGGGCCGCCGAGCGCGTTGGTGATGCCGCCGAGGGCGGAGCGCAGACCCGAACCGGCCGCGCGAGACAGACCGTTGAGGGTGCCGGAGAACGTGGTCCCGGCGCCGTTCGCGGTGCGGAAGGCAGCCGTCATCGTGCCGAGGAACCCGACACGGGCCTGGAGGGCAGCCCACGCGGCCCCGTACCGGGACAGCGACACTCCGGCTGAGGCGGCGAGGGCCTGCTGCACCCGCATCTGCTGCGCGAAGCTCTGGAACCCGCTGCGCACCGGCCCGGACACGGTCGTCGCGATGCTGGTCAGGGTCGGCTGGACGCGGCGGAAGAGCAGCATGGCCAGGGCGGCGGTCTGGATCGGGGCGGGCAGCGCGCCGAAGGCGGTGACCAGCCCGCCGACCAGATGCCCGATCGGCACGAGGACGAGGGAAAGGCCGGAGACGGCGTCCATGGCCAGGTTCGCGACGGCGGCGATGATGTCGAGCGTCCCGGCCGCCGCCCCGCCGTCCTCGCCGAGGCCGGCGAACGCGGCCACGATGGGCTGCGCGCCATCGGCGGCATGGCGCAGCACCTGGCCGAGGGTCTCGGCCGCGTTGATCAGCAGGTTCAGGCCCGTGGCGAGCGTGTCCTCGCCCAGTTCCTTGAGCGGGCTGACGAAACGTTTCGCCTCGTCGACGAGACCGCCGAGCCCGGAGGAGGCATTCGCCTTCAGCTCCGGCCCGTACAGGACGGCCAGATGGCGGCCGTACTCCAGCGCGGTCGTCAGGTAGGGCGTCGCCCCGGCCATCCCGCGCGTCAGCAGCCGGGTCACCCACTCCAGTCCGGGGGCCATGCCCTGGTAGAGGGCGATCCCGGTCTGCCGCGCCTGGGTGCGCAGCTGCACCATCGCGCCGGACAGGCCCTGACCGCGCGAGGCCGTGATGGCCGCGGCAGCGCCGGTCTGCCGCACGGCCATCGACAGGTCGTCGAAGGACGCGGTGCCCTGGTGCGCCAGCGCCACCGCCCCACTGAGGGCGGGCTTGCCGAAGGCCCGGGTGACACCGGCCGCGAAGTCCCGCTGGGACATTTCGTGTTCGGCCTTGGACAGGCCATCGATCACGATCCGCAGCCCGCGGAACTTGCCCTGGGCGTCGAAGGCGTCGATCCCCAGGTCCTTCAGGGCGCTGCGCATCTGCGGGGTGGGGGAGGCTAGGTTCGCGAAGATCCCCCGCAGGCTCGTGCCGGCGGTCTGTCCGAGGATGCCGCTCTTGCCGAGCATGCCGACCGCGGCCGCGGTGTCCTGCAGCGAGACGCCGAGGGCGTTGGCGACCGGCCCGGCGTAGCGCATCGAGTAGTAGATGTCCGTGATCGAACCGGACGCCGAGTTCGCCGTGGCGGCCAGCGTGTCCGACGCCTTGGACGCCTGATCAGCACTGAGGCCGTACTGATCCATGATGTCGCCCAAGTACTTGGCCGAGGTGGCGGCGTTGACGTCGGCGGCGGAGGCGAGTTGGAGGGAGGCGCGGACGGCGTCGATCGACTGATCGGCGCGGAAACCCGCCTTGCTCAGCTCCACCATGCCCTCGGCGGCATCCGCCGACGTCGCACCCGGCAGGCTCAGGTCGGCGCCGAGTTCCTGCGCGACGACCCCGGCACGCTTCATCTGCGCGGCGGTGGCGGAGGTGACTGCGCGGAAGAGGTTCATCTGCCGCTGGTAGCGGTTGCCCTCCTCGACCATCTCGCCCGCGCCAAGCAGCAGCCCCCCGCCCGCCAGCAGGCTGGTGGCCGAGATGCCGCGTCGGCCCGCACCGGCCACCGCACGCTCAAGGCGCGACATCGACCGGGTGCCGTCGTCCCCAACAGCACGCAGGCTGGCCCGCGCGGCCGCGGCGCGGGCGGAGATGCGATTCAGCTCGCCGGTCGCCGTACGGGCGGAGCGGTTGAGCGCGGCGAACTGGCCAGCCAGCCGTGCACCGTTGACGTCAAGGCGAGCCAGAGACCGATTCGCGGCATCCGTACGGTCGGCGAAGGTCCGCATCTGGCCGGAGGCAGCACGAGTCCCCGCGATCAGGTCGCGGACCTCGGCGCGCATCGCCACCGTCAGGGTGAACCCGGCCACCGCAGGCGGCCCTCCTTACATCGTGCGGGAGTTGTTCAGGGGCGCTGCTCGTACTCGGCGCGGGGCAGGAGCTGGATCTTCACTCCGTAACCGGAGCGGTCATGGGGGACGTGGTCGCGTTCCTGCTCGATCAGCTCGCAGCCGGGGCAGCGCAGCGTGTCGGTGACGTAGGCGTGGGGGTCACCGCCGCGCTGGTCGTCCCACTCCTCCAGCCGGGTGTGGCACTCGGGGCACACCGACCGCTGCCACTGCGCCCACGCCAGCGCCTTGGCCCGGTCCAGCGGCGTCCACCGGCCGTCGCCGCCCAGGAACTGTGAGTGCGGGATCCGGTATCGCTCGCACAGCTCCAGCTCGGCCCGCAGCTGCGCGTCGCAGCTCAGCCTTTTCCCAGCTCCACCCGGCTTTCCTGCTGCACCGACCAGGCCGCCTCCCACAGCAGCCCGGCATCGGGCGCCGACCAGGTGGCCAGCAGCTCGGCCGCCTCGTCCTGGCTCATGCCGTCGAAGGACGCCGCCGCGATCAGCGCCGGCGGGAAGGTGTCGGGGTTGAACAGCGAACCCTCTTCGGCCTGTTGCTCGGTCGGCGGGTGCTCGGCGATCAGGTCTTCCAGGACCGGGCGCGGCAGGGCGAGGAAGGTCAGGAAGTCGGAGACGTCGTCCAGCTCGGCCCGTGCTGTCTCGAGCGCGGCTGCGGCCTCGCCGACCTGCTGGGCGGACCGCTCGTCGTCGGGGTTCGCCTCGGCGAGGAAGCGGGCCCGCCGGGCGGCCTGTTCGGCGTCCTCGACCCGCTGCTTCAGCTGGTCGTCGTCGCAGATGCGGAGCTTGTTCTGCGGCAGGGCACGGCGGCGAAGGCGTTCCATCTTGGCCGCCCACGCCCCCTCCTCCGCGCTCGCACGGGGAGGGGACGTGCGTTTGGCCGGTGCAGGGCGCGACATGCTCAGTCCTCGACCTGCTCGTGGACGCTTTCGGCGGTCACGATGCTCCGCAGCACGGTGACGTCGGCCTGCGCACCACCGTGCTGGTGCTCATGGCCGTGGTCGTGGCCGCTGTGGCCGTGCTCGTCGTCGTCGCAGTCCTCGACCGGCTTCGGGAGCGGGACTGGTGCGATCGCCTCGGGCACCGGGGCATCGAGCGACGGCTCGTCGATGATGGTGAAGTCGACCTTGAACTTAGCCGCTTCGTTCCCGGTCGAGTACGTCGCGGCGCGGGTGGCGACCTGCGCGGGAAAGACGTCGACCGACCGGGAGCCAGGGATGTCGCCCTTGCGGAGGAAGACGACGTAGCCCTTCGCGCCCTTGGGCAGTTGCTGCTCGACGGCGTCGGAGAACCGGTCCTCGTAGAAAGTCAGTGAGCTGCTGTCGGCCTTGTCGTTGCCTGGGATCGACGAGTTGAACGTCGAACCCATGTCCGGAGTCTCGATCGGCTCGTTCTCCAGCGCCCAGCCCTCGATGTCGCTGACCGCCTTGGTCAGGTCGAACCGGTTGGGCTCGGACAGCTCCGTACGGGACGGCAGCTCCGGGGTACTGACCTTCTTGAGCCAGTAGATCTTGGAGATGCCGCGGCGGAGGAATCGGGTCTGGGTGGCCGGCTTGTTCGTGGCCGGCTTCGTCTGGGACACAGGTCCGCTCCCACTTCTGGGGCAGCGTCCCGTGCCGAGGCCCTGCCCCTTGATGTTCAAAGGGGGTTCGCCTGGCCTGGGGCCTAGCGTCCGCGCGGGCCTCCGCGGTGAGGGTGAAGACCGTGTCTTCAGGCAGGTGTCACGGTGATCGTGAACCTCTGCACGTAGGACACGATAACCCCTGCCGCCGACACGGACAGCTCGCCGCCTGCGTCGTAGGTCAACTCCCGGTCGACCACGTGGACTTCGGGAACACGCAGGTCACGGGCCCAGTCGCCGTCGCTGCGGCCGACGACGCCGGCGCGCACGCGGTCGGCCAGCCACTGAACCTGATCGGCCCGTTCGCCAATGGACGTGACTTGGTAGGCCCATGCCGCGTCCGCGTGCCAGTCCCACAGCGGTGGACCGCTGAACTCGGCGGGCAGAGCGTCGAGGATCGTGTACGGGGCGCGGGCAGGCTCCCGTCCCGACTCCCCTTGCACAAGAGGTAGTTCACCTAGGCCACAAGGCCGTCCGGTGGCCTGCTCGACCAGTGTGGCGAGCGCACGGGTGACCGGCAGACGCGCAGTCACGGTAGTAGTACCCCGTTCGCGAGGGCTTGGATGAACTCCGGTTCGGTGCGGCGGAAGGCGGGCTCAACGTGCGGGAACGGCGGCTGACGGTAGTGCCGTCCGAGGCTGTCCACGCCGACGAAGCCGTACTCCAACCTGCGCGTCTGCGGGGCGTCGGAGAACACCTCGGCGGTCACCGAGCCACCCCCGGTACGCATCCTCACGTCCCACGAAGCCCGATACTGCCCGGTGATCACGTTCGGGCCAGGCCTGCCGCTGGCGTTGCGCTGGATACGCACCCGCAGCAGCATCGCGTGATGCCGCGTGATCGTCCGCGTACGGGCACGGGCGGCCGGACCAAGCCGAGCCAGCGCGGCGGCCAGCGCGATCGGATCGCGAAAGGCCGCGGCGTCCGGGTGGGCATTGGGGTGCGGGTTCACGGTGGCCATCAGTCGAGCACCTGGACCCTAACGATGCGCACCACGCTGTAGGTGCCTACGGCTTCGTCCGATATACGGAACCGGCGCCCGATCAACTGCGGATCCCGCGGGCCCTCAGGGCGGGCGGATCCGGCAACGCGGATCACGTCGTCTCGCCGCAGCGCGGGGGCGTCGACGGGCAGCACCGCCTGGTAGTCCGTAGTCGGTGGCTCGACGGTGACCGATCCACTGACCGGCTGTGTGATCGCCGGGCGGCCGAACGGCATCACTGCACCGAGACCGTCCCAGACCAGTTCCTCGTCCGGGCGCGGCGGCACCAGTCGGCCGGTGGTCTCATCCAGCAGGTCGTCCGTGCGGCCTGCGCCGTCGCGCCACACCTCCAGCTTGTCGTCCAGGATGCGGCCGACGACCCGCCGCGCCCCTTCCACATCAAAGGCCACGCGCCCACTCCCCAAGCTGGGTAAGCATCGCCTTCGTCAGCGAATACGGCTCCGTGCCGAGATCGGGACGGGTTAGCGCGGCACGTTCCAGGACTTCGGGGTCGATCGCGTCCAGGAAGACGGCGGCCGCTGGGCCGGGGTCGGGCAGGTCGACCACCGCGACCCGGGCGAGTCCGGACCACTGGGCCTCCTCGCGGTCCGCTACGTGCAACACGATCTCCGGCTTTTCACCGGCGAAGTGACTGACGTTGTAGGCACGGACGGCGCTGGTCTCTATCCGTGCACCGTCGATCTCGATCTCGGCCTTCGGACCGAAGGCGGTGATGGTGACGTGGTGCAGGTCTTCCTCGTTGTGATCCATTCAGAAGACGCTAAAGCCGCTGTCGGACAGTGCTGGGCGAGCAAGCCCGGCCCCCCTCTCCCATGGGCTGGGCTCCCTGCCATGCGCAGCACCGTCCTGGAGGCGCGCGACGCCGGTCTCCCCGTCGATGTGGTGTGGCCGCAGGGCGCTGCACGGACCGACTGATCTGCACGTCCCCGTGCTGCACACCGAGGGGTGTGCCGTCGGGCGACCCAGATTCACGTACGGTCGGTGCCGCCCGGCGGGACCGGGCGAGAATGATCACAGATCATCCGGAGCGTCTCGTTCCGGTCAGATGGCAAAATTCAAGCCGTGAACACGCAAGACTGGACGCTGTCCGTAACGGGATATACCCGCCCGAAGCGGTGCGCAGGGAGCCATGGCGCTGCCAGCGCGCTGGAGCAGTGGCGCGACCACCTGCCATGCGCCACCTGATCATGATGTTCGCCAAGTTCCGTCGTCGCCGCTCCGCCACGGCCACCCACTCCACCCATCAGCAGGTCGTCGAGCCGTCGCTCCCCCCGGTCCCGCCGGTCGACCTGGAGACGCTGGGGCGAATCGAGCGAGTGCGAGCCGGGCTAGCCCGGGTCATCGAGTTGGACCAGTCGGCCGAGCCGGAATGGTTTGCACGCGTGCGCGCCGGCGAAACCGTATCCGTCACGGCCAGGGAGGGGCAGCAGGTAAGCGACTACCTCCAGGGCACCCCCGTGGAATTCGTGCTGTCCGATGCCGCCGTCACCGACCTGCTGGACCGGATAGAGGTGGTCGAGGAACTGATGGAACTGGAGGAGCAGGGCGTGAAGATGTATCTGTGCCGGGGTTCGATCGCCAGCGCGGCAGCCGCCCGTAGCGCACTCGCATTGGCACGTCAGGTACAGACGGACCAAGCGAAAGACACACCGCCCAGGCGCCGTCGTCCAGCATCTCCTGACGACTACCCGGCCGCCGACCGGCCGTGACATGGGCGAACGACACCGGCAAAAGGCCGCGCCTGCTGGAACGCACGCAGCATGGTCTACCGGTAGCGGCGTGCTGGCGCCAGCCACGTAATCGCCAGAGCCTCGCCCCCCTCATCCTCGTCCGATGGGTCATCGGGCGCGGCAGCCTGACGCACCTGCTCGATCTGCCGCTCGATTCCCCGCAGGTTCTCCTGAAGATCCATCGTGACCACGCCGTCCACGGCGACCTTCAGCGGGTCAGCGAGGAGCTTGGCTCGACGCTCCCCCAGCACCTCGAGTGCGACCGCGCGTGCCGACCGCAGGCGGAAGAAGCGGCGTTCCAGGTCGAACGGGTCGGTATCCGGGCCAAGCTGCGCGAGCAGCCACGACTGCTGGAACTCGTCCACCAGTAAACATCCCTCGCAGCCAGGCACGCCGCGAAGCCGGGCGGGGGAGAGTCCGGCTCCACAGCGTGCGGTGAGCGTATTACGCAGACGGCACCCGCGTACGACGCGATGGCGTCTTCTTCCCGGCGCCGGCGGCCTCACCCTGCTCCCGCTCGGGCTCGGCCGTACCTCCCGTCGGGTCCGGCTCGCCGACCGCGATCGGCTCCGGCTCGACGTCGTCACACGGCGGCGATTCCCAGGCATCCGGGTTCGTCACCAGCGCGGCGATCTCCGGCGGCGGGCTCTCGCCTGGAAGCAGGACCAGGTCCTCGTGGGTCGCCGGGTCCTTCACATACACCGCGGCCTTCAGCCGCCCGCTCCCTGCCATCACAGGACCTTCGCCACGATGTGCGCGTCTGGCGTGTGCATCACCGGCATGCCGACCGCGGCCCCCTTGGTCCAGATCTGCACCGGGTCATCCTGCACCCCACGGGTGATGATCAGGCCCGGCGCGTCCTCGCGGACGATCTCCGGGTTCGAGCCGCGCGAGAGCACCAGGGCCTCGGCGGTCACCCCGTAGAGGGTCTGCGCCCACTTCTCCCGCTCCGGCGGCACCAGGATCCACAGGTCCTCCGGCAGCACCTTGCGGGGCTTGCCGTCCACCCGCACCTGGGCCTTGTAGAAGCGGATCGGCGGCAGACCGTAGTTGCCGCGCACCACGTTGATCTGCTGCGGCGTCAGCGTCGCCGTCGGGGTCGCCGACGGCGACACGGAGCCGTAGTAGGCCGCCCGGTAGGCGTTGTTCGCCGCCAGGAAGCTGAACGCCTTGCGCGACGTGATTACCAGCTCCGGTTCCGGCGCACCGATGTCGTCCAGGTGCTGGATCCACCGCAGCTCGTCCGCGATCGCATCGGCTTCCGGGTCCCACCACGGGCGCGCGGCGACCGGCATGTTCTCGGCCGGAACGTTCCAGTCCACCTCCAGCGTCAGCCCGTTCTCCTGCACCAGGGAGAACTTCCCGTCGGCGAGCACGTCCCCGGCCGCGAGTTCCAGCCGGGAGCGGATGGCTTCCACGTGGCGTTCCACGTCGTCGTAGAGAAGGTCGATCAGCCGGTCCTGGTCCGCGCCGTGCGAGGCCTCCAGCAGGATCTGCTCCTGCTCGCCGACCACGAGCTTCTGCCCGAGCGCCGGCAGCGCGCCCTCGCGGGAGGTCTGCCACGCCTCACGGGTCGCGAACGGCACGGACGCGTTGAACGCCCGGTACTTGGCGACGTTGACGTACCGGCCGGAGTCCTTCGTGCGCCACTTCACCTCCCGCATCTCCACCGCCGGGAAGATCGTCTGCGTGAGCAGGAAGTCCTTCGGGGACGGGATCGCCCTCGCGAACGCCGTCAGATCCATGACCGAGACGTCCTTGAGCAGGTCCTGAATCGTCACAGCAGGCCCCCGTTCACACGAAGCGGACCTGCGCACCGCGCGGGTGCCAGGTCAGCTGCGACAGGTCGATACCGCCCGGGACCTTCGACGCCTTTACCGCGCCGTGCCACAGCAGCGCGGCCGGCACCCGGGTCTGGCCCGGCGCGAACGGTGCCTCGGCGATCACGAAGCCGCGCAGTACCTGGCGGCCGCAGGTTGCCTCCGGGTCGTAGGGGCCGTACAGCTTCGACTCGGCCACCTTGCCCACCGGCACGCCGGAGAAGACCCGGCCGTACGGGTCGCAGTGGTCCCCGCACTCGTAGTGGACGCCCTCGGTGAACAGGTTCAGGTCGAGGGTGATGGTGTCGACGGAGTCGGTGCCGTGCAGGGACGCCAGCCACTCGCGATTGGCGGTCGTGTACTCGGACTTCGAAACGGGCTGAATGGACATGTGCGTGTCTCCATGGACGCTGCGGTCAGAATCCGCACACCGCCCGCCAAGGCGATGTCGTCCACGAAGTCGAAGGGGGCGTGGTCCCCCAAGGTCTGTGCCCGAGTGGGTCTACGGGGTGGCGGAGTCGCTGAACTCCGGGATCAGGCCCCGGCGCTTGGCCATCTCCAGCCCCGCCGAACCTGGCTTCGACACGGGTGCCGTGCGGCTCGGGCCGCGGCCGGCCGGTGCTCCCGCGGGCGCCGCGGGGGCAGGAGTGCGTACCTCGCCGAACAGTTCCGGCCGACGCGCCCGCAGGGCTTCGGCTGCCGACTGGATCTGCGTCTCGTCCGCGTCCTCGTCGTCGACCGCCAGCAGACGCTCCGCGTCCACCAGGTCATCGCCTTCCGCACCGAGCGCCACCAGAGCACCACGGCGCAGCGCCGCCCGCTCCCGCTCAGCGGCCATCTCCTCCCGGCGAGCAGCCTGCAACTCCCGCTCGGCTGCCGCCTGTTCCCGGCGCTCCACCTCCGACAGCGCAGCCTGCTCGGCCTCCCGCTGCGAGGTCACGAACTCCGTCAGCGCCTTGGGGGAGTCGAACCCGAGCGCCGACAACAGCCGCTTGACCGCCGCCCGTTCACCCTGCGCCTTCTCCCGGGTGAGCATCTTGCCCAACCGGTCCTGGGTGACCGTGACTTGCTGCTCCTGACCAGTCTCAGCTGCGTCATCAAGCTGGTCGTTCGTCTCGTCCTCCGCAGAGGCGCCGAGAATCGGATAGATCGGCCGCCCGTCACGGCGAAAGCCAACAGGACGGCGAAGCGGCAGGGGCCGGACCATGCATCTCCTCCAGAGCGCGCCCCCGCGCTGTCGATCAGTGTAGCCATCAGCGCAGACAGCTCCACGAATCGCACTGGACAACTGCTCCCACACGCACAGTCTCTTTAGGGCGAATGTCTACCGAGAGTACTTGCCCCATCGCGTCCAGTCGTGTATTGCAACCCGGCCACTCATCAAGTCATACTGCACGGACGCCGGTTGACCGATCACCGGATATGACGGGGGTAGCTCATGTATCGAGAATTGCGAATATCCACGCCGCAGATTTGAGCCTTGATCATCTGCGGCTCCCTAGACGTCCGCCATCAGGCAGGACCGTCGGCACACCAAGTGGATCTCTACTTGTGGCCCTGGGAGCACGTTGGCGCTGGCAACAGCGCGCGTTCTTACCTGAATCCTCGCCGTGAGCCTTCCCCGGGCCGCCCCGGAGCTAGGGCACGGCGAAGCCACGAGAGGCCGCCGACGTGCAGCACATCCTGGAGCTGGTCAGTCCCAAGCACTTCCATGGGGCGCTCCTCATCCTCCCGTTGATCATCGTTGTGGTCCTCCTCGCGCCATGCTGGCTGTCCTGGGTCTTCCTGCCCGAGAGTCGCCAGAAACGCGTCATTGACCTCGTCAAGCAGTTGGTCGAATGGACGAAGGCGACACGGGAGGGAAGGCCCTCTCAGTGAACATGCCACTCTCTCGGCCGCCGATCGATGCGGATACCCAGATCGTGCGGCGGCCGGTCGCACCCGCCCGTCTCGGCACGACCGCTTTCTCCGTCCGACCCTCGCGCCCGAGCCGCACAGTCGATCCTGTTCGGCCATCGCCACCGTCGCGTCAGCCCACCCATCCGATCTCGCGTACCTCGATGGCTCCGGTATGCGGCATGCACTGGATCTAGCAGCGCGGCTCGAAGGCCTCGCGGATCTCCTCGACACTGCCAGGGTCGCGTACGTCCGGCCACGCCCGAGGGACCGCGCGCACCAACTCGACCAGGTCCAGGGCCTCGCACCGCGCCTCGTCCGTCGGCAGCTCCGCCATGACCTCCACCGCGAGCTCCTCGAACACCGTGCCATGCCTGTGCATAACGCCCCCTTGTGATCCACAGGGGCGACACGGTAAGGCAGCACACCGGAGTCCGCTGAGGCCTGTGGATAACTCACGGATCTCCCTGGGCGTGCCAGGCATAGCCGACACAGATGGCGAAAGAAACGCCTGGCTGTGCACGTGCGGGGCGGAAGGGGCGCTCGTAGGCTGATCGTGCTCGGGGTGCACGCGGAGGTCCTGCCATGCCCCGAACCATCTGGTCAGGCGCCATCAGCTTCGGCCTCGTGACCGTACCCATCCACGTCGTCAGCGCCACCGAAGACCACTCCGTGCACTTCCACCAGTACCACCTCGAGGACATGGCCCGAGTGCGCGTGCGCAAGGTCTGCGAGGTGGAGGACCGCGAAGTCTCAACGGCGGAGATCGGCAAGGGCTACGAGCTCGTGAAGGGGACCAAGGAGCGCGCTGAGCAGATCATCCCGATCACGGAGGAGGATCTGCGGAACCTGCCGCTGCCGACGGCGAAGGCGATCGAAATCCATGCGTTCATGCCTCTCGCCTCGATCGACCCGTTGCAGATCGCCGAGGGGTACTACCTCCAGCCCGATGGCGCCGTCGCGGTCAAGCCGTACAAGCTGCTCGTCCAGGCCCTTGGCCGCTCCTCGCGGGTGGCGATCGCGAAGTACGCGTGGAGCGGGAGGGAACGACTCGGCATCCTGCGAGTGCGCGGCGAAGCGATCGTGCTGCACGCCATGCGCTGGCCGGACGAGATCCGCTCCCCGGCCGAGTTGTTCCCGCCGGCAGTGGAGCTCACGGAAGAGGAGATCGAGGGCGCGCTGGCGCTGATGGACACGATGACCCGCGACCGCCTTGAAGGCGACGAGTTCCGCGACACCTACAACGACGCGCTGGCACAGGTCATCGAGGCCAAGAGGGAGCACAACCCCCTGCCGGAGGCGCCGGAGCCAGAAGCCCAGCCGGGCAAGGTGCTGGACCTGATGGCAACGTTGCGGGAGTCGGTGGACAAGGCGAAGGCCTCCCGCGGTGCGGCCGAGGTGCACGAACTGCCGAGGAAGAAGACCGCGGCCAAGGCGGCCACGAAGAAGCAGCCGGCGGCCAAGAAGGCAACCGCGAAGAAGACCACACAGAAGGCGGCCGCTAGGAAGCGGACCCCAAGGCGCAGCGCCTAGCCGCGCAGCCCCGTCTCAGGCTTGCAGATCTGGCACATCTCGACCGTGAGGGTGTCGTCCTCCAGCGCGAGAA
This sequence comes from Streptomyces sp. NPDC001351, assembly GCF_042896045.1. NCBI lineage: Bacteria > Bacillati > Actinomycetota > Actinomycetes > Kitasatosporales > Streptomycetaceae > Streptomyces > Streptomyces sp. NPDC001351. Next base: position 142,657 of record NZ_JBIAWS010000008.1, on the reverse strand, counting down.
GGACCTCCCGGCGCTCAACGTAGCCGTGCTCGTTCTTGTACAGGGTGCAGCCGCCCCGGTGGAGGATGGCATGCCGGTCGCCGTTGCGTGCGGGCTGGAACTTCCAGCGTTGTTCGGCGTACGCGCGTGCGGTCTGTCGGCGGTCGCGCTCTATCTGGGCCTGGACGGAGCGGATCTTCTGCCGTGTGCTGTTGAGCTGCCAGTCGAGCCACTGCTCCAGGGCAGTGAGCTTGGCGAGACGCTCACCGGGCGGCATGTCGTTCACGTGTTCGAGTCTAGGCGCGTTCCGGCAGGTCAGCACCAGTAGGCCTGATCACCTCAGGATCCCAGCAATACCAGCGCCAATACACGACGCGAGCGTTCCACTCCGGCTCATAGAAGTGCACGTCGACCCAGGCGAGCCCACGGCCATCCGGCCCGTGATAGATGCGACGTAACCCGCCTGGATGCCAATCGCCTCCGGCGCGCACCTCAACGCCCCTGTGCGGCTGATATCGCGTGACCGTTGACGGGTTGAAGCAGGCCTGCCAGTGCTCCAGGTCTGCCGGTACGGCATCCCCCCTCTGAGGGCGGGCCTCGGCCGACGCCTTCGGGCTGCTCCCGCGGTTTTCGAGGCTCATGCGGCTCGGATCCCAGAAGATCCACGCCTTGCGGATACCGGGGCGCCGCCCGTTCACGACGACCAGGAGTGCGCGGCGACCGGAGGGGAGATCGCAAGCCTCCAGGATCTGGGCCCTCTCCCGCTCGCCGGCCCACTGCAGGTGGAGCCAAAGGCCGGTGCGGTTGGTGACGCCGTCGCGCCAGCCGTACCGCTTGTCCGGTATCGGCAGGTGGGCCTCTTCCGCATCAAGCCATTCGCTCATACGTTCGAAAATAGCGGCTGTGGGACCCACCGGCTACCCAACCACCTGCTGTGACTGAGCACGCCAGTTGGCCGTACTGGTGCTCAGCCTCCCTTTTTGAGGGGCGCTAGCTCCTCAACCGATCGCTCGATGGCCACAGCGCACCCTAAGGGCCGGCCGGGGTACGGGAGCCGTCATTCGCGCGGCTCGCGGGGAACGCCTCTCCGGCGGCCGGGCCGAAGACTCCCCACCGCAGTGAGCCGCGTGCGTGGACGGCCGAGACGCGAATGGCCCTCACGTGCCGACCGTGCCCCCGGCCGGCGACCGACGCCGCGGACACGCTCAGTGGTGCCCGCCTCGTCCGCGTCGACACCCGGAAGCCTCCGGCGGATCACCATGACGGCCGCGGCAACAATGGCACTCACGGACACGGCGAGCCCGCCCAGACTGGTGATCGCGCCGCTCACCCACTGCCACAGGTCCTTGATCCAGGAGAACAGGCTGTTGTCGCTGGGTGGCGCTGCTACGTCGACGCGCGAGGTCACGGGCGGCTTCTCGATGAGCACGGTGTCGCTCTCGCGGAAGTAGGCGGTCACGGTGAGAGCAACGCTGACCTTCCCAGCACGCTGTGCGCTCACGTCCCACATCCAGGTTGCCCTGTCGTTCTTGAAAAGGACGTTCTGGCGCTCCGACGACAGCGGGATGCACCGCACTCCGGCGCCCGAGCAATGCAGCTTTACCCCGATCTGCGCACCCGCACTCACCGGGGCCTGCGTCTCACCAGGCTTGGCCCGGCGCCACCTGCCCAGGATGTCGACGCGGAACGAGCGCGGTTCCGCACCTGCCACAAGCCCCAAAGATCTGGCGTCTGTGTAGACAAGTTGGCCTTGAAAGAGTTGCTGGCGGGCCTGGCCGATCTCTTCGTTGTAGGTCCTCTGATTTCCCGGCCCGTTGTCGCTGCTGTATCGGGTCATCCACAGTCCGGAGACAAGGGTGATCAGAACGGCGAGTGTCGTCCACGGGAAGCAGCCGAGTCCACTGGACATCGGCGCCGGTAGCGACCACTGTCGCCTGTGGGCGTGGGTCGGACTGGGCTTCGGCCCGGGCGATGCGGCCATTGCTCCCTCGCGGATGTCGAATGCTGCGAACCTGCCGAACGCTGTCTCACGCAGGTCGCTCCATGGTCGCCCAACTGCTATACCCACCGGTGCGGTTCGGGCATGCTCGGTGGCGCAGATGCTCTGCGTGACCGGTAGCGAGGTGGATGGCCACTGATGGCCAACTGATTTGTCCCGTTCTCTTGGCGAGCTGGCCGAACTACGGTTCCGCTCATGGACTGGGGCACACTACTTGGCACAATTGTCGGCGCCACGCTCGGGATCGGCTCGACCATGCTCGCTGACCACACGCGACACCGTCGTGAACAAGCGAACCGCGCGCACGACACCCTTCGGGATCTCTACAGCACCTATCTCGCCGCCTTGAACGACAGCTCGTCTGCCTTACGCGTCATCATCCTCAGGGAGAGCGACGCCATGGTGCGATACCAGGCGGCTTTGGATGCCTTTCGCGACGCTTCGGTACTGACGCAACGCTACGGAATCGCCCTGCAGGCCCCTTCGGCGGTTCAAGAGAAATCCGACCGGGCGTACAGACTGCTCCGGCAATGGCGTGACCTGCTGAACACGCATCCAGACCTCTCGCTCACGTCGCCGGAGTACCTCGAAGGGCTGGAACGGTTCCATCAAGCCCTCAAGGACCTCCAGGCCGCTATGCGTGCAAGTCTCATTGCCGCGGGAAGGTAGTGCGCCTCGCCCGGCCGAGTACGGGACTCAGCCCGGCCAACTAGAGCACTCAGCGGGCAAGCACTCAGTCACACCTGCGACTGAGCATGCTGCGTGGTTGTCACGCGCTTCCGCGCCGACTACGCCAGGGCCGGGGGACGCGCTGTGGAGGCCTTCCGATGGCCTGGGATGTTGGCTAAAGCGCCCAGTCACAACACCACATCGACCACCAGGGAACTATGCGGCGTCGTCCTCAGGCTGAGGGTGCCGAACAGCCTTCTTCACATCCATCTCCACGGAGACCCGGTCCGCTCCCTGCTCCCTTGCGTACTTCGTCACCTTGGCCTGAAAATCCGCAGCTGCGTCGACCCAGGGCTTCCACGCTTCCGCGCTGTACGGCACATCCCTAACGGCCCCGTGAGCCTCCAGGACAGCGCGCTCAGCATTGATCAGGTCATCGAACGAAATAGCGGTCACGTCTGAGCATCCTACGGTCGAGCAGGACAAAGCCCCACACGCTGCACATAGGGGCAGACGCGCCTATGGCCCGCTAGGCCGCCCGCTGACTGCCACCGTCGCCCGGGCCGTTGTCGCTGCCGTCGCGCTCGCCGCGAGCCCTGTCCTCCGCGGCTCGCATCGCGGCATCCTGCTCGACCTTGGCACGAATCCGCGCCACCTCCTGCGACGCATCCTCGATCGGATACCCCGCCTCCACGAGCATCGCCACCGCCGTCTCCAGCGACAGCACCCCCGCCCCATACGCCGAGACGACCTCCTCCAGCACCGCGGCCCGGTCCGTCGGCGTGTGCGGCGCCCACGCCAACCTTGTCGGCAACGACTCCCCGGCCGGCCAGCCTTCCACCCGACCGGCCTGGTATAGGCGCTGCACCATCTTGAACAGCAGCCGGTACTTGTGCTCCCTCGCCAGCCGCATCATCCCGATCAGCGCGTCCAGCGGCCCCAACGCCAGCTTCAGCGCGTACCCCGACGGCACCTCCGTGGCATCCAGCGTCCCCAGCCCGGCCGCCGTCACCCGCGAGTTCGACGCGATCCGCTCCAGCAAGTGATCCACTCGCGCCCTGAGCTCCGCCAACTGCGGCGAGGTGTCCAGCGCATCCATCCGGCCTGTCTCGCCGAGCTGCCACACCGCACCAGCCCTCACCTGGAGCTCCTGCGGCTGGCCCGTCGCCCGGTCCACCGGCAGCCGGGCCCCCGCCAGCCCAATGATCGGCGTGCCGGTCGTCGCGGATGCCGCCGAGCTGTCCGAGTCCGTCGCCGCGAGCTCATCCAGCGCCTGCAGCACTCGAGCGAGCACCGAGCGTCCCCAGTGTTCCCCGCCGTCCGGGATCGTGTTCGCGAGGTGTACGACAGGGACGAAGTCGATCATCAGGTCCAGCCGGTTCAGTTCCATGCCATCCGGCCGCACCCTGTACGAGGCCTTGCCCATCGGCAGCCGATCGAGCGTCTCGCCGTTCTTCAGGTCCTCCAGCAGCCACTCGGCATCGGTCAGATAGCAGGTCACGTTGGAGGCCCGGCCTGGCTCCCACGGGTACTCCCTCCCCGCGGCTCCATCATCTTCTTCGCCATCCCCGGCGATCGGGCCCAGTTCGTAGGTGACCCGGCGCACCCGGGCCTTCAATCCGGCCGCGTCGTCGGCCGGCAGCTCCCACGCCAGGTGCACGCGGCTGGGGAAGTCGTCGTCCTCGTCGTCCCACTGCGGGAAGAAGAAGCCCGGATCGTAGACCCGCAGCGTCGGCCGCCGCTTTTGTGGGTTCCACGCCAGCACCATCACGCTGTCCCCGAGCAGCACCGCCGCGCGCTCCGCCTGTTGCACCCGGAATGTAAGCAGCTCCTTGTCCGCCCACGTCCGCAGCCGCTCCTGCACCGCCGCGGCCTCCGCCGCACCCGGCGTCGGCGCCTCGTCATCGGCATGTTCCGCGCCCTCGACCGCAACCTTCTGCTCCGAGCCGAGGAGGTAACCGAGTGCGGTGTCCACGAGGTTGGCCGCATCGCCCAACTCCCTCCGCTCCAACGCGCCCGCATCACCGCTGGCCGCCGTGAGTTGCCCGGCCTGGTTGTTGTCGTACGAGGACAGCACCTTGTACGCCGCGAGCCGCCGCAACTCGTGCGGCGGCACCCATGTTCTGGCGAGCTCTGGAAACACGCGGCTTCCGGGACGGCCAGCGTCGGCCATCACGGGCTTGTAGTTCAGCCACGACCAAGCGTCGATGATGAATTGGCGCAGGCCCATCGAGAGCGGATCCCTCCACTAGAAGACCCCACGCCGAGCAGTCAGGGTAGTGCCCATCGTCCAAAGTGATCAGCTACTCGTGAAGACGCCAAGCACAACGAAGACGAGACCGGCTACGGCCAATGCCACCGACCGAGTCCGCGACAGGCGCGGCACCTCCACTTCAGAGATCTTCAGCCCTTCACCGACAAGTGCAACGGCGACGCACAGTGCGCCAACGACCTGAAGCGTCACGAGCCCAGCCCCCAGGAGCCACCGCGAAGCCGGGAAGGCCTCGCCACTTGTGAGTAATAGTACACACAAGAGTGAGGAATTCTACCGAGCTTCGGTGACCAGCTTGCGCAACTCCTCAACGTCGCGCACGATCATGGTCCGCCGTCCGGTAAGGATCAGTCCTGCATCACGGAGCTTACGTAGCTGCAGGTTGACAGCCTCTCTGGATGCGCCAATGCGAGACGCCAACTCCGCCTTACTCAGCGCCAGAGGAATCTCCACACCGCTATCCCCCTGCCGCCCCGTCATGGCGGCCAAGTCGACCAACAGGTTCGCGAATCGCTCACCAACGGACTGATGTGCGAGGCGAGTTCTTTCCTGGTCGGCTTCACGCATGCGCTCCATCAGGTGGCGAATGATATTCGCTTCCAGGTGACGTTCCTGCACGAATCGCAGGAACGCATCCGCCGGAACGTCCAACCCCTCAACTTCGCTGATGGCTTTCACTGTGTTGGACTGCAGTTCCCCCGTGAGGGCGCTACCGATTCCGAGCACCTCCCCGGGGCCGCGAAAGGACAACAGCACGTCCATCCCGACTTCCGAAGGGATGGAAACCGTCACATAGCCACTGGTGATCAAGAGCACGGAGCGAACAGGCTGCCCGGCATAAAACAGGACATGCCCGCGAGGGAACTGGACTTGAGTGGCTAGTTGTTCAAATTCCCGCTGGAGTTCCTCGTCCGCAGCAGTCAGAAAGTTCAAGATGGCCATACGGTGAGTGTAGTTCTGCACGCTCCTTTGCGGAAAACTACACACAGGAGCGGTTCATCGCCGTCCGCTCAGCCGTTGATCATCCCCGCCACGTGGAGGCGGCATCGTCGGATCCAGGAACAGATCCCACAGGGCCCACACCGCCGAGTCCAGCAGGTCCGGCGAATCCTCCGTCTCCCCCTGGCCCACGAACGTCGTCATCTGCTCCTCCAACTCCGCGAACACACGCGCCGAGCCCACGTGATGCACCCGCACCTGCTCATACAGTTGCGCTGCCGGGGCCGCCCGCGCCCGCTTCCCCCGCGTCGCATGAACGATCCGCCAATTCACCGTCGGATCGACCTGCTCCAGCAGCGCAGGCAGGTAGTCGCCGCCATTGTTTGCCTCGATCACCGCACAGTCCGCACGATGCTGGTGATACAGCTCGGCGGCCCGTTTCATCGCCTGCGTCGGTGTGTACCGGTCCTGCTCGCAGTGCAGCAGATACCCGCGCGGTCGCTCGTCCCCGAACGTCGACTCCACGGGGAACCCGCGGCCGGCCACCGTGAAGGCCGTCATGTCCGCGTTCTCGTGCGACTTCGTGGCCGGGTCGACCGCTACCACCACCCGCTGCAGGTCAGGCAGATGCTCAGGCCGGGGACGGAAGCCCTCGACCTCCAGCATCCACCGCTTCCACAGCGCACCCTCCACGTCCTCCAACAGTTCGCCGGACAGCTCCTGCCGCCCCAGCCGGGTGCCGGCGTACTCCTCCTCCAGCTCCTCCCGGGCCGCCGCAGACAGGTTGGCGTCGTTCTCCCGCATGTGCCCACGGGTCAGCACCACCCGCGGCGGCTGCCCGCCTTCCCGGTGTGCCTTCTCCTGGGTACGTCCGCGCTCCACGAGCCGCTTCACGTGCGGCAGCGGCTTCGGCGTCGTGGAGATGACGACCTGCGGGGTCTCCGCCTCGCGCAGGCAGAACCAGAGCATGTCGTATACCTCTTGCGCGGTATGCCGCGACCAGGCCGCGTATTCGTCGCACCACGCCTTGTCGAACGCCCAGCCACGCAGGTTGTCCGGGGTCTCGGCACCGAAGCCACGGATCAGCGTGCCGTTCGTCAGCTTGAGGACCGTGTCACCGAGCGATGAGTTGTACTTCGCGATCTCCTCCGGCGGGAACACCGACAGCAGCCCCGACTTCGGGGACTCGAAGCAGATGTCCCGCACCAGCGTCGCGTTCTTCGCGACCACCGCGATCTGCAGGCCCGGCGTCTTCGACCACTCCCGTACCGCCTCCGCCGCCGTACGCGACTTACCCCAGCCACGGCCTGTGAGCAGCATCCACACCGTCCACAGCCACAACGGCCGACGCTGCGCAGCACGCGCATGGTGATGCAGCCAGCCCTCGTGCGGCAGCCCGTCACAGTCCGGGACCTCGCACGCCCACCGCCGCGCCGACAACTCATCAGCCCGGATCAACTCCCGTATCTCCGCCTTGAGCTGCTCCTCGCTCATCACCGACGGGTCCGCGAACTCCTCTACCATCCGGCGCTTGGCCCGACCCCGGGTCACTGCGTGCTCTCCGACAATCGGCGCTCCAGCTCCCGCCGCAGCTGATCCATCCGCGCCCGACGGTCCTCGTCCGACAACGCAGTCACATCCGCACTCTGATCCCGGTCCTCGACCTGATCGACCACCGGGGCCTCGCCCACCGCCCGGCGTTCGATCTCCGCAGCCACCTGGATGTACCGCAGCAATTCCGACGGCGACAGCTCCCGGGGGTCGAGCGTCTGGAGCCGAGCCACCGCCTTGCTCTGCACCGCCTGCGCCAACTTCGCGTGCCTACGAGCGATTTCCCTCCGCGCCTGAGCCTGCTCCGCAAGGAACAGGCGGTCCTGCTCACGGTCGTACGCGCTCGCCCGAACAACCCATGCGAACTGCCGCGACCACCGGCCCACCAACGCGCGGGATTTATCCAACTCCCGTGCCACCTTCGTGACACTCCGCGCGGGGCCGAGATCGCGGTACACGGCGAACGCCTCGAACGCCTGGACCGACTCCCCGCCTTGCCGCTCCCAGGACTCCACGGTGCCCTCAGCCACCGCTCACCTCCTGGCCAACGGCCTACTAGATCTGCTGCGCGGCCAGAACCTCCAGCGCCCGCCACGGCTCCTCCGCCGGCACCATGCCGTCCTGCACCAGCCGGTCGATCGCTGCCCGCACGACAGCCGCCGTCTCCACCGGCACGACCCGCGCCCCGAACACCGTCTCCAACGGCGCAGTCCCCGCCCGGGTCGGCTCCCCGGAGTCCGCGTCGAACCAGCCCTCAGCCAGCTCGCCCAGATGCCGCTCGAACACGGCGAGGATCACGCCGAGCGCGGTTGCGCTGTTGCCGATCTTGTACGCGGCGCGCGAGGTTTCCAGCGCGTCGAGTACCGGCTCGTACTGCTCCAGCCCAGCCACCCACCGCTGGTCTGCGGTCGCCGTCGACCGGGCTGCGTCGAACGCCGCTTCGGCCCGTTCCAGTTCATCGGGTAGGAACATGAACTGCACGCTGGCGAAGTCGAGGTTCGCCTCGCCCAGGGAGGCGACGTCGACCTTCTCCAGCAGATCGAGGGTCTTGTCGTCCAGGCCCGTGTACTGACGCCACTCCACGTTCTCCAGCTCGTCGTACAGCTCCTTGAGGATCGCCGGATCGTCCTGCCCGGCGATCGCGTTGTGCGAGAGCTGGAGCGCGATCTGCCGCTGGCGGGGGAGCGGCTCGTCGATCTGCATCCACCAGATCGTCGGCAGGCCGGCCTCGATCGCGGCGAGCGTGCGATGGTTCCCGGACAGCACCACCAGCCGCCCGGACTCGCGGTCGTTCCACACCAACGGCGTCGAGGTCAGGTGCCCGTCGCGCTCGATGTTCGCCACGAGCTGCCGGAACTGTTCGTGCGGCAGGAACCGCGCGTTGACGTCGAGCAGTGTCAGGGTGCGCGGGTCGCCCTGCACCATCTGCGGTGGGGCGAGGCGGTTGGTGTCCTCCATGGTCAGACTCCCGTCTTCACGATCGGGGCGCCCCACCGCTTCGCCCATATCTCAAGGGCTTCGGCCAGCGTGTGCTGGCCCATGGCCCCCTGGTACTGGAGCTGGAACTTCCAGCCGTCCTCGTTCGACGGGCTGCGCTTGTTCAGGTGGAGCAGCCCGCGGTACTTCATCGACACTGGGTTGTTGCTGAAGGCCGTTGTCGCCACCTGCCTAATCCGCCGCGAGAACGCCCGCTGGCACAGCAGCTGCGCCTCGGCGCTCGTGGCCGCAAGGACGATGAGCTTCGACAACCGCGGGTAGTCGGTCGGCGCGACAGCGAAGTCACTGAGCACGTACGCCTCGTCCGGCGTGAACGTGCTGGGCGCCATGGCGAACACGCCGAGCAGCCGCCCGTCGCCGTCCCGGACCGCGACCGCCAGGTTTGCCGCCCCGGGCGCGATCTTCGGGTTGAGGTACCGGGAGCGCAGGGCGTTGAACTGGCCCGGCTTGAGCAGCGACAGCGTGAGCGGGCCCACCAGTTCGTCGCCCTCACGCAGGCGCGGGGCCTTCACCGGCTCGATCGGCTGGCGCGGAGCCACGATCCGAGTCCTAGCCTCGCTGGCATACACGTAGAAGGGAGCGGCACGCGGCGTCGCCTTGATCACCCCGCGCAGGTACGGCTGCAGCTCCGGCACGTCGTGGTTGGAGGCCGTCAGCCAGTACGGCCGGTCCGTGATCGCGCCGAGCACGTCGACCACGTCCGCGTCGGACAGCGGTTCGTACTGGGGCGCGTCCCAGGTGAAGTGGGCTTCCAGCGGCTCGTACAGCTTCTCGTAGCCGTTGCTGTAGAAGGGAGGGAAGCTACACACGGGAGCGTCGCGGGGCACCTTCTGCAGCCAGGAGCGCACGTCCTCCACCTCGTAGGAGGCGAGGTTGATGTCCGAGCTGGACAGCCGCTCGACCGTTTCGGCGTGCTTGGCTTTCCACTGGTCTCGGTAGGAGCGCACCACCCGCTCGTGCCACAGCCCGTCGCGGCCGACGCTGGCGAGGAACCGAGTGCCGAGCATCATTGTGGCGACCGTGCCGACACCGTCGTCCAGCGAGCCTTCGAGCCAGTCGAGTTCGTCACGGCTTTCCTTGCGAAGCCGGATGCCGACCGGTTGTCGGGTGAGCCAACGGCCGATGGCTGTGGTGTAGATGGACACGTCCGACGAGTGGAGGGTGAAACCCATGCCGGGCAGTGATCGTTCGATAGTGAAATTGCCGCAGCAAGGCACGTAGACCGGTCCTCTGGGCCAACCGGCCGCTGTCTCACGAACGATGGCTCGCATGGGGCCCGGGATCGTGCCCTGGAACATCTGGCCTCCTGGGGTGCGCGGCTGCGCTGAACGGCAAACGCCCCGTCCCAACGAGTGGTCGGGCCGGGCGCCGGGAACTTAGCACGATAAGTGCAATGACAATTTCAATGATGGCACCTATCTTGACCGAGGTTTCCGCACCGGGTCGACGGCGCGACGCGATCGGCAACCTGGGTCATTCGAGCGGCGCCTGCGCTGAGATCTCGGATCGCCGCGTGAGCCCGATGTAACGGGCTGCCGAGCGTGATGCCCCGATCACCCCGTTCGGCCGCGAACCGCTGTTGGATTCGGATCACTTGAGCTGAGAGGGAGCACCATCTGACAGTTAGCTCAGTTCTTACGGACAGATCGGGGGGAATGCGGGTGGCCAGCCCTCAAGGCCGCGAGACAGGCATCCCGCGGCCTTGATTGCTCAGGCGTGACTACCAGGGCCAGTGACCCCAGCCCAGCAGGCCGGCGCCAACTGACAGCGCCGTCACGATTACGGGCGAGACGTACACAGCGAAGACCGTGCGGCCTCCGACCTGCAGCCGCACGTCCCCGCGCCGTGCGAATGGGGGCGGCGCTGCTTCGGGAACCCAGGTGGCCTCCGCCGGGACGTTTGCGGGTGACTGCTGACTCGAACCTGTGTCATGGTGGGTACTCACCAGTTGTCCTTTCGCATGCTTCGCAGCCGCTGCCTCCCTGGCCTCGGAAACCTGAAGACGGCGGCACGCGACACTCGGTCCCCCCGGGTTCGAGAGGACACAAAAGGGCCCCACCAGCACCTAGGCGTGGTGGGGCCCTCATTGATGAAGCGACCGTATCGGAGGCGGTAGGAGCGAGGCAAGTTGACCCTGCGACACCTGTCATAACGTCATATGACTGAAAATCGGCGGGTGTTCGGATGCCAAGTCCCCTACTGACAACACCTGACCATGCGGGCGAAGGGGTGACGGGCCCTCGCTTCCCGACCCGGCCCACCTTCGTCCCGCATGCGCCCGCCGATGGGGCCGGCATTCTCGACGCCGTCGTCAACGGCATAGGGCCCCGGTAAGTCGGAGCCCATCCAGGCGGGAGAGGAAGAGGCGACTCGAAACCTGGCCAGCCCCACGGACGGCTCAGGCCGTCACTTGCTTGCGACGTCGAACCAGGGCCAGAACGCCGATCGCAGCGAAGGTCATCCACGCCTTGCCGAGGATCTGGCCAGGCAAATAGTCGTAGGAGCCAAAAGCCAGCTTCAGGAAGAGGAGGCTGTCTGCGAGCAGGCCGACGGCATTCGAGGCGAGCATTGCGATCAGCAGGCCGCGCTGCCGAAGGGGCTCGTAGACGACGAAGTCCATGGTCTCGGCGACCACGAAGGCGGCAGCTGAGGCGCCGGCGAGCGCAGGGTCGGCCAGGAAGTACGACAGGAAGGTGCCGACGGCTATGGCTGCGAGAACAGCGCCGCGGCCTGCGGACTCACGCGCGAGGTCACGGAGGACCAAAGCGAGGCCCACCATGTAGACCCCGGCAGGGGCGGCATAGCCGAACCCGACGGGCACGGCTCCGAAGTGGGTGACGGCGAGGTTAGCCGCGGGGATAGTGGCGACGTAGGCGACGAGGGTCGCGATACCGGCAGGGGCGGGGAGTTTCACGTTCTTCTTTCTGTGTCGGTGAAGTGGTCGTTGCGCCGATACCACGCCGCGGACGGACAGCGAGGCGAACGCCCAGACAGTACAACCCAGGCCACTGACATCGACACTGCCCCCGATCTCGGAGATTCTGGCTGGGATTGAGTGCACTGCCGACGGCATATGTCGATCAGGGCGGCATGAGTCGGCTACATCCCGGCGCACCATCGAGTGCACCTCGAGCATGCACTCGCAGGTCAAGCGACGGGCATCCCCTCGCCGCTGCTCGGCGTTCGTTGCTGCGCTCCATCCCACAGCGACGGCGCCGCCTCTGAGCAAGATGCTGTTTCGGCCGTATCTTGCGGCGCGATGCCCCCATCGAACCAATCCGATAGATCCACTTAGTGGTGATTCGGTGCGTTTGGGAGGAGTGAAGAGAGATGCCGCGGGAGCGCCTACTGTCCGGTATCGAAAATGCATGCGAATTCGCGATCTGTTCTGTCGACCGCGTTGTCAGTGGATGCGCCTAAGCTCGTGCCAGTTGTTAAATCAGCAGGTGGGGGGCGAGCAGAAGGATGTCTCTGGACTTCGAAGTCGGGCACCTTGTCACGTTCACAGGAGCGCCCGGAATCGGCCGAGTGGGGGCTGTCGATGGGGGCGCTCTCCGCATCGACTTCTTCGAGTCTGTCGCCGAGCCAGAAGTCGAGTCGCGCACGGTTCCAGCGACTGCATGCCGGCATGCCGTACTCAAGCGAGAGACTCGCGTTTTCTGGCGCAACCCGAACACGGGTGCGTGGCTCGCTGGGCGAGTGCAACTGGCTCAACGCCCCACGTATTTCGTCCACTTCCCCAACACGCAATCCGAGCTGCCGGTGCAGGAGACCGAGCTTCGCGTCCGGTGGGACAAACCCGTGCGTGACCCACTCCAAGTTCTGGTCTCGGGGGGCAACGAGTCCGGCTACTACCACAACACTCGGCTCCCGCTGCTTCACAACCTCATCGGCCAGCGAGCAGCCTGCGCCAGCACACCCGCCCTGCTATCGTCCGCGGTCGAGATCTACCCCCACCAGATCCACGCGGCCCTGACTGTCCTCTCCGATCCGGTCCAGCGGTATCTCCTCGCCGACGAAGTCGGTCTGGGGAAAACCATCCAAGCTAGCTACGTCATTCGCCAGACCTTGATCGACAACCCGAGCGCCCGGATCACGATCATTACCCCGGAGATCTTGCGGCGGCAGTGGCGGAGCGAACTGCACGAGAAGTTCTTCATCAGGGACTTCGTTGACCGCCGCGTGCGGTACTCATCTCACGAGACGCCGGAGAACTGGGACCAGTACCACGACAGCGAACTCGTCGTCGTGGACGAAGCCCACGAACTGGTGCACAACGCTGACAACAATGACCCCCGGTACCGCGAACTGTGCGCCCTGGTCCACGCCGCCCCCAAGCTTCTCCTGCTGTCAGCCACACCGATCACGGCCGGACCGACAGCTCAGTTGGCCCTTCTACACCTCCTCGACCCCGCCCTCTACAGCTGGGAAGACCGGGACGCCTTCGAGCGTCGTCACGAGATGCGTGTGAAGCTCGCAGACCGCGTGTCCGGCCTCGATGAGAAGCTCCCGCCCCTTCTGCCCTCCACGATCGACCGCATCAGGGAAGTCATCCCCGAAGACCCGCTCTTCGAGGACCTGGCCCCGCAAATCCTCGAACTCCTCGACGAGTACGACGAGCTTGCCGATGAAGCGAATGCGCCCGAACTCGCCCTGCGTGTAGAGGCGCTCCGCGCTCACATCAGCGAGACGTACCGGCTCGACCGCCGAGTGATCCGTCACCGCCGAGCCCGCGTCCTGCGTGACGACGAAGACTCCGACCTCGCCCCCTATGCCGTACGCGGTCGAGCCCTCCCCAATCTCCTCGGTGACGGGACGCTGCACTCCATTGCCACGGAGACTGCACGGACCTGGCAGCGTGAAACGTGGGATCGCCTCCTAGACGAGAACCTCGATGAACAACGAACCGCGTACGGTCTCGTTCTCGGCATCCTCGTCTCGCGACTCGGCGGTCCTTCCAACGACTTCCTGGACTCCCTGCGGTGGCGCGTACGCGAAGACGCGCAGGCAGCAGACCGTGCTGGCCTGACGAGCCAGGAGCGCGACCTGCTGGCCGGCCCGCCGCTCCTCACACACGAGTCCACTCTCCTGGAGCGGCTCGAAGCGAAGCTCGAACAGGACCTCCTCAAAGCCGAAGCGGACGAACTCAGTGCCGTCCTCCTGCCCATCGTCGCCCAGAGCGGAAGAATCGCGATCTTCGCGGGAGCCGGTTCGCTCGCATCGAATCTGGCCGCAGAACTGCAGCAGCGCCTCCCCGACGTGCTCGTTGCCGAGCACACCCGTCACGCCGGATCGGAAGCGTCACACAAGGCCGTAGAGGCGTGGCGGGCTCCCTACCCGAAGAACCCTCGGGCTGCTCGTGGGGCTGAGAAGCTGCCTCGCGTACTCGTCATGGACGACTCGGCTGACGACGGCCTGAACCTGCAAACCGCCAACACAGCGATACACCTGCGGCTTCCCTGGTCACCGAACCGTCTGGAGCAACGACTCGGCCGCTTCGACCGATACCCCGACTTCGAGGAGACCGGGCAGGACCCCGCCACGCAGTTCGTCCTTGCCGAAACCGACGAGTTCACCGGGGCCTGGCAGGCTCTACTGAAAGACGGCTACCAGATCTTCTCCGGGTCGGTTTCCACCCTGCAGGACGCCATTGCAAGGGATCTCGCGGGCGTATGGTGCACCGCCCTCGTTGAAGGACCGGACGGACTGACCAACTCATCGCCACACATCGCGTCCCAGTTGAAGGACGCGCAGGCTGCCATCGCCAAATTCGAACGAGTCGAGGCAGTCCACGAGTCCGCCACCTACCAGACAGACGTTGCCGCCGAAATCGCAAAATTCGAGCAGCCGCGCCGCAAGATCGAAGATGCCCTGCTCAACTATGCCGGCGACGGATCCTCCGGCATCAAGCTGCCACACTGGACACGCTCGGTGAACGGCTGCATCCGCCACAAATTCAACCTCGAAGCCCAGCCGCTGGTCTCCCCGCACCTCTACCAGAGGCTGAAGACCAAAGTGCCGGCCGAAGCCGCTGAAGCCACGTTCTTCCGCGCTGACGCACTGCGCTCCTCCGGCACCCGTCTCTTCCGGATCGGCAACCCGCTCGTCGACATGCTGGCCTCCGTCATCTACACCGATGACCGAGGCCAGGCCACGGCCTTCTGGAGACTCGACCCCAACCACCGGGGCGAACTGGAGCCCTACTTCGGCTTCGACTTCGTGGTGGAAGCCGACATCACCGGTGCCATGGCGCTGATCCACGAAGTTGACGCGGAGAAGGCACGTCCCGCACTGCGCCGACAGGCAGACCGGATCCTTTCCCCCTTCGCTCTCAAAGTCTGGGTTGCTGCGGGCAGCACGAAGGCCGTCACCAACGAGCAGACCCTCAGGTGGTTGGAGAAGCCCTACGACAACAACAAGGACCACAACTACAACGCCAAGCTGATCCGCGAACTCACCGACATCTTCGGAGGTTGGAGCTACTACGCCGCCGCAGCAGAGTCGGCCAACGCAGTGGCCCTTCAAGAGCTTGAGCGCGTAACGGATCTCCCAGCCCGATGCGCTCGCGCCCAGGAGTCGGCTCGCCGACGTCTCGCCGTAGCCGCAGCCCAGGCCAAGTCCCGTGGGGCTGCCGAACACCTACTGGGAGACACCAAGAGCTACATGACGGACGTGTCCGTCGCAGATGCCCTTGTCGACGGCCTCAACAAGCCGACCATGCAACTCGTCGCGGCCACATGCATCGTGAAGAGCGGGTACAGGAGAGTGCGGCATGAGTCGTGACGCACACAGCACCGCACGTCGTGAAACTGTCCCAGCCGTCGACAGTTGGACCGGAGCCGACGAACTTCTGCGTGCCTGGCCCTCGGTCCCGCTCATGGACAACAGCCAAGGCACCCTCCGGCGCCTCCGGGACGCACTTGCTGGCCTGGACAACGGATCGTCCGGCTGGAGAGATGTGGCAACCCTCATCCGTCAGGTGCTGCTTGAGGCCCAGTTCCGCAAGATCAACAGGGGTCTGGTCGTTCCCGACCACCCTGTACTGCCCTCACAGGAACAGTGGTCCCAACTGCACTGTGATGCGTTCCTGCACGAGCGGGGCTGGTACGTCACCGCGAAGTTCTGGCACCCGCCGGTGGACGAGAACGATGCAGCGGCAGCAGCTCGCGAGGATCTGCGACAGGTGTACCTAGGGGCAGAGGCCGAACACCACCGCCGGCTTGAGTCCTTCCCCGCGGACCCATTCTGGACTGCGGCCCTGGGCACCATGCACGAGCAGTACTTGTCCTTTGGCCAACGACAGGCCGCGCGAGCGGTCGCGCTCGCCCAAGCGGGCAGCACAGTGATCATCTGTTTGCCTACTGGCCACGGCAAGACCGCTGTCATCCAGGCACCAGCACTGCTCGCGAGCCGAAGCGCCGGCGTCTCGGTCGTAGTCGTCCCCACAGTCGTCCTCGCCCTCGACATGGAGCGCCGTACCCGTCCTCTATTGGAGGCCTATGGGCGACCCAGCCCAACAGGACGCTACGCCTATGTCGGTGGCCTGCCTGAGGACGTCAAGCGGCAGATGTGCGAAGACATCCGCACAGGACAGCAGCGCCTGGTGTTCACCTCGCCCGAGGCTCTCGTCAGCAGCCTGCGCAAGCCACTTGAAGATGCCGCGGCAGCCGGTCTGCTCAAGTACTTCGTCATCGACGAGGCTCATCTCGTGGAACAGTGGGGCAACGGCTTCCGACCCGAGTTCCAGACGATGTCCAGCCATCGGCGTACTTGGTTGAGCAAGGCTCCCCAGGGTCTGGCACCGGTCACAGTAGCCATGAGTGCCACCCTGACCACGCAGCAGGTCAACACGCTTGAGGAACTTTTCGCAGGACCAGACGAAGCTCAGATCGTCTGGGCTTCCCAACTTCGACACGAGCCCGCCTACTACATCCGTAAATCCGTGACGGAAAGGGGCCGCCAGGACGCAATCCTTGAGGCAGTGTCGCTGATGCCGAAACCCATGGCCCTGTATGTCTCCACGGTGTCAGATGCAAAGGAGTGGGTGAGGCGGCTTCAGGCGGCTGGCTTTCGTCGGGTGACTCAAGTGACGGGTCATTCAAGTGATCAGGATCGCCGCGGTGCTGTTGAGGGCTGGGGAGGAAAATCTACCGAAAGTAACAGAAACGTACCCACCCGGTATGACATTGTCGTGGGCACCTCGGCGTTCGGGTTGGGCGTTGATCTGCCAGACGTTCGATCGGTACTCCACGCATGCCTGCCCGAAACC
Source organism: Streptomyces sp. NPDC001351 (assembly GCF_042896045.1). NCBI lineage: Bacteria > Bacillati > Actinomycetota > Actinomycetes > Kitasatosporales > Streptomycetaceae > Streptomyces > Streptomyces sp. NPDC001351. Next base: position 125,482 of record NZ_JBIAWS010000008.1, on the reverse strand, counting down.
GTCGACCGGTATTACCAAGAGGTTGGCCGAGGCGGGCGCGACGGAAACCCGTCCATCGCCTACATGGTCACAGCTCCTGGAGACCGCGGCGTCGCTGAAACTCTCGGCAGCGAACCCGTCATCAGTTCTGACAAGGCGTGGAAACGCTGGGACGCCATGTTCCGGCGCGAACAACAACTCGGCGGCAACCGCTACCGACTTGACCTGGACTCCCGCCCCAGTCACGTCAGCGAGGACTCCGAAACGAACCGATCGTGGAATGTCCGCGTGCTAAATCTTATGGTTCGCGCCAAGCTGATCGAGCTCCACGTACCTCAACCACCTCGACGCGAGGAGGGAGAGCTCGAATCCACCTGGGAGGAGCGGGTGGATGAATTCAGGAAGCGCATCGGAATCCAGGCAGAAGTCACCATCAAGGATCCCCAAGTTAACGCCAAGGAGCGTTTCTCATCACGCTTCGAGGCGCAGCGGCAAGAACTTCTGGATGAGCAGAAGAAATCTCTCACAGGTCTCGAAGAGGCACTCGGAGGAAGCCGGTGCATCGGTGACGCCCTTGGGGAGTACTACCGCCTGCGCCGAGGACGAGCCTCCCTCCCCACCCGCGTCACCTGTCGTGGCTGCCCGAACTGCAGGGCAACTGGAGGCCCAGACAAGTCAGGCTTCTACCGACTCGCCGGTGAGCCTCGGCCGTGGCTGCGCTTCCCTGTATCGCCCGCCAGCGACCCACTGGCCCGATACCGTGACGGCCTCTCCTGTTTGAGCTTGTGGTGGGAGGACGATCAAGAACACCATCTCTACGTCCCTCGCCTGCTGGAGCGACTAGTCCGGCGAGGCATGACCATCGTTGGCGGCCCCGGTATAACAACACGGTGCCGGGACGTACTGCACAAGGCAGCACGTACACACCCTGTTGTGCTGGACGAGGATGCAGAGTTGCTGAAGTCGTGGGCCGGCCCCGTGGTGTGGATCCTGGACGATTCTCCCTCGCTGGACTACGACACCGCCGCGCGGTTCAGTTCGGAGGATGTCACGTACCTCCTCCATCCACGCCACACTCGTCACCCAGACCGGACCAATGACCCGCTGATCGATATTCACCGCGCCAAACTCCCGGTCTTCCGCGCCTTGGAGGAACTCTGATGACGCTCCTAAACGTAGGTGCAGCCCTGCCCTCTCAAGCATGGGCACTTGTAAGGCTGCTCGCCTACATGGAGAAGGCAGTGCCATTGGAGGAGGCACGCTCGCTGCTGTCCCCGCCTCCGATTCGCGGTGATAGGTCACAAGACAGGCCGCCCTTCGACAAAGCGGTGAGCACGCTTGAAGAGTTGGGCCTGATTCAATTCGAGGGGGAAGATCAGCAACTTTCTCTGACTGGCACGGCTTCGGAACTCGACGGACAGGACGTATCAGCGTTCACGTCAGCACTCCGTCGGGCGGCACTCGACCCTGCCAAGAACACCTCGCTCGGCGAATCCTCCGACCAGACTGGGCCTCGCGACCTGACTCGCGCCCTGGCCTGGCTGCTCTCTCTCGATCCAACAGAGCCCATGGACTGGTACCGGGTGCAAAGGGAACAGAGAGAAGCTCTGCGGCCAGAAGCAGGTCCCCCCTTCACCAACGAGACCCGGTGGCTTCGCTTCAACTACTGGGCGCCCGCCTTGGGACTGGCGGCAGCGCCACTCTTCCAAGCCGAGGACAGCACAAGCAACAGGCTCGTTTCTGATTGCACTGTCGCTGTGCGACAAACGCTCTCCGAACTACAGCAGACCGACGTGAGAATGAATGCTGTTGAAGTCCTTCGAATCCTTCGAGAAAGGCTTCCTGTACTGCCAGGCGGCGCACACTCACGGGCCGTAGGGCTCCGGTCTCCGGGAGACGCAACGGCCGGCGTGGCGCTCTCCTTCGCCCTCCTGCGCGGTGAAGACGAGAACTGGCTGCGTCTTGAACACGACGACGACGCACAACATGTGCTTCAGATCGACGATCAAGACAGGTCATCTGCCCGACCGGTCAGCGCCATCACGATCTTGGAGGCCGTCAATGGCTGACTTCCGCGGCATGCTCTGCTGGGACCCAGCAACCGCCTCTGCCACGATCAACACCGAGGCCATCAGCCCGCACCGGTCCGTCTTTCTTGCTACGCACGCGCCCCTGCGCATCACGCGCGCACTGGTCTCGGCGGACAGGCAAGTCCAGCCGCTCGGGGATCGGATCGATGAATGGTCAGTACTCAACGACTTCCTCACGAAGAAGTCGGACTCCGGCGCCCTCCTCATGCTTGTCCTCGGAGACTCAGGGGCCGGTAAGTCGCATCTCGTCCGATGGGTTCGCGAGCAGATTCCAACGGTCGCTCACGATTCGGACGCCCATGAGGTCATCTACCTCGAACGTTCTATGACCAGTCTGAAGGCCGTGGTCAAGGCTCTTATAGCTAAGGCAGAGAGCCGCGAACTGGAGCAGCTCAGAGTAGATATCGACAGGTTCACTACCGAGATCGACCATGAGTCGCTCGGTCGTCGCATCCTCAATGAATTGAGCGAGCTTCTATCAGCCACACCGCCGAAGGAAATCCCTGGACCTGGACGAGTCCTTGCTGGCCCTGGACGGCTGGCTGCGATGCTGCACGACCCGTTCATCCGGCAGCACATGTTGTCGGAAGGGAAGTTTGTTCCGCGGCTAGCTGCTCAACTCCTCAAAGACCGACGTAGCGGCGAAGGTGAACGCCCCGAGAGCTTCACCATTGAGGACTTGCCACTTGATGTCGACTACGACAATGCCGCTTCCGATATGGTTGCCCGCCTGCTTAACCAACTCGCCACGCGAGAAGATCTTCAGACCACAGCTGTGGAGCTTCTCAATGGCCACTTGGAAGCAGCCGTCAAGAAAGCTGCCAATCTTGGTGCGGGCCGCCTCCTAGACGCGATGATGCAGGTTCGCGCGGCGTATCAACGGCTCGGCAAGGAGATCATCCTCCTCATCGAGGACTTTGCCCTCATCCAGGGAGTTCAACAAGATCTCCTCGACGCAGTGATCGAGGCGGCGAATCGGGACGGAAACACCGCGCTGGCTCCGATCCGTACCCTCATGGCTGTCACGCCAGGCTACATGGCGCAACTCCCGGAAACAGTACTTACTCGCATCCGGGCTACCGCTGGCCATGTCTACAACTTGGATGTTCCCTTCAGCGAGACCGACACCGGAAGCCAGGAAATTTCCTCTTTCGTCGGTCGTTACCTCAATGCTGCTCGCGTCGGTAGAGAGGCTCTGGAGACTGCACGCGACGAGGAGACGCCAAACGCGTGCGAAGGTTGTCCACTGCAGGAGCGGTGCCACGACGCCTTCGGTGTCACGCCGGAGGGATACGGCCTGTATCCCTTCAACTCACCTGCTCTCGTCAGGACGGTCCACTCCACCGCTGACTCGACGAAACCATGGTCCTTTGTGCCCAGGGCCGTTCTCGGCAGCGTTGTGCGACCTGTTCTGATTGACCACGCCGAATCTATTAGGCGCGGAGAATTTCCCGACTCGGAATTTCGACGCCGCTTCAAGACAGCCAGCATCGATAAACCATTGAGTCGGGATGTCCACGCCTTTGTCGACGACAATGACCGTGTCGACGCTGAACGTCGAAAGACCCTTCTACTGTTTTGGGGCGACGCGCCCGAGGATGCTAATGCGATCGATGGAACAATCCTCGAAGCATTCTCCATTGCCGCCCTGGACGGCAAATCGCGACGGATCCCCGCGGTGGCCCCCGAAACTTCTACGCAAGATCGGAAGGTGGACTCTCCGAGAAACGAACCCAACCAGAACCTCGGGGTAGACGGCATGCCCCGATCCCTAAAAAGGAAACTGGATACCGTTAGGGATTGGCTTACCAAGGAAGAGATCCTAGACAGCACCACCGCACTCAACATCCGCACCATCATTGCAACCGCCGTGCTACAGCGATACCGGTGGGAATCACCGCTGATGCATGAGCAAGGAAAGCGGATCACGGACAAGGCATGGCCCAAGAATGCAACAGTGGTGTCAGTGACTGGGGCAGACGAGCGTCTTCCCGGTGTAGCCGACGCCCCCATCAGGTTCGCGCGCACGGCCAAAGACAGCTACTTCTTCGAGAGTCTGCTGTGCGCAGAGGCAGGTAAGGGACACGTCAGGAGCACGGACATCCGGCGCCTCGCCACCTATGCGGAACAGTACGCGCCGGCCCTCACCATGCGCGTCCAACGGCATCTAGAGATCTCCGACGAGCAGTTGGTGCTCGGCCTACGCGCTTCCCTACTCGGTGCGATGCTTGCCGGCCATGCGTACCCCGGGATGGATACCACTGCCCTACTCGCAGCCGCCCTGAACGACGGCCACGGGTGGACCCGACAAGACACCGCACTCCGGACACGGCAGTGGAACGACATCTTGAAGCGCCACCTGGATGGCCGCTCTGCTCTCGTCGAGCAGTTGCGGGACGCTGTAGGCATCGCCCAGGGAGCGAGCGGGGCCGTCAGGATGATCGACGCGGCCCGGATACTGCCTCTGCTCAAGCAAGCGGCAACTCAGTGGGAATGGACGCTCGACAAGACGCAGGTTCCATCTTGGGCCCACAAGGCCGTGACCGGCTTCGCTTCACTCTCGACTCTGGTGGACGAGCAACTGGCCCAACTCAAGGAACAACTGGAAGGGATCCGCTGCCGCCACCCCCGCGGCACCAACAGCGCACACACCCTCTCTGCAATCGAGGGCGCTCTCACCGCCGCTAAGGAGGTAGGTGGGTTGATGCCTCTCGGGACGGAGCGGACACTCCATTTCGAAGAACTCCTTGAGCGGGGCAAGCAGGCCGACTGGAGCGCCGTCTCGCAACTGGAAGACGACCTCACCCGGGCCTCTGATGACAGTCGGACTGATCAGGTCCGACACATCGCACGTTTTACAGCGGCAGCGCACGATCGCGGCACAGCCATCCAGGACGTCCTCTCCCTTCTCGCCGAGAGCGAATCGTGGCTTGAAGCCGCTTTGAGGAGGGCTGAAGCACGCGCGGGCACGACTGCGGTGGACAGCGTGTCTCTCGCTATGCAAACCGTCCTCGGTGAATGGAATGAGGTGGCACGGCTTGCCACTGTCGGACCGAAGTTGAACGAGACTTCCGCAGTGCCCAAGGAGGAGACCGAGTGACCCAGAGACCGGTATACGAAATGGCGCTGCAACTTCAGGACCGCGCACGGCAGTTGGCCGAAGGCGAGGCCGGTGAGAAGGAAGCAGCACGGGTCTCGTCGCGCATCACTGAATTGAGTGCACGCCTGGCGGAGCTTCGCAAGGAAGTGGCAGTGGCGCTCGCATTGAAAGAACAGGGCGCACCAATAGGACCCAGCCTCTCGGCTGCCAGCGACGGGCTGGAGCCATTCACACGCCGAGCACAGAACGGGTGGCCTGGTGACCAGGCGTTCAATACCGCCAAGCGGAAGGTTCAGGCCGCGGCCGACGCCCTCAGGGATGAGAACCTCACAGCCTGGTCAGAGTGGTCCGCACGGCAACTCGCTTCGCTACCTCTTGCTCGCATCCCAATGCTGCCCCCGCAGGAGCAAGCCTCAGCCCGTTCGCGTCGCACCGATCTTGAGAGGGCTGCTTCCGCCAAAGCCATCGCCACCGGGGACATCACGCTGTTCGTGACTAGGTGCGAGGCTCTCGCGGAGTCACTGCGCGATGCAAAGGAGCCTCCGGCCGAGTTGCTCGCGCTCCTCGAACGCCTCGACAGTCGGCCCGCGCCGACACTCCTCGACATCACGGATCAGGAAATCGCCCTCCTGCGCGAATTCGCCATGGACGGCCAGGTCACACTGACAAGGAAGGGCGCGTGACACAGCTTTTCGATCAAGGTTTCGCCAATGCGCTCCTTAACCGGCTCGAAGATCGCGAACTCCCACTGCTCTCATGGGGTGTGACGGAAGGCTCGCTTTCCGAGGCCGAGGTTCTGGAGACCATCGACGAACTATTTCTCACACGGCAAGACGCACCATCCGGCGCCTCACCTGACGAGGTTCTTGAGGAGTGCCTCGAGCGAGCCCTGCTCCTCGAGGTGCCGGTCCCCGTCATCTCTCCACCGCGGTACCGCACCCGCATGGCGGAGACCTTGAGGCTGACAGCTGGGCTTCGGCAACTCTTTGTACGTGGCGGTTGGTCCTCGACACCGGAACGAGGCTGGTGGCGGCAGCAGAAGCGACTGGTTGCCGACTACCGGCTCCACGTTGCCCCACGCCGCTACCCCCGCCGTGACATCCCTGCGGATGGCGCCCTGGCCGAGCTGGCCAATCTTGATCACTGGCGCGACCTCCAGCACTCTGTTGCAGCGGCCCACGTCGGGAGCTACAAGCTGGCACGCTTCCAGTTGAAAGCGACCCGTGCTGTATTTGCGGCGCTTGGCGGTCGACGCTCAGCGGGAATCATCGTCGGCGCTGGCACAGGTAGCGGCAAGACGCTCGCCTTCTATCTGCCGGCGTTCGCCGCCATGGCGGAGCACGCACGCCCAGGCACAAAATCGCGCGTGCATACCCTCGCGCTCTACCCAAGGCTGGAGCTGCTTCGCGATCAACTGCGAGAAGCGGTTCGCGCGGCTGAAGGCGTAGAGCCTGCCCTGCGTGCTCAAGGACGCCGTCCCCTGCGAATCGGCGCGCTCTATGGCAGCACGCCATGGAACATCAACGATCCTAAGTTGCAGCCCGGGAGCCAGGCTCGCGGAGCCTGGGCCCGAACCGTAGACGGGGCCATCTGCCCGTACCTGCCCTGCCCCAACCTCGATTGCGGGACGGGTGACCTGGTGTGGTCAGACAATGACCGGCTCCAGCGCCGCGAACGGCTCACCTGCACGAAGTGCGGCTACACGATCAAGGATGGTTGCCTGGCACTGACGCGAGACTCGCTGAAGGACAAGGAGCCTGACCTCCTCTTCACGACCACGGAAACGCTCAACGAGGCCAGCGGTAATAGCAACCTTGAGCGGCTGCTTGGTTGGTGCGGCGGCAACCCGGGCCCCGCCCTTGTCTTGCTCGACGAGGTGCACACCTACACCGGTGTGCACGGTGCGCAGGTCGCCCTCCTCCTCCGCCGCTGGCGGAATGCAGTCGATCGCCCCGTCACCTTCGTCGGGCTGAGCGCCACACTGCGAGACGCCAAGCACTTCTTCGCGCAACTCACGGGTCTGCGTCCAGGCGACATCGAGTCGATCGAGCCGGCCGAAGCTGAGTTGGAGGCCGAAGGCCGCGAATACGCCATCGCTCTCCGCGGAGACCCCGTCGCCGGGGCGAGCCTGCTGTCGGCGTCGATCCAGACAGCGATGCTCTACGGGCGGGTGCTGGACCTTGAAAGCGACCGCTTCCTATACGGTTCCAAGGGCTTTCTGTTCACCGATGACCTCGACGTCACCAACCGCTTCTTCGACGACCTCCGTGATGCCGAAGGGGGCCAGACTCGGACCGGCCGTCGTAACGGTTGGGACCCCGTGCTCGCAGGCCTTCGCTCCCCGGATCGAGACGAGCACGGTGCCCGGTACCGCGACGGGCAGTCCTGGGATCTCGTCGAAAAGATCGGCCACGACCTCGATCCCAGCCTCCGCCTCCATCACTTGCGCATCGGTCGTACGTCATCGCAGGACGCGGGCGTCGACCACGATGCGGACCTCACAGTGGCCACTGCTTCGCTGGAAGTCGGTTTCAACGACCCACGCGTCGGCTTGGTCTTGCAGCACAAGGCACCTCGGGATGCCGCCGCGTTCATCCAGCGCCGCGGTCGGGCCGGACGTCAGCGCGGGACTCGTCCCATCACGGTCGTCACGCTGTCCGACTACGGTCGTGACCGCCTTGCGTACCAGGCATACGAAACCCTATTCGCCCCAGAGGTTCCGGCCCGAACACTGCCCGTGGGTAACCGGTTCGTCCTGAAGATCCAAGGTGCGCAGGCTCTTCTAGACTGGACGGCCCGTAAACTTCGCCGTCGGAACCCATGGGCCGACCCCCGAAAGCTGCTGGAGGCCCCATACAGCAATGCCAAGCAGAAGCGGGATCCGGCATCCGAAGACCTGCTCGCAGACCTGCTCCAGGCGCTCCTCGACGATTCCGGACTCCAGGATGACCTTGCCAACCATTTGGTGAGAGCTCTCCAGATCAGCGCAGATGAAGCTCAGACACTGCTATGGGAGCAGCCCCGCTCGCTACTCCTAGCCGTAGTACCGACAGCCCTGCGTCGTTTGCGGAGCCGATGGCACCCGCTGCGTGAAGACTCGGGGGCAAGGGAAGGCGCTCTGCTACCAGAGTTCGTCACCCAGTCGCTGTTCGCGCCTCTGAATCTGCCAGAGGTGGACCTACTGCTTCCGTTCTCCGAGGGCGACAGCGTCGAGCAGTTGCCCATCGCCCGGGCTCTGCGCGAGGCGGTTCCGGGGCGGGTCAGCCGCCGCTATGGTTACCGTCGCGACGAGCACCGGACGTGGCTTCCGCTGCCTCCCGACGGTATGGACGCCCTGCCGCTCACTGAAATCGTCCGCGGTCACGATCCCGAGGGGACGTGGCACCCTCACGGACAAGACGCCTCTGTTGAGGTCTTCCGTCCGCATCAGCTCATCCTCGATCAGCCTCCGCAGGAGATTGACACCCGATCTCAAGGCATTCCTCGATGGGGCACGCAGATCGTTGCCTCCCAGGACGTGCCGCTGAGCCCGGCAGCTGTTCCCTACCCATCTCTGTGGTCTCAGCGCGTCGTGTCGGTGAATTTTGCGACGCACGCCGGCGGCAACCCCGTCGAGGTTCGACGTATGACGATGGGTGCAGACTGCGAGGTCGTTCGTAAGCGCGGCGGAAGTGAGAAGCGAACCGTTCGCTACGAAGTGAACGGTCAGCCAGCGGCCCTCGGGTTCCGGCTAGATGTCGATGCGTTCCACGTCAGGCTGCGGCCGCTGGACCTCGCGGATCCCGCTATCCGTGCGTATCTCTCCCGTCCTCAATGGCGGTCGCTGGCGTTTTCGCAGGCAGTCTCTGAAGATCCAACACTCGCCGAAATCACGAACACCTTCCAGCGCGAGTGGCTGGCCCAGGTTTATCTGACCGCGTTCGCCTTGGCCGGCCTCGACGGTATGCGTACCGGCGAGCAGGTGCGGGCTTCACTCGCCCATGGAGCATGGAGTCGTAATCTCGCTGAGATCTTCAAAGTCCTCTACCGGGACAACAGCGACTCCGAACAGCCCGTGGACGGTGATCGTCTCGTCGCTGCCCTCCTGGAGTTGTCCCGCGACAATCGTGTGATCGCCGCCCTCGACAGGGCCGGGGAACTCCTGGTGGCACCCGACGTGGCTGTGCTGACCGAAGAACTGGCCCAGCGGGCGTACCGAGACACCCTTGCCGCTGCAATAGCCAGCGCGGTGCAGCGTGCCTGCCCCGATGCTCAGGAAGGCGACCTGATCGTCGACGTGCTCCCCGGAGACGGCCCGGACGACCCGGCTACTGTGTGGCTGAGTGAGACGTCCATCGGGGGCCTGGGCGTCGTCGAGCACCTCGTGCACTACTACACCGAAGACCCACGCCGCTTCTGGGGGCTGGTTGCCAGCGCGCTGGCCCCCAGCGATTACGAGTACGTCGACGCGACGCTGACTCGTCTCCTACAGCACCTCATTCAGGAACCCGGCGGCGAGGCCGCCGACGCGATAAGGGCTCTGCGCGGTGCTGATGATTCGACGGCAGCGGCTTCTGCGCTCCAACGGCTTCGCTCAGCTTGGGCGCGTCTGGACGGTCCGCCCAGGCGCACGGCGGTGTCGGCCATGTCGACTCGGCTCCTGCGTCCGGGTTCAAGCCCCGATACAGACGCGGTGGCGCTAGGCCTCGTCGACGCCTGGAACGAGTTGGAACGCCGACTCGGGGTCGAGGTCGACGCCCGCGTTGTGGCGTACGCAGCCGGGAAGGGCCGCCTCTCGTTGCCCAGTTCGCAGGTAACCGCGGACCAGGCGTTCAGCCTGCTTTGGCCTCGCGGACGACAGGCCCGAACCCAAGATCTCCAGCACTATCAGCCCTACGTAGGGCTGCCAGTGCTTGACCGGCTGCTCGTGCAGGTCGCGCACGACGAGCGCATCGCGCAGATCGACGTAACCGAGACCGACTGGGCCCTGACGTATCAGAAAGCGATGTCAGAAGGCGCTGCGGTACATCTCGTGTGTCCCGCGTGCGAAGGCTCAGCGATGGCACAGGCTCTCGTTCGCGTGCCCGCCCTGCCAGTGGACCGGGACGTCCTGCGGGTGTACGGCGAGGTCCGCGGCTTCGCCCGCCAAGGCGATCAACTTCAAGTGCGAGTGGAACTTCGGGAGGCAGCGCAGTGAGCGTCCTGGAACGGACCGTCCGCATCGGTGCGGGTACGGGGCTTCGGGTCGATGCGATGCTGTCGTCCGCTTTGATCGCCGAAGTGGTGAACCCAAGCAACGAGATCTGGCTGGTTTCGCCGTGGATCACTGATATCCAGGTTCTGGACAACAGCCAAGGCGCATACGACTCGTTCTTCGGCGATGTGCCTCCGTTGGACTGGCGGTTGTCCGAGGCCCTGATCCAGATCGCGAGCAGAGAGACGCGCGTCCACGTGGTGACGCGACCAGACCCCCACAATGCACTCTTTCTACGGCGACTGGAGTCGTCAACGGAGCGCGACTTCATCCGCATCGTGCTGAACCCAGATGTGCATGAGAAGACACTTTGCGGTGACGAATGGATTCTGACCGGATCGATGAACTACACCGTGCGCGGCATGGCGGTGAACGATGAATCGGTCACGTACAAAGTGGGCGGTCCAGAGGCGAGCCAGGCGCGGCTGGACCTGAGGCAGAGGTGGGGTGCCGGCGCGTGAATCAGATCCAGCAGCGTACGCGTGAGCAGTCCGAGCACTTTTTGCAGACGTTCTTCGGGACAGGAAACGGGGTCTGGCCGGACCTCGACCCGGACTACCGGCACGGCCACCGGAGCCTACCCTTCGTGCAGGCGTTTCGGCGCGGCGACGATGCTCCCATCGTGCTGCCCCGCACGTACCCCAGCGGGGATCGTCGGTTCGTGATGTACGTCATCGCGAGAGACACAGTGGACGCGGCGAAGACGGCTGAGTTGATCCGTGCTTTCGCCGGCCCGACGTACATCGCCTACAACCCGTTGTGGGGTCTGCGTCCCGCCGAACTCGACCCCGGCGATCCCATCGAGAAGGCCATCCTGGACCACTTCGGGTCCGGGGTAACCTTCCGGCTCACCACCGGCAAGACCCCTCAGCACCGCACCAGCCTGGCTGACGCACTCCAACTCATGCAGCGAACAGTCGCCAACCGGCCGCCCAGGTTGTGGCGACTCGCCAAGCCCATGGGACGGCTCTTGGCCGAGTTCGACGCGTCGCTGTCAGCAGGTGGCGAGTCGGCATCTCTTGATGTGCTTGAGCAGTTGGCCGCAACTGGTGGCATTACTGCAACCAATCTGGCCAACTTGCATATCAAGAGGCTGGACCGGTTGGGCCGCAGTGCAGATGTACTTGCATTCCCGGGGCTACTGGACATTGTTCGCCAGAAGCCTCCGGCTCCAGTCCGGGAGGCGGTCCTCAACGCCCTCTTTTCGGCCGCGCTGGAGAAGCCGCTTGCGGAGAACGATCTCGACGGAGCCAAGAGCAGTTTGGTCGAGGTCGGCCGGGTAATTCCTGATCTGCTGGCCGGCGACGCCAGTGCGTTCGGGCCGCAGGCTCTGACCGTTCTGCTGCTGGCCGCCAGAATCCGTGGCGACCTGGCGATCCTGCAACGCCTTGCAGCAACCGTGCAGGACAGGGGCCATACGAACGAAATCCCGTCGCTCGTATGGAACCATGTCGCGGAACTACTCGAGCAAGACAAGCCGACCGAGGCCTCAACAGACCCGCTCTCCGAGCCGCAGACGACTGGGGTTGAATCAGCCGTCAAGACGGCGCTTGAGTCTCCGGCACTGATCGAGTCGTGGGTTGATCTGTTGCGGTCGATCGCATCTGGCCACGCCGAGGCCCAGCCAATCCTGGAGGACCGTAGGTGGACGGACTGGCCGAGTCCAGCAACGGACGATGCGGCACTCGCCGAGTTCCTGGACGGCTTGCAGGACCACGAGGCAGACCGGGTGTGGAGCGCGGTTGGTGCCTTCATCGATGCCGTGGGGTATGAGGCCCCCGCAAGGCGGGCAGCCCATGCGTTCATTCGCAACGCGCTGACCTTCGATCGGTTCGGTCCGGGCGATCTCGCGGTCCTCCAGGCGCTGATGGAGATTGCCCTTCGGGCGGCACCGAGCGAGGCGGAGTACCGGGAACTCTTGGAGGAGATTGGGTCGGAGCGGAGCAGGTGGGTGGCTGCCGAGCGAGCAGCGATCGCCCTCGACTTCGTCGACCGTCTCTTCCTTGCGGCATGTCCGAGTGAAGAGGCTCGCAGCAACTTGGCGTATGCACTCTTGGAGCCGCTGTGGCTGCATCAGCAGCGCCTCGACGTAGCCGACTTGGCGTTCGCTCAGCGTCTCTCCCAGGAGCTCAGCATCGAGTTCGCGTGGGAGGCTCCTGCCGGGGATGAGGCTGAGGAGGAGTCGTCGGCCGACATCCCCGCGTTGACACTGCTGCTGTATTCGCTAGATGAAGCAGTCCTTGCTCGCTGTCAAGAAGAGGTCAAGCGATTCGCCCCGGCGGTCAAGGTCGTAACGGCCTCGGATCACGTGGGTTCGCCGCAACTCCGGCAGAAGGCCCGTGCAGCGAATGCGATCGTGCTGGCCACGCGCTGCGCGAAGCATGCCGCAACCGGCTTCATCGATCAGAACGCAGAGACCGAGTACATCGGGTACGCGAACGGCAGCGGTTCGGCCTCGCTTCTGCGTGCGGCCGTCGACATCCTTCGTGCTGTAGCAGCAGGTTCTTGACCGAAGAGTGGCCGCCCAGATCACTGGGCGGCCACCCTTAAAGGAACGTGTCAGGCTCTACTTCGAGACGAGGGCCTGCAGGTGGCTGGTGAGCAGCCGCACGTCATTGGCTGTGTTCTGAAGGCTGTTCCAACGGCGCTCCTGACCGTCCGAGAACCGCCACGTGCCTGAGGTCCAGGCGACGTGGTCCTCCAGCCCGCGCAAGGTGATACGGATCTTGTCCCAGTTGACCTTGTCGTAGGGGACGTCCGTGGTGAGTTGGTCCATGACGAAGCCCATGGCCTGGATACCCACGCCATGCGTGAGCCTCGACTCCTTGGGAGGCCTGCCCCACGCGTCTTCGAAGAGGAGCGACACCGGCTTCCAGAAGGCAAGCAGGTGGGCCAGCATCGCCTCTTCGTCCCCAGTGCCGTCGTCGGCGTTCCGGTATTGGTACAGGGCGCCCTCGTAGATGCTGTGCTCCAGCATCCTCAGCACGCTGTTGTCCTTGATGTTGCCGCCCGGCGACGTGGGGCTGGCGATCCTTCCGCCGAAGGGGCCGTCGCTCATATTCAGAAGGACCATGATCTTCGCGGCAAGTTGACGGCGCGCGTACGAGCGCGGCAGCTGGCCGGTCGTCTCCGGCAGAAGTTCGTAAACAAGCCCCTTGGGAAGCGGCTTGGTCGAGTTGACCAAGATGAACTGCGACCGCTGCTCTTCCGGGGTGGCGATGAAGCCTACGGCTGCCACGGGGAATTCTCCGAGGTCAGCGTCCCTGATGGCTGCACTGCGCTGCTGTCCGTCCACGAGCCAGGCTGGCTTCTCTTCGTCGGCAAGCGACTCATCCACCGGGATGATCAGTTCGCCGGGGATGGAGTACGTCACGTCTCCGCCGCGGGCCGCCGGCTTAAACGTCACGCGCTCATCGAACGCGAGAACGACTGCGTTGGGGAGCATCGCCCCCTCTGACTCGAGGTAGCGGCGGATCGAACTGATGTGGCTGAGGACCTCGGGCCGCTGGTACCCCTGCAACCGCTTCTGATCATCGCGGCGGACGCGCGAGACAGAGGCAAAGTCGTGCAGCTTCTTGCCGTCGACAGCGAAGCAGTAGATCTCTTTGCTGCCTTGAAGCACCTTGAGCGCGGGAACCTTCAACACGTAGCGGTCGGCCACATCATCTCCTGTTTGAGTTGCTTTACGTACTATGCGCGGTCTGGGCGATTATGTGAGCGGCAGCTTGCGCATCTTGGCTTCGAGTACCGTCATGTTATGGAACCCGCGGCGCTTGTTTCTCTCTGTTCCACGGAAGATGACCATCTCGATCTTGTGCTTCCGGCAAAGAGCGCAGGGGCAGTCCTTCCACGGCCGGGCGACGAGGGTCTTCCTATACTTCTCGACTTTCTCAAGCTTCTTAGGATCACCTAGAAGTGCTTGATAGGCACGCAGGGCATCCATGACGGGCTCTACATCAGCACTCTCATCTTCGTCATACTCGCGAAGCAACCTGAGACATTCCCGTTCGGCCTTGATTGCCGCCGACTGGGACACAGTCCCCGCCAAAATCATTCTCTTGAGGGCGAGGTTACCGTCAACCTGGGGAACTCTGATCGCCATGAAGGAATCATCGGCAGTATGATAGTTATTCCGCTCATCCATGAAGGCCTGTCGGAATGCCGATGTGCTGTCGAAGCTACTGACGTGATATTTGACGAAGCGTTCCATGCTATCGATGCGTGTAATTCCCAGCAGATGGAAATTAACACCGTCCTTGCGCTCTTCAGAGATCCTCTGGAGGCAGGCAATGATCTCCGGGGTCTTGAGCGGGACCATGCCACCGAGAGCGATCCTCTTATATCCCATCTCCTGGAGCCTAGCGACGCTATCCGCGTAACTGTCGGGGCTCCACCCCTGGGCCGCACCAACCGGCTCCAGCCTTCTTCCGCCCACAGGAATGAGTTTATTGCGCCGCTTGACGGCATCGATGAATTTCTCTGCCAACTCAAGCGAAATCTCGCGGCGCTTCACCCATGCCGGATCCGCCTCTTTCTCCGAGTCATTAGGCTGGTACCCGAAAATCACATGGTCGATACTGATGCCAGCGTCAAATCCGCACTCAAAGTAGAATTCGAGAACACTATCGATAGTGTACGGTGGGTGCTCCTCATCGATGTAGTTAAATGCACCACAATCGCCGAGACTCGTCATCGTTTCAGGTAGGCCGAAAAACCTCGAAACACCGTCACGATAAAGTCGATTTCGTTGAGGGGTGCTATATTTCCCGGCACCCTTGACTGACCCGTCTACGATCGCCTTACTAACCAGTATCCCGTCGTACGGTGCCGGAGTCACCGCCTGATGGGCATACAAGTCATCCCTCTGCCGGACCCGGTGATCTGGATACTCATCCCTTTTAAAGTCGTACTGTGGACTGATCTGGTCCTGACTGTCCGGAAAGTAGAACTTCACGACGCGCTCATCCTCGACTGAAGGTAAATTCGAATCAAAAGGTTTGACAGAGTGCTGATATGGCGAGGCGTGTTCTGCAACTCATTCCAGGGAATGTTGAGCTCCGGCCAGCGGCCCTTTGTCCAATGGCAGTGGGGCTTGACTAGCTCCAACTCGGCCATAGCCTTGTCGTAGGCATCCTTAGACCCGATATCTGCACTCACCAGTACACGGTCCATTATCCGGTCCATGAGGCGCCCCATTGATCGAATTCCCACACCGTGCATGAGGCGACTTTTGGCTGGCGAGAGCCCCCAGGCTTCCGGGAAGGTGTCTCTAACGGCTGTCCAGTAGACGACGAGAATGTCTCTCATCGCTGATGTGTCGGTTGTCCCGTTGGAAAGGTTTTTGTATGGAAAGAGAACCCCGGAGGCGGACAGTGATTCTTCGATGGCAGAGATGAGGCTGTTGTCCTTAACTACTGCCTCAGATTTCCTATCGCCTACGGTTGAAGCCTGCTTGATCAGTCCCTTGAACGGTGAATCGTTGTCCAGATTCAAGGCATTAACAAGCGCGGATGGGAGTTTCCGAGCAGACAACCTGGTTGGTAGCTTTGTGTTGACTTCGGGGAGGAGTTCGGAAACGAGGTTGGTAGGAAGAGGTGACACGGTGTTGACCCGGAGGAACTGGTCGCGCTGGATCTCCAGATCTTCAGCAACAAACCCTGCAACGGTGATGGGGAGCTTCGACCGCTTGGTGCGTGCAAGAGCAAGGCTTCGCTGCTGTCCGTCTACGATCAGGGCCGGCCGAGGAGCGTCGTCGGATTCCGGCAGCGGGATCTCGATGGTCCCGATCGTCGCCAAGCCGTCGGTGCTATTGGGGCCTCGGCTGCCCTTCCAACGGACCGAGGCGGGGAGGGCGAGGATGAGACCGTTCGGGAACAGGACGTCTTCGCTATCCAAGTAGTCAAGGATCTGCTTGACGTGCTGCTTCTTCTCGGGCCGCTGGTAGCCGAGAAGTTTCCCAGCCTCGTCACGGGAGATCCTTGCTACGTCAGCCACACGATCCACCTCTCCGGCCTCCAGGGCGAAGAGGTACAGCGGGATGCTCGGGTTCTGTTCGATGCGTAGAGCTCTGCGTCGAATCGGATTCTCTGTCACGACACCCTCATGGCCTTGATGTACAGGTTGGCGAAGCGACTCTGTTCACAAGCCTGGCCGCCGTCTCTCAGTCGACGCAGCAGCCGTGTCCGCGAGATGCCCGGCTGGGATGCAGTCTGCTGCCGGATGAAGGCGATTACCTCGTCATCCGTCATCGGCTGGCGGTTGTGGAGTTCGGGTCTGGATTCGCACGCCGCCCACTTCTTCCAGGAGTCGGTGGTAGCCGTTGACGTGAGCTGGTTGTCCTGGCAGTGCTGGAGCCACGACGTGGCCATGCGAACGTTCAAGCTCGTCAGCGTTCCGCCCAGAACCCGTCTCAGCCCGGCGTCCGCGGGGACTCTCTGGATGCCAGCGACCTCTTCGACGCCACCGAAGAGGAGAACGTCGGGCGCGACTTCGGCCAGGGCGCGCAGTTCCGCTTCCATGGCCTTCGCGTAGACCTCCGAGAGAACCATCAGGACAGGGCTTGCCTTGCCGAGTTCCTGCAGCGTTGCTCGACCGGTGTCTTCCTGGAGGTGGCCCCACCACTGGGCGCTGTCTTCTGCTGTGGCGGCCACCGAGTCGGCGTGTCGGGTGCTGAAGGTCGCGGCGTAGGAGGGAGCCGACGCTGATACTGGCTGAAGGCCGAGGCCGGCGGAAGCCACCCAAAGCTCCGCGTTGAACCCGGCTTTGATGGCTTCTTCACGGAGTCGCTGTGCCTGCGTCCAGTGGTCGCCGCGGTAGAGCCCAGTGAGCGTGTGTGCTGGCGCGGCGTTGGTGACGCGCTCGTTCCAGAGCGTCGCGCGCTCCTTCACGGTCCCTGCAGGGAGGGATCTCGCCTGCAGTGCGGTCTCTGGCGCAGCAGCCTTGCGGTCTGTGCAGGTGACGACCACCGTTAGTTGCTTCACGCAGCCCCTACTCCCCGACGAGTGTAACTAGCAGTTTGCTGTCGTTACTCTACCTGCCAGTTTCCGCTAGGGTTTCACCCGAACACATAGATCTAAGTAGGGAGCAAGGCATGGCGGAGCGTCCCGCGATCGTTCTACTGAGCGGCGGACTGGACTCGACGACCGTCCTGGCGATCGCCAAGGACCAGGGCTACACGCCGTACGCGCTGAGCTTCCGGTACGGCCAGCGACACAGCGTGGAGCTTGAGGCTGCGAAGCGCGTGGCTGCGGCGCAAGGGGTCGCACGCCACGTCATCGCTGACATCGACCTGCGAGTTTTTGGAGGCTCGGCGCTCACGTCGGACATCGACGTTCCGAAGCACGAGTCTCTGGATGACGCCAGCGGCAAGGACTCCGACAGCAGCGTGCCCATCACGTACGTTCCTGCACGCAACACGATCTTCCTGTCCTTCGCACTGGCCTACGCGGAGACGGTTGGAGCGAGCGACATCTTCACGGGGGTGACGGCCGTCGACTACAGCGGCTACCCGGACTGCCGTCCCGAGTACATGGAGGCCTACGAGCGGATGGCCAACCTGGCTACTCGCGCTGGAGTTGAGGGCACGCAGCGGCTCAAGCTGCACTCGCCGCTGATCTCCATGTCGAAGGCGGACATCGTCCGCGAAGGCTTGCGGCTCGGTGTGGACTACTCCCTGACGTCCTCGTGCTACGACCCGGACGAGCAGGGTCGGGCCTGCGGACACTGCGAAACCTGTCTGCTCCGCCTCAAGGGCTTTGCCGAGGCTGGCGTCACCGACCCCGTTCAGTACCAGGGCGCGTGAGAATGACCTACCTGGTCAAAGAGATCTTCTACACCCTGCAAGGTGAAGGGAGCCACGCAGGTCGCCCAGCCGTCTTCTGCCGCTTCTCGCGATGCAATCTATGGACGGGCCTGGAGAAGGACCGACACCGTGCGATCTGCCAGTTCTGCGACACAGATTTCGTCGGAACTGACGGCGAAGGTGGCGGCCGGTTCCAGACCCCGGAGGACCTCGCTCAAGCAGTCGAGCAGGCGTGGCCGTCGTCCTCCCGGGAGCACCGCTTCGTGGTGTGCACCGGCGGAGAACCGCTCCTGCAACTCGATGAAGCAGCGATCGACGCGTTGCACGCTCGGGGCTTTGAGGTGGCCGTCGAGACGAACGGCACCCGAGTACCGCCGCAGGGCATCGACTGGATCTGCGTAAGCCCCAAGATCGGCTCCGAACTGGTCGTGACCAGCGGAGATGAACTGAAGCTGGTCTACCCCCAGTTGGGCGGAGACCCCCGTCAGTTCGAGCACTTGGACTTCTCGTACTTCCGGCTCCAGCCCATGGACGGCCCGGACGTGGAAGCCAACACCCGTGCGACGGTCGACTACTGCATGAAGAACCCGCGCTGGATCCTCTCTCTCCAGACGCACAAGTATCTGGGAATTCAGTAATGGAAATCTTTCGCGAGTTCACCTTCGAAGCTGCACATCGCCTGCCCAACGTGCCTGAGGGCCACAAGTGCGCGCGCCTGCACGGCCACTCGTACAAGGTCATCGTCCATGTCGAGGCTCCAGTCGATCCCGAGGCGGGCTGGGTCATGGACTTCGGCGACCTCAAGAAGGCCTTCAAGCCTCTCGAAGCGCAACTCGACCACTACTACCTCAACGAGATCGAGGGACTGGAGAACCCGACCAGCGAGGTCCTCGCCCGCTGGATCTGGGATCGGTTGAAGCCAGCCCTCCCCGATCTCTCCGCGCTCACGGTCCGCGAGACGTGCACATCCGGCTGCACATATCGGGGCGAGTGAGTGATGCACGACATCCAGAATGAGACCGACTCCCGCGGCATCGAGATCGACGAAGTCGGCATTAGCGGCCTCCGCTACCCGCTGTACTTCGAGGACGGCTACCTCCGCCAGGAGGGCATCGCCGAGATCGAAGTGACCGTGCGGCTCCAGCACGACCGCCGCGGCACCCATATGAGCCGCATGGTGGCACTTGCCCACGAGCATCTCCGCCGGTTTGATCCGCGCAGGTTGCCACACATCCTGAAAGTCGGTGCAGACATCCTTGACGCGCCGGCGCTCGCAGTCTCGGTCGCCGTCCCGTTGAGCACGACCGTGATCGCGCCCGCGAGTGGCGTCGAGTCGTGCCAAGTTCACGATGTTCGTTTCGACGGCCGCTGGAACGACGGAGATACGACGGTGACCACGTCGGTTACCACCGAGGTCACCAGTCTTTGCCCGTGCTCAAAGGCGATCTCTGACTACGGCGCGCACAACCAGCGGAGCCGGGTCACGCTGTCCGTAACAGGACACGGGGATACTCCCTACCCCTTTGGAGTGCAGCAGGCGGTACGGCTTCTGGAGCAGTGCGCGTCCGCTCCGGTAGTGCCGCTGGTCAAGCGTCCCGATGAACGCGTGCTGACGATGCAGGCATACGACCACCCGATGTTCGTGGAGGACATGGCGCGCGACATCAGCCGGGCCTGCCGAGACCGGGGCCTGGTCCACTCGGTGCGCGTGCGCAACCTTGAGAGCATCCATAGTCATGACGCGGTCGCCCGTACTTCTGGGTGAGCCTCTGTTTCCCCCGCGTGGTTTGGCGTGTGGCCGATCCCGATCCGGCGCACAGTTGGGTTGATCAACCTTGCCTTACGGGCTCTATGTCCACAGCATGTGGACATAGAGCCCGTAGCCATCCGCAGTTGCTGCTAGAGGCCGCCGTGTAGCAGCAGTTCGGATTCTGTCCGGTTCCCAAGTGGACGGGCCGCCGCGCCGCTCCTCCTGCGACGAGAGAAACCACAGGTCAACGTCGATCCGACCGTCTGCAGCAGCTTGCGGGCACTGCACAGGATCGAGAGGCCGTCGTGCCCTCCGCTCAGGCTGCGGTCTCGTAGAGCCACCGGCGAACCACGGTGTAACCGTCAGGAAGCTCGTTCCCTGTCAGTTCCCTGTACCTCGCCTTGGCCTCTTCGCTGGCGTGCTGGCCATGAGGGAGCGTCCGCAGGAAGGGGTCACGATCAGGGTCGAGGAAGGACTGACGAGATTGATCCGCCTCCTCAGGGGCTGAGGGCGGCTCCCAATCCTCAACCTCGTACCTCTCGGCGTCCCGCCCTTTGATGCGACTGGCGATCACGGCGGCCAGGATCACGCCGCCGATGGCCAGAGTTGCGCCGCCAGCAGCGCGGAACTTGGGCTCGTGCTTCTTGCACCAGTTCTTCGCCTTGGCGAAACGAGTGGGCTCGCCATCCTCGGGGGACGTGAAGTCGTTCACACGCACATATCTACCGGAACCGTCCCTCACCTGTCAGGCAATCACCCGACATCGCCCGATCAAGTTCAGTAGCGTTGCGGTACAGCAGTCGAGGAGCCCTATGACAGCCCCATCCACTACGGTCGTCTCCGTCGACTTACGTGTTCAACCAGTTGATCAGGCTCTCTCGCGCGTTGAACGTGCTCTCGGTGTGCGTTTTGACCCGGAGACGGTGGTCCGGAAGCGCCGCACCGTTGGTGCACGTACGCACCGCGACACATGGGCGCGGATTAGCGCCGGCCCATCGCCTGTCGATGTGAGGTCATGGTCCAATGATGGCGTTCCGCCTGACAATACGAGGTGGGAATGCGGGACACAGCGTCATGGAACTGCCCCCCTGGCGATCGCGAGCGGGTGTTCGCGGAGCGGGTGCGTGTTCGGTCATTTGGGCCCAGCCCGTAGCTTGTTCATCCCGAGTATTGCTGTAGTGATATCACCTCCGGGATAGGGAAGTAGACCGTCTCGGGTCCATGGTGGTCGTCCGCCATCTTCTGGGCTGCTGCCGGTTCCTGTAGGGCACATATGGACGCGCCGAGTCCAGGTGGTGAGCGAGCCATTCACTTCCGATAGATCGCGTTGCCGCCAGCTCCGCTCCGCGAGAGGTCACAGACATGCCCCGCCCATTCGGAGAATTTCCCTACGCGTTCACCGTCGCGCCCTTGGCCGAGGCGGTGTCGGCAGCACGAAACCGGGTCGTCAACCGTGCGCAGCAGCTCGGGCTTGCCCTGGGTGAGGAACTGACCAGCGACCTGCGGTTGCTCACGGGCGAAGTAGTCGCAAACTCGGTCACACACGCACAGTCCGCGTGTGTGGTGTCAGTACGGTGGACCGGCGAGCGGCTGCGCGTCGAAGTCACCGACGCTGAGCCAAACTTGGTACGTCCGTCCAAGGCCGACGTGATCAGCGAAAGTGGGCGGGGCCTCTTTCTGGTTGACACATTGGCGACCGAGTGGGGGTCGGAGCCCTGTACGGCGGGGAAGAAGACTTGGTTCGAGTTGGCAGTACCCACTTCCGCAGACGGCGCCGGGACCGTGCCCTCATCACGTGCCGATTCCGGCAGCGAGGAAGCCGCGTCAGCAGCCAATGAGCATCCACGAATCGAGCATCAGGCTGCATGATCCGTGATGGAGAAAGCGGCGCGGCACCGATGATCGTATGAGCCGGAGACCTACTCGAAGGGGATTTCTCGGAACATGTCGGGCATCCAGGTCGTAATGTGTACAGGGAATGCCGGTAAGTTTCGTACAGCTCAAGAGCATCTCGTTCCATGGGGTGTTCAGGTGGAACAGGTGCGGCTGGAACTGGAAGAGATCCAGACGACGTCAGTCGTCGAGATTGCGCAGCACAAGGCTCGACAGGCGTATGCGGTTCTCAGGCGGCCGTTGTTCGTCGAAGACTCAGGTTTCTACATCGAGGAGTTCGGCGGTTGGCCGGGACCGATGGTGAAGCAGGCTCTTGAAGCCTTCGGCCCCAGCGGGCTTACGCATCTCGCGGATCTCACGAAGGGCCGGTCCTGCCGTTTCGCGAGTGCCGCTGTCTACGCGGACGCTGACGGCCGATTGAAAACCTTCGCGGAGGACGGGCGTAAACCGGGGACGATCGCCGCTGCTCCTGTCCGTGGAAGCAGTTCACGGTCCTGGTCTGACCTGTGGTCGATCTTCGTGCCGAACGGCGCGACGACGACGCTGGCGGCCTTGCCGGAGGACGAGCAGAATCGTGTGTTCACCGAGTGGGGAAAGAGCTCGGTCGTAGCGGCCCTGGGTGGATGGCTAGCGCAGTCTCATTGACATTGCGACAGACGATTGCCGTCTGCGTCTCTCACCTTCCGCGACTCAGAACATCCAGCTACGCCGGTGGGCCAGCCAACGCAGAGTGACCTCGCCGCACCAAGTCTGGTGCTGGCGAAGGTGAGGCGACCAGTCCTGCGCGACAGATTTCTAGTACGGGGCCGAGTCGATCCGCCCAGCAGCAGCCCGAACGATCTGCACGAATGACAGCCGTCGGTTACAAAATGCGGCCGAGCATCCAGCGGAAATCAGTAGGCTTGCACGCATGTCTCTGGCTTCGATGCGCGTGCGTTTCGCCCCGTCCCCGACTGGAATGTTCCACGTTGGTGGGGCCCGGTCGGCACTCTACAACTGGGCCGTCGCACGACAGTCGGGGGGCAAGTTCGTCCTGCGTATCGAGGACACCGACGCGGCCCGCAACAAGCCGGAGTGGATCGACGGCATCATCAGCGCGCTCGCGTCCATCGGGATCTCCAAGGACGATCCCGCTTTCGAGGGCCCGTACTTCCAGTCGCAGAACGCCGACCGTCACAGCGAGGCCGCCCAGCAGCTCTACACGCAGGGCCGCGCGTACTACTGCGACTGCACCCGTGAGCAGCTCCAGGAGCGGACCGGATCGCAGCACCTCGGCTACGACGGCTTCTGCCGGGACCGGGGTCTGGAGTACGTGGAGGGCCGGGCGCTGCGGTTCCGTACGCCCACCGAGGGCGAGACGGTCGTCGTGGACCTCATCCGGGGTGAGCCGTCCTTCCCGAACTCGGCGATCGAGGACTTCGTCATCGCCCGCGGTGACGGCTCGCCGGTCTTCCTGATCGCCAACGTGGTCGACGACCTCGACGAGGGCATCACGCTGGTCATCCGGGGTGACGAGCACCTGTCGAACACGCCCAAGCAGCAGCTGTTGTGGGAGGCGCTCGGCGCGAAGGCCCCGGTGTGGGCGCATCTGCCGGTGATCGTGAACGAGAAGCGGCAGAAGCTGTCGAAGCGCCGGGACAAGGTCGCTCTTGAGGACTACCTCGCCGAGGGCTACCTGCCGGAGGCGATGACCAACTACCTGATGCTGCTCGGCTGGGGTCCCGGGGACGACGTCGAACTCCGTCCGTACGAGGAGCTGGAGCAGAAGTTCCGCGTCGAGGACGTGAACACCTCGCCGGCCTTCTTCGACATCAAGAAGCTGACCGCCTTCAACGGCGAGTACATCCGCGCCCTGCCGCTGGAGACGTTCGTCGAGGCCTGCGAGCCGTGGCTGCGTGCCCCGTATGCCAACTGGGCGGCCGAGGACTTCGACCAGGCCGCGTGGGAGGCGATCGCCCCCCACGCCCAGACCCGCGTGGCCGTCCTGTCGGACATCACGGCCAACGTCGACTTCCTGTTCCTGAAGGAGCCGGTGGAGGACGAGGCGTCCTGGGACAAGGCGATGAAGGGCGACCCGGTGGCTCTCCTCATCACGGCGCGCGCCAAGCTGGAGACCGCCGACTGGACCAGCCCCGAGGCTCTCAAGGAGGCGGTCCTGGCCGCTGGCGAGGAGCACGGCCTGAAACTGGGCAAGGCCCAGGCCCCGGTGCGCGTCGCGGTCACGGGCCGCACGGTGGGTCTGCCCCTCTTCGAGTCCCTGGAGGTCCTCGGCAAGGACCGGACGCTCGCCCGGATCGACGCGGCGCTGGCGAAGCTCGCAGGCTGACTACGGCGCGATCAAGATTCCGTCCCTTACGCCAGCGACCTTCGCACTGCGATGACTCAGGCGGGGCGACAAGTGGCAGATGTCGTGACGGAGCCCTGCCCTCCGGCTACGGGGGAGGCCGAAGGACAGGGCGGTTTGTGATCAGAACCGGCAGTGTCGGTACCAGGTGCTGACGGGTCTATCGCAGTTCATGCAAGAGTGACTCGGCGATCACTGCCATTGAGTCGGTCAACGGGGCCTTCGTGCCTGTCCGTCGGTAGGCACGCTCGACGTTAGCGCACAGCAGCAGTCGTGACAGCTTGCCGTTCCGCGT
This sequence comes from Streptomyces sp. NPDC001351, assembly GCF_042896045.1. Classification (NCBI taxonomy): domain Bacteria; kingdom Bacillati; phylum Actinomycetota; class Actinomycetes; order Kitasatosporales; family Streptomycetaceae; genus Streptomyces; species Streptomyces sp. NPDC001351. The sequence goes on along the minus strand of NZ_JBIAWS010000008.1, from coordinate 100,997 downwards.
AGACAGGAGGTCCGAGAACACGGACTGCACTCGCTCTGCGAGAGCCGGAAGGGGCAAGGACGCGGACCAGAGACAGGCTGCATCCCATCCCACGGGGCCCACCCCCCAACTCTCCCAGTCGAGGAGCGACAGGCGGGGGCCGCAGAGGTTGGCGTACCCAAGGTCACCGTGGGCACAGGCCCAATCGGTGATCGTGGTGTCGATGTCCTCGCCGTAGACCTCGTGGATCCGTCGCGATAGATGGGCTTGGCCCATCGAGACTCGGTCAGTGGAGTGCTCTGCGAGGTTGGTGAGAGCGGTGCGCAGGTCGTTCCACCACTGCTCAGGCAGTCCGGGATCCGTAGTGATGTCGCCCGTGGCTGACAAGGCTCCGTCTTCCACGAGCGTCATCTCGTCTGCGCGCCACACCACGCCGCGTGCCTGGTCGGTCCAGAGGGCTGCTGCCGACCACTCGGGACGCGGTACCCCTTCGATAGCGGCCGCGGCCTCGAAGCCCGTCCATGCTTGAGCGTCGATCTCGCCGGGACGGCGCCAGGCGAGACGGATCCACGTGCCTTCGGTAGTTCGAAATCCGGCAGTCCCGTTGAACCTGCTGAAGTGGCCATCCTGACGCTTGAGTTGACGACCAAGCCGCCGCTCTACGCCATCGAGGACGTCGTCGAGCTGGACGGTAGAGAGGTCATCCAAGGTGGCTTGCACTATCGGTCCTTCCTGGACGGAGCTCCTGCGCTCACGGTAGCTCGCTGACGCAGCAACTCCCGATACGCCGTCACGGTCTCGCGGCTGACCTCAAGTCGCGAGCCGTCGACCACCTCACTGAGGTGGTCGACGTGGGAGGTGCCGACCGCGAGGCGGGACACCCGGGGGACAGCGAATGCTGCGGCGACACCTGCCTGCAGTGTGCTGCCGTGCTGGCCCGATGCAAGGAACGTCGAGGTGTCCACGGTCTGCCATATCGGGTCGGCGGCGTTCCCGGCGAAGGGGGCCATGCCCCATAGCTCGGCGATCTGCGTACGGTCGACGAGTTCGTCCACGGCCTCGAGAATTCCGGCGGAGACCGTGAGGCCGGCGCGGACCATCGCCACGTCTGGACGTGGGATCTCCCAGTCGGCTTCGAGGAGACGCCGGGGGTCCCAGGTGGAGACTCCCCAGTTCTTGCAGTACCCCGCCTCGCGCATCTCCATGAGCACAGCGCACGCGTTGGCGAAGCCGCCGACGGAGGACTCTGGGTTGTGTAGGAGCACGGTGTCCGGGGTGCGACCGAGTTCGTTCGCCGACTGCTCAACCGCTGTGCGAAGCCGCGCCGGGGTGAAGTCGTGACCGTCGGGGAAGTAGCCGACCTTCGTGGAGATGGTGAAGGCGGAGAGGAGGTCGTCGGCGATCGCTGCCAGGGTCCGGTGGGACGCGAACTGGCGGTAGTTGAACGCAGTGTCGAGGTCCGTTACACCCAGCTTCAGAGCGCCCTCTAGAAGGTCTCGGTTGTGACCAGTCCGGTATAGGCCGACAGCGATTCGATGGTCAGCGGTGCGCACAGCCCCTCCTGGATCAGGTGCTCGGCGAGCGTGGTGAGGTCATGGTCGTCGTCGGCGAGGCGCACCGGATGCCCGGACATGAGCTTGCGGAGGGCGGGTTCGGCGCGGCCATGGAAGGTGAGGCGCTTGCCGCCGCCAACCACCTGGACCGTGTCACCAGAAGGTGTGATGACCGGTTCGAACTCGGTGACGGCTGCGACGTATTCGAGCGGGCCGAACACGGGAATGTGGGGCATATGCCGAGCGGGCGGAGTGTTCGCTCGCAGTTCCGCGAGGTACCGCATGGGGTCGTACTCGCGGGCTAGGTCTGAAATCTTCGCTGCGAGCCTGTCGCCATCGACCGTGTCGCCGCTGCGCTCCAGGTCCGTACGGAAGATATCGTCAGCGCGCGCGGCGTCGGACAGGAAGTTGGCCCAGGTCACGCCGGTGCGCTTGGTAAGGCCGAAGGTGACGTGGAGGGAGTGACCGTTGTCGCCGGAGCCGATCCTCGTTGCGGTGTGCCAGAAGCCTCGGGGTATGTGCATGACGTCGCCGGCGCGCATGGTGCCCTTCCAGAGCACTTCCTCCGAAGGGGTGAGGTTGCGTTCGGCGTCCCGATACATGGGCGCGGGCCGGGAGGGACCTCGAACCTCCCAGGACTTCTCACCGGAGAGCTGGACGGCGATCACGTCGTGGTCGTCCCAGTGCAGGTTGAAGCCGTCCGTGTCGCCGACCGCGAGGTAGGCGTTGGCGGACGTGAGCTCGCCGGACCACCAGCCCAGGGCGCGGCAGGCTACTTCCAGCGTCGGGTCGAAGAAGTCGACGTGGTCCAGGACGACGGTTCCGCCGCCGTTGAGGATCCCGCCGAGGGCCGCCATGTCGGCCTGGCTGACGGCCTGCCGGCGCCGGTTGACGTTGGTGGACAGGAAGAGTGAGGGGTGTACCTCGTCTCCCTCGGCGTAGCAGCGCAGCTGAGGGTTGGCGAGGTGGCGGTGCCGGATCGTCTCCAGCAGCCGGTTCGGAGTCATCAGCCGGGTGATCAGTTCCGGGTCGGCGAGGACTCCGCGAGCGAACGCGGTGCCCACGGGCCCCGGCCCGCCCCAGCCGAGCGCCTTCTCGATACCTGTGACGAGCCGGTGCTCCATGGTTCCTCCTACTCCTTGGGAAGGTTCAGGTCGCGGTTGTCGCCGTCATCACCCGCGCTGTTCTGAGAGCTGGTGATGTCGGACCGCTCCGCCTCGCTGCGGTCGTGGGCCACGGCGAGCTGCTCGACAGTGACGAGCAGGCTGACGCTGGTCCCGCCGCCCTCCTTGGCCTTCGTGCCTTTCGTGTTCGTGGTCACTCGGCTCTCCTCTCATCGAGGCCTCTCGGTAAGCGAGCGGCCTGGGGATCCTGCGGCTCCAATACGCAGCCGCTGAGTGGTGATGCAATCTGGCGCAGTGGACGCCAGAAACCGTCCCGCGTCCGAGGCGATTCGGGTGGTGCAGGGACGGCGTTTGTCGGCGGCGCGAAGCGTCACAACCCGGCGCCTGAAGTGCCCGCACCGTTGGGACGATGAGCTCCGGACGTCCGCCAATACTTGAGGCCTCGCTCGTCCGTCGTCCTAACCCTGCTGTTGGCAGGGGGACTTCGCACATCACGGCCGTGATATCACCAGGGTGATTCAGTGTCCGGCCGTCGCCGAAAACAGACACCCGAACCGGCGCAGAGAGGCTGGTTCAGCAAGCCGTTGGCAGATGAATCGCGTCTGCCGCTATGCGGAGCATGGGGCACGTCAGCTCGGCAGGCGCCCCTAGTCCAGCCAAGAGCACGATGATCTTGTCGATGTTCGTGAGCCGCCGCTGGCCTGCTTCCAGCATCGACAAGAAGGCCTGGCTCAATCCGGTCAGCGTGGCCATGTCCTCTTGCCTGAGAGAGCCGATCTCACGGACCAGCCGACAGAGCCCGCCAAAGTCCCGATGGGCCAAGGCTTTCCGCACGTCGTCGGAGTGCCACACGTGCGGTGGGACTACGGGCCGGGTGGGAGCGGCGCCACCCACACGGCGAGTGCAGCCGCTGCAGTACGCCGTGTCGTTGTATCTACTCAGTCGGCATCCACAACGGCCGCAGCAGCGTGCGTCTCTTGCGATCAGAGGTACATCGGCGGTCTGGATCGCCGGCACGTTCATCCACTCCTTGATGGGCGGAACAGCACCTGGTCGGTTCAACGGTCGTCGGTCGGATGTCGCCCGGCGCTCCGGCCAGGCAGCCTCACGCGGGGGCGCGGCAGCGAGGCAGGTTCGGATCATGGCCAAGGGCCAGCGGGACTAATGCTCAGTGAACCCGCCCGCACACAAAGTGGGTACGGTGAGAGGCAGTTGAAGCGGTATACGCGGTTTACAGCTTCAGATTGGGGGACCGGGTGGCCGCACCGAATCAGCCCAACGTTCGCCTACGCGAGGTGATCTCCGCTTGCGGCTGCACCTACGAGGCGCTGGCCCGGGATGTGCGGCGTATCGCTGCGGAGAACGGGGAGGTTCTACAGACCAACAAGTCGGCCGTCTCCCACTGGGTGAATGGCACCCGCCAGCCCACAGGCCGAACGGGACAGTACCTCGCCGAAGCACTGTCCCGCAGAGCAGGCCGGACCATCACCCAGAGCGAGATCGGCCTACGCGCAACTGAAGCCGAGGAACCAACAGAGGTCGATCCAGTCCTTATGGCAACAGATTTGGGACGCGCCGACGTCGAGCGCCGACGCTTCCTCGCCGTAGCCGCCTTCACCACGGCCGGCGTTGCTATGCCCCTCGACTACGACCACGAGGCCACAGCCCGGATGCTGCGGGCCCGCACCGGCAACGCCACGGTCGGTTCGGAGGATGTGGACGTTGTACGCCAGATCACCGCGGCATTCAGCGCAGCAGACGAACGTCTGGGCGGCGGCCACGGCCTCACCACGGTGACCGCGTACCTTGCCGACACGGCCGCTCCAATGCTCCGGGCGCGTTTTCCCTCGGAGGCGTTACGCCGGTCGGCTTTCGGCGCGGTGGCCGAACTTGCCTACTTGGCGGGTTGGAAGCATCACGACCTCGGTCAGGAAGGCGCCGCACAGCGTTACTACCAGGTTGGCTATCAACTCGCGTGCGAAGCCGACCCGCGCGGCCATGCCGCCTGGATGATGCGAGCCCTCGCTCACCAGGCCCTCAGCCTCAAGCAGCCTCACCACTGCGTCGGCCTCGTCGAGGGCGCCCTTCGGCGCGGCCTCGGTTACGTCGACGGTCGGACAGAAGCCCTCCTCCACATCACCCACGCCCGCGCCTACGCCGCCACCGGCGCGAAAAGCGACGCCGCCCGTGCCCTGCTCGCCGCCGAAGATGCCTTGCTCCGCGACGACGGCCCGCAGCCCAGTTACTCCCGCGTCAGTGGCCCCGCCTCCGGCACCGTAGCGAGCCACACCGCCCGCACCTTGACCGACCTTGCCGACCACGTCGGCACTGAACAGCAGCACCGTGACGCCCTGATCCGCTGGGACCCGGAGAAGTACAAGCGTGTCCACGCCCTCACATACGCCGATCTTGGGGACAGCCTGGCTGCCCAGGCACGCGCCGATGAGGCCGTTGCGGCCTGGTCCCAGGCCCTGACCCTGATGGACGGTATGACTTCCGACCGCACTCGTAAGGCGATCACGTCTCTTCGATCGACGCTGGCTGTCTACCAGCGCCGGAGGGTTCCCGGCGCTGGCGAACTCGCTCGCCGCGCTCGCGAGGCGCTGGCCTAACATGCCCACCAAGCCGGCCGACGAAAGGGATAACCGTGGCTCAGCCGAAGACCGACACCCAGTCCAAAGCTCTCCCGCCCGCCCTCGAATCCATGACTCTGCTGGTCGCTGCGGTGATCGTCCACGACAAGGCCACCAACCGCGTCGTTCTCCTCCAGCGCAGCCAGAACGCCAAATTCGCCCAGGGCATGTGGGACCTCCCTGTCGGCAAGAGCGAGCCCGGCGAGCCCATCACCGAAACCGCCGTGCGCGAGCTGTACGAGGAGACTGGCCTGACTGTGAAGCCCGAGTCTCTGACGGTCGCCCACATCATCCACGGCGCTTGGGGCGTGGAAGCTCCCAACGGCTTCCTCACCGTAGTTTTCGCCGCCCACGAATGGACCGGCGAGCCTGAGAACCGAGAGCCACGCAAACACGCCAAAGTCTGCTGGGTGAACACCGACGCCATCCCCAAGGAATTCGTCGATACCACCGCAAGCGCACTTCACCGTTATCTCGAGAACGGGGCACAAGTATCCCTCGATGGCTGGTAAGACTCGGGCTGCAGACCGATGAGGCTTCCGTTCTGGTGAGGATTCATGATCGAGCAGGAGATTCCAGACGACGTGGCGGCGGCATTCGAGCGGTTGCGTAACGACGGCTTCACAAGCCGACTCGTATCCGAAGAGGCGGAACGGGTCTGAGCGCCGCTCCACTCGCCTCAGGGGGAGAAACGCCCGACGGCAGGCTACGGTCGAGCTGTGGCCATTGCCCTGCTGGCCTCGCCTAGTACGACTTCCCACGGGTATCGGCGCCCTGGCATCCCGGCCCGCGGCTCTGCGAGCGGCCATACTTTATTTCCGTAGATCAACCGCACCCCTGAATCGTGAAGGGCTTTCATGTGCCCTTTCCATGCGGGGTGGCGAGCGTGCGCAGCGTTGACCCGGGGCCAGACCACTACCGGGAGGTCTAGTGTTCCGATGGCTTCGTTGACCTGTGTCAACGCCTGGTTGTCTGAGATCCCCAGGGCGAGCTTGGCGACGGTGTTGGCACTTGCCGGGGCCACGACGTAGCAGTCCACAGGCGGATGCGGCCGGGAGTCACCCGGCAGGCGTGAGTCGGACCGTACGGGAAGGCCAGTCAGCTCCTCGAGCTCCGTTGTCTCCCCGTTCGCGCGGAGCCACTGACCTGCAGTAGGTGTGAGTGTGACCGCAACGGTCCAGCCCAGTTCCAGCGCCGGGACCACGAGCCCTGTACGCAGTTCCTCAATGCCGCCGGCGCTCGATCCGACGACGCCCAGCACCTTGCCCTGCATCGAACTCACCGCATCGCCTTGCATCGTTGAGCCATGGCCAGCCGCTCGGACGAGTGGCCGCCGCTGGTGACCGAGGGCTGCTTCCTCAGGTCGCGACGAGTCTCTCGTACACATGGATTGTTCTGCACGAGCTGGGGAGAGGCACGGTCGGCCGTCCGCAGTTCGCAGAAGGACCCGTCGACGCGACCCCTGAGGCAGAGGCCCGACGAGAGCACGCTCATGAGACTGGCTGGAACGTCAGCATCACGTCGGTGATATCACCGGTGAAATGTGCGGGCTGCCGCCGAAGTCACAAGGCTTAGCACCCACCCGGTCCGCGGTTGGGATGGCATGGACTCCGTCACCAGCAGCTTGAGGTGCGGGCTCCATGCCGCTCGCATAGATCAACATCTTGTGAGTAGGCCGACGCTATCTCCGAGTTTTGCGATGAGAAGGAGCCCGGCAAGTGCCACTGTCGCCCTCAACCTTGCTCCCTCAACCTGCTGGCAGGAACGAAGCGCACGAAGGCAGAAGCAGTTATGGCTGGTTCATCGTGCGTGGTTCGGCATCCTGCCGTACGCCGGCGCTCGCTTGCATGGCGTCGGCCGAATGTCCCTTCGCGCCCCGCCGATGCGCCAACCCTTCAGATCTCGTGGACGGAGCAAGCGCGTGACAGCGTTACTCGGCGGACAAGCAGGCGCGACCTCCACTCTCGCGGATGTGGAGCGGCTGGCGGAGCAGTACCTGGTTCCGGTCGAAGATGTCCTGCTCATCGCCATCAACCTGCACGGAATCAACGGAGAGGCCCCTCGTCACCGCGCACGCCTCCAGGTACGGCTGGACACCGCGCGGTCGGTGCCCTGGCAACTCATCGTCCCGCTGAACGCCGAGGAGTCGCCGTTCCGACTGCTTGAGGATGGGCAGCTGCTGCTGGCGGAGTCCCCGATCGCCACGGTGGAGAGGGTTGATGCTGACGAGGCAGTTGGCGGCTACTTCCGCGACAATGGGACCGCACTGACACTCAACCCGAACGCTCGCAGCCGCTGCGTCGGTTGTGCCTTCTGCCCCAACACCCTGGAGGCGGCGGCGGATCCACGGTTGTCCGAGGAACGGGATCTGCGTGAACTTCTTGCCGCGCTGCGAGAGCAGCACCCGAGGCGAGACCTGAGAGAGGTCCGCGAAGTGACCGTCTCCACCGGATGCTTCGAGCGGGAACCAGCTGCCGTCAACCACCTGCGCGCCTTGCGCTCGGTGCTCGCCGAGTACGGCGTCGAGGCCCGCCTCGGCTTCCTCACCTCGGTGCTTCGCTCACAGCAGGCCTTCGAGGAACTCGCGGATGTCGGGCCCTTCGTCCTCCGGCTCACCGCAGAGTGCTTCACTCGACGCGACCTGTTGCTGAAGGCCAGCAAGGCGGTTCTGGCGACCAACTGGATGCCAGAGGTGCTGAGGCGGGCTGTCGCCGCCGGCCATGGCACATCGTTCACGTACATCGTGGGACTGGACGACATCGAGGCCCTGCGCGAAGGCGTCCAATCCTTGGCCCCCTACGTGACCGAGTTCCCCAACTTCCAGGTCTATCAGGCCCACAACCGGATCATGGTCGGCCTGCGCGCCTCCGGCGCCCATGAGCTGGAGTACTACCTGCACGCCCGCACGGAGATCGAGAAGATCATGAAACCGACCGGGCTGCGCCCGGCGGCGTGGGAGTGCTACCGCCCGCTGTGGTACTTCACCTTTGCCGACGAGCCCCTGGTCGGCGCGTGATGGAGAACAATGCCGCTCTCCCCGACGCCTTGTGGAGGGCTATCTGTTACGCCTCAGTGTGCCAACTCCACCTGCGGGACAACGTCCTGCTGCAACAGCCACTGTCAGCAGACCACGTGAAGGAGCGCCCTTCCGGTCATTGGGGAACCGTGCCGGGCGCCGCCTGGGCTCTGTCCCATCTCGCTGTTGTCGCTGGGGAGTTGGAGCGGGATGTGGACCTCCTGCCACTGCTCGGAGCCGGTCATGCCGGAGTCGCCCAGCTCTCCGCAGCCTGGGTGACAGGCGTACTCGGCAAGCTGCGCCCCGGCTTCAGTCCCGACGCCAGCGGGCTGAAGCGGCTGTCCCGGTCGTTCCCGGATGTTGAGGGACTGGGGGCTGAGGTCACCCCTGCGCTTCCAGCCGGTGCTTACCTCGGGGGACGCCTCGGCGGCTGCCTGCCGTTCGCCCAAGGGGCCGCGTTGGACGCTCCCGGAAGGGTTGTCGTGCCTGTGATCGGCGACGGTGAGTGCGAGACTCCGACGACTTCTGCCTCCTGGCTCGCACACAGCGCACTCGGCAAAGCTGCCGTACTCCCGGTGGTGCACGTGAACGGCTTCCGTATGGCCGGGCCTTCCCTGATCGGCGGGCTGGACGACGGTGAACTCCGTATGTACTTCGCCGGCCTGGGGTGGGAAGCCAGTGTCGTGCACGTCAGGACCGGAGCACTTGACGATCATGCCGACTTTCATGCCGCGCTGTGGGATGCAATCGAGTCGACTCTCGAAGACAAGCCCACGGTGATCGTCCTGCGGTGCCTCAAGGGATGGACTGGCCCTGCCGCTCTCAATGGGCAGGCCCTGCTGGGCACACCCGCCCTGCATAAGACGCCCCTGACGAACCCGCGGACCGATCCCGATCACCTGTCGCTGCTCGCCGACTGGCTCGCCTCCTACCGGCCCTCCCAGCTCTTCGATGCGGATGGGCGCAGCCGAGGTCCTCTCGCGGAAGCCGTATCCAGGGCACGTTGGTGCTCCCTTCCGTCCGCACGGCCGGGAGTTCCTTCCGTCCTGCGGGAAGGCAGCACAGTCTCGTTCGCGAGCGCGGTCAGCCGGACCGTCCGGCAGCACGCCGCACAACGGGACTTCCTACTGGTCAGCCCCGACGAGCTGGCTTCCAACCGTCTTGCCGGTCTCGCCGGTGAGCCATGGGCGTATGAGCTGCTAGCGGAGGAGGTACTGCTGGAGTGGCTCGCCGGATGGACCGCCAGCGGGCGACGTGGACTGCTCGTGTCGTACGAGAGCTTCGCTCCCTTGCTCACCAGCGGCCTGGTGGGACACATTAAGCAGCGACGCCTCGACGGCGCACGCGGCCTGCCCAGCCTCAACGTCCTTCTGACCTCGTATGGCTGGCATAACGTCCACACGCACGGCGATCCGTCCCTCGCTACGGCACTGCTGGCGCTGGGCGCTCCGGGTGTGCGTGTGCTGACGCCGGCAGACCCGGCGCGGACAGCGATGGCCCTGGACGAGGCGCTCAACTCGGAGGACCGCGTCAACCTGGTGATCGTCGGCAAGCACAGTCGCACGCTCCACCCGGAGGATTACCTCGCTGAGGAGCAGAGCCGTGGTCTCGCAGTGTGGTCGCACCTCAGTGACGATGACGACTTTGACCTGACGATCGTGACAGCAGGTGACATCCCCGCTGCCGTGGCAACCGAAGCCGTCGATCAAATTCGCGATCGTCACGGGTGCCGTATTCGCGTCGTCAACCTGTTGGATCTCACCGTCCTCGGCGTTCCGGGCGCGTGGCCAAGGGGATTGAACGGTCGCGAGATCGAGCACTACCTCGGCGCACACGCTCCCGTTCTCGTCCTCACACTCGGCCACCCGGCAGCTGTGTGGGGCCTGTTGGGGGGAAGACTCCGCCGCCCCGTCGACGTCATCGGCTGGCAGGAGCCGACCGGTCCGATGCCACAGCGCGATCTTGCCCGCGCAATGGGCATGGACGTGCAGGGAGTCGCGCGCGCTGCCGACCGCCTCCTGGCCTCCCGCGAGGTGGTCCGATGACCTCGTGGACCATCCAGGATCTCCACGTGATCCAAGCGGAGCATCCCACGGCAGCAGGAGACGACACCTTCTTCGTTGCGGTCCGCGCTGCGCACGAGGTCGGCTGGTACGGCCCGGTCGGGGAACGCGTAGGACGCTACGTGAACGCCGTACTTGCCCCCGAGATGAAGAACTGGCTGGTCACCGACCACTCTCGCGTGCTGGACGAACTGCGGGCTGCGGCGCGCAGGCATCCGTCCGACGTTGCTTCATGGGCCGTCGGCACCGTTGACTGCGCCGTCTGGGACCTCCACGGCCGACTCGCTGGGCGCACCGTGGCTGAGCTTCTTTCCACCGCGGCCCCCCTCCCACTCATCCCGACGTATGCCTCCTGGCTGACCCAGGACCTCAGTACCATCAACAGCCCTAACGTGCTCGCGGGCGTGATGGCCGGCGGCTGGAGTTTCACGAAGTGGGGACTGCGCCGCGACCCGGCTGACTCGCCAGGCGAATCCGCGTCCCGCATGGCTGAGGCCCTTGAGCTCTGCACCGAGGCTCTCGGCGTGCCGATCGCCGTCGACGCGGTCGGCACCTGGACACCGACAGTAGCCCTGGCATTCGCGCAGGCCGTCGATCCCACCTGCCTGCGATGGCTGGAGGATCCGTTCCCGCGCCACGATGAGGACACCTACGAACTCCTTGCAGCGGCCCCGCTACCTCTGGCGGTTGGTGAACGCGCACACTGCGACGAGGACCCCTCCGAACTGATCCGGTACATCCGGCCAAGTGCCCTGACTCTCGATGCTGTTGGATGCGGCGGTCTGACCAGAGCGGCACAGATCATCCCGGTCGCCCAAGCTCAGGGCGTCCCCGTATACCCGCACGGCCGCTCGCTCCTGCCCGGACTCCACCTGGCCGCGGCCTACCCCGATGCTGTCCCGGCCGTCGAGTACCGGCTCCGCTGGGAGCCCGGACGTCAACGCCTCTACGAGATGCCGCTCCGCCCCGAGCACGGCCATATCCACCTGCCGGACAATCCTGGTCTCGGCACCATGCCAAGGAGCGCAGCATGCCCAGTGCCCCACTGATCGTTCCCGTCGAAGGTACGGTAGCCCACAGCCCGGAAGGCCCTTTGCTCCGTTTATCGCGGCGACTCGACGGCCACGACACCTTTCTCACCGGAAGCCTCGACATCGAGGACTCATCAGTCCCCGTGCGCATCCTCACCCTGGACGACGTCACCGTTTTGCGCCCCGCGAACAGCTTTCCGGCACCGGCCGATGGCGAGCACTGGCGCGGCCGGCTCCACTTGCCACACGGACTGCGCCCCCGCAGCATCCCACCGGACCTCAATGCAGCAGCCCATCAGGGAGGGCGATCACTCGACGCTCTCGACGAAGCGGAGTTGCGCTACGTCCTCACGTTCCTCTCAGAGGCCACGACCGCGGACATCCGTCACGCCCGTATCGAAGCTGTCGTCTGCGCGCTGCCGGCCACCACGGGGAGGACCCGGTGACGCCACGTCCCGAACTGTTGGTCTCGGTGGACGTCGGGGGCACCCTGGGCATGGCCGACGGCCCCGGCCTGACAATGCGGCTGGTAGAGGCGTCGCCGCTTCCTCCCGCCCGAACCCGCGAGATCCTTCGCTCCAGCCTCCACACCCGCCCGGCCCTAACCGATTCCCTGGTGCACGAGGTCTGCGAGGCAATCAAGGTGCCAAGCGCGACATTCCCACGCGACGTGCCACCGGCTCCTTTTATTCTCTACCCCGGTACCACTGAGGCCCTGCGTCGGATCAGCGCCGTGGCGACGATTGTCACCCTCTCCAACGTGACGTGCGTAGACGCCGACACCGATGGAATGCGCACCCTCCTCTCTCCGTGGGTGAGCGACTTCTTCCCGTCCTGCCGCATCGGCCACACCAAGCCCGACCCTCGCGCCTTCCACACCGTCACCGACCACTTCGGCACCGTCCCCAGTGGCTTGATCCACATCGGTGACGACTGGACGTGCGACATCGTGGGAGCCGTCGAAGCAGGGGCCACGGCCATCTGGATCTCGCGCGGAAGGCAGATCCCTGACGAGTCCCTACTCGTTGACCACGGTGTGCTCACCGCCCACGACTTGGCGGCAGCCGCCACCCACATCCAGCACCTTGCAGCACGGAGCGCCACATGAGTCTGTTCACCGGAACCGCCAGCTACTACCGCCAATTCCGCCCCGGCATCCCCGAAGACGTCGCCGCGGCCCTGGACCAGGCCACACCGAACCGGTCGGGCGGCCCACGGCGTCTACTGGACGTCGGCACCGGCACCGGGCTGGTGGCCGAGGCGCTGCTCGGGCGGTTCGGCGACATCATCGCCATCGACAACGACGCCGACATGCTCGCCGCGGCCGAGTCGGCGCTGCGCCCGAAGCTCCCAGAGGGAGCGCGCCTGGCGCTCGTCGAAAGCACCGCAGAGGACTTCGTGCCCCCCACCGAATGGAAGGCCGACCTGGTCACGATCTGCCGTGCGTTCCATTGGCTCGACCAGGCAGCAGTGCTGGCCCGCCTGGATGACCAAGTCGCTCCCGATGGCGTGGTCGCCATCTTCGGCGACAGCAGCTTCTGGACCGCTACGAGCCCCTGGAAGGACGCCGTCCGGGACGTCATCAAGACGTTCCTCGGCGAGGAGCGCCGGGCTGGCTCCGGCACCTTCCAGCACCACAACCGCCCCTACAGCGAAATCATGGAGGAGTCGCCCTTCGACCAGGTCGAAGAGGCCCGGATCCCCGTCTACCGCACCTGGACCAGGGAGAGCATCCTCGGCTACCTGTACTCCACCTCCTTCGCTGCCCCTCACCTCTTCGGCGACCAATTGCAGGCATTCGAAACCGCGGTCAAGGAACGGCTCGCCGACTTCAGCGGAGACGACACCTTCCCGGAGGAGAACGAGTTCCTGATCCGCTTCGGCCGGCGGAGCAGGAGGTGACAACCGACCATGCCAGACGGGAGTTCGCCGCACTCACCGCACCGCGCGCGGAAGCCGAGCTCAGCGAGCGATCCCTCCTCTGCCTGCCGCTTGGATCGCTCGAACAGCACGGCCCTCACCTGCCGTTGGACACCGACACCGTCATCGCTGAGCGATTCGCCCACCGTCTGGCCGCGTACGTAGCGGACCGGCACGACCTCTGGGTCGGGCCGGCCGTCCCCTACGGCCTCTCGCCCGAACACGCGCGCACCCCGGGAACCGTCACCCTCGACCTCCACCTGTACGCCACGCTGCTCGGCGCACTCGTGCAGGAGTACGTCCGCACCACACCTGTCCGGTGCGTGATCCTCGTCAACGGCCACGGCGGCAACCGTGGCGTGCTTGAGGCGCTCGTCCACCAGCTCCGCCACACCCACGACATCACCGCCATCGTTCTCCATCCCGCCACAATCGCCGCCGGCCGCATCCCGATCGACAGGGAACTCCCCGAGGTGCATGCCGGGATCCTGGAGACCGCCCTCATGCTCGCCCTCGTCCCCGACCGGGTCCGACTGGACCTCCTGCCGAGCGAGGCACTACCTGACCCTGGAAAGCGCCAGGCCATCGGCCGCCACGTACTCGACCGCGGTATCACCTGGCCCTGGACCTCAGACGACCCCGCTCTGGCCACGCACGGCGTCATCGGCGGAGACCCACGCAACGCCTCCCCAGAACTCGGCCAGAAGCTCCTCGCCTCTGCCCTCTACGCAAGCGCGCACGCCCTGGACCGCCTCGACACAGCGGCCTCCCCTGGGACGCCGGAGACCTTACGGAGACACCATGCCTCTCACAGCTGAGGAGAGAGAGACGTTCAAACGGGACGGCGCGGTCATACGCCGCGGGCTGGTCTCCACCGAACTGGCCCGCCGCGCCACCTTGCTGATCGAAACCTGGTACCGCGACCACCTGAAAGCCGACGAAGTTCCCGCGTACAACCAGCGGACGTTCGCCCCCGAGTTGGGCAGCCACCCCGACATCCTTGCTCTGTACGGAGAGACGGACGCTGTCAAACTCGCTGGCGACCTGCTGGGTGACACCTCTCCTGTGACCACTGCCCAGATCCAGATCCGCGTGCCGGAGACGGAGTTCCCCGGCGTACAGCCGGAGAAGGCCATGCACGTGGACGGGGTCTCCTGCCCGCACCTGGATCCACAGGAACTGCGTACCTTCTCACTTCTCGTCGGCGTCGTGCTCTCCGACGTCACCAGTGCACAGGACGGCGCGCTGCACTACCAGCCGGGTGGCCACCACACCATGGCGGACTGGTTCGGCACCGCGTGGTCGCTCGGCATGACGGAACAGGTGCCACCGGAGGTCGACCGCGAGCAGGGTGTGCCGTTGCTCGGCGCACCTGGTGACGTCCTGCTCATGCACCACCTCGTCCCGCATTCCGTAGGACGCAACTTCACGCCCTTCCCCAGGGTGATGGCCTACTTCCGCATCTCCCATCCAGACCATCCGCGCCGCCGCCTCGAGGCCCTCCGCGATCCGTGGCTCGATTACCCGTCAATGACCTTTATCCCCCAGCCTGTAGTCGACAAGGAGTAGCTCATGCGTGTCATCGGCCCCGAAAACCTTGATGCTGCCGCTCAGGCGATTGAGGGTGGCGGACTCGTCATCGTCCCGACCCGGCGTTGGTACATGATTTGCGCGGATGCCAGTAACGCTCAGGCATGCGACAGCATTATCACGGGCAAGCGCCGCCCGAGCGGCAAGCCACTCGCGTACGTCGCGCCCTCCGCCTCCCCCTGGGAAGACGTCTTCACTTTCAGTCCGGAGGCCAGGCGACTCGCGGCGGCCTTCTGGCCTGGTGATCTCGCACTGCTGCTGCCGTGGAAGAGCTCGGAAGATGCCACCCGGTACGCGGCAGTCGGATCACCCGCTCTCGTCACGGTCGCCCCCGGCTTCCTCGGAGACCTCGCGTCGGCGGTGAAGGGCCCTCTCGCGGCCACCACAGCCAACATCTCCGGAGACGCCGGCCCGAACGACCCCGGTCCGGCTATCACCGTTGACCAGGTCCACACCTTCCTGGCCGCCTCCGGCCTAGAGCCCGACGTCATCGTCGACGGCGGAGTGTGCCCAGCGGCGAACCACATGACCATCGTCGACTGCTACACGCCGCAGCCGAGGCTGGTGCGCACGGGGCTCATCCACCAACGTTCCATCTCGGCGGCGCTAGGCACCGAGATTCGGACCACCTGACGACCTTTGACGCTCGCGGAAACAGCCAGTGCGTCACGAGGGGGCGGTGTCGACCATCACGGTTTGATCATCGACGCTCGCACCGGGTTGCTGCTGCCCTTGTGGACCGCAGCGACATGGCGGCACAGTCGTCAAGAGCGAGGTCGAGCCCTCGGCGGGGTGCACGGTCAGGCCCGACGGGGGTGTCAAGCCGCTTTCCATCGTGCCCGGTCGTCGCGGCTTCTCAGCGTCCCGATGCGATACGACAACTGCTTTGCGGCAGCGGCATCTCCGCGATCGGCGCGTCGGATGAAGGAGCCAAGGGTGTGTAGGTCTCGGATCTCACAGAGAACGCGCAGTCCGGGCCACTCTCGGAGGTCGTATCCGTACGCAGAGCCAAATTCGTCCAGTTCTTCTGTGGTACGGCCGAATCGAACCCCTTGGTAGGTGTTGGCCAGATCGATCTCGCGAGGTCCCGTAGCTGCCTCGTCCCAGTCACCGAGCCGGACACTCTGATTCGCCCAAAGGGTGTTTCCCGGGTACGCGTCGCCATGGATGTGGCCGTGACCTAGCGGGAATTCCAAGCTGGCATACGCCTCCAGAAGCTCCTCCCGCCGAGTCGCTAGCCATACTCGCCGGCCTGAATCCAGGTAAGTGCTGGAGTCCACAGTGCTCTTTAGTGACGCGAGGGGGAGGTGCGGTGGGAGGTCGATTGGAGGCGACGGCAGGTCGTGGAGGGCCCGAAGCAGCTCTCCCAACTGGCTGACCGGGGGTGCAGCACCCTCGGGCTGTGGGTAGTGCCGCCAGAACGTCACGACGTACGGGGCGTACGTCACCGGTTGCGGCACAGCCAGAGGCTCCGTCGCCGGGAAGCCGTTCCCGACGAGCCAGCGGGTCAAAGACACAGCAGTCTCAAGCCGCTCCTGCTGGGAAGCGGGGCTGACTCGTACGATCGCGTCTTCGTCAGGGACGAGGAACACGGAAGTGGCGTGCTGATGAAGTTGGGTGAGGGACCGGTCTGCGAGCCCTGCGGCTCGGCAGGCCATCCGGGCGGCGGACTCGGGGGAGACCGTCATCGTCATCGGGCGAGGGCCTTCGTTCGGGTGTCGATCGACTGGTATCCGCGGGATGCATCCGCGAGGTCACGAGCGACCGAATTATGTGCGAACCGCGGTTCCTCCAACAGCCTAGTGACCGTGTGCATGGCGTCACCGAGTTGCCGGATCCGCCGGTCCGCGGGGAGTTCCAAGATGGGGTGGAGTTGTTCGCTGGCGCCTTCGACCTCGCCTGCCGCAAGGCGCGCTTTGACGATGTCCAGCCGGGCCAGGGCTTCGTCGCCGTATGACCGGTGCTCCCTAGGACCGTTCTCATACAGTTCGATGGCCGTGGCGGCATGCTGTTCGGCCCGCTGGTGTTCACCGAGCAGGGCGAAGGTGCCACCGATGTAGTACTCCTGCTTCGCCTGGGGAAAGGTGAGGAGGCCTCCGAACCGGGTCAGCGCATCAGGAGCCGCGCTCTGCTCTCGGGCACGCTGGAGTTCCTCGAGCGCGCTCACGGCCGTGGCGCGGTCACCGATGCGGGCCGCCGCTCTGGCCTCGATCGCTGCGATCCGGATACGCGTCTCCCCGCCGGGCGCCATGCGGATCGCCTGACGTGTGTAGTCGAGCGCCGTCTCCCCCCGAGTGGACCATTCGGCGATCAGAGCGGCTGTGCCTTTGACCCAGGCACGTAGGTCGTTGTGATCGGCCTGCTCGGCGAACGCCCAGGCTGTTTGGAGCTGTGCGAGTGCGGCGTCTTCGTCGCCGAGGTTCTGTGACGCGTGGGCGAGCAGGAGGCAGCTGGTGCCGGCGAGAAGGAGTAGCTCGCGGGTCTGTCTCAGTGGCTGGCGGCCGTTGAGCAGGGTGAAGAGGTGATCCCGCGTTGTGACGAGCTCAGTGAAGATCCGGTGCAGCGGGGCGTGGACGTAGTCACGGGCGATCCGGGTGAGGACGGACTCAAGTCCTTCAAGCTCGACGTCGCTCACGTTGGTCCTGGTGATCTCGCCCGTAAAACGCAGCGACTGCACCGCTGCCAGCGCCGCCAGATCGTCAAGGCCCCGCGGAGCCTGCGCCGCGGGCGCAGTATCGGTACGAAGGAGCCCTGCGTGCGCCTCAGGGAGGGGAGCAGGGCGTACGGTGAGTTCACGGAAGGGCGGGGCCAGCAGGGAATCCGGGGTACCGATCCCCTGCAGGAACCGTGCGGCCTTGTCGAGATTCGTTAAGCGTCGACTGCCCGCTTCGAGCATCGACAGGAAACTCTGGCTGAGCCCGGTCATGAAGGCCATGTCGTCCTGTCGCAGTCCCGCCCTTTCACGGATCAGACGGCTTGCTAGACCGAAGTCCCAGTTCGCCAGGGCCGACTGGATCTCCGCGTCATGCCAGACACCCTCCGGGATACGGGGGCCACGTTGGGCATCCAAGCGCCTGTCGCGGGAACACGTCGCACACCGGTCCTCCAGGTTGTACTGGCTCAGCCGGCATCCGCAGTCGGCACATGTGCGCGCGTTCTTGCTCATCGCACCCCCGTTCCTCATCTGCGCGGGCCAGCGTACGTGCGGAGTGCTGCCGGGCCGTATCACGCAGGTGATACGCGCTGGTGAGGGACTTACAGGCGGTCAGGCGCGTTCGAAAGTCAGGTCTTGGATCGCAGCCAGGAGACGCGGGACGTCCTCCAGACTGTCCAGTACGACGTCCGCTCCAGCCGACTGAAGCTCGTCGGAGGAGGTCTTGCCGGAGGCTACGCCAATGACTGGAGCCCCGCCTTCCAGGCCGGTGCGGACATCTTCAAGCGAGTCACCGACGATGACCGTGTTTTCGTGGCTGAAGGCAGTTCCGAACTTCGCCCGAGCACGCTGCTGCGCCACGCCCACCAGGGCTGGACGGTGATCGTTGTCCGAGGAATACCCGCCAATCTCCGTGTCGAGGAACCCAGCAAGGTTGAACGCTTCGAGCTTCAGCAGCGCGTTGGGCTTGAGATTGCCCGTGACGACGGTCGGAACGTAGCCCGGCTGCGCTTGCACGGCCTTGAGAGCGGCTACGGCGCCCGGCAGGAGGACGCCGTGCTCACGGAGATCGTCGGCATGTGCAGCAAGGTGCTGCGGTAGGAGTTCCACCATGCGCGGAAGCAGACGAGGGACCTCCGCCTCGGGAACGCCGTTGTCCAGGAGCAGGGAACGGATCGCCAGAGGCATGGTGACCCCGGTGCCGCGAGCCGGAAGCTGTTCCGCGGGGCGGCCGACGACCTCGGCGAAGGTCTCCCGGTAGACCTGGCGGTCGATGTCACCGACGTACAGCAGAGTGCGGTCGATGTCCCACAGCACGAGGATCCGCGGAGTGTCGGTCAACTTCAGCTCCTTGTTGCCGTCATGGCGGCACGTCGCTCCAGGACCTCTTGAGCGTACGGGCTGTGAGCAACCGAGTGGAGATGCTGGATCATGCTGGTGACATGGTGGTCGAAGCGGGCCGACTGCAGCCTCTCGGCGAGATCGAGGACCTCGTGTGCCGTAGAGCATCCGGCTTCGAGGTCGCCCTGGTTGACGTGGGCGGTCGCGGCACGTGAAAGGAAAAGTCCCCTGGTGCGGTGATCCGTCGGGTTGAGGGCCTCCCGGGCCTTCGTGAAGCTGGCCACCGCGCTGCGCGGGTCACCGACGTCGAGGTAGACACTGCCGGCCTGCCCGTGGATCTCGCCCTCGTTGATCCAGTACAGCCAATGCGGGTCGTGCTCGGAGCGGCCTTGGGCGCAGAGTTCGGCAGCGCGCCCGAGAGCGGCGAGGGCCGCTTGGCGTTCGCCCATTTTGGCGTGCCCGCGGGCCTGCCGGGTCAGGAGCATCGCTTCGAGTGCGGGCGTACCGAGGCTCTTGATCTTGTCGCGGGCCCGCTGCGCCGCAGTGACCGCGTCATGTGGTGCTCCGGTGGAGTACCCGTGGATGGCTATGTAGGACAGGGCGCCGGCGCCGAGCCGTACGTCCTGCGAGGCTTTCGCCGCGCGGAGCGCGGCGTACAGGTAGCTGAGCGGCCGGTCGCGGTCACCGGAGTCGAAGACGAACCATCCGGTCTGCGTGGCGGTGTCAGCAGTGATCGCCGCAAGCCGCCTTCCTGTCGCCTCGTCGTACGACGTCTCCTCCAACAGGTGCCTGAGGAACTGGAGGTGACGATTGCCTAGAGTTGTGAGGGTGCCACTGCCGTCGCTCGCGTCCATGGTCCGCAGGCTGTCGGTGGTGCGTTGCAGGCCATCCAGGAGATCGGGGGTGAGCCGGCTGCCCCCGGCTGCTGCCCGTCGCAGAGGCTCAGCTTCCACGACGTCCCACGCGTTCACGAACGCGGTCAGCGCGACGCCGCTTGCAGTGAGGAATCGTCGACGGTCCATCGCACTACCTCCTACCGCAACATCCAGTGCTGCCACCATACGGGCCGCAGTCCAGGGCAGAGACGGATCAGCGTCTCCCGCAAACGGGGCCGAAGGCTCTACCTCCGCAGGAGCGGAGGCGTGAGGGAGGGGGAGTGCGACCAGGCCAGCGGGTACACCAAGACCGGTCAGGAACTCGATGATCTTGTCGATGTTGGTGAGACGGCGACGTCCCGACTCCAGCATCGACAGGAACGCCTGGCTCAGACCGCACAGTTGGGCCATGTCCTCCTGTCGGAGGGCGCCGCGCAGCCGGATCAGGCGACTCGCCCGGCCGAAGTCCCATGCTTCGAGCGCACTTCGTACCTCAGGATCGAGCCAGACATGCTCGGGAACCACCGGAATGTGCGCGGCCCACGTTTGGGAGCGCGCGCAGGCGGCGCACAATGTGTCCGTGTTGTACTGGCTCAGCGAGCAGCCGCACCGATCGCAACGTCGCTGCGCCTGCTGAAGCACTTTTCCTCCCCTGAGCGCGTGCGTACGGCCCTGGATCTTCGGGAGCCGGAATCACCGCAGTGATATCACCCGCGGAATGTGCGTAAACGCCTTCCATTAAACAGGCTTAGGGATCAGCCAACGCCCGTGTGGCAGCTGTTACTTGGGTCGTGCGGCTCAATCAGTGCGTTCGTATCTACAGGAGACCCTCCGTGATGGCCGCTCTGCCAGGGCGAGTTGACGCCGCACCCTATGCCCACAGCTCGCGGCAACGTGCAGCACCGATCGTGCCGCTGCACGACCGGCAATTGACGCAAAGCCCCTATCGCTTACAGGAGTCGGCACTGCAAGCCGCGCAGACCGAACTGCCCTGGAGAGTCCAACTCTCGGCGCAGCCGCTGCCGCGACTCGGTGCCATGGATGTCGTGCAGGCGGGTCTCTTGGTGGGACTGCGAGCGATCGAGGGCGTCCGAAAATGGGGGCTTCCTGTGGGACCCGTGCTCTGCTGCCACGTCCATTCCCGCATTCACATACCGGTTGAATCGGATACGGCGTATCGGTGGCACGCCCCGCAGACCGTGTGCCGGACGGGCCAGTGGGACTGCGCGTTCGACAAGCAGACCTGGATGCAGCACCGGTGCTCAGGGGTATGGCTCCTTCCCCCTGACCGTCACCACGCATGCACCGACAGCGCCGCTCTCCTGCACTGGCTTTCCGTGACCCGGTCCACCGGCGCGCACAACGGGGGGACGCCGCATGGCCGTTAGCATCTCGGCCGTCGTCCTGCTGGGGATCGTGACGTTCCTGCTCATCAAAAAGGGCGGGCTGAAGGCCGCACACGCGATCGTCTGCACCCTCTTCGGGTTCTACCTCGCCAGCTCCTCGATCGCCCCGACGGTCACCTCGGCCACGACCAGCCTCTTCCAGCTGATCGGCAAGCTCAAGCTCTAGCCGCTGGCCGACGAGGTCCGTCGCCTGAGACACATACCTCGGTCATTTCGCCTCCACGGACAGCCCTGGCCGTCCACGGGATCGCGGGCCGTTCTCCTTACTCTGCCGCCGCTCCCTCGCCCCCACTGAGAGATCCGATGAGACACGAAATATCCGTCGCAGCGTTTCTCGGCATGGCCGCCGTGCTCGTTGCCGCCGCCGCACTGGCCGCGTACTACGCCTGGCAGTTCGCCAAGCACCGTGAACAGGCCGCACATTGGCAGGAGATCGCCGTCGCCCAGGACGCGGCACTCATGACACTGGCTTCCACCAGCCTGGAGCAGGTCGCGGCCGCACTCCAGCAACCGCAGACAACCTCCACGGAGATCACGGTCCCGGACTGCCTCACCGGTTCGGACTTCGTCAACAACCTCCGCCTCATCGGTGAACGGTACGTCGCGGACCTCCACCGGGTTCGAGCAGAGACCGCAGTGGCCACGAGGCGGCAAGTTGAAGCGGAGGCACGCGAGGCTGCGAAGGCAGCAGTCAAGTCCTTCGCCACCGCCATGGTCAGCACCGGCATCGACGTGAGCAGCGACATCGCCCAGGCTCTGCGTCAGCATCACTCCAACTCCACCTTCGCGGCGCTCACCAGGATCGATCATGGCGTCCAGCAGATGCTGCACCAAGCACAGTCGTACGTGGTCCTTGCCGGAGGTCTGCTCGGACAGCGGTGGCCTGCCAGCACCCTCACGGACGTCATCGGCGCCGCGCAGGGAGCGATCCGCGACTACGCCCGCGTCCAGCCCTACGCGTCGGACCGTGCCGTCATCGCCCGCATGGTCGGGCCGGTAAAGCTCATCCTGAGCCACCTGCTCGACAACGCCGCCCGCTACTCCCCGCCCCAGACCCGCGTGGACGTGAGCGCCCAGCACGGGCACCACGGCATCACCCTCCTCATCGA
This sequence comes from Streptomyces sp. NPDC001351, assembly GCF_042896045.1. NCBI lineage: Bacteria > Bacillati > Actinomycetota > Actinomycetes > Kitasatosporales > Streptomycetaceae > Streptomyces > Streptomyces sp. NPDC001351. The sequence goes on along the minus strand of NZ_JBIAWS010000008.1, from coordinate 78,704 downwards.
CGACGCCGGCAAGCGCATGAGCGAGGAGCAACTCCTACGCACGCAGCGAATCCTGAGCGGCCAGCAAGAGGTCGACATCCTCAACATCGAGGCACACCCCCGAGTCGGATTCCCGGTGATCTCGCTCCTCGCCCGCCGGTACGGCATCAAGGTCGTGCTCTCCGACTCCAACCGCTACGGCGGTATGTGCGCCTCGGTCTTCTTGCCGGAAGCCCTCCTCACCACGGTGCCCGCACACCTCGAACCGGCTCCCGAACCGGCCGTCTTCGAGCCAACTGCACCCGCGCAGCTCACCGTGACGGAGAACGGGCTGCCCACACGCACAGCCCGCCGACCGAAACAACAGCAGCCTCAAGGCACCGGCGGACGCCGCGTGAGCACAGCACCCACCAGGACGTCGGTCATCGGCGCCTGGCAGCAAGGCACCCGGCGCGCCCGCACCGTGGGTGCGCCTGCGCCGGCGCGAGACCAGCAGGCGGCCGCAACACACACTGACCAGGAAGAAGGGTCCATCGACTCATGACGCAGGCCAACAAGTACGGCTGGATGCTCAAGGAGCTGTCGGGCATGCCCGAGGCCCGCTACGCCGTCCTGCTGTCCTCGGACGGGCTCATCATCGGGCACTCGGAGACGGTGGACCGTGACGACGCCGACTCCATCGCTGCGTCTGCCAGCGGATTCCACTCCATCGGTGTCGCGCTGGCCCCGTACACCGGCGGCAAGAAGAACGGGCTGCGCCAGGTCGTCGCCGAGTTCGACGAAGGTCTCCTCTTCGTCAAAACGGTCGGTCTCAACGCGCTGCTGGCGGTCTGCACGACCGACGCGGTGAACGCCGAAGACCTCACCTACCGGATGAACGGTCTGACCGTGCGTCTCGGCGAGGTGTTGACCAGCCCTGCACGGGACCAGGGTGGCGAAGGCGGCGCCCGGCCATGAGCGGGCTGCGGCGCGACCGCGACATGGTCCGAGCGTATGTCCGCACCGGGGGACACTCGTCGCCGTCCCGCGACGGATTGACCCTGACGACCTTGGTTCGCGCCGCAGACCGCCCGCTCCACGGCCTCGATATCGAAGCCGTCCGAGTCATGCGGATCTGCCGCGGCCCGCTGGTCATCGCCGAGATCGCCGCGCTTGTGGATCTACCCCCCACCGTCGCTCTCATCATCGTCTCCGGGCTTCTCGACACCGGCCACCTGGACACCCCGGCACCGGCACGAGACGACGAGCCGGACATCAGCCTTCTGGAGGAAGTGCTCCATGGACTCCGTGCTCTCTGAGCACCCCTACCTCCCCACCACCGTGACCCGGTCAGCGAAGATCCTCATCGGGGGGCACTTCGGAGCAGGGAAGACGACGCTGGTGGGCAGCGTGTCGGAGATCAAACCGCTGCGAACCGAGGAGCCGATCACCGAAGCCAGCATCGGCATCGACGACCTCGCCGGCCTGCCTGGCAAGACGGAGACCACCGTCGCCTTCGACTTCGGCCGCCGCACCCTCAGTCCCCGGCTGGCCCTCTATCTGTTCGGCACCCCCGGGCAGAACCGGTTCACCCCGTTCTGGGAGCACCTCTTCCACGGGGCACTGGGCGCGCTCGTCCTCGTCGACACTCGCCGGCTCGAGGACTCCGACGCGGTCCTCGGGCTGTTCGAAGAGCGCGGCATGCCGTTCGGCGTCGCGGTCAACCTATTCGACGGTGCCGCCCGCCACGACCTCGACGAAGTGAGGCGGGCGCTGGCCCTCGACGACGACGTGGTGCTCACGTCCTGCGACGCCCGCGACGAGCTGTCCTGCCGCCACGCGCTGATCGAGTTCGTCGAATACCTCCACCGAACCAGCCAACTGGAGCACCTGTCGTGACCCTGCCGCCCCCCACGTCGCACGCCGGCCATCACACGCCCGGCGCGCAGATGCGCTTCGCGATGTACACCCCGAAATTCGCTGCTGATCCCTACCGCGCCTACGCCCAGATGCGCGAACAGTTCGGGACACTGGCCCCGGTCCTGCTCGACCCCGACGTGCCCGCCACCCTGGTGATCGGCTACCACACAGCGGTACGCATCCTCCACGACCCGCTACGGTTCCCCGCCGACCCGCGCATATGGCAGCAGAGCGTTCCCGCCCGCTGCCCGGTCCTGCCGATGCTGGAGTACCGGCCCAACGCCCTGCGCAACTCAGGCCCCGCCCATACGCGTTACCGCGCCGCGAACACCTCCGCCCTCGACCACATCCGCCAGCACGAACTGCACGCCACGGTCGAACAGATCGCCCTTCCCCTGATCAACGACATGTGCGAGGCCGGCCACGCGGATCTGCTGGCGCAGTACGCCCAGCCACTGGCGTTCCAGGTCCTCAACGCGATCCTCGGATGCCCGCCGGACATCGGTCAGCGCGTCGCCACCGGAATGGCCGCGATCTTCGAAGGCGTCAATGCCGACGCCGGCAACGTCATGCTCGCCGAAGCCCTCACCGAACTCGTCGACCTCAAGCGCCGCCATCTCGCGATGGACGTCACGACCGGCCTGCTGATGCACCCGACCCGGCTGAACGAGGAAGAGCTGCTGCACCAGCTGGTGACCCTCTACGGCGCGGGCATCGAGCCCGAGCAGAACCTCATCGCGAACACCCTCCGACTGATCCTCAACGACGAGCGGTACTCCGGCGACGTACTGCGCGGCAGCCTCAGCGTGCGCGACGCCCTCGACGAACTCCTCTTCGTCGACCCGCCGTTGGCCAACTACTGCGTCTCCTACCCGCCCGCTCCGGCGGAGGTCGACGGCGTCGTCCTACCGGCCCACCAGCCCGTCGTCATCAGCATGGCCGCCTGCAACAACGACCCCTCGGTCATCTCCGATCAGCGCACCGGCAACCGCTCTCACCTGACCTGGAGCGCCGGACCCCACGCCTGCCCGGCCCAGCCCCTGGCCTACCTCATCGCCCAGGTGGCCATCGAGCAGATCCTCGACGCCCTGCCCGAGATGGAACTCGCCGTCCCCGCCAGCCACCTCACCTACCGCCCCGGCCCCTTCCACCGCTCCCTGACCGGCTTGCCGGTCCACTTCCCCCCGTCGCCGCGCCTGCCCCAGAACTAGGGAGAACCGCCATGGACCGCGCCCTGCCCCTCATCCTCGACCCCACCGGCCGTGCCCGCCCGGCCGAAGAAGCCGCCCTCCATGCCGCGGGTCCCGCCCTGCTCGTGGACATCCTCGGCGTGACCGCCTGGTCGGTCAGCGACCCGCACCTCCTCAAGAACCTCCTCAACGATCCCCGAGTGTCCAAGGACGCCAGCAAGCACTGGCCGGCCTTCATCAGCGGCGAGATCAGCGAGAAGTGGCCGCTGGCCCTGTGGGTCGGCGTGGACAACATGTTCACCGCCTACGGAGACAACCACCGCCGGCTCCGGCGCCTGGTCAGCAAGGCATTCACCGCGCGACGCACCGCCGAGATGGTGCCGCGCATCGAGCACCTCACGGACCGCCTCATCGACCAGATGACCCAGACCCGCCCCGGAGAGGTCGTCGACCTGCGCGAGGCCCTCGCCTACCCCCTCCCCATCCAAGTCATCGGCGATCTCATGGGACTGCCCGAGGAGGTGTGGCCCCGCTTCCGCACCGTCGTCGACGGGGTCTTCGACACCACCCTCAGCAGCGAAGAGGCCCGCGCCAACACGATGGCGCTGTACGGCATCCTCACCGAGCTGGTCGAGACGAAGCGGGCCACCCCCGGCGAGGACATCACCTCCGCGCTCATCAACGTCCGCGACGACGAGGGCGACGGTTCCGTGCTCACCGAACAGGAGCTTCTGGACACGCTGCTCCTGGTCATCAGCGCCGGATACGAGACGACCGTCAACCTCCTCGACCAGGCCGTCACCGCACTGCTCACCCGCCCCGACCAGCTCGAACTCGTCTGGACCGCGCATGCGTCATGGGACGACGTCACCGAGGAAGCCCTGCGCTACGCCGCCCCCATCAGCCACCTGCCCCTTCGCTACGCCGTCGAGGACATCCCCCTGCCGGGAGGAATCGTCATCCAGCAGGGCGAAGCGATCCTCGCCTCGTACGGGGCCGCCGGCCGCCACCCGAACCTGCACGGCACCACCGCGGGGGAATTCGACGTCCTGCGCAAGGACAAGCAGCACCTCGCCTTCGGGCACGGCGCGCATTTCTGCCTCGGCGCCCCCCTCGCCCGTACCGAAGCCCGAGTCGTGCTCCCCGCCCTCTTCGGCACCTTCCCGCACCTGGAACTCGCCGTCCCCGCCAGCGACCTCGAACCCGTGGCGAGCCTCCTCGTCAACGGGCACCGCACGCTGCCCGTCCGCCTGACGCCGTCCAGCCAGCCCGGCTGAGCGGCGAGGCGGCCGCCACGACACCAGGTCCCCTGAGGCGGAAACGGCCAGCTCAGCCCCCACTGTCAGTGGCTCCTGTCACGCTACCCACCCAACCACCTACAGCATCCGCCTAGTAACCCAGTGTCACAGAACTGGGTGTCCGGGCAGCGGAAGGGCGCACCAACGTGAGCGAACTGCCCAGCGCACTCCACCAGCTGATGGAGTCGGTAACCGACACGTACACCGTCGTCGCCGAGCACCCCCGCCCCGGCGACATCAGGCCGCCGGTCTGGGAGATCCACGGGCCCGCGGGCGAGCGGTGGTTCGCCAAGCAGCACGTCGGCCCGAAACTGCACCGGCGCGAGGTGGACGCCTACCGGAAGTGGACCGGTGCGCTCGGCTCCGGTAGAGCGCCCACACTGGTCGCCTCGGACGACCAGGCACGCACCGTGCTGGTCACGGCTGTTCCCGGCCGCAGTCTTGACACGCTACGGCTGCCGGCCGAGCAACAGCGCAAGGCGTACGAACAGGCCGGCGAACTCCTCGCCCGCCATCACACAGCGGCAGCCACCGAGAGCACCACCGAGGCGACCGAGGACGCGTGGGACGAGACGGTCTCGAAACTGCTGGCCTCCGCCCTCACCTACGTACCCGAACACGAGATCGCGACCGTACGGGCTCTGCTGAGCGAGGCACCCCCACACCAGCCACAGGTTGCCGCCCACGGCGACTACATGCCCAAGAACTGGATGTGGCACGAGACCGAGCAAGTACTGCGCATCATCGACTTCGAGCGAGCCGAACTCCAGCCCGCCCCGCGCCGCGACCTCAGCCGACTGCGCTACCGGATCCTGCACCACCAGGCCGACCTCAACGCCGCGTTCCACAACGGATACGGCCGCCCCCTCACCGACGAGGAAACAGCGGCATGCCGGGCCTACGCAGCCCTGGACGCGGTCGACTCACTGGCCTGGGGCATCGAACACCGCGACCTCGGCCTGGTCGACGAAGCCCACACCATGCTGGAGAACCTTCGCCTGGAAAACAGCCGGCGCATCTGGGGCGGGTGGAGCCAGTGAACAACGTCCCCACAACGCCCTCCCCCTACCGGGACTGCCGCCCCGACCGCAACCGAGCGTCCCACCCGGCCCGGCGAGGCGCCCTGGCCCTCCTGCCCGAAGACGGGCCGCTCGCGAATGCCCCGCTGCGCACCGCACCCCACCCCGCACCCCCCAAGGACCGGCCATGGACATGAGCGACGCGAACCCCGGTGCGGCACTCGTGGCAGACGTGCTGGAAGACCGGTACGGACTTGCCGTGGATGTCATCGAGCCGGTGCCCATGGGAACGGACACGATCAACCGACGGGTCCTGACCACGGACGGGCTGCGCCTGTTCGTCAAGGAGTACCGATCCACGGCAGATGTGGATGCGGCACGGTCCTCATGGGACATGTCGGAGTACTGCCGTGCTGCACAGCTTCCCATCCCGCGGGTCCGGCCGGACATGGACGGCGATCTCGTCACGATCGCTGAAGGCGGCGCCTGGGCTGTGATCGACGAAGCGCCGGGCCGGGTGGCCACGTCTGCGATGACGGTCGCCCTCGCCGAGGACATCGGCGCCGTGATGGGCCGCATGCACCGGGTGCTGGCTGCCTACCCGATGCCGAAGCGGGTGCAGCAATGCCGCTGGCACACCAGCGCCGTGAACGAGGCGGCCGAGAGGTGCACCGACGTCTTGGCCGCAGCCGTCCGGCAGGGACACGACCATCTTGAGCAGCTGCGAGGTGACCTCGACCAGCGAAGGGAGGACCTGCACGAACATGTCTCTCGCCTTCGGCAGGCGCTGCCTCACACGCTGGTGGAACAGGCTCTGCACGCCGATCTCACCCGCACCAACCTGATCGTCCTCGCCGAGTCCGTCACCGGTGTCATCGACTTCCGCGGCGCACGTGCCATGCCCGCGTGGGAACTGGGCCGGGCCGCATTCGACCCTCGCACCGTCGCCAGCAGTTCGGAGTGGATCGCATGCGCGTTGGCGATGGTCATCGCATACGCCGCCGAGAACCCGAGCCTGCCCTTGGCGGAAGTGCGGGCCTGTGCCCGGATCGCGCTCCTCTACATGTTGTTCAGCTTCTATGGCGCCACCACCGCCGAATACGGCCTGCCTCCGGCTGCCGAGGCCGATCTGAAGCAGCACTGGCGGGAGCGGCAGACCACGATCCGCCTGCTGCTGAACCACCTCGACGAACTGGACGACGCGTTCTCCAGCCTTTCAACGGGCGGAGGCAGCTCGTGACGAGCCCCTTCCGTTCGGCCGCGTCAACCTCCAGGCCGTCCGTTGCCTCACACCCAACTCGCCCACAGGGAGTTGCTTTGGATCACACGGTGATCGGCCCGCGCTTCTCGCCCGCGCCGACCGGGACGTACGCCGCGCCCCCGGCCCACGGCACTGCCACGCAGGAGGTGGGGCGCCGATGACGACTACCGGGTGAACTGTGGGACCTGCAGAACGACCGGACGGGACAGGTACCTGCCCCGACGTCCTCCAACCACGACACGACGCCCGACCAACACGCCCTGTTCTGATCTTCTGGAAAAACACGATGACACCGACCGCCATACCGCCCGAGGCCGCGGACTGGGCCAGAGGCCACGTAGGGAGGCATGCCGCCTGGGCGCTGCCCGCCGATCTCGGCGGCGCCCAGGCCTGGCGCATGTCCTCGCCCCAAGGACTCATCGACATGCGTATCACGCGCACCGATGAAGACTTCCGGCGCGAGATCTACGCACACCGCAACGCCATCCGCCGTCTCGGCCCCAGCCACGGGCCACGATTGCTCGCCAGCGAGCCGAGGCTCAGGAGCTTGCTGACGGTGCAGCCCAGAGCATGGCGCGTCGACAACACAAGCCTCCAACAACTGCCGCGAGTCCATGAGGACGCCGGCCAACTCCTGCGAGTGCTGCACGAATGTGCTCGTCGCACCGATGACGCACGCGCCCGCGCGACGCGGGCCACAGTGCTCTACGTACAACGCATCCAGGCTGCGATCGACCGCCTCAGCGGGGCACTGACTCGATCGCAGACCGACGCCCTTCGGCGCTCTGCGTCGCTCATGCTGGAGCACGTACCGACGTTGCCAACTGCCTTCTGCTGGCGTTAACGGTCTGAACTGGCCCCACTTTTCCGGCCCGACCTGGCCCCACCGGCGGGGCCGTGCGGCGATTGTTCCGGCTTGAAGTGGCCCCGGCTTCCGGTCTGCTCCGGCCCCACCTTCGCCGGGACGGCTGTGTTGGGCGACTTGCTGTGGGAGAGAATGCTGGGCATGACGACTTGAAGAGCACCGGCCGGGCGGCAGCACTGGCGCAAGGTCGGGACCTGGGACACGGTCTCCGACGGGAACTGTCGGATCTGTGCCGCCTGCGGAACGCCCGTCCGCTCGTACCAGTACCGCTTCTATCCGCCCGAGTCGTCCATGTTCGAGCGGTGCATCGGGCTCGCCTGGTGTTCCGGTTGCCGGATCTACTCCGGCAATATGGTGCACGTCCCGCGAAAGCGGGTCCTGGTCGACGTCCTCTCTTCGCTTCCTGGCGAACAACGGGAGAGGCTTGCGCGTTCGGAAACACGGCTGATTGAGTTCCTGGACCGCCAGGCCCGATGCCACAGGGATTAAGGACCCACCGGCCAGCTGGTCTTGGGGCTACTTCTTCGTCTGCAGTTGCTTGGCCTTGGTCTGGGCGAGGCGGTAGGACTCGGTGCCGGTCTCGATGATGGTGCCGTTGAAGGTGAGTCGGTCGACGATGGCCGCGCAGAGCCGGGGGTCGGTGAACGTCTTGGTCCAGCCTCCGAACGATTCGTTCGAGGCGATGGCCACACTGTTCTTCTCCTCCCTCTCGGTCAAAACCTGGAACAGCATCTCGGCTCCGCGGCGGTCGAGTTCGAGGTAGCCAAGCTCGTCGATGCAAAGCAGGTCGACGCGCCCGTAACGGGCGATGGTCTTGGTCAGCTGTTTCTCGTCGGCCGCTTCGACGAGTTCGTTGACGAGCTTTGCGGCGAGCGCGTAGCGGACCCGGAATCCGGCCATCGCGGCGGCGGAACCGAGGCCGATCAGCAGATGCGACTTGCCGGTGCCGGAGTCGCCGATCAAGCACAGCGGCTCGCCCTTCTTTACCCATTCGCAGGTGGCGAGGTTGTTGATCAGGGCCGGGGTGACGTTCTGGTTGGCCGTGTAGTCGAAATCCGAGAGCCACTTCGGGCGTGGGAAGCCGGCCGCGCGGATGCGCCGCTCGGAGCGGCGGCGGTCCCGGTCCTCGCACTCGGCCATCAGCAGCTCGGCGAGGAACCCGCGGTAGGACAGGTGCTCGCGCTCGGCGCGGGCGACGGTGTCGGCGAACTGGGCCCGCATCGTCGGCAGCCGCAGGACCCGGCAGGCGGTGTCGATCGCGGCGTCGGAGGCGGGCTCGGTCAGGGTGTGGTGCGGGCCGGTCATCGGGATTCCCTTCCAGGACGGTGCAGAAGCTGGTCCCAGCGTTCGAGGGCGGGCAAGGGCCGCTGGTCGGTGGGAAGGCGGGTGGCCCGGCGCTCGGTCAGGCTGGGCAGCGGCAGGTCCGGCGGGGCGACCGGCTCGGGAAGGACCGTGGTGGCGGTGACGGTCGGGGACCGGCCCTCCATCTCGGCGGCCTTGCGGGCTTCCAGCGCAACCACGTCCGCGGTGCAGGCGCCGACCGCGAGCGCGGCACGGATCCCGGCGACCACGTCGCGGTGCTGCAGGTGGCGGTGCAGCAGCAGAACCTGAACCAGGGCCTTGGTGCCCTCGGACTCGCCGAGCGTGTGTTTGGCCGTGGACCAGAGCGCTTCGTGGGCGGGGGTGAAGGTGCCCTCGCGGCGAGCCTGATCGAGCGCCTCGGAGCCGGCCAGGGCGCCGGGCTTGGCCAGCAGGACTTCCAGGAAATGGTCCAGCACCACCCGTTCGGCGCCCTTGGTCGTCAGGCGGGGGTGGCGGGCGATCTCGGTGCGGCCGTGGAAGACCACGACCTCGCTGGAGCGCAGGAGAACGTGGACGGTGCGGCCGATGAAGCGGACCGGAACCGAGTAGCGGCAGACCCGGACGGCGACCATGCCGTAGCGGTCGACCCGCGGGTTCAGTGCGAGGCCGGTCTCGAAGGGATCCTCGGGCAGGGGCAGCAGGAGCGGGGCCTCGCGGCCGAAGTCCTGGCCGATGGTGCGGATCCGCATCCCGATCCGCCGGTTCTCCTCGGCCTCCTCGAAGCCTGCGAAGGCGTCGTTGAGCTCGTTCAGGGAGTCGACGCGCGGGACCGGCGTCAGGTAGTTCCGGCGCCAGTAGCCCACCTGGCCCTCGACCCCTCCCTTCTCATGGGCGCCGCGAAGTCCCGGCTCGCAGTAGAACGGGGTGATCGAGAAGTGTCTGCGGAAGTCGGCCCAGCGTGGATGCTCCTCGCGGGAGCGGCTCCTGTGCACCACTCGGGAGACTGCCGGGGAGAGGTTGTCGTAGCGGATCTGACCGGCCGGGATACCGCCCAGCGTGCGGAAGGCGTGGACGTGTCCGTCGAAGAACGCCTCCTGTCCGCAGGACGCGGTGATGCGGTGCACGGCCTTGCCGGAGTAGGCCAGGCGGAACGCGAACACGAAGCACTTGGTGCGTTCGCCGGCCAGGTCCACCCATGCCTCGCCGAAGTCGACTTCCGCGTCCATGCCGGGCTGGTTGTGGCGGATCACGAATCCCGCCGCCGGTGTCGCCCCTGCTGCCTCGGCGATCTCCTGCCGGCGCCGGTGCACGTAGTCCCACACCGTCGAGTAGGCGATGTCGGCGCCAGCCTCCTGCTGAAGCCGGCTCAGGATCCTTTTCACTGTGTGCCGCTGCTTCGGCGGGGCGTCCAGATCGTCGAGCAGCCACTGGTCGATCGTCTTCTTGAACGGCTCCAGCCTGGGCGAATGCCGTCGCGGCGTCCGACGCGGAGCGGGCACCGTCGAACACAGTGCCTCGCGTACCAGCCGGCGGTGGACCCGGTACTTGCGCGCCAACGCGCGGACCGACAGCCCCTGCTGCCACGAGTCCCGGCGGATCAGCAGGAACAATTCTTCCTTCGATGACGCCACCCGGCATCGCCCCCTCACGGCGACCTACCGCGAGCGTCCCAGCCCCAGCTCCAAGGTGGGGCCAACTCAAGCCGGAACAACCCCCGAACGCTCCCGCGCGCCCCTCCGGTGGGGCCAGGTCGGGCCGGAAAAGTGGGGCCAGTTCAGACCGTTAACGCCATTCTGCCACGGCACGTTCGGTCCCGCAACCTGGGAGTGGCACGGCCAGTCTCAGACCCTGTCCTTCACCGGGTTCGGGCGGTCGCAGACCATGGCCGCCGTCATCGACCTTGCGCGGCCGGCATTGCTGTGGGCCAAGCAACCGCACCTGCGCGATTGGTTCTTCAGGGGCTACGGCCGCGGGCTCTCGGAAGACGAACTACTCGTTCTCGGGCACGCGTCGGTCCTCGCCTCGGGCGAGGACCTGCTCCACGCGATCCAGTTGCGCGACACCGAGTCGATCGCAGGAGCAGCAGCAGCCCTCCGACACTCCACCGACCAGAGCGGGACCGCGCTCGACAGTGGCTCGGTGACCTCCGCCAAGGCACAGGACGGTTGGTCGTGATGGAAACGGTGCCTGCTGCTGAGCCGCTCGGGCACAGAGACATGCTCTGGCCAGGCCGCTGCTCCTCCGCATTCCACCGATTACGTCAGATCGCACTCACCGACCTGGCGGGCCGCAGCCTCCTGGCGTGCCATCAGCCTCTGCCCGCTCCCGCATTCCTCGACGATCTGCTGGAAGAAAGAGATCTCTCATGCGTAGCAACCGTGTGACCGCTGCCGCTCTGCTCGCGCTCGCGGGCATCGGCAGCTTCCACCTCGTTCTCAGTGAACGCCGACATCGTGATCGGACCGTTCTGGAGACCGCACGCATGCGTCAGCAGTTGCTCGCGGCCCAGGTGGAACGTCCCGCTCTACGCGCGATGTGGGGAAGCCTGGCGCCGCTCGACTCGACCGAGCGGCGCCTGCACATACACCGCAATGCCTGGGTCTCCGCATGGGAGGCGATGTACTGCGTCGGTGCCCTGTCACCCGCCGGAGTGGCTGATGCGGCACGTGCCCTCTTTGCCACACCGGAGGGGCTGCACTGGTGGACCCGCGTCCGCGAAGACAGGGCCAGGGCCGCGGTCGACAAGCGTGCCTCCCAGTTTCACGCCCTGATGGACACCACCTACCAGGACGAGACCGGAATGGTCTTGCCGCCGCCCCTCCCGCAACGGGAAGCCGCCGACCGCACCTAGGGCGTAGGCGCCCGGTCGACACCGACAGTCACACGGCCTCGGGCCACCAGCCCCACAGGTGATGAGCGACCGCAGGCTGACGAACCCGCGCACTTCATCCGACCAAAGCCCATTGATCAGGCAAGGAGCCGTACCGGTGGGATACACCGCACCCGACGAGTGGGACGCGCACTACACCAGCGGGAAGACCTTCCAGCCCCTCGGCGACACCGAGCGCCATCTGCTCGCCACAGACGTCCTCGCCCCCGACGGTGGCCTCGCCCTGGATGTCGGCTGCGGGCTGGGCGAGCTCGCCCGCCACCTCGCCGCAAGCGGCTACACGGTCGACGCCATCGACTACGCCCCTGCCGCGCTCACCCACGCCGAAGCCCACAACACCGATGCTCCACCCGTTACTTACCAGGTGCGCGACATCGAGCGGGATGGTCTGGTCGGCCTGCCCCACGCCGCCTACGACGTGATCGTCTTCCGCCTCAGCTGGGCCTTCATCCGCGACCGCACCCGCGTCATGAACCGCCTGCGCGAGCACCTGCGCCCAGGCGGCACCGTCTGCATCATCACGCCCGTCACCTCCGCGGTGCCGGACAGCAAACGCGACATCGCCCTCGACGACGAGGAGATCGACCTGCTGTGCGCGGGTTGGACGGTCGCCGACCGCCACGACGCCGACGGACTCGCGTTCGTCGTCCTGCGCGACCCCGTCCCGGTCCCGTCCGGGTGTGCCGGCAAGGGACGGCCGACGCCGCACGCCCTGACCGGCGCCGGTGTCGTTGTCACCGATCCCGTGGGCCGGATCCTGCTGGGCTGGTCGGCGCGGCGCGGCGTTTGGGAGCTGCCCGGCGGTAAGAACAACGCCGGCGAGGACTTCCTCGCCGCGGCCGTACGGGAGCTTCAGGAGGAGACGGGGCTGAAGGCCGACCCCGCAGGTGCACGACTGCTGGCGCTGCTGATGGACTCCATCCACGGCATTCCACGCATGACGGCCGCTGTCCGCGTGACCGCCTACAGCGGCGAACCAACCGTCACCGAACCGGACTTGATCCGCCGCTGGGAGTGGCACGAGGTCGCCGACCTGCCCCACCTTGCCCAGCCGCTGTTCACGCCGAGCGCGCACGTCATCGACACCGTCTGGCCCGGCCTGCTGACCGGACTGCCACCTGTCCACCGCTACCCGATGGCCCCCGCCGAAGCACCCGAGCCCGGCCAACAGGCAACGGAAGCCGCCAAGTTGCGGCAGGCGATGGTCGACCGGCTGATCGAGGACGGCTACCTGGACGCCGACTGCGCGATCGAGTCCGCCTTCCGGCACGTTCCGCGTCACCGCTTCCTGCCCGGCGTCGCCTTGGCGGATGCCTACGACCCGATGAAGGCACCGGTCACCAAGACCACCCCCAGCGGCGCGAACACCAGCAGTGTCTCGGCACCCTGGCTGCAGGCCGTCATGCTCCGTGACGCCAGCCTCCACGTCGGCGATAGCGTGATCGAGATCGGTTCCGGCGGCTTCAATGCCGCCCTCGCCCAGGAGCTCACCGGCCCGCACGGCAGCGTGACCAGCATCGACATCGACCCCTTTGTCACCGACCGCGCCCGCCGGTTCCTCGGCGACACCGGCTACCACCACATCCGCGTCCACCTCGGAGACGGCGAACAGGCCCCGGCCTCGCTCGCCGAGCCCGGGAGCGTGGACGCGATCATCGTCACCGTCGAGGCCCGGGACATCGCGCCCGCCTGGACCGACTGCCTCGCCGAGGGCGGCCGTCTCGTCGTCCCGCTGCGCATCCACGGCTACACCTGGTCCATCCCCTTCACCAAGCGCGACGGCGTCCTGATCGCGGACCGCTACACGGTGTGCGGGTTCGTTCCTCTCCAGGGCCCTGGCTATCGCGCGGACCATGTCACCCGGCTGCGTGGCGGCGAGATCACCGTACGCTTCGCCGACGGAACCCCCGCCGACGCCAGCCGCCTCGATGCGGCCCTCGACACGCCCCGCACCGAACGCTGGACTGGCGTCACCATCCCCGGCAACACGCCCTTCGACATGCTCATGCTGTGGCTGGCCACCCACATCGAAGGCGGGTTCGCGCGGCTCGCTGTCGACGAGGGCCTCGACACCGGCCTTGTCGAGCGACCCGGAGGCTGGGACGCCGCCACCCTTATCCGAGACGACTCCCTCGCCCACGTCCTGACCCGCAAGCTCCCCGACGACGCATCCAGGCCCAGCCTGTGGGAGTTCGGCATCCACGCCTACGGCCCGCACGCCGATGCCCTCGCCGACACCATGGCTGACCTCGTCACCGCCTGGGACCGCACCAACCGCCCCCAACTGCGGGTCTATCCCGCCGAAACCGCTGACCGGGACTTGACCGCAGGCCACGTCCTGGACAAACCGCAGTGCCGACTCGTCTTCACCTGGACGCCCCAGACACCCTGAGCAGCCCCCGCAACACGGACCCACACAACACCTTCACTCACCGCGCATCCCCGTCCGCCGGCACACCCCCGCCCGGGACCGTCCCGCTTCCTATGAAACGGCGAACGGATAGCCGACCAATACGCCCAGCCGCCGGGGACAGCCGGTACGCCGTCACCTGATTCGATCGGAGAACCTCATGCCATCGCGCACCCTGCGCCTCGTCATCTACAACACCCTCTTCGGGGGCCGGGATGACTTCGGTCTCGGTGATAACACCCGCTGGACCCCCGCCGTCCCCTTCCTGAAGTCCCTGGAAGGGGACATGTACGCGCTGGAAGAGTGCAACTACTGGGACCTGCTCGGACATCAACGTCTGCACCAGGCCCGAAACGACCTGGCCCTGAGCACCGCGTTCCTGGCCGAGGCGAACAGCACCACCACCGGCCACCGCTTCCACACCGCGATGCTCTTCAACCATCGCTGGAACGTGATCGGCGACGGAGCGGAGCGGGCCAAGTACCACCATGTCCTCGGCTGGGCCAGGGCCTGCCTCGACGACCAGCCCGCCGTGTGGGACTTCCGCCATCTCCACCTCAGCCCGTTCTCACCCGCCCACCGGGCCCTGGAGGTCGAGCCGCTGCAGACGCTTGCCGCGCCGCGTCGCCTCTCCGTGCTCCTCGGCGACGCCAACACGCTCGGCATCGGACATCCCGAGCCGGACTGGAGCCCGCTACCGCCGGCTTGGCGCCGCACCCACCGGGTCCGCGACGAGAACGGCACTTGGGGCACCGACCGCACCGCGATGACCGTGCTGGCCGACGCGGGCTTCATCGACGCCGCCCACCACCTGGACGACCATCGGCCCACCGCAGGCTTCGCAGACAGCGACGTCCCGCGCCGCCAGGACCTGTTCCTCCTCAGCCCCGCACTCGCCCCCGCCATCGTGTCGTACGAGGTCCACACCGAGCCGCTCGACGAGGGCTGGAGCGATCACGCCGCGGTGACCGTCACCCTTGACCCGGACCGGATCGAAGCTGAGGAAGGCGTCCGATGAGGCGTTTCCTGTGCCCGCATCGGCCCTGGGTACCGGGCGCCCAACGTCCCGGGGGCGGGTTCCAGGATGGGGCACACTCAGAGGTTGATACCGGCCCTGTCACTGCAGAGAGCTCGAAGGGTGAGCTTCATGGAGTTCCGCCCTGTCGCGCGCGCTGCCGGAGCGTTCCAGCAGCCGCTGACCGCTGAGCAGGTCCAGGCCGTCAGCCGTCGCGCCTTCGGCACGAATGTTCAGGTCGTGTCGGCCGTCGAGTTGGGCTCGGGCATGTACAACACCACCTACCGCGTCGACCTGGTCGGCCAGGAGCGTCCGGTGATCCTGCGGGTAGCCCCCGCGCCAGAGCGGCAGTTCCGATCCGAGCACCAGCTCATGCGCAACGAGTACGCGAGCCTCCCGCACCTCGCAGCGATCACGCCTCTGCTGCCGCGCGTCATCGCCGCGGACTGGTCCCACGAGGTCATCGGCCGGGACTGGATGATCCAAAGCCACCTCGACGGCATCCCCGCCCCTGAGCGCCTCGGCGACTACCCACGCACGCTCTGGCCCGCGTTCTTCCGACAGATGGGCGCGATCACCAAGACCGTCCACGCGGTGCGCGGCGCGCACTTCGGGCCCGTGAACGGCCCGAGGTACGCCACCTGGAGCGCGGCCCTCGTCGCCTCCCTAGGAGAGATTGCTGCCGACCTTGATGACGCCGGTCTGGACGCCGCCGACATCCGCAAAGTCGCCGCTGTGGCCGCTCGCGAAAGTGCTGTCCTCGACGAGATCACCGAGCCCCGGATGTCCCTCGGCGACCACTGGACCCTGAACACGATGATCGACGGAGCCGCTCCGGAGCCGACGATCACGGGCATTTTCGACACGGACCGCACGTACTGGTCGGACCCGGCATCCGACTGGACGATCCGGATGGCGATGGCGAAGCCGGATGAGCGGACCGCGTTCTGGGAGACGTACGGGCCTCGGGATGAGTCACCGCATGCGGTGTGGCGCTCACGGATCTACGAGGCCCGCCACCTCGGCGCGATCCGCCTGGAACGCCACCGCTTGGGCAACGCTCACGGCGTCCGCGATTCCTACCGCGCGCTCGGCACGGTCCTCGACTCTGTCGCCTGACCGCAGTTGACGGGAGCTACCACCATTGGGCGGGGGCTCACCATCTTGTCGTCAACTGAGGCCCGTCGGGTGACGCCGGCGACGTCGGGACAGCGGCTGCAACACACGAGGCTTCCGTGCTGCCGTGGTGGTCAACGGCTGCGGGGCGTGGGAATCTGGCTGCCCCAGTGGTGACCGCAGGTGGACCACTTACCGCGGCCGCAGGGGCAAGCACGGCTGCCGCGCGTGGGGTGGA
This sequence comes from Streptomyces sp. NPDC001351, assembly GCF_042896045.1. Taxonomy (NCBI): domain Bacteria; kingdom Bacillati; phylum Actinomycetota; class Actinomycetes; order Kitasatosporales; family Streptomycetaceae; genus Streptomyces; species Streptomyces sp. NPDC001351. The sequence continues at coordinate 62,222 of NZ_JBIAWS010000008.1, read as the reverse complement.
AGCCGCGCCAATACGTACGCCGGGTGAGCGTGGCCGCTGATGTCGTCAGGCCGAAGTCGTCTACGACGGCCAGGCCGTCTTCGAGAACGTTCAACATGAGCGTGCCAGCGGCAATCAGGGAGTCGGCAACTGCGAAGGCGACGATCGGCTCCAGAACTTGGACAGATTCTCCGTCAGCGAGCGACATGGGAGATCGGGCATAACTGCGCACCGTGACAGCCCCTGAGGGGTGTACGAGCGGAGGTGTGGCCAAGGCGATTCTGGCTCCGAAGGCCGGGTGCGCGGCGTCGGAGAGCAGGTCATACCACTTTGGGAATCTGTCATCGCCCGTCGCTTTGGTCACCTTCTTCACGAGGGTAAGGACGTTGGTGGCCTTCAACTTTTCGTTGGTGCCGTTCATCCTTGAGCCAAACCCAGCCTTCAGCAGGACGGGAGCGAGCGCCTCGCGGACAAGGGCGGGTCGTTTCAAGGAGTCTTTGGCGGCGGCCTTGCCGGTCCGCCATGCCTCGGCGATGGCGTTCTGCTCGTCTACCAGTGAGCCTGCTTCTTCGATGAGAGCCCGGGCCGTGACCGCGCCGGAGGTGATACGCCACCGGCTCAGGTTGTCCAGGGTGTCAGCGAGGAGGTCGGCGCTGCGCCAGGCGTGGACGAGCCACCAGCTGACCAGTCGTGTGTGCAGCTCAGGGTAGATGACAGCTGCCGCCGGATCGCTGGCTCCGGCTTCGGATGCCTGGTCCACCGCAAGGACGGTGGCACCGTCGTCGGAACGGACATAGACCCAGTCCTCAGCCTCCCGCAGAGCGAGTCTCTCCCACCTTTCCGCAGCGCGGCCTTTCAGGGGGGTCAGCAGCACTTCGGTGGTTCCCGCGTCCTCGCTCATGCGGCGCAGCGCGGCGACACGGTCGGTGAGTTCCGTGAGGGCAGCGGTGCGCTGATCGCCCAGCGCATCGGCAACCGCCTTGGTCAGTCCGGATTCATCCATGTTCACCGCCCGAGACCTTAGCGGCTGCCCCCTTGCCGCGTGGGATGTTGGTGTGGCTAACGGGTGCGCGGAGCGGCCCACCCAGTTTGGAGCTCCCGGGGGCCGACCTGCGACCGCATGGCATGATCTGCTGGAGGGCGGCATATTCGTTCCGGACGACCTCGACGAGGCGGCACTGCTGCACTTCTCTCGTCAACAGCTTCCGCAGCTTGTCGAGTTCCTGCAACAGCGGTGGCAGAACCGCCGCCTGAGCGCATCCCATCCGTCGGTACCGCTTGTTGGACCGGTGAGCGGAGCGGTGTCTACAGAGTGAGGCCGCTGCGGTGAGCCGATCTCCTGCATAGTCGTGCGGAAATGCTGGCGTACCGAGCCCTATCCCTTCGTCACTATGCGCCGGTGCGCAGATGTTCTGTGATGACGCCCTGGATGTCGGTGAGCCACCTATGCAGGGACAGGTCCGCGGGCGGGGGCTCGCTGAGGCCAAGGACCGCTGCTGCTTCAGCGAGCTCGTCTGCAGACGAGTTCAGGGCCAGGACCTCACCGATCTCGGAGGCGGTTTTCCCGATGTCGTCGGTCGATTCGCCGGAGAGATAGTCGTCCACTGCATCGGTGTGTGACTCGTACTCGAGCTTGAGGCTGTCCTGGTAGAAGTACGCGCCGAGGAAATGGGCCAGTGCGGGGAACCGCTCGCGCCACTCCCAGGCAATCTCTGGCCGGGCCGACGGCTGGGGCGATGGCGGGTCGGCCAGGAATCGCTCAAGGTGCTGCAGGACGACGCGCAGGCACTCCTCCACGCTGGCGCCCTGGGACGGATGGATGTGGGGAAGCAGTTCGACGTCGTCGGCGGCCTCGTCGCTGAACAGGCCAACCGAGAGGAGGTCCTGGATCTCCCGCGCGGCGGCCGCCGCGCGCTCCGGAGTGAACGCGGCCGTCCGCAGGTACGCGCTCAGAGCGACGCCGGGTGCCTCCGCCGTGTCATCGAAGGCGTAGCCGGGCTGCTCGTACGCGTGAAGGAGCCGGCGCAGTTCGTGGAAGCGGTCGTCCACCGGTGTCATCGTTGCTGTCTGACCTGTCTGGCTCTAGGGGACGGGATAGGACGTCAGGACGCGGTAGCCCATCTCGGCCGATGGATCGCGCTTAAGGATCACTCTTGCACCCTTGACCCACTCCGGGGGATTGCCGTGGACGAAATTCGCACGCGACAAGCTCAGACCTGTGGGCTGGTCGAAGTGAGCTTCCAGCTCGAGCTTCCTGCTCTTCTTTGCGAGCCAGGCCTCGATCTCCTTCTGGTGCTGCAGCACCACGCCGTCCGTCGCCTTCTGCGCCGATGCCTCGTCGACGTAGCGTGAGACAGTTTCCCGCTCGGGTTCCGCCCGCAGTCGGGCGCGCAGGTCCCGGGTGGTGACGTCTACGTGCTTGCGCAGGGTGTGGGAGCCGTTTATGTCCTCGTCACCGGGGACGTCCGCGCGGTACTGGGGGTTCACACGGCCCTTGCGCTTGCTGCGTGGCCAGGCGTTGGCCTCGCCGTCGCCCTTGATGAGCAGTCCGAGGTCGTCAAGGCTGGTGGCCGCGCCGCCCGGCATGGCCAGCTCCGGCCCGAGCCCCGGCACCCGCACACCCCCCAGCAGCTCGGTCCAGCCGCCTGCGCTGCCTGCGGCACGAAACGCTGATCCCGCCCCGCCGAAGGTGCCGCCCAGGAGCGCGCCGTACACCAAGGACTGATGGGCCTCGTCGAGGTTGATGCCGCCCTTCTGCTCGCCCAGGGCCATGGCCGTGGGCTGGGCGACGGCCAGGTCCACGGTGATGGACTCCACCCCGCCGAAGGCGGCGGTAGCCAGGGTGGTGCCGGCGATGGCCGCGATCTCCTCGGTCACCGCCACTCCCAGCGAAGCCGCGAGTTCGGTGACGCCAGCCGCGGCCGCTGCGGCGGCGCCCTCGGAGAGGCCGGCGGTGAAGACGGCCAGGGCGGTGCCCGCGACGAGCGTCGCTCCGACAATCTCCAGCTCGTGTTCGAGGTGCTTCTTCGCGCCGTGTACCTCGTCCGCGTACGCGTCCAGCGCCTTGGCCATGTCCCGGGCCGCATCCGGCACGTCCTTGAGCCAGCCACGGCCATGGTCGTAGTAGCGGCGCCAGAACTTGTCGAAGGCGTCGATCGACTCGCCTTTGTTGTCCTCGATCAACGCGCGGGCGGCCTTGTTCGCCACCGCCTGGATGTCCTCGACATCCTCGGCGAAGGCCCGCCACGCCCTGGCCGCCTCCCGCAGCCCGTCCTCATCGGCGTCGGGCCACCACATGCCCGTCAGGTCCTGGACGACCTTGCGGGCCTTGTCCGCGACGCTCACTTGCTGCCACCCGTGGCATCGTGGCCGAACATGCCCCGGACGAGCTCTTCGTTGTCGATGTGCTTGTCGGCCATGTCGGCCAGACCCGCGTGGATACTGGCCAGGCCCTCGACGAGGATCTGCGCGGCGTGCTCGATCTGCTTGACGTGCGGACCGTACGCGGCGTGGAACTGCTGCCCCTGCTCGTCGTCACCCCATGGCGAGCCTGCCGCGGCCAAGCCGTGCTTCAGCTTGGTCAGCGCGTGTGCGAGGGCAACGCTTTCGCGGTGGAAGGCCGGCGCCGCCGTCTTGATGTCGTCGACCTTGATGTCGAGTATCTCGTCCTTGCCACCCATGACTTCGCTTCTTCCCCCTCCGCTGGCCACACGGGCATTCGACCCTAGTCGCCAGTTGGAAGTTCCCGACTGCGAGTCACGCAAAGTCGGGGCAAAGATCCCTCCACAGGAGGTGAGTTCTCTCACTGGCCGCGGCCGCGCCGGAGGAGAGCAGGCTCCGCGGATGACACCGCATGGCCTCCAACTGCCCTTCGACGACCGAGCCCACGTCGTTGCTCAATCTGTCCCACGCCGTCCTATCGAGGCGATCAAAGTGCTCCCCATCGACGTGATCCTTCCGGAACGGGACAGAGACAGGTCCACGACGTCGTCACCCCCTAACTGTCACCACGGACGGTCTGGGTTGGGTCCCGGGACGAACTTCTTGGCTCCGTTTCATGATCGATACAACCGACTGGAACGGCCCAAGCATGGTGCGAAACAGCCCCGCCTGGACGGCTGTTGAAAAGCGAGCGTCGGCGCGCCCGTGCAATGCACCAACGTAGGCTGAGTACGTGGCGGACATGAACAAGAGCACGAACTGGCAGGCCGCGACGGACCGCGCACGCGAGTACTACATGCTCGATTCCCCTCCGGGCAGCCTGTTCGCGCTCACCCTGCACCTGATCGCGCACCGCGACGAGACCGCCGTCGCCGACGTCTCGCTCGCCAACGTGCGCTACGAAGTCAACGATCCCGCCGCACTCCACGAGGCCCTCAACGCCCACTGCCCGCCCCTCACCGTGCCCTTGACCCCCACCCTCCGGCACGCTGTACCGCACTGGCCGCGCTACCCAGCCCCGGACGCCGTCCAGATGCGACGGGCCTGGCTGCTGGCGAACGCAAGCGGGCCGGATATCACGCCCATGGCATGGCCGGACGACGCCGACGTGATCGCCTACCCCGGCTCCCTCCAGGGTGACCCCTTCTTCCTTCGCGCCGTCGACTCCCTGCGCGGCAGGCTGGACGAGGCACTCCTCGTACAGGTCGGCGGCCTCCCCCTCCGTTCCCAGGCGCATGTGGTCGGCGGCCCCGACGACGGCCTTGAGGGCTTCGTAGCCACTGTGGTCTGGGACCTTGACGACACGCTGCGCTGCGTCACCGGGCCTGCCGCGTACCGTATCCGCGGCCGTGGAGCCGATGCCCATGCCCCGGCCGAGGCGGTCCACCCGCTTCCTGCCAGATGAGGGCAACGCGGGGCAGCGTGATGCTTGGGGCTCGGAATGGCGCCCTGGTGCATCTCGCCTCCTGCATGAACGACAGCGCCCGGCCTGGCGGGTACCGGGCCGGACGCTGAGCTGGATCTAACGCAGGATCACGAATGCTGCTGGAGCAATGTGACCTGTTTCTACGGGGTGGATCACCGGTGGCGATGCTGACGTTAGACAGCGGGCCGTTTACTCCAGGACCACACGCCGTCCTCGTCGGCTTCCATGACGGCCACGGTGAAACCGTCCTCCTCACCGCGGTCACCGTCGGACTCCGCGATCCAGACCAACAGGTGGTCGTCGTGGACGAAGTCGATCTGGGCCTTGTACACGCCGTCCGCGATGTCTTCATGGCTCTGGAGGCGGACTCGGATCCAGGAGCCTGGCTCAACTTCCTGCAGGTGCTGCATCATGCCTCCTTGCCGCAACTCGCCGGACCGTGTGATCCGTTCACAACAGTGTGCCCTGTTCGTACGGGCCGGCCAGCGGTCCCAGCTCGCGCACCTCGTCGCCCGTCACATCCTTCCACCAGGCGGCGAAGACCCTGCGGTGGCACCACTGCGCCGGGTCGGCCAGGTCTTCGAAGCAGAGCAGGACCAGCCGGTGTTCGTGCTCCGTGTTCACGATGGCCCGCAGCCGCTCCGCGATGCGTGCAGGACCGATCTGGTCGAGGTCGGCCCGGTAGGCGGCGGTGAACTCGGGGAGGGGCTTGGTGAAGTACTCCCGGCGCGGCGCCAGCTCCCGTACCGCGTGCTGGAGGGGGTAGGGGAGCTTGAACCGCGGGGCGCCCAGGGTGATGCGTACGGGCACCCCTTGCGGGGGCTGGAATGCCTGGTACCGGTTGGTGAAGAGGGTGAGCAACCTGGCTCCTTCCTTGCTGGGGACGAGTGTCCCTTCATGCGTCTGGCCCCGGTCGGGGTCGACCGGGGCCGTTGGTGGTGTGGCCGGTGATCCGGCCGGAGGGTCAGGACGTGTCCTGCCGCCACGCGCGCCTTTCCGCGTGACGCGCCGCTCGGCGACGCCGCTTCTTGACTCGGGGACCGACCTCACTGGGATACAGAAAGCAGGTGCACCCACGGCCGGCGTAGCGGCAGGTCTGTCCATGCCCAGGGCGGACCGCGCCCAGCATCTTGGTCATTTCGAAATCCCCTCCCGGTGGCCGCCCGCCCGCCTGTCCCCGTGCACCGCGTCGGCCGCGCCTCTCGCTGGCGGGGGCTGTCGGACCGGACTGTGAGGTCCGGTCCGACAGGTGGGGCTCAGTCCTGGGGGCTGGCCTTCCGGGTGGTGGGCTGTGCCAGATGGATGGCGATGTCAAAAGCCTGGGGCTCACGGTTCGGGAACTCGGCCGTCACCCGCAGGACCCGGTTGCACTCGCTGGCAACCCTGGAAGCCGTGGTCTTCTCGGTCTCGATGATGAACTGGGATGCCGGGCCAGGGATCCTGTCACGCGCCGAGTCCATGAGGTACTCAAGGAATTCGGTGAGGTTCCGGATGCCCGGGTCTGCCGATTCCTGCCCCCAGTCCAGTTGAGAGTTATCCATTATCTCGCCCTCTTTTCCGCTGTTGAGTTGAGAATATTTTTCCTGCTTTACATTTATAATCTTAATGGAATTCGAGGGCTGGGTGCATATTCACCCGGAATTGATTTCCGGGATTTCCGGGCGGATTTACGCGCGCTTTTGAGGTGGCGCTCGCGCGGTGCCGCAGACACCGAGCGGCGCGGCCGGGGTGCTCCCGGCCGCGCCCCTGGAGGGGAGGGAGGGGGCCCGGCTGCGCCGAGCCCCCTCTGCCTCACTTCGCCGTTGCGGGCTCCGCCGTCTTGGCGGCTCCGGCGACGGGCTCCGTCTTCTTCTGGGCCGGAGCGGTGGGGGCAGGGCTCTTGCCCGCACCCGCGCCCGTGGCCTTCGCGCGGGGGGCCGCAGGCTTGGCCGCCGCCTTCCTGGCGGTCGGCTTCGCCGCAGCCGTAGCCGATCCCTCGGGCTTGGCCGCGCCCTGCCGCTTGGCCGCCTGCGGCTTGGTGGCCTTCTGCTGGGCGGCCTCCTGCTGGACCTCGACGGCCGCCTTGTTGAACTCGGCCGCCATGGCCCGCTGGACACCCTGGGCCTTGCTCAGCAGGTTCCGCACCTGCTGCACCTGGCTGTAGATCTTGCCGACGACGCGCACGTAGCGGTCGAGGTCGGTGCCGAGGATGACGGCCAGGTCCTCGGGCTTCTTCTCGCCCAGTTCCTCAAAGAGGGGGATCAAGATGTCCTCAGCCTTGCCCAGGCCGTCCTTGGCCTTCGCCCTGGCCTTCTTCCGCTGCTCCTGCACCTCCTCGCTGGGCGGCTCCTCGTTGGTGAGGGAGGTCTGCTTCTCCATCATCTTCAGCCCGTTTGCGAAGTGCTGGGCCTCGGCCTCGCTGTCGAAGTCGCCGCGCACGTACCGCATGGCCGCGACCATCTGATTGGCCGGGCTGAGCTGGGCGATGTGCCAGGCCAGGTTGTTCTTGATGTGGCCCTCGTCGACCATCTTGGCGACCTCGGGGCGCAGGGTGAGCAGGCCGAGGCGCCAGGTGATGTGGGTCTCCGTCTTGCCGAACTGCTTGGCAATCTTGGCGGGGGTCCAGCCGGCCGCCTTGAGGTCGGCGTACGCACCGGCCTCCTCCATGATCGTCATGTCCTCGCGGTTGACGTTCTCAGCGATGCTGAGGACGTACGCCTTCTCCTCGCTGGCGTCCTTGATGACCTTGGCCGGGATGGTCTCCAGGCCGGCCTCCTTGCAAGACCGCCACCGCCGCTCGCCCGCGATCAGCACGTAGGGAGCCTCGGCGCTCTCGGTCGGACGGACGACGACCGGCTGCAGGAGGCCGTTCTCCTTGATGCTGCCGGCCAGCTCCTTCAGCTTCGCCTCATCGAAGAACTTGCGGGGCTGGTCGGGGTTGGGGACGATCTCCGAGATCTTGAGGTTGACGAACATTTCCCACGCCTTTCCGAATTCGAAGGAGAGCCGTCCTTTTTGGCTTTCCCTTTTTCCTTACACTTATATCTTAATCGCATACACCCCTAAAGCAAGTGGGTAATTCTTTTTAATTCGAGAAATTCAATTCGGAATTCCTGGCCGTTTGCGCATGTCGACGCAGCGAAAAAAAGGGGGGTGCGCGAAGCGCCAGCCTCGGGTGGCGAGTCGTGCCCGGGAATGAGGCGAGCCCGCCACGGCCTTCGGTCGTGACGGGCTCCGCTCCCATTGCACGCCCCGGTGGCCGCGCTGGTGCGGCCGCTCCTCGCGGGTGGGGCGCGGGGGGGTCGGCCACCCGCGAGGAGCAGGGAAGGCGCCGCTCGCGCAGCGCCGCCGACGCGGAGTCACGGCGCTTGCCGCACCCGTCCGGCATGCTTGAACATACACAACGGTTCCAGTGATGTCACCTATCTCTTCGGGAAGGTGTGCCAACTTGCGTTCAGCGGGTCATTCATCGGGCGGAGTGTCATCCGGCTCCTGGCGGGCCTGAATCTCCAGCATCCTGCGCGCCTCTTGCAATGCCTTCGCGCTTGCTCCACCCCGGAGCACCCGCGGGGGCTCCTTCGCCAGCTCGGCGATCCGCCGCTCGTCTGGCTCGGACATGCGATTCCTCCCGTAAACGACACGCGTGTTGCCAACGCCGCCCACTGGAGCCCTTCCGCGCACGCCCGTTGGCGTAAGGGTGTGAAGCGCAGTGACACCCACCCCGCCTCACCCCTTCACGGAAACTACCCAGTAAACCGTGCAACCTATCCGACCTGCGACGTAGTCTGAATGTCAAGCGTTTACTATGCGTTTCGCATATGCCAGAGCAGGGAGCGGGGACATGGCACACACGTCGGCGACGTCCGAACTCATGAGCCTGAGTGAGAAGTTGCTCGCCCTGTTGCGTCTGCGTCGCGACCCGGACGGCTTCACGCCCAGTGCCCGTGACATTGCACAGGCAACGTCAGTTCCCGGGCAACGCAAACCAGTTGTCTCGACGAGTCAGGCAACCAGCCTTGTGAACGGCACCAGTTGCAACCCCCGCTCATCCACCGTCACCGCACTCGCCCAGGCGCTCGACGCCCCGGCCGCCTTCCTGCTGCCGGGGTGTGAATGGGACGACCTCGCCGCGCTGCGCGTGTACCGGGAGCGGCCCGAGGCGCGCGAGGCGCTGCGCTTAATGGAAGGCCTCGAGACCGAGGACCTCGTTGAAGTCATGTCGATGCTCAGGAAGATGCGCCGGGATGCGGGGCTCCCCGAAGACGTTCCGGCGATCCCCCCACCGCCCCCTGGAGTCGACCAACCCCGCGAAGGCCGGCCGCGCCGCCTGAGGAGCCTGAGCGAAGCCGCCGAGAGGGCAGCGGCTGACCTGGAAGGACGCTAGACCCTTGACCACCCCCCTCTTCAGCGCGAGCGCCCTCCTCACCGCACTCGCCACCGCCGTCTACCTCGCCTACGCTCCCCGGTCCCCACGCCGGGAGCAGTCGCTCCTCGCCCGCCGCGCCCTCGTCGTGCTGTGCGCAGGTGCCTTCACCAGCGCATGCCTGCTGGCTCCGCCCGTCGCCGCGGCAGTGGACCGAGTCACGGGCCACGGCGGTGCGGGCGCTCTCCTATGGGATATGACCAGCGGGCTGACCATTCTCAGCATGCAACTCGTGACGGTGAACTGGTGGTACCCGACCGCCTGGGTCCGCGGAGCGGTTGTGGCCCACATCGTCTTCTTCTGCGGTGTCATGGCGGTGCTGGTCTGGGAGTTCCAATATGTCCGCGCCTCTTCCGCCCAGCTGTTCTTGGCGTCCCATGTCAACGGCATGGCGGGCGCCTTCGTGCTGACGCACCTCGGCTTCCTGGTCGTCATGGCTACAGCAGTCAGCCTGCAGTACATCGCGCTGGCCTGCCGCGCCTGGTCGCGCAGCAGACCCGTCGCAGCTGCCGGTCTCGCCGTCAGCGCCGTGGGGTGCGTGCTGGGCCTGGCCTACTCCGGCACCCGCGCCGGGCTCACCATCGCGCACCTCGCGGGAAGGACGTTGCCGTCCGTCGTCGAGACACACGTGGTGCCCATCACCGGCGCCCTGGCGGCGCTCCTCGTCACGGTGGGCATCACCCTGCCCACGATCACACAGCGGGTCCTCCTGCCGCGCAATCGACCGGCAACGGGCCAGGCCGCCAAGGACACCGCCGTCAGGCGGATTGCTCTTCCGTAGAAGGCTCCGCGTCCCACGTCCGCCACTTCAAGGCCACCCGGTCCGCGTCCACGGTGCGCGAGCCCCTGGACGCGGCCGGGTACACCACCACCTGCTCCAACATGAGGGCCACGACACCCTGCTTCGCGACCAGCGGTGCGTGCTTCCACCAGCGCACCAGGTCCGGCACCACCCCCACGGGCACGTGCTTGACCCGCTCAAGACGCCGCGCCTTCGCCCTGTCCGCATTCGCCTGCGCCGACAGATGCTTGTCGGCCGCCTTGAACGCCTGGAGCGACATGCCTGAGGGGCGGGCATAGTCCTCGCCCAACTCCTTCTGGCGGCGCTTGGCATCATCCGCGCTCTTGCGCAGCTGTGCCGCCTCCTCCAGCAGATGCTCGCGGGCCTGCTCGATCAGCGCACTGACGGCGGGCTTGGCCAGCTCCGCCAGCACGTGCTCGGCGAGGTACCCCTCCAGCAGGTCCGCGTTGATCCGCACCTTCCCGCAGCCGCCGGGGTGCTGCGCCGTGCTCGGCTTGCAGCGGTAGCCACGGCTGCCCGCGTTGGAAGGAGCCGCCCCAAGAGGGTGGGCGCACAGTCCGCACACGCCGTCCTCGCCGCCCAGCAGATACTCCTGCCGCGGTGCACGCTCGCTGTCCGGCTGGTACTTGGGTCGCCTCTTCCGGATGTTCAGGAACTGCGCGGGCGGAATCAGCTCCGGCCCCCCGGAGGGCACCAGGTTGCCTTCCTCGTCCTCGTAGAGCCCGGCGATGGCCGGGTGATCCAGGACCGAGGCCAGCGCGGCAGGCCGCCACTCATTGCCCAGGGTCGTGCGGTGCCCCTCCGTGTTCATCCAGTCGGTGATGGTCCCAAAGGGCTGGCCGGCCTCGGCCCGGTTGGCGGCCTCCCGCAGAGACGGCAGCTCGGACTCCATCGGCTTCCTGAACGCGGCATCCGCGAACCCGTACAACCTCGGCACAGAACCTCCCCAGCCTTATCCGACCCCGATACACCTCGCATGCTAGCGAAGATAGGTCACACGGCTGCAAAAATCAGGCGCATGCCAGCGAACCGGCATGCGCCAGCAACTCCCTAAGGCAGCTCTACACACGGGCGCTCCACCCCGAGCAGCCGCCACAGCTCCGCCGTCGGCACACGAACCGTGCTGCCCAACGGGAGCGTCCGCACGGGGAAGGACCCACTACGGATCAAGGCATACGCCTTATCCCGGCTAATCCCCAAAGCATGCGCAGCCGTTGTCACATTCACGGTGGCAGGAAGAGCCACCAACTCCTCCAGACCCATCGCCCCCGGCGAGGCCTGCTCCTGCACGTCCTGATCAGCCATCTCGTTGGTCGCAATCTCCCCCGCGCCAACTTGCAGGCGACTTTACCTCAGTGTCCGACAGCCCTCCCAAGATCAAGACAGACCGCGAAAACGCGATCACAGAACGACCGGCAGCACCCGGATGACGGGCAGCAAGGGCGAGGGAAGCGCATTGTTCGAGGAGAAGACGTACAAACGGTGCAGTTGCAAGGGCCCCAAGACCTACAACAGCGGGCCACGGAAGGGGCAACCAGTCCTCAACGCCGACGGAACACCCAAGATCGGCTACCTGGAAACCGCCTGCCCACTCCTCAAGAAGCGCGACCACGGCTCCTGGTACTACAGCTTCGAACTCCCACCCGGACCCGGCGGCAAGCGCCGACACCCCAAGAAGGGCGGCTTCCGCACCCAGGCAGACGCCGCCGAAGCCTGCGAGAAAGCCTGGAACCTCGCCCACGGCGGCGTACAGATCGACTCGAAGGAAACCGTCGAGCAGTACCTGCGGCGCTGGTTCGCCAAGCGCGTCGACCTCAAGCGGTCCACCCGCGAAGGCTACGAAGACCACATCAACCGCGTCTTCATACCCGCCCTCGGACACCTGAAGATGCTCGACCTACGCACCCGGCACATCCAGGACATGTTCAAGCAGATCTGGGAAGACAACAAGATCCACCAAGCCAACCGCGAAGCAGCCCAACAGGCCCTCACCGTCGAACGCGCCGCCCACACAGCATGGCGCAAGTGCGCCGCCCGCCCCCGGCCGCCCGAGCTCCGACAGAACTGGAACGACGCACGGAACGCGCTCCGGCAGGCTCGCAGCAAGCCACGCCACATCACCGGACCCGGGACCCAGCTCAAGATGAACAACACGCTCAGCGCCGCCCTCGAAGACGCCGTCAAGGAAAAGCTGATCAGCGAGAACTGGGCAAAGAGCGTCGTCCTACCGAAGTACGTCCGCCCCAAGCCCCTGGTGTGGACCGACGAGCGAGTAGCCCGCTGGCTGGCCACCGGCAAGAAGCCGGGCAGGGTCATGGTCTGGACCCCTGAACAGACCGGCGTCTTCCTCGACGGCGTCGCAGAGCACCGGCTCTACCCCATGTTCCACCTCAAGGTCTTCCGCGGCCTGCGCCGCGGCGAATCCGCCGGCCTGCCCTGGAGCGAAACCAACCTCACCCTCGGCACCGTCCACATCAGCGAACAACTCGTCGCCGCCTCCTACGAAGTCTGGGAAGACACGCCCAAGAGCGACAGCGGAGAACGCACCATCTCCCTGGACTCCCAAACCCACGAACTGCTCTGCCTCTGGCAGCAGCGCCAGCAAGCAGAGCGCCAGGAGTGGAACCGCGCATACGAGGAATGGCAGCAACACAAGCAACGGCGCAGCCAGCCCGACGAGCCGAGCAGCAAGACCGAGAAGACGTACCCGTGGCAGGACACCGGACTCGTCTTCACCTGGGAAGACGGCCGCGCCTACCACCCCGAGTACCTGTCCCAAGCCTTCGAACGGCTCGTCAAGAAACTCGGGCTACCACCCGTCCGCCTCCACGACCTCCGCCACTGCGCGGCGACCCTCTCCCTGGCCGCCGGGGTCCACATGAAGAAGATCCAAGTCCTCCTCGGCCACAGCAGCTACTCGCTGACCGCCGACACCTATACCTCGGTACTGCCGCAGTTCGAGAAGGCCGAGGCGGACGCCTCCCTCGCCCTCGTGCCACGCGCCGGAAAGCCGGAGGAGGCCGCGCCCGCCGCTGTCGCTCCAGACGAGGCGCCTGAGGTGCCCGAAGACGCTAGTGACGGGCTCGACGCCCCCGATGTTCCCGGAGAGACGGCCGCCTGACGGCATGTTCCCAGGATGTTCCCAGCACACATGACGAAGGCCCTCCGCGAGCTTCACGGAGGGCCTTCTTCATGGCCAGACAGGCTCTGACCTGGTATTTCTCTGTGCCCCCGGCAGGATTCGAACCTGCGACACCCGCTTTAGGAGAGCGGTGCTCTATCCCCTGAGCTACGAAGGCGGGGATCTGTCGGAAAATGTGTCTGAAATTCACCCGAAGCTGGACGAATGTCATTCCACTGGGTACCGACAGGTCTTCGGCAGCGCGGCCTGCGAGGGCTGCGCCACCGCCGCCAGTGTAGCGGGTGGCCTGGTGGTGGCAGGCGACTGTTGGACTGTGAAGCCGGCTGCCCTGGTCGGGCAGGAGGTTGGACGGGGCGGGGCTCGGCCACGACAGTCTTGGTGGAGTGCTGGGGCCGGGCCCCGGCTGTGTGTCAGGTGGCGCGGCGTCCGGTGACGCGCGCGGCGCAGCGGGCGACGGAGTTGCTCACCCACGCGTAGCCGATGTAGATAAGGAAGGCCGCCTTTGCGCCGTATGCGGGGACGCGCTCATGTGGATATGACTGGTCAAACCGGGAATGCTGGGACTCGCTGTCCTGTCGGAACCCCTTCAGACGCCGCCCTGCCGGCGTTTCGGGTGCGATTTGGCGCAGGTGTTCGGTGCGATTGAATCGATTTCGCTTGGTGGAGGGGTCGATTTCCCGGTCTTCCTTGGTCTCGTCGACACGGATGCGGACACCGTGGGGTCCGTGCGGGCAGGTGATTTCGAGACGCTGGTAGAAGCGAGCCTGTGCCCCTTTGCGGAATTCAAGCTCGCGGACCGGAAGGGGCGTGTAGAGGGTTTCGCCTTCCACAGTGATGTGGCGTTCGCAGACTCGGCCGGCTGCAGCGTAGAGGTCGTGGTCGGGGCGGCCTTCTTCGCATTTGTGTTTCTGGAGCGGCTGGGGTTCGAGGCCGCCGTGCTGCCCGGTGAAGACGACGAGTCCTTCGGCGATGAGCGGTGCGCGGTGGACTCCGCGCAGGGCCTTGTCGTAGGTGATGGCGCGTACACCGGGGGCCATGGCGAGGATTTCCTTGACCAGTCGCACTGCGGCTTTTCCTTCGTCTTCTCGGTGAGGGTCGTGTTTGCGTGCTTTGTGGCGTACGGATTCCAGGGCGAGGATGACGCGGCTGTGCGGGATGTTCGCGGCTCGGACAGCGATGGAGAGGAATTTGTTTCCGTAGACCGGGCGGCCGCCGCCTTCTGTCGTGTGGTGGGCGTCGGGGTCTACGCGGTGTCGGCGGATTTCGCCGGTTTTTTTGTCGGGTTCTTCCAGCATGGTGTGGTCGGACGGTGGAGTAGCGACGGTTGCGTCGCCGTGGAGGACCTGTTCGCGGGCTGGGTAGATCCAGCTGCCTCGTGGGTTGACGGCGAGCATTCCTTGGGCGACGGCCTGTTCAATCCATTTGCCGCGGCTGATGTCGCGCACGGCGTCTCCGGCTGCTTTGAGGTGGCGCTGGAAGAAGTAGTTCCACTGGCTGCGGGTAGGGCCGGTCGGTGGGAGTGCGGCGGCTTCCTCGGGGTCGATGAAGTCATGGATCGCGTGCCGGATGGGATCCCACCAGAGGGGGCGGGCGAGGTGCGCGGCGGTGCTGCGGGCGGAGCCGAAGACGGAGATCGCGCAGAGGAATACGAAGTAGATGTACGACGGGTAGACGGGGGGTCGGCCGACTTGGCCCTCTTCGCGCGGTGGGAGGGCTTCGAGCGCGGTGGCGTAGAGGTCGGGGTTTCGGATGAGGTATTCGAAGCGCAGGTCGATCGTGAGGGGTGGGGCTTCAGGGCTGCGTGGTGGCGGGGCATCGGAGGCGGAGCCGAAGGCGTCGTCGGGGATGGGGCCGAGTACGTAGCTCGGGCCTTCGGTGGTCTTCTTCTTCGCCGTGCGGCGTCGGCGCTTGGGGGTGCTCATGCCGTGTCCGCTTCGTCGGACTGCCAGTCCAGGGAGGCGAGGGCGGCGGCGCTGTCGAGGGAGGACAGGCCCAGGCGGCGGGCGACTTCCGAGAGCTGCCCGGTCTCGTCGAGGATGCGGCGGGCGACGTAGCGGGTGACGTCCTTGGGCTCGATGCGGCGCTGAGAGGTGGCCAGTCCGCTGCGACGGGCGATGTCACCGAAGCCGGAGCAGACGCTGGCGTGTGACCGGTAGGCGGACGACGCTGCGGTGACCAGGCGCCGCGGTGAGCCAGTCTCGGTGCCGCGCAGCAGGTGAGCGCGGCGCAGCCACAGCACGCGTGCGCTCCACTCGTCCAGGGGGCAGCAGCGGCCGCGGGTGCGGGTGGCGCCGTCGGTCCACACTTCGGCTTCGAAGAGGTCGAGGAGGTTGAGGTCGTCGGTGGTCGCAGCGGCGATCTCGGCGCTGTGCAGACCTGCCAGCAGCAGGGCCAGGAGGGCGGCGTGACGGCTGTTCGGCATGCCGCGCTCCGAGTGGAAGCGGAGCAACTGCACGTCGGCGTCGCTCAGTTCGTGTCCCCTCTTGCGCGGGCTGCGCGGAATCGGCGGGAGATCCACGAGCGGCGCGGCCATGGTGAGGCCGAGCGCCCGCGCCTCGGAGAACAGAGCTTCAAGCGCGGAGCGGCGCTGCCTGCGGGTGCCGCCGGCCGGGTTGAGGATGATGCCCTGGCGGCGGTCGTGGCCAGGGGCCTGGATGAAGTACGCGACCAGCTCTGCGGTGACGTCGTCGAGCCGCGTGACGTCCTGCGCGGCGGCGAAGCGCAGAAGGCGCTCGACGACCTGGGTGTAGAGCGCGACGGTTTCGAGGCTGAGTTCGCCGGCCGCGGCGCGCTGCTGCCAGACGCGGGCGACGGCCAGAAGGGCGTCTTTGATCTTTGTTCGGGCCACGGGTGCCTTCCCGGTTCACGGCCGCACCCGGCTGAGGGCACGGCGGATCGCTGAGTTGAAGCGGCGTGGGCCCGCTACTGTGGGCGGTGCCCTTCGCCTTGGGTGAGGGCATGCCGAAGCCCCTCGTACGCGCGGTCCGTCCGCGCGGCGTGGTGTGGAGGCGGGGGTCCGGCAGCGCCACCCGGCCAAGGGAATGGGGCGCTGTCGGACCTGCTCTTTCCTGAGTCGTCCTAGGGCATGGGGTGCCTCCTCAGTTTGGCGAGGAGCGCCGCTAGGCCCCTGATGTGACCGTGAAGGGCGATCATGTCCTCGCGCGAAAGCCGCCCGAGGTCGGCCAGCAGTACCGGTGGGCTGAGCAGGGCAATCAGGTCGTCGCCGGTCGAAGCCGCGAGGTCGTAGCTCTCCAGGCGCTGTGCCGGGAGAACGCTCTCGGAGGCGGTCCGAACACGGACCTTGCTGGTGTCCCCGTCGGCCGCCTGATCGTCGGCGCGCCTACGGGGCGAGGGTACGGAGGGATTCTCGTGCCAGCGCAGGTAGCCCCCGTCCTCCGGTAGAAGCATGCCGACCGCCACCATCAGGTCGACCAGCACCTCGATGTGGCGGCTTCGCTTCTCGTCGAGGTCTGAGAGCGTCATCAGCTTGCTGACGAGGCCGATGCGCAGCGCGGGCCCCTGCGCCAGCCGGGTGCATGCACACCGGGCGAACCATGACTTCGCCCACGCCGCTCGAAGTGCCTGACGCCCTTTCTCCTCGCTCTTCTTCCAGGCTGCGGCCACGGCCTCACCCGCCCTCGTCGGCTGGTACGCGCCACGTCCCGGTGCCTGCTCGACCAGCCCGTAGGCGCCGAGAAAGCTCATGACGAGCCCGCAGCGGTGCGCCGAGACGCCGGTGAGCGCCTCCAGGTCGCGAGCGGTGAACGGGCCCTCGGCCGAACAAGCGGTTCGGGTGATCGTCAGATGCTCACCGGCGAGCACCCGGTCCGTGGGAAGCGGCTTCGCGGTCGGCGTGGAGACACCCCGGCGACTGCTCACCTCCGACCACCTCCTTCGCCGGCCCGGCTCGTGACGTCGCAGGACAACTTCCGAGAGGGAACGCGGGTAGGGCCCCTCACAAGATCATGCAATTCAAGTAGCATGTGGGGTGGGTGGCCGCACCTCGGTGAACGCTCCGTCACACTGGTCGCATGCCTGGAGGGAAGAGACGTGCCAAGAAGCCCCGCGAATACGTCGCTGACGGCGTCTGGCCGTACGCGGTGATGGATGAGCTGCTTGGGGCGCGTGTCGCGCAGGCTGTCGCGCGTGCGCTCGCGGAAGCCATGGAGCGCCACGAGATCAGTGCCAACGCGCTGGCCCAGGCGAGTGAGGTCAACCGGCAGGTCATCGCGAACGTACTGGCCGGTGTCGTGTGGCCCGATCTGCTGACGGTGGCGAGCTTGGAGGGGGCTTTGGGCGAGCGGCTCTGGCCCGATCACCTGAGCTGGCCGCAGGACGAGAACGGGAACCGGGCGCAGCCCCTGCCTGAAAGGATCAGCCGTCAGCGCGACCTGGAGACAGCCGAGCGTGACGATCGCCGGCCAAGCGCAAACTAAGTCAATGGGCATGGGTGTTCGACCCTTCGGTGGGTGAGGTTGGCCGAACGCCCGACGAGCGCCACCGGAAGCCGGTAACGTCGGAAGCCGCGGCCTGCATGGGCGCCGACCACCGCCGTGTCCGAGGCCGACAGGGTTCCAATCCACGGGCCAAGGCGCGGCGGCGGTCATTTATGAGGTTGTGGGCTGGGTGACGGCTTCAAGGCCGCAGGGCGGTGATCGTCAAGCCGCCTGCCAGGGGGCCGCGAGCTGGTAGAAGACTTTCTTCTTGCCCCGCCGGTCGCTGTCGTCGCTCTCCTGGCGCACCAGCGCTCCCCGATCGCATAGGGTTTCGAGGACGGCACGGTTGCGGCGTACCGCGTCGCGGGGCTCGCCGAGTTCTTCAGTGACGGCTTGAACGCTCCAGTGCCGGCGCGCGTCGGTCGAGATCACCTTCATGATGGTCACGGACCGCTCGCCACCGATGAGCACGACCGGATTGCCCTCGGGCAGTGTCGCCGCTTCGCTCGCGCTGCCTTCCGGAGCGGTGGGCGCAGCAGGGGCATCCGCCGCGTTGGGCACCACGTACAGGTGCGCGTTCGGGGACTGGCCGCGGGCGGCCCGCAGCTGTTGCCCTTCCCGCACCGCCGAGTGCAGTGCGTCCAGCACCTGTTGGGCTTTGTCGCGACTGTCGCACGCGCATTGACGGTCCGACTCGATCTGGGCGATCGCAGTCCGGAGCCTGCGCAGTTGTTCGTCGTGGGACTCGATGAGGGCATTGCACTCGCGGAGCATCTGCTCCATCTCCTGAGCCACCCAGTCCGCCGAAGGCGGGCGGCCATCGTGCTGACTCATGCTGCCACAGTAGCGGTGAGGCAGGCGTGCCGTCTGCCCTTCGCGGAAGTGGAAGGCTGACACTCCTCCGCGGCGCTGGGAGTCGGTGCAGGCGGGAAACCACGGATGGTTTGACGCGCCGCTCATTCAACTCTGTTGGTCTTAAGCGTCATTCATCATTGGGGTTGCTCATCCAACCTGGTCTTTCGGGCCACACACTGCCTCCCTGCCTGACACATGGGAGCAGCGGAGCGGACCCTGCTTACACAGCGATGAGCTTGAGGTTCTGCTCGGTGATCTTCTCGTTTCCGGTGAGGATCGCATCGATGGCCGCGGAACGCACGAGGTGGGCAAGGGCTCCTGGCCAGCCGCCGGTTATGGCGTGCAGCTCCTGTGCCAGCCGCACCAGAGAGCCAGGCTGGTGGTGGCGCAGCTGCAGGGCCTGGTCCAGGGTCTCCACCATCTGCACCCAGCCTGTCCCAAACGGGACAGGGGCTGCCCGCAGGTGAGTGAGGCGCCCCTGACTCGTTCGGAAGGCGCTGCTGGGCGAGTTCCCCTGCTCTTCGACTCCCGCATACACGAACGTGGCCGGTACCTCATCGGCCAGACTGCGCAACTGGTCAACTGGTGCCGTACGGCGGGGAGATGAAGGCCTTGCAGTGAAGGCGTCGTCCACCAGGACCACGCTGGTGCCCGACGAGAGCAAAGCGTTGCGCACGCTCTCGGAGATCGAGGTCGTGCTCGTCTTCTTCGGCAGGCGGGGGATGGGCAGAAGCTCTGCCAGTTTGAGGAATACCGTGCGGGTGCTGTCACTGGGCTGGATGCGCAGGTAGACGGCCGGGACGCGGAGGAAGTGGTCAGGGTGACGGGAACGGTCGGCTAGCTCGAAACGCCGCCCCAACTCCTGCAGTGCAGTTGTCTTCCCGCTGCCGGGTGGCCCGGTGATAAGGAGGCCGTGATGGCCGCAGACCCTCGCCTGGTTCATCACGACAAGCCGCTGTCCCAGCCTCAGGGCGTCCTGAAGGAACGGCGTCAGTAGCAAGGGGAGTTGGGCGTGGTAGGCCAGACGCTCCTGGTCGTGGTCCAGGACAGGAAGTGACGGTGGCATGAAGGGGCTCCAGCCCGCTCGGTAGACCGCGCTCTCGTCGCCGGTGCGCAGAGAGTGACGACCGCTGAGCTCAGCCCTGGCCAACGGTACCCGGATCCACCTCGTGTCGTCGGTCTGCACCCACACCTGGTGCACGTCGTGTGGATCAAAACGCACCTGTACCTCGGGAATTGGGGCACCCGATGTGCGCGCGACGGCAGCCCGCAAATGGTCGAGGTCAGGGCAGTCGTAGCGGTGACCCCTGATATATACGCCGTTCAGGGAAACCCGCCGCTTCACACTTGGCAGGAAGGAGCGGACGGCATTCGCGTCGGGAGGCAGGTGCACCCACCCCAGACGCGCGACACACGCGTCGTACGCCGCACTGGGGGTCGGCTGTGCACCTCGGCCGGCCACGGTACGAAGCTCCTGTTGGGGTCGGTGTTGCCAGAACGACTCCACCCACCGTTCGGCACGTGTCTGGAGCCAGACGATCAGTGACGCCTCATCAGAGATCCGATCGGTCTCAAGGAGCGCCAGTTCCGCGTTGAACAGGGAGACGAGCTTTCCGACAACGCGTTCACCCCGCGCTTTTCCCGTGGGTTCCGGGGCCCTGACCGTGATCCCCAAGTGGCGGCAGGCGTCTGTGAACGAACGTGGCCGACGGAGCAATCTCCGGTCGAGCAGCAGCGATTCGGGCATGATCAGAGGCACCGCCTCCTGCAGCATGCCCGGATCGGAGTCTCGCAGAGCGGGTGGATCGCACAGGCGAGCCAAAAGGAGGGCGCCGTCCAGCGGTCGCCGGGACGAGTGGATCATCACCGTGCAGACAGACATGGTCAGTTCGTCCACCGCGACCGTCATGAGCACGGGCTGTGAGGCAAGGCGAGCGAGAGGCTGGGGGATTCCGAGGGCGACGGTGTCGACGTAGACCCGCTCACCGGGGCGGGACGACCGGATCCCGGCCTTGTCCGCAACTGGAACGCCTCTCACCCGGCCGTGCTTCGAGGTAAGTTCCTTCACCAGCCGCTGGAATGTCGAGCGGGATGGAAGCTTCACAACTCCCGGGCCGTAGAGAGACGACAGCATGGTGCCGGTGGCCCGCCGGTAGTCCTCCACCGAAGTGGTCCGCCGGTACGAGGTGTCGTCGGCGACGATCATCGTCAGCACCTCCAGCACGCGCGGGTCCTGCCGAGAGCCCGGGGCACGCTTCCTGACCGCCCGTCCGTCGATCAGCCCCTCGATGCCCAGTGCCTGGTAACGCTGACGCCGACGCCTCACGGTGCGCGCCGAAGCACCGGACACACCCTCCGCGGCGAGTTCGGCGGCCTTGGCCGCCTCCCGCTCCCCCAGTGAGTGGACAGCCGGGTCGAACTTCGGACAAGGCGTGGCGCGGTCATCCGCCCCGGGAGGCAGGCCGGTGATGACCTCCACGATGTGCCGCTCCCACCACCGAGCCCGTTCCAGCGCGTCCCCCGTTGTCGGCAGGGTGTGGACGGAACGAGAACGAGGGCCGCGCTCCAGCACGTCGAAGGTCTTGGACGACACCAGCTTTGGCACGGTAAGCCAAGCCAAGTCACCCAGAGGGTCGACGATTTCGACGCCTCCGTGGCTGAAGCCGGACACCACCCAGGCGCGGTCGTCGAACCGCACTCGGTCCCCCACGCCCAGACGCGGAGGCCACGACACATCCATCGGCCTTCCTCACCCGGTGCCAGACGTACTGGCGGCCCGCACGCCACCATGCACCACCTTGCACACAAGGTGAGGGTGCAAGACTGGAAAGGATTAAGCAATTGCGTCGGCGCAATGCTGCCGGCGCAACGGCCGCGATGTGCGTTCCACGGCGGTCCTGCCCGAGAGCACGGCCGATGACGGAACCCGGATCGAGTTCAGACGCTTCCCCATACGCCGTTCGAACCGCGACCACAGCTGCGAGACCGAGAGCGGCTGCAGGAGCGGGCGAGGGAGCCAGCCGCCCATGCGCCGACGGAGCGCGGCCGCCGGAAAATGCGCGACGCCCAGGAAACGTTGCTGGAAACATGGCTGGGCGAGAGCACGATGCCGGTCCCCTTGTCCCGGCGCTTGCCTCTCGCCCCTATTGGTACGTCAAGGCCCCTGTGACCTGGAGAACTTGGATACGTCAATGACAGCGGAAGTTGGCCTGGTGGACCTGCACGTGTCCACACCGTCGGTCTACCTCGACCAGTGGGTATGGATTCGCCTGGCACGGGCGGCGAACGGCACTCCGCGCGAAGCGTCCGACACGGACGTCCTCGCTGCCGTATGCGACGCGAGCGCCGCAGGGGTCGCCTTCCCGCTCTCATCCACCCACTACATCGAGACCAATAAGATCACTGACCCTCGCCAACGGGCCGACCTTGCACGGACCATGGCATCGGTCTCGCACTGCCGGACGCTGCGCTCACGACGCGTTCTTCTGCGCCATCAGATGCTGCACGCGATGCATGGGAGCTTCAGCCGACCGGCGTTCCGGCCGCAACCGCCGGAGGCGCTCGGCATCGGTGCGATGTGGGCCTTTGCCGGTGAGCGTGCTCCATTGAGCCTCTACGGCCCGTCCGGCAAGGTGGACACCGGCTTGATTCCGGGGATGCGGGCATGGCTGCGCAAGGCCAATCAGTTCGCTGAATTCCAACTGCTGGCCGGGCCGCGGGACGAGGAGATCGAAGACCTGCGGCGTCACGGATACCGGCCCGAAACAACACGTGAGGCATTCCGCAGCAGGCTTGAGTGGGAGGAGATCTACGTCGGACTGCTCGCGGACGATCCGGTCAGCCGACACGAACTCCGGGTGCGAGTCCAAGCGCGCGAGATCCTCCACGAACACTTCGATCTGCTTAAGGAACTGCTCGCGGAGTACCGCATCGACCTCCACCGCGAGATCGGTCTTGATCCCGCCCGGCCCGGGTCAGGGCGCCCCCGCATGATCGCTTTCACCGACCAGATGCCATCAGTCCGTATCGCCGTGGACCTGAAGGCGGAGCTCTTCCGCAACCACACCAAGGCGTGGACCGTGAACGCCCTTCATGACATCGACGCCCTGAGCATGGCGGTGCCCTACTGCCACGTCGTCGTCCCAGACCGCGAAATGGCGGACTTCCTGTCGCGATCCAGGGCCGGCCAACGGAACGGCACCCGCGTACTCAGCCGACTACGGGACCTGCCCGACGAACTGGCTGCGCTCCGGGATCAAGTACGGTCCGTTGACGTCGATGCAAGCGGCAGCGACTGGGTCGGTCCCGGTGAAGGCTTCTGCACCGGCTGGGAGGAACTGCGCGCCACCGCACCCGGCCAATTCCCCGCTGCCTGACCGACCGCCGAGGAGATGCCGACTCCCGGTGTCAACAGCCCAAGCCTTGACGACTACTTGGGGACCGGCACGTATGCCTCTCCCACCGTCACGTCGAGACTCGGGCGGTTCGCAGCTCAGGGAACGCCCCCTCCCAGGCCTCCCGAACAGCACGCCCGATGAGCCGGTGCAGCGTCTGCCACAGGGCGATGAGCAGGTCGGAGTTGAGGAAGCGGCACAGGTCGTCACGCATGCCTTCGGCCAGCACGGTCCGGTACAGGCTCATGCGCTGGAGGGGTTTGTCCAGATCGAACGTATGTAGCCCCGACCAGACAATGTGAAGCGGCAGTTCGACGTGACCGTGTTCGGGACCGGTCAGGTCGCTGAGACGCGCGGGCAGGCGCCGCACGTACCTCTCCCGGTACACGGCTCCCGCATCAAAGCCAACGCCCTTCCCGGCCATGTCTCCGATTATCTCGTGAGCTCAGGCAGAGCGAGGCCGGAGACGCAGGACTCCAGACGTACCCCGGCATGCGCGGACGCGGAAAGTCTGTCAACAGTCCCGATTCATTCGTATCTGATCAGCGGCCGGTGTGGGTGCCGGATCGGTGAACGAACCCCCTGCTCGTGGTGTAGCGCCGGTCGATTCGAGCGGTAGCCGCGCTTCAGCGGCGTCCGGTGCGACGTTCTCAACTGCCTCGCTTGCTGTGTGCGGCGTCGAGCGTCGGGGTTGATGGCTGAGGGGCCGGTATGGGCAGCAGCCGGTGCAGCAATGACTGTTCCAGTTCGATCAGGATGTCTTCGCTGCTGGTGTGGTGACCGGGCAGGGTGTGCCAGAGGACCAGTTGGCCGTGCAGGGCGGTCCACAGGTGGATGCCGATGGTCTCCGCTTCCGGTCGGCGGGCGGGCGCGATCGCCGCCAGATAGGTGTCCACGGCGTGGGTCCATGCCTGGAGCACGGTGCCGAGGGGGGTGTCGGCGGAGGGCTGACGCTCGGGTTCGTATTCCAGGCTGAACATCAGCCGGTACCGGCGGGGCTTGTCGATGGCGAATCTGCGGTAGGCGGCGGTGGTGGCCCCTATCCGCTCCCACGGGGCGGCGCCGGCTGCGGCGGCCGTTTCGCCGGCCTCGCCCATCGCTGCGGCCAGCGCCCGGTAGGCGGCGTCGAGCACTGTGGCGACCAGTTCGGTCTTGTCCTTGAAGTGCAGATAGACGCTGGGCGCGGAGATGCCGACCTCGCGGGCCACTCCTCGCAGGGAGAGCGCGTCCTCGCGTCCCGTCTCCTCCAGGATGCGGGTCGCCGCGTCGAGGATCTCCTGCCGTAGCCGTTCCCCCTCGCCCCGCACATTGGGCACCCGTCTGACCTGCTGCTTCATGGCCACCTCCTCGCTGTGTGCACCCTATCTGCCCGCCCGGGCCCCCTACCCGTACGGGCGGCGCCGCAGAGGCGGAAACAGAGGATGGGGCTCCACATCTTTCGACTAACGGTGTTAGTCTACCGAACAGAACACCTAACGCTGTTAGTTGATGGTGGAGAGGAACAGCTATGCCCTCGTCTGCGTCCGTCCCCGCGTTCGAACTCGCCCGTCCGAAGGACGCGCCTCTTGATCCTCCGCCCCTGTATGCCGAACTGCGGACGGAGCGCCCGGTCACCCGGGTCTCCCTGTGGGAGGGGCAACTCAGCCCGTGGCTCGTGACCCGCTGGGAGGACGCCCGGGCGGTGCTCGGTAGCCCGGCGTTCAGCTCCGACCCGTCCCGGCCCGGTGCGCCCAACTTCAAGCCAGGCGCCCCGCAGCCCCCGCGCGGCTTCTTCCAGGGCCATGACGACCCCGTGCACGCGCTGATGCGACGCACCCTGACCCGGGAGTTCATGGTCAAACGTATCGACGCGCTGCGTCCGGCCATCGCCCGTCTGACCGACGAGCTCCTCGGTGACCTCACGGGGCGGCCGGGCCCGGCCGATTTCGTGGAGCGCTTCGCGCTGCCGTTGCCCTCCCTGGTGATCTGCGAACTGCTGGGCGTCCCGTACGAGGACCACCCCTTTTTCCAGCGGCACTCGAAGGTCATCGTCGACCTGACCGCCACGGCGGAGGAGACCACCCGTGCGCAGCAGGCCCTGGCCACGTATCTGCTGGAACTCGTGCGGACCAAGCACACGACGCCTGGCGACGATCTGGTCACCCGGCTCGCCGAGCAGGTCGGCGCCGATGTCATCACCGAGCAGGACGCGGCCGACCTGAGCTCCTTCCTGCTGTTCGCCGGGCACGAGACGACGGCGAACATGATCGCGCTGAGCACCATCACCCTGCTGCACCATCCCGAGCAGATCCCGTACGTGCTCGGCGATCAGGACCAGGTGGCAGGCGCGGTCGAGGAGTTGCTGCGCCACATCTCGATCGTGCACGGCGGGCTGCGCCGTACGGCCGTGGAGGACGTCACCATCGGCGGCGTCACCATCCGCGCCGGCGAGGGTGTGATCATCCCGGTCGGAGTCGCCAACCGCGACCCGGAGATCTTCGCCGCCCCCGACGACCTCGACCTGCAACGTGCCGACGCCCGCCGGCACCTGGCCTTCGGCTACGGCATCCACCAGTGCCTCGGCCAGCCGCTGGCCCGCGCCGAACTCCAGATAGTCCTGCCGGAACTCTTCCGCCGGCTCCCCGGCCTGAAGGTCGCCGTGCCGATGCAGGACATCGCTTTCAAGCGGGATTCCATCGTCTACGGCGTCCACGAACTGCCCGTCACCTGGTGACCCGCACCCGTTTACCCCCCACCGCCCCCCACAGGGAAGAACCGTCATGCGTGTAGAAGTCGACGTTCCCAAGTGCGTCGCCTCGGGCCAGTGCGTCATGCTCGCCCCCGACGTCTTCGACCAGCGGGACGAGGACGGCATGGTCGTCCTCCTCGACGCCGCCCCGCCCGCCGAACTCCACGACGCCGTCCGTGAATCGGCCACCGTGTGCCCCGCGGCCGCCATCCGCCTGGGAGAGTCATGA
Organism: Streptomyces sp. NPDC001351; assembly: GCF_042896045.1. Lineage (NCBI taxonomy): Bacteria > Bacillati > Actinomycetota > Actinomycetes > Kitasatosporales > Streptomycetaceae > Streptomyces > Streptomyces sp. NPDC001351. The sequence goes on along the minus strand of NZ_JBIAWS010000008.1, from coordinate 36,388 downwards.
CCACGGGCACGCCCGGTGAGCCGGCCGGTGCGCCGGGCCGCGTCGTCATCGTCGGCCCCTCCGCGGCCGGTCTCGCCGCCGCCGAAACCCTGCGCCGGTCGGGTCACACCGGCACCATCACGCTCATCGGCGACGAGGCCACGGCTCTCTACGACCGGCCGCCGCTGTCGAAGGAAATCCTCCGCGGCGCCTGGACACCGGACCGGCTGCGCCTGCGTACCGAGGCCGAACTCAACGCCCTCGGCCTGGACACCCGTTACGGCCGCGAAGCCATCGCAGTGGACCTCAAGGCCCGGACGGTGCTGCTCTCCGACGGCACCGAGGTGGCGTACGACGGACTGGTCGTGGCCACCGGAGTCCGCCCCCGGCTGATGCCCGGCACCCCGGCCCACACTCTGCGCACCCTGGACGACGCCCTCGCCCTCAAGGACCGCCTCGGCCCGGGCCGCAGCCTGGCCGTGGTCGGCGCCGGGTTCCTGGGCGCCGAGGCCGCGGCGGTGGCGGCCGCTTCGGGCACCCGTGTGACCCTCATCGAACCCGCGCCCGTCCCACTGGCTCACGCGGTCGGCGAGGACATCGGCCGCATCCTCGCCCAGGCCCACCTCGAGCACGGCGTGGACCTGCGCACCGGGACAGGGGTCACCGAGGTCGTCTCCGGCGGCGTACGGCTGGCCGACGGCAGAACGGTCGAGGCCGAGACGGTGCTGGTGGCCGTCGGCTCCCGGCCCAACACCGAGTGGCTGACCGGCAGCGGCCTCGCCCTCGACGACGGACTGGTCTGCGACGAGTTTTGTGCCGCCGCACCCGGCGTGTACGGCGCGGGCGACGTGGCCCGCTGGCACAACCCGCTCTTCGACACCTCGATGCGCGTCGAGCACCGCACCAACGCCACCGAACAGGGCATGGCCGCCGCCCGCAACCTCCTGGGCGCCAGGCGGCCCTTCGCGCCCGTCCCTTATTTCTGGTCCGACCAGTACGACATGAAGATCCGTGCCTACGGCTACCTGCGCGGTCACGACGAGGTACGGATAGTCGAAGGCAGCCTGGCGGAACGCAAGTTCACCGCGGTCTACCGCTCCGGCGACCGGCTCACCGGTGTCCTGGCCGTCGGCATGCCACCCAGGCGCATCCGTGGCTGGCAGCAGGCCATAGCTGCCCGCACCCCGTGGCGCGACGCCCTCTCGAACCCCCCGTCCGTCCCCGTAGGAGGGGCGGCATGAGCGGCACCACCGGTCCGGAAGGTTACGACGCGGCCGGCGCCGACGGGATCCCGAAACAAGAACAGGAGACACACATGACCGAGAAGGTCTGGTTCATGACCGGTTGCTCACGCGGCTTCGGCCGGCTGTGGGCGGAGGCCGCGCTGCAGCGGGGCGACAAGGTCGCCGCGACCGCGCGCGACGAGAGCCGGCTCAAGTCGCTGGCCGCGGCGTACCCCGACTCCGTGCTGGTCCTGCCGCTGGACGTCACCCGGCGCGGCGCCGTGTTCGACGCCGTGGCCGCCGCCCACGACCACTTCGGGCGGCTCGACGTGATCGTCAACAACGCCGGTCACGGCCTGCGCGGTGCCGTCGAGGAGGTCCAGGAGGCCGATGTCCGGGAGCTGCTCGACACCAACCTGCTCGGGGCGCTCTGGGTGACGCAGGCGGCTCTTCCCTTCCTGCGCGCGCAGGGAGGCGGCCACGTCCTGGCGGTGTCCAGCCAGGGCGGACTGATGGGTGAGGCGACCCTCGGTCTGTACAACGCCTCCAAGTGGGCGCTGGAAGGGATGATGGAGGCCCTGTCGAAGGAGGTCGCCCACCTCGGCATCAAGGTCACCATCATCGAACCCGGGCCCTACGCCACCGAGTTCGCGTCCCCCGCCTCCCTCAAGGCGTCACCCGAGAACCCCGCCTACGACGAGGCCCGCCAGGCCCTGTACGCGGACTTCGACCCCGCGGCCGTCGGCGACCCCGCCGCCACGCCGCCGGCCGTGCTGGCGGCGGTCGACGCCGCCGAGCCGCCGCTCCGGCTGATTCTGGGCAAGTCGGCCCTGCCCAAGGTCCGCAGCCACTACGACGCGCGCCTGTCCACCTGGGACGCATGGGCCGCCGTCTCCGAGCGCGCCCACGGCCACCCGTAGTTGATCGAGCCGGCATTCGCCGCAGGGCGTTGCCCCCTGCCGTCCCACCCCCCAAGAAAGGCCCTGAAGAGTGAAGGCAGCTGTCTACCGCCGCAACGGCGGCCCCGAAGTGCTCAGTTACGAGGATGTGCCGGACCCCGTCCCCGCCACCGACGAGGTTCTGATCAGGACGGAGGCCATCAGCATCGAGGGCGGCGACCTGATGTGCCGTCTCCTTATACCCCCTCCGGCGGACGGGTTCGTCATCGGTTACAGCAGTGCCGGTGAGGTCGTGGCGGTGGGCTCCGCGGTCACGGGCCTGGAGGTCGGCCAGAAGGTCTGCGCCTTCGGGCAGGCCCATGGACTGCCGGCTGGCTCCCATGCCGAACTGCGCGTCGTACGCCCGGAGCACTGCTGGGCGCTGCCGGACGGTTTCGATCCGAAGGCGGCGGCCTTGGTGCCGGTCACCTTCTCGACCGCCTACGAAGCGCTGTTCGAGCGCGGCCGTCTCACGAGCGGCGACACCGTGCTGGTGCAAGGGGCGGCCAGCGGGGTCGGGCTGGCGGCGATGCAGCTCGCCAAGAAGGCGGGTGCCCGTGTGATCGGGAGCGCGTCGAACCCGGCGCGGTTCGAGGAACTGCGTCGTTACGGCCTCGACGAGGGAATCGACTACCGAGGCGAGAACGTCCGTGACCGTGTCCTGGCCCTGACCGGCGGGCGTGGTGTCGATCTGGCAGTCGACTGCGTGGGCGGCCCGCTGCTCCAGCAGCTGATCGAGGCCACCCGTCACGGCGGGCACATCGTCCCGCTGGGCACGGCTTCCCGCGAAGAGAGCACGGTCGACGTCGTGAGCCTGATCCGCAGCAACACGACGCTCCACGGCGTAGGGCTCGCCTCCCTGCTCCATGAGCCCCGGGTCCACGCGTACATGGCGGACCTCATCCGCCGCATCGCGGACGGCGAACTGGAAGCCGTGATCGACCGCGTCTTCCCCCTGGCCGACGCCGCGGCCGCGCACCACTACGCCGAGCAGCGCGGCCGGATCGGCCGGGTCGTGATGGTGCCCTGACGTTCCCAGCGAGCACCAGCCGCCGCACCAGCCCGGGCCGGTGATGGCCCGCATTGCAGCAGACGATCAGAAGAGAGAAGGAGAAATATCATGACCTTGCTCATGGAAGTTCGCTACGAAGAAGCCGGCGTGAGCTCGGTGACGGTCGATGTCGTCGTGGAGGCCAGCGCGGAGTTCGCCTGGGATGCCGTGCGCGATGTCTATGCGGTGGACACCCGGCTCATCCCGGGATTCGCGCTCCACGTGGAAAAGGGACCGGACAGCAGGACGGTGACGTTCGCCGATGACATGAAGATCACCGAGCGCATCGTCGAAGTCGACGATGACGCCCGGAAGCTCACCTACCAAGCGACCGAGGGCGGGCCGCTGACACACCACCTGGGGTCACAGACCGTGCGGGAGGACGAGGAGGGAGTCCATCTCGTCTGGACGACCGAGTTCGCACCCGCGTCGGTCGTCGACTACGCCACCAGCACCATGCGGACCACCGTGGGACTCATGAAGAAGACGATCGAAACGGCGTTCGCCGATCGGTGAGACCCCTCCTGACCACCTCCGGGCAGGCCGCCCGCCCGGAGGTGCGCGCCGCGGAGTACGACAGGTACGGCGGTCCCCAGGGGCTGGAGACGTCTGCGTCACATCCTCGGCGTGGCGTAGGACCGCCGGGCGGCGCTGAGCCTGGCGGTCCTGCCGCAGCCTCGGGTGCCCCTTACGATTCGTCAGCTGATGGAGAACCGGCTGAAGCTCGCGGTGCCGGGTGTGGGGCTGTGGGCCGTGAAGAACGTCCCCGCGTCGAGGCTGCTGTTGGCTCCGGTCAGTGTGGCGGTGCCGACGTTGGTCCAGGTGGTGCCGTCGGTGGAGTAGGAGCCGGTGAGCGAGGTGCCGTTCCGGACCAGCCGGAGCCAGACGGGGGCGGAGCGGCCGGTCTTGGTGGTGATCTTGTCGACGTAGCCGTCGCTGTCGGAGTCCCACTGCAGGCTGACGCCGTTGCTGGGGGTGACGGCGAGGGAGGCGTACGCGGTGGACGAGCCGGCTGCGGCGATGTTGTTGCGCAGTATCAGGCCGGCTTTGCCCCAGGCGTTGGTGTTGTCCTGGCTGTCGACGTGGACGGTGACGGTGGAGGAGGTTCCCGCGGCGGCCGGCTGGTAGGCGGCGGAGTACTCGTCGTCGTGCATCGTGGTTGTTTCCCAGGTGTCGATGCCGGCGCTGGTCAGGGAGGTCACTCCCTGGCTCTGGCTCACCGCGGCGGGGATGGAGCTGTAGGCACGCCAGGGCGAGGTGACGATCTGGAGTTTGCTGAAGGTCGCGCTGCCGGCTGTGGTGCTGTGGGCGGTGTGGATGACTCCGGCGTCCTGGGTGGCGGCCATGGACGGCAGGGTCACCGCCGAGCCGATCTGGGTGAACGTGGATCCGTCGGTGGAGTAGTAGGCGGACACCTGGGTGGCGGTGCGGGTGAGCCGCACCCAGACGGGTGCCTTGACCGAGGTGGCCGTGGAGGTCAGCTGGTCGAGGTAGCCGTCGCTGTTGGAGTCCCATTGGAAGCTGACGCCGTTGGCCGGGGTCGCCACCACGGTCGCGTAGCCGGGTGAGGAGCCGCTGCCGGTGAGGTTGTTGCGCAGCACGACTCCGGCCTTGGCCCAGGCGTTGGTGTTGTCGATGTTGTCGACCCGGGTGGTCACCGAGGTGCCGTTGACGGCGGCGCCTGCCTGGTAGACGGTGCCGTAGGTGTCGTCGTGCTGGCCGCCGGCGCCCCAGATGTCCGTGCCCGCGTCGGTGACGGTGAAGAAGCCGCCGGTCTGTCCGGTGGCGGCGGGGGTGGAGGAGTAGGCGCTGTAGGGGGCGGTGACGGTGCCGGTGGTCAGCGACCGGTACTGCGGCTCGATGCCTGCGTTGTTCATGACCGTCTGCGCGCCGGACGGCCAGTTGCCGTCGGTGACGACGACGGTGCCGCTGACGTTATCGCCGTGGCCGTCGGTGCTGTTGATGTTGGCGTTGTCTTTGTCTGTCCAGTTGTCGGTGGCGGTCAGGGCGCCGGTGTTGTGGGTTGAGCTGACGTGGGCGAAGAGCCACTGGTTGGTGTAGCGCACGACGTTGTTGGTGTCGGTGAAGTTCCGGGAGCCCTCGTCGTGGTAGAGGCCGTAGTAGTTGTTGGTGTTGTGGCAGTAGTTCCCCGTGATAGTGCTGCCGGGCGAGGCCGACAGGGTGTACACGCAGCCGCCGTCGGCCATCTGCTGCATGATGTCGTGGATGTGGTTGCCCGTGATGGTGTTGTTCTGGGCCGTGGTGGGCGTCGAGTAGATGGGCTGGTAGTCGTACAGGCCGCGGTTCGCGTAGTCCGGGCTGCCGCCCGGGTCGTTGACGCCCCAGCCATAGCCGATGGCGAGGCCGGAGTACGGCAGGTTGTACACCTCGTTGTGCGAGACGCTCGCGCCGTTGACGTAGGTGACCAGGAGGCCCGTCATGTCGCGGTAGTCGATCGCCACGTCGTGGATGACGTTGTCGTTGACGGTGATGTTCTTGTTGGTCATCCGGCTGTCACTGGGGTGATGCGCGTCCGCCTGGAGCCCGCCGACGACGATCCCGCCGCCCGCGTCCTGGGCGAAGACGTTCCCGGTGGCGGTAATGGTGTCGGCACCGAGTCCGACGCCGGTGGCGTGTGCGTTGGCGTCCTGGCCGATGCCCAGGGCGAGCTGCCCGAGGTTGGTGAACCGGTTGCCGGTGAAGGTGATGTGGTCGGCGGCCGAAACCTGGACGGCGGCCGGCATCTGGTTCCAGTGCGGGCGGGTCGCCTCGAACAACTTGCAGCCGTGACCATTGCAGGAGGTCAGCCAGTCCGACGGGGTGGACCAGGTGCCGGCCAGGTAGGTCCCGGTCTGCTGGGCGGCGTACCCGTTGCTGCCGCTCGGGCCCGTCCAGCTGGTGCCCGAGAACTGCAGCCCGGCGAAGGTGATGTGGGTGGCGGGGGAGGAGTAGCTTCCCCCGACGTCGATGAGCGAGTCGAGCTTCGGCACCTCGACGTCCGCGGTGCTCATGCTCTGCCCCGGCAGCGGCTTGTAGTACAGGGTGCCGGTGGTGGTGTCGAGGTACCACTCGCCGGCGGTGTCGAGGAACTCGTAGGCGTTCTCGATGTAGAGCGGGCCGACCCGGAGCGGCTGGGGCAGGGTGTCCCAGCCGAACGTGTTGTTGGTCCATGAGGGCTGGGTCATGGTGATGGTGCCGTTGCTGATGCGGGACACCGGGGCGTAGCGGTCGGTCCAGGACCCTATGCCGTGGATCTCGGTCCGGCCGGGGTTCGCAAGGCTGTTGAGGTAGCTCAGCGAGCTGCTGGTGAACGTGTAGCCGCTCGTGGTGACGGTCAGGTCCGAGCGGGTGACCGTGGAGCGGGCCCGCTGCGCCAGGACACCATCGACGTACAGCTGCCGGGTGTCGAACCCGGTGCCGACGTTGGCCTTCCAGATGTTCTTCGCCGAGTCCTGCACGGTCCAGCCCGTGGCCCGCTGCGCGCCGGTGATGACGGGATGCGCGCCCAGCGAGGCCTTCCAGATCACCGTGTGGCCGCCGGTGCCGGAGTCGGCGGCGGTGAAGGAGAGCGGGGCGGACAGACGGTAGGTACCGTCCGCCAACTGCACGACGATGTCGCCGGTCATGCCGGAGTTGACCGCACGCACATTTGCTTTGGCCTGGGTGATCGAACACGGCTGGCTCACGGAGCAGGCGGTGCCGGTGCCCGACGGGGACGCGTAGAGCGTCGTCATGGTCGCGGCTTGCGCGGATCCGGCGGAGGCAACCATGGAGAGCAGGGCGCCGACGAGCGCCGTCGCCGCGGCCGCGGCACGTATCCGCAGCCCGGGACGGTGTGAAGGGATTGTTCTTCGGAGTGAAAGCACGAGGGCTCCTTCGGTGATGCGACACCGTGCCTCGTCCCATCCCGGTCGCGATCCGGCGGACTTCGGCCATGTTTCACCGGCGTTTCGCCGGGGCGGACGAACTTCATCATATGAATGACATAATCCACAAGGTGTACGCTGTGGTATTTACCGATCACAAGGAGCCGCACGTGCCCCGTCCCCCGGCCAACCGCCAACGACTGGCGCCTGCACCCTCGGAGGGGTCGCTGGGAGCCGTCCCCCGGCGGCAGACTGGCCGGCTCGGCGACACCGTGGTGACCTATCTCGTCGACCGCATCGTGGGCGGGGCCTATCCGCCGGACTCCGCGCTGCCCATCGAGGCGGTGCTGTGCGAGGAGTTCGGCGTCAGCCGGACCGTCGTGCGCGAGTCGGTGAAACTACTCGAAGAGAAGGGACTGGTCAGGGCTGCGCCCGGGCGCGGCACACGGGTGCGTGAGCCGCAGGAGTGGAATCTGCTGGACCCCGTCGTCCTGGAGGCCCAGGTCCGCCACGACCGGACGCTGTCGATCCTCGACCAGCTGGTCAGTGTGCGTATCGCCCTGGAGGCCGAGATGGCCGCCGACGCGGCTGGCCGCATCACCGACCTCGAACTCGCCCGACTCGAGGAGCAGGCCACCGCGATGCGGGAGGCACTGGACGACCCGGTGCGCTACGCCGAGGAGGACGCCGCCTTCCACGAGATCATCATGGGAGCTTCCGGAAACCTCCTGGGCCAGGCGATCATTCGCAGCATCCACGGCAAGGCCCGCCTGTCACGCCTCTACCACGGACACGAGACCCACGACGGCCTGGCCGAGTCACTCGACGAGCACCTGACTATCCTCGAACTGCTCCGTAACCGCGACGCCGCAGGAGCGGCCGCCGCAATGCGCCAGCACATCGCCCGCGCTTGGGCCAGCCGCCGACCGGCCCCGCAGACCTGACGTCACCGACTGACTCCCTGAAGGCCCGGCGGGGGATCTCGGTGTGGTCCGCGGTGTGGGGCAGGGTGGCGAGCGCCCCTTCCCAGAGGGCCACGGCGCGCTCGGCAAGGGGACTGGCGACACCGAATTCATGGGCCAGGTCGACATCGATCCACATGTCCTTGACCATGAGTCTCATGCCAAAGCCTGAGTCATAGGGGCCGGGCAGCACGAAGTTCGGGAACTCGTTGTCGTGACCGCCGGGTAGAGCCCGAAGCGCTCACCGGCGAGTACGCCCTCGGCCGTGGCGAGCAGAGGGTGGCGGACAGCAGATTGTTGATGGCCTTGAGGGTGCGTCCCGCGCCTACCTCGCAGGCGCGCCGGGCGGTGCCCATGGTGGCGAGCAGGGGCGGGAGCCGCTTCACGTCATCCTCGGCGCCGCCCACCATGATCGTGAGCCTGCCGTTCTCCGCGCCCTTGCCCCCGTCGGAGACGCGTGCGTCGAGGAGTGTTACACCGCGGGCTTCGAGGCTCGCCGCGAGGCGCTGGGTGGACATCGGGTCGGAGGAGCTCATGTCCACGACCGTGCTGCCAGGACGGCGGGGTCGCCGAGGACCGCCTCGACGACCGTGCTGCTGGGGAGCATGAGGACGACGATGTCCGCGGTCCGGGCGGTACGGCCGCCGACCGCGGCCAGTGTGGTGCAGGCGCCCGGGACCGGGATGCGACAGGTGTGGTGCCATCGCCGGATCGAGCGAACCGGGTTGGCTGGCGAACGACTTCACGGCGACAGACTGGAGCGGCTCCGCGTCGCGCAAGGCTGGTGGCGCAGCGCGGGCGCGGAGCACGGGCGAGTGGCTGCTCCGGTTCGATCAGGACATGGGTGAGGCGAGGGGCCGACGGGCGGCTGGGGGCGACCCGGGGCTGGCCGTACGGGGTGAGGGGGCCTGTCAGTGTGTGATCACTGGCGTGCGCGTCTCGGCGTCGTCTGTGGCTGAGTCGGTTGCCGATCGGCCCACGTTGACGAGGGTCAGGGCGAGTATGGCGGCGGCTATCAGGATGCCGACGGCGAACCAGATGGCGTTGGCGTAGCCGTGAACCATGCCCTGGAGCTGGACGAGTTGTTGCTGGGGTTTGGTGGTGGCGGCCTGGATGTGGTCCTTGACGTAGGCGATGGTCGCGGAGGCGGCGATGGTGTTGAGCAGGGCGGTGCCGATGGCGCCGCCGACCTGCTGGGAGGTGTTGACCATGGCGGAGGCGACGCCGGCGTCGCGGGCCTGGACGCCGTAGGTGGCCAGGGACATGGCCGGCATGAACGCCGTTCCGATGCCCAGGCCGAGGAGCAGCTGCGCGGGCAGGAGTAGCCCGGTGTAGGAGGAGCCGGTCTCCAGCTGGGTGAGCAGGAGCATGCCGGCCGCCGCGGTGAGGAAGCCGGGGCCCATCAGCAGGCGTGGCGCGACTCGGGTCATGAGCCGGGCGCCGATCTGGGTGGAGCCTGCGATCGTGCCTGCGATCAGCGGCAGGAATGCGAAGCCGGTTGTGACCGGGGTGTATCCCTTGACGACCTGCAGGTAGTAGGTGAGGAAGAGGAACATGCCGAACATGGCGATGATGGCGAGGCCGAGGGAGAGGTAGACGCCGCCGCGGTTGCGTTCGGTGATCACGCGCAGGGGCAACAGCGGGGCCTTGACGCGGGACTCGGTGACGACAAAGGCGAGCAGCAGGACTGCGGAGGCGATGAACAGGCCGACGGTCACGGCGTCGCTCCAGCCGTCGGACTCGGCACGGGTGAAGCCGTAGACCAAGGAGACCAGTCCGAGGGCGGACAGGAGCACGCCGGGGATGTCGAGGGGGGAGCGGTTGCGGCCGCCTTCAGGCTCGCGGATGACGAGCCAGGTGCCGGCCATGGCGATGAGGGCAAAAGGGATGTTCACGAAGAACGTCCAGCGCCAGTCGAGGTATTCGGTGAGGAAGCCGCCGAGAATGAGGCCGACGGCGCCGCCGCCTCCGGAGATCGCTCCGTAGATGCCGAACGCCCGGGCGCGTTCCCTGGCGTCCGTGAACATGACGGCTATCAGGGACAGCGCGGCAGGGGCGAGGACCGCACCGAACAGGCCCTGCAGGGCGCGGGCTCCGAACATTGTCGCGCCGTTGGTGGCCACGCCGCCGAGTGCGGAGGCGGCGCCGAAGCCGATGAGGCCGATGAGGAAGGCGCGCCTGCGGCCCCACAGGTCGGCGATGCGTCCGCCGAACAGGAGCAGACCGCCGAAGGCCAGGGCGTAGGCGGTGACGACCCACTGCCGGTTGCCGTCGGAGATGCCCAGGTCTGCCTGGGCGGAGGGCAGGGCGATGTTCACGATGGTTGCGTCGAGCACCACCATGAGCTGGGCGAGCGCGATGAAGACGAGCGCCCTCCAGCGGTTGGCTTCACCGCTCGGGGCGGTAGAGGCTTTGCGAGCTGTTTCGGACATGGTGGTATCCACTTCGGGACTTCGTGACGGAGAGAGAAGGAAAGAGGAGGGGCCCGGGCCTGGCGGCGGACCGGGGGGAGGATCCTGCCGCCGGGCCCGGGCGGCGCGCCGGTCCCGTCCCCACGGATCCGGCGCGGCGGGGCCGTCCCGCTCATGAGCGGCCCCGGTCTGAGGTGGTGTGCGTAGCAGGAAGGGGGCGGGCTGCTAGGGGTAGGAGGCGCCTGCGGGGCCCGGACGGCTGCCTCGACCAGTTCTGTATCTGCGGGACGCGAGCTGTCCTGCGTCGCAGGCAGGGCCAGGGGGCCAGCGATTCAGCACGCGGCCGGGGACAGGCGGGCTGCGGTGCAGATGAGGGCGGGAGGCGCTGCGGCAGGACGACGGGTGCAGCCGGGGAAACCGGTGTAGGCACGGTACGGCCTGCGGTGAAGACATGAGGTCCGGTTCGTCCCGCGCCATGGAGACCGCGGCGCAGGGCTGTTGACGAAGACGGGCCCGGTGAGGGTCAGGAAGGCAGGCCGGAGGCGCGGGAGATGACGGCGTCGAAGGCACGGTCGGACACGAGGCGCCGCAGGGCGATGAGCGGGCGGGCGCCGAAGCCGGTGGCATAGCGGGTCTTGGGACGGCGGGCGGTGACGGCCTTGCCGATCGCGTCGGCGATCACCTGGGGCGGGGAGTTGCGCTTGGCGTGGGCTTCGGAGCGCATCAAGGAGGCCACGGCGTCGGCCTGCTTGGCGTAAGCGCCGGTGGCGGAGGACTTCTCCAGCTGGTCGGCGGCGATGCCGCTCCACTCGGTGGCGATGGCGCCGGGCTCGATGATGACGACCTCGATGCCGAAGGGCTTGGCCTCCAGGCGCAGGCAGTCGCTGAGGGCTTCGAGAGCGAACTTGGTGCCGTGGTACCAGCCGCCGAGCGGGACGTAGATCTTGCCGCCCACGGACGTGATGTTGACGATCGTGCCGGAGTGCTGGGCGCGCATGTGCGGCAGGGCGAGCTGGGCCAGGCGCATGGCGCCGAAGACGTTGACGTCGAACTGGCGGCGGGCCTCGTCCATGGTGACGTCCTCGATGGCGCCGTAGGAGCCGTAGCCGGCGTTGTTGACCAGCACGTCGATGCGGCCGGCCTCGGCGACGATGCGGTCTATGCCGGCGGCCATGGAGCCGTCGTCGGTGACGTCCATGGCCAGCGGCCGCACGCCGCGGTCGGCCAGCTTCTGCAGGCGGTCGGCGCGGCGGGCGGCGCCGTAGACGGTGTACCCCAGGGACTGGAGCTTGAGGGCGGTGGCCTCGCCGATGCCGGAGGAGGCACCGGTGACGAGAGCGGTCTTGGCGGTCATGGGGGCTTCCTGTCGAAGTAAGATGAACTTCGGTTCACGATCCATCATGAACTATGGTTCATGTTAATGCAAGCCGAGACGCCCACCGCAGGAGAGCCCATGGCCCAGACCCGAGCACCGCGCGCCGACGCGGTCCGCAATCGCAAGAAGATCCTCGACGCTGCCCGCGAACAGATCACCCTGCACGGCCCCGACGCCGGCATGGACGAAATCGCCGCCGCAGCGGGCGTGGCCGTGGGCACCCTGTACCGCCACTTCCCCACCAAGACCGACCTGGTCGCCGCAGTGGTCGCCGAATACAGCACGTATGTCGCCGAAGCAGCCGAGGCCGCCCGTGAACGCCTCGCGACCGGCGCCCGCGCTGTGGACGAGATCACCGACTTCCTGGCCGTCGTCACGGAGGCGATCGCCGTCAACCACGCCGTCAAGACCGCCGCCCGGGCCCTCGGCGCCGACCCCGTCGACCGGGATGCCGAAGCCCGCGCAGGCGCTGCACTGGCCGCGCTGATCCAGGCGGGCCAGGCCGACGGAGACATCCACCAGGACGTCACCGTCGACGACATCTACCTGCTCTTCAGCACGGCCCCCACCGACCAGCCCTCCGCCGCCCGCACCCGCTGGCTCACCCTGGTCCTCACCGGCCTGACGACCCACACACGAACCGGAGACACTGGAACTGCCTCATAACCACTGCCTTCCAGCAGGGGCGGCCAGGCAACCGTGCTGTACGGCCGTACGGACAGCCCGGCGCGGCATCAGGCCGGACAGCCCTACGTCGGCCCAAGTACATCAGCCGCGCCGGTTCACTCGCGGGTTCGGTGCCCCGCTGATCGGGGCTGTTCATCACGCCGGCGTCCGTTTCTGGGCTCGCGTGCGCAGCTCTCGCAGCGCCAGCGGCCGGGCCGTGCCGCCCAGCCGGTCGCGCGTGATGCTGACGTTGCTCAGCTGGGCGCGCAGCTTGTCCTCCTCGGCTTCCTCCTCGGCGTGGCGCTCTGGTATGACCTTGAGCAGGTGCAGCCATTGGCGCTGTCCGGCCCGTACACACCGGCCTCCATGTTGTGGGGAAATCCCAGTGCGTACAGCCGCGGAGGCTCGACGCCCAAGGCCCGGGCCTCGCTGAGCAGCTGGTCTTTCGTGAGAGTGGGCTGCCGTCGGCTGCACAGCGGGAACCGTGTCCGCCAGGGCTTCCAAACAGGCGATGGCAGGGAGCCGGGCGCGGTCGCGGGCCGTGTTCTCGATCCCGACATACGCCAGGGTGTTGGCGTGGATCGGCGTTCTCGGCCATCCAGGCCCTGCCCGGGATCTGCGCCTCCTGCGCGGCCCGCGTCGAGAAGAAGCTCAACCGCATGGACGGGGTACCAGCGGCTAGCGCAGGCAGCTGTGATCGCTGAGCGAGATCAACCGACTTGAGACGCTGCTCCTCCTATGCCCTCAGAAGCGGTGCCCAAAGCGGACGTAGTGTCAAGTTCTCGCAGGTCAGGCATGTGATCAGCGCCGGGAGACAGGCTGGATCCGCTGCGTTCAGTTTCGCTCTGTCGGAGGTGGCGGATGCCGTCGGTGGTGGGGTTGTTGGAGGAGCGGGAACGGGCCGCGTTGGCCCGGGTGGGGGAGTTGCGCGCGGAGATGGAGCGCTTCGGTTTGCGGTGGCCGAGGCTGAGGAGGCCGCGCGCGCTGTGGTCGCCCCCGAGGAGATCGTCGAGGTCCTGTCCGCGTCGCCGGTTGGGGCGGCCAGGCCAAAGGGGGCGCCAGGGCCTTCTTTGACTCGACATCACCGAACTGTGCAGGAGGCATTTGTTCTATGTGCCGATCGCTGAGCGAAGACCCGAACGAGCTCGATCCGCCAGTGGATTGACCGGCAGCCATGTCCACGAGAACGAACAGCGCTCGCGAGATGGAGGGAGGGCGCCGAGCGCACCTACCTCGAAGAGTCCGTCGTTTCCAGCGCCCCGAACCGGAGCACGAGCGACCGCGTCGGCACGCCACGCCCTCGCAGACATGGACGACGGCCGCGCCGGCCCCAGGGGTCGCCCCCTGGAGCCGCCGCTTTCCTGCTCAGGCTGCCGTTCCGGCGCGTTCACCTGCGGGGCGGGCGCCGCGGTCAGGCTCGTACGGCCGCTACGGCCTTTGTGCGGGTGCGGGTGGTGGCGCGGGTGGTGCTCGCGGCCGGTGCGGTGCGCCGCCGCAGGCTCTTGAGGCCGATGGTGAGGGCGGTGGTGGTGAGGACGCCTGCGGCGACGGCGGCGGCGAACAGCCATGGCTGGCCGATGAGATCAGCAGCGAAGACGCCGCCCCTGGGGTACTTGACGGTGCTGCCGAGTTGCATGACCAGGGCGCCGGTGACCGCACCGCCGGCCATGGAGGCCGGGATCACCCGCAGCGGGTCGGCGAGGGCGAAGGGGGCCGCGCCCTCGGGGAGGAAGGCCGCGCCGAACAGCCAGGAGATTTTGCCGTAGCGCCGCTCGGCGTCGGTGAACAGGCTGCGGCGGACCAGGGTGGTGAGGGTCATGGCCAGCGGGGGCACCATGCCGGCGGCTATGACGGCGGCCATGATGGTCATGTTGAGCGGGGTGAACTTCGATGGGTCGTACCCGCTCAGTTCCACCGCGCCGAAGCTGAATGCCGTCTTGGTGATCAGCCCGCCGAGGTCGGAGCAGGCCATCAGGCCGACGATCAGGCCGAGAGTGAGGGTGTTTTCGAACTCCAGGGTGGCCAATTCGGTGTAAAGCCAGTTTGTCAGGGCCTTGAGCAGCGACCCGACGACCGCGAGGGTCACGAACAGTGTGATCACGGTGGCCAGCAGGGGGAACAGCACGGCGGTGGTGCTGTGCAGCGCCCGCTTGACGGGAATCCGCTGCAGAGCCAGGACGGCCGCACCGGCGGCCGCACCGGCGATCACACCGCACAGGACGCCGCCCTCGGCAATGATGGCGGCGACACCGCCGAGGAAGCCGGGGAGAATCGCCGACCGGTCCGCGACGCGGTGAGCGACGTAGGCCGCGATGAGGGCGGGGAGGGTTTGCAGCGCGGTGAGACCGGCCATGTACAGCATGGCCGCCCACATCGGGGCAGTCGTCCAGTCGCTGTTGGTCAGGGCTTGCGGGGCCCACTCGCCGACCTGAGGGCCGTGGATGGCGTAGGCGAGGACGATCAGCCCGGCGGCGAGCGCGGTGAGGGCGCCCAGGTACGGGGTGCCGGATACCAGGCACCTGCCGAGTCTGGTGTGGAAGTGCCGGTCCCGCACGGTGTCCCCGTCGATGAGGGCGGCCGGGTTGGTGGTGCGGTTTGTGGGATGAGGCATGGTGAGGCTCCAGGTAGGCGCCCACTCAGCGGGGCGGTGGACGAATCGGTGCGATGGGCCGGTGTGAGATCGGCATCTGCGCGGGTGGGCCGCTTTTGCGGAGCGTGCCGGGGTGAAGGTGTCGGCCGGTCAGGAGGCGGCCGACACCTTCAGTCCTGCGGCCGAGTGGGCCGGGGCTGTTGCTTGTGGCCTAGTTGTCGCCGCGGACGAGGTCGGCGCCCTTGGCATTGAGGATCGGGCCGATCTTCACGCCGACCATCGTCCAGCAGCCACAGCCGCGTGGGTTCCAAAATTGGCCTGAGAGAATGCCGGCGATGTGGGCATTCGCATCCACTGTGTAGATGGGGGCGCCGGAGTCACCCCCTGTGGTGGACCTCCCCGGGATCCATCGGTCCGCGCTCATCCTCCCTCCCTGGTCGAACGCGAACCCATTGCCTCCGTCAATGAAGGTTCCCTGACTGGACCGCTGAGAGACGCTGAAGTTCGTGCTGGTGACGGGGTGTCCGCAGTGGTTCATGGATACGGAGCCGCTCACACACACCTGCAGGCCCGTGAACACGCGCTTCGCATCCTGGACATCCTTTCTGGACGCACTCATGTCGGTGCCCCCGGTCCAGATTCTGTTTGTGAATTGGGAGCCCCTGAGTTCTGCCGCGTCGAGATTGGGTATAATCCCGCGCATTGTCCCGACAAAGGCGCCCCAGCCCCAATCGGTGTGGCGGTTCACAAATCGATCGCCGTCTTTGCCGCAGTGCCCCGCCGTCAGCATGGACTTTTGCCCCGTCCAGATGTCCTCGATGGCGACTCCCGTCGTGCAGGCGCTGACTCTGCTCTGGCCGGTGTCCGGATCGACGCCGCTGGTGTTGAGGATCGCCATACCGCCGTAGTAGGGCGAAGTGGCGTCGAACCGGTTTGCCGTTTCCTCGTAGCGATTCTGCTCCACCTCGATCTTGCCCGGGTAGGCATCGAGCAGCGGCTGCGTGACGGAGTCCGGAGCATCCGTATTGACCTTCACTTCGTCCTGCTTGGCGTCATAGGAGACGCCCACGAAGTACGGGGCCGCGTCAGCGTTCCACTGTTTCGCCGAGACCGTCTTCACGAGCGTGTCCAGGTCGGCCTGGGTGAACTGGCTGATGTAGCCCTTGACGTTGTTCATGCCGGCCGGGAACTCCGACTCGAGCTGGCTCTCGTCGGCGGGGGGTGTGTCCGCGGGCAGCGCGACCATCGTCAGGGAGCCGTCGTCGGCTGTGTAGACCCCGAGGGGGTGGTACTTCTGGACGACGTCGTCGAGGGCCTGGTACTGCTCCTGGCTCGTCGCCGACGTGGACGACGAATCCGTCGGCGTTGGGTCGTCCGCGCTGGGCGATGCGGACGGCGAATCCGTCGGCGTTGCGGCGTCTGCGCTGGATGACGCGGAGGGCGACGGGGAGGGTGAATCGTCCGCGTATGAGGCGACGGGTGATGCCAGGGACAGCGTGGCGGTCGCGGCGACCACGGCCAGCACGGCGAGGCGCCTTCTTCTCGTTATGGTTCTCACTTTTCCTCTTTCTTACAGAGGGAGCCGCCGGCCGGATCGGCAGGGCCGGCTCACGAAGGAGGTGAATGGTGCGAACGGTGTGCGGGGCACCGCTTTCGACCCATGAGGCCCGGTAACCGAAGGTGACCGGGGCCGCCCGGCGGGCCGGACCGGCTTCAGTAGAACGGGAGCGCTCCCATATAAGGGGGACAGAAGTGCTCCCGTCGGCGTCGTTCATCCGCGTGTGGCCGGAGGGCGTGGCTCTCGGTGCCCGGGGCGGTCTGAGCGGCGCCGGCTCGCAGGGTGCGCTGTTGCGAGCCCGCCCTGCGTGCTGTGCTTCATGCGAGAAGCATCGCTGCGAGCCCGTTCGCGGACATCTGTAGTTCTACGGGGTGGGTACCTAATTTCTACGGGGTAGGTACCTGGTTCGCCGCCCACCAGGCCACAACCTGGGCGCGGCGGCTGCAGTCGAGCTTGGTCATGATGCTGTCCATGTGGCAGTCGACCGTGCGCGGTGACAGCACCAGCTGGGCGGCGATCTGCCGGTTGGTCATGCCCTGGGCCACGAGCGCGGCGACCTGTCGTTCCCGGCGGCTCAGCGGGCACGGCGTGGTGGTGGCCGGGGCGCTGGGCCCGGTGTCGGGCGTGGTGGTCGTGTCCAGGGCGAGGGCGATGGCCCGGCTCGGGCTGTCGTGCCGGGCGCCTTCCGCGAGGGCCTTCTCGTATCCGTCCGGGCCGAGCGCGGAGAGGACCGCCTCCTCACAGCGGGTGCGGTGCCCGCCGAAGACGGGAGGGGCTCCCATGCGGGTGAGGGCGTGCATGGCGCCCAGCAGCTGTGCCGCCCGTTCGTGGTCGCCGCGGGACGCCGTGCTCCAGGTGAACACTTCCAGTGCCATCGCGGTCCCGACGTAGTCGTTGAAGCCCTGCAGGATCTCCAGCGCCGCTCGCGTCAGCGCCGTGCCCTCCTCCGTGTCGCCACGTGCCCAGAGCACGTAGCCCAGCGCCCACATCGCGTAGGACCCGAACAAACGCTCCCCGGATGCTTCCGCCAGCCGCACCGCGCGCCTGCCGGCCTCCTCCGCCGCGCGCGCGTCCCCGAGATGGACCTGCGCGACCGCCAGCTGGAAGAGCCAGAACAGCCCCTGCGGTCCTTCGCCCGCCGCCTCGTGAGCGACCAGCGCACCCTCGAAAAGACGCACGGCTTCCGCCGTCCGCCCCTGGAAGGCCGCCGACGCGCCGCGATAGCCCTGGATATAGGTCCGGACCGACGGGTGGTCCAGCCGTTCGCCCAGCTCCTTGGCCTCGTCCAGCCACCGGTCGGCCGCCGCGAGATCTCCCTGCAGCATCGCCACCCAGGCAGCGGCCCACAGTGCCTCGGCTCGGACCGGGGTGGGTTCGGGTGTCGCCGCGAGAAGACGGTCGAAGTGACGGCGCCCTTCACCGAGGAAACCATCGGCGCACCAGTGGAATCGCAGCGCCGCGGCCAGGCGAAGCGCCTCCTGTGCGTCCGCGGGATCCGCGATCCCCCGCTCCGGCCGGTGCGGTTGCGGCGTCCCGAGCCCTGCCGGGACGGGCGCGGCCACGGCTGGGTGAACCCTCGTCCCGAGTTCCAGTGCCGCCCGGAAATTGCCGTGCTCGGCACGCAGCCGGGTCAGAGCCTCTTCCTGGCCGGGGCCGTACCATGCGGAAGCGGTGCGTTCGGCGAGGGCGAGGAAGAAATCGCGGTGCCGCCGCAGCAGACCCGGCTCCTCACCCGTCTCGGCCAGTCGAGCAAGGCCGTACGTGCGGATGGTTTCCAGCAGCCAGTAGCGAGGCAGTCCTTCGCGTTCATAGGTCAGTACGACGGACTGGGACACCAACCGGTCGAGGAGGTCCAGTACCTCATGCGCCTTGATGCCCTCCCCCGCGCACACGTACTCGGCCGCGTCCAAGCTGAAGCCGCCGCGAAAGGCCGAGAGCCGGTTCCACAGCAGCTGTTCGGCGGGGGTGCACAGCTCGTAGCTCCACTCGATCATCCCGCGCAACGTGCGCTGGCGTGGCAGCGTGGTTCTGCAGCCGCCGGTGAGCAGGGCGAAGCGGTCCTCCAGACGCTCCGCGACCTGGTCGACGGTCAGCGACCGCAGCCGCGTCGCGGCCAGTTCGATGGCCAGCGGCAGCCCGTCGAGGTCGGCGCACAGCCGGGCGGCCTCAGCCCGGTTGGCGTCGGTGACGCGGAAGTCCGGACGGATGGCCGAGGCCCGCTCCTGCAGCAGTTCGACCGCCTCGTCCGGTATCGACAGCGTGGGGACGACGAAGACGTGCTCGCCCGTGACCCCCAGCGTCTGGCGGCTCGTCGCCAGGACACGCAGCTCCGGACAGGCCGACAGCAGTGCCTTCGCCAGCCCCGCGGACGCGTCGATCAGGTGCTCGCAGTTGTCCAGCACGATCAGCGCCCGATGCCGGGCCAGATGATCCGCGAGTTGCTCAAGGGCGAGCCTGTCTCCGCGGCCCGGAACCCGCAGCGCACCTGCGGTCGAGGCGGCCACCGCCGACGGGTCGCACACCGCGGCCAGGTCGACGATCCACACGCCGTCCGGGAACGCCTTCCTGGAGGCCGCGGCGGCCGCCAGCGCCAGCCGCGTCTTGCCCACGCCGCCCGCTCCGGTGAGCGTCACCAGCCGCCCCACACCCACCAGACGGCGGATCTCAGCGACCTCGCGGTGCCTGCCGACGAAGCTGGTCAGGGCCGTAGGCAGGTTACCCGCCGCGGGGATGACAGTGGCCAAGGGTCGCCCCTCACGCATTGGCGTAAGAATGTGCCCTGAGGCTAGCAAGCGGAGCGAGTGCCTTGAATGTGACTTTTCTGGCATGGCGCTCCTAGGCGGACACCCGGACGACCGGGAGCTAGGGCCCGTCTTCAAAGATCATCGGGTGGTGGATCATGGTGGGGTGGTGCGTCGTCATGAACTCACCGATCAGGAGTGGGAGTTACTCGCTCCGCTGATACCGCGAGCTGTGACGGGCCAGCCGAGGGTGTCGGACCGACGGGTCATCAACGGGGGATGGTCTACAAGATCCGAGCCGGGATCTCCTGGCGTGACCTGCCGGAACGCTGTGGCCCGTGGCAGACCGTCTCACCCGCTTCCGTCGCTACGCCCTGGACGGCGTGTCACGCGGGCTCTTCAGCAGATCCAAGCTGGTGCGTGCTGGGGCGTTGGCGCTTGTGTCCTTTAACCATCTCCCGCAGCGGGGCGCGGGACCGCTGGAGAGTGTGGCGTCCCCAGCCCGGGTGAATGGGCTGCACCTACTCGTCCTGGAGGTTCAGCCAGTGCATCGCGTCCAGGGCGATGCCGACATTGGTGCCGTGCCGGTCCAGAGTGACGGGCAGGCGTTATTTGAGTTCGCGTTTGAGGATCTTGCCGGTGGCAGTTGTCGGCAGATGCTCGACGATCTCCACGATGCGCGGGTACTTGTAGCTCGCCATCTGCTCCCTGCCCCACGCGATCAGCTCGCCGGGAGACGTCTGCGCCCCCGAGTGCAGGATGACGAAAGCCTTCACCTCCTCACCGTGGCTGTGGTGGGGCACACCCACGACCGCGGCGAGGCTGATCGCCGGGTGTGTCATCAGGACCTCTTCGACCTCGCGCGGGTAGACATTGAAGCCGCCGCGGATGATCAGGTCCTTGGATCGGTCGACGATGTAGTAGAAGCCGTCCTCGTCCCTGCGGGCCAAGTCACCGGTGCGGAACCAGCCGTTCTGGATCACCTCGGAGGTGGCATCCGGCCGGTTGTAGTAGCCCTTCATGACGCAGTGGCCCTTGACCGCGAGCTCTCCCACCTCACCCACAGCCGTGACCTCCGACCAGTCCTGTCTGACCAGCTTGACCTCGACGCCCCAGACCGGGACGCCGATGGACCCGGGGCGTGCCCCGAAGTCGGGATCGGAGAATGTCACCACCGGCGACGTCTCGGAGAGTCCGTAACCCTCGAGGACTTGCACACCGAGCTTCTCCTTGACCTGGCGGAGGATCTCGACGGGCAGGGCGGCACCGCCGGACGTGCCGACCCGCAAGTTGCTCGCGATTCGCCTGACGTCGACGGCGTCCGTGAGGGCGCCCAGCAGGCCCCACCACATGGTCGGCACGCCTGCGAAGAAGGTGATCTCCTCGGTCTCCATCAGCCGTACGACCTGTTGCGCGTCAAAGCGCGGTACGAGGTGGAGGGTCGCGGCCATCGAGAACCCTGCGTGCATCTGGACGGTGGCACCGAACGTGTGGAACAGGGGCAGGCAGATGAGATGGCTGTCCGTGGCCGGTCGGCTGAGAAACATCCGGTTGCAGGCCATCACGTTCAACATCGTGTTCGCGTGGGTAAGTTCCGCACCCTTGGGTCGGCCCGTCGTGCCCGACGTGTAGAGAATGACGGCGGTGTCGTTGGCCTCGGTGACCACCGGGTCGAAGACCGGCGACATGCCGGCGAGCGCCGCGCCGATGGTCTGAGCTCCCTCCAGGGACTTCGCTTCTCCAACTTCCTCGATCGGTGAAGGCGCTGCCGGATCGGCTGTCATCAGGAAGAAGTGCTCACAGGTCTCGACCTCGTTGAACGCCTCCCAGCCCTCCTCGCCGATCGGCAGGTCGGCGGTCCCCTGGAAGCAGAAGTAGGCCTTCGCTTCGGCGTCGCGCAGATGGTAGGCCACCTCGCGGGACTTGAGCAGAATGTTGAGCGGGACGACGACCGCGCCGGCCTTGAGCACGCCGTAGTAGACGATCGGGAACTGCGGCACGTTGGGGCAGCTGAGCGCCACCCTGTCGCCGGGCCGTATGCCACGCTCCACGAGCAGGTTGGCGACCTGGTTCGCGGCGGCCTCGACTTGGGCGTAGGTCAGACGCGTGGGCCCGAGGACCACTGCGTCCCGGTTCGGGTACTTGCGGGCGGAGTCCTCAAGCAGGACCGAGAGGTTCAGCATGATGTCTTTCACGGGGGTGGACCGGGCCAAGCCGCGAAGGAACGGGAGGGCGACTTGGCCCGGGGCGGGTAGGGGGGCACGTGCGGGTGGACTGGTTCCCCGGCTTGCGGTGAGCGCCCTTCGACCCGGGATCGTCGCGGGACCTCGGGCCTTGACGCTTCGAGGGGGCAGCGAGCGGTTCCGCCGACGCGCCGGGTGAGGGGGCGGCCGCGCTCAGGAACGGAGGTCCGACCCGGTCCGGCGCGGCCGTGGCCGAACTGGTCGAGACCTGGCGAAGTGGTGGTAGGCGTCTCGCAGTTGGCGAGAGAGGAGACTAGATCGGGACGTCACAACCGCCGCAGAACCCGGTCGAGGGCATCGGCGGTCGCCTCGATGTCGGCGCTGGTGTGCGCCGTGCTGAGGAAGACCTTGCCAGAAGGCATGAACAAAGCGCCCTGACGCAGCACCCCTTCCAGGATCACGGCCCAAAGGCCGCCGGTTTCGTGGAGCCCGGTGGCTCCACCAGCCGGAACGTACTGGAGGAGCGAGCCGACCCGGTTGAAGCGGCCGAAGTTCGGAGATGAGGCGAGTGCGCCGCCGACGAGCGCTTCGCACGCGGCCGAGGTCTGTTCGAGCAGCTTGCGGGTCTGCCTGCCGGGTCACTCCGGCAGGGACTGACCTTGGGTTTCGGGGACGAGGCGGACGAGGAAGATGCCGGCGATGAAGGGGACGGCGGTCAGCGCCAGCGGCAGGGACAGGGACCCGGTGGCCGTGATGCCCCAGGCGATGAGGAGCGTGCCCACGGCGGCGGCCAGCCGGGAGAGTGTGGTGGCGAAGGCGAAGGCCGTCGCACGGATCCCGGTCGGGTACTGCTCGGGCAGCCACACGGTGAAGACGGCGAAGTTGGCACCGCCGAACCCGAGTACCACGGCGAACACGAAGAAGAGAGGGATGTCCCCGCGCGGGTAGGCGAGACCGTAGGCACCGAGGATGCCGACGGCCATCAGGCCGTACAGCGCCGCGAGGGTGCGGCGGCGCCCGAACCGGTCGGTCAGGTGCGGGACGGCCCAGCAGCCGATGATGGTGCAGGCGGTCGACACGAGGCTGACCAGCGAGGCGAGTCGGGTCTCGTCGTCCCGCCCGGCGGCTTCGGCCATGTGCACCATGGCCGTTGGCCCGAAGGTGGAGCCGGCCCACAGGCCCATCACGCTCACGACCAACAGCACCAGGTTGCCCCAGCTGCGGGCCCGGTAGGGCGGCTGCAGGACCGTCCTGAGCGGTGCGAGGAACCCGCTCTTGGCGCCGGGAGCGGAGGCTGTGCTCTGCTGTACGGCGTCGAAGCGTTCCGGCTCCTGCATGCCGAGCCGCAGAAACAGCACGAGCAGCGCGGGCAGCAGGCCGAGGAAGAGCAGGCCGCGCCATCCCAGGCTCTGGCCGACCGCGAGGTAGACGAGGCTGACGAGGAGGGATCCCACGTAGGTGGCCGAGTGCATGTAGCCGCCCATGCGGCTGCGGAGCCTCTCGGGCACGGCCTCGGCCACGACCGTGCCGGCTATCGCCCATTCGCCGCCGACACCGAGCGCGGCGAAGAAGCGGCAGGCCATGAACCACCAGGGGCTGTTGGCCGCGCCGGCCAAGGCGGTGAAGACCGAGAAGGTCAGGATGCTGCCGATCATCGCGGGCCGGCGTCCGAAGCGGTCGGCGACGGGGCCCCAGATGAAGGACAGCCCCCAGCCGGTGAGGAAGACGGCCGCACTCAACTGGGTGTAGAAGCCCACGTTGATCTCGGACGGGGACTGTCCTGCGGCAGGCAGGAGTTCTTTGAAGGCGGGCGCGGCGATCAGCGCGAAGATCGACACGTCGAAGCCGTCCATCGCCCAGCCGCCCACGGCGCCGGTGAAGGCACGGCGGCCGCGTTTGTCCAGTCGGGTGGTGGCGTCCGGTGCGGGGGGAGCGGGAGTTTTCTGGCCTGCTGTTGACATCAGATCCCCTTTCGGTCCACATTGTGGACCGATGTGCTGCAATGTGGACCAGCTGGTAGCGAGGACCGTAGGCAGCCCCGACAGGGCCGTCAAGGGTTTGCGCGTAAGTGCCCCCTACGGCCCCGCCGGCTGAATGACGCCCGGCCCGCGACGAGGGGCCGGAACAGGGGAGGAGGCGCCATGCAGAGTGTGCTCAACGCGTTGCGGGTCCTGGAGGAGGTGGCTGACCGTCAGCCCGCAGGCCTCAGCGGCCTCGCGCGCGGCCTCGGCATGCCCAAAAGCACGGTGCAGCGCTGCCTGCTCACCCTCGAGGAGGCGGGGTGGGCCCGGGTCGACTCCGCGGGGCAGTGGGAGGTGACCAGCCGCGCCTTCAGCGTGGGCGCCAAGGTCGCCAACAGTGCCCACCTGCGCGACCTGGCCGTGCCCGTGCTCAACGAACTCCAGGCGGCGACGGGGGAGACCATCCATCTCATGATCCCGGACGGGTACGAGATGGTCCTCGTCGAACGCATCGACAGCGCGCACCAGTTGCGCACCGTCCACCCGCTGGGCGGCCGCACCGCGCTCCACTGCGGGGCCAACGGAAAGTCCTACCTGGCGACCTTCTCCGACGACGACCTCGACCAGTACCTCGGCCGCCCGCTCGCGGCGGCCACCCCACGCACCCTGACCGACCCTGAACGGCTGCGGGAGGAGCTGGAACGCGTCCGGGACAACGGCTACGCCATGGCCGACGAGGAGCTGGCCGAGGGGGCGGTCGCCATCGCCGCCGTGATCCGTCACCCCGGGCGGACGCCCGTTGCGACCCTGTCGATCTCGGCTCCGAAGGCGCGGGTCGGAGCGGAACTGTTCGAACCCTACGGCCACTTGGTGCGAGAGGCGGCCCAGAAGATCGCGGCCCAGCTGCCGCTTGCGCGCTAGGACCCTGCGGAAGTGGCCGCAGTACGGGCCGCTCCGCGGCTTCCGTGGCCGGGCGGATCAAGGTGGCGAACGCGCTGACCTACTGGTCGTACTGCTCGGCGGCCATCGGCACGGTCTCAATCTGTTCGATCACGTAGTCCCGCAGACGGCCCTGGGCGCGGGCCCCTCGCACCGGCACCGGCGGCGGACGTGATTACCCGTTGGGCTGTCAGCCTCCGCGCCCGGTCTCCGGCGGCGGCTGGAAGTGCGATGAGGAGGACGTGGCGCCGGCCAGCCATCGTTTGAACGCCTCGTGCTCGTCCGGCTGCCGGTCGATCGAGCCGCGCTGTTTCGCGACCTCGCTGCGCGCGGGCGTCATCGGGTGGGTGTGGTCAGGTGGTCGAGCAGGGTGCGGAGCACGGCGTTGCCGGCGCGCGGTTCCGTCGTGCCGTGCGCCGCTTGTTCGGTCAGGGCCTGAATCTGGGCACCTTCCGTGACCGCGACGACGATGCGCGTCAACTCGGCCAGCGAGATCGCCGGCTCCCGGTCGATCGAGCGCAACGCCTGCTCGATCAGCTCGGCCAGCGCCGCCCGGCCGCGTTTCTCGTGCTCGACCAGCAACCGGGCGACCTCGGGGTTGCGGATGGCGTGCAGGCTGAACTCGGTCGAGATCAGTAGCCAGCGGCGGTCCGCCTCGGGATCGGCGGAGTGCAGAAGCGTCCCGTCCTCCACCGCGCGCAGCAGCGCGGCTCCCATCGGCAGGGTCTGGCGCAGCCGGGTGACGCGCTCACGCCACTGCTGATCGAACAGGGCCAGGAACAACGCGTCCTTGCTGTCGAAGTTGGAGTAGAACGCGCCTTTGGTCAGCCCGGCCCGCGCGGCGATGTCCGCTATCGACGTGGCGCCGTAGCCCTGCTCGGCGAACAGTTCGAACGCGGCGTCCAGCAGCGCAGCGACGGTGATCGGTCGTCTCTTCGTGGTTCCCCTTGGCACCCCCACACCTTATCAGATACCGTTCCGCATCCGATACCGATCAGTATCCGATACCGATCAGCATATTTAAACTTCGGAGGTTTCGATGGACCCGTTGCACGCCCTGGACGATCTCCGACGAGGCGACCCTGGACGCGATCCGCGCCCGCGTGCCGGGAATGGCGCTGCGGTGAAGACGATCGTGCATTCCGGCGCGGCCGCCCGCCTCGGCGCGCTCCTGCTGCTCACCGGTCCGCTGGTGGCGTGGGCCGCCGAACTCGTCACGGCGGCGGCCTGGCAGCACCCGCACTACTCGCCGTTCTACAACTGGGTCAGCCATCTCGGCCTGACCGGACCGAGTCAGGTCACGTTCGGGCAGGTGGGCAACTCTCCGCTGGGCGCGGTCATGGACACTGGCTGGGTCCTGTACGGCATCGTGCTCATCGTCGGCCCACTGCTGACCTTCGATCTGCGCCAAGGCCCGCGGCCGATCGCGATCGTCGTGCTGGCGACCGTGTCCGGCATCGGAGTGTCTCTGGTGGGGATCTTCCAGGATTCCAAGGCCGACGTCGCGAACGGCCTGGTCGCGTTCCACGAGTTGGGTGCGCAGGCCGTGATGCTCGCCGGCAACATCATGGCGATCGTCGTCGGCGCCAACGGTGCCAGGGTCGGCATGGGTCGCGGCCGCCGGACCGCGAGCATCGTGCTGGGCGTCGTCGGCTTGGCCGCGTTCCCGGTGTTCATGGCCGACGTGCTCACCGGCTGGGCGTGGAACATCGGGATGTTCGAACGCGCCGTGATCTACCCGATCATGATCGGCCACGTCCTGCTCGGCAGGACCCTGATAGGCAACCGGCAAACAGCATGCGGCCAGCCGATCGCCGTCGGCCGGTAGCGACGGGCAAGACCGGCACCGACGCCGGTTTGCCCGTCATGTCTTCCCGCCCCTCGAGATTTCCCTGAGGTCGTCGCGGAGGTCGCGCCGGCAGGAGCCGAACCCGGCCCGCCCGAGACGGGCACCGCCTACCAGGCCATCGTGAACGCCTTCAACCAGCATCCCGGCCCCGTATTCAGAGCCCGTGAGCTGCACGAACTTCTCGACATGCCCACCGACGAGGCATCCGTCAACATCACCCGCAGCCGCCTCGGTCGCCTCACCCGCCAAGGCTTTCTCACTCAGCCCGGACGAGGCCGCTACCAGAATCGGACCTGACATCCACTCAACGCCCGCGGACCGTACAGCTACGTGCGCGGACCGCACAGCGGCTCGAACTCATGCCCGCCGGAGCGTCTTCCATGCCTCGTAGTGGTCGAGAACCGTCTCGGCCACGGGCCGGTAGTCGATGCCCAGCTCATCGACGCTGCGGCGGCTGTCGACGCCAAACCGGATGCCCAGATGCTTGCGGGTGTAGTCCTTCGTCAACCCGAAGAGCGGCCCGAGCATCCGGACGACGGCGTCCGGTACCGCGTGGCGCGGGACGACGTACCGGCGCGGGTACCGGCCGCGGATGATGCGACCCATGTCGAGGAACGACACCATCTCCGGCCGAGCGAGGATGTAGCGGCCGCTGGCCTGCGGGCGCTGCGCGGCGCGCACCTGCGCCAGCGCCACCTCACGGACATCGACGAACGCGAAGGAGAAATTCGGCGCGCCGAAGAAAAAGTAGCCCTTCATCAGCTCGTTTATCACGAACAGGCTGCCCGAGTTCGACGATGGCGTGACCGAGGGACCGAGCACGAGACCCGGGTTGACCGTGACGAGCGACCAGCGATCCTGCGCCCCGGCGAACTCCCAGGCGAGCCGCTCCTGGGCGGTCTTCGCGAAGTGGTACGGGTTGTTCGCCACGGTGCTGGTGGTGTTCCACAGGTCCTCGCGAGCAATGCGGTCCGGCACGTCCAGGATGTCGGCGTAGTCGCCCAAGATCGCCCCGAGGGTCGAGGTGAGCACGACGCGTTCGACGTCCTGCGCCTTCTCCACGGCCTCGAGGACCGTCCGCGTGCCGATCAGCGCGGGCTCCACGACGTCCTTCTGGCCGTCGCGGATCTGCTCGGGCATGAGGAACGGCGCCGCGACGTGGAAGACGTACCGGCATCCCTGGACGGCCTCGTCGAACGACCCCGGCCGCATCAGGTCCGCCTCGACCAGCTCCAGGGTGCCGGGCGCCCCTACCGCGAGGGCCCGCAGCGGTGCCGTCTTGGCGGTGTCCGCCAGGTTCCGGACGGTGGCCCGGACCCGGTACCCCTGCTGAAGCAGCTCTCGGACGAGGTGGCTCGCCACGAAGCCGCTGCCGCCGGTGACCAGGACCTGGTCGCCCGGTCGGCCGCCGCCCTCGTACAACTTTCCAGCCATGACTGTTCCCTTTCGCCGATCCGTCGAGATGACTGCAGCCTAAGCTAAGTTTGCAGTCGACTGCAACATTGCGATGGGTTGTAACTTTGTAGTAATTTGGCGTCATGGTGAAGCAAGGTCTGCGGGAACGCGGCAAGGCGAGGCGCAGCGAGGCGGTCATCCGTGCCGCCTTCGAGTTGTTCGCCGAGCAGGGCTACGACGCCACGACGGTGGCCGAGATCGCGGAGCGGGCCGAGGTCTCGCCGCGCACGGTGGCCATGTACTTCCGCTCCAAGCAGGACATCGCCATGTCCAAGTTCAGCGAGGGCGCGGACCGGCTGACCGAAGCGATGCGCGAGCGGAGCCCCGACGAGCGTGCGGTGGACGTCCTCGGGCGGTGGCTGCTGGCGGAACACGAGTCGGGCGACGACGAGATGGTCGAACTGGAACGCCGCATGTTCGTCGCCAACCCCGAACTGGCAGCGCTGCGGACGGCACGGATGGACGACGCCATCCGCGAATCGACCAGAGTCGTCGCCGAGGACCTCGGCGTCGCCCCGGATTCCGTCGGCCCCCGGATGGTGGCCGTCGCGGCGACCGCCATCATCATCGAGCTCTTCACCGGCACCCAGGAGTCCGACCTCGAACGGGCCGCGGTGGTCGCCCTGCACCTCATCGAGGCGGCCATCGAGTCCCTCTCCCGGGACGCCGGCTAGCCTCAATGCCACTCCGAAACTATCTCAATCCGCAAAGCGGGCATAAGTGCACTTATAGACCTCTGACCGCGCAGATCGCGCGGGCGAGAACCCGGGCGGCACGACGGCGATGTGGGTGAGAGACCGGACGGTCTGTGGCGCGACGAGGACTTCGCGCGCTGGTACCTGCGCGACGGACGCCCCCGCATCTCGCCAGCCCAGCTGGCCACCGTCAGCGTGCTGCTGTTCTTGCTCGGCCTGTCGGACCGTCAGGCCGCGGAGGCGGTCCGGTGTCGCATCGACTTCAAGTACGCCATGGCCATGGAACTGGACGACCCCGGGTTCCATCGCAGCGTGCTGGCTGACTTGCGCGAGCGGCTCACGCAGGAAGACCGCGCCGACCGGCTCCTGGATCTCGCGCTCGCGCGCCTGAAGGAGGCCGGACTCGTGCGCGAGCGCTGGTGGACGGGACGCTCCTGCACTCCGCCGATCCCGAGGCGGACCGCCGCTGGCTACTGATCTCGACCGAGTTCAGCTTGTACGCCATCCGCAACCCCGATGCAGATCCTGGTCGACCGCTTCGGGCCGCGCCGGGTGCGCTGCTCGGCGTGCTGATGGGACCGCGAGGATCTGTTCGATCACGTAGTCCCGCAGACGGCCCTGGGCGCGGGATCGCCACTCATGCCGCACATCATGAGCGGACAGGACAGCATCGGCCGGCATTGACGAATCACTCGTCTGGTCGATCCGCAGCCGAACCGGTTCTCCACGGTGCCGGTGTCGGCGGCGGACGTGGATTACCCGTTGGGCTGTCCGCCTCCGCTCCCGCAGCGCGGCTCCCATCGGCAGGGTCTAGCGCAGCCGGGTGACGCGCTCACGCCACTGCTGATCGAACAGGGCCAGGAACAACGCGTCCTTGCTGTCGAAGTTGGAGTAGAACGCGCCTTTGGTCAGCCCGGCCCGCGCGGCGATGTCCGCTATCGACGTGGCGCCGTAGCCCTGCTCGGCGAACAGTTCGAACGCGGCGTCCAGCAGCGCAGCGACGGTGATCGGCGTCTCTTCGTGGTTCCCCTTGGCACTCCACCCTTTATCAGATACCGTTCCGCATCGGATACTGATCAGTATCCGATGCTGATCGGTATATTGAATTTCGGAGGCTTCGATGGACCCGTTGCACGCCCTGGACGGTCTACTGGACCCGATCGGCCTGACCTCGGCCGACACCGGCGGCACAATCACCTTCACCGGGGAAGACCCGATCGTGCCCGCCAGGCACCGACTCGGCGCGTGCATCGCCATCCCGATGGCGGCCTGCGCCGTCGGCGCGGTCACCTTCGGCAGGCTCCGCGGCCTCCCAGCCCAGGACCTCGCGCTCGACCTGCGCGAAGCCGTCCACCACATCACGCCCAACGCGTACTGGAACCCGACGCTGGCCGGTGAACCGGCCCCGCACCCTCTGGTCATCGAAAATCCGTTCCTGCTCACCCCCTACCGCACCCGCGACGGCCGCACCGTGATGGCGTCGGGCGTCTACCCGCACCTCGCCGCACACTGGCAGCGTTTCCTCGACATCCCGCCCGACCCCGCCAGGACCGCCGCCGCGTTCGCCACATGGGACGCCTTCGACTTGGAGGAGAAGGCCAACGCCGAGGGTCTGCCGCTGTGCGTGGCCCGGACTCCCGAGGAATGGCTCGCTCATCCGCAGGGGGCGTTGCTGGCCACCCAGCCGGTGATCAGCCTGCGCCGCATCGGCGACGCGCCGCGGCGCGCATGGTCTGCGGCGCAGCGGCCGTTCGACGGCGTGCGAGTGTTGTCGTTCACGCACGCCATTGCCGGTCCGACCGTCGGCCGCACACTTGCCGAACAGGGCGCCGAAGTGTTGTGCGCGACCCGGCCCAACGACTACGAGCACGAGTTCATCTACGCCGAAGCCAACGTCGGTTCGCGCAGCGCCTACGTCGACCTGACCACCGACCGCGGCCAAGAGCGCGCCGACCACCTGCTCTCCGACACGCACGTGGTGGTGAACAACCACCGCGGCAGCAAACTCGAACGCCTCGGCCTCGCTCCCGAACAACTGGCGCAGCGCTACCCGGGCATCGTCATGGTCTCGGTCACCTGTTACGGCTCGACCGGTCCGTGGGCCGAGCGCGGCGGCTTCGACATGAACGGCTCGGCCGCGTCGGGGCTGATGACGCTGGAAGGCACGCCGGAGGACCCGAAGCTGCCACCGACCGGCATGATCAACGACTTCATCACCGGCTACATGGGCGCCGCCGGCGCGGCAGCCGCGCTGGTCAAACAGGCCCGCGAAGGCGGTTCGTGGCACGTCACCGTAAACCTCACCCGCACCGCTATGTGGTACCAGACCCTCGGACTCGTCGACCCGGGCCAGGCCGGCATCGACGACGAGCACAGCTTGCGCGAGCCGCGCGCGTTCGATGCGGAATCGCCGCTGGGCGACGTCCACATGCTGGCGCCGCCGGTCTCCTTCAGCCACACTCCGCCCGCGTGGCCGCAGCCGCCGCTGGTTCCCCGCGGATCGAGCCGACCGGAATGGACCAGCGTGTGACCGGCAGGCAATAGGCCCGGGCACCTCGCAGACCGTTGAGCAGCAGGTCGAGGGCGTGAGTCCGGACTCACACCCTCGACCTGCTCGCCCGAGCCACGCCTGCCCGCACTCGCCGAGCAACTCGGCGCCGTTCATTGATGTTCCGCCCCAAAGCAGCGCAAGCGCGCGTTTCCTCGTCTGGAGCCGACTCTGATGCGACTTCCCGAATGGGCCTTCCCCCTGTACCTGCGTGCCGCCCGCCGCAATCGCCCGTTCCGCTCGGCCGAACGGGCACGCGCCCTCGTCGACGACCTGGCGCTGCGGCCCAGCTCGTACGGACCGCCGCAGCAACTCAAGTTTCCGGTGACCATCGATGTCTCACGTCGCGACGGCTGGCCGGTGTACCGCGTACGTCCCACAGCCGGCCCAACCCGGGGAGCCGTCGTGTACGCCCACGGCGGAGGCTGGGTGTACGAGATCGCCGCCGCGCACTGGCAACTGGTGGCCCAGATCGCCGCCAAGGCCCAGACCACCGTGGTCGTGCCGATCTACCCACTGGTCCCGTTCGGCACGGCGGACGCCGTGGTGAGCGCCGTCGTCGACCTCGTCCTGGAGGCGCGCGAGCGGCACGGAGAGGTACGACTCGCCGGGGACTCCGCCGGGGGCCAGATCGCCCTGTCCGCCGCGATGGTCCTGCGTGACCGGCACAACGTCACCCTGCCCAGGACCGTGCTCATTTCCCCGGCGCTGGATCTGTCCTGGTCCAACCCGCGGATCCCGCAGGTCCAGCCCACCGATCCCTGGCTGGGTGAGCCCGGCGGCCGCGTGTTCTCAGAACTCTGGCGCGGCGAGCTGCCCACCGACGACCCCCGCGTGAGCCCGCTGGCCGGCGACCTGGCAGGGCTTGGCCCGCTCACCGTCTTCAGCGGCACCCACGACGTCCTCAACCCGGACGCGCACCTGCTACGCGACCGCGCGAAAGAGGCGGGGGTCGACATGGAGTTCCACGAGGCCGAGGGCCTCATCCACGTCTACCCGCTGCTGCCCACCCGAAAGGGCGAAGCCGCACGGGCGATCATCACCGAGCGCCTCACGATCGGAACATCCTCGAACGGGCCGGAAGACGGCGAACGTTCGCCAAAGCCGACGAGCATCCGGATGCCTTAGTACGGCTTGCTGTGACAGGGGCACCTCGCCCTCGCCCAGGGCCGATACTCCCAGGCCCTCGACCACTTCACCGCCGCCGCGGCCCGCGCATACGACACGAGCGAGGCGCCCCAAAGCAGGTAAATCGCCGCCGCCCTCACCATGGTCAAGCTCGCCCAGGGCGACGCATGGACCGCTTGGACAATCGCCGAAACCGCGATATCGACATTGCTGGTCACCGCGTCAGGTGTCCAGGATTCCACCGTCGGCCGCACCCACCTGGAGTAGGCCGTCACCGACCACCCCTCCCTGAGCAAGGTCTGGGTCGACAGCGGCTACCGCAAGCACTTCGTCGAGCACGCCGCTGCCCTCGGCATCGACCTCGAAATCGGGCACCTGGGCCTACAACTGCAGCTGACCTTCGATGACTTCACTGTGCCGACGACGAACGCGCAGCGCGATATGGGGCGCGGAAGCCTACCAGCCGATCTCTGTCTGAACCGGCAGGCTCGTGCCGGCCTCGCTGCGAACTTCCAGTGCGCCCAGGATCGGAACGTCGAGCTTGGTGGCGATCGGGGTGTACAGGTCGGTCTCGACCTCATCGGTTGCCAGCGAGACCAGGAGGGCGTAGCGCACGGGTCGGCTCACACGGTCAGTGCGGTTATTGCTCTTCCACCAACCGCCGGAGGGATGGACGGCAAGGACGCCGCAGTCGGCCAGCTCAGCCGCTGAGCCCATCCAGATGTCGGAGTGCAGTGACCCCTGGTTGCGGCCGTTCTTGCCGACCAGCCAGTTCTTGTCCCCCTCAAAGGCCTTGGCATGGGCAGGAGTGTCAGATTCGGCCTCTGCCTGTTCAGTGATGCGCCGCTCGAAACCGTCCACGGATTCGCCCGGCGCCCTGATCGCGAACCGAAGCCGGTGCGAGGCATAGCTGTACTTGCCCTGCATGCCGCGGCGTCCCGGGTTGGGTTCGACGAAGTACGACAGTGTCACCCGAAGTGCGACGGTGGCGGGGCCGAGCTCCCGCAACTGCTCCAGTGGCCAGGGGAGTTCGTGCAAATGCAGTTCCGCCAGGCGCACGCCCCCACCGGGAGCCCTCCGGAATGGGATCAGCTGGCTCTGCACGATTAGGGTGACGGCGTTGGCGGCGCTGGACAGCACCCGCTGGGCGTTCGGTATGCCCCAGCCGTAGCGGCGCATGACCTGCTTCATCAGGTCCTTCTTCGCCAGCCGCGGGCGACCGGTGCTCGTGTGCAGGCCGGATCCGGTCATCGCGGGCGTCCAGCGCGCCTCGTGCACCAGCAGCCCGCGCACGGCCTCTGGGAACAACCCGGGGTACGCGGCATGGGCAAGAGCGGCGAGGCGGGCGGCCTGAGCGGTGGCGGAGCTGGTTGCGTTCGCGGAGGAGACCTGCCGGAAGAAGTCCTTACCGGTCGTGGTCACACTGACCACGTCGTGCGGGGTCAGCAAGGTTTCCCCGGGATCGACCAGCAGATTGCCGCCCTCCATGACGATGTCTGGCTTGACCACGGGCGTTCCTGTCAGTGCGACGGACGTCCGGCTGAAGGGGGAGAGCTGGCCAGATGTGGCGAGCGGCCGGAAACCCGCGAACGAAGGATCCTCGGGCACCTCGGTGAGTTCGGTGAACGCTCCGACCGTAAGGACGTTGTAAGCCTGCGCGGGCTCTTCGATCCGCGACAGATCGCACATCGTCACATGGTCCAGATGGCCCTCAGGGTTGCGGATGTGCTGCGGCTCGAGCCCCCGGATGTTGCCCGCGCTGACGACGATCAGCCGCGAGGCGTCCGGATCCGGAGCACCGATCAGCTCAATGCGGTCGTCGTGCGCCACCACATCTGTTCCCGCGGCGAGGGCGTCGAGCGTGGCGGACCATAGGGTCGGTGTGCCGTCGGTGCCGTTCTTGGCCTCTGTGGAGTGATCGGTGACTGCCATGGAGAACACCCGGGCGCGCGGTGGGCTTGCGCTCAACGCCTCGATCTCGGCTGCGGCCACGGCATTTGCGGTCGTTTCCGCGTACGTGCGCGGGTGCACTGCCTGCGCCGTCACGCCGTCCAGGATCTTCACGGACTCCAGTCCGTGCGTCAGTACGACGGGCCCCTGGTTTTCCAGCGGCTCGGCCAGATCTCCGTAGAGCGCGATGCCCGCCATTTCGGTGCCGTGCCCGTGCCGGTCGGCCGGCGTCTGGAGGGGGAGGGCACTGTGCGCCCGGCCGTGCAATGAAGCCTTCAGCAGCGGGTGCTCCTGGCTCACTCCCGTATCCAGAACGCAGACCACGGGAGCATCAGGCGTGGCGGCCTGGATGCGTCCGGCGAGGTCGTTCACCAGAGCATGCTGGAAAGACCGGTCCACGCCGTGCAGTTCCTGGGCGAAGGTGGGTCGGCGTATCTCTACCGGGCAGGCGTTGGTCCCCAAAAGGGCCTGCAACTCTTCGCCGGAGGCCTGGACGTGCGCAACGAGACGCTCGCCGACCGCCAGCGCGAGCTCAGCAACCGGCCATTGCTTCTCCGCGGCCAACTCCCGCAGGCTCGCGACGGGATCAGACTCGGCGATCTGTGGGTCGAACCACAGCTCCCACCAACGTCGTTCCTCCATAGGCGGCAGAGGTTCGCTCTCCTGCCACAGATGCTGGAACAACGCTCGCTGGACCGACTCCATGTTGGCGACGAGGGCCGCCTGCTTGGGCGTGCCGCCGGGGTTGTTCTGGGTGAATTCCTGAATACGGCGAGAGAAGTCCGCCATCTTCTCGTACGGCACCCACACCAGCGCGTCTTCGGGGTTCTGATCGACGGGCGGATGCACACTCATGAGCGTCAGGCCAGACCTGTCGAGGGCCTCCAGAGTGAGGTTGTAGCCGGCCGCGGCCTCGATGCGGACCGCGAAGCCATCCGCTCGGTACGGCTCCGGGATCTCAGCGCGTACATCCACTGCTTCATCGCGAGCCTGCTCAAGTCCACCGACCAGGCGGGCCACATGCCCTTGTCGATCTGCGGACCGGTCCACATGGTCTCCGCCCGGGGCGGGACGTGGCTGCTTGGGCCGCAGTGTGCGGCCAGGCCAGGGAACGAGGAGGTGGGGGGTGCTGGGGGACGTGTGCGGCTCAGGCATGGTGGAGCGCGTGCCGCTCACTCAGAGCATCCAGCAGCAAGCGATCGTCGATCACGTCGGCACCCCCCAGAATGGCCTGCTTGGCCGCGGACTCGGCAGCCTTCACGAGTTCCGCGTGGCTCAGCCCGGCCACATGCTCGGTTACAGAGGGCCACCGTACTGTGCTGGTGTCCATTCCCGCGAGCCTCCTGCGCATCACTTCCACCGCCTGCTCAGGCGTGGGCGCCTCGTAGGCGATCACCAGATCGAAGCGCCTGAACAGGGCCCGGTCCAGGATCTCGTGATGGTTGGTGGCCGCTACCACGAGGCTCTCCGAGGGAGCCTCATCCAGGAACAGCAGGAAGGAGTTGAGGATCCGTCGTGCCTCGCCCACGTCGTTGCCCACGGCTCGCTGCGCACCCAGAGCGTCGAACTCGTCGAACAGGTAGACCGCCCGCGTCTGGGCCACGGCATCGAACACCAAACGCAGCTTCGACGCTGTCTCACCCATGAAACGGCTGATCAATCCGTCCAAGCGGATTGTGAACAGCGGCAGGGACAGCTCGCCGGCCAGCGCAGCTGCCGTCATGCTCTTGCCGGTGCCAGGGGGGCCGGAGTGGAGAATCCGGTGGACTGGCATGAAGCCGAAGCGTTCAAGTCGAGCACGCTGCCGCTGTTCGTGCAGTACCCGGTCGAGGGAAGCGCGTAGTTCCGTGGCGAGGGTCATGTCGTCGAGTCGGACATCGGGATACCAGGCGGTCAGCAGGCTCGACAGTTCACCTCGCGGCTGAACCACAGGCGTCGGACCGACTGCACCGATGGTCTTCGCGCCCTGCCGCCGCATCGACTCCACGAGCTCGCGCAGCTCTAGCGCGAACTTGCCGTGCCCTTGACGCGCGGACTTGGCCGCCACCTGCAGGGCGATGCTGTAGAAACGGTCGTCGTCGGCCTCGGCATGGGCCCTGACGAGGGCTTTGAGATGTTCAGCGCTGGCAGTCATCCGCGTCACACCTCCCGAGTAACCGGTGCGGCCCACCGTAGCCGCTGCCACTGACAAGGCATCGTACGAGGATCTCGTCCCACGTACCCACTCAGTGAGCTTTTTCAGCGTGGCCACCGATCGGGGGAAGGCGTCGGGGTTCGCAACGCACGAGGCTCCCGTGCCGTTGAGGGAGGTGTTCGACGT